>CAWEPR010000003.1:0-512258 GCA_963811065.1 uncultured Acidobacteriota bacterium
GGTAAGAGGTTAGGTGGCAATACTGGCAGGATCGCCAGCTCCGCAGTCGCCGATTGTAATGAAAGGCGATTGTCCGGTGGCGATCGCCCTGAGAATGAAAATTATGGAAGGTTAGATTGCTACCCCTGATTTGCAGCGGGTTAGAGATTACATGAATTTGCATTATTCCATAGGTCTACAAACACTTCGCAGTTCCGCAATTATCATCGCTATCCTTTCGAGCTGTCTATTCCTTGCTTCGAGTGAAGCAGCGGCACAGGATATTCGCTACGACGTGAAATTGGAGAAACGATATTATCTTGCCGACAAGGTGTCTGTGGTCTTCTCGCTGACTAACATTGGGCCTAAAAGAATAACAGTTAAAGACATCCTGATGTCAAAAATCAGACTGCAATTGAAAGGGCCTTTCAATGATGAAAAGACGGAGGAGCGAGAGTTTAAGTTCGACGGGAGTCACGGCGTAGTTATCAACATGCCGGAAGAAGGTATAAATTATGGCGGGCTGGCAATAATTAGTCTACCGCTTGTCAAGAAGCCGGACGTAACTCTGCGCACAGGCCAAAGCACGGGCATGAAATGGGATGATCTCTTTAAGAATTTTAGTGCTGAGAAGGGAGGCGCACCGGGCGTTTACACCTTGACGGTCTGGTTCGATTACCGGCAGAAGGTTACGAAGAAGTTCAGGGTTGAGGTGGACGGGGAAAGAACCTACCAGCGATTGTTGCAAATGCTCAGAGGGGGAGACGAGACCACCATGAACTGGGCCTCTTATTATCTGCACAAAATTGATGAGAAAAGAGCGTTGGGCCTTTTCAGATCAATGCTTCAGTCAGACAAGCAATGGGAAAAGGATTTTGCTCTTAAATATTTAGGTAGTTGGGGATATATAAAATTCTAGTCTCAGTTGCGATGCTCTGCGACGACTCTATCGCGACCTGAGCCGCCTCTTGGGCGATATATGAATCGAATAAATAAAATCATTTCCTTAGGCGTTATTATATTTCTGGTACTCTCGTCCAATCTCATTGGACAAGCCACAACTTCACCACCGGCTTCGCCTCAGGAGAAAAGCTATATCTTGTCGGGCGAAGCTCTGGCTGCCGCCGAGAGGTTAAGGACTAAGCCGAATGAGCGCACATTGGCAGATCTCAATATTGTCATGAATGAGCTTCTACGAGTTGGCCCAGCTCCTTCCGCAGAGGAAAAAAAGGAGCCTCAGCCAATAACCAAACAACAACTCATAGACTTACTCGGCCCGCCCAAATCTGAGGACGAGAAAGGTGATGTCGTGTATGGTTCTAATTATGGCACAACACACATTTTCTTTGAGAATGATCTGCTGAAGGAAAGCCTCACCCTTGGAGAGATAACGTATTGGTACGAACACCCGAGGCAGAGTGCTGCAAAGCGCCTGTGGTATAAAATCGCGAGGTGGTCAGGCAAACTAAAGAGACTATTCTTTTAAGGCGACCCATGTCCTGAGCTCCGCGTCGAGTTGCTCAAATTAAATAGAGGCGGTGTCATCATAATCCCGAGAGCAGACATTGACCTGCAATGATCAAGATGCCGCAGAGCCTTAAAATGAGCCCGACAGCGAGGGAGCGCAGAGTTCAATACATATGTTTAGCTATCCTGGCGCTCGCGGTGCTGGCACGAATCTCTTTAGTCATTTTGCCCGTCCGCTTAGCTGGCGATGCCGCCGAGCGCTACGATCCGGCAGCCCGCAACCTGGTTGCCGGGAGAGGTTTCTCTAAATCCATTGGGCCACCGTATATCACCGACACATCTGATCCGCCCGGCTATCCTCTGTTTGTCGCCTCCATCTATAGTCTCACCAGCGGGAGTTTGAGGGCGGTAGTAATCCTCCAAATAGCTTTGGAAATGGTGACGCTGTTCCTGGTCTATAGCATTTGTAGACGCTGGGGTCTGTCCAGGCAAGCGCGATGGGCAGCATTATTATTCGGAGCCTTGTGCCCTTTTCTCCCGCTCTTCAGCACACAAATCTATACTGAGGTTCTAGCCACATTTCTGCTTACCCTAACCTTGTATTTACTGGCACGAACTGTCACGGACAAGAGTCTTGGATGGTGGTTCGCAGCCGGTCTTACCTCTGGCGTTGGCTTATTAGTCCGCCCTGATTTACTGCCCGCCTTATTGCTCGCCTCTATCGCAGCGGTTTCTGTTCACAGGGCGTCAGAGTCTCTCGCTATTTCCCGTCGGCAGCGCTTGTGGGGCGTTGTCGGACGAGCCTGCATAACCGGCGCGGTGTGTCTTGCTGTATTGTTTCCGTGGACGCTCAGGAACTACCGACTGACCGGCGACGTGAGCCCCTTTGGCAACATCGCCGCGCAGAGCAGAGAAGCATATCCGCGATGGTTGAGTACCTGGCTGGATGATCCTCAACTCCTACACCTTTACTGGTGGAACCCGATTAAGATCGAAGAATTTTCAGCCTCAAAGATTCCAGACGACGAGCGCGAACGTGCCGAACGAGCGATCCGCCAGGCGCAAGCTCAACTCTCACTCAACGGCCAGCCATCAGAAGAATTTTTTGCTTTAGCAGCGAAGGCGAACGTTGAGAGGCCGGTACGAACGAGAGTCTTTGTCCCGGTTCGCCGCATGTTGATGACAGTCCTGCGGGTACCCTCGTCCGTGTCGGACGGACTTTGGAAAATATTGGTTTATCTATATTGGTTCACGCTGATCGGGTGTTTGATGATCGGTGCAATGAGAGGTCTGAGGCGGAGAAATTTTATAGTTCTGCTGCCACTGGCACTAATCATAGGCCGTCTTGTCCTGCCCCTTGTTAGTGCCCTGGGATCTGAACCGAGATACCTCTTTGAAGCTCTCCCGTCGTGCTTTATTTTAGCGGCGTATGCCTTTGATCCTGATGCTCGGCCATCGGCTTAACCGTTATAATAATTCTAGAGTTCTCATAAACAGCGTCGGAGTTAAACAGATGGTGCTAAAACTGCCCCGTTTCTTAGCGAGTTAGCCGTTTGATGCCAGAGTATGAATCTATTGTGCTTCGCCAGCACGTGTATTGATGTGCTGCGATAATGCCCAAATCTCCTGCAAGCCAGCGCTGCCTGCCATCAACTACTTTGCGATATATAACTCGGGTAGTTGCTTGCGAAGGTTTGCGACCTTCGGGAGATCATTAATCACGATGTAGCGGTCATTGGGATGACGAACAGCATAATCCTGATGATAAGCCTCAGCTTTGTAATAAGAATTTAATTGGACAATCTGGGTGACTATTGGCCCCTCAAAGACCTTAACTTGATTGAGTTGGACAACGTAGGCTTCGGCAATTCGCTTTTGCTCTTCGTTCGTATAAAAGATAGCCGAGCGATACTGAGTGCCAGTATCAGGCCCTTGCCGGTTAAGTTCTGTGGGGTCATGCGCTACTGAAAAGAACACCTTGAGAAGCTGGCCGTATGAAATTTTAGACGGATCATAAGTGATCTGAACAGCTTCTGCATGTCCGGTCTGGCCACTGCTAACCATCTCGTAACGAGCCGTCTTCGCCTCGCCCCCTGAATAACCAGAGGTCACACTTATGACTCCTTTGACATGTTCGAACACGGCTTCAATGCCCCAGAAGCAGCCTCCAGCTAAAACGGCTGTTTGCTCGCCTTTGGTAGTTGCCAGGGGCGCGTCCAGAGTCGGGTCAGGGATTCCAGCAGGAGTAGCGGTCGCAGCCGTGCAAGCCAGCGAAGCGCTAATGAGAAAGACGGCGAGAGGTCGCAAAGAAAAAGATGACATACACATTACCCTTCAAGAGATTTGAGCTTTATTGTACTACAACAATATACGCGCGATGGAAGCAGAGTAGATTGCTACGTCTAACAGCAAACCGCGTCCGAGCTTTATTTTTCAGAGACTTTAGCAAGTTGAAAGGGCGAGCAAGGGTCTATAACGCACCCTTTAACTTACGACATTTTCATCCTTAAGCCGCCCTGGCCCTTAATTCCTATGAAACAATAGTGACGTTTGTTGGGAAGTATCCTATTCTGTGAGACACAGAAACTTTTTTGTGTGGGTAGTTAGAGAATTCGCAGTAAAGGCAGGTAGTTGGACATACCAAAAAGGTTTCAGCTGTGTGCCCTTAACAAGTTCAGGAAATTTCTAGGAAGGATCCATTATTATGGCAGGTTGGGATGGGGATGCACTCGCCGGAAGCATGGAAGAAGCGCTGGAGAGACAGCAGGAGGCGGCAGAAGCTCGACGGGCGAGGAAGGATACCTCTTCCCAGGAAGAGCGTGAGCGCAAAGCTAAAGATGAGTCTGTGAGGCTCTCCAGAGCACGCATTGAAGAGCAACTCGAACGTGCGACCAACCCGGCGCACCGTGCCATGCTTGAGCGGGCGCTCTCTGCTCTGGATGCTGAAATGACATCGAGTGCTAAGTCCGAATAGTGCAAATAAGGTGAAACGATTTGCTAAGTGATCCTCAGTTATGCCCATGCGGTGGTGGAGAGTTTACACGCTGCTGCGCGCCCATCATCGAGGGAAGTGAAACGGCCTCGACTGCTGAACGCCTCATGAGAGCGCGCTACAGCGCCTACGCCACAGGTGCCATAGATTTTCTGGAAAAGAGCACACACTCGAAGAGTCGTAAACAGTTCGACCCTGAAGGAGCCGAGCGTTGGTCGAGAGATTCGCGCTGGCTTGGTCTCACCATCCTCAGCGTTGATTCCTCCCTGCCCGACCGCGCGCACGTTAACTTCGAAGCACGCTACGAGGACAAAGATGGCGTCTCTATCTTTCACCGTGAGCGCTCGCTCTTCGAGCGAGAAGGCAATGAGTGGCGGTTTGTCTCTGGCGGGGCAATCCCGGCGACCTCTCAGAAGATCGGACGCAACGAGCCGTGTCCCTGCGGGTCCGGCAAGAAGTACAAGAAGTGCTGCGGCGCGTAACTTTGTCATATCATCCTACGCAGACTGGCTGCTGATTATTGACAGGTTACATAACGCGTGCTCGAAACAGGCTCACTCCCCCAACTCTCGCCTAGCATTTGCAACGAAATTTACATAGTTGGTTTAAGCTGCAAGGATGAATGACGCAGAAGATAATCTCTTAAACGAATTAACAGCAACTCAAACGGCGGAGCCGCGGATTGAATACACACGTCGGGCTACAGAGCGCCGCGCGGAAGCGACGCGACAATTAGAGCGCTTTCGCAAGGTTGGAATCGTGCGCCTTGCGTTGTTGGCTGCCGCGCTGGTTCTGGCCTGGCTCGCCTTCAATAGGCTGGTCAGTTGGTGGTGGGTGCTTCCTCCCTCGGCACTCTTCCTCGCACTGGCTGACGTGCAGGCGCGTATTACTCAAGCGCGGCGTCGCTCGGAGCGTGCCGCCGCACTTTACGATCAAGGGCTGGCCAGGCTCGATGATCGTTGGGCGGGAACAGGAGAGACGGGCCATCGCTTCATCAAGCCTTCGCACCCTTATGCCGAAGACCTTGACCTTTTCGGCCACGGCTCACTCTTCGAACTACTTTCGACTGCCCGCACCCGCGTTGGCGAAGAGACACTTGCTAACTGGCTGCTTGAGCCAGCAGCGCCTGAGATGGTGCGCGCACGCCAAGCAGCAGTTACAGAGCTTCGTCCTCTGCTTGACCTGCGCGAAGACCTGGCACTGCTTGGCGAAGGTGTCCGCTCTGGCGAAGACGCGCAAGGACTCTCAGCTTGGGCTGCCGCTCCACCGTGGCGCATCTCGCGCTCCACGCGCATAATCGCCATAGTGCTGGCGCTGCTCGCGGTGTTAGCTCTCATCCTCTGGATTGCTGGCTTCGGGTGGATTCCATTTCTCATTGCATTCATTCTTGGAAGAATCTTCGCCTTCCGCCTGCAAGCTGAGGTCAATCGTGTCATCAGCGCCGTAGACGGGCCGGGGCGCGACCTGACGCTGCTTTCCGAGGTGCTGAGCCGACTTGAGCGTGAGCGATTCTCAAGTCCACGTTTGGTTGAGGTGCGCTCGGCGCTCGATGTCGAGGGCCTCGCTCCATCACAACAGATAGCCAGACTCAACCGCTTGATTGATCTGCTCGACGCCAGACGCAATATGATCTTCGCGCCCCTGTCCGCTATCTTGCTCTGGCCGCTCCAGCTCGCCATCGCCATTGAAAGATGGCGACAAAGCTCAGGCCCTGTCGTGGCTCGTTGGCTGGCTGCGGTGGGCGAGTTTGAGGCTCTCAGCTCGCTGGCCAGCTATTCCTACGAGCATCCGCAGGATCCTTTCCCCGAAGTCGTAGATGGTGGAGGAGCGCGCTTTGAGGGCGAAGGGCTGGGCCATCCGTTGATCCCTGAATCGCGCAACGTGCGCACAGACCTGCGCCTGTCGGATGAACTGAGAGTACTGATCGTGAGCGGCTCGAACATGTCGGGCAAGAGTACGCTGCTCCGCACGGTGGGCATTAACACAGTACTGGCGCTTGCAGGCGCACCCGTCCGCGCGCGGCGGTTGCGCCTCTCGCCGCTTCAGGTGGGGGCTTCGATTCACATTCAGGATTCGCTCCAGGCCGGAGCCTCGCGCTTCTACGCTGAGATCACGCGCTTGCGCCAAATCGTGGAGCTGACTAAGGGGCCGCTCCCCGTACTCTTCCTGCTTGACGAGATTCTCCACGGAACGAACTCGCATGATCGCCGCATCGGGGCTGAAGCGGTGGTACGCGGCCTCATCGAGCGTGGAGCGATTGGACTAGTCACGACTCACGACCTGGCGCTGGCGCGCATTGCCGAAGAGCTTGCCCTGCTCGCTGACAACGGCCATTTCGAGGACCATCTTGAAGAAGGGAAGATGACTTTCGACTATCAGTTGCGCCCCGGCGTGGTGAAAAGAAGCAATGCTCTCGAATTGATGCGGTCCATTGGGCTTGAGGTCTAAGTCAATGGTGAGCTTTATAGTTCGGCTCAAGAAAACTGCCGTTCGCAGCATTCAATCAACTGTTCACTGTAGAAGTTACGCAGTTGAAAGAAAATGTAGTAGAAAAAGGGCATGAATCCGCCCAAGTGCTCTGACGATGACTACATTAACTTTGTGATTGCCACGCCGCGCTCGGTCAGCGCCACCGAAGCGGCTAAAGTACAAGGCGGCGAGCAACAAGCGCCAGCCCATGACGCTTTCACCCGCTTGCTGCACCGACTGGAGCCTGACGCTGAGACACTCTGGACGGAAGCTCGCAGCCAAGTGAGCTTGAGCCAAGGCATCCTTGTCATAGACGACTCGACCTTGGACAAGCCCTATGCGAAGAAGATGGAGTTGGTGACGCGACACTGGTCTGGTAAACACCATCAGGTGGTGAGCGGCATCAACCTGATTACTCTGCTCTGGAGTGATGGCGACCGTCATGTGCCGGTTGACTATCGCATCTTTGACAAAAAGAAGGACTCTTTGACCAAGAACGACCACTTCTCTGCGATGGTCAAAGCCGCTTGCGGGCGAGGCTTTCGGCCTGCTTGTGTGGTCTTTGATAGCTGGTATTCGGGCCTCGATAACCTGAAATTGATTCGCTCTTTCGGCTGGGTATGGCTGACCAGACTCAAGAGTAATCGCAAAGTTAACCCCGACAAACAAGGCTTGCGCGCCGTCAGCACGGTCGAGATAGGTGATGGCGGGCGCATCGTGTGGCTTGAAGGGTTTGGGCTGATCCGCGTCTTCAAGATAGTCGCCACAGACGGCGACATTGCGTGGTGGGCGACCAACCATCTTGAGATGAGCGAACTGGCAAGAGTCCGTTTTGCCGGCTACTCGTGGGCGATTGAGAACTACCATCGCGGGTTGAAGCAGTTTTGTTTGATCGAACGTGCGCAGGTTCGCTCTCGCCGCGCGTGGCGTAACCACATCAATCTTTGTTTGCGAGCGTTTCTCAGACTGGAGAGTCATTGTTATCACAAAGGCATCAGTTGGTATGAAGCGAAGACGGCAATCATCAGAGAAGCGGTGCGCGTTTACATCGCCAATCCGCTTTACTCGCTCATCCCAACTGCGTAACTTCTACACTGAATAGTCGTAACCAGAGACTTTCCATTTATCGTATCCTGATTCCCATTTTCAAACTCGGCTGAAACTGGTGTGTTGTTAAAGAGATGAAAAATGCAGTCCAGATAACTTATAGCGTTGAAGCTAATAAACCCTTTGAGTTCAAGGCCAATTGGATAAAGTTGGCGATCCTCTTTGGATTCTGGACGTTTTTCAGCTTTCTCTATGCCAATCAAATCTATTTTGAGATGCTTCACAACCCGAGGATGCATCATTCCTGGTGGCGCATTGTTTTCTGGCAGTTAATGGCCTGGTACGTGTGGGGCTGTTTATCGCCTCTTGTTCTCCGTCTTGGACGAAAATTCCCATGCGATGGACCAACGTGGTTGAGAGGTTTACTGGTTCACCTCTCCACAGCCATTCTTTTTTCCGCCATTCATATCGCCGCCGCCACTGCCCTGAGAATGCTCATCAGACCATTCGACGTGTGGAGCGACACCAACCCTTTCTTAATCCAGTATCAGGGAGAATTGAAAAACTTTTTCCTCTTCGATTTTGTGGTGTACTGGGGCATCGTCGGCGTCGGTTACGCCTTTGATTACCGCGAGAGATATCGTGAGCGCGAGGCGCAGGCTGCCGAGTTGAAGGCGCAACTGGCCCAGGCACAACTGGAGTCGCTCAAGATGCAGCTTCATCCACATTTCCTCTTTAATACGCTTCATACTATCGCCGGTCTTGTTCGGACTAACGAGAAACTGCCCGCCGTTAACATGATCGTGGGTCTTAGTGATCTCCTGCGTCATGCCCTTGAGAGTGCGGATGAGCAGGAAGTGCCGCTCAGGGAAGAAGTGAAGTTCATTGAGCTTTATCTGGACATCCAGCAGGTTCGCTTTTCCGACAGATTAACGGTGCGAATGGAGATAGCGCCGGAGACACTCGACGCACTGGTGCCGAATCTTATCTTGCAGCCGCTGGTGGAAAATGCTATCCGGCACGGCATCTCTCCAAAAGATTCTGCCGGGGCAATAATCATTAATACCTACCGCGATGACGGCATGTTGATTATCAGAGTCTGCGATGATGGCCCGGGACTACAGTCTGGCTGGAGGATGGAAGAGAGCGACGGCATCGGTCTGGCTAACACCAGCGAGCGTCTGAAACATCTCTATGGGACAGACCACCGATTCGATCTCAGCAATGGCGCGACCGGCGGCATGATAGCCGCCATCGCAATCCCTTTTCGCAACAGCTATCATCTGGCTTCAGGGCAATGAGCTTGAAGACAAAAAAGATTAAGACCTTGATTGTTGATGACGAGCCTCTGGCACGGCAAACAATCAGGGAGCTTCTGAATGCTGACCCGGAAATAGAGGTCATTGGCGAATGCAGTAATGGCCTTGAAGCCGTGAACTTCATCCGTCAACAGTCCCCGGACCTGCTCTTTCTGGACATCCAGATGCCCGGCATGAACGGCTTTGAAGCACTGGCGAAGATTGAATATGAGCGAATCCCGGTAATTATTTTTGTCACGGCCTTTGACCAGTATGCGCTGAAGGCTTTTGACGTGCACGCTCTGGATTATCTGCTCAAGCCGTTTACCGATAAAAGATTCAAAGAGTCATTACAGCAAGCTAAAACCAATGTTGAATTGAGGGAGATTAACAGCCTCAGTCAAAGCCTGCTGGCTCTACTCGGTGAGCGCGCCGGAAGTGAAGCATCACCCGTCAAACGAAAGAACTTTCTCACGAGGTTCATGATTAGAGCAGGTGGAAGAGTGACCTTTCTCAAGACTTCCGATGTTGACTGGATCGCTGCCGATGACTATTACATTAAGCTGCACGTCGCGGGTAAGTCTCATTTGCTTCGGCTCAGTCTGAACGAGTTAGAAGAGAAGCTTGACCCAAAAACATTCCTACGCATTCACCGCTCCACTATCGTCAATCTTGAGCGAGTCAAGGAACTGCATCAGAATCCGAATGGAGAGTACGTTGCCGTCTTAAAGGATGGAACGGAATTGAAACTCAGTCGAAGCCGCCGCGAGCGCCTGGAGCAACTTCTTATGAACGACTATGATTAAAGATTGATACGATAAGAGAAACAGCATCAACCAGCCCCGGCAGGGGCGGCGTATCAGTAGCCCATGACGTGAGTCATGGGAACAAGCACCGGATAGATATTTAAGCCCCGGAGGGGCGGCATAATATATCGCCCCTCCGGGGCTTTGAATATTATGTTACATCTTTACCCAGGGCTGACGCTCTGGGCTACTGATATGCTGCCCCTCCGGGGCTGTGACTCGATGCTGTTCCCTGCTTATCTCGAACTCTCGTTGATCTTGATAATCCTGCTCATCCTGCCTATTTCTTCTCGTCCAGACCGACTGTTTCTGCCGTTGACAGCAAGCTAACCGCACTTCACTGCAAACACGCATCTGCCAGCCGTGAACAGGCGTATGTTTCCTGCGAACGAAGCGTTCTGTAACTTCTCAACCTCGGTGACAGGCAACTTTCGGTAAGGAGAAAATCATGAAGAGAGTTTATTTGATGATGGCCTTGCTGGCCCTGGCAGTCAACGTCAACTTGAGCGAAACGGCTTGCGCCCAAGCTAATAAACCTGCACAGGCAGCGCCGCAGAAGCAAAAATCTGCAACGCGAAATCTGGCTATCCTGATCTTTGATGGCGTGCAGATTATTGACTACACCGGCCCGTATGAAACCTTCGGCCATGTTTACAACGATGACACCGCAGCCTTCAATATCTACACAGTGTCAGAGAAAGCCAACGCGATCACTACTTCGATGGGGATGAGCGTCAACCCTAAGTTCAGCTTTGAAAATGCGCCGAAGCCGGATGTGCTGGTCATACCCGGCGGCGACGTGAGAGGCCAGTTGGATAATCCGAGTGTCCTGAAATGGGTTCAGGAGAAGGCTCAAGGTGCGGAGATAGTCCTGTCCGTGTGCAATGGAGCTTTTATCCTCGCCAAAGCGGGCTTGCTTGACGGCATGGAAGCGACCACCACGGCTGGTTTGATTCCTCGTCTCAGAGAAGCCGCACCGAAGGTGAAGGTTGTAGACGACAGGCGTTTCGTGGATAACGGAAAGTTTATTACCGCCGCTGGCCTCTCGTCTGGAATTGACGGCGCACTGCATGTCATCGAAAGGCTTCATGGCAAGGGCACGGCGCAAATGGCGGCGCTTGGGATGGAATACAACTGGGACCCGGAATCGAAGTACGTCCGGGCTGCTCTGGCAGACAAGTATATGCGCTTTAACTACGACGTGAAGGTGATTGATGGAGGCTGGAAGTCTCTCAGTAGAGCCGGGAGTTTAGATCAATGGGAGAACAAGTGGGCAGTCGCGGCAGAGTCTTCGGCGGCTGACATCCTCGACAGCGTCAATACCACAATCGCGAATAATAAAACGTATGGCGGAGAGGCAGGCGTCAAATGGGTTCGCATGGACAAGGGAGCGCACAAGGGTGCGACGCAAAGTTTGTGGCGCTTCACGGATGAGAAGGGCGTGATCTGGAATGGCGTTGCTCGCGTCGAGCCTGTGGCGGGAGAACAGAATCGCTTTACGCTCTCTGTGCAGATTGCTCGCGACAACAGCAGTTCGCGGCTGCCAGCCAAGTAAAAACGCGCGTCAGGCAATCACATTTGTTCATCGGATAAACGTAGCGGCGCTTCGGTCGAGAGTCGGCGCGGAGCGAAAAAAAGGAGTTGAATATGAAGCTGCAAAACGTCTCGAAAGGTACGCCGAGAATCATCATGATGGGGGCGTTCGCGCTGCTACTCTTCTCCATCCTGCTCAACATTGCACAGAGCGCTGCTGTTCATCCTGCGGCACGCAAGTCCTTGCCGGATGTCACGCCGACGGCCCTCAACCAGCCAGCGCTGGTAGGGCGTTATCAGCAAACGATAACGCCCGAGGCGCTGGCTTCACGCCTCTATTTTTTAGCCTCCGATTCATTTGAGGGTCGCGAGACCACGACGCGCGGGCAGAAACTCGCCGCGCAATACTTAGCTTCCCAGTATCGTCTGCTGGGGCTGACGCCCAAAGGGAGCGTCAAAGGGGTTGACCCTCTTTCCCCTTCAGCCTACTTTCAGCCGTTCACCGTCTACAAGAGAACGCCCAGAGAAACACATCTGGAAGTCTTAGCCAATGGAAGCCGTGTGGCCTCAAGCACCTTCTCGGCGGAGTCGCACGATGATTTGTCTTACTTCTTAACGGGAAACCCGGTGAAGGCCAGCGGCGATGTGGTCTTTGCAGGCTATGGCATTGCTGACGACAAACTTGGCTATAACGATTTTACCGCGCTCGCAGCAAAGGGGATTTCGATTGACGGTAAGTGGGTCATGATTCTGGTGGACGAGCCGTTGGCGGACGCCACGACCAGCTTATTCCCCGCAGCAGAGCGTAAGCTCTCAAAATGGAGCGCGAGTTTTATGCCGAAGCGAAAGGCGCTTCTGGCTGCCGGTCGTCCCGCAGGCATCCTCGCGGTGAGATATGCTGGCCCGCGCATGCAGGGCACATTCGCGCACAACGCCGCCGAGGCTTCTCTCAACGCGCAACGCGTCGGCCCTTTGTCGCTGAACCAAAATCCTTTTCCGCCGACTTACGCTATTTCCAGCAAGCTGGCGGATCAAATCCTTGCTTCCTCCGGCCAGAAAATTGAAGATTTGAGACGGCAGATTAATCAGAGTCTCAAGCCGACGGTGTTTGATGTTAAAGGCGTTCAGGTTAATACCACTGTCGAGCAGTTCAAGGGGCTGGAGACGGAGAACGTGCTGGCCTTCATCGAAGGCTCTGACCCGAAACTCAAAGATGAAGTCGTCGTTATCTCCTCACACTACGACCACCTCGGCGTTGATCCGACACTCAAAGGAGATCAGATTTTCAACGGAGCCGCCGACGATGGGTCGGGTGTCGTGGCCTCTCTGGAATTGGCGCAGGCATTTATGAAAGCAAAGCGGGATGGCTTCGGCCCCCGCCGCTCCATTCTGTTCATCAACTTTTCGGGTGAAGAGAAGGGAATACTCGGCTCAGGTTATTACGCGCATCGAGAGCCTCTCATTCCGCTTGAGAAAACTGTGGCCGACATCAACATGGATGGAGTCGGAGGGATTGATTCAAAGCACCCGACCAGTAGCCGGAACTACATTTACATTGTCGGCGCGGAAAATCTTTCTCAGGAGATAATAGATGCCAACAAACGCGTCAACGAAGCGACAAATATCAAACTCGAACTGACCGCTGGCCCCTCAACCTTCGGCTCCGACCATCAGAATTTTCAAACGCAGCTCATCCCGTTCATCTACTATTCGACCGGATTGACCGAGCATTATCACCGGCCCAGTGATGAGCCGAACACCGTTGACTATGACCATCTGGCGAGAGTCACGCGGCTAATCTTCGGCACGGCATGGCAGATTGCCAATCAGGATGCCAGACCGCAAAGCGTCAATCGAAGCCAGTTGGCCCTGGATGGCTACGTCTGCCTTCCGTGTACTTTTGAATGTGATGCAGACGTTTACCCTCATCCCGGTGAGTGTCCGGTGTGCGGGATGAGCTTAGCTCCTAAATACAGAGTCTCCGGTGTCAGCGCCAAACGCTGATAGCTCGGAAAAGACTGCATCAAATCATAGCCCCGGCAGGGGCGGAATAGCAGTAGCCCATGACGTGAGTCATGGGAACAAGCACCGAATTAATATCTAAGCCCCGGAGGGGCGGCATATGATGTCGTCGCTGCCGGGGCTTAAACGTTATGCTTGCGTCTTAACTCAGAACTGACGTTCTAGGCTACTGTTATATCGCCCCCGCCGGGGCTGGAAGCGCTGAACCCTTTTGTTTCAGCTTTTCGCTGACTCTATCAAGGTTGGTTTTGAAAATCTCCAGATTAGAACTTCCACTCTCTTTACCGACTGTGTATGCCTTCTCGTAGTTCAGCTTTGCCAGATCGAGTTGGTCATTCCGCTCGTAAGCCTCCGCGAGGCTGTCATAGACATTAGCTGAGGCAGGATAGCGTTCGACGTTTGACTTGAACGCGGCGATGGCTTCTTCCATCTTTCCGGCATTCATCAGCCGGTATCCGATCTCATTTACCAATCCTTCCGGCACTGGAAGCGTATAGCCGAGTTTCTGTGAAAGCTTACGGTAGTGATCGTCTGCTCCCTTCAAGCCACCGACGACCAGACCCGTTGTGGCTTCGCGGGGTAGCTGCCAGCCGTCGAACTCTTTCCGCATACCCAGGTAGTGGCTGCGAAGCACCACCGAGCCGTGATCTTCGTCTTCCAGTTGTACGGCCTCCCACACGAAACCTTCCGGCTTATATCGCCCAAGCAGTTCCTTAAAGCTTTTGAACCCGGCGGCTATCCCGCCCTGCTCGTTGCCGAGTGTAAAAAAGAGCGTCTTCTTGAACTCTTTCCGATTCGCAAAGAACTGCTCCGCTCGTTTGACCAATAGTTGATCGTCCCATTGCAAAGATGGGCTGACGGCGATGTAAGAGTTGAATAACTCGGGGCGAGCCATCATCGCATGGATGGCGAAGAGTCCGCCGAGAGAATGACCGGCGAGCATCCTGTATTGCTGCACTCTGTATTTTGCTTCAATTGCGGGCATCAACTCCGTCTCGATGAACTTGAGGAATTTATCTGCTCCGCCGCTGGTCGGGAATAGCGGTTTGCCATCCGGTCGCGTGGCGGCGGCGCGCGTGGGCGTCAGATCACGTCCGCGGTCTGTGTTTGTGATGCCGACAATAATCATCTCAGGCATGCGCCCGTTGCGTGCCAGAAACTCGACGGTGCTGGCCGTGTGCTGGATGTGCGCATCTCCGTCGGTCATGTAGAGCACGGGATAGCGTTGGCCGTTGCGTTCATATCCGAAGGGCATGCGAACCAGCACAACTCTTTCTTCGCCGAGCACTTCGGATTTGATGACCAGCCGGGTCGGGGCTTCATACGGCGGCCCAGTCTGGCCGAATGCAATAGATGACAACAAGAGCAATGAGAGCAGACTCAAAAATCCTCTCAGATAGTATGCCCCGGTGTGATTTCTTTTCCGGTTTCCCGGTAGTTTCGTTTCAATTTGCATAATCATTCTTCCTCTAATAAATGCGCCTCTAATCAAAGATTGAACTCCCGCAATCGAATGCGGTAATTAACTTAACGTGTGAATTTTAAATTTGTTACAAATTAAATTCCCGCGCAGATAATAGAGTAAGGTTTTTCGTGCAAATGCACAGCAAGAAGCCCGACGGATACCGTTATCCATCGGGCTTCCTGTTGCTTTAAGCACAGGCCGTCACCCGCCTATGCCATTCCTTCGGCTATTGGAATCAGTGACGTTTCATCGAGACCAGCAAAGGTTGCTGCCACCATGAAGCCCCGCCCCGCGACAGCCCCGACCGTAGAGTCGGCTTCGCCATCATCTGCGGGGTGCAGCTAAACGCCTCGACCTCCACGATACGAGTGTAGACGCCATCGGCACTATTATTGACGAGGATTCTAATCTGGTCAGTCGTCACCGGCGAGTCAAAGATAACTCTCCGCTTGACCAGATTATTCCCCGTGATGTTGCCTCCGGGAACATCCTCCCAACCGCCAAGTCCGTCGGGTATCTGTACCTGAAAATCTACGAGACCATATTGCGTGAAGGTCATCGTGTTGGTCGGCTCGACAGGACTCCCGTAGTTGTCCTGCAAACTGTAGACATCTATTTCGCTGAGGTCCTGACTGATATTGAGATTGATGGTCAGGCTGTCAGGATAGACACCATCTGTCGCGTCGTTCCAGCCAACGCCCGTGCCCCAGCCGTTGCCGACGTGATTGCCGTCAATCGCACCCGATGCCGGATAGTTGGAACTGATGGTTGACGAGGCCGAAGCGGTCGCTATGTAAGAGCTTGCCGCGACGTTGGTCGTGCAGGGCGCAGGTGTCGGCGTTGGCGTCGGCGTCGGTGTCGGCCCCGGCTCTGCGCTGCAACTGAATGCCTCAACTTCAGCGATGCGACTGTAGACGCCGTCGGCGCTGCTATTGACCGACACCCTGATCTGGTCAGTCACGACCGGTGAGTCGAAGATAACTTTCCGCTTGACCAGGTTATTGCCCGTGACATGACCGCCGGGGACATCCACCCAGCCTCCCGCGCCGTCAGGCACTTGCACCTGAAAGTCCGTCAGACCGTAGTAAATGAAAGTCATCGTGTCGGTCGGTTCAATCGGACTCCCGTAGTTATCCTGAATCGAGTAGACATCAATCTCGCTGAGAGCTTGGCTGACGCCCAGATTGATGACGACGTTGTCCGGGAAGGAACCAGCCGTAGAGTCATTCCAGCCAGTGGCGCTGCCCCAGTTCGAGGCGGCGCGGTTGCCGTCAATGACTCCGCTGGCCGGGTAGCCAACACCAGCTTCGCTGGACGCGCTCGCAGTCGCTCCGTAAGACGCGGCTGCAACGTTCGTGCATGGTGTCGGGGTCGGCGTCGGTTCAGGTGGTGGGAAGATATACGCCTCGACGTAGACGTTGTTATTCGAAGTGTAAAGGTCGGGCATGGTGCTGCCGACGGTGGCAACAAGCGGCAGCGGGGTGTAGGGCGCGCCGGTCGCGTTGCCTGTGAACGTGATTGCCTTCGAGACGCTGGGGTCGAAATCGCCGAGCGTGCAATCAAAGTGAGTGCCGCCGCCGGATTCGGGCGCGCTCGTGCATGAGCCGTAATTGTTGACGATGGTGCTGAGCGCCACGTCGGGCGACAGCGTGCCGGTGAGCGTCACGGATGTGGCCGCGCTGGGACCATTATTGGTGACATCTACCGTGTAGGTGACATTTGTGCCGGAGAGCACGTAGTAGGGGTCCGCCATCGCGTAGACAGACATATCTGCGAACGTATAGACCTCGGTGTTGACGGTCGCAGAGTTGTCCTGCGTATTGGCATCAGTAGTTGTGCTGCTGACGCTGGCGTTGTTGACAAGCGTCGTGCCCGACGCCGCCGTGACGTTGACGATAATCGTAATAGACACGTTCGAGCTTTGATTAAGGTCTCCCAATTCGCAAGTGACTGTGCTGCCGGCAGCGGTGCAGGAACCTTGAGTCGAAGACGCCGAAACGAAGGAGACGCCAGCCGGTAGCTCATCAGTTAAGGTAACACTGTTGGCCTGGTGCGGGCCGTTATTTGAGACGCCGATGTTGTAAGTCAGCGACGAGTTGGGGGCCACCGTCTCCGGCGATGCGGACAGATTGATGGCTAGCTCAGCATGTCGCGTGACGAAATCCACTTTAGTGACAAAGCCGTCGGAACTACCGCCGCCGAACGTGGTCTGTAGTGAACCCGGTGTCGTCGGAAAATTGTCTGAAGTGGTTTCCCCGACGACGTAAGCGTTGCCCGCCGAGTCAATCGCGAGACCGTAGCCGTATGTGTAAACTTCGCCGAAGCGCGTGGAATCCAGAAATTGTGAGCCTGCCGCGTTGAGCTTCGTCACGAAGGCGCTCAGCCAGCCGTGACTGGAAGTTTGTGTAACGGGGAAGTCATACGACGCGGTGTAGCCCGCCACGTAAGCATTGCCAGTGGAGTCAACTACGATGCCGTATGGGTCTTCCAGATTTGAGCCGCCGAGATAGGTCGAATAGATGAGCGAGATCGCGCTCGGAGAAGAGAGATTAAACTTCGAGATGAAAGTGTCGTAGGGGCCGCCGAAGACTGGCTGAGCGCAGCCCGACGTGACGGGGAAATCAGCAGACCCCGTATAACCTGCGACATACACGTTGTCTGAGGCGTCCACCGCCACACCTATGGCGCTTTCCTCCATGCTCCCGCCGAGATAAGACGAATAGAGCAACTGCGTACCGTCGGCGCTTAATTCCGACACGATGCCTTCGAATCCGTCGGCGGCTGGAGCGCTCTGGTAGGCGTTCGGCGTGACGGGATAAGCAAAGATGGTCTGACCGCCGCCGAGCGTGCCCGCGTAGGTGTCCCCGACGAAGTAGACGTTTCCGTTTGAATCAAGCGCGAGGTCCTGTCCGGTGGCGCTGCTGCCGCCGATGAAAGTAGAGAAGGCGAGAGCAGTGCCCGTCGCATTGAGCTTCGTGACAAAGGCATCGGAATTACCGTTCAGGCTGCCGGACGTTGTTTGATAAGCCCCGGTCGTTGTGGGGAAATCAACTGACTGCGTTCCGCCTGTGACGTAAGCCTCGCCAAGCGAGTTGATCGCAATAGCACGACAACTGTCGCTACCACTGCCACCAAGATAAGTCGAATACAGAATACTCGATCCTGTGGCGTTCAACTTGGTGATGAAGCCGTCTTCCGACCCGTTGCTGCTCGCGTTTGTAACCTGAAACGCGCCGGACGTGGTTGGAAAGTCGGACGACACGGTGCTGCCCATGACATAGGCGTTACCGTCCGCGTCCAACGCGATGTCGTAAGCATAATCATTGGCATCGCCGCCGAGATATGTCGAGTAGACGAGGCTTGTGCCCGCTGCATTCAGTTTCGCCACGAAGGCATCGCCCAGAGCATTGTTATCGCCAACGGTAGTCTGAACCGCACCCGGCGTGACAGGGTAATCGGTTGAGGTGGTCGTCCCCACGACGTAAGCGTTGCCGTTAGCATCGACCGCCACACTAAAGCCCGCCTCGTAATCTCCGCTGCCACCAAGATAGGTCGAATAGCTCAGTATCGGATCGATAATGAGCGGCTTGTTCCTGTCATAGTCTCCGACCTCGAAGCCGACCTGCCCGTCTCTGATAACATAACGAGCGACGACTGCTTGCCTTGAGCCGTTTGTCTCCTGATAAGTCACCGGCTTGCGCTGGAGAAGATTGCCGGTGTCTGTCTGCAAGACCAGATCGCCGCTATCGGCGACGCTCATCTTTTGCGCTCCGGCAAAGGTCAGCTTAATAGCGTCAGGGTTTGCGCCGGGGGCGACGACAAAGTCGTACTCAAGCTCGCGCTGGTTGCCGTAGTAAACCATGTCTACGCCGGGATAGACATTCTGGTATCTGACCTTTGCGTAGCTCGAAATCTGTGTCTGCCACTTCCCGGCATCGCGGCCAGTGAAGTAATTAATTGTGCCGGGGAGTTTTTCCTCTCCCTTAGCTTGCGCTTCCGGGTTCGCGCCGGCCAGCTTCATCCGCAGCGTGCTGGTCGTAGATGAAGCATGAGAGAGAAGAGCGGACTTCCTCCCGCGACCTGCTTTGGCCATCAGGCTCTCGCTTTTCACGCGAGGCGACTCTTTGCGTAAGCTCAAGACCGCTTCCGTCGCCGTCAGGAAGAGATTGTAGCCGCTGCCGCGCGCCAGAAACTTGACCGCTTCGTCAGTCTGCCCACGATTGACCTCAAAACTAATCGGCAGCTTGCCGTAAGCCTCACTGGCTTTCCCCTTCGTTTGTGCCATCGAATCTGGATGAGCGGATTGAGGGTTTGACTGCTTGGTCTGCTGCGCCGTGCGAGGCTGCTTGACTACCTTTGAGGGCACGGACGGCCATGAGGTGAGGATGGAGGGAGCTATCGAATTGAGTAATAATCCAAGGGCGAGAATCAGCCCGGTTAGTTGACGTGCGAGAGGTGCTTTCATAGGTGTTTCGTTCTCCTTAAACGGTTTGTGGGTATTGATGGGCAGGGGTTTGCACACAAAGATAGAGCGCAGACCTCTTCAAATCTGAGACCCGGTGGTTACTCTGTAACAGTTGGAAGGCGCTTGACGCGCAGCTGACGATGGGTCGTGGCCAGAGCCACGGAGAGGATGAACGCCTAGGGCACGTGGGCAGAACTCGTTAAGAAATAAGAAACGGAACAGGAAGGGTACATCATGGCAGACATCTCCTTTTTCTTGAGCCGCTGCCACATTGTGCGCTAAGATGCGGGCTGTCCAAGCAATGCATCTCTTGCGGCACACTCTTGCGGCAGAGGTCGTATTGTTAAATAAGCCCTGTTACTACCAGCAAGTAGTCACAGGGCTTTAATTTTGAGCCGGTTCAGAAAAACGGTAAGTAGAAAGTTCCGGGATGGCTTGAGACACACTATGAGCGCGGAAAGCAAGTGAGTTGCTTTTCAGCATAGAGTGGAATACAAAGCGAGGGAACTGCATTACAAACGTTTCTGATTGATTGTTCAGGCTAACTGGTAAGACCCGATGAACCCCGCGCGTCGGAAACACGGTTTGTTAAAGGTAACCATCTCGCAGCAGATTTACAAGAACTATTGACTGGCGAAAATGACTGTTTGGTAGCGAAAATGGCTAATAGGTGGCCGATCTGACTATCTGTCGAAATCACCTCCGTTGGGCGCGCAGATATTTATCACGATATTGTGAAGGTGAGAGACCAAACGCTTTCTTGAAGTCTCGGATAAAGTGGCTGGTGTCTTTCGCCCCTACTTTAAGCATAACTTCTTTTACGTTGAGAAATGTAGTCTCCAGTAGTTTCCGGGCTTTCAGCATCCTTTGCGTTTTGAGATATTGCACCGGAGAGACGCCCGTCTCAGCTTTGAACAGGTGACGTAAACGCGACTCTGAGAGATTGAGGGATTGAGCTAACTTGTCGAGTGGTAGATCACGGCGGAGATCAGCCGTCATCAAACGGATAGCTCTTTGAATTCTTGGCTCCATCTTTTTCGTCTCGGTTCAAGAAAGCGAAAGAGTGATGTCCATCTGTATGCAAAGAATTCTCACAGACGAAATGCTCTTTAAGTTGTAATAAGTATCCGCCAGCTAACCAGTTCGAGTGGGCAACGAACGTATGTGAGAAGTCTGGTCAGCGGCTTTTGAAGAGACTTCGGCAGATGGCTGTGAATTATAATTGATGGACACGCATAGTCAACACTCAACGATGCGAGAAGAGAATAGTGAGGTTCTCTCAGGAGATAATCATTCAACCATGAAACAGGCGACCGGGCCGGGCCGGGACAATGTATTTTGAGAATGAGCCGTAACGAGTCACTGGTTTCCGCTTTTAAGATATTTTTTCGGCAGCGATGTCTTCTCCGTCTCTCCCTCCCAGAAGACGCTGACTATCCACCACCGCTTACCGTCGTTCATCAACTGAATGCTATTGATGCCGCGTTGAAAAGGTTTCGCGTCCTCAGCCTTATGTCTGGATTCGTAGGTGCTGAAAGCGTGCGCGATGTGCCCGTAACTTTCGGTGCGGCGCGCGATCTCACGCTCAAAGAATCCGCGCTCTTCGAGCAGGCTGCTGCTGCGGGCGATGTAGTCCTCAGGCGTGAGTGTGCGCGATGCATACTCCTCATTGCCCGTGAGCGGGGCATCGGGTTTAGTTCCCGGCGGGCGGCGCGGGCTGGTCGGGATCAGGCGGGCACCCGGCGCGAAGAGCGAACGGAACCGATCCCAGTCGCGCTTCTTGCCCGCCGGGCCGGAGATCACGTCGTAGAGCGCAGCGATGATGCTATCTATCGAGGCTACGTCGGCCGGTTTGGCTGTCGGGGGTTGCGGGGCAGGCGAGGTGGTCGCTACCTGCGCGTTCGCAGCGAGGGCAAAGTAAGCTGCGAAAAAGAGCATCGTACAATTCAGAATGAGCTGGCGTTTCATTACAGGCCTCCCATCGGGACGTGTAGGAAGAGCGTGGCATATCTCGTTCAACAGGCACTCACCGCTGGCTTTTCAGCGAAACATCATATGTTTTCCATCACCTACACTTCAAATTCATATTCTTCAACTCGCATGCAGCACTCCGACAAGGCGAGCAGCCTTGTGGTCCCCATCAGCGGAGTCTATTGCCCGCAGCACAAAAAATGTGGAAAACCTATCCCCTGCGGTGGAACAATTTTAGACAGATAGTAGATAATATATTCATCGGGTCTCCCGCAATGATAATGATGGAAGCAGCTCAACATTTTACACCATGGCAATGGCCGCAGCGGCTGGTGCCTCACTACGCTCTGCCGCAAGAGAAAATGAGGACACTGCGATGAAGAGATATAGCTCGCGGAGTCTCGGTTTTCGGATAGGAGCTGTGGTCGCTGTGGTTGCACTACTCGGTTTGGCGTGGGGGCTTGCATACTATCTGCGCTCCAAGCGGGTCGCGCCAACCAGCTCGAAGTACCAGGGCAGTATCCCCAATAACCACTCGATGCCGAACCCAGGCGGAGAGGCCACCACGTTCAGCACCCAGGGCTCCGTCGCTCTCACCGGCGAGTACTTCCAGGCTCAGGGCACGAACGGCCAGAGCTGCGCCTCATGCCATATTCCGGAGGAGGCCTGGAGTATCACCCCCGGCACGCTGCAACGTCTGTTTGACGAAACGAATGGCACTCACCCGGTCTTCAACCAGCTCGACGCCAACAACCCGAGCATGGATGTTTCCACGACGGATGCGCGCCGCGCCGCCTACAGTATGCTCTTGAGCCGTGGCGTATTCCGCAGGGGCGGCGCTCCCCGGCCAGACTCCGAGTGGGAGTTGATCGCCGTAGAAGACCCGCACGGTTTCGCGAACGTCAATCAACTGGTGCATTGGCGACGCGCCATGCCGACGATCAACTTCCCCGTCGGCAGCGCGACCGTCAACTGGGACGCTGGCTCCAACGTGGGCAAAGGCCAGCGCGCCGCGCTGGTCAACCTCACCAACCGCCTCGTGACGGGCGCCCTGCAAGGCCCGCCAGCTCCTCCTGAGGTCATCGACGACATCGTTGGCTTTGAAGAATCGCTGTGGACAGCGCAACTCACCGTGCCGGACGTCGGGCGACTGGACTCCGATGGCGCGCGTGGTGGCCCTCAAGCGTTGTCAACCATGTCGAAGGTTGAAGGCCGCTTCGATCTCTTCGATGCCTGGGCCAATGACGCGAACCCAAAGCGCGCTCAGATAGCGCGGGGACAGGAGGTCTTCAACAGCACCAACGCCAGCCATCTCAGTTGCAACGTCTGTCACGACTCGGCAAACAACGGCACCAACATCAACAATACTCTGTTCGACATCAATACCGCGTCGGTAGAGGCGCGCACTCCTGACCTGCCCCTCTATACTTTCCGCAACAAACGGACGGGCGAGACGCGTCAGTTGACCGACGCGGGCCTGGGCAACATCACAGGTCGCTGGGGGGACCTTGGCCGCTTCAAGACGCCGACGTTGCGCGCGTTGGCCGCGCGCGCGCCTTACTTCCATAACGGCATCGCCCGGACGCTCGAAGACGTGGTGCGCCACTACGAGAATCGCTTCGGCTTCATTTTCACGGACGAGGAACGGGCCGACCTGGTGGCCTTCCTGAACGCGCTCTAATAGCTATTCAGCTCACCTGATTCAATTTGGCGTCATCAATAGCGCAAGTGACCCGCCTCTGCATGTTTGCTACGGTTGAGCCATTAGATGCGCGGGAGCGCGTGCGTCCATGGAGTCGCAGGTCTATAATCGAGCGGGCGCTCTCTGCTCCAGAGACTAAAATTGAATTGGATTAACTTCGCTGAAAGAACACTTCCATCATGATCGCGCGTAAAATACGAGCATACGTTGAAATCCCCGTCTCACCGGCTAACACGGAAACCCCGATTCGCTATGCGATGACCATTGCGAACATCAGTCTGAGTGGGTGCTTCATGAAGATGGATCAAGGCTTGGAATTGGGAACACCTATTTCATTTTCTTTACCACTGCAAAGTGGACAGGCACTGCATCTTTGGGGTTCAATCGCGCGCGAACAAGAGAGCCCGCACGGATATGGAATTATCTTCAACGCGATGACTGCGGAAGAGAGAAGGGAACTGGCGCTGTTGATTGCTGATTCGGATGAACTACCATCGGCTCAAGGGAATTGATAAAGAACGCGGACCGAGCCACTCTAACGACGCAGAACTTCCGTTTTTAGATTTCCCCTCAGCTATTGTTAGGGCCGATAGGCACGTCTCAAGCATGTTACGCATTTTCAGGAAGCTTGATAAGAGAAGTTTCTCAGAGGAGATAAAGAATTGAGAACCATGTTCATCAGGTCATGCTTAAACATCTCATTGAGCGTCTCCTTTGTCTTAACGGTTTGTTGTCTTGGTCAGGCGCAGTCAGGTCGCCGGGCACCAAAACCGCTAAGTCCTCCCACTATTACATCGCCGTCAAAGGAATCAGAGCCGCCTCCTTCCCCAAAGCCCGCACCAAAACAACAGACTTTGATCGCCGGGATGGAAACGTCCCTGGATATTCCACTCTATATGTCGGACGCGGTCTGGAATGGTTTTGTCGAACGATTCAATAAAGCCTCTTCGGTCGTGATCTCCGGGGACAAGAACATGAATCGCAAGGAGGCGAGTGATCGGGCAAAGAAGGCGACAGAGACTTCCGTCGTTCTACTACATCTGAGCACGCAGGCAGTTGGTGGGAACATGGGCCAGGTAAATTACGAAGACCTGGTTGTTAATTTCACCCTCTTCTCACCGGGGACGGGAAAGGTTAGCGAGCAGGGCCATGTATACATACGCCGTAGCCGGAGTGTTCTAGGCCAACGACTCCCGACAAGCAGGAATGGAGAGTCACAGTTGAAAGAAGCTGGGCGCGAGACGGCTGACCGCGTATTG
The DNA here is from genome assembly GCA_963811065.1 of uncultured Acidobacteriota bacterium. Taxonomy (GTDB): domain Bacteria; phylum Acidobacteriota; class Blastocatellia; order Pyrinomonadales; family Pyrinomonadaceae; genus QHXM01. The sequence continues at coordinate 24,476 of CAWEPR010000003.1, forward strand.
TCGCTGCTGCATGTCGGGGACGGCACTTCCCTGGAGGGGCGCAGTTTAAAATAGCTCATAGCCGGGCATGGTGAGTAAGAATTCATGGAAGGCACAAGCGGTATTCCCATCTCGGTTTTAGACCTCGCGCCTGTCAAGGAAGGCGGGACGATCAGTGAATCTTTCAGCGAAACGCTGGCTTTGGCTCGGCACGCTGAAGAGTTGGGCTATCGCCGCTTCTGGCTGGCCGAACACCACAACATTGCAGGCATCGCCAGCGCAGCGACCGCTGTCCTGATTGGATATGTCGCCGGAGGGACAAACACCATCCGCGTCGGCTCTGGCGGCGTAATGCTTCCGAACCACGCACCGCTCGTCGTCGCTGAACAGTTCGGCACGCTCGAAACACTCTACCCCGGCAGGATTGATTTAGGAATCGGGCGCGCCCCGGGCACCGACCAACTCACGATGCGTGCGCTCCGCCGCACCCTCTCAAACGTAGACGAAGACTTCCCGCGGGATGTGGCCGAGTTGCTCTCTTACCTCGGCCCCGCCCGTCCAGGGCAAAGGGTGCGCGCCGTGCCCGGCGAGGGGTTGAGGGTGCCCGTCTGGTTACTGGGTTCGAGCCTCTACAGCGCGCAGTTAGCGGCCTTGCTCGGACTCCCGTTCGCCTTCGCTTCGCACTTCGCGCCCGATTACCTGACTCAGGCTCTCGACATCTATCGTCGAGAATTCCGCCAGTCCGAAACGCTCAAGCAGCCTTACGCGATGCCGTGCATCAATGTGTTCGCCGCTGATACTGACGAGGAGGCCCGCCGCCTGTTCACGTCGCTCCAGCAGGCCTTCATCAACCTGCGGCGCGGACATCCCGGCCTCCTGTCACCACCAATCAACCCCACAGAAGCTCAGTGGTCTGAAATCGAGATGGCCGGGATCGGGCACGCGCTCCGCTACTCGGCAGTCGGCTCTCCCGAGACCGTGCGCCGCTGGCTTGAGTCTTTCATGAAAGAGACTCGGCCTGACGAGATCATGGTGACGGCTCAGATCTTTGACCACGCGGCGCGCTTGCGCTCTTTCGAGATCGTCGCCGGGTTGCACAAGACGATGGTGCCGACTCCTTCGCTCTAGTTTTTTAACCCTCTCTTTAGCACCAGCCCAAGTTCCTTTGATACAACGGCCCTTTAGTGAAAATATTTAAGTCACACGACGTCTCTATCTCTTTAGCGAAGGAGTACCCATTAAGCTCCGATTCGGATAAGGTGGGCGGCGCAGCGGCTTGAGAGGGTTACGTCTGATTTCCTCAAGCATCAGTCTGATGGCCGCTTCAAGTTGTGGGTCGTTGTCGTCGGCCATGAGCGAAGGGTCGTCAATTACCTCCACGTCAGGCTCGATGCCGTGATTCTCTATCAGCCACTCGCCCTCGACCGAAAAGAAGGGCGCGTTCGGGATGTTGACGTAACCCCCATCAATCAGCGCCGGATTGCCGTTCAGTCCAACAAGCCCTCCCCAGGTGCGCGTCCCCACCAGTTTGCCGAGGCCTGACTTGCGAAAGTAGTACGAGAAGTTTTCTCCTGCCGAGACGACAAGATGGTTGATGAGCACGCACTTTGGTCCTTGATGCGCGCGGGCTGGCACTGGCCAGTTGTTGCTGCTGTAACGCTCGCCGTAGTAGTTAAGCAGTGGTTGATCCAGCAGCCGGACGATAATGTCTCCGACCGACCCACCCTGACTCCAACGCGGGTCTATGATGAGCGCCTTCTTATTGATCTGGCGCTGGAACTGCTGAACGAATTCGCTGAGTCCGTTGAAGGTGAAATCGGGGATGTGCAGGTAGCCGACCTGACCGACAGTCAGCCGCTCGACGAGCGCGCGGTTCTGCTCGACCCACGCGCGATAGCGAAGGTCAGAATCGCTCGCAAGTGGCCTGACAACGATCTCGCGAGCAGATCTGTCCATGGCGGGATTGCTGTTGACGGTGAGCTTTACGGGAGTGTTAGCCATTTTCTGAAGCGCCGCCCAGGGGTCTTTGCTCGTGTCGAGCGGTGTACCGTTGACTGCTAAAAGGTAATCGCCCTCCTTGACTCCGGCCTGCGCGAGTGGGTTTCGCGCGGCAGCGTCCCACGGCGCGCCCTCATAAAGTTTGGCGATGCGGTAAGCATTATTCTCAACTTTAAAATCCGCTCCGAGCATGGCCGATGTGCTCTGAGGCTGCCGCACCACGTCGCCGGGGTTACTGATCCAGGCGTGTCCGGTGTTCACCTCTGCGATCATCTCGCTGATGACGTAGTTGACGTCGTCGCGCGTGAGGCAGGCATCGAGCAGCCTGCGGTAACGCTCGCGCATCAACGGCCAGTCAACGCCGTGCATGTTAGGCGCGTAAAAGAAGTCGCGGAAGAGCCGCCACGTGTCGTCGAAAATCTGCCGCCACTCGGCGCGCGGGTCAACGGAAACTGACATCCCCGCAGTGCTGATCACTGCCGCCGCCTTCTGCCCCGGCGCGGCGTCAATCACCGAGAGCGCGCCTCTGTTACGCACGAGAGCCTTTCGCCCACTAGCCGCGAGCTGGAAGTCTGTCGCGCCTTCGAGCACGACGCGCTCCTCCGCCTTCTCGCCCGCGAGGTCAAAGATTCTGATTGAGCCTTCGCCGCCTGCTGTAGTTTGCGCGTAGATGGGATTGCCGTCCGCGGTCACGTCGAGGCTGATGATGTTTGCGCGGCCAGTCGGCAGCACCACCGCCCGGCGTCCGAGGCCTTCAAGTTCGATGGCGAGCGGCTTCATCACGCTGCTATCTGAGCCTCCCCTGCCTGCTCCGCCAGACACGGGCTCAATCCGCGGTAGTAGTGGGGAGGCGACTTCGTCACGCAGCGGGACTGCGACAATGGCGCTGGTATTCGTGTAGGCGAAGCTGCGATTGAGCGGGTCGAAAGCAGGCGAGGAAAGGTTGCGATTGCTGACAAAAAAGAGGTAGTCGCCGCGCCGGTCGAACGCGGGTGAAACGTCATTGAACATCCCGCCGCTGACCTGCCGCTTTTCGCCCGAAGCCGTATTGTAGAGCCAGACGACGCTTAGCCTGTTGTCACCGAGCTTCGTGTAGGCGAGCCAACCGGAATCGTGCGACCATGCTAATTGAGATTGCTGACCCCACGCATCTGTGTCAATCAGCTTCGTCTGGCGCGTTGCAAGCGTGGTCAGGGAAATGCCACCCGCGCCGTCCGTGAAGGCTATCTTGCCTGAGTCAGGCGACCACTGCGGGGTGTAACGGAATCCCGGCCCGAGCGTGGTGAGTCTTCGCGCCTCATCCGCGCCGTCAGAGCGCGTGATGTATAACTCGTACTCGCCCGTTGCGTCAGAGAAGTAAGCCACGTGGCGACCGTCGGGACTCCACGTCGGATCGCGCTCGAACACCCCGTTCGAGCGCGTGATGTTCTTCGGCGCTGCGCCGCCTCCACCAGCCAGCACCCACACGTCGCCGCGTGCCCCGAGCAGAACTTCTTCACCATTTGGCGAAAGCTCGCTATTCGTGATGAACTTGCCTGCGTCGACTTCCTGCGGCACGAACGATGTTGTGTCAGTGGGGAGAGAAATCTCTACCGGGCGTGTCTGCCCACTGGCAATGTCGAGAAGCCGGAGTTCCGGGCCATACTGGAAAATGATTTCACCCGCCCCCTGTAGTCCGGGTCCGAACGAGGGACGATTAATATCGTAGTCACTGAGCGCCGTGAGCTGTTTGCGTATGCCGCTTGCGGTATCGAATGACCAGACGTTGAGCCTGCGCTCCGGGCCTGAGTCTGAGAGGTAATAAATGATTTTGCCGAACCACATGGGTCTGGTGTCTGTGCCCGGCCAGTCCGTTATCTTCTTCGAGGCGCGCGTGTCCAGGTTGAAGAGCCAGATGTCCGGGGCGATACCGCCTGTATAGCGCTTGCGCGTCTGGCGTAGATTCGTTTGTGGCCAGTACGGAGTGTAAGCCAGCCACTCGCCGTCGGGGCTGAGCGCGCCCTCAGAGCCGTAAGGGATGGGGAGCTTAACGGGCAGTCCACCGGTCGCGCGGACAGTGAACAACTGCATCGCCAACCAGCTGAAGGAGAGACTGTTGGTGTAAAAGAGCAGTTGATCGTGCGCCGCCCACTGGCACAGGTTGACGTGGGACGGCAGGTGGGTCACGCGCGTCGCCTTCCCGCCTTCGAGCGGGATGGTATAGAGGTTGGGGTTGCCATCGAAGTTTGCGTTGAAGGCGATGCTTCGTCCGTCCGGGCTGAAGGCTAGACGGGATTTTGCCCCGGGCGTGTCTGTCAGTTTTGCCGCCGCGCCCCCCGCGCGCGGGGCGACCCAAATCTGATCGCCGTAAACGAACGCGACATGCGTGCGGCTGACGATGGGGTAATGCTTGAGTCCCGTCGTCGGACTCAAGGACGGCGCGGAAGCCTCCTTCGCCGCTGTTTGAGACCAGGCTGCTACCGTACGTCCGTCGCCCGCCTCAGCCCTGATTTCCGCCCGCGCCTTGGGCAGTGATATGAAGAGCGTAAAGTATAATGCTACGAATATCGCGACCCCCGCCGCCCACACAACTCGTCTCACTTATTCTTCTCCTTGAATAATCCATACGCCTGCTGCCGAACAGAGTAGGGCACAAAGGCGCGCCGAGTATTGTACTTTCCAGTGAACTTGGTACGGGTTTAAGCCGGGCGGAACATGGAGCGGTAAGCTGCCGGGGTGGCGCCTGTATGTCGTTTGAAAGTGCGCGAGAAGTGGCTCTGGTCATAAAACCCCGCGGCCAATGCAATCTTGATGATGGAATCGTCAGACCCCGACAGTTGGTCGCAGGCAAATTCGACGCGCAAACGGCGCGTGAATTCACCGATTGTGCATCCGTAAGTTTCGTGGAAGATCGCGGAGAGGTGAACCGTGTGGACGTTGACAGCAGCGGCGATGCCCACAAGGGTTAAAGGCTCGTGAAACCGGGCACGGATCATCTCTTCCGCCTGATTAATCCAGCGTGGCCGCCCGCCGGAAGATGTGGGCATGGACCGACGCGTCGCTTCGGCGACAATCTCCAGCAGGAGTCCTTCAATAGCCAAAGGCGAGGCTTCGTCCATCAGGCGGTATTCGCGGTAGAGCCGCGCACCGAGTTGAGAGAATGGTCCTCCGCAGAAGTCTGCTGAGTCATCCAATGCTCTTGAATATGCGCCCACACGGCGCAGCCATTGTTCATTGATTTCAACATTCAGACAGCGCGCGCCCTGATTGTGGAAGCGGTCCCGGTGAGTCTCATGCGGGGGCCGGAAGATGAGGGTGAGTGGCTCGCACGCGCGCTCCCTCTGCTCGTAGACTTCGCTGAAGGTTCCCTGGAGAACGACGATGAAACATGCGCGCTCATGGGAGTGTCTCGGTATCTGATGGTGCGGGGCGTATGCCGTCTCCGTGAGCGTGAACTCCGCGGCTTTCGTGCCGCCTAAGATCTGTGTAGGGAAGCACCCTTCTGAGAGTTTTAGAGGCATAAATAAACTTCACTCCAATTCAATCCCTTGACCGTGTAGGCTCAATTCAAAGCAGGATATTAATGCAAGGATGAGTTGTTGAAAAGAAAAGATGTATTACTGAAGATTGCCAGACTTATGTTAAAGACCCTATCTGAATCTAGAGGAGTTCACAGAGGACAGTAACGGGAGTTGAAGACGGCGGCATCGCTTCTCTTGCTATCACAGACGCATTTGGCCAGTTAGTAACGCCCCGGCCCGCGCTTCCCGGTTGACCAATCTGCGCACAATGGGAGCATTCGTGGTCTTCGCCGGAACTGCTCCTTCAGAAAGTGAACCGGAGCTGCATCTCGATTCGACGATTGGCGGCGTTCGATTCGAAGGTCTCACCAAACCCGTATGGCGGAGCGAGAAAGTTTGATTGGCCGAAAAGTAGGGAATTGAGGTTGCCGATTGAACGACCTCGGTTGGTGCGATTCAAAATATTTCGCGCCACGATGGAGAGCGTTAGTTTAAAGGGATTGTCTGGCGCTGTACCGAAAAAACTGCTTCTGTTTGAATCGGGCAAGACGGACCCGCCTCCCACACTGCCGCCCGCTTGAGTTGTACTGTTGCCAGTTCGCTTCTTTTTCTCCTGCTGCGATGTTGAAGAAGCAGCCGCTGCTCGCTCCCCGCCGAATCCCCAGGTTTTGCTCAGGCGCAGACTGACTGTCAAAGAACGATGGAGAAGTTCCGTAATTGCGCGGGACGAGTTGCTCATCGGGGCGCGGGTTCGAATTAAATGCGCCGAAGGCGTGTGAGCATCAACGCCGGGCTGATTGAGGTCTGTGGCGAATGCCGGGCGCTCTGTAAAGAGCGTGTCGCCATTGGTGTCGCGTCCCGTGGTGATATTGAAAGGACGGCCTGAGGACACAAGGATGAAAGGATTAAGGCTGAATCCATATTTCAAGCTGAACACTCCGGTCAAGCTAAAGCGATGCCGAATGTCCAGGTCGGAACGTCCGTACTCACTATGTAAGATTATAGGAATCGGCGGGGAAAGCATCCGGCCCATCCGTGTCGCTGCTTGCCTTGTTTAAGAGGTAGGTCGCGATGATAGACATCTTGCTGCTCAATCGGATTCCTGAGACTGATGATTAACTGGTTCTGGTTGAAGCGCCCGCTCGATTCATATTGAAAGACATCGCCGCGAGCATTACCCAGAGGGCGAACGCTCGCGGCAGGTTGAAACGGCTGGAACGTTCCCGGCAGCGGAGCATTGATGTTGCGCGAGCGCAGGAGATGAAGCGCCCGCGCGCTTAGGAAAGTCGCCGTAAGGACAAATTTTAAGCGGCAATTGACGCTCAACGTTAATTGCCCCCTGCATCATGTAGGGAAGCTGAAGATTCGGAGCGACCTGCACGCTGGTCGGGGTGGCGGCAGATGTTTCCAGCAGCGCGAGCGACGGCACGGCGGGGAACATTCTCAGAATGTTCGGGTCTGTCGTGATGAACTGTTGAAGGTTCGCTTCGTTGAAGTGGTTGGCCTGCAACAGCAGGCTCTCGCTAAAGCGGTCGAAGAAGATGCCGAAGCCTCCGCGAATGACCGTCTTAGGCCTGCCTCCGGCGGCGACTCCCGGCGCATAAGCGAAGGCGATGCGCGGCGCTAAATAAAATCCCCTTTGCACGTTGCCCTGCGTATCGTAGCGCAGCCCCAAGCTCAAGGTTAAATTAGGTCGCAGATTCCATTCATCCTGAATAAAAAGACTGAACTCGGTTTGTTTGAGCACGCGCTTCGGCGTTGCCCCCGGCGATAGAGAATTGCGTCGCGCCGCCTCCACGCGCGCGCGTCTCTTCAGGCGTGAAACCCTGCCGCGCGAAGAGAAGTTGACGGCGGTAGCGCTCAAGACTGGAAATCTGCGTCAGGACCGGGACCAGTTGCCGATTGGCCCGCCCGCTTCAAACACGATCTGATCATTGGCATCCAAAAGCGGTGCCGTGCCTCCTGCGAAAGTGTATGTGCCGCCGAAATTCGCTGGCAAGATGTCTGTGAGACGCACATGGCGCAGGCGCCGCTCCAGCTTTGAAAGTCTGACGATTCCGACAAACGTGGTGTAGTTCTGTAACTCAAAGCGATCTTCATCAGTCGAAGCCAGCTGGACGCTCGCGCCCCCGCCGATGAAAGCCTCCAGCACGTTGATGACGGGCTGAGCGTTATCACGCACGTTGATGATAGTTCCGGCGCGAATATTGAAACCGCGTCTCGTTGACGACGCGCTGATTGATGACGGCGGTTTCCGTCAATTGCAGGCTCTGCTCCGTACTCGCCGTGCTGTAAGCGCGAGACGGAAGTGAGAAATTGCCGACGCCCGCATTTTGCTGGCTCTGATGTAGGTAGGTATAGCGCGCGATGAGTGTGTTCTTCTGGTTTATCTGGTAGTCAAAGCGCGGGCTGAACGTTGTGCGATGCTGTGGAGTCACTACCGCAAATCCAAGGTGCGTGATGTTGAGCGCCTCATCGAGAGTGGTCGCGTTGATGATGCTATTGTCGTTGATGTCGCGGCGCTCAAAGTCCAGAAAGAATGAGGCGCGTTTTGCGACGACAGGACCGCTCAGACTTCCACCGTAGAGAAGAAATCTGTAAGGCTCGCGATTACTGGCGAAAGGATTACGCGAGTTCAAGCTCTGGTTGCTGAAGTTCAGCGATGCCTGACCGTGAAAATTATCTGTGCCGGGCCTGGTGAAAATCTCTATCCGGCCATAGCCTAAGCGGTTGTATTCAGCCGAGAACGGATTCGAGTTAATCCGAATTTCGCGGATTGAGCTCTTCGGCGGGATGCGACCGTCCGTAAAGCCGTCAACAAAAATCTGGCCACCATCAGGCCCTGAGCTTGGGCCTGCGAGGGCCTGCAATGCCGCCGAAAGATCATCCGGGTCATCCGGTAAGCGCTTCCAATTCCGAACTGCCCAGCACGACTGCGCCCGCGTTGTTCTCCGACGCCGTGCTTAGATTTGTTTCCAGCCCGATTGTGACCTCCTGTTTCTCCAGAGCGACGCTCAACTTAAGATTGAGCGACATACGCGCTCCGGGTTTCACTTCCACCAACGCGTCTTCAGGCGCACTGAAGCCACGCGCCTCAACTCGCACCACGTATCTGCCGGGCGCAAGGCCGGAAAACAGATAACTCCCTTCGCTGTTGCTACTGATTGTTTTGACGACGCCACCGGCGTCCGTCAAAGTAACGTTGGCTCCGACGATCAAGCCTCCGAATTCATCCATGACCTGCCCGCGCAGTTCGCCCGCCGAGCGTTGTGCGTAGATGTTGGACGTGGCCAGCGTCAGGGTTAATGCTAAAAGGATGAAGCTGGATAAAAAGCTGTTGTGAAGAAACGGCCAGAGCCAATTGCGAAACGTCTTCGCGGGCTTTGCCCTTTTCCCTGCGCCATTGCGGAGTTCCCCAATGAATTTCGCAAAGCGACTACGAGAAAAAACAAAGCCCGCGAAGTTTTGAATGCCAACTTGTGGTTGTGAAATGAACTCTAAACGGATGAACGGTTCTGTGCGTATATGTTTCATCTGGTGTTAATCTTGCCAGCGAACGATTTTTTGAGTTATCCGGCCTGGCCTCGCGGTGAACTCTAAAGCGGTGGCTTGATTCAAGTCTTGATGAAAGGCTAATCTTTCGGCGCGGGCGTGATGATGGAATTATGATGGACGAGAAACCCCATATTTATCAGTTCGATAACGTGCGGGTCGAGCGTGAAGGCTTTCGTGTCTGGAAGGCCGACGCTCCTGTGCAAATCGAGCCGAAAGCCTTTCAGGTGCTCGTCTTCCTGATAGAGAATCGCGGGCGATTAATCGAGAAGCGAGAGCTTCTGGACGCTATCTGGAAAGAAACCTTCGTCACGGAAAACGCGCTGACGCGCGAGATAGCGCAGCTTCGCAAGGCGCTCGGAGAAAATGCCAGGGAAGCGAAATACATTGAGACTGTCCCGACTAAAGGCTACCGCTTCATCGCTGACGTAGAGCTTAAAAATGGGCGACTGGCAGGGGAAGAAGCTCAAGGTGAGAAAAATACTGCTCTTGATAAGGCCGCCGAGCCGCATGAACCGGCGGGCTTCCTGCCTTCACCGGACCGGCGTTGCTACGATTAGGGGGAAAGAGGCGAAGCGAGCATCGTATTCAAAATCGCCCGGCATCTTTGTCCTGTTGGGCGCGCTTGTGTTGCTCGTCATTGGAGGAATCTTTCTCTGGAAGTATTTCAGACAGCCCGCCTCCGAAGTGACGAGCGTGCGCCGGATCACGCAGGTCACCACCTGGCCGGGGCTGGACCTCTATCCGTCGCTCTCCCCTGACGGAAATTCTCTCGCTTACAGTTCCAATCACGAAGGTAATTTCGAGATTTACGTCAAGCCGTTAGCAAGCGGCGGGCATGAAATTCAGGTTACTTCCGACGGCGAGCAAAACTCACAACCTGCCTGGTCCCCGGATGGCCAGTACCTCGCCTATCACTCCAGAAATCGTGGGGGCATCTGGCTCGTCCCCTCGCTGGGCGGCAGCACCCGCCGGTTGACGGAGTTTGGCGCAAAGCCTGCCTGGTCGCGCGATGGCTCCATGATCGCTTTCCAATCGGAAGCGCCAAGCGATTTGAGCAGCAGCGCCTACGGCGCATTGCCTCCTTCGACCATCTGGACGATTCCAGCGGGCGGAGGCCAGGCGACACAACTCACGCAGGTAGGCGCACCCGTGGGCGGTCATAGCTCTCCATCATGGTCGCCGGATGGAAAGCGCATTGTGTTCTTAGCTTACGATACCAGCTTGGCAGAAGTCTGGTCCGTTTCAACGCAGGGCGGTGAGTTGAAGCGTTTGACGACCCGGCAACTCTTCTTTGACCCGATTTATGCGCCCGATGGGGAGACCATCTACTGTGTCGGGATTTCCAGAAATATGTTCGGCCTGTGGAAGATGAAGGTCGGGGCGGCAAACGGTGAACTACTCGGCGACGTGGTCGAAGTCCAGAGCGCAGGGCCGCAGCCCATCAGAAATCTCACCATCTCCGCCGATGGAAAGAAGATTGCTTACATCGCCCGGTCTTTGACCAGCGACATTTGGTCTGTCCCGCTCTCGCCCGTATCGGGCGAGGCTGCCGGTCAGCCCGTGCCTCTCCTGCAAGATACAAGTGTGAGGAAAACAAATCCGGTTTTTGCGCCGGACGGGAAGAAAGTCGCCTTGGGTATCTTTCGCTCGGGTACACCGGGCAGCGTCTGGCTGATGGATTCGGATGGAAAGAATTTGGCGCAACTGACCACCTCTTCTTTCAGCAGCACTCTCCCGTCCTGGCTATCAAATGATGAAGTCGCCTACATCACCTATCGTCAGGATGACGCGACGTTTTCTTTGACCAACCTCAAGACAGGAGTTGAGCGCCCCCTGTTGGCCCTCGCTCCCGATATGGACTTCACGCGCTTGTCGCCAGACGGAAAACAACTTGTCTACAATTCCGGGAAGAGCGGGATTATCAATCTCTGGAAAATCGCGCTCGATGGCAGCGAGCCCAGGCAATTGACCTTCGATAAAGAGTTGATGGGTTGGGCTTCATGGTCGCCTGACGGGCGGCGGTTGGCCTTCGAGATGAAACGCGGCGACGACACGCACATCGTAGTTATGCCCAGCGACGGCGGAGAAATCACGCAGTTGACCTTTGAGCGCGGACACAGTTGGCCACACAGTTGGTCGCCCGACGGCGAGAAGATAGCCTTCGCCGGATTTCGCAATGGCGTCTGGAATATTTGGTGGGTTTCCGTCAAAGATAAAACGCAGAAGCAGCTAACCAAATTTAATAAGTTGAGTGCGTATGTGCGATACCCTGCGTGGTCGCCGCTCGGGAATCAGATAGTCTTTGAGTACGCAGAAATGACCGGCAATGTTTGGATGATGGAATTAAAGTAACGTTAGTTAGACGTAGCGGTTATTCAGACGCACTTGCCAGAATCTCCGAAGTCTCTGGCACAAGTCCGGGTTGTTGGAAAAAAAACCTAATGCCTCAGCGGGCACTCAATCTTCAGCTATCCTCCCATTTATTGCCTGGACTTAATCGTTTTGGCCTGTGTCTCTAGCTTTGCTGCTTCCTCATTGCGATTTATTCTGCGTAGTAAGAGAGCATAATACTCTAAGTCTTCCGCCACCTTAGGGCTATCTACCCCAAAAGCTTTTTGTCGGATAGCGATTGCTTGTTGATATAGCGGTTCTGCTTCCGAGAACCTGTTTCTCACTAGATAGAATGTCGCCAGATCATCGTATGCTTTAACCAACTTCCCACTATCTTGATCTTTAGATTCTTGAATAATTGCCAGTCTCTTTCGATAAATCTCTTCAGCTTCGGAGTCTCTGCCTTGGACAAAGTAGACTTGCGCGAGGGAACGTAACCCGATTAAAACCAGCGCCTGTTTATCCCCCTCGCTTTCAGCAATTTCAATAGCCGCTTTATATTGCCTCTCAGCCTCAGCATAATTATTTTCTCCAAGTGCCTTGTCGCCCGCGTTCTGGTGTTCCAAAAATCTATTTGTCGGAGAACAGGAAATTAGACAGACAATTCCTAACAACGCCAAAGTGGTTTTACTCTTCATCATTATTCTGCGCAGAAGTATTCGCTTTGGGAAGTTTCCTTAAGTGCCGACGATAGCAGGACACAGGCTATATTACCGCAAAGCAAACCCTGGAATCTATTTCTTACCAATAGCAGCACAGGTCCATTGTTGGGCCACATACTTGCACCATACGCGACGAAGCAAAGAACTCATAGCTTGAGGCTTGAAGCAAGAAAAATCCTCGTCATAAGAGACCTATAAGGATGTGATAACTAATAGTTGCAGCAAAGAGCCTAGGTTGAATTTGTCACCATTCATTATAAGGAATGCCTTGTGAAGATTTTGCTGTTGAGGCGCTCCGAATGTTGATAATCCCCCTTTTATTAGAAGACGAGGTTGGGGAATATCCTGCTACGATTTGCCAATCCCTTTTCTCGGTAATTGGATCGACTGGAACTTCACCTATATAATTTGCATTCACTAAATCATCCAATGACTGCGGAGGCGAGCCTTCCTTTAAAGTGTATTTATTAATCACCTCACGCATTATCTCCAACTTGTATCTTAGTGAGTATTCCTTACCATCTAGTTCGATCTTTTGGGATTCATTCGTATGTGCTACGCACGAAGAGAAGGCCATGCTGATGACTAGTATAGCAATCAAACGTAAATTGACGGATTTCAACTTGAGTCCTACAGCTTTCTCCTTGGAGTGGGCGCACAATAGAAGTCGGTATAATTACAATCCGAATATTTTAAAGAAAATTAGATAGAAGACGAAACTAATAATAAGCCATCTTATTATCCATCTGGAATAGCTTTCATTTGAGGTAGGAGGAAGCCAGTAGATTATGAAAGTGGCAACCAAGGCTGATACTAAAAATGCCTCTGGTTTCTTGAGTACACCCAAGTTCCATAATATGCCCTGTGACGCTAAGGTAGCGAAAACAAATAGAGCAGTCTTGGGAATTCGATTCATACGTGATTGCGAGCTTAAGGTTTTTACTCAAGTCATAATAAGTATTTTGCACCAATCTATAGCAATTTGCACTTGCATTGATACTAATAGCCACAATGCCTGAACCAACCGTCAATGTCATCAAGTGTCACGGCCTTGAGCGCGTCGGCCAGCACCGTGTTCAATTCCTTCGGTGTGCGTGGTTGGCATCCGCGCACCAAAGTTTTGACCTTCGACCAACAGTTCTCAATCGGCGAGAAGTCCGGCGAGTAAGCGGGCAACCACAAGACTTCAGCTTTGACCGAAGTGACCGCTTGCTCAACCTGACTGGCTTGATGCACCGGCAAGTTATCAAGCAGCACAATATCTTTGGGGCGCAACTCAGAAACCAGTGCTTGGCGAACATAAGAATCAAAGACCACAGTATCAACCGCGCCTTCTATCGAGAGCGGCGCGAGCAATCCGCGCAAGCCCAAACTCCCGATCAAAGTCACTCCTTTGCCATGATTGCGTGGCACGCTTTGATTGACTCTTTGGCCGCGCGCCGCACGCCCATAGGCTCTGGTCATCGCCAAATGAAAGCCGGTTTCGTCGATGAAGACCAAACGGCGACGATCCAAGCCAGAGACTCTGTGCCGAAAGGCTTGGCGGTCGGCTTCGACTCTTTCGGCAGCCGCAAGGCTTTTTTTTACGAGGCAGCCCGAGCTTCTGTAACGCACGGCAGACAGTCGAGAGATGGACTTCGACCTTGGCCTTCTTTTTCAAGTGCGCCGCCAGTTCAAAGAGCGTGGCGTCTGGTTGCGCCGCGACTTGGCTCGTCAACAACGCGAGCAACTTCTTGTCCAAGATTGCCGGATAGCCGCCGCCATGCGGAAGCGGTGCGAGGTCATGACTTGCATGCCAAAGTTTCATCATTCTGGCCACGGTACAACGGCCCACGCCAAATGTATCGGCAACTTCGTCAAGCGTGCCTTCGCCAGATTCATAAGCCAGCACCAGTTTTTCTCGTAAGTCCGTTGAGTACGCCTTCATTCGTCAATCAATGGCGTAAGTCACAGTTTCAATGCAAGCGCAAAGCGCTATAAGTATGAGACGAAAGCGTTTCCACCGAGTACAATTTTGAGCACCATCTCCGATCCGTCAGTGTTTAGTTTCTGGATCTAACCCATCATGAAATGATGTCTGGCCAACGAATCAAACCTTAAACAATCCCGTTAACTCAATACGTCAACACCAGCCGGACATGGGCTAAAGCCGGAGTCTTTGAGTATTGAGGCTTAATCCTGGGTGCTTAACCGACTCATAACGTGGGTCGGATCCAAAAACTAAAACAATCTGCCGCTAATCGATTTCTGACTTGATTGGCAGATATACTCGCAGATATAGCTCTAGTCTGAGCTACTAAGAAAGTTAAGCCGGTACCAACGAGAGCTGCCCCCAGGTTAATAAAACCCGATCCAACAAAGGACACAGCTGTGCCTTCAACCATATTGGCCGCTAATTCGTCGTCGATTTTCTCCTTTTGGTTTTTGTACCAGCTATCTGTAGCTTTCATGCACTTTTTGTACTCCTCCCGAAACATTTTTTTGTCTTCTTCAGACATAGGCTTGCGTGGTTTACCGTCTTCCTGCGATAAACCACGCGTTGATTCATGGCTGAACGCAGTAGCACGAGAAGCCGGAGTATTATTGTTAGGCTCACACCACACGCCAAGAAACTTCCAAGACTCTCTGCCGTTGACGCTCCACACTTCAAACCTCGCGTAGCACATCAAGCCTGTCGGATCAATCAAATTCACCGGGTCGTTCTTCACATAGCTGTAGCGGTTGAAACTCTGCGGATCACCAATACTCATACTGCCATTGTATGGGTCAGGAGTCGTCCACCTCCCGCTCGATGAATCATATTTGCGCCACCACGTATGCTCCAATCCGGTCGCATCCCTTTCAGTCAGCGCAAACCTCTGCCTATTAGAATCACTCACGTCATACTTCTGTCCCGGCGTCCTCAGCCCGACGTTCGCTCCAATCTCCCCGCCAAACGCCTGATAATCACGCCTCGCTATCACAGTTCCACCACCATCCGTGAGCACCCTCGTTGACCCCTGCACATCACTCATCAGGTATTTAGTCCCGCCTGTGCCTGTCTGCGGCTGGCTGTCATATTCGGCAATCATCCTCCCGAACACGTCATAGACCATCGTCTTTGTATTACCATAAGCAGTGGTCCGCACTCTCTGCCCAAGCGCGTCATAGACACTGGTAGCTTCACCCGTGTTGTCAATGTTCGCGCTCCACCACATTCTGCCATTAGCATCATAACGATATTGCCTGCCTCTGAACTTCTGATCTACCGTCACATTGCCAGCATTATCGTAAGTCGTGCCGGACGTGAGTCTGTTGGTTGATTTGTTGATATCTGTTTCTTCGACTGGAATGTAAGACAAGCTCTGTGCGTTCTGTGTTTGCTTCTGATAGCGATTGCCAAAGCGGTCATAGCTGAAGTTCGATTGATAGGTCAGCGCCAGCGTGTCTCCACGATATTCTCCTGTTGTTGAGAGCCTGCCAATTGAATCATAATTGAAGCGCTGCTGCCATTGCCGGGTCGTACCGATGAAGCCTTCGGTGCGTGCGATCTGCCCGTTGTTCTTGGTCTCATCAACCACACCCGTGTTCTGATCTACCTGACCATATTTGTACTCATACTTCTGCAAGATATTGTTATCTTTCGTCAGGCTGATACTGGTTGGTTGCAGCCGATTGTTATAGCCGACTGATTCCACTGCTCCGTTGCCAAGCGTCGCCCCGGTCATCCCGCCATGCGGTGCATAGCCGAAGTTGTTCATGTATGTCTTCACTGCCTGCTGGTTGGTTGTATCTCTCACAGTAGACAGCCTTGCCGCCTCGTCATAGCCGTAGCTCACGACCTTGCCCGACGGATAAGTCTCGCTTGTCAACCACCCTGCTATATTGTAGCCATAAGTGATCGGATAGGTATTAGTTCCCACACTCTGGCTATGGCTCTTGATCCTGCCCATCTTGTCATAGTCATACGTCTCCGCGGTCGCTGGAGCATTTGCAGTCGCCGCCGTCGCTACCTGCGTTAACCTGCCATTATTGTAATAGCCAGCGTGCGATTGATCGTAAGTATAGGTGACAGCCGGAGTCTGATCGGGAGATGTCTCTTCCAGATAAGTAAGCTCGGTGACGCGGTTCAACCCATCATACTCAATGTGCGTGTGAATCTGCCGGGCATCATATGCATCAGTGACCAAGCCCTGAGAATCGTAAATGATCTTTTTTGACCAGAGGTTATTACCGGCCACAGAGTCTGTTGTCGTGTAAGGCGCAGCTTGCTCGACCTGTCTCTCATAAGTCAATTGCGATAGAGAATCGTATTTGAAGTAGCGATGCTGCGTGATTCCACCTGAGCCAGCCTGCGTGATGTGAATCAAATTATTCAGCTTGTCATACTCATAAGCGGTCGGCTGCGCTGGCGATGAGACATCTCCCAGTTGTCCGCTGCTATCAGGTTCATCCACTCTGACGACTCTACCCAGCGCATCCTCTTTCTGCCTTCGCTGCTTCCCGGCCTGGTCCGTGACAGTCGTCACCGTTCCCGCATATTCGCCCTGGACAATGCTGTCGTCTGTCAACGTCACCTGCTTGGCTCTACCGAATTCATCATAGACACTAGTCGTCCACAGTCCCGATGGATTGATCGGAGTAAGCGTCCCACTTGTCGCATAGTACGGATTGCTGACACGTTTAACTCTCCCCATCACGTCATATTCAATATCGGTCGTCGCATTGCCACCGTCAGCCGCCGTATACTCCTCAAAATGTCTGACCACCTCTCCACGCCCATCATAGAAATCGTAACTATGCGTAGCCGTGCCCGTACCGGTTCCGACAGTTTTCATCGTCAAGCTATGTAAGTGAGAGGAATCAGGGTTGGCGAACAATCCATCATTGTAATCAATGGCTGAATATCCTGAGTCAGGATAAACCGTCATGTAATAGCGCAAGGTCTGCGGAAAGTAGTTGACGGTCGAAGTCTGAAGATTCTCGTCCGTCGATGTACGAACGAGTCCTGTGTTGAAATCGTAGGTGGCGCTCACCGTCATCTGATTGGCATCGCCGCGTGTCGCGGCGGTCGGATAAGCGTATTGATAATCAGGACTATAGGTGAAGGTCTTGCGACGACAGCAATGGGCTGTCTCCTCGACCACATTGCCCACGATGTCGTACTTCATCGTGTTGGTGGTAGGGCTGCTCGCCGTCGCTGCATCTGCGTAGGAAGTGATGCTTGTGACGTTGCCCCGGTAAGCGGTCGCCGCATCATAGCTCGCGGAGTTCGGGTTATATGTCTGATCCTGCGTCGCCACTGTGGTCTGTAGAGCAGCGAGCGTGTCGCCGTCGTAGGTGTAATCAACGCGCGAGATCACCGTGCTCCCATCATAGACGCGCACTATCTTTGGCAAATGCACCAGCCGACGATTCGTCCAGTTCACCCCGTCCTCGTATGTCGTTTCGGTGCGCCGTAACTCTGTACCCAATGTCCCGGCAGGCGCAAAGTCGTGTTCGATGACTTTGCCGACATTGTTATAGCTCATGTTTGTGTAGTCGTAAGTCGTCGCTTTGGTCTCCCCGGCCTCGCTCGTCACTTCGACTTTCGTCACGCGTGGGTTATTGCCCGCGCCGTCGTCCTCCCAATCTATGAAGGTGCGTGCCAGCACCGTGCCGTTCGCCTTCTTGACGCTCATTTCTTTCAGCATCCCGTTCTTCCATGTCAACGGTTCCTCCAGACCTATGTAAATGCTCGTCTCCGCCACAGTCCCGTCCGGCGCTGTCACACTGGTCATGCCCTGCGCTGTGTTATTCGAGAAAGTATAGACAGCCTGCGCTGAGGTGCGCCCCGCCCAATCGTCCGTGCGAGTCGTGAAGGCGGGCACATCCGTCAGGCCACTCGCCGTCACCGGATAGTTGTAAGTGGTCGCTGCCGCTTCATCTCCATAATCCGTCAATGCCTTGGTCGTCGCATCCACGTTCATCTCACGCCGCTGCGAAATGTTGTAGATCATTCCATAGGCAGAGTAGTCGTAGCGATAACCCATCCCGATGTTGGCCGTATCACCAGGCACATAAACGTAACGTAGAACGCGTGTGCTTCCCCCGCCACGAATGCAGGCGGCGCAGAAGCCCTGAAAGTCTGTGGAGACTGTCATGTCCTCGTAATAAAAGCGGATAACCTCTCTATCCGCCTGAGTTGCATAACCGGGCGCGGTGATTGAGACAAGATCATTGCTCGAATAGTTGAATTGCACGTAGCGCCCCAGCGTATCCTGAATAGAGGAGATTTGTGGCCCCTGATTATTCACGTAGGTGATTTGGATGTAGTTGCCGCTGCTGTCTGTCATCTTAACGGGATAGCTACGCGGGCCGCTCGGCTCTCCGCCGTTGCCCGTCGCTCCGTATTGCACGCGCGTGCCGTTCGTGTAGGTTACCGTTCCCCAGCCCAGCCCGCCGTTGAACCGGATGAAAGTGCCGTCAGTTGTTTTGTAATTGTAATCATTGGGGTCCGATGGATTGACTTTGACCAGGTGATGGCGCGTCCCCGAAGAATCTGTGAGGGTGAAGCCTGAGTTTCCCTGCGACTCCATCTGACCGTAGCCAAGCCTCCAGCCGGGCGCGGGCCATCCTGAATCCACGTCGTAGGTCAGTCGTGCGTGGTTGCCTAATAATGACGTTGACCTGTTCCACAGAAGGCTGTTGTAAACCAGCCCCAGCGAGACATCCAGGCCGCGTCCCGGGAGACTGATGACCGGAACATCGAAAGTGAAGTTATTGCTGCCGGGCATCTCGGTCCCGTCAACAGCAGCCGGAGGAGTCTGAGCGCCCGGTGTCGTTCTTCCCGGCGGCGTGCCCACGCTATTGCCGGGGGCATAGAGTGATCCGGTCTCGTCGTCGGGCAAGGGGTCTTGCTCAGGCGCACGGAGTGGGAGAGGAGAAGGCCGAGATGTTGTGTTATGGGCGCGTTGAGCGATTCCCTTTTGCTGTGCTGCCCTGAACCGCGCAGCTGGCATAATATCTTTTGAATCTTTCCTGACGCTTGAGACTGCTCTGTTGCTGTCTGGCTTTGTGCCGCCAAACTTTCCGGTGCTTGATACGACAGTAATCTTCAAAGCCTCTTTCTTGTTGCCTGCGGTCGCTGTCAATCGCGCCTTCCCCGGATTAACGGCAACGGCATGTCCACTCTTAGTGACCCTGACAATTCTCTCGTCGCTTGATTCCCACTCTGCCACCAGACCCTGAATCGCCTTACCGTCCTTATCCACCGGGATCGCTGCCAGCACAATCGGCTGCTCTACTTGTAGCGCGATGTCACCTTGCGGTTTGATCTCAAGGCGCGCGACCTTCACTTCGCGGTCGAACTTTGACAGAGGCAGCGCTGGCGCGAACACGGGCGGTTTCTGATTAAACTGTGGCATCCCATGACTGCCCCGCTGGCCTGTAGAAAGCTGCTTAACCGTGTCTGATGAAGAGACTTGCGGAGCGTTCGTTGAATTTGAGGAGTTCGTCACCTTCTCGCCTGTAGAGGACGCACTAAGGCGCACCGTTGGTCCGGCGGTTATAGAAAGCGGCGCGAGCATGACATGGATCAGCACGAGCGCAGTCAATCGGCGAATGCGTACAACAGTGATCTGACGCGTGGCGAAACGATTCAAACTGGCGACAAAAGCTAAACGATTCATGGTGAGATACCCTCTGACAAGGTGAATCAGGATGACGAATGAACAAAAGCCAACGCGCCGTGCCTATTGCAAGCTGAGGAGCACAAGAATCTCACCCGTACCCTTCTCCAAAGGCTCCAACGCCTTCCCAATCAACGTCCCCGGACTGTGAATCTTTCTTCCACTAATCGTGATGGGCTCACTCTTCATCGCATACCCTTCTCTGTCACTCGTTACCAGGAGATCGCCAATGCTAATCGCTGTGCGCGTGGCATCCACCTTAATCTTCACCCTACCGGTCGTCGCCACCAGCACTTTGTTCGGCCCTGCTTCTCCCAGAGTTATGCCAGGGCGAGCTGAGATGACTCCGGCCACACGCGTGTCGTAGGATTCGGAGGAGGCAATAACCTGATTAGACTTCCGGGTATCGAGGACGACGACTGTGCCCGCCGGGATGGCCTCGCTTGAAGGCACCCACTCGGCCATGTCCTGATACTTGGCGTTGATATTTCCTGAGACGTTAATGTCGCCCTGAACATCCAGCTTAGCTGTGGGAGTCGTGGTCCCGATGCCGACATTGCCGGAACTGTTGAGGAGTAAAATATTACTGAGGCTGTTATTTACTCGAAGACTTAGCGACGTGCCCGTCGGTGTATTCAAAACTGTCTCCGCGGCACTCCCCGTCAGCGCATAATTGTTCGCGGTCAACGTGCTTTGGAAACCGATGGCCCCGTAATTTGCAGCGATATGACCTACCAGCACGTTTCCATTGCCGGAAACAATATGTAGTGGAGTGGCTGGAGCTGTCGTCCCAATGCCGAGGTTGCCACCACTATCGAGGGTCAGTCGAGGAGCACCTATTACTAAATCGTAAACCTGAAAATTTCTTGTACCGTTGCTTGTGCTGATATCTGTCCCGATTGAGAACAAGTCGCCGTTGGTCTTGCCGGTGAACCGAATCTGAGTATTATTGTTAGCCCCCGACAAATTACCTTTGAGCCTGAACACTGTTCCGGTGCCGTTGTTGCCACCGTTTTGTGCTACATCAAGTGCATAACTCGGGCTTGCTGTGCCGACGCCGACGTTGCCAACTGAACTAATCCTCATGTATTCGGTCTGGTTAGCAAAATTTGCCCTGGTTTGAAACACCAGAGCACCCCCATAATTGCCACCCGTCGCATCTTCTTTGACACCTAAAATACGAGCGAATCCCGCATAATTACCGGCGGAGTTATATTTGCCGATAAAACTGATGGCACCACCGACATTTTGAGCAAACGAGGAACTGTCTGTGGTTGATAGTTGAGCCCCATCTACGGTTCCGTACCATGTGCCGCCCCAGATATCGAGTTTTGTCAGAGGAGTCGTCGTCCCGATGCCGACGTTGCCTGTATTAGTGTTATTGATATTGTTCCCGTTCGTCGTCCATTGCTGAGCCTCTGCTCTCTGCGGCAGGCAGAAGCAGATGGTGACGGCTAAGACAACCACCATGAACCACCAGGCTGAATGATTGCGTTTTGTTTCTTCAGTTCTCTTCATCTTTATCTTTCCTTCCTCAATTTAATTGAATGTAACGACAATGGGTTGCTTCTATTTCACTCCCTGTCGAAGCTCATCAAAGTGAGCCTTCTTGATGCGGGTCGTCCCGGCCATCAGCGTCGGATCGGTGTAAGACGTGGCCGTCAAACCAAGAGCGGAGCGAGCTTGGTCAAGGCTCGTGCGTAGCTCCTGAAGGTGAACTGCTTTGATCTGAATGCCAGATGGCGCGGGGTCAGTCCAGGAAGCTGGCGACAGAGCCGCCGTCGAGCGCACAGCTTCGACCGCCTGACGTAATTCCGTGACATGCAGTGATTTGACACGGGTGCCGGCTACGATGAGCGGATCGTCGGTGAAGATGATGGTCGTTGCTAAATCTTTGTTGCTGTAATCAGAGTAGCCGCCCGTTGTATAGATGGCGCGCACGCGGTAGAGATAGGCGATGCCGTTGGTGGCCGTGGAATCCGTAAAACTCGTCGTCGTCGGGTTGGGCGAGAGGGTAGAAAAAGGCCCGTTGATGCTCTGGCTTCTCTCCACCTGATAAGAAGCGATTGAGCCTGTCGGCGGGGCAGTCCACGTTAGGGCGACGCTTGTGCCGGAGGTGGCTGTGGCCATCAGTCCGGTGGGTGCTGGCCCGCCGAAGGTTGGCTCTTCTGTGGCAATGAGACGGCCTCCGGCGTAGATGTATTCTTTCGAGAGCACTGGCGTTGGGGAAGCCTGCGGGGCTGGAGAAAGATGAGCGGGGAGGGAGGAAATGCTTCGCCACCGGGCGAAGATTATTCCGGCCAGACTGAGGCTGAGAATCAGTCCGATCAGCAGAGTAGTCTGGCGGCGTCTCTGCGGCTGACGCTTCCGTACAGGCGGTCTTCGCGCTCTCATTTGCAAACGGGATTTCTTTTTCGACATTGACAACCCTTTTCTATAAAGACACTGTGATCAGCACAACCCATGCCTGAGGCAGAGCTGTGCGCGGACTGAGGCTTCCATTTATCCGCTGAGTTTGGTCTAAGCGTGAGCGCATCGAAGGATTGATTCCTCGAGCTTTACGGTTGAGACGTTGCCACTATGTGCTCCGGGATGCAGGCTGAGTAGGGAGATGCATCCTCTTGCGCGTGATAGGGGCCGAGGTTAAGTTATTCAGGAGCCTTGATACTACCGGCAAGTAGTGTCTAAGGTTTATTATCTTCTCAGCTCAGAGACGCCAAAAAGATAGATAATACTTAATGGAGACGGCTGCATTGACTTCTGTGAAGTTAATAGTGAGTAACGTTGACGTGGGGCTCGTGCTAAGTGAGTCGCACGCCGAAGAGATTGAGCACGGGCAGAATAATTTCGTGAGAAGAGAAAAGTCAAGAAAAATCGCCGGACCAATTGATAAATTCAGTTCAACATAATCACGTCTGGCTAATGGGAGGACAGGTCCTTAATCAATTACTCACATGACACGCCTGAGGGCTGATAAGATATGTCTGCTGTCGAGTGATAACGCTACGTGATGAAGCATAGGAAAGGAGAAACGATGTCAAAGATGCGTGTTGTACAGGTTACTCAACCAAATGGCCCCTTTGAACTTGTCGAACGAGAAATCCCGGAGCCTGGCGCTGGCTGGGTGCGAATCAAGGTCGAAGCCTGTGGCATTTGCCATAGCGACTCGTTTACCAAGGAGGGACTTTGGCCGGGTATCGAATACCCGCGCGTTCCGGGGCATGAGATCGCCGGAGTAATTGATGCAATCGGTACTGGCGTCGCCGGCTGGACCGAGGGACAGCGGGTCGGAGTCGGTTGGCACGGCGGACATTGCGGGCACTGCGATGATTGCCGTCGCGGTGACTTCTTTGCCTGTCAGATCGCCGCCAAAGTAGCTGGTATAAACTACGACGGCGGCTACGCCGATTACATGACCGCACCCGCCGAAGCGCTGGCGCTCATACCTGAAGAGCTTTCAGCCGTAGAGGCCGGACCGCTGATGTGCGCCGGGATTACTACCTTCAACGCTTTGCGGAACAGTGGCGCGCGGCCCAATGATGTGGTCGCCATCCTCGGTATTGGCGGGCTAGGCCATCTGGGCGTTCAGTTTGCCGCAAAGATGGGCTTTAAGACCGTCGCCATCGCGCGAGGGGCGGACAAGGAGCCGCTGGCCAAGAAGCTTGGTGCGAACCATTACATTGACAGCCAGGCGCAGGACGTGGCAGCGGAACTGCTCAAGATGGGTGGCGCAAAAGTCATCCTCGCAACGGTGACGAATGGCAAAGCGATGAGTTCTGTCCTGGGTGGGTTGGGCGTCAATGGAAAGTTGATAGCCGTCGGCGCTGCTGACGAGCCGCTTGAAGTGCCCGCACTGCTGCTCATCACAGGACGCCGCTCAGTCATGGGCTGGTACTCCGGCACTTCGATTGATTCGCAGGACACGCTCTCCTTCAGTGTTCTGACCGGCGTGCGGGCGATGACCGAAGTCTTTCCGTTGGAGCGTGCTAGTGAAGCCTACGAGCACATGATGAGCGGCAAAGCACGTTTTCGAGTGGTTCTCACAACCGGGCAGTAGCAGGAGTTCAAGGCACAGACGTTCGCCCCTTCCGCTACTTTTATGATCGAATTTTGAGGACGGTCGGGTTCGACCGAGTTGTTCGCAGGGCGCAACCTCGGTCACCGGTTATCACATGAGAGCGCCGAGTTCGCGACCTTGATCATAGCTTCTGGCGGAGCTGCATAAATCGCAATCGCGTACCGGTACTGCCCCTGATTCCAGGTTATGATTGAATCCTTCAATGTCTTGCTTCCATCTGTGAGGTGTCCTGTGACCCCGCCCGCGAGTTCGACAACTTTCCCTTGAGGACGAAGTGTCCGTTTGGAGAGCTTCGTCCCTGAAACTGTGCCGTACGGGCAATAGCTTCTTTCACAGTTCTGTCCGATATGAATCACATAGCGAGTGCGGCTGACCGAGCCGATCTTGGTGTAGAGGGCCGCGTCATACGCATCCCCCACGACGAGGGGAAGGCGAAGCGGAACACCAGTCCTTGCCCGCAGCGACGCAAGCACCGGCGTAAAGATCGGGTTTATGCATTCATCGGTTGCCGCTACTGACCTGCTCGTCGGCCCGGCGAAGAGCAACAGCATAACCGCGACTGGAATTAGCACGAGTGATCGACTCATTGTTTTCTTGTTCACGAATTAAATCTCTCCTGAAAGCGACCAACGCCCGAATCAACCCGCCGCGAGCGAGCCGCCTTCCAGCAGACCTAGAAGATGACGGTGAAAGAGATTCTATCGAGGTGTCGGGTTGAATGATTCGTTAGGCACGTGTAACGGACATAATTAGTGGTTTATTGCTCCATAGCCCTCCTTAATGCTGCCCTTGCGAGCAGGCGTGTCGAATCTAAAGTGGGTAAAGGAGTGTCGTCCGGGCGCACGATTAGAGGTATCTCAGTGCAGCCGAGAACGACCGCGTCACATCCGCGCACCTTTAACTTGCTCGCCACTTCATTGAAATATAACCGGGAGGCTTCCGGGAAGATGCCGTTGACCAACTCCTGGAAGATAATCTCGTTAATCTTCTCTCTATCCGCCTCATCAGGTATTTTGCTCTCAATCCTGAATTCCTCTAACGCCGCGGGGTAGACACTCCCTTCCATCAGATACTTCGTCCCTAAAATGCCAAGCCGCACGTAGCCCAAACGGTGGGCTTCTTCGGCGACTGTTCTGGCGATATGTAGCCACGGGATAGGGGACTGAGGAATTAAATACTCAAATGCCTGATGGTATGTGTTATCAGGGCAGATGGCGAAGTCGGCTCCGGCCTGCGCGACCTTATGCGCAGAAGCTGCTAAAGCCGCGGCTACTGCCTCCCAGTCGTTCGCACGAATGTGGCGCATGTGTTCTGCCATTGGCACAGAGTTCATGGTTATCTCAGGGTGGTTATGCTCACCCATGATGGCTGGCGCCTCCAAACAAATCGTGCGGTAACAGAGGGCAGCGCCCTCGGCACTGCCAGCTACGATACCAATGTGTTGGGTCACAACCTTTTCGCCTCCGCTTTTCTCAAGACCTTCGGAACTGCCAGAGAGAGTATCTAACGCTAAATCGGTGTCATGAACGACGTAATATATTACATCACTTTTGCTGCCTGTTATTCCACAGCGAGCAGCCATCCCGTGCTGCTTCATCTTCCGGCTAATCGCGCTGCAGTTTCTAGTAGTGACCATCCCCTGACGATAGTGGAAGTAACGTCTCTGACAAAACTTTAGCTGGCAGAGGGTTCGACATCATCGCAAAGGTTCTCCGTTAGTAAAAGCCGGGACGGTCGAAAATAAACGTTCAGATTCTCTTTCCCCCTGCCTCGTAAATAATTGTCACGAACTTCGCCTCCGCGGGGTTCTACAGTTGGAACCTGTCTTCCAGCGAAGAATCAGAATATTAAATCTAGACGACTTGGTATTGCTGCTTTATGAAAAACATCACCTCGCTTTGCTTTATTCTCCTTTTCTGTGTGCTGAACTCTTCAGCGCAAACTTCCACTCCAACTTCGACCACGACAGGCTTCAGTGGTGAAAATCTGTTGACGAGTCCGCAACCTACGCCTTCTCCTTCAACCGGGCCGCCAGCAACGATCACAAACCCAGACGTCGAGACGCCTCCTGCGTCGCCATATGTTCGCCGGGATGCGCCCGTGCGCGTCCCGCGTTTTGAAAACGCGCCGGTGATCGACGGCCAATTGAACGATGCGATCTGGCAGAACGCGGCCCTCTTCGGTGGCTTCGTCCAAACCAATCCCGGTGATAACGTCGCGCCCACGCACCCGACCGAGTTTATGATGGGATACGACGCGAAGAATCTTTACATGGCTTTTCGCATCAAGCAGGACAGGAATACGGTGCGGGCGACTGTGGCGCGGCGCGATAACATTTTCAACGACGATTATGTGCTGGTTCATTTAGATACTTTTAATGACCAACGCCAGGCCTATCTACTGTTTTTCAGTCCGCTGGGCATCCAGGCCGACGGAACTTTCACAGAAGGTCGCGGCGAGGATTACAGTCTCGACATCGTGATGGAGTCGAAAGGCGTGTTGACCGAAGACGGCTTCACCATCGAAGTGGCGATTCCTTTCAAGTCTCTGCGCTACGAAGCGGGCAAAGATAAACAATGGGGGCTGCACATTAACCGGCGCGTTAAATATAAGAACAACGAGTACAACTCATGGATGCCGACCAATCGCAGCATCTCCGGTTGGCTCAATCAAGCCGGACACATTACGGGCTTAGAGGGCATTGAAACGACGCGCCAGCTTGAAATCAATCCGAGTCTCACCTTTAGCGAATCGGGCCGTCGCACGCGTTTCACTTTTGACGGTAACCCGGCAGGTCGCTACGTCAATGACGGAGTGAAAGCCGAGTTTGGAACGACGGCCAAGTTTAGTCTGACTCCGGCGATTACACTCGATCTCGCATACAATCCGGATTTCGCGCAGGTGGAAGCAGATGCGCCGGTGACGACCGCCAACCAGCGTTTTCCGATTTTCTTCGCCGAAAAACGCCCGTTCTTTTTGGAAAGAATTGATATTTTCCGAAGTGGGTTGGACGTGGTGAATACGCGGGCGATTGTTGACCCTGATGTGGCGGTGAAATTAACCGGCAGGCGAGGGCGCAACACTTTCGGCCTGCTCTATGCTTCCGACAACGCTCCCGGAAATTACTCGAAAGATGAGCGGCAGGGTTTATTTGAGTGCCAGCTTGAACGACTGACAGACCCAACCGTGACCTGCGGCATCGAGCGGTTTGTTGATAAGAACGCCCACATTGGTATCCTGCGGATTAAACGGGATGTTGGCAGCCAGCATAATTTGGGATTCTTCGCCACCTCCTACAACTTTATCGAGCGTCATAATAACACCGCAGGTTTTGACGGGCGATTCCGCATCAATCCGAAAACCGTGGCCGAGTTTCAAGTCCTCGGAACGACCTCGCGCCGCAATTTTTACGACCCCGATCTTGACCGCACTCTGTATCGAACGGGCAACGGCTTTGGCTACAGAACGTATCTCGAACGCTCCGACAGAAATCTGTACATGAATTTTCTGGCCATCGGCAGAACGCGTGATTACCGCGCCGACGTAGGCTTCACACAGCGCTATGATTCGAACTATCTCGGCTCGTACATCAGGTATGAAACCGACCGCGACCGGAAAAAGTCTATCATCTATAAGCGCGTTCAGAACTCGACCAACATTACTTATGATTGGCGCGGGCGCTCTCAATACGAGATTACAGATACGTCGGGAATGCTGGCTTTGCAGCGTCAGACCTTTGTCCAACTGGGCTTCCAGTTTGGTTACGAGCGCGTCTTTGAGCACGAGTACGGCGCGAACCGGACAGTCACACGGCGGGGCGCTTTTTTCGGACCAGACGCGGAGCGTTCGTCTCCTTTCAAAGCCATCCAGGGTTTCATCGAAACCACGCCGAACAAGCAGTTCTTTGCTTTCTTCTTTGTTGATTACACGTGGGGGCTGATGGAGTATGATTTTGGAAACGGGCCGGATTTCCCGCGCGTCAGCAGCGCGGCGCTGCTGAATCCGAGAGGTGGTTTTGACCCGGGCCCGGGCGATCAATTATTCATTGATTCGAGTTTCCGCTACCAACCCACCGCTGCCTTCCAGACGCAGTTGAACTACAACAAAAGACGGCTCTCCCGTCATGACACGGGACTCGTCGCCTATGACGACAACATCTTCAGCTCTCGTTCGACCTATCAATTCTCGCGCAATACTTTCGCCAGGCTGCGCCTTGATTACTCGACTTTGAATAAGCACATTCGACCGCAGTTAGTCGTAGGCTGGACACCGAATCCGGGAACGGCTCTGTATATCGGCTATAACGACGATGTCAGTTACAATGGCTATAACCAATTCACGGGACAATTTGAGCCGGGATTGCAGGGTAATGGACGCAGCTTTTTTATTAAAGCTGCTTATCTTTTCCGCAAGAGTTTTTAGGGTTGGAACAAGCTGACCTCACCATCTTTCTTCGCCATGAGGAGAACTGTGGTTGATAAAAGACATCTCAAATTTTTGAAGCAGGGTACATGGGTTGCCCTAAGT
The DNA here is from genome assembly GCA_963811065.1 of uncultured Acidobacteriota bacterium. Taxonomy (GTDB): domain Bacteria; phylum Acidobacteriota; class Blastocatellia; order Pyrinomonadales; family Pyrinomonadaceae; genus QHXM01. The sequence continues at coordinate 52,815 of CAWEPR010000003.1, forward strand.
ATGGGTATCGCGGTTCCCCTTCTTTACTTTGGCGTTCAGCTCATCGCCGCGCCCTTCTATCCCGGCTACAGCTTCCTTCGTCAACCTGCAAGCGCGCTCGGTTCTGATCTTTCAACTTACCCGGCGATATTGAATATCGGGGCAATCATCACAGGTGTTATCACCTTGGTTGCCTCGCTTGGCTTCCTGCGAGCACTCCGGCTTATAGGCACGCATCCAGTCATCGCCTGGCTGACGTGCCTTGCTCTTGTTTCCAGCGGCCTGGCAAGTATCTGGGCTGGAGTCTTTCACATGCCGGACCCGAGACATAATTCAGGCCCGCTTGGCGTCGGCACATTTCTGCTCCCCGTTCTCTTCGCGGCTGCGTTCTGGAAGCGGAAAGACGCTCGGATGCTCAAGTTTTATCTCGTCGCCAATCTTTTGCTGATGGTTGCGCTGGTTCCCATCATGAGCGGAGCAACGGGTGTAAATATGTCGAGTTACGGAGGGCTTCTTCAGCGAATCGCAGCCTTGACTCTGTTCCCCCCAATTGGCGTTGTGGCCTTCTTTCTCTTGAGGAAGACTTCTCTCTCGGGATTGCGAAAGTAAGGAGTAATGAGAGGGCGTTACGCGATGATAATTGAAAAGGGCGATAACAAATATTCGGTATAACTGCCCGTCTTGCCGGGTTGCTTGTGTTGCGATTAAGGCTTCTTCTGCTCCGCAATGTATTTTTCTAATTTTTCCCGGTCAGCATAATCCGGTCTCTTCTTGAGGAACTGTTCGTATTCGAGAGCGGCCCGGCTCTTCAGGCCGGCAGCATTGTAAAGAGTGGCTAGACGCAGGTGCGCGTCGGGTTGTCCGAGCCGAGCCGCCTCGTTCAGGTAAGGGACGGCCTTCGATCCCAGCTTGATCTGTAAGCAGATTTCGCCAAGCAGAAAATAAGCATCCGCCAGGTCGCTTCGCTGTTCGATGACTTGTGTTAGCGGGACAATGGCGTCTACAAACTTCTTTTGCGCGATGAGCACCCGTCCAAGGTTGAGCAAAGCCAGGGCGAACATTGGCCTCTCGTCGAGCGCGCGCCGGTAAGCTTTTTCGGCGTCACCGGTCTTGTCCTGAAGGAAATAAACTGTTCCAAGCTCAGTCCACGCCTGAAAGTCCTTAGAGTCGACGTTGAGGAGCTGTTGCAGCAAGGTGACAGCGTCGCCGTATTTTTTCTTAACCATAGCGGACTGTGCCTTACTAAAAAGTAACTGGTTATCTGAGGCGCGCTGGTAGAGGTCGGCGACTGAGATGGCCTGAGCTTTTAATTTTGTTCCCGCACTGGTTGGACGCCATTCCAACTCCAGGTCCTGACGGTATTCCGTATCAATTGAGCTGCCGACCATGATGCGGACACGCGCGACTTCATTATTGTCCACCTCAACGGCAAGGTCGTAATCGCCGCCGCGAATGCCGGTGAAGCTATAGCGGCCCCCGGGTGGGACAGTCTGCCGTCCGGCAATAGTTCCCGTCAGCTTGTAGAGAATCACATGAAAGCTCGAGGGAACCATTCCCTGAACTTTGCTCTCATCAACTTTCAAGTCTCCGAAGATAGTGTATCTACCCTGTGCTAATGCCAGAGGCGCTGACGCGAGAAGCGCGGTGAGCAACAACATGAGACAACTCATCTGAAGCCTGCTCGTCGAGAAAGCGAAAAAGCGGCCAGCGTTGTCTATAGCAGGAGTGACGACGACAGACTTGGTCATGTCCGATTCTCCTTGTGGTCTGGAGCCATCATTGTATTCCACGCTCGGTTAAGAACGAAAGCGTGCTGATGAAGAAGCCTCAGCCCGGATGGTAGTGTGCGCCCGGGCCAAATCGCACGAGTAGAGGGGCCACCGTAAGCCAAACTGCCGCACAGTAGCTGACGAAGCTTGATAACCTTGACGTAATGATTCCGCGAAAGGACGGCTTGACCGTCTGCCGCGAGTTGCGGAGCCAACTCGCCCCCGTAATGTCTGGGGATTAATGCAAGTCCAGTCTTTCTTTTAAACTTTTGACGTGATCTCGTGAGACAGTGAGTTCGGTGCGATTCCTATCTTTCATTCGGATCAGCATTCGTCCACTAAACCAACGGTGTAGCTCATCCACGAAGCGCAGGTTAATCAACGTAGCTCTGTGAACGCGGACGAACCCCCTTGTTCCGAGCTTTTGCTCAAGCTCGGAAAGAGTCTGATCCACGATGTAGTTCTTGATTTCCGTCGCAGCATAGGTCAGCTTATCTTCTGAAAAGAAATGCGTGATTTGATCGAGTTCGATAAACATGATTCGGTCGCCGACGCGTGAACAGATGCGGTCAGGGGAGATACGCGGCGAGGAAGAGAATCCGTCGGCAAGCTGCGTTATCAATGACTGAATCTGCGCTCTGAGCTCAAGCGATCTTCCCGTCTCCCGCAAGAGGTCGAGTTTCTTGAGCGCGCGTTCGAGTTGCTCAGGATCGACAGGCTTTAAGAGGTAGTCGATTGAGTTGACCTCGAAAGCACGGAGCGCATATTTGTCATAGGCCGTCGTGAAAATGACTGCCGGCTGCGTCACCAGCTTCGCCAGCAGCTCAAAGCCATTCATGCCTGGCATCTGAATATCTAAAAAGAGCAGATCAACAGATTCGTTAAGAAGAAACTTCAGCGCCGTTGAGGGTTCCGTGGTGCTGCCGACAATCTCAATGCGTCCGGTCGCCTGCAACAGGCGTCGCAGACGCTTGAGCGCCAGCATTTCGTCATCGACCAGAAAGGCGCGCCAGGTTGCGCTCATAGCATTCATCGTTTCAGGCTACTCGGTGAGCCATTTAGTGGAAGATAAACCGTGACGCTGGTACCCGCATTTGTGGAACCAACAGAGAGCTTTGTGCCATTTCCGAGCAATGTCATCAGACGCGCACGCAGGTTATCAATCCCATGCCCATAGGGAATCATCTCGTCATTGAAACCCGGCCCATCGTCCCATACTTCAAGCGCCAGAGTGGTCTTCCGTAAGCGCGCTGAAATTCTGATCACGCCGCCCGCCGTCCTGGGCGAGACGGCGTACTTGACGCTGTTTTCTACCAGTGGTTGAAGCGTTAAAGGCGGCACGGGCAGAGCGTCGAGACCCGGCTCGACATCAATCGAGTATGAAAGGCGCTCGCGGAAGCGAGCGCGCTCGATTTCGAGATAATCGGTCACAAGTTTGAGTTCTTCCCTGAGCGGCACATGGTTTTGTTCGCACGCATCGAGCGATGTCCGCAGAAGGGCGGCCAGTCGTTGAACCATCTGTTCAGCGAGCGCGGGTCTTCCAGGATTAGCGCGGAAATCGAGTTCAGCGTGTTAAAGAGGAAGTGCGGGTGCAGCCTCGATTCCAGAGAAGCCAGGCGAGCCTCAGAGGCAAGTTTAAGTGCGCGTTCTTTATCCAACTCCTGCGTGCGCAGTTGCAGGGTCGTGGCTTGCATCCGGTCTCGAATCTTTTCATAGGTGTGAACGCTCAAACCGATGACGAGCGCAATAACGAAGACTGCGGTGGTCTTATACCCGAACTCCGGCCAGAATCTCTCTCGACTCACAAAGCCGAAACTGAGCAAGGCTGTCTGCACCATGAGTGAAGACACGGCGGCGATCAATCCGAGCGCGAAAGGTATGCCCATCCAGCGCCAGGGTTGCCGCAGCGCCGCCAACCGCTCGGCGACCAATGGCATCATCAGACCAAACAGCAGCCCGTAGATGGTGGAATGAATGAGTGAGGTCGTGAGCTGAGCGCGGAGCGTTTGTTGATTGCTTGGAGATTCTGACCAGAACAAAATCAAGCCCAGCAAGAGCGCGACAAAGGTATTGAGCCCGACCAGACGGAGCAGCCGTGTGCTTAATGGAATGGTTATAGTCCGCGCGCTCATTCTCTAGCCGGTGACAGCTCTTGAAGCCTCAGGAGCATCAGGAGCGACTAAGGTGGCAGCCGGTGCAATCATGCTGCACGACGGGAAGCGGCGTGATACTTAACCAACGCTGCGCTTCACGTTCGTACTTTGTGCCTTTGCCTTCTTCGATGATCAGCCGTAAATATTTCAGTGCTTTTTCCCGCTCGCCTAAAATGCTCCAGCCGCTCGCGAGACCAAAGAGCAATTCGCCCCGACTGTGCATACTGAGTTTTCGGAAAAAAGGTTTCTGCCATTGATAAACTTTCTCGTAATCCTTGAGCGCGCTCAGAAGTAAAGCGCGCCCCTCGGCATCTGACGGGTCCCAGCCAGCTTGCGCAAGGCCGATCAGCGTTGCAGAGCGTCCGATCTTCACTCCCATATTATTAGGTTCGAACCGGCCGCATCGTTCATCTCTTTCAACCCACGCTTCCAGAGACTATCGCCCGCGCTTGCATCCCCTTTCGCGTAAGCTTGAGCGGCGCGCGCTAGGAGTCCGCCGCCGTGCCAGACAAGAGCATCGGCATGTTTTGGGTTAGCGGCTAAAATCTCTTCGGTAGAATTTCATCCCCCGATCAAGGCGTGCGACATCACCCATCATGCCCGCGAAGAAATCATCGCGAACAAGCGCATCGAAGCGCGGTGCGGCTCCTGGCGTGCCGCCGTCCTGAGTCCGGGAAGATTGAGCGCGCACAGAGATGGCAGCGTAACGGTTGAAAGATTGAGAAGAGGTCGCAGCATAGAGTCCGCACGTAATGATGACGAAAAATAATTTGATTGGCCGGAGATATTGGGCAGCAGGTCGGTTCATCATGCACCTCATTTTGTGACTTTCAGGAAGATGATGTGTTTCCCGTGCTATTTCTGCGTCCCGGATTTCTTAACCTTGATAATCTGGCTCTGGACATGCCTGGTAAAGACTCGATCCGGGTTAGCACCGAGCGCCAGATTGATCTCACTCAAGGCTTCGTCCCTTCGCCCCGCATCAAGGTGGAAAATTGCTAGCCAGATGTGGGGCGAGTCGGAGAGCGAATCAATCTCGACCGCCTTCTTCAACATCTCGAACGCCTTCGACTTGCTTCCGCCGAAAGAGTCCGGCGTGTAGTAATAACTGATCGCACGTGAGACGTAGGCATTAACGTTTTTCGGGTCGAGTTCAATGGCCTTATCCATTTCTTCAGTTGAGCGCTGGCCGTAACGCATTCCGCCGCCATAAACGTGTGGAATCAATTGGCTCAGTAAATCGCCCAGCAACTGATGCGCGTCCGAGGATTTTGGATTAAGCGCGACAGCCTTTTCAGCGGCGGCAACACCGGCCTCCGCCGCCTGTTTGAACAACTTGTTGTTCTCGCGCGCTTCAGCCGCTTCACACATCCAAACCTCAAATTGTGCGAGGCGCAAATAAGCCTCGAAACTGTTTTTATCTGCCGCCTCTTTCTGAGCTTTTGCGACTAATGCGCTGAAGGTCTTCAACGGAAGCACGATCTCGGGCTTGACGTGCGGCGATAACTTCTGAGCTTTCATTTGAAGATTGTGTCGTAGCTGCCGCTTGGCCCAACAGGAGCTGCCTGACAGAATAATGGCCAGGAGAATCATTTGCTTCATTTCATTCACCTCAATTACATGGGATTGCCGCAGTCGTGTCTTGGTACTTAAACCATGCCGAAGCTTACGAGATTACGAAGAACCGGCGTGCATTAAATAGACAGGCGGGCGGAATAAATAGATGAACGGGAAGTAAAAGAGGACGAGTGGTGAATTACAGCGGTTTACTCCCAGATGTGAGGTCTATTACTGGAGGCCGATAAGCTTTTTCTTTCGCCTCCTCCTGAAGATACACAAGGCTACTGAGAAGGCTGCCGACGATTCTTTCTTTGATATCCAAAACCTCTTGTCATCTCTGGAGCCGTCCCGTTAGTGAGACGGCGCAGAAGGGAAGCCAGTGAGGTGCTTCACATCTGCGCGCCGTCAACTACCGCAGCCAGGGTTGATTTAACGAGGCCAACAAGGCTTTGCCTGGCAGCGAGAGATTTACGCTCCTTCCCGAAGTTGCTCACTGCCACAAAACGCTCAGCGGGGTGACATCTTCGATGGCAGTCCCGGCAACGCCGCCTGCGGAGTACAACTGAAAGCCTCGACTTCCAGGACCCTGCTATACACGCCGTCGGCGCTGCTGTTGACCAGAATTCTGATCTGGTCTGTCATGACCGGCGCGGCAAAGATTATCTTTCTTCTGACCAGATTATTCCCGGTCACGTGTCCGCCGGGCACGTTGACCCAACCGCCGAGGCCGTCGGGTACCTGTACCTGAAAATCTACCAAGCCGTAATAGTTGAAGGTCAGCGTGTCTGTCGGCTCAACCGGACTTGTGTAGTTGTCCTGCAAGCTATAAACATCTATCTCGCTCAAGGCTTGAGAGACACCGAGGTTGATTACCAGGTTGTCTGGATATGCACCGGCTGTGGCGTCGTTCCATCCAACTCCTGTGCCCCAGCCGCTGCCGGTGTGATTGCCATCTATCGCTCCACTGGCTGCATAGCCTCCGCCAACCTCGGAGGAGGCGCTGGCCGTCGCACCGTAAGCGCTCGCCGCGACGTTCGTGGTGCAGACAGTCGGCGTCGGCGTCGGCACGACCTGCGGGCTGCAACTGAACGCCTCGATCTCGGCGATGCGACTGTAGACGCCGTCAGCCGAGCTGTTGGCCACAACCCTGATCTGACTCGTCACCACCGGCGTCGCCAGTAACACTTTCCTCTTCACCTTGTTATTGCCCGTTACGTGTCCGCCGGGGACATCCACCCAACCACCGAGGCCGTCGGGCACCTGTACCTGGAAGTCTGTCAGCCCATAGTAATTGAACGTCATCGTGTCGGTCGGTTCCACCGGACTCGTGTAGTTGTCCTGAACCGAATAGACATCAACTTCACTGATGGCCTGACTGACGCCGAGATTGACCACCACGCTATCCGGGAAGTCACCTGCTGTCCCGTCATTCCAGCCCGTGCCTGTGCCCCAGTTGGAGGCTGCGCGGTTGCCATCAATCACTCCATTGGCCGGATAGTTCGGACTGGCAATTGATGATGCCGAAGCAGTCGCTCCGTAGGAACCGGCTGCGACGTTGGTCGTGCAGGCGGTTGGTGTCGGTGTCGGTGTCGGCGCTGGCGCTGCCGTGCAACTGTAGGCTTCGACCTCGACAATGCGGCTGTAAACGCCGTCAGCCGAACTGTTGACCAGAATTCTGATCTGGCTGGTGGAGATCGGCGATTGAAAAATGATTCGCTTCTTGACCAGATTGTTGGCTATCACCTGGCCATCGGGCACATCCACCCAGCCTCCGAAGCCGTCCGGTGTTTGTACCTGGAAATCTGTGAGTCCGTATTGCGTGAAGGTCGTAGCGTCCGTCGGCTCCACAGGACTCGCGTAGTTATCCTGCAAGCTGTAGACATCTATCTCGCTGATCTGCTGTGTGACGCCCAGATTGACGATCAAGCTATCCGGGAATGTCCCCCCGGTAGCATCGTTCCAGCCCACGCCTGTTCCCCAACCGGCTCCCGTGTGGTTGCCGTCAATAGCACCGGCAGCCGGATAGCTGCCATTAAACTGGCTGCTCGCGGAAGCCGTCGCCCCGTAAGAGGCAGCCGCCACATTAGTTGAGCAGGCAGCCGGCGGGCCGGATGGCGTCACCGTTACGTTGACAGTCCCAGTAGTGCACTTAGGGTCAGAGACGCCGTTCGTCTGGCCGTTATCGCAGACCGTGTAGGTAAAGTTCGCGGCCCCGGAGAAGTGTGACGACGGAGTGAAGGTAACTGTCCCGGCGTTGAGTGAGACGGTCCCTCCGGTATTTGAAGCTACTGCCGTCACCGACAGTGTCTGTCCTGCTTCATTGGCAGGTCCCGGATTGTCATTCACCGTCAGATCACTCGCCGGGAAGCTCAGCGGGGTATCTTCCTGAGTTGTCTTGCTGTCGGTTGCCGGAACCGGGGCATCGTTGCCCGCGGTCACAGTGATGCTGACCGTCGAGACGTTTGAATCCAGCGCGCCATCATTGGCCCTGTAAGTAAAGCTGTCCGGCCCGAAGTAGTCCGAATCGGGCGTGTATGTACGAGTCGCGCCGCTGCCAGATAAGACACCGTGCTGCGGCGGATTGACGATGGTGTAAGTGAATACGTTGTTGACGTTGAAATCGGTGGCTGCAAGCGTCACCGAGACATTCTGATCTTCGACGGTCGTCTTCGTCTGGCCTGACGTGACGGGCGCGGTATCGTTCCCGGCATCGAGTTTCGCCTCAATCACACCCTGAATCGCTACCGGCACATTTGAGTAAAAATCATAGCCCGACAGCGTCTCGACCTGATCGACCGTGGCCAGATACTTTTGCCACTGGTCCGGCCTGATATTGTCTGTGTTGGGCATGATGACGGCGATAACCCGTGTATTAGCGTCAACTCTTGAAACGTCGTTGTCACCGATCGGCAGGATCAACGCCACTTTCCAGGTATATGCCGGAACCGTGACGGCCCCTCCCGAGATGGTGCTGGCCGCTCCAGCTGAGCCGACGCCACCTGTCCCGGTTCCGCCGGACACGATGTAGAGCTCGCTCCCGGTGAGGAACGTGCGGAGGTAGTTCTCCTGATTGTTCCACGGCCCCTGATTGTTTCCGGGGGCTTGCGGAATCATGTTGGTCATCAGGAAGGTCGCGGAGTTGTCAGGGATTGATGAAGTCCTGTCGGCAGACGGCGTCATGTGTCCGCGGTCAAAGCCGGAGCCGCTGTAATCGCTTCCCTGCACCTGGTGGAAACCCGGAGGCAGCGTCGTGTCTGCGCGATAATCATCCTGGCGTGATGCGCTGCCGCGCCATGTGCTGTCGAGGTGCCAACTCGTCCAGTTCGGGATACCGCGACTGTTATTAAACGAGAGCGCGTATTGCAGCTTCATCATCAGGTAGTTGTTCGGGTTGGCGATGTCGGCGGTCGCCCCGTTCGGATTTCCCATCAACATGTGCTCGGCAGGATTGTGGGAGCCATCGGAGTTAAAGACAGACAGCGCGATATTGCCTGAGCCATTTCGAGCTTGCGCATCTGTGATTGTAAACGGCAGGCTCTTCGCGCCCAGAGTAGTTGCGGCGACGACCGTGGCATTGAATGAGAAGACGTTGTTGCCCGCGACCGCGTCTCCATTGGTCCCATCATCAAAGAACGTTTGCGAAGACGCTCCGCCAATTGAGCTGAGGTCAGCCGTCACGGCCAGGCCTGTGCTGGGAGGAATCGTTCCCGGAGTCACCGTCACAGTCAGGAGGCTCGAATTGCCGGGTTCAACAGAACCGGGCGTCGCGCTTCCAGTGCCGGATGGTGGAGAAGGTGCCGTCACGGTCAGCGAAATCGGTGCGCTGCCAACGCGTGATTGTGCATCAGTAATCGTGACGGGCAGAGTCTTTGATCCGCCTGTCGTGCCGCCCGCGACGGTTGCCTGATACGAGAAGATGTTGTCGCTGGCAATCGCGTCGCCGTTACTTCCATCATCGAAGAACGGCTGTGAAGATGAACCCCCAATGGGTGAGAGGTTGCCGGTGACGTTTAGTCCCGTGCTGGCAGGAATCGTTCCGGGCGTCACCGTCACTGTCAGAAGCGTTGACTCGCCGGGCGTCAACGTGTTGGGGTTCGCCGCGCCGACGCCGGACGGATTGGTTGACCCGCCTGCGTTCAATCCGAGAATAGAAATATTGTCGATGGCCAGCGCCTGTGCGTTCGAGGTGGTTGTCCCCGAGGTGACGGAGTAGTTCCAGGCCAGATAGAAGTTGCTGCCGTTGGGAATCGTGGCGCTGAGCGTCTGGTTTGAGACCGTGACGGTTGTGCCCGGAGCGGTGGCGAAACCGCTGTTATCAGCATTGGCTGAAAAACTTGTCAGAAACGTCGCCCCGGCGCTCGTCCAATTAGTTCCGTCCGTCGAGTAATACAACTGGATGCTGAAGCCTGCCGGATTAGAGCCATTCCTGTATTTCTCTACGTCGTAGGAGATTTGCAGTCCCGTTAAATTTCCGCCCGTGTTATTCGCCAGTTGCGTGTAGAGATTGCCGCTCCTGGTCCCACTGCTCGATGAGAGGAAGCCCACGGCACGGTCCGCTCCGGTAGCGTTTGTTCCAGACCCGAAGTTATAGATGCCGTTCTGCGCGCTGGTGGACAGGTTCGCGCCGCCCGCCAGTTCAGTCGCGGACACCGCCCCCGAATACGTCCCGACGGTGCGAACAACCGCTTGCTTGTCGGCTTTGAAGTCGGCGGGCAGCGCCGCGGTCGCCGCTGTGGTCATGCCGTCAAAGTTCTGCTGGACTACTGTCGTCGTCGAAAGCGAGAGCGCAGCCAAACCATGAACGAGCGTTAGCGTCAGGACCAATGAAAGAGTAGCAATAAATAGATAATAGCGTTTCGTTAGTTTGAAAGTTGGAAGGCGGAAGATTTTAGAGTAGCGCACACAGAGTCCTTTTCTTGAAAAGAGTCAAGAGTTACGAAAATGTTTCAGTGAAAGTGGAAAAGCCCTGGTGAGGAAAAGGGATGCTTGTACCAGTTATTCAGGGATGCGTCAAGTTGGCCCACACACATTTCATTGTCAAGCATAGCGGGGATAGGTGAGATTAACCGCCTTGCGATGCTAGTATCTATACCCCATTGATGCCTTCCGAAGCTCTTACATATCGCTTTGTTTCTATGACAAATATATTTAAGGAGAGATCGTAATGGAGTCAGCAGTTTTGATGTGGACTGAGCAGGGTCAGGGCAGTTTGAACTTGACGGCCTGACTCCCACCCGCACTCGGAAAGATAGGCTCTTTGGGCTTCAGCTCATCGCGTAGAAACTCATCAATATCTCTTTGCTGCGATTCGTCGAGAGAATGCTTTTCTTTCACGCCATTGATGGCCAAATCAGAGAATCATTGCTTCTCTACCTGTAGTTCGCTCCTTACGCCTGTGCGCCTTTGTACACTGTACTTCGCTAATTCTAAAGGTTCGGCATCGCTGTTTATCTGTAGATGGCCAAGAAGTCTTTCAAGCCGTGCGCGCTCTCTCTCGTCGGTTCTTGTTTTGGAGATCAGCCTGCGTAGATCCTCTTCAGTCTCGGTCACCGTTTCATTCTTGAGGCGAAGTAAGGCCAGCCCGGCGAGTTGAAAACGGTCGAAGTTCTCGATCAGAAATTCGCGTAAGGTCGGGCTGTTCTTTAGGTGGAATCTGATAGATTGTTCGACACCTCGAATGGGATACTGAGGGAAGGAGGCGGAATGAATAATGGCTGACGCGAAATTATCGAGGAGCAGTTCGGCCATTGCCTTGAGCTCGTCCCTGTTCGCCTTGTCTTCCTCTTTCCAAAGTTTGCTCTCGTAAAAGTAGGGTCGCAGGTACGGCCTTTCGATGAGGATTGGCAGGTGTTCTGACATTTCTGTCATGGCCCGCTGGATCAGTTGGATTTCAGGCTGCTTTTGAGCATTCTCAAGCTGCTTTCGGGCCGTCTCCATTTGCTCCTGTGCAGCTCGAAGTTGTCTACGGAAAATAGAGAAATTCAGTAGACCTGTGATAACCAGCAGGAGTGTCCCGCCGAAGCTCAGCAATGAAACCCATACTTCCGCTTTCACAAAGACCCCCTAAGGTAGAGATGAGGCTTATCAAGGCCGGAGCAGAGAAGACGCGTCTCACGTGCTGCCCCGTTCGACCGTTACCCCTGGGCGCGAAATAAGGCTTGGAAGCTCACCAAGGAATGAGAGCGCGAGGGCGGCGGCACCCACCACACACCACCAGCGGCATGAATGGAACGCCAGCCATAATTTGCAACCCAGCTTCATGAGACGCCAGCGCCTATCGGTTGAGTTAACGCGGCGGCGCGCATTCTCAAACTGCGCCTCCAGTTCGCGCTCGAAAGGATCAAAGTGCGGGTCGCTTCAGGATTTCAGCCAGGGCTTGCAATCGGGCTGAGTCTGCTGCACTCTTCGTCAGGCCGGCGCTCTTCTCCAGCGACGGCGCGAGGCTTTTGAGTTTTCCGAGCTCTTTTTGATTCAGGTGTGAACTCTCTGCTCTTTGAATCGCCTGCCGGAGGCTCGCGATTCGGTCAGCAGGCAGAGCTTGCGAACGCTCCAGCTGATCGACGTACGCCTTCGCTACGACTAACTGTCGGGGCCACTCAATTTTCTCCTGGTTCTGCACATTCAATTCAGCCACCCGAACCGCTTTCGCGGCGTCAATCTCGTTCTGCGTCAGGTACTTGGTCGGCGTCAGCTCAAAGATGTCCAGGCCGCGCGCGATCTCTGACGCGTAGATGTGGCCGTTGTACCAGTAAGCGGACCAGTCGCCGCCGAGCACGAGCATCTTCGGATCAATCGGCCCCCGATCGAAATAGGCAATCTCAACCGGATGGTCCGCGTCAGTGAAGTCCATGAGGGAGATGCCGCCCTGGTACCAGGCTTGTACCTTGATGTCCCGGCCGGGAACCGGAATGAGCGAGCCGTTGTGCGCAACACAGTTCTCGCTGTCACCCTGCGCAGCCGGCAACTTGTAGTAGCTCGCGAAGCTCAGCTTGTTATCCGTCAAGCGGAAAATCGCATTAGCGCCCCATTTGTTCGGATCGTTCGCGCGGCAACGCGCACCCAGTCCGCCGCCCCACTCATCGGTAAACACGACTTTTTTCCCATCATTCGAAAACGAGGCCGAGTGCCAATACGCATAGTTCGGATCGTTTACCGCGTCTAGGCGCTTCGGATTGACCGGGTCTTTGATGTCCAGCAGAATTCCATTTCCCGAGCAGGCGCCCGCCGCGAGTCCGATCGCTGAGTATACGGTAATATCGTGGCACTGGTTGGTGTCGGACGGCTTTTCCAATCCGTCCTTGCCGTGTGTGCCGCCGTTACTCAGGCCGTTCAGAGCGCCCGTCCTCGGATCCATAAACACTCGCGGACTCGACACCACCTGAGCATTTTGCGGCGCCGCCAACGGCACCTTAATCACGTCAATGCGAAAGAGCGCAGTATTCGGATCCTTGTCCGGGGCCTCATCCGAGCACCCGGCCAACTCTTCGCTTTGACGGACAAAAGAGGTTCCCGAGACGTAGATGTAGACGTTGTTCTTATCATTCGGATCGACTACCAGCGTATGCGTGTGCGAGCCGCGGCAGGTTTGCACCGCTGCCACCTGCTTCGGATTCCTGATGTCGGCGATATCGAAAATCCTTACTCCGCGGAAACGATCTTTTTGCGCTGCCGGCAGCGTCGGCTTGTTCTCTTGTCCCGCGGCGGGCGGCGGCTCGGGCGGAAATCCCTGTGGACTGCAATCCAGTCGGCCGTTTGGCTGCTCCACCGACATAAAGAGCAGGTTCTTGTAAACGGACACGTCGCCCTGCCCGCCCGGACATACCATCGAAGTCAACAATCTGGTCTTCGCCGGATTGGAGATGTCATAGATATTGACGCCATAAAAGTTTCCCTGAAACAGGTGGTTGCCCTGGAACGCAAGGTCCGAGTTGGCAAAAGCGAGCTCGGCAATAACCAGTTGGAGAGGCTTTGGCATCTTCGAGGAGTCACCTATGCCGAGGAGACTCAGAGCCTTCTGCACCTTCGGATTATCAGGATCGGTGGAGCCGAGTTGAAACGCGTCCGGCTTTTTGAGCAGCATGAGGTGCTTCATGCCCATCGATGCTTCACCCGCGTCGTACATTCCCGGCGACAGATTGGCGCGCGGGTCGGCTGTATCTGAACCCGTCATTCCCGCCGGTAGCGGCGGCGCCGGTTCAGGAGCAAACGGATTCACGCCTTCCTGGTCGGCGGGTTTGGATTCTGGCGTCGGAGTGGGCGAAGGCTGCGGCGACGGCGAGGGCGTTTGTGCCAGCGTCCCGGCTGCAAAACACGAGCACAAAACAAGGGAAGCTATTAGTAAACGGAAAGCGATAGTGTGTACTCGACTCATCGTTTCTCCTCTACAGGTTTTTCACCCAGCAGGGTTTGCATAATCCTAATCTCAGCGCGTTGGCCGCTGTCAACATCCGTTGCGAAATTGAACAGTTCAGCATCCTGCCCCGCGCCTGCCGTATCGAACAAATCCTTTACCATAATCAACGCGCCGTTGTGGTGCTGAATCATTCCGGTCAAAAACAGATGATCGAACTCCGCGCCCTTTGCTTTTCTTAAGGCGTCCATCTGCTTCGGGGTAAGCATCCCGGGCATGAGCATGTGATGGCCCGACATGTCGTGGCCCGGCATATCCATGCTTGGCATTTCCGGCATCGGCGGCGAAACCGGCTCTCCCCTGGCTTCGAGCCACCGTTTCATAAACTTCATTTCGTCTGACTGCGATTGGCTGATGCGCGCTCCGAGAAGGCGGAGATCCTTGTTCTCCGTATGCGACTCGATGAGCGCCGTCATCTCAACCGCTTGCGCGTGGTGCATGATCATCCCCTGCATGAACTCCACATCCTTCGGTGAACGGGGCGGAAGTCGGGCCCTCGTCGATGGCGGCAGTGTTCGGGTTGGCTGGCCCGGCGCACCGGGCTGCACCACAACCGGCGGTGCTGGAGACTCAGCCTGCTGTGCGCAGACTGGCAGCGATAAGAAACATGTGAGAGCACCGGCGGCCATAAGCCCGCTTCGCTGCGCTCGAACACTGATGACTGACCGCAGCTTAAGCCTGACACTGAAAGTAAGCGACTGCATCGGCATTGATTGATCAAGCATTGAGCGGTTAATTTACCACAAATGAGACAGGCGCTGCCCCATCAGAGCAGCGTCCGCAAAGTGCGTCTGTCGATGGACGTAAACATTCCCGCCAAAGGCGAACGTTAGACCCGCTGGCGAGCGCGACGAGAAAAGCCGCGGCGCAAACGCATAGTTTCGGCGAATCGTTCCGTCAAGGCGAAGCTGTCACAACGCCCGAATTTGTGCGTCTCAGTTCAGCATTGAGTTCTACTGCGATTAGCGGTAAAAGTCATCTATTAGATTGATTAGACGGCTGTTTGGAAGGAATGAAAACAAAGACGGCTAAATGGGCGTCTTTACAGGCGGAAAATAGTACGCCTACTTAGCGTTAGGTTTCTACCGATTATCCAGATGACAAGCAAAAAGCCAATAATTATCCCGAGGGCAATGCAAGTTCAGCTCTCAAGGCTCTTTGGGGCAAGTTCAAAAGATGCCGCACAGGATCATCTTTCCCAATCTGAATGCAAGAAGATTTTGAAAAAGATACTCGATGAACTGTCCAAGTATTTGGAGGAGAATGTTGATACTGATGAACTCCACCTGCTAATGCTTTATTCGGGATTGTGGGCGGCAAGCGAGTCCCTGAAGGAAGAAGAATATCTGCTTGGGTACATTGAGGGCATTGTAAGATTATCTCTGCTCCTGATGGGTGATTATCCCGATCATAGAAAACGCAAAGGCGGGAAGAAGTCTGATGCTCATTATGACCTGAAGCGGATGCGATCAATTATTTATACACAAACCTCAAAACAACGGCTTCAAACGATGATTGCTGCCTCAATGATTGAGCTACCAGAATTCAAGAAGAATACATATGCTGCATTACGGGAATTCCGTAAAGAAAGAGGATACAAAGCCTCATATAAAGAATTTCTCCGATGGTTCCGAAAGAATTATCCCGAAGATTATGCTTCCTTGTTCTAAACCGAAACCTAACAACGGCATGCACCCGACCGCCGACACGCCGGATTTCAAGTACCTCAATATTGCGGGGCGGCGGGTGATGCCGGACGTTCGGCGCTTACGAGTTTTGCATGATTAGGGGAGAGAGTTAATTGAACATCAAGGCTTACCTCGAACGCATCAACTATCATGGCTCGCTTGCTCCTACTGCCGAGACCTTACGCGAGTTGCAACTCGCGCATCTGTTGGCTGTACCTTTTGAAAATCTAAGTATTCACGCCAGGCAGCCGATTGTTCTTGAAGACGAAGCTCTGTTTACAAAGATCGTTGACCGCCGTCGCGGCGGCTTCTGCTATGAAGCCAACGGTCTGTTTGCTGCGTTGTTGCGTGCCCTGGGCTTCGATGTCCGAATGCTCTCAGCCGGAGTTGCGGATGCAGAAGGGGGCTTCGGGCCGGACTTCGACCACATGACGCTGATGGTTTCGTTAGAGCAGCGTTGGCTTGTGGATGTGGGCTTTGGTGATTCATTTCTTGAACCATTGCTGCTTGATGAACGGAGCGAGCAGGTGCAGGGCAGCCGCGCTTATCGCATCGTCCCTGATGGCACTCACTTGATTCTGATGCAGCGTGATGGTGATGATGAATGGAAAGCTCAGTATCGCTTTACCTTACAGCCTCACGAGTATGCTGACTATGTAGAGATGTGTCGCTATCACCAGACTTCTCCGCAGTCGCATTTCACAAAGGCCCACATCTGCTCGCGTGCGACAGAGGAAGGGCGCATCACACTTAGCGAGATGCGTTTTATCACAACGTCTAAGACTGGCGGGCGGCAAGAGCGAACCTTAACGAGTCAGGAAGAGTATGCGGCAATACTGCACGAGCATTTTGGCATTGTCATGACAAGCTAATTCCATGAAGCTCTTTGTCTTCACGCCGCGGCGAACAACGCATTGAACCAAACTTGATTGAAGGCTTCTTTTCATCATCTTATGATTCTATGGCTGAATGGCTTTTGCCCGCCGGGTAATTCGGGCGTTAACTAACTCGAATCGAATTACGAATGAAAGCCGCAATCGAGAGACATCCGGTTCTCAGTTTCATCGTCATTGCCTTTGGCTGGACTTGGCCGCTCGCGGCGCTGATCAGACAGTCCATGATGTTTCCGCTGCTCGCCCTCTTCGGCCCGTGTGTGGCTGCTCTCATCGTACTTTACGCTAGTAGTGGTCGCGCAGGTCTTGCAGAACTAGGCCGCAAGTTTCAGTTGTCACGCTCTCTGATGCCGTGGTGCATCCTGGCGGCCTTGCTACCGCTCGTGCTACTCGTGCCGCTTTGGCTCTTGCACGTGTGGTGGTGGGGCAGCATCGGATTCGGGGTGAGTACCCTCTCGCTCTTGAGCCTTGTGGTGGCCGTTCTCATCGTGGGTGAAGAGATTGGCTGGCGCGGATTCCTCCTACCTTATCTCCTTCAGCGCCACCCGCCCTTGGCTAGCAGTATGATCGTCGGTCTAGTCTGGGCCATCTGGCACCTGCCGAATTTCTTGCTGCCGAATTACCCTCATTATGGGCTGCCGTTTTCTGCTTTTATGGTGATGACGCTGGCTTTCTCAGTATTGTTTACGTGGCTTTACCTCAACACGGCGGGCAGTCTGGTGATTGCCGTGATCTTTCATGCTGCGCTCAACCTTTTTTCACTTGGTGGCGTGGAGCCGTCAAGGCAATACTGGCTCAAGGCTGTGGTTTATGCTGTGGCAGCTTTGGTTGTGAGCGTTGTGATGGGTAAATACCGGGGGCGGGGCATTGTTTCGGTGCCTGCCAGTTAACAACGCATTCAACCGGCCTCGCAATAGCAAGATGCTTTGATCTCACCTCTAGCGATTCATAAATCCGGAGGCAGATAACGCACCTTACGTTACTGAGGCTTAACACATTTATTCATTAAACTTGAATATTTGTGCCAAACCGCTCCTTGATTGGGCTCATTGGAGTGTGATCGCTTCCATCCGGGCGCGAAAGGACTGTTATGGCAGATGAACCAGTAGAGATAGGGCTGATCGGAGGCGTCGAAAAACGCGAGATCAAGATTGTCGACTACGACACGGATTGGCCGAAGAAATTTGAGGCGCACGCTCGCGCCATCGCCGACGCGCTTGGCGGCTCCGCCCTCCGAATCGAGCATGTCGGGTCGACGTCCGTTCCCGGTCTGGCCGCCAAGCCCATCATCGACATTCTTGTCGTGGTCCCGGATTCCGCAGATGAGTCCGCCTACCTGCCCCGATTGGAAGCGGCGGGGTATGTCCTGCGGGTGCGGGAGCCGGATTGGAACGAGCATCGGATGTTCCGGACTCATGAAAAGGACGTGCATCTCCACATCTACTCGGTCGGCTGCCCGGAGATTCAGCGGACGTTAGGCTTCCGGGACCGCCTGCGCCGAAACATCGAGGACTGTCGCCGCTACGAGCAGACGAAGCGCGAACTGGCCGCGAAAGAGTGGCCGGACATGAACGCATACGCGGAGGCCAAGACGGAGGTGATCGAAAGCATTATCGCCGCCGAGCAGGCAGTGGGCGAAATCTCCCAATAGCATCCAAATTGGGTGCTAGGCCGCCGCTGGCGGTCTAATGAGCGTAATGCCGCTTCGCGTAAATTAAGTTGGAAGAAAGATGGACGGAAATCCTATTATCTATGAACCTACCCTATGAATACTGCGCTTATCGTTACCTTGCGCTTTGGGAAAGGATTGAGAAGTCTCTGTATAGTGCTATTTATGGGAAGCAGGAGCGGCTAAACAAAACGAACTGCTTGCGGTAAAAGCCGAATGAGAGTTGAATGATACAGATGGCGGATGACATAACAACGGCATGCACCCGACGCCCCTTCAGCGTGCCTCTCATGTACGTTGCGTAGGGGCGCGGGTGATGCCAGGCGTTAGTTGCCTTCTGGATTCTGAGCTATAAAACGCTTTGGCCTGATGTGGCGAAAAACAGAGGGTTATCCCTTTAGAAGAACTCCAATGAAAGCCTGCCCTACCTGTAACCGAACTTACGCCGATGAATCACTAACTTATTGCCTGGCTGATGGCTCACTCCTTTCTGCGCCATATGACCCCGAAGCCACCCAGCGTCTCCACTTACCGCATACTGATAATTCAGCTCAAACAGAAGTTTTGCTTTCTGATCCTCCTACTCCTCAACCGCTCAAGCAAACAAAGAGTTCAGCGCTCAAATATATTGCTTTAGTGTTACTGGTCTTGATTGTGGGTGTTGGGATAATGGTCTGGCTTAACTCAGGAGCTAAAGAAACTATCATAGCCACGGCATCATCCACCCGCTCATCAGCGGGCGACATTACTTACCAACCCGGCAATGTGTTGGATCAGAGCTTGGCGACGGCGTGGAGTGAAGGGGTAAGCGGCCCGGGAACCGGCGAATGGATCCGGTGTGATTTTAATCGCGAGGTAAAACTCAAGCGAATAATTATAACGCCGGGATATTTTAAAACACCTGAACTCTGGAAGCAGAACAACCGGCTGGCCAGTGCCACCTTTTATTTTTCCGATGGGACCTCACGAGGCTTTACATTCCCAGATCGAATGGTTGAGCAGAAACTTGAAGTGGGAGGAATCAAAACGAGTTGGGTTCGTCTGGAAATCGGCAATGTTTATCCTGGAGCTGTTGATACGGAAGATACTCTGATTTCCAATTTAGCATTTGATTTAGAATAGGCAGAAGGTGGAAGTATGAGTTGTTAAATAGTTGTGGGCTAGCTAATAACTCATAGAGCTGGAGCGGAATCAGCTCATCTTTCATCTGCAAGACTCGGATGCTTGGTTGATTTTGTCCAGCCCGGTTAATTCGAGCGCTCGACAGCCAGACGGCTCTGAGACGGCATACGGTATGTGTGTGGAGGATGTGTAAATGAGGCGAGCAGATTTACAAATAAAGGATGCCTTGGCGATCCTCAAACGAACGCCGGCAACCATCAGCGCGCTTCTGGAGGGTTTGCCGGACGTCTGGGTGCGCGCGACGGAAGGTGAAGGCACGTGGTCGCCGTACGACGTTATTGGTCACCTCATACATGGCGAGCGGACCGACTGGATTCCGCGCGCCCGACATATTCTTTCCGGCGACTCACGTCCGTTTCAGCCATTCGACCGGATGGCCCAGTTCACCGAAAGCGAGGGGAAGTCTCTCGAAGATCTTCTCACCATCTTTACTGAACTCCGCGCCCACAACGTGGCCGAACTGCTCGCGATGAACCTCAGTGAGAGCGACCTTGAGCGAACAGGGCAACATCCGGACCTCGGAGAAGTCACGCTCGGACAGTTGCTGGCGACGTGGGTCGTGCATGACCTGGATCACGTGGGGCAGATTGCCCGGACGATGGCGAAAGTTTACGTTGATGCGGTAGGGCCATGGAATATGTATCTGTCTATCTTGCATGACCGACAGCGGGAGGCGTCATGAGGGTAAAGGACACTACGGACGAATACGAATTTCCAGGGATAGAGAGGATAAAGGACGATGCGCTTGAGAGTCTCAACTTCTGACAGACCTCTGACCCTGCGCCGGGTGGTGGCCTTTAGCCTGATGTTGATTGCCGGGAATTGTCTGCTCCATGCACAAACGAAGAGCAGGACAGCGGGAGAATGGCGGAACTACGGGAGCGACAAGGCCAGCACCAAATACGCTCCGCTCACGCAGATCGATAGTGAGAACTTCAAACGCCTCCGGGTTGCCTGGACGTGGCGCTCCGCTGAGGAAGAGGTGACTAAAGCGAATCCTCAGTTGAAGACCTGGGTCTGGGAATCAACCCCGCTGATGGTCTCAGGCGTGCTCTACATCAGCACTTCACTTTCACAGGTCGCCGCCCTTGATGCCACCACGGGCAAGGCGCTGTGGGTTTACGACCCGCTGACCTGGAAAAACGGAACGCCGCCGAATCATGGCTTCGTGCATCGTGGCGTGGCCTACTGGGCGGATGGGAATGATCGGCGCATTCTCTTCGGCACGGGCGATGGCTACCTGATCTGCCTGGACGCGCGGACGGGCAAGCCTATCTCTACGTTCGGCCAGCAGGGACGCATAGACCTGACGGCTGGCCTGGGTCGCAGCGTTGATAGGCGTCTGTACGGCGTCACCTCCCCGCCCGTCATCGCTCGTGATGTCGTGGTCGTAGGAGTTTCCATTCTGGACTTCCCCCTGATGAAGGAGATGCCGCCGGGCGACATGCGTGGTTTCGATGTCCGCACGGGCAAGCAGCTGTGGCGCTTTCGTTCGGTTCCCGGCGAGGGCGAATTCGGCAAGGAGAGTTGGGAAGGGGATTCATGGAAAACGACGGGCAACACCAACGTCTGGACGATGATGAGCGCAGACGAGGAACTGGGCTACATTTATCTGCCTTTCGGCACGCCCACTAACGACTACTACGGTGGCCAGCGGCCCGGGGCTGGCCTCTTCGGAGAAAGTCTGGTCTGTCTGGATGCGCGCACAGGCCGTCGCGTCTGGCATTTTCAGATGGCGCACCATGGCGTCTGGGACTACGACCTGCCCGCCGCGCCCAACCTGATAGACATCCGTGTGAACGGTAAACTCGTCAAGGCTGTGGCGCAGGTGAGCAAGCAGGGATTCGTCTATGTCTTCGACCGTGTCACAGGCAAGCCGATTTGGCCCATCGAAGAGCGTGCAGTTCCGCAGTCTACTGTACCGGGTGAAAAACTCTCTCCGACACAACCCTTCCCGACGAAGCCCGCACCCTTCGACCGGCAGGGGATGACGAAGAATGACGTGATTGATTTCACTCCGGAACTGCATAGAGATGCGCTCGCGATTCTGGAAAAGTACAGCTATGGCCCGCTCTTTACGCCGCCTTCTCTGGAAAAGCCTGTGATCCTGATGCCGGGCATCGCCGGGGGCGCGAACTGGGCGGGCGCGGCGTTCGACCCCGACACGGGGATGTTCTATATCCCCTCGATTACGCTTCCCTTCGCCGTCATGGTTGGGAAGTCGCCCTTGCCACACGCAGACTACATTGGTGGGCCTTTCCTCGTTGAGGCAGTTCAGGGATTACCGCTCTGGAAACCTCCTTATGGGCGTATGACCGCTATCAATCTCAACACGGGCGATCACAAGTGGATGGTTCCGCTGGGAGATTTGGCCCGTATCCACCCCCTGCTCAAAGGACTCAACCTTACTGCCACAGGGCGACCAGCACGCGGTCACGTCCTCCTGACGAAGACGCTCCTCATCGTCGGGCAAGAGGGGAACACGCAGCGCGGAGCCGCTGCCGCACAGGGGTTCGCCGTCGTCGCTGACTTTGAGGTCCACGATCCGAAACTCACCGCTTACGATAAGGCAACCGGCAAGGTGGTGGGGGAGGTGGCACTGCCACGCAACGCGACGGGAGCGCCGATCACCTACATGATGAAGGGCAAACAATTTATTGTCGTCCCGACGGGCGGCTCCAATCTGCCTGCGGAATTGATCGCGTTGCGTCTGCCCTAACTTCAAGGAGAAACTATATGACTTCTCAGAACAATAATCTGGACAAAATAGAACACATTGTTGTGTTGATGATGGAGAACCGCTCTTTCGATAATGTTCTGGGCCGGTTATATCCTGATAACCCGAACTTTAACGGCGTCAAAGACTCTATGAGTAATCCCCGACCCGACGGCGCGCCGGCTTTTGTCTTCGCTGGAACGGACATGACGGCCCCTTTCCCTGATCCGAACGAGCCCTATGACCATGTCTATATGCAAATGTTCAATCCGCCGTGTCCACCGCCAGGTGTCCAGCCGTGTCCACCGCCATGTCCCATTCCGCTCACCACGGCGACGCCCGACATGCAGGGCTTCGTCATCGATTACGTCAACGCTATCTGCCAGGCCGACGGTGAGGCCAAGAAACACGGGCGATCGCCTTTCGACGTTGACCCCGGCGTTATCATGAACTGCTTCGCGCCAGCTTCGCTGCCGGTCATCAATGGATTGGCTAAAGCCTACGCCGTCTGTGATAACTGGTATAGTTCCGTTCCCACGCAGACTTTCCCCAATCGCTCTTTTGTCCACGCGGCCACTTCCAGCGGAAATGTTTACAACAGCTGGGGCCAGCATTTCTGGGACAAAGGCATCTTCATCAACAACACGCCCACTATTTACAACCTGTTGGAATCCCAAAATATCAGTTGGAAGATTTATCACGGCGGCCCGTTGTTGTTGTGCAACGCTCTTTACGGGCAGCGGCACCTCTGGGATTTTCTCTTCTCTTTAGAAAACCGGCGTTTCTTCCCGCTGCAAGCCGGCGATTTTTCGTCTCATCCTGACTCGCAGGCAAATCAGTTTATCGCCGATGTGCAGGCTGGCAAGCTGCCCTCCTACACATTCATCGAGCCGAACATGATTTGTAGCGAGAAATACGGCCCTGAAAACGATATGCACCCCGCCTTCGCGGTCTTCGACACTGGCGCGCCAACCAACGTGCTCTACGGCGATAAACTGATTTATGACATCTACACGGCTTTGCGCGAGAGCGATTATTGGGAGAAGACCCTGCTCATCATCACTTTCGACGAACATGGCGGCTGTTTCGATCATCAGCCGCCGCCTCCGGCAGTTGCTCCCGACGGCGTTGTCATTCCGGCGAATAAAAAGTGCGACGGTCAGGGCAGCAATTTTGACTTCAAAAGGCTCGGCGTCCGGGTCCCGGCGGTTCTGGTTTCGCCCTGGATCGAACAAGGAACAATCTGCCAAACGCAATTCGACCACACCTCTGTCATCAAAACGGTGTCGAACAAATGGCTGCACGGTGAGAATCTGACCAACCGCGATGCCCATGCGTCTGACGTGAGTGAAGTGCTGACTCTCTCGACTGCGCGGACTGACGTGCCCGAAATGACGCCGGTCACGCCGCCGCCCTTTATCGGCTGTGGGAGCGAACTGCTGTCAGGCTTACAACGGGACATGCTGGTGGCAGCGGCGATGTTGATCGCCCGGAAAACCGATAGATATATTCACCTCGGCTCACTTAAGACTAGAGAGGAAGTCATTGCCGAGCTTGATAAGTGGGGGGAGAGATTTCTCGCGCCGTAGAAGACGACACGCAAGGGCACTCCAACGGTTAGTTAGACGCCTGAGGAGAGAGCCATGTGAATCAGGCCCCCAAGCGCTTCACAGAAATTGAAGGCTCCGGTCAAGGATGAAAGGTATAGCCGAATCATCGCGGACAATCTGGATTATGAGGAGGCAATCGAGCGAGCAAGGAAACTTGATGAAGATCTAAACAAATAATGTGGGAGAGCGCTAACTTTGAGACACCGATTACTAAATTCGATAGCTATTACTGCTGCCTTCGCACTCCTGTTACCGGCAATTATCGATTGCCTCCCGCTGGCTGTCTTGAATGCTGCCGCCAGACAAGCAACCCCCCTAGAATTAAGCGTTGCCAATGCACGCGATAAGTCAATGAGTTTGATTCCCGGTGCTACCTTCCAGATGGGCACCGAACCATCAGAAATCGCGCACCTTCAGCAAGTTTTTGAAATCAAGCGAGCCGACCTATTCTCGGCTGAAGTTCCGAGACATATGATTACCCTTGACTCCTTCTATCTGGATATTCACGAGATTACCAATTCCCAATTCAAGAAGTTCCTTGACAAGAATCCTCACTGGCGACAACACAGCATTCCGAAGCGTTATCACAACGGGAATTACCTGAAGCACTGGAACGGTAATAATTATCCGAAAGAGAAAGCCAGCCATCCTGTTACTAATGTAAGTTGGTATGCGGCTGTAGCCTACTGTCAGTATGCAGGGAAGCGGCTGCCAACTGAAGCGGAATGGGAATACGCCGCCCGCGGGGCACTCTTGGGCAAAGCGTTTCCCTGGGGCGATGAGCGGGTTGATAAAACGCGCGCGAACTATATCGGGAGTAATATTGGAGGAACCAGGCCCGTCGGGAGCTATCCAGCTAATGGGTACGGGCTGTTTGATATGGCAGGAAATGTTTGGGAGTATGTGGCAGATGAGTGGCAGCCGTACGCACCTTCGCCTCAGATAAATCCAGTCGCCGGAGGAGATTTATTTCTGGATAGCACATATCTAAACATTACTACTCGTCGCGTTATTCGAGGGGGGAGTTGGGGCGGTGCTCCCATCAACCTCCGAGTTGCTTATCGGGACAGTCATCCTCCAGAAGGGGCACAGGAATTTGTCGGCTTTCGTTGCGCACAGTCAGTACCTTCCGTAAAGCCAAAGTAATGGTGGATTAAAAGTCATGACAGGCAGAGGGGTTGAGCGGCGCACATACCAGCTTATTCAACCCGATCGGAGTTAGCATGGCTTTCATCATCAACTTATGTGTTATTGCGTTGAGTGCGCGCCCGGTTAGATTCGGGCGTTAGCCGTACTCGCAGAGTTCCAGTAATGAGAGTTGAAGTTAGTGAACAACCATTAACAGCGCTTGCTGATTACGCCAGCCTTTCCATCACGTTCGG
This sequence comes from uncultured Acidobacteriota bacterium, assembly GCA_963811065.1. Lineage (GTDB taxonomy): Bacteria > Acidobacteriota > Blastocatellia > Pyrinomonadales > Pyrinomonadaceae > QHXM01. The sequence goes on from CAWEPR010000003.1 coordinate 77,826, forward strand.
GGTCAGCATGGTTCTTGATGTCGCAGAGCAGGGCCACAGCCTCAATGAGTTCATTCTGACAGAGCGCGCCCTGGAGGTTTCCTATGTAAAGGATTACGACGCAATTAATGGAGAGCAACCTCATCTCTGGGCAAGGCGTTTCGACGTATCGAATTGGGGAGTCTTTATGGCACAGGTAGAGGGGAAGCGTGTCGGCGGGGCAGTTGTAGCCTTCAACACCCCTGACCTAATCATGTTAGAAGGGCGTGATGATCTGGCCGTCCTGTGGGACATCCGGGTCTCACCAGACGCTCGCGGGCAAGGGGTTGGTTCTGCACTCTTCCGTGCAGCTGAAGAGTGGGCCACAGCCAGAGGTTGTCGGTATCTTAAGGTGGAAACCCAGAATATCAATGTTGCGGCGTGCAGATTTTATGCGCGGCAAGGGTGTGTGCTCATAGCCGTTGACCGCTCTGCGTATCCTGAACTGCCGGAAGAAATTCAGTTGCTCTGGTACAAGACACTCTCTGAAGCTGTACCATCCGGCTGAAAACTCATTCAACCCGACCCTTGACAGCATGTTTCTTATGCTTCTTCCTTCGATGTATCTTGTGTGCTGCTCGCACGGTGCGGGTTAATCCGGGCGGTTGATGGCTATCATCTATGATGAATATGACGAATGACTTTTACTGCGAAGAAGTTTTAAGTGGGCGCACTCCTGTCCAGAAAATTATCGAAACGGATGGGGTGCTCGCCTTCCACCATACGCGCCCCTTCTATCCCGTGCATGTTGTGGTGATTCCCAAACGCCACATTGGGTCATTACTCACTCTCGAGGAAGAGGATAATAATCTCCTGCTCGAGTTGTTTGGCGTTATCCGCCAAGTTGCTTCCCGGATCGTAGAGAAGCACGGGGCGTGTCGAGTGATGACAAATCTAGGTGAGTATCAGGACTCGAAACATCTCCACTGGCATGTTGCCTCTGGTCAGCCATTGAGGTGATATCTAATCATTGGCCATCTAACAACTCGTTCGACCGGACTCGCAATAAGCGCCGCTCTCATCTTTAACAAACTAGGGCTAGAGTCGCTAAAGCGGATGAATCTTCAGCAACTTTAACAATTCAGCGTACGAGGTTAGAGTGGCGCATATTGCAGGGCCATTCACATTCTTTCAAGTACAGGTAGAAAGTATGCGCCGCGATCCTGTGAAACTTTAGTCAATAACTGCCGGGAACCAGTAACTGACCGGCTCTGAAGTGAAGAATAGCGGCTCTCGCTCCGTTGAAACGAGATCAGACCAGCCTTCAGCACGCGTCATCATGCCCCATGCGGCGAGCCCTCCCAGCACCGCATCACGTTCATGCTCAGTCGTACCGATGGATCCCACGACTAAGTGACCAAGATCTGATGCTGAGATCGTGTTCGGCCTATGTGATTCGGATGCCAAACCGAGTGCCCATAGAAGCGCTTTTGGATGCGATTCGGTAAGTGGAATTCCCGGAATACTTCTTCGGAGAAGCAAGGCAGCAGTTGGCCCTTGGATAACACAAGCGCCTCGTAGGCAGTTGGGATGTTGCACTGTGCCACCGGCTGCCGATCTAGCACCGGCGCGTCGAATGATGTCGCGAACGTGGAGGTCCGACATGCGTTCGCCAGATGGCGTCCAATAAAGCGGGCTGTCTATACCGGCTGCTATCAGATGGTCATCTGCTTGTTTCAGCGCAAGCGCAGCGTTCACCGCCTGTAGGGCATGATTCGTTACTCCGGTCGCACAGACGCGTAATGGCATAGTCGGTGAATGTTCGAGAACCGCCCAGCCAAACTGATTGGCTCCACCTGGATCGAACCCAAGGATTATGTCCATGCTCGTTGTTCCTAAATGAGTAGGCCGTTATCGAGTATATTACGATACTAGCAATTGAATTTGGCACACCATAGGCACACCAAATAATTAAAGGCAGCTTGAAGCCGCCCCTAACTTATTGAAATTATTGGTGGAGCCGAGGGGGATCGAACCCCTGACCTCATGACTGCCAGTCATGCGCTCTCCCAGCTGAGCTACGGCCCCACAAAGTGATGTTTTGTGAGTGGGAATAGAGAGTAACGTAGCGCGGGAAAGCGCGTCAAGCGAGTTACATGGGTTTGCGGCGCGCGGCGAAAAAGGCTATGCAGGCACCGCCGATGAGCATGATGAGGCCGAGAGTTACGCGGAGCAGGTTCGGATATTCGTGCAGCGCGCCGGTGCTCGTGTTGATGATAGCGGTCGAGCTTGGTTCGAGAAAGAAAGCACGATAAGCGAGGACTCCGCCCCACGCGGCGACAGCGAGGCCGAGGATGAGTGCGACGATCCGCATGGGGATTTTTGATTTGCGATATTTGATTTTTGATTGGAAAGGGATGAAATCTAAGATTTCAAATTTTAGATTTACAGTTTCTTATCTGCTTCCAATCGCAAATCAAAAATCGCAAATTCACTTTCACTTTCCTTTAAACACCGGCTTGCGCTTTTCGAGGAATGCCTTGACGCCTTCGTCTTTGTCTTCGGATGAGAAGCAGAGGGCGAAGAGGTCAACTTCACGGCGCAAGCCTTCGTCCAGGTTCGAGCGCGAGGCGAGCTTGACGGCTTCCTTCGCCATCCTGAGTGCCACCGGACTCTTCTCCGCAATCCTGTTAGCTATCTCCATCGTTTTCGCTTCGAGGTCTGCGGCGGGAACGACCGCGTTGACGAGGCCGAGCGTGTAGGCCGTCTGCGCGTTGATGATGTCGCCGGTCAGGATCAACTCCATCGCCTTGCCTTCGCCGACGAGACGCGTCAGTCGTTGTGTGCCGCCGCCGCCGGGGATAATGCCGAGATTGATCTCCGGTTGGCCAAAGGAAGCGGTGTCGCTACTGATGCGGATGTCACAGGCCAGCGCCAGCTCGCAGCCGCCGCCCAGACAGTAGCCGTTGATCATGGCGATAACGGGTTTCGGGAACGTGTCAATCGCGGTAAAGAGCGAACGCCCCGTCATCACATCGCGTTGCGTGATGGCGGTGCGCCCGGCAAACTCTGCGATGTCAGCGCCCGCGATGAATGCCTTGTCGCCAGCGCCTGTAAAAACGACGACGCCGACGGATTCATCATCGCGCAGTTCTTCTAAAACACGCGCGCCTTCTTCGCGTGTTTGAATGTTGAGAGCGTTTCGTTTCTCAGGCCGGTTGATGGTAATGATGCAGACGCGGTCGCGGCGTTCGACTAAAAGAGTTTCGTACGCGGTTGATAAAGATTCTTGAGATTGCGACATGAACTACTTGCTTGCTCCTTCGGGTTTGAAATTGAGATGCTTGATTTCAGCATGAAAGCTGGAGCGCGCTCTTGTCACTCCGGCGTGGACGATTCAGCGTCGGCTTCTTCCGGCACGGGCTGTTCGTCGGCCACCCAGGAGACAAACAGCCGCAGCCAGTTCTCGACGGGTTCACTGATGGCGACGCCGACGCGCGCCGTGCCGTAGATGGCAGGTGCGACCCGCACGACCGTCACGGTGACTTCGATGGGCGCGCCGTCGGGGCGGTGCGCGCGCAGGTAGAGCCGCTCGCCGCGATTCACCTTTTGATTGAGATGAAAGAGCGCGCCGCTCGTCGAGATGTCGTCCGTCTCGGTCGGCTCAGACCACGCCGCCCCATCTTCCGCGCGCCCCGAAACAACGATGGGCAGGCGGAGCGCCATGCGCAATGCGAATCTTCTGTCTTTCTCTTCGTTGTAGGGAGTCGTCATAGATTAGTTTTCAGTTATCAGTTTTCGGCTTCCAGTAAAAGCAACTTGTCTTTGCTCAAAACTGAAAACTAAAACTGAAAACTGTTAATCTTCCCAATGATAGAAACCTTCGCCCGCCTTCTTGCCGAGTTTTCCTTCGCTGACCATGCGCCGCAGGATTTCCGGCGGGCGAAAGGTCTCGGAAGCGAGCGCCGTGTGCAAATATTCGGCTATCTTGAGGCGCACGTCCAGACCGACGAGATCGGTCAAGCGCAGCGGCCCCATCGGATGGTTATAACCCAATTCCATCGCAGTATCTATATCTTTTGCGCTCGCCACGCCCTGTTCCAGCATTCGCATGGCTTCGAGGCCGAGCGCGACGCCCAGACGGCTGGACGCAAAACCCGGCACGTCTTTAACCGTAATCGGCTCTTTCCTGAGCTTTCGCCCGACCTCGTTCACCTTAAAGAGGGTCTCTTCGCTCGTGTCCTGCCCTTTGACGATTTCCAGCAGACGCATGATGTGGACAGGGTTGAAGAAGTGCATCCCGACGACGCGCTCCGGGTGGCGCGCATTTTTGGCAATCTCCGTGATCGAGAGCGACGAAGTGTTCGAGGCGAAGATAAAAGGCTTTTGGGAGAGAGCTTCAACCTCGCGCAGAATCTCCTGCTTGATTTCCAGCACCTCCGGCGCAGCTTCTATCACCAGATCGGCAGTGGCGACCTCCGATAGCTGCACGGCTCCACGGATGCGCTGAAGCGTCTGGTCGCGTTCGTCCTCCGTTAATTTACCACGCTCGATGCCTTTGATGAGATTGCGTTCGATGGCTTGAATGCCGCGCACGAGTGCGTCGCGGTTCACGTCGCGCAGGATGACCGGATAGCCTGCGAAGGCCGCGATCTGCGCGATGCCGTGCCCCATCGTGCCCGCGCCCAGGACGGCAATTGTTTCCAGCGTGGGCGCTCCTTTGCTTTCCTCTGTGGTCAATGTGCTCGTCTGAACTGCAAGTGATCTCAAGTGGGCGGCGAGCGGGCCAACAGGTCGGGAAACTGCTCAAGCGGCCCGGATGCGAATGGTTCGGCCTTCCGCCCCGGTATTCGACTACTTTACGGCTAATAGTTATACTATACGCGCAACTGAAAAGGCTACACTCTTCTGGTGCGAGCGGCTCAAAAACTCTCGCCCGGAGCTTGCAGAAGGAGATTGACCAGACTCAAATGACCAAAGAAAAGATGCACAGAGAAGTCGTTATCATCGGATCTGGGCCAGCCGGATTGACGGCGGCGATTTACGCGGCGCGAGCCAATCTCAGCCCGCTCGTGATTGACGCCAACGATGCCGAAAGACAACTGATTCCCGGCGGGCAGTTGATGATTACGACCGAGGTTGAGAACTATCCCGGCTTTTCCAAAGGCATTCAGGGGCCTGAATTGATGGAAGAGTTCCGCCACCAAGCGCTCCGCTTCGGCACGGAAATTCTCGACGCCAACATCGAGCGGGTTGATTTGAGTGAGCGTCCCTTCAAGCTCCACACGCAAGAGGGGCACACCATCGAAACCGAGACGCTGATTATCGCGTCAGGCGCATCTGCTAAATGGCTGGGGATTCCGGGCGAGGCGAAAGTGCCGGAAGGCTTGGGCGGCAACGGCGTTTCGGCCTGTGCCACCTGCGACGGGCCGCTGCCCGCGTTTCGCAACAAGCGTCTGGTAGTCGTCGGCGGCGGCGACACGGCGATGGAAGAAGCGACGTTTCTCACGCGCTACGCAGGCCGCGTCTTCGTCGTGCATCGTCGCGATAGTTTGCGCGCGTCGAAGATCATGCAGGACAAGGCGCTCGCCAACGAGAAGATCGAATTCATCTGGAACACCGATGTCAAAGAAATCTTAGGCACGATGGAAGATGGTGTAACGGGCGTTCTTCTCTTCAACAATAAGACGAATGAGGAAAGCGTCTTCCCCTGCGACGGTGTTTTCGTAGCTATCGGCCACAAGCCGAACACGGAACTCTTCAAGGGGCAGCTTGAGATGGACGACGTTGGCTATCTCAAAACCGGCGGCCACTCGATGGCCACGAACATTCCGGGCGTCTTCGCCTGCGGCGACGTGCAGGACTCTTTCTATCGTCAGGCGATCACCGCCGCTGGCACTGGTTGCATGGCGGCGATTGACGCCGAGCGTTTTCTGGACAGTCTGCCCGTGCCGATGCCGACCGGCGAAGAAGTCACCATTGAAGGCGAGACCGTCACGGCTGACCATCAGAAGATTATCATGCCGGACGGCGAGGTCGTCTCGAACAAGGCGGAGGCAACAGCCGGAGACTAATCTTAAAATCAGTGAGGGAGACGTTATGAAGAGACTTGCTCTCATCGCAACCTTGCTTCTCGTCACAGCCAGCCACGTGTCCGCTCAGGATTACGGGCTGCCGGAGCTTCACACAATCAAGACTGTGACGCTTGCGCCCGCCTATAGCTGCCGCTCCGAGGAGGAATTTCAGAAAGGCTACCAGAGAAGCGCGCTCTTCCTCTCCGATTATTCCAGGCGCAGAAATAGCCCCGACCTGCTTTTTAACGGTGCTTGTCGCGGCGAAGATTACTTTCAGTCGTCTACCGCAGGCGACGACATGGCCTTGATCGCCGATCTCGGAACCGATGCGCCGGTGGAAGAGATTACGGCGCACCTTGCCTTCAATAAACGGAACGTTCACCTCTTCGACGCTTACTCCAAATTTGCCCGGAGCGTTAAGGTCGAGGCTCATCACACCTACGTAGTCTTGCTCAACAAGCGTGAGATACGAGGGCTGTTCGTCTTCACCGTCACGAACCACGACCCCAACCAGCAAGTCGAACTCAAATACGCCGTCAAGGAATACCAGCTTATGGACGTGCGCGCGCAATCTCCCGGCTTCGACTGGGGACAGAGCAATTCCGCCGCACAGACGAACCCAACCGTAGAAAAGTCGCAGAGTAAGAAACAGAACTGAAATCTTGGAGTTGAGGCGTCTTTACCGAGATAGGATGAAGTAGCGCAACTAGAGAGTAATTTAAGCCGCTATTTTGTGTCTGCTTTCATAATATCAGTGAATTTTCTCAATCTTATAGGAAAATGAGGTAACTCCGTGGCTATAAAGAAAGCCGTCGCCAGGAGATCGAAAAAAGGCGTGGCTAAGAGATCACCTAAAAAGACTATATCCACCAAAAGCTCAAATGGCAGAACATCTGTAGAAAAGGGCCAGAAATTTGAAGATGAGGTGGCAGACCTATACCGGCTCCTCGGAGCTCAGGTGGTACAGAATATTGAGATTCATCAAAAGAAAGTGGACATCCTCGCTACCTTCCGTATTCCCGGTAGTTCCCGTGAACACAGTGTCATCATCGAGTGTAAAGACGAAAAACGAGCGGTGGATGCTAACCAACGGATAATGGCTTTCAAAGGGTTACTCGTTGTCGCTAGGGAGAGCGGAATAGCAGACTCTGCGGAGATCGTGACTCGAGTCCCTTGGAGCGATCAGGCTAAGGGTTTTGCGAAGACATCAGGCGTAGAACTCTTTACGTATACGGAAAAGATATCTCAACTCATTGACCTAACAAGTTATCTGAGAGGATTAATCAATAAATTCGATAAGGGAGATCCGGGACGGCCATCTGATCCTCCATTAGGATCATATTATGTGGATTTGAGCGCACAAAGAGGTATCGGAGATAAAGCAGAGCGCATCTCGATTATTGATACCTATATCCACCAATGGCTACAGGATGGAGATTCAGATCGGCAATTAGCTATTTTTGGAGAATATGGATCGGGCAAATCAACCTTATGCCAAAAGGTTGCTCACGATTTGGCGCTCTCCTATTTAAATGACCCACTCTCTAGTAGGATTCCCATTCTATTAAATCTGCGAGAATTTATCGGCAAGTTAGATTTAGAAGCCTACATCACATCCTTTCTAGATCGTGAGTGCAAAGTGGTTAATCCAAGAATCGAGTTATTCCGAGCCATGAATGAGGCAGGAATCTTCTTGATGATCTTTGACGGATTCGATGAGATGGCCGTCAAGGTTGATGCCGACACTCTAGAGTCTAATCTGATTGAGATCGAGAAGCTAGCCGCTGCCAATAACAGTAAAGTTCTCCTTACTAGTAGGCCGGAGTACTTTATTAGTGTCAGAGAGGAAAACGAGGCACTCACTCCAAGAGTGAATCCTTTTCTAAATCGTGAAGCTGAATATGAACCTTTGAAGATTCTGCCTTGGAATGAAGAGCAAGTAGAATTTTTCTTACAAAGGCGAGTACCGTTAGTTGTAGGTGCAATACAGCCTTGGACATATTACCGGGATCAAATAAAGCAGATTGGAAGTCTTTCCGATCTCTCTCAACGACCGGTTTTACTGGATATGATAGTTAAGACTTTACCCAGATTAATTGCGAGTGGTGAAGCTATTAATCTGCCAAATCTATATAAGAATTACCTCATTGGAGAAATGAAACGGCAGAAAGTTCTAAAGAAACGTAGTTTTTTACTCAGCGATAATGATCGCCTCAAATTGCTTCAAGGACTTGCCATAGAGATTTATAGTAATGCAACTCAGTCTATAACTTTCACGGATGCACAGAAGCGCATCGAAAGAGACATTAAACCTCCTAAGCATGAACTGGAGGCTCATACACGGGATTTTCTCACAAACTCTTTTTTGGTTCGTAGAGATGATGAGTATCGGTTATCTCATAAGTCGATTCTGGAGTATTTAGTCGCGATGAGATTAAATGAAGAGATTCAATCCGATCACCCAGAATTATTCGGGCATTTCTTACTTGACTATCAAATCCGCAACTTCCTAAGTGAATTTGAACCCAATCCTCTGACGCTACTTAAGTGGATTGAGATGACGAAAGAGGCGGGTCATGCTGGTGGTGTTTGGTTAGGCACCAATGCAGTAACCGTATTACTTAGACATTCACCTAATTATTTTGCGGGGAGAGATTTGTCAGGAACAAACCTATCGAACGTTAATTTTCTCTTTGCAGATCTTAGAGGTAGTAGTTTTGATAATACAGTGCTGAAAAATGCTATCCTCTCAAGTGCGAAGTTTTTCAAAAAAGATATTGCCTTAGCTAAAATCTATGGTGTCCAATTCTCCTACTACGTGCTTAAAACTAAGGAGACCCAGAAACATAGTCTTCATGAGTTTATGGATTTTGTTTATCCCAAGATTAACTTTTTAAGCAATGATGGGATGGATAGAAAGTTGCACGGGTTCAGGGCAGGATCATCTTTCAGAGATGATCTACTATGGGAAGTAATAATTAAGGTAGAAGATATACTTGACCTTGAATCCATAAGAGAACAGCTTTCTGCTGCTTTGGTCACAAAAGTTGCAATATATTTTGATGAGTGCGAGCAAATCGCACAAGAAGCGGATTCATTCAAAGGAAGGAGGAAGCGGAAAGCTACTGGTAAATCATCTACCTGAACGCGTCGGTAGGATGCTACTCATATTTACTATAATGTTATATCTAGGTACAAAGCGTCACGACCATTTTCTGATAACCCTGAAGCCTAGTTCCGGAATCATCATTCACTTTCTCAGACTAGCCCTCAGACCGTGAGCATTGAATTTTCTTCTCAGCAACGCTGCATAGCAACTCATTCAGCTCGATCCGCGATAGCATTCTTTTCATGATGCTTCCTCGCGCCGTAAATTGTCACTGGCTCGGCTCAGGTTGGATTCGGACGTTAGGCACTCAGCATACAGACCCAAGAGGTGTTCTAATGTTCTGGAATATCAGTTCTTTCGGTAACGCCACCACCAGGCAAAGGATGAGTGTCTTATGGAACACCCAGACGACAGAGCTTGGCGCATGAAAGGTGAGGCAGCGTCTGAGCGCCGTATTGCCGCTCTCAATCACAGCATCCTCAGTTCGCTTTCTCCGGAGGCTCTAGCCGAGGTCTATGGTGGAAAAACCTCTGCGTCTCGTGATCGCGAATCGGAGTTTCTGCTGGAAATGGAAAGAGAGATTCTGCGCGGGAATCCACTCGGAGCAATTGAACAACTCGGCCTTGACAGGCAAATGCGAAGCCGTGTGCCCGCCGCGCTATGGGCACTACGCGGATTGGCTAATCTCTCGCTTGGTCGCTGGGCGGAGGCGATTAGTGACGCCGACATGTCCCTTGTGGAAGACCTTAACTTCGCGCCCGCCTACGCGATTAAGGCCGAGGCTTCGTTGCGCGAGGGAGACTACGTCTGGGCGCTTATCCTGGCCGACAATGCGCTGTCCCTGAAACCGGATGAGCCGCGAGGTCTCGGAGTTAGGGCGGCGGCCTGCTACCAGTCCGGCCACCTCGAAGAAGCAGTTGATGCCGGAACGAGAGCCTTGGCGCTCATTCCTAAGTGGGAGTTGCCTCGCGAAGCCCGCGCCCTGGCCTATCTGAAATTGGATCGCGTTAACGAAGCCAGAGCCGACGCCCGAATCCTGTTAGAGTCTGAACCTGAGAACGCAGTCGCACGCCACATTCTTCGCGCAGGGAAGTAGTGCGGTCAACCGCGATCGCCCTCAGCTTATCCCTTATCAACCTTGCTGGTATCTCTCAGATACTTAGCTTTGCCTCAGCGACCTGAAATTTATGAAGGCGATTCGTTGGGCGAGCAGTGTTAAAAATACTCTCGGGCGCGGAGTGTTTCCGCATGAGCTGTCGTTTTTCCTTCATCTTCCCTGGCGAAACATTATGCTCTCGCCGCAAAAGCTCGTCGCTCGTCTCGCCCTCAACGCCACGAGTCATGTACTTGAAGTGGGTGCTGGTTCCGGCTTCTATAGCGTGGAAGTCGCACGCAAGGTTTCAGCAGGACGCCTTGAGCTTTTAGATTTGCAGCCTGAGATGCTCAAAAAAGCTCAACGGAAACTCGAAGCGAAAGGATTGCCCAACGTTGGATACACGCTCGCGGACGCTGGTTCTTTACCGTTCAAAGAAGAATCCTTTGATGTGCTTTTTCTCGTCGCCGTGCTGGGAGAAGTAATGAACCGGAAAGCTTTTTTGAGCGAAGCCCATCGCGTCTTAAAGCCGGAAGGCACGCTTTCCATCAGCGAGCATCTTCCAGACCCTGATTTTTCACCGTTTGCTAAAGTCACGGCACTGGTTGAAAAAGAAGGCTTCGAGTTTTCCGAGCGTTATGGTCAGAGGTGGAGTTATACCTTGAACTTCAGGAAATCAGAGGCAACGCCTTGAGCTTTGTCGCCACTTGGCAAGTCACGGGATGCTTTGTCTATGTCATACGAGTTTCAGCATGCGGTCGTGGTCAGCGTCAGCAGAGAATCAGCCTGGCGCTTCTGGACAAATGTCGAAAACTGGTCGCTCGACCCTGCCATCGAATGGGTGACTCTGGACGGCTCTTTTCAGGCTGGCGCGCATGGCACGACTAAGACGCGCGGCGCTGAGATAGTGCAGTGGCATATCACAGAAGTGAGTGAGCCGGAGAGTGCCACCATCGAGATACCTATGCCCGGCGCGACGGCGCGCTTCTCCTGGCGGTTTGAAGAGTTGTCAGATACAAAGGCGCGGATGACGCAGCGAATTACGCTTGAGGGGGAGCAGGCGGAGGCATATGCGGCGCAATTGGGAGCGGGATTTGAGCAGGGCATCCGTGAAGGAATGGAGAAACTGCGTGCTGCGATAGAGCAGGCGAGCGGCGAGGCGTAGGCAGGCTTTTCGTCAAGGGCGGCATATCATAAGTCGAATGGAGTACATTATCAGAAAAGCTACTCTGGATGATCGAGAAGCCATCGAACATCTGATCGTGGAGTCAGCCCGAAATTTAAGTCTGGAAGATTACTCCGCGCAGCAAATTGAAGCGGCAATCTTAACGGTCTTTGGTGTTGACACAGACCTTGTTTTTGATGAAACGTATTTCGTTGCCGAAAGTAGTGGGACGTTGATTGGCTGCGGCGGTTGGAGCCGGAGAAAAAACCTTTTCGGCGGCGATCAATTTGCCGGTCGAGATTCGGGCGAGCTTGACCCGAAGACAGCAGCGGCAAAGATTCGAGCGTTTTTCATTCACCCGGAATTCGCGAGGAAGGGCATTGGCAGAGCGATTCTTTCGGCGTGTGAAAACGAAGCCAGAGCCTGCGGCTTTCGGTCAGTTGAGTTGATGGCGACGCTTCCCGGACTCAGGTTGTATAGAGCTTGTGGCTATGAAGGAGATGAGCGCGTCGAGTACGAACTTGGAGACGGCGTGAGAATCGAGTTTGTGCCAATGAGGAAAGACCTGCAATGACAACGGCGATGCCCCGACAGGTAAATTCCAAAACAGCCTGAAGCTGCCGCATTATAAAGCCTGCTCTGATACCCAACTCACGTTCACTTACAACAGCACAATGGAATCATCTCTGTCGCGGCGTCGCGCGGGCGGGCGCTCTTGTTCAATTTCGCTTTTGTGCGGGCAGGCTTCGCAGTAATCGCCGAGACGTTCTTTGCGGTCTTCGCATTCGTTGCAGTCGAGGGATTGGCCTAGAAGTCTGAGGGCATCGAGGAAAGGCAGGAGTCGTCGCCCGCGCGTCGTCAGGACGTATTCGACGTGCGGGGGGCTGCCGCCTAAATCGTGGCGCTCAATCAAAGCGTCCCGCTCCATGTCACGCAGGCGACCGACCAGCGTGCGGCTGCTGATGGGATGCAGCGCCGCCAGCAACTCGGTCGTGCGCTTTGGCCCCGCAACCAGATCGCGCACCACGAGCATCGTCCATTTGTCGCCGACAAGCTGTAGCGCGCCCGCCACAGGACACCCGTCGCCTTCGCGTCGCCGCACTCTTCGCCTCCTTTAAATCTGCCGAGTCTATCGAGTCCAGCGAGTCTGGCGAGTCCGTTTCACTCGGTAGACTCAATAGACTGGCTGGACTCGACAGACTTATAACACAAAGCCCGGCTGTTGCGGCCATCCCGCGAAATAATTTAAGATGGTTTTACTGCTCAAGCCTCGCTCAAAGCGGCAGTTCTCTTGCGCCCACAAAACTCTTCTTCACCGGGCAAAACCGTCTGCGTTTTTGTCTGCGCGTTAATAAAGGGCGTCCCCCTCGTTATTTTTATTCGGGCTTTATGGTTTTAACTTCTTAGGTCTATTTCTATGCTTGATGAACTAACACCCCCCGCTACGGCAGTGCCGACAATTCTCGTGGCCGACGATGAGCCGGTTAATCGCGCGTTGATTCAACGCCGCCTTGAGCGCGAGGGCTACCATGTGCTGACGGCGCGCAACGGGAGCGAAGCCGTCGAGGTGGCTTCGCAGTCGTTGCCTGATCTGGTGCTGCTCGACGTGATGATGCCTGAGATGGATGGCATGGACGCCTGCCGCTTGCTGAAAGAAACAGAAGCGACGCGCGATATTCCCGTCATCTTTCTTTCGGCGCGCGACGAGACGGCGATGAAAGTCAACGGCTTGAGTCTGGGCGCAGACGATTACATCAGTAAGCCTTTCGAGGCCGAAGAATTGATTGCGCGCGTCCATGTGGCTATCCGCTTGAAGCGCGAGCGCGACCAGTTACGCAACAACGCCGAAGAAGCTAGCCTCAGAGCCGAGATAGCGCAGGAGCGCGCCATGACAGATGCGTTGACCGGCCTCCTGAATCGCTACGGCTTGCGGCACGTGCTTGCGCGCGAGCACGCCGAAGCGCGCCGCTACAGTCGCTCGCTCTCCTGTCTGGTCATTGATCTGGACAACTTCAAGACGATCAACGATACCTACGGCCACGCCATCGGAGACCTCGCCCTGCAGCAAATCGCCGGCATCCTACGCGAAGCCGTGCGCGCCTCAGACACAGTCTTTCGCTATGGCGGCGAAGAATTTTTGGTGCTGCTGCCGGAGACGGACCTCGACGGGGCCATCGCGCTTGGCGAAAAGATTCGAGTGGCTGCTGCCTCGCGTTTGTTTGGCGAGGGGCAACGCGCCTTCAATCTCACCTTAAGCGCAGGCGCAGGCTGCCTCTGCGACAACGAATCCGGCCACGACATGATTGCGCGGGCGGACATGGCGCTTTACCACGCCAAAGAGCAGGGACGCAACCGCGTCGAATCTGCACTGTGCGTTTGACGAAACAGTAAAAGATTTTTAGGCTTAACTCTGCCCCTACAATTCTGCCAAGTCGAGGAAGCCTCGTGAAAATTGCCCAACAGACCTCTCAGAGACAAAGTATGAGCGACGGCAGACGCTGCCGTTTTCCCCTTCCAGTTGTTCTCCTGATAACTCTTTTGATGTTCGCGCCCTGTGCTTTCAGCCAGCAACCAGCACCTCTGAAGACGATGCGGCTGAGCAGTATCGAAGTCTCAGGCTTGGAGCGCATCACCAGGGAGCAGGCCATCGCCGCGAGCGGCTTACAGGTTGGGCAGCAGATTGACGTTGAGACATTGGACGCCGCAGCACAGAAACTCGCGGGCAGCGGCCTCTTCGCAAATATCAGCTACCGCCTGCGTGGCACTGCCGACAAAGCGATTGTCACGTTTGAGGTCGAAGAACCGAAAGGGCGTGGTCTGCCGGTCGTCTTCGATAACTTCGTCTGGTTTACAGAGGGAGAAATTATTGATGCCGTTCGTCGTGAAGTGCCGACCTTTGACGGCACTGCGTTCGAATCGAGCACGGTGCTCGGCGCCATCACCCGCGCCTTGCAGCAATTGTTAACAGAGCGAAAGGTTCAAGGTCAGGTTGAATACACGCCGTCAGCCGATGTCGCGGGTGGAAACGCCAAGCACGTTTTCATCGTCAAGGGGACGAACGTAAAAATCTGCGCGGTGCGTTTTCCGGGAACAGCCAACGTGCAGGAGAGCGAGTTGGTCAAACATTCCAAACCTCTCATGGGAGGCGAATACTCGCAGGAGTTTGTGAGCGCCTTTGCCTTTGCTAACCTGATTCCCGTCTATCGTGAGCGCGGGCATCTGCTTGCCATCTTCAGCCAACCCTCGGCAAGGCTCGGAATTGAAGCGAGCGAGACTTGCAAGAATGAGGTCGTTATCACTTTGCCCGTGAATGAGGGCATCGCCTACAACTGGGACAAAGCGGAATGGTCGGGCAACGATTCCTACACAATTCAGGAACTTGAATCAGCGCTGGCGATGAAAGCAGGCGAATTAGCTAACGGCTTAAAGATTGATGCCGGGGTGAGAGCTGTCGAGAAGGTTTACGGCAGAAGGGGATTCCTCAGAGCCAGGACGAGGACAGACCCTACCTTTGACGACGCGAACCGGCGCGTCGCCTACCGCGTCGCAATTACCGAAGGGCCGCAGTTTCGGATGGGCACGCTCAAAATCACGGGTCTCAACGATGACGTTACCCTGAACCTGCGGCATCGCTGGAAACTGCGAGAGGGAGCGGTGTTATGACGATTCTTACCTTGAAGAGTTTTCTAAAAAAGATGTCAGGGAGGTGCTTGATTCGGCTCTGAGGGAAGGAAGACTCAGCCCCGGCTCTAAATTGAAGATGGAGAGCTCTATCAATCTAAACAATCAGGCGCTGACCGTTGACGTACAACTCAATTTCAAGAGCGCAGCCGCACCGCCCGCTTCACCTTGAGCCAACCTTACGAACGCGGATCAATGTTGTAAGTCTTAATCTTGGAATTGAGCGTCGTCGCGTTCATCCCCAACAGACGCGCGGCGCGCGATTGGTGTCCGCCCGTCTGCTCCAAGGCGCGGCGAATCAGATCAATCTCGAAGCGACGCACTTCGTCGTAGAAGTTGATGCCGCGCCCGATGTCCAGAAGAGAACCGCCGCTTGCGCCCTCACGCATGACAGCCCTTGCCGTTTGCGGGTCTGAGATTTCGGCACGCAGGCATTCGCGTGTCACCTCTGAGCCGGGCGCTATCACGACCGCACGTTCAATGGCGTTTTCAAGCTCACGCACGTTGCCCGGCCACGAGTAGGCTTCCAGCAGCGCAAGCACTTCGGGTTTAATCTGCTCCGACACCTGACGACCATTCTCTTCGTTGTACTTCTGTATAAAATGTTGCGCCAGCGGCAGGATGTCCACACGGCGGTCACGCAAAGGCGGCAACTCGATGGGGACGACCGAGAGACGATAGTAGAGGTCTTCGCGGAATGTTCCCTGCTTGACGGCGTCTTTCAAATCAATGTTGGTGGCCGCGATGATCCGCACGTCAACGCGGCGCGGGCTGGTGTCGCCCAAAGGGGTAAACTCGCGCTCCTGTATGACGCGCAAGAGACGCGCCTGTGTTTCGGGCGGAATGTCGCCGATCTCGTCCAAAAAGATTGAGCCGCCGTCAGCGACTTCAAACAGACCTTTTTTCGCCGCGATCGCGCCTGTGAATGCGCCGCGCGTGTGGCCGAAGAGTTCGGATTCCAGAAGCTCTGAAGGGATGTTGGAACTGTTGACGGTGACGAACTGGCGAGCAGCGCGCGGGCTGCCTTCGTGAATGGCTTTGGCAATTAACTCCTTGCCCGTGCCGCTCTCGCCCGTGATGAGGACGGTCGAGCGCGCGGGCGCAACCTGATCCACCAAGCGAAAGACTTCCTGCATCGCGTCGGAATGGCCGACCATTTCGCCGCGATCAACCGCGCGGCTCATCGCGCGCCTGAGCGTTTGCCGTTCTTCCTCTTTGCGACGGCGCTTGATGCCTGCCGCGACCGTCGCCGTGATTTGCTCGTTCTGAAAAGGCTTGCGAATGCAGCCGAACGCGCCTTTCTCCCAGGCAGCGATGGCCGTATCGAAGGTCGCGTAGGCCGTAATCATGATGATGGCCGCGTCCGTGTCGAGCTTCAAAAACTCTTCGAGCGCGCGCAAGCCCCCCATGCCCGGCATCGAGACATCGAGCAGCACTACGTCGAAGGCGCGACGCCCGTAAGCCTCAAGCCCTTCTTCGCCGGTCTTCGCCAGATCAACGCGATACCCTTCAGCCGAGAGCAGCGTCTCCAGCACATCGCGCATTATTTCCTCGTCATCAACGACGAGCACCGAACCCTTTTTCGCCATAGGTAATAAGCTAACTCAGAAGACGTTAAGACGGCAAATAGCCCCGGAGGGGCGGGATAACAGTAGCCCATGATGTAAGTCATGGGAACAAACATCGAATAAAAGTAGTAAGCCCCGGAGGGGCGATATAATATGTCGCCCCTCCGGGGCTTCAATAAGTTGTGATGCTACGAGCCCAGCACTGACGTGCTGGGCTACTGATATATCGCCCCTCCGGGGCTGAGAACGCCACCATTTAGTTTGCGCTCGACTCCTTGCCCTGCCGCACACCGCTAAACAGATGGAAAAATACTCCGGCGATGAGCGCCACCAGCGCCGGTAAGGTCAACGGCCTTTGCAGCCCTTTCAGCGTCGGCTCATAAAAGAACGCGACCGAGAGCATCAGCGGGGCGATGACGAGAAGTATAGAGCCTGTCAGCTGTAGAACTTTGCGCCAACGCTCTCTCCAGTAAACGAAATAAACTCCGACTCCCAGATTAATCAATCCAGCAAGGAGGATGAAGATGTGGCGCGAGCGGAACATCATCCTGGCTCCGTCGTCCATCTCTCGCACACTATGAAGCTCCATGAATTGTCCTGTAAGCAGGAAGGCGAGAATAACAAGCACTCCGAATATTCGGTGCAGTCTCTTCATCTGTTTTGGAAGCAGTCGCGCGAGGCCAGCTAAAAATTTTTAGTCGCTCGCTGCCGCTTGGAGGTGTGAGCGCGCCCCAGCCGTCGGCAGAGTGATGCGAAACGTCGTGCCTTTGCCCGGCAGGCTTTCAACCGCGATGTGGCCGGAATGCTCCTGAATGATGCCGTAGGAGACGGCGAGGCCGAGTCCTGTGCCGCGCCCGACGCCCTTGGTGGTGTAGAACGGGTCGTAAATCTTGGCGACGTTTTCGGGTGCAATGCCCATGCCCGTATCAGCAATCTCAATCACTATCGTGTCTTCATCGGTCGAAGCCGTGAACAAGGTGATTCGCCCGCCCTCAGGAATGGCGTCGCGCGCGTTCAAAATCAGGTTCGTGAAGATTTGTTGCAGCTTGACCGCGTTGCCGTAGGCCAGCGGGAGGTTCGGGTCATACGCGCGCACTATCTCGATTTGGCTGTGGCGCAGTTGCGGCTCCAGGAGCTGGAGTGTGTCGTCCATCACCTGATTAATCGAAAGCTCCGTGAACTCGGTTGCGCCGCCGGTGCGTGAAAAATTCAGCAGGTTGTTGACAATATCTGAGGCGCGGTCGGCCTGACGACGCACTTTAAGAAGAAGCGCATGCTTCGGGTCTGTTTCCGGCAGCATCCCCAGCAACATCTGTGTGTAGGATGAAACGCCCGTCAGCGGCGTGTTGACCTCGTGCGCCACACCTGCGGCGAGAAGTCCGATGCTTGAGAGTTTCTCGCGCTGCTGCAATTGCTCTTCGAGTCTCATGCGCGAGGTCACGTCTTCAAGCACGACGAGCGCGCCTGTCCGCCCCTGCGAATCAGCTTGCAGGGGTGCGAGCGCGATATTGAGCACGAGCGCGCGCCCGGCTTGCGTTGCCGTGTGCAGCTTATAGATGTGGCGCAGTTCAGTCAGATTCCAACGGCTATCGCCAAGCACCTGCCTCAGCGTCTCTGCGAAATCTTCCTCGAAGAGGTCTTCGACGCGCCTGCCGATAGCATCGTGGCGGCGCATGCCGAGTATCTTCTCCAGTGCAGAATTGCAGCGTGTGACGCTCCCATCCAAATCAACCGCGAGCAAGCCCACGTTGATTGATTCGACGATGGATTCGTTGAACTCTTTGAGCAGCTCAAGCTCTGCGGCGCGCTCCTGCTGTTCCTGGTAAAGCAAGCTGTTTTCGATGGCGACTGCGACGTAGCCCGAGACCGTGCGAAGAATCTCCACGTCTTCGGACGAGAGCAGCGCGCCGTCGGTCGAGCGACCCAAGCCTATGACGGCGACCATCCGACCGCGCACGATGCACGGAACGTAGTAATGCAGCGCGCGGCGCACAAAGCCCGTCGTCTCAGGCACGAGGTCAAGGTCGTCTGCGCGAACCACACCTGTTTCGGCTGAGCGCGTGCGAATCATCTCGCGGAAATCAGGCGGCACGATCATCGCCGACGACAACCCGACAGCACGCGCCACTCTATAACCGGCGGGCGAGTTCGCATCTTCGATGAAAATGACGATGCGATTGACGTTTAAGACCTGTTCCAGACGGCTGGCGAGCGCGTTAAGCAGAGGCTCAAGCGCAGTGGTGGCCGAGAGCGTGCGCCCAAAGTCGAGCAGACCGTTACGCATATCGTAGCGTTCGCCGTAGAAGAGACGGTCGGTGCGCTCCTGCAAGAGTTTCTTAATCGGCGCGGTGATCATCACAATCGCGGTCATGGCTGCTACTGCGCCGACAACTTTCAGCGTAAGTTCGTTGAAGTTGATTTCCCCGAAGAGCGCATAAATCGCCGCGAGGTAAACCACAGCGCCGCACATCAGGGCGATGGCGATAGTCGTCAGCGCATAGACGGCTGCGCGACGCACGACGATGTCCACGTCCATCAGGCGATAGCGCACGACGGAGTTGCCGAAGGTGAGCGGAATCAGCACGAGCGGGATGACGGCCACATCTGTCAGCCAGTTCTCAGTCCTGACGCCGAAGACGTATGGAATCGCGTAGAGCAGCGTGAACGGCGTGATGGCAAGCGCCGATCCCCAGACGACCCACTTCAACTGTTGGCGGACGACGGCCACGTCGCTCTTGACGAAAGTCCGCACCAGTAAGCCTGCGCTCGTTAAAATCCCCAGCATGAAATGCACGAAGATGGCGACGTAGTATCCGTCAACGAACTGCGCCGAGAACGGCAACTGTGACGGCTTGAGGAAATAGATGAGCGCGGCGCTGATCGTCAGGATGAGAGCCGGGATGTAGATGAGAAAAATAGGCCAGCGTCGTCTCTGCGAACTCTGCTGATGCACAGGATAGCGCGCACAGAAGTGAATCAGGAGCGGCGCAAAGAGAATGTAGGCCGCGTCGTCAAGAAACGCGATTGCCAGATCGAGGTCTTCAAACTGACCCGTCGGCTTAAAGAAGTGAAAGACAAAAGCTGTCAGGCACAGGGCTGCGAAATGCGGGACGAACGGCGCACGGTCGCCTTGCTTGAACAGCACGAAGAGACCGACGAAGAGATAAATCAGACCGATGAAGTTGATGTAAAGATCGTGCGTCTTCCAGGTCGTAACTTCTTCCGGGTAAATATCTGCTTTCCAGCAACAGCGCGTCTCTTCCGGGTTGGAAGGTCGCTCAATCAGGTAAGTCAGATGCCCGCCAGCGCCCGCTTCTTCGAGATAGATTGGAATATCCTGAACGTATCTGACTTCGTCAAACTTTATCTCGTCTTCGCTAATGCTTCTGAGGATGTCGCCGGGTTGAACGCTGAGGACGCCCGCGTGCCCGACGTTTGAGTTAGGGTCAACCGACTGTGCGACGACACCGTTTGATGTCTGAACCCACTTGATGCCATCTGTCGGAGGAGACTTGTGCTTCCAGCGCTGTCCGAAGTTGAGCGCCCCGGCAACAGCCAGCAATGCCGCCACAATCAGCAGCACCCACGCCCGCGTTGTCAGCACAGAGCTTTTCATCTTATTTCACCTGACCGATGCGCTTTCCTGGTTCGCGCCAGCCCACATAAATCACAGGCACACCTCAACATCGGTTTAATTCAGGCAATCAATGTTCCAAGCCTCTCCAAATCTGCATTGCCCCATAACCCTTCGACCTCTGGCTTCAAGACCCGCAAAGCATAGCCTTCTGCCCACACCGTTTCCCCATTTCAAGGAAATACTCAATCAGGGCTTAAACGAGAATCCTGATGACGAGCCATATCCAAGTTTTTGGACTTGTCCGAGAATTTGGAAAACGCGAAAAACAGAAGGCAGTAGGCAGAAAGCGGAAGGCAGCAAGAATAAAGATGTTGCTTTCTGCCTTCCGCCTGCTGCTTACTGCCTTCTGTTCTTCAGAATCTGACAGAGATACCGCCGCGTAAACTTCTTCGTGCAGCGTCAACGGAGATGAACGTCTCACCGTCCTCAGTGCTGGTTTGTGTATCCAGGAGGTTGCGCGCATCAATCACGGCTTGCGCTCGCACGGGCAAACCGAAAGTGGGCAGTTCCTGAGTAATGAGGATGCTCAACGAAGGATCGTAAACGGCGAGGCGTCCGGCAAACGGGTCAATCGCAAAAACGGTCGCGCGCGGGCTAAAGCGGAACACTGTGTGAACGCGCGTTCCCGTATCAAGATTCGCGCTCATCTCAAAGGCCGCTGATTGGAAGAAACTGCTGTCAAAGGTTTCGGCTGGATTAATCAGACCTTTGGTTGAAAGCTGTTGTCCGCGCCCCATGGAGTATCCGGCGGATGCGTTAAGGATGCGGCTGACTCGCCGCGTGTAGACGACGCGCACGCCCCGCGCCGCGCCCTGTTGATTGGCAACATTCAAAAGCGGTGCGCCACCCTCGCCTGTAAAGGCCGAGAGTGGCATGCTAAATAGTCCGACGCCGCGATTCGAAGTCGTATCAAAAAACGCCGTCGCCTCAACGCTCGATTCATTATCCAGCACACGCTCGATACCGAACTCCAAGCGGCTGCTGCGTTCCATCACGGCGCGTCCGTCAACATAAGCCACAGGCGTTGAGACAGGCTCGCGGAAAATGACCTGGCTATCTTCAAACTCGGCCATGCTCTGCGCGGCGCTTGCCCAATCATTTGACGGTGCATACGCGGCGCGAACGCGCGTGCGCGGCCCTACGTCAAACTGAAAACCGACGCGCGGGCTGATTGAGCTGGCATTGCTCGCGCCCATGAAACGTGAATAGTCCAGACCAAGCACGATTACCACACCATCGCGCACAACCCATTCATCAATGGCACGCAATGAAAGCTGCCCGAGCGATTCGCCGTTCGTCTCTTTCGTCGCCGTGTAGTTATTAATCGCGCCGCCGGAGGTTGTCAGGCTGAGGCGATGTTTGTCTGTCGCGCGAATGGTGGCGGTGGCTTCCAGCCGCTGCGGCGCGCCACGTCCAGTGCCCGTCTGTCCGGCGAAGATTAAATCAACGCGCTGGCTGACAGGCTGGGCGACGGCGAAATTCAGTCCGGTGAAAGTGTAGGCATGTGTGCCGGAAGAGGTGGCAACGTAGGTTTCAATGACGCCCTGCGTGCGCGCCCTCTGGCTCGTTCCGTCTTCGTTCTCGATAGCTATGACGTTATAAGGCTCGCCTGCCGAAGCCTCTACTTCACCTTGCGCGGCAAGCACGGCGTTGATGGTTTCGTCTTCGCCCTCGCCGACCTGGAAAATGGAACGACTGCCCGAACGCGAACGGAGCATCCATTTGCGGTCATCGCGGTCTTTACGGCGCTCAGGGGCAGTGCGGCCAGAGCCGATGGGTTCGAGATTGAAACGATAGATGACTTCGTCGGCGGGTTTGACCTGAACGGAATCGAAGAGGACGGCGCTGAAGCCGTCTGCGATGGCGCGCAAACTATAGCGACCGGGAGCAATCCGGGCAATGAACGTTCCATCGCCCGCGCTCTTGACCTGTTTGATTATTTCGCTTGCGCCGTCTTTGATGAGCGAGACGACCGCGCCTGCAATCGGATTGCCTTTATTGTCGCGGACTGAGCCGCTGACGGTCGCAACGCGTCCCCCGGCAAAAATTTGCGGCGCACTCGCTCCGCACACAAAGGCGAGAGCGACCAGCGCCAGACTCACGCGCAAACTTTTCCTCATCGCGGCAAAACCTCCGGGCGCTTACTTTGGCGAGTCAAAAGCGCGCCTGCCAACAACCGCTATCTCTTCATAGGTGCTACGTCCTGAAAAGAAAAAATTAATAAAGGAAAAACGAAAAAGTATTAACTGCGGCGATTACCCGCTCCTCACTTTTACCTTTTACCTTTTGACGTTTTCCTTCAGGATTGATCCGCCCCCGCTTGAGAAGGCGTTATTTTCCGCCAACTCTGGCAGAGGTGTCAAGCAAACTGTCAGATGCTAGCTGCTGGATGTCAGATGTCAGGAACTGGCAATAGGATGTCAGACGCTAAAATCTGAGTGCTCACATTTCACATCTGATATCCAGCATCTGGGTCTGCGTTTGCCGCTCGTTTTACGCCATGTTACGATGCTCCCTTAATTGCCGCTCATTTTTCACCAACCGGAGTCCATTATTTCAAGCAGTATGATAGACAAGATTCAATCAACCAGGCTCGACAACGGTTTGACCGTTCTGACGGAGCATATGCCGGGTCTGCGCTCCTGCACCGTCGGCATCTGGGCGCGGCGGGGTTCGCGCCACGAACAGCCCGAATTAAACGGTATCTGCCATTTCATAGAGCACGCCGTTTTCAAAGGCACACAACGCCGCACCGCGCTCGACATCGCCATCGAGAGTGACCGGCTCGGTGGCCACCTCGATGCCTTCACCTCGCACGAGGTCACGGGCTTCACCATGAAAGTCACGGATAAGGGGCTTCCACAAGCCTTTGATATTCTGGCCGACATGCTCGCCCACCCGCGTTTTGACAGTGAAGATTTGGAGCGCGAGCAAAAGGTCATCCTCGAAGAGATGAAAATGGTCGAGGACACGCCCGACGAGTTTTTGGGGGAACTCTTCAACGCCGCGTATTTCCCCGGCCACGCGCTCGGTCGTCCCATCGAAGGCACTGCGGAAACCGTCCCGACTTTCGATCAAGACAAGACCGCGAGCTTTCATGCCCGCGAGTTTAATGCCCGCAACCTCGTCATCGCCGCCGCCGGAAACGTCGAGCACGCGCAATTGCTCGAAATGGCCGCACGCGCTTTCTCTGAAAACACGCCGTCGGACGATGCTTCTTCCAACGGGTCAGGCGACGCGTCACAGCCGCAGGCTTCCGCCGCTATCCTGATTGAGCGCAAGAAAGAGCTTGAGCAAGCGCATCTCATCATCGCTTCTCCCTGGCCTTCGGCGACCAGCGAAGACCGCTTCGCTGCCAGTCTGCTCGCCAACGTCCTCGGCGGCGGAACGTCGAGCCGTCTCTGGCAATCTATCCGCGAGCAGCGCGGCCTCGCCTATTCGGTCGGAGCGGGCGCGAGCGCGTTTTCAGACATCGGCGTCTTTACCATCTACGCCGGAACTTCGCCGAAGCAACTGGACGAAGTAGTGGACCTCTCGCTGGTCGAATTGCGCCGGTCAGTGCGCGAGAGTGTGGCGGAAGAAGAACTCCAACTCGTCAAAGATCAAACCGTCGCATCCATCTTGCTCGGTCTTGAATCGTCGAGCGTGCGCGCTGGAGCATTGGCGCGGCAGGAGATCGTCCACGGTCGCCGCATCTCGCCGGATGAAATCATCAGCCGTCTTGAAGCCGTCACGATTGAGGACTTACAGCGAATTGCGCGCGAGTATTTCACCTCCGAAGGTTTGGCGCTCGTCGCGCTTGGCGACCTCAACGGCTTTCGCGTTGACCGTTCGCGCCTCGAAATTTAAGAGCGCGGGCCGAGCCTTTCAGGGAGAAGCTTTGAAAGCAGCACTGACATCTCTGTTGCTGGCGGGGCTGATAATCGCCTCCTTGCCCGCGCAAGCGCTTGACGACACCGCGGCTGCTCCTGATGTGTCTGTCCTCGGCTTCGACTGGAAGTATGCCGGGTACGTGCGCGCGGAGACGGTCAAGGGGAACGAAAGCATTTCGTCCACAGACACCGCGACCGCCCTTAAGATGTCCCGCAAGACCATCTATGTTTTCAAGTACACGGCCAAAGCAACGCTGAAAAATACAGGCGCAAAGACCATTAAGACCGTTTCATGGGATTACATTTTCACAGACGCCAAGGAGCAGAAAGAACTCAAGCGATACAGGCTTCAATCAAAGCAGCAAATACCTCCGGGCGAGATGCAACTGCTCTCAAGAGATGTCGAGCTTGATCCGAAAGACAACACGCGACACATCACGACCGGCAAGCAGAGCGTCGAGATTACCAGAATCGAATATACGGACGGCTCAGTCTGGCGAAGGCAGGAAAAGCAGTGATGAGTGATGAATGATGAGTAACGAGTTAAAACTTGCTCTTATTCATCACTCATCACTCATCACTCATCACTTATGAAGTTCACTGTTCTCGGAAGCGGCTCGACCGGCAATGCGATCTTGATTGCCGCGAATGACACGCGCGTGCTGGTTGACGCCGGATTGAGCGCCAGAGAGACGATGCGACGCCTGGCGCTCATGGGTTGCGACCCCGCGCAGCTTGATGGCGTTATCATCACGCACGAGCACGGCGACCACGCCGGGGGCTTGCGCGTCCTCTTGAAAAGCCTGAACTGCCCCGTCTTCATCTCCGGCAAAACGCGCGAAGCCTACATCAGCGAACACAACTCTCGCTCTTCGGACGAGCCGCACAAACGTGCGGATGCCTTGCGCGACCGCACGGAAGAGATCGAATCGAGCAGGGATTTCAAAATCGGCGCGATTGATTTCCACCCGTTCACCATCCCGCACGATGCCGCCGATAACTTCGGCTTCACGGCCACTCACGCCGGAGTCTGCGTGGCGACGCTGATGGATTTCGGCCATATCACGACGTTGATTACTGAACGCCTGCGCGGTTGCGCCGCCATCGTTATCGAATCCAATCACAGCCGCGACATGCTCAAGGCTTGCGACGTTTATCCCTGGGAATTGAAGCAGCGGATACTCTCGCGCACAGGTCACATCTCGAACGAGGATGTGGCCGACTGGCTGCGCGACGGCTTTGACGGCACAGCACGACACATCGTGCTCGCGCACCTGTCGCAGCGCGCCAACAATCCTTACGTCGCGAAAATCTCCGCCGAGATGGCACTCAGGGAGCGCGCGCCGCTCTTCCAAGCCGAGACAGAGATCACCCTCTCGTTTGCGAAAGAGCCGCTGCCGTGGATAGAGCTTTGAAGAAAAAGGAGAATGCAAAATTAAAAATGTAAAATGCAAAAGGAAGGCGGAGAACCACTTTTTAATTAAATGTGGTTTCAGCCTCACTTTTGCATTTTACATTTTTAATTTTGCATTCTTCTCCGGCTGTACCCTGAAGGCGAATCGTGGCGGCATCCAGCCGCAGGCGCAGGCGACGATTGACACGGTGAGTGCCGATATTGCGGCAGGCCGCTACGAAAAGATTTACACGGAGGCGGCGGAAGAATGGCGGCAGGCGACCACGCTCGAACAGGCAAACGAAACCTTCAGGACGTTGAAGAGTAAGCTCGGCAACGTCAGAAGCCGTTCTTTTCATTCGGCCACCGAGCAGGACACGACGAGCGGTCATTCCTTCGTCATCACTTACAAAACCTCTTTTGAGCGCGCCGACGGCATGGAGACATTCACGCTCGTCGAACGCGATGGCCGCTGGTTGCTGGCGAGATACTTTGTTAATTCGGATGCACTGAAATAAGTTACGAGTTTCGAGTTGAGGGTTTCGAGTTGAATGCTTGAACCTGAAACTCGAAACTTGAAACTTGAAACTCGAAACTCGAAACTCGAAACATGATTCCACGTTACACTCTGCCCGAAATGGGCGCGCTCTGGTCGGAGCAGAATAAATTTCAGAAGTGGCTTGAGGTTGAGTTGGCCGTCTGCGAGGTTCACGCGGAGATGGGGACGATTCCGCGCGAGGCTCTCGAAGAGATAAAGAAGCGTGCCGCCTTTACGGTCGAGCGTATCAACGAGATTGAGAAGACGACCGACCATGACGTGATCGCCTTCACCACGAATCTGGCGGAATCAATCGGCGAAGCCGCGCGCTTCGTTCATTACGGCCTCACGTCCTCAGATGTGGTGGACACGGCAAACGCGCTCTTGCTCAGGGACGCGTGCGATCTGTTGCTTCAGAAAATCGAAGCCTTGCTTGAGGTCTTGAAACGTCGCGCCTTCGAGTTCAAGCAGACGCCGCAGATCGGGCGCACGCACGGCATTCATGCGGAGCCAACCTCGTTCGGCATGACGTTCGCGCTCTGGTACGACGAGATGCGGCGCAATCGCGCGCGGCTTCTGGCGGCGCGTGAAAGAGTCGCGGTCGGCAAAATCAGCGGAGCGGTCGGCGCGTTCGCGCATCTCGACCCAATCGTTGAAGAGAAAGTTTGTCAGCGTCTGGGACTCAAGCCCGCGCTCGTCTCGACGCAGATTATCCAGCGCGACCGCTATGCGGAATATCTTTGCACACTCGCCATCATCGCTTCGTCGCTCGATAAGTTTGCGCTTCAGGTTCGCCACTGGCAGCGAACGGAAGTGAGAGAAGCGCAGGAGCGTTTTCGCGCCGGACAGAAGGGATCGAGCGCGATGCCGCACAAGCGTAATCCCATCTTGTCGGAGCGCATCTGCGGCATGGCGCGCACGGTTCGTGCCAACTCAATTGTCGGCCTTGAGAACGTCGCGCTCTGGCACGAACGCGACATCTCGCATTCATCCGCCGAGCGCATCGTCCTGCCGGACTCCTCCGCCACGCTCGATTACATGCTCGCTAAAACGGCCTCCTTGCTAGACGGCCTCGTTGTCTATCCAGAACGCATGCTGGAAAATTTGAACGCGACGCGCGGGCTGGTCTTCAGCGGCCAGCTTCTGCTCGCGCTCACGCAAAGCGGCGTCTCGCGCGAACAGGCTTACGAGTGGGTGCAGCGCAACGCGATGAAGGTCTGGGACGAAGGCGGCGATTTTCAAACGCTGATCTCAGCAGACGCGGACGTTCTCAAACATTTATCGGTCGAGCAGATCAAGAGCGCCTTCTCGCTCGACACGTATCTCAGGAACGTTGATGTCGTCTTCAAGCGAGTGTTTGAGGACGGCGACAAGTGATAAGATAATTGCCATGAAAGCTAAAGTTTACGTCACACTCAAATCAGGTGTGCTTGACCCGCAGGGCAAAGCTATTCAGCATTCCGTTGAGCTGCTGGGCTTCGACGGCATCGCGGACGTGCGGCAGGGAAAATATTTCGAGATTGCGCTCGACGGCGCGCTCGATTCTGACACGGCGCGCGAGGCTGCGACACGCATGGCGCGCGAGGTGTTGTCGAATCCGGTCATCGAAGATTACCGCGTGGAGATCGAATCGTGAAATAAGGCTTGAGGCCTTGCGCGGCGAAACGTGTTACGGAGGAGCGTGTCATTGATGCTGACACCCACAGCAACTTACATAGCTCTGCTAATCGTACAGGCGCTCCATCTATTTCATCACCGCGTGGCCAAGCGCCACATTAGCTTTGCAGAAGCCATCTCGGCGGCTGTCCTGTGCGTTCCACCCTTCGTTGTCTCACTCCCCGCATGGGTTTTCATGGCAACACACTTAACATTGATTGTCGTTCAGATTATAGGTAGTGCGTGGATTAAAAAATTGTCGCCTGATTGGTCAAAGCAATAGGGGTTTCGCTATACTACCGAAAATGTTCATGCCGCGTTTTCCCTTCAAACGAACCGTTGCTGCGCTCTTGCCCTTCTGTTTTCTCTGGGCGTTTGTGGCTTGCGTCTCGCTTTGCACGGAACAATCGGAAGAAACGGGAAATGACCACTCCTCTGTTCTATGTTCAGGCACAGAAGACGCCCCCGCCTCGGACTCCTGCCCGGTTGTGGAAGCGCCGAAGGTTACTTTAAGAAGTCGCCTCCCGCTACTAACCGCCGATGCTGTTGCTGTTGTTACGCCCGCAGTTATCACCCAAACGTCAGTCAATGCTGGCGTGAGGCTGCTCGACTCATCCGACCATTCATCCACCGACCCGCCTTTCGAGCGGTTGCGAGTGCTGCGAATTTAATCATCCTCCAATTACCTGCTGAGCTGATGAGCGCCACTTCCCGTTCGGAAAGTAGCGCCCGCGTGTAACTTTATAAGCATCATGGAGAATGATTGATGAAACGCTTATTCGTAGGTTTGTTTCTTTTACTGATTGCGGCTCTGCCCGCGCTGGCACAGAAAACAATCAAGCTGGAAGGGCAAGTCGTGTGCTGCGCCGATTGTTGGGCGGAAGCTGACCGCACAAAGGTTGAGTTCGGCACGGCGGAAGATTTGTTGAAAGCAAAGTCCTGCGTTGAAAGCGGCGACCCGACGCTAATTGCCGTGCGCGAAAATGATAAGTTCACGCTCTATCAATTAGAGCAGGGCAAGTTTCGCCTGAAGGGTAAGAACTGGCTTGAGTACGTGGGCCAGCGCATTGCTGTCACAGGCTCGGTGCGTCAGAAGAAAGAATCGAGCGCGATACGGGTTGATACGCTCGAAGTCATTGCCGCGAGTATAGCGCAAAGAGAAGCCGCCAATGTTCTAGGGCAGGAAATTGATTTGGCCCTCAAAGACCCGTTTGGCACGGAGCAGCGTTTGAGCGCGCTCAAAGGGCGCATCGTCGTCCTGAATTTTTGGGCGATCTACTGCGTGCCCTGCCGCAAAGAAATGCCCGACTTAGCAGCGATTCAAAACGAATATGCTGCGCTTGGCATACAAGTCATCGGCGCTTCGGCTGACGAAGCAGCAGACCGCGCCAAAGTTTTACAGTTCGTCAAAGAAACTCGTCTCAACTTCCCCATCTGGATGGGAGCAACCACAGCCGATATGATGCGCTTCGGTTTGGGCGCGGCATTGCCCGGAACGGTTATCATCGGCAGGGATGGACGCATCGCTAAGGTAATCTCCGGCGTCGTCAATCAAGCCGACCTCAAAAAGCAGATTGATGCGATGCTCGCGACAGCCGAAAAGGCGGCAGCGGTTGAGCGAAAGAAAGAGCGCAAGGAAACCGCCTCAGCTAAAGAAAAATCAAGTGAGGCATCGAGCGTTCCGAGTTGACCGCTTTGACCGGGCGAGGGTCGCGCCGTGAGCGGGACAGAAACAGCAGACACAGATAAGTGGACGTATGGTGTGCGCGTTATCTCGAATCAGATAGATCGTGCGAAGTGGCGCAACACGCTCACCTATAGATTTCACCCGCGCTTGACAGCGGGAGTTGAGTACAACCCTTTAGCGAAAAAGGTCAGCCCGCTGGCGAACGTGGTTGCCATGACTGAGACGCATAAGCGTCCCGCGTTGATTCTCGGCACGAGTTCAGACCGCATCGGCACTCCTTCCGGTCAATCGTTCTACGCGACTTTCAGCAAGAATCTAAAGCACTCAACGGGCTTACCCGTTGCGCCTTACGTTGGAGTCGCCTACGGCACGTTTGAAGATCGCCTTCGAGTAATCGGCGGCTTGAACATCAACCTGGCAGAGCGTTGGAATATGACTATTCTCTTTGACGGCGTGCGCGTTCATCCTCTGCTCAACTACACACGCGGGCGGCATCAATTCGGCATCATCTTCGAGCGCGGGCGCAACCCCGGCGCGAGTTATAGCATTTCGTTCTAGACTGGAATCTCCGTCCGGCGCAAGTATCAAAGCCCGGCGAGTGGCGGCGCTTCGCCGACGCATGATAAAGTTTATCCCGCAATAACTTTTCCGAGCGGAGATTGAATAGGTGAAATTCGGCGTCATAGTTTTCCCAGGCTCAAATTGCGATCACGATGCTTATCACGTGATCTCGAAGCACGTTGGCCAGCCGGTTGATTTCATCTGGCATCGCGATACGGATTTAAGCTCCTACGATGCGGTCATCATTCCGGGTGGCTTCTCCTATGGAGATTACCTGCGCGCCGGGGCGCTCGCGCGCTTCTCGCCCGTGATGAATTCGGTCAAAGAGTTTGCTGCCAATGGGCGTCTGGTGCTGGGCATCTGTAACGGCTTTCAGATTCTCTGCGAGGCTGGACTTTTGCCGGGCGCACTGATTCGCAACCGCGACCTTCATTTCATCTGCGAGCACGTCACTGTGCGAGCCGAAACCACCGAGACGCCGTTCACCAATCAATTGACGGCGGGGAGCGTGCTGCGCATGCCCATCGCGCACGCCGAAGGCAATTACGTCTGTGACAACCAAACTCTGGAAGAACTGGAGAGCGAAGACCGCATCGTCTTTCGCTACTGCGACGAAGGCGGAGAGATTACAGAAGCCGCTAACCCGAACGGCTCGCGCGACAATATCGCTGGAATCTGCAACCGCGAGCGAAACGTCTTAGGGTTGATGCCGCACCCTGAGCGCGCCTGTGAAGATTTGCTTGGCTCCTCGGACGGGCGCGACATCTTCCGCTCGCTGGCGGCCACTCTGGCCGCGCACCGCGTCGGCCTTTTAGCCGGAGTTTCTCAAAATTTTCTCAAACGAAGATAACTACTACAAGACATGACAGAAGAGCGTAGAGAAGAGACACGAAAAGAGATTACGCTGGATGTTCGCTGGGAGGGAGGCTCTGGCCGCCATCCGGCGCGAATCAGCGATCTCAGTCTGGGCGGCTGTTATCTGGACACGCTTGGCGGGGCAGAGGTCGGCGAAGTCGTCGGCGTTGAAATCAAGCTGCCTTCCGGCGAGTGGCTTCCGCTTCGCGGCACAGTCGTTTTTCATCATCCGGGACTGGGTTTTAGCGTCTGCTTCACGTTTTTGACGGAAGAGGAGCAGCATCAACTCTCAGAGATAATCAATTCCTGATTTCCGGCAAAGCAAAAATAGTCATCAAGGGCTAAGGTGATGAGACGTTTGCTTGCGCCTCCAGCGGCTGGCGATTTTTCTGTTGCTGTCATTTCACCACACAGCGGTTTTCGGGCAGGAGAATAATCTACAACTCACGGCGGGTATTACGGGGCAGCGTTATTGCACGGTCAACGCGAGCGTTGACGCACTGCAATTAACTTTACAGCTGCGGTACACGAATACCGGAAGCCGGAAACTGATTCTCTATAAAGGCAACCGGCTCTTTTTCCAGATCTTCATCAGCCGCGGCGGGGAAGAGGCGGCGGCGCGCAAGAATGAGCTACGCACAACGCACTCGCGGTATTTCGATGAGCAGCCGGAAAAGATCGCGGCTTCCAGCGCCGGGCAGCGTCTTCACCACTCTCTCTCCCGGAGCTTCATACGAAACCAAACAAATCATCTCGCTGCCTGTGGCGCGCGATGGCAAGGGACTTTTCAATGTCTCGATACCTGCGGGCGAGCATGTCCTGAACGTGGCGGCTTCAACATGGTACGAATCCAAAAAACTGGCGGAGATTTGCGCGAGCGCTGGCGCATCACGCGGCTTTTTGTGGACTGACCCGCTCGTCTCGAATTCCATCGCGTTCATCAGTTGATAAAAATCGCCCGGCGGCTGTTTGTCAGTAAAAACTGGCGTGTAAATCTCAAGGCGGAAGGTTCAATCAGGGATGATGTCTATTCACGGTTCAACGCGAGGGAGACGGCGCGAGCGCAAAAACAACACTGAAACTTCGCACGCCCGTCTGCCTGAGCCACAGTCCGACGAGATTCTCTCGTGGGCTGAAGTCAATCGCACGCACCGCATCCGCAACGGCGTCTATCAGCGCAACGGTCGGCTCATCTCTCTGCTGACGGACTTCGGGCGCATCAATCCCTGTTATCCTGACCGCGTGGCCGAATCCCCTGACACCATCTATTACACGGGCAACGGGCGGCGCGGCGATCAATATTTGAATCCCGGCAATCGCGCCCTGCTCGCGGCAATCGAAGAGCGGGCACAGCGTGCCGCTCTTCAACAAACTGGGCACAGGGCGCTGGCAGCACATGGGATTCTGGCGCGTCACCGCAGGGCGTCAAATCTTCGATGAACAGGAGAATCGCATGCTCTGGCAATTCACGCTCAAGCGAGTCCAAAGCCCAAAGTCGCAGAACTAATTCCTGATTTCTTTCGTTTTGACTTTAGACCCCGGATATTGGACTTTGGACTTAACTTTGTTACTCTCTTACTCTTCCGTTACACCTCGAAAGGAGTCTTAGAAGATAATGAAGAACTACAGATTCTCTCTTTCCCTCGTCCTTATTCTGGCGTATTGCCGCCATCGCGCTTCGCCGCACTCAATGAAAAATCAAGCGGCATCTGCCATCGGCCAGCCCGTCGCTAATTTCAAGCTGCCGGATGTCAACGGCAAAGACCAGTCGCTCGCGTCGGTCAAAGGCAAGAACGGCACGGTCCTCATCTTCATCTCGGCGCAGTGCCCGATGGTCAAAGCTTACGCGGAGCGCATTGAGAAGCTCGCGCAGGATTACAAATCGCGCGGCGTCAATGTCGTCGGCATCAACTCCAACGCGACCGAATCCATAGACTATATGAAGGAGCAGATCGCCAACGAGAAATTCTCCTTCACCGTCCTGAAAGACAAGGGCAACAAGATCGCGGACATGCTCGGCGCCGAGCGCACGCCCGAAGTCTATTTCCTCGACGCCGCAACAAGCTCGTCTATCACGGTCGGATTGATAACCACCGCGACCTCGCGCACGTTCAGTCAAACGATTTGCGCGACGCGATTGATGCGACGCTCGCGGGCAAGCCCGTCGTCAAAACAGAAGCTGCGGCCTTTGGTTGCTCGATCAAACGCGGATAAGTCTACAAGCGATAATGAGACGAAACATTTTCCTCGCGCTCTCGCTCGTCGCTCTTACCTTTGCATTCTGCCCGTCGCGGCGCGGCGCGTGCAATCCAACACGCGCCGCTGCTGTCATTCAACCGCCGCAGAAACGCAAGGCCAGCACGGGGGCGTCGCGCGCGCCCCTTGTGCGCGAGATAAATCTGGAAGGCTTGAAGAAACTCATGCAGCGCGGTGGTCAACAGTCTCGCCCGCTGCTCGTCAATTTCTGGGCGACTTGGTGCGATCCCTGCCGCGAAGAGTTTCCAGACCTCGTTCAGATAAATAAGGACTACAAAACGCGCGGCCTCGAGTTCGTCACCGTCTCGCTCGACGACCCTGCGGAAATCAAGACCAGCGTGCCGCAATTCCTCAGACAAATGCGCTCCACGATGCCCGCCTATCTTTTGAACGTGCCTGACCCCGAACCGGCCATCAAGTGGGTTGACGAGACATGGGGCGGGGGCTTGCCCGCGACTTACCTCTATGACGCGCAGGGACAAATCGTCTTCAAGCACATGGGGCGCATCAAGCCCGCAGAACTTCGCAGCGCCATTGACACAGTGACGAGTGACAAGTGACGGGTGACGGGTTAATATCTCCTATTCTTAACTTGTCACTCTTAACTTGTCACTGTCCTTATGATCACTCCTGAAGTAATCTCCGCACACAACCTGACAGCAGAAGAATTCGCGCGCATTAAAGAGTTGCTTGGCCGCGAGCCGACATATCCGGAGCTTGGCATCTTCTCCGTGATGTGGTCCGAGCACTGCTCCTATAAATCCTCGCGCGTCCATCTGAAGAGACTGCCGACGACGGGCGAGCGCGTCATCGTTCCGCCGGGAGAGAACGCGGGCGTCGTTGATTTGGGCGATGGCTGGTGCGCCGCCTTCAAGGTCGAATCGCACAATCATCCTTCGTTCATCGAGCCGTTTCAGGGCGCGGCGACGGGTGTCGGCGGAATTTTGCGCGACATCTTCACGATGGGCGCGCGCCCGCTGGCCGCGATGAATAGTTTACGCTTCGGCTGGCTCGAAGATGAAAGAAACGGAAGACGAAACCGGAGGCTCCTCGCGGGCGTCGTCGCTGGCATTGCGCATTATGGCAATGCATTTGGCGTGGCGACCGTCGGCGGCGAAGTCGCGTTTGATGATGCTTACGCATTAAACCCGCTCGTCAACGCTTTCGCGCTCGGTCTTGTCCGCCGCGATCAAATCTTTTTCGGCAAGGCGACAGGGATAGGCAATCCAGTGCTGTACGTCGGCGCGAAGACGGGACGCGATGGTATTCACGGCGCGACGATGGCTTCCGCAGAGTTTGACGAAGAGGCTCTGGAGAAACGCCCGACTGTGCAGGTGGGCGACCCCTTTCTGGAAAAGCTGCTGCTCGAAGCCTGCCTCGAAGCGATGCGGAGCGGCGCGGTCGCTGGGATTCAGGACATGGGCGCGGCGGGGCTGACTTCCTCCTCCTGCGAAATGGCGGCGCGAGCCGGAACAGGCATTGAGCTTGACCTTTCTCTCGTTCCACAGCGCGAAGAGGGCATGACCGCCTACGAGATGCTGCTGTCGGAATCGCAGGAGCGCATGCTGATCGTCGCGCACCGAGGGAGAGAGCGCGAGGTCATGGACATCTTCCGCAAATGGGACCTGGATGCCGTCGTCATCGGGCGCGTCCGGGAGGGTAGCCACATGCGCGTCATCCATAACAGCGAGACAGTCGCAGACATTCCCGTCAGTGCGCTGACGGACGAAGCGCCGCTCTACGAGCGCGAGATGAAACCGCCCGAAGTAGGACAGGCATTCCTGCCTGTCTTGAGCGCGGAGCGCGAACGCAGCTTAAGCAATCAGGAGAACAATCAGGAGAACAATCAGGAGAACAATCAGGTGTTCGCGCCTGGCGGCGCTCAAGACAGGCAGGAATGCCTGTCCCACAACGATGCTTTGCTGCGTCTCATCTCCGCGCCGAACATCGCGTCGAAGGAGTGGGTCTACCGGCAATACGATCATATGGTGAGGACCAACACGGCGGTCATGCCGGGCGCAGACGCAGCGGTCGTGCGAATCAAGGAGACGCGTCGCGCGCTGGCGATGTGTCTGGACGGCAACGGGCGATACTGCGCCGCCAACCCGCGCGAGGGCGCGCGTCTCATCGTCGCCGAAGCCGCGCGCAACGTCGTCTGCACGGGAGCGCGCCCCATCGCCATCACCAACTGCCTGAACTTCGCTTCGCCCGAGCGCCCCGAAGTGATGTGGGCTTTCTCGGAGGTGATAGACGGCATGAGTGAGGCGTGCAGGGCATTCAATACTCCGGTCGTCTCCGGCAATGTCTCTTTCTATAACGAAACGGAAGGGCGCGGCATTCTGCCCACGCCCGTCATCGGCATGGTCGGGCTGATCGAAGATGTGCGCCGCGTCGTGCAGCACGGCTTCAAGGCTGCGGGTGACGTCATCGCGCTGCTGGGTGTGACGGGTGACGATCTTTCCATCAGCGAGTATGCGGCGACTATCGAAGGCCGGACGACTGAGGAAATGATTCGTGAAGGACGCGTGCCCGCGCTCGATCTTGAGCTTGAAAAGAGTGTGCAGGAGACTTGCCTGCGAGCGGCTGAAAACGGCTTGCTCCGTTCGGCGCATGATTGTTCGGACGGAGGTCTCGCGGTCGCTCTGGCCGAATGCTGCTTTTCGTCGCTCAATCGTGAGGCGATGGGTGCAGAAGTTGACCTCACAGGAGGAACGCTCAGCTTGCGGGCGCAGCTTTTCAGCGAGTCGCCCTCGCGTATCATCGTCAGCTTCGGTGAGGACACGCTTGCTCAAATACAAGAGATTGCCGCACGCA
Organism: uncultured Acidobacteriota bacterium; assembly: GCA_963811065.1. Taxonomy (GTDB): domain Bacteria; phylum Acidobacteriota; class Blastocatellia; order Pyrinomonadales; family Pyrinomonadaceae; genus QHXM01. The sequence goes on from CAWEPR010000003.1 coordinate 113,743, forward strand.
CGAATTGCCCGTTCGCAATCTTAGGGCGCACGGGCGGGGAACATTTGAGCATCAAAGCGGACGGCGAAGAGGTCGTCAATCTCGCGGTCGCCGAACTCGAAGCCGCCTGGCGCACCTCTTTAGCGTCGAAGCTCCACGCGGAAGTGGTGACTGCGGCGTAAAAAGATGATAAGGAATATCCCGATGAAGCGAGCAACGTTGATTTTGTTCGGTCTCTTCCTGTGCGCGCAGGTCGCCTCCGCGCAACTCGGCAACACTCCGAGAAAGACGCCGCCCGATCCGCGCGTCAAGGCTGCCCTTGAAGCGATAGGCTATAAGTATGAGTTGACGGAAGACAACGACTACCGGCTGACTATCGAAAACGACCAGATAGAGAAGGTGGTGAACGGGAAGACTACCTACAGAAGCCAGCTTGCTTACGTTAACTCAAATACCGAAAAATACTCTTCACTTGAAATCAGGGAGGTCTGGTCTCCGGCTTTCTATTCAGCCGGGCCGCTCTCCGCCGCTATCGCGAACCGTTTGCTGCGTGAAAATAATTCTGTCAAATTCGGCGCGTGGCGGGTAGACGTGCAGGAATCTTCGGGTAAATATCTCACCATGTTCGCCGTACAGATCGCCGCCGATAGTGATGCCGAATCACTGAGACTGGCGATTAAAAGCGTGATTCTGGTCGCCGACCGGATGGAAAAGGAATTGACCGGAAAAGACGATTACTGAAAAGCTAAGGCAGAGGGCGGAGGGATGAGGGATGAAGTAAAAGCCTGATTGAATGATTGATTCAATTGACTTCTTTACTCAACCCTTTCATCCCTCATCCTTCATCCCTATTCCTGATGCACTCGCGCTTTATCCATAACGATCAACTGCTGGGCGCGACGAAAGAGCGCGTCGAGGCTGTCTCGCTCTACGGTCGCGGCGTTTTCACAACGCTCGCCGTCCATAATCACCAGCCGTTTCTCTGGGCTGAACATTGGGCGCGTCTCGTGGAACATGCTGCGCGGGCGAGTGTGGGCAAGATCGAGTTTGATGAGGCGGGTGTCAGGGCATCGCTTGCGCGCCTGATTGAAGTGAACAAGGTGAAGGAAGGCCGGGCGCGTGTGACAGTGATGGCCACGACGGAGCGCGGTGTCTGGAAAGTCAAAGCTCCCGATGAGCGCCAGACCGATCTACTGATAATGACGGGCGATGCTCGCGCCCCATCTGAAGACGGACTCGCGCTCACCATCTCGCCCTATCGCGTCAACACGCTTTCGCCCCTCGTTGGAATCAAGAGCATCAATTATCTGGAGCACATCCTCGCCTGGGAAGAGGCGCGCGCGCGCGATTTCGACGAAGCCGTGACCTTAAACGAGCGCGGCGAGATTGTCTCCACCACGATGGCCAACATTTTCTGGGTGATTGACGGCACTCTGCACACGCCCTCGCTCACGACGGGTGCGCTCGCAGGCACAACCCGCGCCTGCATCATAGAGCTTGCCAGCGCGCTCTCCATCCCGCTCGTCGAAGGCGTCTATGAATTATCTGATGTGGGGGATGCGGACGAAATCTTTCTCACTTCCGCGGGTCACGGCGTCGGCATCGTGACGACCTTTGATTTTCACCGCTACAGCGTCTCGGTCGGCTCGGTCGCCCTTCGCCTGCGTGAAGCGTTCCGTCAACTGACGCTTCAGCCAGATTAAAAGCGTTCTCACCTGCTTGAAGCTACATCTGGTAAGATGTTGGGCGATTGGCTATGGAGAACAACTAGATGGAAGACGACTTAAAGCATATCTATAATGCTTGTGACCCTTATGTCCCAGCGCCAGCCGAGTATTACTACGACTGCGCTGAAGCACGCGGAAGCAGCGCATTATCTCAAGAATTTCAGAATCACTTGAGATTGGCTAAGGACTACCTTTATTTTCTCTTCACCGGGCACATCGGCTGCGGAAAATCATCGGAGCTAAAACAACTTGAGCGCTCTCTGACCGCCGCCTCGCCCCCTTATTCATGTTACTTCCCTATTCTCCTCGATGTTAGCGACTACCTAGATGATTATGATGCCTCCCCGACTGATATTCTACTGGCGATTGTGACCGAGGTCGCCGACACGCTGCGCGAGAAGTTGGGCGTTGAGTTGAAGGATAATTACTTCTCCAAACGTCTCAATGAAATCAAGGACTTCTTTCTTAGCGATGTGGAAATCAATGAGGGTGAGTTGTCGTTGGGTTTCGCTAAAGCCAAAGTTCAGAGACTTAAGAAAGACCCCGCAGCCCGCCAGAAGGTGCGTTCGGTGCTGGAACCGAAGATGTCCACCATGTTGGAGGAGATTAATACCGTTTTTGATGAGGCTCGGTTGGCCGTCAAAAAAGCGAAAGTTGGAAAGCAGCCTTGCGTGGACATCGTGTTGATTTTGGACAATCTGGAGAAGATTCGCAAACTTGGAGGGATGGAGGAAGGATTAGCATCGCAGCGCGAACTATTTCTGGAAGGCTACACCAAGTTGACAGGGATGAAGGCACACTTCATTTACACCGTGCCGCTGCGCCTTGTACGTTCGACCGATGGCCCGCAATTAGAGCAGCGCTATGGCCCGCTCTTCGTGCTACCGATGATTAAGACTATCGAGCGAAGCACGCGGCAGCCCTATCAAGCCGGGGTGGACTCGATACGTGCACTGCTGCAAAAGCGTTTGGGACATCTCAAGCCGGAACAAGTCTTCAACTCGGATGCGCTGGAATTCCTGCTGATGTACAGTGGCGGGCACGTGCGAAATCTGATGACCTTCGTACAGAACGCCTGCACATACGTCAGCAAGCTTCCTATAACACTAACTGCCGCACAGAAGGCGATTCAGCAAACTGTCCGCACTTATAGCACGGCGATTCCTGAGCATCACTGGGAAAAGCTAGCACGCCTTGATTCTTCTGATAACCAGCACATACCCAACGGCGACAATGACTATCTAGTGATGCTGGAAAACCTCAGCGTGCTCGAATACATCAACGGCGGCAGCGATGACCCATTCGCCTTGGCCGAACCTTGGTACGCCGTCAACCCGATTGTCCGCGAGTTGCAGAAGTTCAAAGCGGCAGCGCAAATGTTGCGAGATGAAGTTCAGAAGCTGCCCGCACAAGTAGAGACGCCCCCGGCTGAGACTGCACCATGAGCGACAATCTATCAACCATCACAGACCCTTTTGTTGCTACTGCGCTTGACGAAGAGACCGAGTTACGTGCGCTGTCGCAGGCGCTACGCTTAGCTCAAGGCTTCAAGCTCATCTTCGTTCGCTGCAATCAGCCACAGCAGCAGAAGAAGCTCGCCGCCGCTTTGGGTGCAGGCTTGCCCGAATTCAACGTGCAGGAGATTCATTTCGACGAGCCGATCATGCATCTGCTCGACGAGCTACGCAGTCGAATTGAGGAGCCAGCGCCGGATGCCGTATTTGTCTCCGGCTTAGAGTACTCGCTCCCGACCGCTACCGATGCGGACTCGTCGCCGCTCGTTGCCAATCTCAACGCTTCCCGCAACTCATTCCCGCAAATCATAGCCTGCCCACTTGTGCTATGGATACCGGAATATATCCTGAATGCTATTATGCTCGGCGCGCCCGATTTCTTTTCTATACGTTCGGGCGTCTACTTTTTTGCTGCCACGCCCGGTGATACTATTGAGACCGCCCGTATTCTTACATCAGGGGCTGAATGGACGACCGCTAACCTCACCCTAGCAGAGAAGCAGGAGCGCATTGATGCGATCAAAAGCCTGCTGGCCGATTACGAGGCTCTACCAGGCGAACAACGCGACCACCGGGCTGAAATACGCTTGCATCTTCGATTAGGGAACTTATTGTTCGCGGGCGGACTGTATAACTCAGCACAAAAACATTATCAGCAAACGCTAATTCTTGCCAAAGAGTTAGGAGATCATAGTTACGAAGGGTATGCGCTTGGCAGTCTTGGTAATATCTATCACGCACAAGGACAGTTACTGCAAGCAGCGATAGCTTTTGAGAAGAGCTTAAAAATATCACGTGAGATAGATGATCAATCATCTGAAGGAATGGCCCTTGAAAGTCTTGGCGGCGTTTATTGGTCGCAAGAACGACTGTCAGATGCTGAGAGGGCTTGTAAAGAGGCTGCCCAGATTTTTCGCAAACTTGGTGATCGAGTGTCAGAGGGCAGCACTTTAGGTAATCTTGGAGCTATCTATGAAGACCAGGGTCAGTTACTTGAGGCAGAGGCAGCTTATAAACAGAGCTTGGAGATTGCTCGTGAGCTTGGAGACCTCAAACGCGAGGCCAACGCGCTTAATAATTTTAGCTCTATGTTGCTAAGTCAGGGAAGATTGTCAGAAGTTGAAGAAGCCTTGCGACTAAGTTTAAAAATAGCTCGCGAAATAGGGGACCCTGTCCATGAGAATGTAATTTTGAGGAATCATGCTCTATTACGAAAAGCGCAAGGTGACCTGAAGGGCGCGAAGGAATTTGCGCGACAAGCAGTCGAAGTCTTGAAGAAAACTGAGGATGTGCAAGAGCTGAAGAGCAGTCAAGGGCTATTAATCAATTTAGAACAGAATGCAGAAGAGCAAAGTAAAGCAGAGACAAAAGAATAATAGAATACGAGGCCATTTTGCATTTCAGATATAAACAAGGGGCATGCTACGTGTAGCATGTCCACTACTGTCTTTATCACCTATTCCTTCGTCCGTTCTACTATTTTCTAGCCAACACCACCGGAGATTCTTCCGCCGCGCGGATGCGCTCGAAGAAGGTGCGTACCGCCGAGTATTGGTTTGCCGGAATGGTCGCGGCGCGCTGAGTGAGCGTGCGGGTGAAGAAGAGGTGGCCGTCTTTGACTTCGTAGGTCGAGGCGTAGTTGCCGAAAGAGGCTTCGAGCTTCACGGGGTCGGGCAACTCATCCACGTTGAAACCTTCCGGGAGCTTGACGCGCACCGTCTCCGTGTAAGCCTGGGAGTTCAGGACGATAGGGTTCTTGCGCGAAGCTCCGGTCAGCCAGAGCCAGTCGAGGCGCGAGACGATGGCAGGCTTGAAGACGAGCAGGCGATCCTGCATCAGTTGCGCGTAAGACCCGGCGGTGAATTCAACGTCGAGGGCAAAGTTGCCGTCCGCGCGGTTATCCAGCGGGTCAACCTTTGAGACTTTCGCGCCCGACGCTCCCTGTGTAATCCACTTTTCGATGACCTTCGTATAGTCGGGACGCGAGAGGCGACGAAACATGCCACGCTCCCAGACGGCAGACTGGCCGATTGATCTCTCAGAAATGGTCGCGTTGATTGAGCCGTCAGCGGCTAGATTCACTTCCGCCTTGCGCTCCAGCCGGTTGGATTCAGGCGGGGTGCTTGGCATCCGAAGGAGCGCGCCAGCGTCACCGGCGGCGACGAGCGCGAAGCTGCCCTGCTCGTGGTTGGGCAAATCACCGACAGCTGTGTTGTCGTCCGTCGCATCGAAAATCAGAAGGCGGCCAAGCGAAGCGTGCTCAATGACGGTCGGCGATTTCGTCTCATTGCCGACCTTGATGGCGATGATGCAGTGATTGAACTGGCGCGGGCTGGCCCAGTCCTCACGGACGTAGGTCGGGTCGCCTGAGAAGATGAGAACCGGATAAGCCTCGATCTTAACGGCCTTGAGCATGGCACGCATCAGGTTCGCCTTGTCTTTGCAGTCGCCGTAGGATTTGGCGAAGACTTCCGTCGAAGAGTGCGGGCGATAGCGCCCCATCCCGATCTGAATAGAGATGTACTGCAAGTTCTGCACGTAGCGCCCGATGATTTGAATACGCTCAAGCTCGGTCTTGGCGTTAGCCGTCAACTCACGCGCTTTGCCCGCGAGCGAATCGTCGAGCGTCACCTGCGGGTCGCTCAATTCCGAATACCAGCGCGAGACATCAGTCCAGTTAGCGAACGTCCTCGCTCCCGGTGCCTGCGAGTTTGCGGGTGGGCTGTAGTTAATAGCCACGCGCGGCGCGAGATTGCTCACGGAAGGATCCGACGGCTCATCTTCGATGAAAGGCAGATCGCGCAATTCCCAGGTATAGGTCGAGCCGCTGGCTGTGGGGTCAATCTTCGCGTGGTTGAAAGTGACGCTCGAAGCCGTCCAGCCTGCGGGAAGCTGTAGCTGGTAGCGCGACTGCATGACGGGCAAATTCTCCTGAAAATACCAGAGCGATTGGCTGAAGTACGAGCGGCTCTCGGTGACGGTCTGATAGCCAAAGACCATGCCGGCGTCGGCCTCGTTCGAGGCGTCTATAATCTTGTAGCGGCTCTCATCATAGACATCATTATTGGCTGATGCGATGTCGAGCGTCTGCTCTTTGCCGTAGCGTTTGACATCGCCGCTCGCACGAATCAGCCAGGCTTTCATCTCACGCACCTTGCCCGTATCCGTCACGTAAAACTCGCGTGCGACGGCTTCCCCGCGCCCTTCGCGTTTGAGAATGCGAACGGCATAGGTCGAGGTCGTCGTGATGCGCCCGTCTTCACCGACCGTGACGATTGACTCGTTGAGCAAAACGACGGCAGGCACAGCCTTCTCATAGGCCGGAACTTTTTGAGCCGCAGCCTGCTGCAACCATGCGGGCGCTTCATCGCCTGCGAAAGCGGTTGAAGCGGACAAAATGATGAGGACGAAGAATCCGAGTAGGCGATGAAACATCTTTTTATAAACCTCAGTTTGATTGCGGAATGAGGAATGCGGATTGAAGAAAGTTGCGATTGTCTTTATCAATCCGCATTCCGCAATTGTCAGTTCGACGCAGCAGTCGCGGCCTGCTTGAGCGTGATGGTGTGGTTGTCCTGCTTATGAAGCGTGTCGAAGTACGTTTTTATCTGGCTATAGCTGTTGGCATCATAAAACAAGCGGTCAAGGCCATCGGCTCCTGCGCCGAAGAAGAAGTTGCGCTTGTAGATTAGTGTGCGCTGATCCTTCGTGCTGAACATCTTCACGTCATACTTGCTGAGATCGCCGGAGCCAAACGGCGCAGGCGAGTCCGGGTTGTCGAGAGCAAACCCGGCTGGCAATTCGATGGTCACGTCGTCTTCCTCAGACCAGGGATAGTGAAAGTAGACGCCGTGTCTTCGGCTGCTAGTCGGGAAAAGCGAATCTACTCCACGCTGGAAGAATGCCGGTTGCAGGAAGAGGCGCTTGCCCGTGCGTTGCGCGTAGCCCGGAACGCGGACGTGGAAAGAATAGGTGAACGGCTTCACAGGGTCTGTGATGTTCTCTATCTTGATTTCGGTAAGCTCTGCCGTGCTCATCTGCGCCTTGAGCTTACCGCGCAGAGTCTCCTCGCGCTGGCTGGCCGAATCGTCGTCATTATACTCTTTCTTCTCGGAAGCCAGATGCCCCGTGTATTCGATCCGCACGTCGCCTTCGAGCGTGCCGTCCTCAAGCAGACGAAACTTGCCTGTGCGCTTCTCGTGCGTCTTCTCCGGCGCGGCGACGGGCGTTTTCACCCACAAAGGCTCTTTCGCGTCCGTGACGAGAGCTTCCTGGCCTTCTTCCACCCAGCCCAACATGCCAAAGGGCGTGTACATTTCCGCCGGACTGAAAAAGCGCCAGTCTTCACCAACACGCACGGCGATGAAAGACGAGCCGAGAAATGAGGCGTTGGCGAGGTCGCGTGTAAAGAAGAGGTCATCGCGGTTGCCGGACAGAGCGAGGCGCGCATCGAATCCGGCGGCCCTTGCGAGCGCGGCAAAGAGCAGGTCTATGTTTGTGCTCGTGCCCATCCCGCGCTTGAGCGTGTCGGCGGGTGTTTTGTTCGCCTTGAATTTGCTTCTTTCTTCTTCCGTCATCCCGCTAGCGTCGTCGCTGACGTTCTTGATTTTGGTGCGGCAGAAATCGTAGATGCGCTGGAGCTTTTCTTCTGGAGTCTTGGCGTCACCGATGATGCCTGCGACCGCCGCCTTCACGTCGTCGTTCGCCTTCATCTCCTCCTTGCTCGCTTCATAAATTAGCTTGCCGAGGTCCTTCCAGTATTTGTTATGGTCGAGTTTGTCTCCTTCATGGTAGTAAAGGAAGACCCATGAGCGCACGCTATTTTCGGGCGGCATCTTCGACTCTTCGCGGAAGGCCGGAACATTTGTCATGGTCAGTTTATGGAAGTCGTCTTTATCTTTGACGAACCGCGCTTCGCCCATGTTGAAGGGGCGGTACTGCATTCCGCTGTAGGGCTTGAGGTAGTAAGAGACGGTTTGAACAGGGATTTCGCGTTGAAACTGTAGCCGCAGCCGGTTGGCGCTTCCATTAGGCTGAACTTCGCGCCAGCGATATTCGATGATCGCGCCCGGCTCCACACCCGGCAGCGCAAATGATTTGGCTTTGAGCTTCAAACCGCTGAGCTTGACGATGGTGCGCTCGAAGATATCTTCTTTCTTTAACTCGATAATCGTGCCGTCGGGCTTGATGACGCGCGCCGCAATGTCTTTGATTTGATTGAAGCCGAGATAAGGCAGATCAACCTTGCTCTGCGATTCACGGCCTCGCTCGTTGAAAACTTTGATGCGGATGTAGTTTTTCAGCGATAACTCATACTGCTGGCTATCGTCTACGCGCACTTCCCAGAAGATGGCTTCCGCGTCGGCTTCCTTTTCTACGCTTGGAGTTTTCAGCGCCAGGTCAGCCGGGTCAACGGGCTTCCAGTTTTCTCCGGCCAGCGCAGGCAGGGCAGCCGAAGCAATCAGGCAGAACACAAACAAAGGGGTGAACAGAAGGGAACGAGGGAACTTCATGTCTTTAACCTTTCGCCGGATCGTAGGGATTTTGTCTGGGGCGATCTGGCTTGGAGAATTGGTTTAAGAGTAAAGCGGCGTTGTCGGTAAAGCCACCAGAGCGTGAGCGACCGGAGATTCTAAGCAAAGATGGAGATTTATGCAAGCAGACAAAAGGGAGTTTTAGAGCCGGGTGTGGCCACGTTTATTGCGGGCGCGCTTTATGGAAATGAGTCGGCTTTGAGCGTGTGAGACTCTTTAAGGGCGTTCAGTTCGTTAGCCGGAGCTATGCTATAATACGCGCCTTGATTATCCCTCTTTCAGTGAGACAATTTAACTGTACGGTTTGCATCTCAGGAGGATTTGCCAGATGGCTACTGAACTCAAACGCGCCAGCACGTCGCTCGATAAGATAGAAGAGATGTTGGGAGCAGACGCGCGCGCGTTGCTTGACCACACGACGAGCACGATTTCCAAAGATCAAATCCAGTTGCCCGGCGCGGACTTCGTTGACCGCGTCTGGTCGCAAAGCGACCGCAGTCCCTCAGTTCTGCGCTCGCTGCAAGCGCTCTATGACAACGGGCGGCTCGCGGGTACAGGCTATCTCTCAATCCTGCCGGTTGACCAGGGCATAGAGCATTCGGCGGGAGCGAGCTTTGCGCCCAACCCGCAGTATTTCGACCCCGACAACATCGTCAAGCTCGCCATCGAAGGCGGCTGCAACGCCGTCGCTTCAACCTTCGGCGTGCTCGGCATCGTCGCCCGTCGCTACGCGCACAAGATTCCTTTCATCGTCAAGATCAACCATAACGAACTGCTGACTTACCCGAACAAGTTTGACCAGGTTTCCTTCGGCACGGTGGAGCAGGCGCGCGAGATGGGAGCGGTGGCGGTCGGCGCAACCATCTATTTCGGCTCGGATGAATCAACCAGGCAGATTACAGAGGTCAGCGAAGCATTTGCCTTCGCGCACGAATTGGGCATGGCGACCATTCTCTGGTGCTATCTGCGTAACCCGAAATTCAAGACCAAGGAAGGCGACATGCACGCGGCGGCTGATTTGACCGCACAGGCCAATCACTTAGGCGTGACCATTCAGGCAGACATCATCAAACAGAAATTGCCTGAGCGAAACGGCGGCTATAACGCCCTGAACATCGAAGGCTCTTACGGCAAGACGAATAAGAAAATCTACGACGAATTGACCTCTGACAGTCCGATTGATCTGGTGCGTTATCAGGTCGCCAATTGCTATATGGGGCGTTGCGGGTTGATTAACTCCGGCGGTGAATCGAAGGGCGCCTCCGATATGGCTGAAGCCGTTCGCACCGCCGTCATCAACAAGCGCGGCGGCGGCATGGGTCTCATCTCCGGGCGCAAGGCTTTCCAGCGACCGATGAATGAAGGCGTTGAACTGCTGAACGCGATTCAGGACGTGTATCTCTCCGAAGAGATCACGGTCGCCTGAGAAAAGCTAAGGATGAGGGCGGCAGCGATAAGGGGTGAAGTAAAAGCGTTTGTCTTCCACTTCACCCCTCATCGCTGCCGCCCTTATCCCTTTTCAAGGCGGGCGACCCTGTGCTATACATCTCCGGCACGCACGGCGCGGCTGCTCAACCGCAGAGCCAGCCTGGCCTTTTTAAGCCTGTCGAGCATTGGGCATGATTCCTCGCTTTAGATAAGCGACAATAATCCTCTGGCGCGCGCCCCTCCCGGATGGGAAACGCGCTGAACTAACTGAAAATAATTAAAGACTCCTCCCTTCTGTGGAGGTCTAGCCCCAAAAAGAGATGTCAGCATCACTGAAGCTTTCCCCTGAATCGTTCGGTCGAAATGTCGGGCGCATGCTCGATATCATTAGAAACAATGTTCTGTTCAGCTACTGGATAGGTTTCTTCACAGACCCTCTGACAATCATTTTCCTGTTAATCTGGGACGTAGCCGTCACGGGCAGCAATGGTGTTTTGCTCACAGCCGCTTTCTTGGCTGGACTCATGGGCTGGACGCTGCTTGAGTATTGCTTCCATCGCTGGATTTATCATAAGGGGCGGACGCTGGCGCACGCCGGGCATGCCATGCACCACGAAGACCCGAAGCTGCTCATCGGGATGCCCTGGTTCCTGAACACGAGCGTCTACATGGGCGTCTGGTACATCTTCACCTACTGGCTGGAGGTGCGCTACGTCTCCGGCTTCTCTTCGGGCGTGCTGGCCGGATTCATCTTCTACTATTGCTTCCATCACATCCATCATCACTACAATCCGAAAAGCGCCTGGTACAGGAAACTCCGCACTCATCACAAGATTCACCATCAAATTCCGGGGGCGAATTTTGGCGTGACCATGACATTCTGGGACAAGGTTTTCGGCACGACCTACCGCAAAGGCGATGACGTGAAAAAGAAAGCTACCGTGTGAATTGCTGCGCGGTAAAATCAGCCTCAAGTTTTCCCCGCCCCGAGAGGGCACAACAAAATAGCCGGAGGCGATGTCCCCGGCTATTTTGTTGTGTGGAGCCTGTGCGATGATGAATCGTCTCTCTCAATCTGGAAATAAAACCCTGTAATGTATGCATGACGGCTAGAATCTTGGTATGATATGGCCGTTAATTAAAATAGAAGAATCTGCCGACGAACCTTGCATCCCGAACAAGCGCAGACAACAGACTTAGAGGTTCTCCGTGCCATTGCTGGCGGAGACGAACAGGCTTTGTCTGCGTTGTATGATCGCTACCGGCTAATCCTTTTTGGCCTCATCCTCCGTATATTACATAGCCAGCAGGAAGCTGAAGACGTTTTACAAGAAGTCTTCCTGCAAGTTTGGCGTCGGGCGTCGGATTTTGATGAGACGCGCGGGCGTCCCTTTACGTGGCTGGTCACATTGGCGCGCAGCCGTGCCATTGATCGCCTGCGCTCGCTCGGTTCACGCGAGCGCACGGCGCAGGAGGCAGCCCGAAGCCTACCTGACAGCATCTCCGATGCAGCGGATGATGCCGTCAAATCCGAGCAGGGCGAGATTGTGCGGCAAGCGCTTCGAGAATTGCCGGAGGAACAGCGCCGAACGCTGCTGCTGGCATATTTTGAAGGATTGACGCAGTCCGAGATAGCCGAGCGGCTCAATACTCCGCTTGGCACTGTGAAGACGCGCATGAGGTCCGGGATGATCAAGCTGCGTGAGCTGCTGGGCGGGCGCGTCCAGGATTTGCTGTAGAGGTTTATGCTCTTAAACAAAAACGAAGACAAACCTCCGTCGCATTAACTGGCGTCAGGGATTAAAGAATCTTGAGGGGACACGAAGCTTACAAAGAGATGATCGCGGCTCATGCGCTAGATGCGCTTGAAGCGGCGGAAGCGCGCGAGCTTGAAAGTCATCTGGCGACGTGCGCGGAGTGTCGCGCAGAGCTGGACGCGTGGCAGGACGTGTCCGCCTCGCTCGTCTATGCCGCACCTGTCGCGGAACCGTCCGCCCAGTTGCGCTCCCGAATCCTCGAAAGCGTCCGCGCTGAGGGAGTGAATCCGTCTTCACGCGCCACAGCAAAAGATAACGGGAAAGTTAAAGCTGGCGCTGCCGAGTCGTCGCGAACAGAATCTAACGTCGTACCGTTTGAAAGGCCCGCGCGTCGCACATGGAGCGTGGCTTCCAGGGTCGGGGCGCTTGCCGCCTCTCTCGCTTTTGTTGCGCTTGTGGCTTCGCTCATTCTGCTCTGGAATCGCAATAGCCGGATGGAGCAGGAGATGGCGCGGGTCACGAATCAGTTGGAGCAGGCGCAGGGAGAACTCAGGCGCGAGCGCGAAATCCTCGCGCGTGAGCGCGAGGCTAGAGAATTAATCTCCTCGCCCGAAGCGCGTATCATGACGCTCGCCGGCACGGAAATGGCGACGCGCGCCCGCGCCAAGTTTGTTTACGACCGCACCACGGGACGCGCGATGCTGATGGCCGATGACCTGCCGCCTGCGCCCGCAGGCAAGGCTTACCAGCTCTGGTTCATCGCCGAAGGAAAGCCGCCCATGCCCGGCCAGGTTTTCAACACAAACGCCGCAGGCCACGCCGAAATGCGCGATCAACTTCCTGAAGAAGCGCGCAGTGCAACCGTCTTCGCCGTCACGCTCGAACCATCGAACGGAGTTCCCGCGCCGACCGGCCCGATGTATCTGAAGGGCGCAGCGTCGTAATTTTCTTCACATTTAATCAATCTATGTAGGACAGGCATTCCTGCCTGTCGTAGCGTGCGAACAGCACGCTTTTGATGTTAGTTAATAAGAATTCGCGCTCTCCGCGCTCAATGACAGGCAGGAATGCCTGTCCTACAACTGAAAAATTTTCTTCTCTGAAAATCCGATCAACCGTTGTGCTGCGTAATTCATGACAACAACCCCCAAGGTTAATGAATCATGGAAGGAAGAGAAGGAAGAAAAATGAAAAAGACACTAGTTATGTTAATGCTGGTCGCGGCGTCGTTCACAGTCGCTGCGTCAACTGCTTTCGCACAAAATGGAAATCCGATGGTTGGCGGCGCGGCGATGCTCACTTCGAGAGACATCGTTGACAATGCCGTTAATTCCGCCGATCACACCACGCTCGTTGCTGCCGTCAAAGCTGCCGATCTGGTCGCGACGCTCAAAAGCAAAGGCCCGTTCACAGTCTTTGCTCCGACCAACGCTGCCTTCGACAAGCTGCCAGCCGGAACGGTTGAAATGCTCGTCAAGCCGGAAAACAAAGCGATGCTGACCAGCATCCTGACCTATCACGTGGTCGCCGGTAAATATGATGCTAAGAAATTGATGAAGCTCATCCAGAAGGGCGGCGGAACTGCCAGTCTCAAGACTGTCAACGGCGGTACGCTGATGGCGATGATGAGCGGCAACAGCATTGTCCTCAGAGATGCAAAGGGAAATACATCGAACGTCACCATCGCCGATGTGCGTCAATCAAATGGCGTGATCCACGTCATTGATACGGTCGTCATGCCCTAACTAAGTCAGAGGCGGATGATTGAGCCACGATGACGGTCTCCTCGTCGTCGCTGTCGGGCAAAGTTTTTCAAGGGGGAAGCAAGCAGGGGAAGGGCGCGCTGAACATTTCGGCGCGCCTTTTGTTTTACCTTAGGAAAGTCGTGAATCGTCAATCATCAATCGTAAATAAACGGATGCCCGAAGCTTTTGTTCGTCACTTAAATTTCTGTAACATCCGGGCTGGCGGCTGAACTCCTGAGGGAAAACTTGCTACACTGTAGGGAAAGTAGCCGCCAGGAAGGGCGCGCGGGAGTTTATCAGGTGCGAGGGAGAGCAAAGTGGCTGAAGAGAAACCAAAAGTAGCGAATGAGATTTCCGATGAGACGGGTCAGCACGACGCGCGTTTTCTGCTGTGGCGAAGGTTCTGCTCCGACAATAATATTCCAGTCGAGACCATGCCGGGCGACCTCGGCGGAGAAGCCAAACAGAAATGGGAGAAGCTCAAAGCGAACCTGCTGCCGAAAAGTATGAAGTAAGTGAAGAAAAGTGATGAGCGATGAGTAATAAGTAGAAAGACAAATTCTTGCTTTTAACTCATCACTCATCACTCATCACTGCTTTTAAGAACGGATTCGTCAGCCGCTCGTGTCCGATGGTGGTCTGGGGACCATGTCCCGAATAGACTTCTACGTCGTCGCCGAGCGGCACAATTTTGTTCAGCAAGGCATCCATCAATTGCTCGCTTGAGCCTCCGGGCAAATCCGTTCTTCCGATTGATCCCGCGAACAGGCAATCGCCGACAAAGACCTTTCTCTCCGCTTCATTAAACAGGACGACGTGTCCGGGCGTATGCCCCGGACAATGTATGACCTTGAACTCCAGTTCGCCGACTTTGTAAATCTCGCCGTCCGACCAGTATTTATCAACCTGCGGCGGAATGGCGAAGTCGAAGCCGAAATCTGCCCAGCGCGAGCGCGGTATCCCAAGCCAGGCGGGTTGCTCCGGCAGCGCTAAGTATAAAGGTTCATCCGCCGGGTGAATGATGACCTCGGCTTCTGGTTTCAACTTTTTAAGCGCCGCCACGCCGCCGATGTGATCCAGGTGCGCGTGCGTCAGCGTAATCGCCTGCAACTGAAGTCCATGCTGATCCAGTGCGGCGACGATTCGCTCCGCCTCATCCCCCGGATCAATACAGATGGCCAGCCTTGTCTTCCGGCATCCGACAACGCGCGTGTGCTGCTGAAAAGCCGTGACGGTGATTTCTTCAATTATCATCTTCGGTTTAGGCTAACTCCGCTCCCTCCGCCTTGAGATCTCTCTTTTCATGTTAAGACGAACGGGCGCTGGCAGGCAAACATTGCGTATCCAATGTTCAAGTGATAAGCTTCGCTCGTTAGCAATAGACCTGAGTTTTTCTCAGTGGTCATTTCCTCTGGACTAGGGTTTCTTTGTCTCCGCCAGATACTCATTTCGCCGGAGGCCACGCATCTTGGCCGTAACTGCTGGAACCAACATCAATCAGTACAGAATCATCTCCTCCCTGGGTTCGGGCGGCATGGGCGAAGTCTATCTGGCGCAGGACGTGCGACTGGGACGCAAGGTCGCGCTCAAGCTGCTCTACGAAGATGTCACGCGGGGCGACGACTGGGTGCGGCGCTTCGAGCAGGAAGCCCGTGCCACCTCAAGCCTCAACCATCCGAACATCATTACGATTTACGAGGTCGGACACGCGGACGGGTCGCATTTCATCAGCACGGAATTTATAGACGGGCAGACCTTGCGCCAGCACTTGAACCACAACGTGATGACGCTGCGCGAAGCGCTCGACATCAGTATTCAGGTGGCGACGGCTCTGGCGACAGCGCACGCCGAAGGCATCATCCACCGGGACATCAAGCCGGAAAACGTCATGCTGCGCGCCGATGGCTACGTCAAAGTTCTGGACTTCGGGCTGGCCAAGTTCATCGAGAAGCGCCTGCTGGGTTTCTCCAACAGCGACCCCGATGCGGAGACTCAGGACTTCGTCAACACTCATCCCGGGGCGGTCATGGGCACGATCAGCTACATGTCGCCGGAGCAGGCGCGCGGCACCGATGTGGACGCGCGCTCGGACATCTTTAGCTTGGGCATCCTGCTTTACGAGATGTTGACGGGACGCCAGCCCTTCGACGGCTCAACCGCGAGCGATGTCATCATCTCTATCTTGCAAAAGAAACCTAAGCCCATCGCGCGCTTTTCGCAGGATGTGCCGATTGAGATAGAGCGCATCGTCGAAAAAGCACTCAGCAAGAACAGAGAAGAACGCTATCAAACCATCAAGGACATGCTCATTGACTTGAAAAGGTTGAAGCGTGGGCTGGAACTCGAAGAGGAGACAAGCGATGAGCATGGGCAGGAACTGTCACGTCAATTATTGAGCAGCAGCACCGGCGGTGGCGTCAGAGTTTCACGCGAGGGAGTTTCGCGCGACAGAATTTCGCGCGAGCAGCCGACCATCCACACCGAAGAGGTGACGATTTCGCCAACCACGCCGAGTTCGCCAGTCGGGTTGGTTTCGTCAAACACGTCGAGCGCAGAGTACATCGTCAAGGGAATCAAGCAAAACAAGAAAATTGCGCTCATCGTTGTCGGGGCAATCGTCATCGCGCTGGCCGCTTTCCTTTATTACCGCGCAACTCGCCCGATAGATTCCATCGCAGTCCTGCCGTTCACTGATACCAGTTCAGAGCCGGGCTCTAATCTCGGCGACGACATCACCGAGCAACTCATCTACACCCTTTCAAAGTTGTCGCCAAATTTGCGTGTCGCGCCGTTCAATGATGTCCAGCGCTTCAAAGGACAGCCCGCGCAGGAGGCGGGACGCCAACTAAACGTCCGCGCTGTCTTGAGTGGCCGGGTCACGAAGAACGGCGACAACGTCACCATCAGCACAGAGCTTGTGGATTTGCGAGACAACAGAGTTATCTGGGGAGATAGATCGGTAACGAAATTTTCCGACATTACTCTAGGGGTACAAAACATCGTCGCCTCCGTCTCCGACAAGATCGGTCTGAAATTGAGCGCCGAGGATGAGAAGCGAAGAAAGGCTGAATCTTTTTACATGAGGGGGCGCAACGCCTGGAACAAGCGGACAGCCGACGCTATCAAAGAGGCCTCCGGCTACTTTTCCGAAGCTCTCAAGGTTGACCCCAACTACGCACCGGCTCGTGCAGGGTTGGCCGATAGCTACAACATGCTTGGGACCTATGGCGCAAGCGCGCCCAAAGAAGCTTTCCCGAAGGCCATCACGGAAGCGGAAACAGCGCTCCGCCTTGATAATAATCTGGCGGAGGCTCACGCCGCGCTGGCCTACGCAAAATTTCGCGGCGAATGGAACTGGCCGGAAGCCGAAAAAGAGTTCAAAGAAGCCATCCGTCTCAATCCGAATTACGCTTCCGCCCACCAGTGGTATGCCAGCTATTTGTCGGCCAGACGTCGCTTCGACGAAGCCGAAGCAGAGACCGTCCGCACGCAGGAACTGGACAAAACATCGCTCATCATCAACTCTCATTTCGGCCTCATCTACTTCTTCTCCGAACGCTTCGACGATGCGATAACGGCGTGTCGCAAGACTATCAAACTGGACCCGAAGTTCTTTGTGGCGCGCAGGTATCTGGGTCTCGCTTACGCGCAGAGTGGCAAATACAAAGAGGCTGTCGAAGAATTTGAAGGGGCGATCCGGGATTCTAAGGAATCGCCGTTAATGAGGGCCGAGTACGCGAGCGTGCTCGCACTCAAGGGCGAGACGGACAAGGCGCGGGCAGAGCTAGATAAACTCCTGGCGATGAAAGAGAAAAAAGAGCCTTACATCTCGGCTTATCACATCGCGGCCATCTACGTTGCGCTCAAAGAGGGAGAAAACGCCTTCAAGTGGTTGGACAGAGCGGTTGATGAGCGCGCCGACTGGATGGTCTTTCTCAACGTTGACCCCAGATTCAAGGACCTTCGTTCAGACCCCAAATTCAAAAGTCTTCTGCAAGACATGAAACTCCCATAAACTGCGTTTCTTCCAACGTCTCACCGGCAATCCCCTCCCACCTGCTGTGCCTCTCACTTTCTGCAACTGAGGTTTCGCCTGCCGCATCTAAACGTCACAAAAGCATTAGACGTTAGTTCCTCCATTTCTCGCGGCAACAAATTGAAGTAAACTAATAAGCACCGCATGAGGTTTTAAGACAATGCCGATGAGTTCAAAGGCGAGTTCGCTTGCCGAAGTTTTAGATGACTTGACAGCCGAAGGAGCGGCTGAACTGACGGAGCATCTGCCCAATGACGCTTTGCGTTGCTACGCCTGCGGCCATCGCTGCTTGATTAACGAGGGCAAGCGCGGCATCTGCAAGGTGCGCTACAACGAGCGCGGGCGTTTGATGGTTCCCATGAACTACGTCGCCGCGCTCGCCTGCGACCCGACCGAGAAAAAACCCTTCTTCCACGCGCTGCCGGGTTCGGACACACTCACTTTCGGCATGCTCGGATGCGACCTTCACTGCGCCTACTGTTTTACCCCGGATACGATTGTCATTACTGATCGTGGCCCGGTGACATTTGAAGAGTTATTTCGCTCTGCTCCGCGCCATGATCTTCATCCTGATACAGAGATTGGTTATCACGAAAATCTGCGTGCGATAGCAGCCTCGGGAGCGCTCCGGCCAGTGCGTGGAATTTTCAAGCATCGATATCATGGGCGACTCGCCGTCGTTCGACCTTATTATTTGCCTGCACTGCACTGCACTCCCGATCATAGAGTTTACGCGACAGACAACATTACCAGTGCCCCTCAGCCGATTCAGGCACAGAGGCTCACGAATAAACATTACCTTGCGATTCCACGCCACTATGCCTTCTCTTCAGCGCAGATTTCAGACTTGATGAAGGACTTATGCATTTCAGGCAAAGTCGAGGAGACGGAAGGCTATTGTCTTGTTCCTGTGCGTGACATTGATTTCATAAGCCATGAAGGCGATGTTTACAACATGGAAGTTGAAGAAGAGCACAATTACCTTGCCGGGTTCTTCCTGGTATCGAATTGCCAGAACTGGCTTACCTCGCAAGCTCTGCGGGATGCTACGGCGGGCGTCGCGCCAAACGTGGTGAGTCCTGACCGCCTTGTGACGATGGCGAAGGCTTACGGCGCACGGCTGGTCGGGACGAGTTATAACGAGCCTTTGATTACGGCTGAGTGGGCGGTGGAAGTTTTCCGACGGGCGAAGCCCGAAGGATTCAGGACGGCGTTTATCTCAAACGGCAACGCGACGCCGCAGGTCTTGGATTACATACGCCCGTGGACGGATTGCTACAAGATTGATTTGAAGTCGATGAATGATCGCAACTACCGTCAACTGGGCGGCGTGGTGGACAATATTCTGGAGACCGTGAAGATGGTCAAAGAGCGCGGCTTCTGGGAAGAGATCGTGACGCTGGTGATTCCCGGCTTCAACGATTCGGAAGATGAACTCCGACGCGCCGCAGATTTCATCGCTTCGGTTTCACCGGACATCCCCTGGCATGTGACGGCGTTTCATCAGGATTACAAGATGACCGAGAACGCCGCGACTTCCGCCGAACAACTCATCCGCGCCTGCGAGATTGGGCGCGAGGCGGGCTTGCGTTACATCTACGCCGGAAATCTTCCGGGCAGAGTCGGGCGCTGGGAGAACACCTATTGCCCGTCGTGCGACGAACTCTTAATCGAACGCTACGGCTACATCATTCGACAGATGAAGGTCACGCCCACAGGCAACTGCCCGAAGTGCGCGGCCAGGATTCCGGGCATCTGGGCTTAGAAATCCAGTAGGCAGAAAGCAGAAGGCGGAAGGCCGCAGACTAGTCGTTTGCTGCCTTCCGCCTTCTGCCTACTGCTTTCTATTTCTTTGTTGACGGCTTGACCTCAGTGCCTTGATGAAACGCGGCTAACCATTTTCCGCCGCGATTGACCCAGATGGTGCTGGCTCGCTCAGGGTTCGGGCTAATATCCGGCACTTTGACCGTGTAGGTCACGAGCGAGGCGTCGTCGTCCAGCTTCACTACTTTGAAATTACTCAACGACGCGCTGCTCAGATCAATCTTCTGAATGCCGTTGACCGAGCCGACTTTGTCGTTCACGCCTGACGATGTGACCTCAAGCTGGTCGTCGGCCAAAAAGTTGGCAAAGGCCACATAGTCTCTTTTCTTGATGGCATCCCAGATTTGATTCTCTCTGGCGATGGCGTCATCCCCGCTGCTCTGAGCGGGCTTCGCCTCAGCAGTCTTCTCAGCTTTCGCCTGCGGCTTGCCCGGCGTTGGTGGTTGTCCTGATGGACGTTCCCCCATTTCGCCGTCCTGATGGTAGACGCCGACCCATTTCCCGCCGCGATTGACCCACGCTGAACTGGCGAGCACTGGTGTCGCGGGTATGGGTCGCCCGCCGCTCGTGCCTTTCATGGTGACGGTATAGGTCACAACAGCGGCGTCTTTATCGAGCGTCACGGTTTTCCAGTCTGAGAGCGTCAGGTCTGTGACTTCCATCTGTTTGATGCCATTAACCGTTGCCGCCTTGTCATACACACCGTCGCTGGAGATATAAATAAAATCGTCGGCCAACATGGCAGCAAATCCGGCAGCGTCCTTTTTCTTGATAGCATCCCAAATCTGTTTCTCTTTATCTGTGATTTCGGAATTGAGAGCGGGCGCATTTGTGGCTGGTGTGGTGGATGTCGCGGTGTTCGCGGGCGGTGTCGGCGCGTTCGAGTTGCTCGGCGCTTGGGTGGTCGTGGCGCAGGCGGACGCCGCGAGAACGAGCACCGAGAGCAGAATGATTCGCTTCATATGGTAAGACTCCTTCGACGGGGATGGAAAGGCGACTGACCGTGCTTCTATGCCAAATTCAGCGGAGTGTCAATAGCTGGGCAGCAGGCGAAGATTATCAGAAGTTCGACGAACGCCGCTCGCCGCCTTCGGGCGTGCCGAAGCGCGGCGCATACTCTTCTTCATTTTCGGCAGCCTTCAGCGCGCGCTTCAATTCAATCATGTCGCGGGAGATTGCCTCAAACTCATCCGGGTCAAACTGCTCAGGCTCGCCCGCGAGTTTCAGCACGCGATCAATCCTTCGCCCCGCGCTCTCAAGCGCGCCGATTGGCAGCTTGTTATTTTCCACCGCTTCAACAATCGCATCACGCGCGGCGAGAAAGTTTGCTTCCTGCTCGCAAATCAGAATCATGTCCGAGCCTGCTTCGACCGCGCGCAGGGCCGCTTCCGCAACCGACAATGTCTGGACGACCGCTCCCATCTCCATATCGTCCGTGATAACCAGCCCGTCGAATTTGAGGACGAGGCGGAGCAGCCGCATCACGACGTTGCCGCTGATCGTCGCCGGGAGATTGTGGAAACTTTCGAGCGCAGGCAATTCGCCCGTGCGTCGAAACCATGCCTGCATCAGTTCGGAGACTTCCGGGAATGCGCCGTGACTGACCATCACCGAATGCAGATGCTCGTCCGGGCGATGAAACATCAAATCCATGAAGGGCACGAGGTCGCGCTCCAAGATCTCTTCCCAGGAATGCTTCACGACCGGCAGCCGACGATGGGAGTCTATATCTGAACCGCCAAGTCCGGGAAAATGTTTGCCGCAGCCGATGATGCGGTTCTTTTGAAGCCCATCCAGGTAAGCGCCCGCGAGCCTTGAAACTTCAGCCGGATAAGTGCCGAAGGTCCGGCCACGCAATCCGTTCTCGTGATTGTCGCCCGAAAGATCGAGGACGGGCGCAAAGTTGATGTTGAGGCCGAGCAGTCGCAGCGCACGCGCCGTGAGTTGCCCGAACTTTTCCGCCAGTTCACTTGAGCCGGCCTCGCGCACGGCCTTGGCCGAAGGCATCGGCTCAAAGATGTCACGCAAGCGGTCAACGAGGCCGCCCTCCTGGTCAACGCCTATCAGGATTGCGTGATCCACAGCATCGCGTATCTGCGCGTTGAGCAACGCGACCTGTTCGGCGGATTCGATGTTGCGCCCGAAGAGGACGACGCCGCCCGGCTGAACTTGTTCGAGGAGAGCGCGTGTGCGCGGCGTCAGGCGCGTGTCCGGCAAGCCTACGAACAGGACACGCCCGGCCCTTTGCTTGATTGAAAGGTTGTCTGCACCTTGTGTTTGCTTTGCCCCATCTGACATAAAAGCTGCACTCTCGCGCTTGATGAACTCCTGACTCAGGCTTTACGCTTTCAAGCGAGCGAGATGCCTCAAGCTGCTCTGCTCGAAAGCGAGTACATCACAAAACAATAGGGAGAGGGAATTGCTATCGGAGGGAGCTTAACGGGTCGGGGCAGGCTTAGCAAGGTTAGAGCAAAAAGGTAGAATACGCAGAGTGGAGATACAAGGAGTACATCGGGGCGACCTTTCAAGAAAAATTAAGGAACGGGCGCAACTCGAAGGCTTCGAGAAGGTGAACATCGTCCGCGCCGCCGCGTTAGCGCCTGAGCGCGAGCGTTTGCAGGAGTGGCTGGAGCGCGGGCTGCAAGGCGAGATGCACTGGATGAAGCGTGACCCCGAACAGCGCACAGACCCGCGACTCGTGCTTCCTTCCGCACGCTCTGTCGTCGTCGTCGCGCTCAACTATTACACCCCGCACCAGCACACGAACGATTCCATGACGGGCAAGATTTCGCGCTACAGTTGGGGCGATGATTACCACGATGTGGTCGGCGGAAAATTGAAATCCCTGCTCGCGTGGATTAAGGAGCAATGGCCCGAAGCGGAGGGCAAGGCTTGCGTTGACATTCAACCCATGATGGATAAGGCGTGGGGTGTCCGCGCAGGCTTGGGCTGGATCGGCAAACACTCGAATCTCATCACGCGCGAATATGGCTCCTGGGTCTTTTTGGGCGAGTTGCTGCTCAACCTTGAGCTTGAGTACGACACTGAGCAGGTGGAAGACCACTGCGGAACCTGCACACTCTGCCTTGAAGCGTGCCCGACCGATGCGATTATAGAGCCTTACGTCGTTGACTCGAACCGTTGTATCTCATACGCGACGATTGAGCTGCGCGCTCCCGCGATTCCTGAAACGATTGCCCCGAATCTTTCCGGCTGGCTCTACGGTTGCGACATCTGCCAGGACGTGTGTCCCTGGAATCGCTTTGAGCAGCCGACCACGGAAGCGCGCTTTGAGCCGCGCGAGGGCAACATCAATGCGAGCCTGCCGGATATTCTAAATCTGAAGCCCGAAACCTACGCCGAGCGTTTCCGTCGTAGCGCCATCAAACGCGCCAAGCTCTCAGGACTTCAACGCAACGCCCGCGAACTACTCGAAAATGCGGGGGAAGAATCACCGGAGCGCGAAGTAAACTTTTCAGAGCAATAAAGCAGCGTATCTTCAAGCACACGAATGCCGCGCAGGTATTCGTCCAGCTCTATGTATTCGTTCGGAGTGTGGTCGAGCGCGGCATCGCCCGGCCCATAGGCGAGAGCGGGACAGTCCCAGGCGGGAGCGACGATGTTGAGGTCTGCCGTGCCGGTCTTGTGAAGATAGCGAACCTCGCCGCCCTGCCGGCGAATGGCTCTTCCAACGGCGCGGTGAAGCAAGGTCGTGCGCGCTCCCTTCCACGCGGGCAATTCTCCCAGCACGTTAATGCAACATTCCGGCGCCCATTCGGAAACGAGCACGCGCGCAGATTCGGGCGGCAAGCCGGGTGGCAGGCGCAAGTTTATTTGTAATTCTGCCCAGTCGGTTCGTCCATCAGTGCCGCTCTCGATGCGGACGAGCGCGGGCAAGACCTGATCGAAGAGACGCTCGCGCGTGCCGTTGAAAAATTGTGCGCCTTCGCTAATCCGCATCCAGATGCGGCAGGCGCGCTCGGCTACCAGCGGACGAGCGTGCGCGCTGTGCCCGGCATCCTGTTCCAGACGGAGCCTTGCTCGAAGGAATCCCTTGTAGCCCAGCGTCATGCTCTCCCAGCCGCTCGGCTCGCCGACGATGCACAGGTCTGGACGATAATGCGCGACGACATGCCGCGCCCCGCGCGACGAAGGCGCTTCTTCCTCAACGCAGCCGATGATGATGACACGCAACGGCGGCGCATTATGAGAAGAACGCAGACGCGCAGCCGCCGCGATGAAAGCCGCCAGCGGCCCCTTAGCGTCAACCGTTCCGCGACCATAAAGTCTGCCGTCTTCAAGACGCACGGGAATCTCGCCCGGCACAGTATCCATGTGTCCGAGCAGGATGATAGTCGGAGAGCCAAAGCCTACGCTGCCGATAGCATTGCCCGCTTCGTCAATGAAAGCCTCGAAGCCAGCGCCTTTCATCTTCTCGACGAGAAACGATGCAAGGCGTCCTTCCTCGCCTGAGAGACTAGGGATTCGCACCATCGCTTCGAGCAGTTCGATTGCTTCAGTGTCGTTCATGATAAATTCGTTTCCATTGTCAGGACTGCTGCCATCTCTTCCACAGCCCGATCCATCTCTTCATAACTAATCACGAGCGGCGGAAGCAGCCGCATGACGGTCGGCCCGGCGTTGAGCGCCAGAATTCCGCGTCGTTGCAATTCCTGTAGAAACGGCGCGACCCGCTCGCGCAGTTCGATGCCGATCATCAAGCCAAGCCCGCGCACTTCGCGTATGCGCCGACTCTCGATGGCCCGAAGGCGCTTCATCAAATACGCGCCTTTCTCCGCCGCCTGCTGCGAGAGGTTCTCTTCGCGCAAAACCTTGAGCGTTGCGCGCGCGGCAGCGCATGCGAGCGGATTGCCGCCGAATGTCGAGCCGTGTGCGCCGACCGGAAGGCGCGCTACGCGTGGCGAGAGAGCGACCGCCCCCATCGGGAAACCGCTCGCAATCCCCTTGGCCAGACAGAGCAGGTCAGGCTCTAAATTGAAATGCTCGACGGCAAACAATCGCCCTGTGCGCCCGAAACCCGTCTGCACTTCGTCAATGATGAGCAAAGCATCTCGCTCCCGGCACAAACGCGCGGCGCTTTCGAGAAACTCATGTGTTGCGGGACGCACCCCGCCCTCGCCCTGCACGACTTCGAGCAACACTGCGCCCACCTCATCCGTCAAAGCCTCTTCCAACGTGGCGACGTTGTTGAAAGGAACATGACGGAAGCCCGGAACGAGCGGCGCGAAAGGCTCTCGATAATGCGCGTCCCACGTCGCGCTCAGCGCGCCGAATGTGCGCCCGTGAAAGCCGCGCATCGCGGCGACGATGCCGGGTCTGTTGGTAGTGAGGCGCGCAAACTTGATCGCCGCCTCAACCGCCTCCGTGCCGGAGTTACAGAAGAAGAGGCGCTCCATCCCTTGCGGGAGCAGGGAAGTCAATTCCGACATCAGCAGCGCGCGCTGGTCGTTGGCAAACGAACTGTTGCAACCGATTAACTTTCCGGCCTGCGCGCGCAGGGCTTCGACCACCTGTGGATGGCAATGCCCAAGACTGGCGATGCCGTAAGCTGCCGTGCAGTCAATGTAGTTTCGTCCCGCGTCGTCCCAGACAGTTGCGCCCGACCCGCGCACGAGTGTAATGCCGCGAGGGTGATACGCGCCCGTCCCGTGCCGCGCTTCGAGTTCCAGATAATCTTTGGTTGTCTCAATCAACGCCTTGTTTACTCCAATGGAATTACTCGATAACCGTCCCTTCACCTGACAGAGCCGCCGCAATCGGCGAGCGACGCCGCCCGTCGGCTATATGGACGCGCCCCACGCCGCCCCTCAGTGCTTCACTTGCGCCCATGATCTTCTTTCGCATACGACCTTCGGCAACGCAGCCCACGCTCTCCAACTCATCGCGCCGAACATGACGAATCAGGGTGCTCTCGTCCGGGTATTTTCGGAGAAGCCCCGCAACGTTCGTCAGCAGCAGGAGAGCTTCTGCGCGCAGGCTCTCTGCGATGATTGCCGCCGCGCGGTCACCGTCCACGTTGAGCATCTCGCCCGCGGGGCTGATGGCCAGCGGCGCGACGACGGGTAGATAACCTGAATCGAGCAGTTGTTGGAGAAGCGTCGCGTTGACTCTTTCGGGCGTGCCTGTCCAGTCGTCGCGGATGATGCGCTGGCGATTATTCTCGACGACGCGAATTGCTTCCTTGCGCCGCGCTTCGATCAAGCGCCCGTCAATGCCTGACAGCCCGATGGCGTTGACATCAAGCGATTGCAGGCGCTCGACCAGACGACGATTGATAGCGGCGGTCGCCATTGAGAAGATTTCCAGCGTCTCACGATCCGTGACGCGACTCGTATGGCCGGAGACGGAAGTGACGAAGCGCGTTGGATGCCCAAGTCGCTCCGCTAGCCTGTTGGTTTCATCTGAACCGCCGTGAACAAGCACCATGCGTTGCTGGTCGCGCCACAGCGCAGCCACGTCTTCGCACAGCACGTCCATATCAACGCCCACCGCGCCGCCCATCTTGATAACGTACATCGAAACCTCTCCCTTCATCCTTTCTCTAAACCGGGTGCAGCCCCGCGAACCCGAGCGCGGCCTGCTCCGGGAAACCGCACATCAGGTTGAGACACTGAACGGCTGTGCCCGCCGCGCCTTTCATCAGGTTATCAATCGCGCAGAGGGCTACGACGCGCCCTGTTCGCTCGTCCAGCGCCCAGCCCACGTCCGCGTAGTTGCTGCCTGCGAGAATCTTGGTTTCGGGATGGCGATGAATGCCACCGCGTTCGTGGACGATGCGGATGAAAGGTTCTTCAGCATAATGTTGACGATAGATGCGCCAGAGGTCGCGCTCTTGAAGCGCATCCGTCAGGAAGACGTGACAGGTAGCGAGCGCGCCGCGCACCGCTTCCACAGAGGTGATTGAAAGATGGACTTGCTCCACTTCAAGCGCAGCCTCGATTTCAGCCGTGTGCCGATGCCCTGTGGGAGCGAATGAGCGCATGACGCCGCTGCGCTCCGCGTGATGGCTCGCTTGCGTCGGCTCGTTTCCGCCTTCCGACGAGCCGACTTTGACTTCGGCGATAACTCCGCGTGCGGTGTTGATGACGCCTGCACGCACCAGGGGGAGCAGCGCGAGATTGACAGCCGTCGCGTTGCAGCCGACGCCGCTCACGTAGCGCGCCTCGCGTATCTCTTCACGATTCAGTTCAGGCAAACCGTAAACGAATCTCTCGAGCCATTCGGGCGCAGCGTGCTGTGTGCCGTACCAGCGTTCGTAAACATGAGCATCGCGCAGGCGGAAATCCGCTGAAGCATCAATGATGCGGCGGGCGAGTTCACTAAAACGTTCAATCTCGCGCGAAGCATGAGTATGCGGCAGCGCGAGAATCAAAACGTCGCAAGCCTCAAGTGTCGAGAGCGAGGTAAAGCGTAAGCTATCTCGTCCTCGCAAATTCGGGTGAACGCTCTTGACGTACTGCCCGGCGTGGCGCTCCGATGTGACCTGACTGACTTGAATCTCCGGGTGGTCAAGCAATAGCCGTAACAGTTCGCCGCCGACGTAGCCCGACCCGCCAGCTATGGAAACTCGCACCATCACACGCTCCTTTCCGCCGCGTCGAGCACATAGTCAACTATGCGCGCGGGAATGTTGACGCCCGTCGTCTCTATGCTGTTGCGAAATTCCATCGTGTGATTGACTTCGATGACGAGCAATTGACCCTCCGCCGTTTCCGCCAGATCAACTGCGAGGATACCGCCGCCGACCGCTCGCGCCGCACGAAGCGCTGTCTCGCCAACTGCTCCGCCGACAGGACAATTGCTGGCACGCCCGCCGCGCGCCGTGTTGGTAATCCAATGCTCGCTCTCGCGGTAGATGGCGCAGATGACCTCATCGCCGACGACGAAGGCGCGGATGTCGCGTCCGGGCTTGTCAACGTATTCCTGCATGTAAAAAATCTGCTGTTGCCATGAGCCGAGTGTGGCGCGATCTTCCAGGACAGCCTCCGCCGCATCGCGGTCGTTGATGCGCGCCACCATCCGCCCCCACGAGCCGACGACGGGCTTGATGACCACCGGATAACCCAGTTCCTCAATCGCTTTGAGCGCGGCGTCGGGAGTGAAGGCGAGAGCTGTGCGCGGCGTCGGCACACCTGCCTGTTCGAGCGCGAGACTCGTCAGCAACTTGTCGCCGCAGGTGGCGACGACCGCCGCGCGGTTGATGCAGCGCACGCCCCAGCTTTCCAGCGTCTGAAGCGTGTAGAGCGTGCGCCCGAAACTGATGGAACGCTCAAATACTGCATCGTAAGGAAACTCGCGGCGGTCGAGTCGAAAGGTTAGCTCTGCGTCGTCAATTCTGGAAAAGGGAACGCGGCGGCGTTCCAACTCCGCGAGCAGGAGCTTCTCTTCAACACGGATTCTTGACGAGAGCATGGCGAGACGCATCGTTTACTCTCCCCAATCTTCCTGCACTTCCGGCGCGAGACCCACTGTCGCCGGATCAAGCGATAGAACTTCCAACTCCGCGCCGCAGTCAGGACAGGGAACAATCTCGCCCTGCACCGCATCTTCTGGAATCGTCAACTGGCCATCACATTCGGGACACATCGTCATTTGTCTTCTCCTTCGCTCTCGAATTAAATAGAAAAAGCCCGCCAAACCTTCTCGATTTCGGAGGTTTGGCGGGCTTTCAAGCCTGCACACGTGGCAGACAAGCGCTCTAACCAGACCTCCTGTCCGGCTTCTTGCTGCGCTTCGTCTGCTTCTTTGCGTTAAATTGAATCTGTGACAAGTTCATAACCATGCGACTCACAACCCGGTGCAAAATTTTCGTGCATAGTAGTCGTGCGACGTGCCATCTGTCAAATTAAAAGTAGTCAAACCAAACGGCGCTGATGGACACACACTCTCCTGATTGAACCACTAATCCATCAATCTTCGATGACGACTTGGAACGCTTATTCAAGCAGCGTATGATTGAGGTGGACTGAAAATCCCAAACGCCTCGCAGCTGCGTAAGGTGAAAGATAGAAAATGACTGCTCTACTCAAAGATTCATATGGGCGACAGATACGCGACCTGCGCGTGTCGGTGACGGATCGTTGCAATTTCCGCTGCTTCTATTGCCTGCCGCATGGCGAGCCGCCGATTGCGCCGAAATCCGAGATGCTCTCGTATGAAGAGATTGAGTATGCCTGCGATATCTTCGTCTCTCTCGGCATCGAAAAGATTCGCTTGACGGGCGGCGAGCCGATGATGCGCCGCGACATTGAGACAATTATCAGAAAGCTCAGTGCGCTCAAGCCGCGCCTGCACGATCTGGCGCTGACGACCAACGGCTATTTCCTGCCGGGACGCGCCGCAGAGTTGAAAGCGGCGGGACTCGACCGCATCACCATTAGCATAGACAGCTTGAAGCGTGATGTCTTCAAACAGATGACCGGCGTTGACGTGCTCGACCGCGTGCTCGAAGGAATCGAAGCGGCGAAGAGCGCGGGCTTGACGCCGATTAAAGTCAACGCCGTCATCGTGCGCGGGCACAACGAAGATGAGATGGCGGATTTCGCAGCCTTCGCGCGTGAGCATGGCCTCGGAATGCGTTTCATTGAGTTTATGCCGCTTGATTCCGGCCACGAGTGGTCACGTGAAATGGTCGTCTCAGGGCGCGAGATGCGTGAACGCATTGAAGCACGATACCCACTCGTCCCCGTCAAAGTTCCGCGAGGCTCTGAGACCTCTTCGCGCTACCGCTTTGCCGACAATGCTCCCGGCGAGATAGGCATCATCGCGCCCGTCACCGAACCCTTCTGCGGCGCTTGCTCGCGTATTCGCCTGACCGCCGACGGGCAGATCAGGACCTGTCTCTTCTCGACGGTTGAGCATAGCCTGCGTGAACGTTTACGCAGTGGTGCGACGCGCGCGGAGATTGTCGAGTACATCGAATCGGTCGTAATGAAGAAAGAGCCGCGCCACTACATCAACGACCCGGAATTTATGCAGCCCGCGCGCACGATGAGCTTTATCGGCGGATAGGATTTTCGGTAAGTAAGAGAGGAGCGATTGTTTTCATGGAAACGAATCAACAGAGGGAAGTGGCGACGCTCGGGGGCGGGTGCTTCTGGTGTCTGGAAGCGGTCTTCGATGATTTGCGCGGGGTGAAGTCGGTCGAGTCCGGCTACACGGGTGGCGAAGTAGTGAATCCGACGTACAGGCAGGTTTGCGCGGGCACGACCGGACATGCAGAGGTTGTGCAGGTCGCTTTCGATCCGCAGGTCGTCTCTTTCCGCGAACTCCTCGAAGTCTTTTTCACCATTCACGACCCGACGACGCTGAACCGGCAGGGCGCGGACGTAGGCTCCCAGTATCGTTCGGCTATCTTCTATCATTCGCCGGAGCAGAAAGAGATCGCTGAAAAGACTATCGCTGAACTGAGCGCGGAAGGCATTTGGGATGCGCCGATTGTGACGGAGGTCGTGCCGCTAGAGGAATACTATGTAGCCGAGGATTATCATCAGGAGTATTACGCTCAGAACCCTTCTCAAGCTTACTGCCGCGCGGTCGTCGCGCCCAAGGTCGCCAAGTTTCGCCAGAAGTTTTTAGAGAAGCTGAAAAGTAGAAGTCAGGCAAGCGCCTGAGACGCAATTAAAGTTAAGAGCAACAAGTCATCATTCGGGCATCAGTCATGGGAGATGATATTATCGCGCCATTCAATGCGCTGCTCATCGAAGGAATACCCGGCATCGGTAAATCCACCCTGATTGATGCCCTGATTCGTCGCCACGTCAACTCTGCCGAAGCAAGGCAAATCCGCTCTCTGGTTCATCTCTGTCAGGCACACACCTTTGGCCCGCTGGCCTCCCCCGAAGACGCAGGGACGCTCAAAGTCAAAGACAATCTCGACCATCTTGAGCATATCGTGAGCCATGTCGAATGGCTCTACCGGAGCGTGCAGGATCACAAGCGCCAGTCGTGCTTCGTCCTCATGGACACCCTGCACCTGACGCACTGCCTGCGCCCCGGCGTCCTGACGTGGCAGGAGGTTGCGGTGTTTGACCATCGGCTCGCTCGCCTAGGATGTAAATTGATAGAAGCCATCTCAAAAATAAGCTCTGAGCAAAATCAGCATACAGCCGAGATGCACGAAGCCTAAGTAGTTCTCAGCATGGTACTCGTAACGCACCAGAATCCGACGGAAGTTTTGCAGCCACGCAAACAGCCGCTCGACCTTCCAACGTCGCTTGTAACGACGCAAGCAACGCCCGTCTTGCGTGCGAGCCTTCTTGCGGTTCGCCTTGTGCGGCGCAATCAACTCCACGCCCTGCTCTCGAAGCTCTTTATCCAACGGGTCGGAGTCATACGCTTTGTCGCCAATCAACCGCTCCGGGGCATGGTCGGTAAAGCGTTCGACGAGAGTTTGTTGGACAAGTCGGACTTCATGCGGCGCAGCATTCTCTGTGTAAACGGCGAGAGGAAGACCAGAGCCGTCTGCCACTGCCATGAGCTTCGTACCCTTGCCCCGCTTGGTCTTTCCGACTTTGCCGCCCCTTTTTTCGCGGTGATGAACGTCCCGTCAATAAAGCATTCGGATAAGTCCAACTCGCCGCGTGTTCGGAGGTCTTCGGCCAGTGTTTCCAGCACCCTTTTGAGCGTGCCATCCTTGACCCACTGCTGGAATCGGCGGTGGCAGGTCTGGTACGGCGGAAATCGTGCTGGTAAATCACACCAGCGTGCGCCACTGCGCAATATCCAGAGGACGCCATTCATCACTTCGCGCTCGTCGCGGCGAGGTCTGCCACGTCCTCTAACGCTTGGCGGCTGGTCAAAGAGCGGTTCTATCAAAGACCATTGTTCGTCGGTCAATTCTTCGCGTCGTGCCATGCTGAAATCGTAGCACGACTATTTTTGAGATAACTTCTAGTTCTTCATGCCGAAGCGGAGGTCGTGTGGAAGCGGTCAATCGAAGCACGAACGACGTGGTCGTTCCTCCGTAACTATATGTCGAAGTTCGGACGGACAGATGAGGAACTGCATAAATATTTCATGTATGAGCAGGAACAGTTTGCCGGGATGTTCGAGAAATCAATGATGCCGAAACTGCTGATGGCTAACGACGGCGACGTGGAGAGCATAGAAGGTGAAGCATATAAGTTCTGGCGGGAAGCGCTGGACGTGGAGGCTGGTCAGATGGCCTGACTTAAAATCTACCCAGCCCCAGCTCGTAGTGTCACTCAACGCTGTTTGTAGTAAACTCTGATTCAGATAAAAAGTTTTCGGGGGAGCTTCGCTCGCTTGAGTCGAGGCTGAGAGTCACTTGCGTTGTGAGACCCCTTGAACCTGATGCGGTTAGTACCGCCGAAGGGAGAAACCATGAGAGAGGCCGTTCCATCCCAACAAAATCGGTGGAACGGTCTTTCTTTTTCAAGCCCTGTAGAGATGGGCTAGAAAGTTATCGAGAATGTTATGAGCACAACGAACGAGAAGCGGAGCGACGAGGTGACGTTGCCGAACTCGCGCAAGGTTTATGTTGAAGGCGCGCAAGAGGGCGTGCGCGTGCCGTTCCGCGAAATCGCGCAGAACGTGACGAAGACATTTGACGGGCGTGTGGAAGAGAATCCGCCGGTGCGCGTCTACGATACGAGCGGAGTGTGGGGCGATCCTGGGGTTCGCTCAGACGTGCGCGAGGGTCTTCCAGGCTTACGCCGCGAATGGATCGTCGGTCGCGGCGACGTTGAAGAGTATGAAGGCCGCGTGGTGCAGCCCGAAGACAACGGCTATCTAACTATTGGCGCGGAAGAGTACGCGCGCGGGCGTGATAAGGGACGACTCGAAGAGTTTCCGGGTTTGCGCCGCGCCCCGATGCGGGCTCGTGCCGGGCGGCGCGTGACGCAGATGCACTACGCGCGTCAAGGGCTAATCACGCCCGAAATGGAGTTCATCGCTATCCGCGAGAACCTGGGGCGCGAGGCCGCGCTTAAGAATGTGGGCGATGATGACAGGGATTCTTTGCTGCACCAGCACAGGGGCGAGAGCTACGGCGCTGCGATTCCTGAGTTCGTGACGGCAGAGTTCGTGCGCGAGGAGGTGGCGCGCGGGCGCGCGATCATTCCGGCGAACATCAATCATCCGGAGAGCGAGCCGATGATTATTGGCCGCAACTTTCTCGTCAAGATTAACGCCAACATCGGCAACAGCGCGGTCGCCTCTTCGATTGAAGAAGAAGTTGAAAAGATGCGCTGGGCAAGCCGCTGGGGCGCAGACACGGTGATGGATTTATCAACGGGCAAGAACATTCACGCCACACGCGAGTGGATTATCAGAAACTCGCCCGTGCCGATTGGCACAGTGCCGATCTATCAGGCGCTCGAAAAAGTCGGAGGCAAGGCGGAAGAGTTGACGTGGGAGATTTACCGCGACACTCTTCTGGAGCAGGCCGAACAGGGCGTTGACTACTTCACGATTCACGCTGGCGTACGACTGCCCTACATCCCGCTGACGGCCAAGCGCACGACCGGGATAGTCTCGCGCGGAGGCTCCATCATGGCCAAATGGTGTCTAGCCCACCACGAGGAGAGTTTTCTCTACACGCGCTTTCGTGAAATCTGCGAGATCATGGCGGCTTACGACGTGTCGTTCTCTCTGGGCGATGGCCTGCGCCCGGGCTCCATCGCCGACGCCAATGACGCAGCGCAGTTCGCGGAGCTTGAGACGCTTGGAGAATTAACGAAGATCGCGTGGGAGCAAGACTGCCAGGTGATGATCGAAGGGCCGGGTCATGTTCCGATGCATCTCATCAAGGAGAACATGGACAGGCAACTCGCAATCTGTCAGGACGCTCCCTTCTACACGCTTGGGCCTCTGACGACCGACATCGCGCCCGGCTACGACCACATCACCTCGGGAATCGGCGCGGCGATGATCGGCTGGTTCGGGACAGCCATGCTCTGCTACGTCACGCCGAAAGAGCATCTGGGGCTGCCGAATAAGAAGGATGTCAAAGACGGCGTGATTACCTATAAGCTCGCCGCTCACGCCGCTGATCTGGCGAAAGGACATCCGGGAGCGCAACTCCGGGACAACGCGCTCTCGAAAGCGCGCTTCGAGTTTCGCTGGGAAGATCAATTCAATCTTGCGCTCGACCCGGAAGTCGCGCGTGAATATCACGACGAGACCTTGCCGCAGGAAGGCGCAAAGCTCGCGCATTTCTGTTCCATGTGCGGCCCGCACTTCTGCTCGATGAAGATCACGCAGGACGTGCGCGAGTACGCCGCGCAGAAAGAACTTGACGAGCAGGCGGCGCTGCAAGAGGGAATGAAAGAGAAGGCTGCCGAGTTTGCCGCTACGGGTGGGGAAATTTATCAAAGCCGGTAAAGTGAGTGAGTAAGAGTGCTATTCTTGCTTGCTACTTGTCACTCGCTACTGCTATTTCTTAGCCCGTGACAATCATCGAAATTATCCGCGAGAAGGTGAGGGAGCAGCAATACGAGTTTGCGATTCCTCACTTCTTCGAGGAAATGGCAGATGATGGGTTAATCTTCGCAGACATTGAAAAGGCTGTAACTGATGGTCGAATCCGGCGGCGTTTCACGCGCGATCCGCGCGGCGCACGCTAAGAAGTAGTGGGAACAGCAACCGACGGTCGGCAAATCGCAGTCATCTGTCGAATCAAAGAGACCGGCAGGCTGCTTTTCATATACGACTTATGCCCTGGAATAAAGATATGAGTGATCATGTGACCAAATACGATTATGGCAAATGCCACATCTGCGGCGAGCGGATGGAAGAGAAAAGAATCAAGCAGGACTTTTGGATTAAAGGAAAGCTGCTTGTCATCGAAGACGTGCCGACAGGGGTGTGCCCGCAATGTGGGGAGAAAGTCGTCAAAGCAGATGTCGGACGACAGATTGCTGTCCTCATGGGGAATGTCAAGCGATGGCGCAAGGCTCGAACCATGAGCGTACCTGTAATACATTTTGCTAAAGAAGTAGCGTGAAGAACTACGTGCGCGTTGTGAGAGAGTTGATAATCATTCGGTGAAGCTCTGTTGATGGTATGGCCGGGGCGTCCGGGAGGATTCCTTGCTGGCCTGCTGCGATGAGGAAGCCTTCGTGCGCGTGTTGCCCTGTGAACTTCTGGCCGATGGCCTGTGGCTCAAACGACATCCCCTTGATTCTCATGTGCGGGTCAAACGCCGCGTCTTCGTAGTGGACGATCAGGTCAGGCAGCGGCTGCGTCAGTGCGTCCTCATAACTGTGCGACGTGATGAGACAATCGCGCACGAGCCGCCGCCCGTCTTCCGTTACCAACTCCAACAGCATCTGCCGTAGCTCGCGGCATGTCCCTTCATATTCTTGAGGCCGAACGATTCCCTTTGCCTCGCGCCCCATCAGGTTAAGCCGAATCCATCCGTGCTGGTCTGAGGGCAGGGAAAAGGCGCGCGTTCGAGACCAATCATAAGTTGGCAGCATCGTCGGCTGTGCCAGATGTAAGGTCGCCGTCCGGGGCAAAGTTTTGTAGTACAGTTTCTTCAACCCCGCGGGTGCGTGCCGCTTCATCGCGGCGAACAACGAAAGGGCGCGCTCGCGCCACGACTTTGAACTCCAATCGGAGAGACGCGCCCAGTTGGTTTCAAGCAGGAGCGGGGCGAGAAACGCCTGTATGCCGAGCGTCGGCTGCATCCCGTGCAGCGAGAAGACCATCACGGAAGCATCTTCCCCGCTCGCCTCGACGAGTCTATCTATCTGCTTATCCACCTCGCGGTAAATATCATGGACGACGAGGCTGGTATCACGTAAGCCACGAAACCTGTCATCTGTGTAGAAAGGATGGCGCGGCGCGACCGTATGCCAGAAGTAGTGCGCGGCATGATGTATTTCCGTGAAGACGATGACCGCCAGCTCCGGCTGCGTCTCAACGATCAAGCGGCTGGCAAGTTCGCCCCTCAGCTTCACGCCGTCAAGACACGATGAGCTGACCCTCGCCAGGCGCTCGTAATCATCCGGCCCTCCGGCATCAATGTTTTCGTGTTGCAATGGGTGGGGCACGGTTTGCGAGACGAGACCGTTGAGCGATTCGGGGGAAATCTGCATGCGTCCTTCGACAGCATCGTGCGCGCCCCACTCGGAGACTTCAAAGCCTGCGGGGAGATTAACCATTGGGGCGAAAGGCACATCAAGCACGCCGATGGTCGCGCCTTCCCCGGCGAGCGATTTCCAGAACGGCTTGAGGCTATGACCGTTGGCACGCATGAGGCTCATCGTGCGGGGCTGCCAATTCCACTCGGCGTACATCCCGTGCTCGCGGGGTTCTGTCCCCGTGATGAAAGTCGGCCACACGGAGCCGCTCCCGATGTGCGCGGACGACTCGACGCGCTTCCACGCTCCGCGCTCCAACAGGCGTTTGAGCGCAGGCATCTCGCCCTCTTCAATCAATTGCTGAACAAACGTCGGCTCGGCTGCATCAAGGCCGATAGCCAGCACGCGCACCCCTTTATTGTGCTTCACGAAGTAGCTCCTGCGGATTGATCCATCTTCGTTCCTCTGACGAGCGCACGCACGCTTCGACAATCGCCATCGTCTGTAAATTATCAAGCCCGCTCGACTCCGGTGCTTCGTCGTGCAGCAGCGCGCGCTCAAGTTGGCGCAGCAGAACCCGCTCCTCGCTCAGAGGTCTTGCTCCTCGCCTGACGGGGCGCGGCCATTTGCCACGCGCACACAGAAAGAGCCAGCGTTGAAAGATGTGAAGGGTGGCGTCCTGACCCGTCAAGCGCGCGTAAAATTCCTGTCCACGCTCAAAGAATTCATGACCGCTCGATTCATATGTGGCCGTGTAAACGGCGCGCGTTCCATTGTCGAAAGTGAGCAGGGTTTGCAGCGATGCGCCCGGTGGGAGTTGCCCGTCAGGGAGCGTGAAACTCTCTGCCAGAACGCCGACGACCTTTTGTCCGAGAATGTAGCGCAAGGCGTCCAGATGATGAACGCCCATCCCCCAGAGGACGCTGTGCGTGAGCCGCGCAAGCGATGGTCTCATCTCATGCGGGACGCGGAAATACTGGCAGGCGATGAGCCCGATTGGCCCGAGCGCGCCTTCGCGGACGAGTTGCCGCGCCGTCCGATAGGCGCGCATGTAGCGATAATTCTGCGCGACGACGAGCGGCGCTTTCTTCTGCTCGGCCAATTGCACGAGCCTGACCGCATCCGCGAGGCGAAGCGTGAATGGTTTCTCGACCATCAAGGCCAACCCGCGTCTGAGCGCCGCTTCGCACACCTCCGTGTGATAATCGGCAGAGTTGGCAACGATGACGGCGTCGCAGGCAACCCTTTCAAGCGCATTCGGCAGGGAGAGAAAGCACGCCTCACGGGGGACATTGAGGTTCGTCGCAGCTAATTGCAGAGCATCTCCATCCGTATCAACGCAGGCGACTAATTCGTAGCCGGGGTCGGTTCTAACCTCACGCACCCAGTCCTGACCCCTTGAACCCAGCCCCACGACCGCTACTCGAATCGCCATTCGCAAACTCTCCCATCTCGATGACGACTGCCTGCCAGTAGATCGCGTGCGCGAATGAAGCCGCGCAGGCAGGCCCTGAGACTTCCGGGACTGACACTCGCCCAGGCTGCCCAGGCCAGCGTGTAAACAGATTGCGCGTTCCACCTGAGTAAGCCTTCAGCCAGCAGCCACCTCAGGAGCTTCGGGCGCTGGCCAGCCCAGAGTTGCATGGAGGCGGCTGAACGAAGCGCACGTAAATCCGGGCTGCTCTTCCCGTCCGACAGCCGCTGGTTATGTACGAATCGCCGCAAGCCGTTATTCTCTTTGGTCTTCCCCGTCAAATGAAAGATGGTTGAGTTTTCCTGATGATAGCGATAGTGATAAAGGACATCAGGCAAGACCACCACGCGCTTGCAGCGCGCTATCCTGAGAAACAGTTCTTGATCTTCGGCGCTCGCATACTTTTCATTGTAGCCGCCGATTTCGTCGAAAGCTGCGCGCCGGAACATGACAGAGCCGTGTGGGAAGGGCGGGAACTCGGAACGACGTATGAGCCGCCAGCGGTCTCGCGGGCGAACCCTGCGCCCCGCCGCATCAATGCCGTCGCAGAGCGTCCCGACGAGCGCCACGTCCGGCAGCGTCTTCATCACCTCCCACTGGCGCATCAACCTTTCAGGACGGGAAACATCATCGGCGTCCATCCGCGCGATGAGCGGTGCGCGCGCCAGCCTGACGACCCGATTGGAACTCCCCGAAAGTCCCAGATTCTGCTCGCTGCGGTGAAGTCGTATCCGCTTGTCTTTCTTCGCCCACTCGTTGAGCGCTGCGGTTGTGCCGTCAGTCGAGGCGTCGTCGAGGATAACGAATTCGAAATCCGTGAAGGTTTGTCCGAGGATGCTTTTGATGCCCTCGTCCAGATATGGCAAGGCGTTGTGAACCGGCATCACTACGCTGATTAATGGCGGCGAGGGCACATCTCCACCGTGTTCGATTTTTCCCATTCCGGTCACTGTCGAATAATATTAATTGTGAGTTTTGCCCGCTGTGAAAGATGATGGCTTCTCATTTACAGGCGTTCCGCAACGAAGATAACAAATTTTGCCGCCGGAACAAAAATGAGCTGGGCGAGAATCGTTCCGATTATGCGGCTCAGGACAAATAGTCTGACGCACTTTCGGAAAAACGCGCCGGTGGCTTTCCCTTCAACGACATCATCTGTCAGGACGGCCAGATAGGGGTCTATGAAGGCAAAGAGCAGGATGGTCGAAAGGCCGTTGATGATGGGCGACATATTGTTGGCCGTGAGCCGCAACTCCGGGTTGAGATAACCGGCGTAGAGCGAGGCGAAGACGCCGACCGTGATCAGCGCCGTCATCACGACCTGAAAAATCAGGATTCGGACGGGCGCACCTCGCAGGCTCATCCCTTTCAGGTTCTCTCTGGCTGGCATGGCGGCGACCCCTTTGATTTGCCGCCAGCTCGCGGGTGAAAGACCGCTGAGCAGCAATCGCGGAACCGAGCGATGAGCGTCAAACGCCTTGATTGCTCTGGTGAACAGCCGTTGAAAAGTCGGGATGAGCAAAGCGCCGACAATGGTTGCGAGCGTTGCGGCCAGGAGCAGCCAGCGAAAATCCGACTGCGCGGTTGAGATGTCTCCCCGGAGAATGTTCTGTTCGACGTGCTTTGCCAAGAGCGGCCCCTGAAAAGTGTTGGCTGTTCTCGAAGCCAGAACGATGACGTTAAAGAGAGCGAGAGAAAGCGCGATACGACGGGTACGTACCCCCGCGATCCTGAGCGCGTAAACTAAAGTGCTGATGAGGTGGATGACGAACGTGAGGACGAAAACCAGCGCGACTTGAGTGTTCATTGAATCAAGGCAAAAGTAAAAAAGGTAAAAGG
The DNA here is from genome assembly GCA_963811065.1 of uncultured Acidobacteriota bacterium. Classification (GTDB taxonomy): domain Bacteria; phylum Acidobacteriota; class Blastocatellia; order Pyrinomonadales; family Pyrinomonadaceae; genus QHXM01. The sequence goes on from CAWEPR010000003.1 coordinate 152,670, forward strand.
CAAAAGCCGAGGCGGAGACCATCTTATCTTAAAATGGTCTCCGCCTCACTTTTACTTCTACCTTTTTACTTCCTTTTACTGAGCGCCGCGCGATGAGGCTTCCTGCGCTTGCGTCCCGCGCGGGTCATAAGGTGTGGCGAGAAACTTCTTCGCGGCAGCCTGCGAGTTGTCGTAGTTCGTGCCGAGTTGAATCGCCTTGTTGTATTCGTTGACGGCCTGAGCGCGCATCCCGCGTGCGTCGTAAGCGTTGCCGCGTTTGATGCGCGACCACACTTCGATCCATGCGGGTTTCAGGTTGCCGTCAATCGCTGCCTGAAAAGAGTCGAGCGCCAGTTGCCAGTTGCGTTGTTCCAGATAGAGCAAGCCGAGATTGTAATAGACCCACGAATTCGATTTATCCAGCTTGAGCGCGGCCTCGAACTGCTGCTGAGCTTCGGCATACTGGCCTTCGCGGAACTGCTCGATGCCACGACGCGCGACCACAGCCACACGCAAATCCTCGGACATCCGCAGAATCCTGTTGTTCGGATCAACGACCACTTCGACGGGCTGCCCCGTTGATTCAAAGTCGAAATCCTCGCTCCTCTCGTCAAAGACCAGAGTGGTCGTCGGGTTGTCGCCGCCCTCGCTTCTGAGCATGACCTCGACCGGCATTTTCAGGTTCTCGAAGTTCTGCTTGATTGTTCCGCGCGTGCGAAACTTCCCTGAGCGGGTGCGAATGATCTGGTAATCGTTGGTGAATTCCGGCACGCCCGTTCCTTCGACCCACTGCGCGAAGAAGTAGCGCATGTTCTGTCCTGTGACCTGCGTGGTCAATTTCTCGAAATCGTCAATCGAAGCATTCTTGTTGCGATACTGCTGAAGGAAGCGTGCCAACAACTCGTTGAACTTTTCCTTGCCCATTGCCTCGCGCAGCATGCGAAAGACCATTGCGCCTTTGTAGAAGACGATGGATTGATAAGCTGCGGATTGATCGTCAAGTGCGCTGGGCGCACGGGCAATCGAAGCGGTCTGCTCAAAAGTCAAAGCACGCTCCTGCTCGTCGCGCTGAGCGTTGTCGAGTGCGCCCCCGGAAAGTGTTGCTTCGCGCAGGGCGAACGCGCTCCACTCGGCCAACCCCTGCGAAATCCACGCGTCGTCAAAAGATTTCAGGCCGACGGTCTGCCCCCACCATTGAAAGGCGACTTCGCGCTGCAATCTCTCTTCCGGCACAGGACGCGTCGGGTCAAAGAGCTTTGAGGCGAGAAAGAGCATGCCGAGCGCGCTGTAAGTATCCAGGCTCTCGTCATCAATCTGCGCGACGACGAGGCGCGTGCCAAACGCTGGCTGCCCGTAGGCTTGCGTGTAAGATTGCAAAGCCGTGCCCATCAGTTCAGCGTAACGCTCGATGCGATTCTCGCTACCGACCTTGGCGTAAAACTGTATGTCATAGTTGCCGAAGCGAAGAGTCTTGTTGATGTATTGCCCGATGACGAAATTGCCGGGCAGCACGGGCTGGCGATGCACGAAGCGGTAGCGCGTGTTGCCATCTTTGCCAGCCGTCGGTGTGACCGCCTCATCTGACGTTCCGGCGACGTGCAGTCCTGTCGGGACGATGACCGTGATGTCTGAGGTCGCACGGTCGGCGGCGTAGTCATGGAAAGGAAACCAGCGCGCGGCATACATGAGATATGAGCCTTCTGTGCCGACGTAAGCCAGCCGCTTGGTTGCCAGCGGGCCGCCTTCGGGCGACTGAAGGCCACCGCTCCAGCTAAATCGCAAAGTCACGGGCTGTCCTGCGGGGACGACCTCGCCCAAATCAATGCGGACGTTCGGGCCGATTGTTGCGTCTGCGCCCGCCGCGTCCTGCACAAAATTGGTCAGCGGCTTCCCATTACGCTCGATTTTATCGACCTTGAGCGAGCCGTTTAACTCAAAAATGACTGAACGCGTGGCATCCAGCGGCGTGAAGGTTACTTCAGCGCCCGCGCGCAGCAAATGCTGGTCGGGAATAAGTTGGGCCTCAATGCGGTAATTCGTGACATCGAAGCGGGCGCGCCCCGTCTGTTGCGCCTGCGTGGTGGCAGATGAAAGCAGACAGAGGAGAGAAAGAAGCGTGAGCGCGAAGGCGCGGAAACTATTTTTCATCATAAACTGAAGTCCGTCGGAAACAAATTTTCGGTTATTTACGTTAATTATACACGCAGCCCGCTGGCTGGCGAGCCTGAATTAAACACGCTCGCCACATCAATCCCAAACTTTTCGCCGCCTGAGACTTCGGTTTTAACGGTGCGCGAGACCGAGCGAGGAGTTCATCTATCTTCCTGTGCGGTCGAGTTTTTGATGTCTCAAGCAGGCTGTCGGTTGGCTGTTCAAGACGCCGGGAACCTGAGCAAATGCTTTCCTTCTGGAGTCGCCTTGACAGCATCGGAGGGAGCGGACTAGAGTCAGTTAAATTTCCTGGGAGAGCCGGTTGGCCGAAGCCTCTTAAAAGCTGCCCGCCGCATTCCCGAAATCCGAATAATCCCCCTGATTTCGTCCAAAATCTCGGTCTCCCCCTCTGGACAGGTGTGCTGAAAGGCGTTTTTGCTACTGTCTTAGGATGAAGCCGAAGAGCAAATTCCAATTAACCCTTTTCACTTAACATGAAGGAGTCAGTTTTATGAGATCAAAGCAGCGGTTTTTGATTGGCCTGCTGATGTGCGCCCTGTTGTCTGCGGGAAGCAGCCTGGCTGTACCCAAAGAGAGCAAGGTCGGCGTCAATTACAAGGAAACCAAATTGAAGAACGGCCTGCGCGTTATCACGGTCGAGGATCATACAGCGCCCGTTATCGCCATCGCTATCACCTACAACGTCGGCTCGCGCAACGAGCGCAAGGGTCGCACGGGCTTTGCCCACCTCTTCGAGCATATGATGTTCAAAGGGTCTGAGAACGTCGGCACGGGCGAGCATTTCTACCTCATCTTCAACAACGGCGGAAACATGAACGGAACGACCAACGAGGATCGTACCAACTACTTCGAGGCTCTGCCCGCCAACCAGCTCGATCTGGCGCTCTATCTTGAAGCCGACCGCATGAAGAGCCTCGTCATCAGCAAAGATAATCTGGACAACCAGCGCAACGCCGTGCAGGAAGAGCGCCGTCAGGGCGTTGACAACCAGCCCTACGGCAAGAGCGGCGAAGTGCAGCAGGAATTGCTCTATGACAATTTCGCCTACAAGCACACGACCATCGGCTCGATGGAAGACCTGACAGCCGCGAGCGTCGAAGATGTCGCCTCTTTCTTCAAGATGTACTACGCGCCGAACAATGCCGTGCTGACGCTCGTCGGCGATTTCAACACATCGGAGGCCCTCAAGAAGATCAAGCAGAATTTTGAATCAATCCCGAGCCAGCCAGCCCCGCCGCCCGTTGACATGACCGAGCCTGCACAGACGGCAGAACGTCGCGCCAGTGTGGACGATGGGCTTGCCCGCGCGCCGCAGGTGGATATCGCGTTTAAGGCCGTGTCCGGCAACACGGCAGACTTTTACGCGCTGCAAGTTCTCTCCGCAGCGCTGCAAAGCGGGCAGAGTTCGCGGCTCTATCAAACGCTCGTCAAGGACAAGCAGCTTGTGACCAACGTCTTCGGCTTCATGGACGAGAAACGCGGCCCCGGCGCGCTCTACATCTCGGCCACGCTCAAGCCGGGTGGTAAGCCTGCGGATGTCGAAGCGGCCATCTACGCTGAGATCGCGCGCCTGCAAAAAGAAGGCATCGCCGATTGGGAGCTTCAGAAGGCGAAGAACACCACGCGCCGCAACTTTATCAACGGCCTTCAGAGTTCACTCTCGCGCGCCGTCACGATGGGTCAGTACACGGTTTATTACAACGAGCCGAATCTGATTAACACGCGGCTCGACAAGGTGAATGCCGTGACCAAAGCGGACGTGCAGCGCGTGGCCGACAAATATATGACGGCGACCAACCGCACAGTCGTCATCACCATGCCCAAACCGAAGGGCGCGGCGACTGCCGCCAAGTAGCTAAGGAGATTGAATAAGTCATGAGTAATTTTACAGAGTTCAAGAGCAAATTATCGGCAGCCTTGCTGCTCGTCGCGCTCGCTTCCACGCAGGTCGTGGCGCAGCGTCCGGCGGGGGGCGCGCCGCAAGGCCCAGCCGGGCAATCGGTCAAAGGCGCGGACATCAAGGGTCGTGCGCCGGTCAACAAAGATATTCTCAAAGTTAATCTGCCGAAGGCGCAGGAAGCCACACTCTCAAACGGCATGCGCGTAGTGCTGTTGGAGAACCATCGCGTCCCGACGTTCTCGATGCAGATGGTTTTTTTGAGCGGCGGATTGTCAGACCCGTCGAACATGCACGGGCTGGCGGGCTTCACGGCAGCGCTGCTGCGTGAAGGAACAGCGACGCGCAAGAGCAAAGACATCGCCGAACAGATGGACACGCTCGGCGCGACACTGAATGCCGGAGCGAGCCTGTCATCATTCACCAGCACCGTCACCACTGCCGGGCTAGTCGAAAATCTGGACCCGACGCTCGACATCTTCGCGGACGTTGTTCGCAACGCCAAGTTTCCGCAGGAAGAAGTTGAGAAGTACAAGCAGCGGCAGATTGCGCAGCTTCAGTTCCAGCGTTCGTTGCCGCAGTTTCTCGCGGCAGAGCGTTTCCAGCGTGCCATCTACGGCGACCATCCGGCGGGTCTCATCGCTCCGCCGACCGAATCCATCAAGAATGTAACGAGCGCCGATCTCGCGCGTTTCCATTCGACCTACTACCGCCCGAACAATGCGATGCTGGCTATCGTCGGCGACGTGACCATGAAGGAGATCATGCCGAAATTGGAGCGTGTCTTCGGCGACTGGCAGAAGTCGGACGTGCCGCAGACGAAGATACCGGCGGCGCCGGAAATGGGCGCGATGCGGATTCAGTTGATTGACCGTCCCGGCTCTGTGCAGACGGTTCTTCAACTCGGCAATCTTGGCATCGAGCGCACGAACGAAGATTACTTCGCCGTGCTCGTGATGAACCAGATTTTGGGCGGAGGCCCGGCGGCCCGTCTCTTCCTGAATCTACGCGAGGACAAGGGCTACACCTACGGCGCGTATAGCAACTTCGGTGGCTCGAAGTTTCGCGGCACGGTCGTCTCCAGCTCTGAAGTGAGAACGGACGTGACCGAAGGCGCGATGAAAGAGTTCATGTACGAGTTGAAGCGCATTCGTGAGGAGAAGGTGACGCCAACCGAGCTTGAGAACGCCAAGCGCGCGATTGTCGGCAGCTTCGCTCTCTCGCTTGAACAGCCGAACGCGCTGCTTCAGAACATTGTCACGCAGAAGCTCTACGAACTGCCTGCCAATTACTGGGACACGTATCCGCAGATCGTCTCGAACATCACAGCCGAAGACGTGCAGCGCGCCGCGCAAAAATATGTCAGTCTCTCGAACCTTCAGATCGTCGCCGTCGGCGATGCCTCGAAAGCTCGTGAGGTGCTGGCGAAATACGGCACGGTCGAAGTCTACGACGCCGAAGGCCAGGCGGTGACGGAGAAGAAGCCGACGCCGTAAGGCAAGACAAATCCAGCCCCGTCAGGGGCGGCATAACAGTAGCCCATGACGTGAGTCATGGGCTACTGTTATGCCGCCCCTGACGGGGCTATTCGCCCGGTGGCTTTTCTTCGGTGGGCTTCTGTTCCGTGCTTTCCGTCTTCGGCTGCTCGGTCGCGGGCGGATTGGTTTGCGCTGGCTCGCTTGAGGATGACGGCTGTGCTGGATTGTCGTTGCCGCTCGTATTGGATGAGACGGAAGGGGCAGCGCCGATCTTCGCGTCTAAGCCGTCGAGCGAGCCGTTGACTTTGCGATAGAGCGCCTCGATGATGGCACGCTGCACTGGATTAGGAGCCTGGCGGTTATAGCCTTTCAGATAAGCGGCGAGCGCCTCCTGCCGGTTGCCTGTGGCTTCGAGCGTCGTGCCGAGATGCCACTGTGCCGTGCGCCACCACGCGCTCGTTTCCGGCAGCACGCTGAGCGCGCGTCTAAGATGCGTCAGGGCTTCGCTGGCCTTATCCTGATTGAACAAGGCCCAGCCCGTGATGTCTTCAATTCGCCCGCGCAGGACGTTTGAGAGGACATTGCGCTGAACATCTCCGACGGCTAAGACTCCACCGGACGCGATGGCGCGCGAGCGTGCCTCGCGCAACTCGTCCCCTAACACGGCGATGGTCGCAACGGGCATATCCAATGCCGCTTCAACACGTCCCTTCGCGCTTTCGGCCAACTCTATAACCGTCTGCAACTCGACGCCGCGCCTGAGCAGACGGCTCGCCATGTAAACCTGCCGAAAGGCAAGCATCCCATCTTCGCCCGCGAGAAAGTCAGCCTGCGCGCTCTTTATCTGAGCCGCATCCACGTTGCGGCCTTGCGCCGTGCCGAGCGCAGAGTTAAACGCCAGAAGACCCTTGAGCATGCGCGCGTTAGCTTCCGTATCGGCGGCGGTGGCTTGAAAGATTCCCGCGCGACGTTCGGGCGCGAGCAGTTCGATAAAGTTTGCGTTGCTCGCCGGAAGACGACCGGCGAGGCGCGTCTCAATCTGCCCGTCTTTAATGGTGAAGGAGCGCGCGAGTTCACCTGCGGCTTCTTCGTAGAGACCGGAGACTGCGAGCGTGCTGGCGAGTTCGTAGTCGAGTGTCGGGAAATTTCCGTAGGTTCGCGCGAAGCGCAGGACGCGCTCGGCTTCAAGTGGACGTTTCTGCGCGACGAGGGCGCGGGCGAGCGCGACATGAGCCCACGTATAACGCGGCTCGATCTCGATGGCTTTGGTGGCGAGTTGCTCCGCGCTTTTGGCATCGCCCTTCGCCGCGTGCCAGTAGCTTGCGCCGACCAGCAGCGCCATGTTGCGCGGGTCGTCTTTAAGCGCAGCTTCCATCTCGCGGTCTGCCTCTTCCTTTTTACCCAGGTCAAGCAATGCCAGCACGACCCCGGCGCGGGCTGGCTTGTCCGCCGGAGAAATCGTCAACTGCTCGCGGTAAAGAGCGAGCGCCTCATCCGCTTTGCCATCTGCGCGGCGCAAGTCTGCGAGACTCTGCCGTGCGGTCGTTAATTTCGGGTCGAGTTCAAGCGCCCGCGCATATTCTGTCGCAGCTTCTTCCAGCCGCAAAGCAATGTGACGTGCTGCGCCGAGGATCTGGTGCGCTGATGCCATCTCCGGCGTGAGCTTGATGACGGCATCGCTGATGCGCGCGGCTTCGTCCGCTTCTTCGACGCTGAGGAAAAAGCCTGCGAGCGCGAGCAATCGTTTAGGCTCATCTTTGACTTTTATTTCGATCAGGCGGGCGGCATCGAGCGCCGCCGTGCGCTGCCCGCGCAGGTAGAGATTCAGGGGCAACTGCGAAACGACTTTGAGGAACAGCCCGTCAGACATTTTCTCAGGGCTTTGCGCAATCGCCAGCTCAATCTGCTGTAGTCCTCCAATGACATCGCCAGCCTGCAACTTTTCATCACCCAATGCAGCGTGCGCGCTGACGAGCAATTCTGTGGCGAACGGCTTCGAAGCGGAACGCGGGCGCGCTTCGATAAAGGCTTTGAGCTTTTCGATTCGCTCCGTCGCCGGGAGTTTTAGGAGCGCATCCAACTCGGCCTTTTCCGGTGTGTCGCGCGAGACGACGATTGTTTTCGTCGCCGTCGTCGAAGGCGTTTTCGTGAAGATGTCTCTGATGGAAGACTGCTTTGACGGCGAAGCTGCGGGCGCAGGCTCGTTTGTCGAAGGTGTGGGCTCGGGCGCTGGTTCTTTCGTTGCTGCCGCTGCTGCTCCGGTTTCCGCCTGCGCCTCTTTCGGCAGCGTATCGGTGGCTTCTGCTGTTTTCTCAGGCGACCCTGTGGCAGCTTGCGCCGGTTGAGGCGTTTGCGTGGGCGCGGCCTGCGCCTGCTCAATGCCTTCGAGACTAAAGCCGCGCTTCTCCGCCATCTTCGTGATGAACGTCTCGACCGCGGCGAGCAAGCCTTCGCCGTAGCTGCCTTTGCCGAATGGCCCACGCATCCGGTTGCCCATCTCGCTCACGAGACCTTCGGGCAAATCGGCACTGGCGCGGCGGCTGGCGCGTGTGAAAAACTTTCCATCGTCGGTTGAGATGACGAGCAGCAGATTATTCCCCTTGCTCTGAAACATGCCTATATTCCACTCGCGCGCCACTTGCAGCGAATAATCGGCTATCTCTTTGCCCCCGGTCGTCTTGACCAGCGCAACCGCCAGCTCTATCCCGCCGCGTTCTTTCAAATTGGCCAGCATGTTTTCCAGACGCTTGGTCGTGGCGTAGTCAAGGGCGTTCGCAAAATCGGTGACGCTGCCCTCACGCGGCGGCAAAAGCTTATCTTCCTGCGCGCGCGCCGCAACGGAAGACGGAAGCAAGGAGATTAAGAGAAGAATTGTCAGTAATGAGGAAGAGCGGTTGTTTCGTTTAGGCAAGTCAAACATAAGGATTATTCCAAATTCGTTGTCATAAGCAGCAAACGCCTCTTCGCCTATCGTGGCGTCCTGGCCGAGTTGATGCCCTCAATTAAAACCCGCCCGACCGTGTTGCTCGGAGCTTGCACACCTAAGACGGAGGCGAGCGTCGGCGCGATGTCTGCGGGCGTGGCTGCCTGAATATAACTTCCGGGCGCGATACCTGCGCCCATGATGATTAAAGGCACGTGTGTGTCGTAAGAATACGGAGAGCCATGCGTCGCCGCAATGCTAAAGGTATCGAGATACTTGAACGCTTCATAGACGACTATGACCTCGCCGCTTCGTCGCGGGTAGAACCCGTGAGAGACGCGGCGCGCGACCGGGTCTGCGGGCGCGATACCTCCGTTTTGAAGCTGCGTGCGCGTAAAGCAACGGATGATGCCCGGCACTGTCATCGCCGCTTCGCAGGCCACGCGCTCAATCTCTTCCGAATTGATACCGTCGCGCTTTAAGGCAACCGGGTTGAAGTAGAGATTGCCATTGTAGAATCCGTCGCGGTCGCCAAACTTCTGCACGTAATCAGCGGTCGGGTCGGGCTGCGTATTCTTTGGATTGTAGCGCGCGCTGATGCCGAGTCGCATGGCTCTGAGTACGTCCTCGCCCTTGATGCGACCGCCGGGAAGATTCAGCGCGTTGGCATGTTCGGGAATCGGTGCGACGCCGTGATCTGCTGTGAAGGCGACGAGCGTATTTTGCAGACCGACGCGCGCGTTGACGAAATCGAGCAGCGCGGCGATTGACCTGTCAACGCGCAAGGTGATGTCCATTGCCTCCTGGCTGTATGGCCCGTAGCGATGGCCGACGTAATCGTTCGCCGAAAAGCTGACTGAAAGAACGTCTGTGTCGTCATCCTCTCCGAGACGTTCATTCGTCATCGCCTGTTGAGCGAAGGAGAGCACCATGTCGTTGGAGTAAGGTGTGAAATCGAGCGCGAGATAAAAATTTGTGTTGGGCGAAGGTGCGCCGCCCGTGACCGTGTGCGGGAAGGCGTTGGTGTCTCCGGGGGCGTTGCCGATGTTCTCCCAGACGGGAGAATCCAGCCCGGCCCGTTTCAGGTATTCGGTTTCGGGCAGCAATCTCTCCCACTTCTGGCCATAAAACTTGTCCGCCGGGCGCGTCGCGTTGTAACTCTGAACCCACGCGGGCAGTTGATTGAAGTAGTAGTTTGAAGAGACCATGTTCCCGGTGCGCTGGTTGAACCAGTAAGCGGCGTTGGCGTGGCGGCCTGCGGGGAGTATTGCCGAGCGATCTTTGACTGAGATGCCGATGACCTTTGAACGGTCGTTGGTCTGAAGTCGCAACTCGTCGCCGAGTGTGGAGGCCATCAAACGTCTGGGGCTGGATGCTGTTTCACCTTCTGCGCCGCCGAGCAAGACTGTGGTCGTGTCCGTCACACTCGTCACGAATTTGCCGCTATCGCGGTCGGGCCAATCATTGCCGACGATGCCCGTCTCCGCAGGCCACGCGCCCGTCAACATGGTCGCATGACCGGGCGCGGTGTAGGTCGGCATGTGGTCGTAGTTGGCCTGAGTCCAGGAGCCTCCATCGCGCAGCAATCGCTTGAGACCGTTCTTCACGAAAAGATCGTCGAAGCGTTCGAGATAGTCGTAACGAAACTGGTCAACGACGATCAGCAGCACGAGACGCGGACGCTTACCCGGCGCGGCAGTAGTCTTTTGAGTTGATGATTGAAGAACGGGCGTCGAAGAGGTGCGACTACGCACACCACCTTGCGCGCCTGCGCTGATGAATGAACCGAAGACGACGAGCAGCGAGATGGCGAAAGCAAGAGTGCGGCGGGCGTGCGGCATATTTTTCATCCGAGTGGGTTATTAAACTACGAGATTCTTAAAGCGTTGGATTGAGCGGGCATGATAACATCATATTCAAGGCAAAAGGAAAAAGGTAAAAGGCAAAAGTGAAGACAAAAGGCATTTCAATGAAATTAATAAAAGCGGTTTCCGCCTGCCTTTTGCCTTTTACCTTTTTCCATTTTACCTGTTTGAGGTGTCTGTGAGCGAACTCAACGAAGAATGGGCACAGGTGCTGGCGGAGGCCGAGCGGCGCGCGCGCAGTGCGGGGCGCGGCGATCTGGTCGAATACCTGCGCCTGCGCGCGTCAAACGACAAGGCGCGCTCCACCGGAATGGAATGGCTCTTCGAGACCTTCACGCTGCTCGCGGGTGAAGCCAACCGCGCGGGCGCGGGCGTGCAGATATTGAAGAAGGAAGGGCATCGCTTCGAGCTGGGCAGCGCGACGATGGTTGGCGAGCTTTTGACTCTCAAGTCGGGCGTGCGGCAATTGATGGTCGAAGCGGGCTGGCCCCGCGCCCCGCGCGACGGCTTCGTTCCCGGCAATGGTTTAGCAGGTGGACAGATCAGGCACTTCGGAATCAAATCTGCCAACGAAGAGCTACTGCTGGTTCGCTCACCAAAAGGCATCCCGCAGTGGCTCGTGCTTGATAAAAACGGCACACGCTCGCAGCTTTTAGAAGCACGCGTTCGCCAGCACATCAGAAAATTTCTCGGCGCAGCATGAGTAGAGTCGAATGGCTTCGCAGCGATTTTCGTCGCTTCATTTCTTTAAGAAGATCAACGCAGCCTCCGGTTATTCCTGCCAGTCGCTTTACGATATGCGATACGGTCTGCACCTTTTCGCACGGCACTGATAGCGGCGTGTTGTTTCCTTATCAAACACAGCCGGTTAAAAAGTTAGGAATTTTCTCAGACTTTTCCGCACTTCTATTCTTCATCAAACTTCTTCCCGCATTTCGGCACAGTGCTTGCCAAAGTGGTCATCAGAAAACGCTCCCCATCTACGGTGTCCCCGGATGAGGCGTTTGACATGCAGGCAGACCTGAGTGGCTCGCTACCCGATAAAGATGAGAAGCGCCGCTCGCCGCTGCCGAGAGATTTCTTGCGAGGAGATAAAACAAATGGCTAACCGACGAAGATTTATCCCGACCGCCATCGTGGCCGCGCTCGTGGCTTTATTCCTGCCCGTAGTTGCATCAGCGCAGTGGGGCAACAACGACCGCTCGGGCCGAAACAACGGACGCTACGACAATCGCACTTTGCGCGACGCCGCCAGACGTCTTGACGACCGGAGCGGAGATTTTCAGAGACATCTGGACAGCGCGCTCGACCGCAGCCGCATTGACGACACGCGCCGCGAAGATAACATCAACCAAATGGCCGCCGAGTTTCGCAACGCGGCGAGCCGGTTCAGAAACAGCGTCGGCGACGGGCGCGATCTCAACCGGGGCTCAAACGAAGCCCAGAGATTGATGCAACTCGGTTCACGTATAGACCGCGTCATCGGACGGGCACGGCTCGACTCGCGTACCCGGTCCGATTGGTCGCAGATTCGTCAAGACCTGCGTGTCGTTGGAGACTTCTATCGTGGGGCGTACAACGACGACTACAATCGAGGTCGCGGAAACAATCGCCAGAACAACAATAATGAGTGGTGGAGGCATCTGCCCTTCTAATAACTGACGGGTTAAGTTTACGGCGCGGCAGCTTGTTCGGGCCTCGCGCTTTTTGGGAGGCGAAAGCCCCGCTCACCTGAAAAATGGTGAGCGGGGCTTTCGCCTTTTTGCCTCTTGATGCCAGAATGAGCAGCATGGCAGCGGGCACTCTCTATCTGGTGGCAACCCCCATCGGCAATCTTGAAGACATCACGCAGCGGGCGCTCAGTGTTCTGAGGGAAGTTGACGTGATCGCCTGCGAAGATACGCGACGCACGCAGCAACTGCTCAATCATTACGGCATCAGGACGAAGATGCTCAGTTATCACGAGCATAACGAACGCCACCGTGCGGCAGAGTTGGGCTCTCTGTTGCAGACGGGAGCAAGCGTGGCGGTCGTCTCAGACGCGGGCACGCCCGGCATCAGTGATCCGGGCTTTCGTCTCGTGAGCGATGCGATTACGAGAGGCGTGCGTGTCGTTCCCATTCCCGGCGCTGTGGCTTTCGTGAGCGCGCTCGTCGCATCGGGGCTGCCGACAGATGAATTTTTCTTCGGCGGTTTTCTGCCCGCTCGCTCGACGCAAAGACGTGCGCGCCTGACGCAGGTTCGCGCTCTCAATTCGACTTTGATCTTTTACGAATCGCCGCATCGCATCGCGCAGACGCTCGCGGACGCGCGCGAAATCTTAGGCGAGCGCGAAGCTGCGGTGGCCAGAGAATTGACCAAGCTCCATGAAGAGATTGTGCGCGGGCGTTTGAGCGAACTAACCGAACGCTTTAAGAGTGAGGATGCGGCGCGCGGCGAGATGGTGCTGGTCATAGACCGCACCGTCATCGGCAGCGAAAATATTGAAAGCAGTTCTGAAGCCGACATCGCGGCGCGCGTAGCCGCGCTCGAAAGCGAAGGCTTAGACAGTCGCGCCGCGCTCAAAAGGGTCGCGCGCGAGCTTGGCCTCAGTCGCCCGGAAGCCTATCGCCGTCTGGTTGCCGCGCGCCATCAAAAGGAAAGTGATGAGTGATGCGTCATGAGTGATGAGTAGTCAGAAACTGCTTTTCACTTATCACTCATCACTCATCACTCATCGCTTCTTTATGTCTCATCGCTCACAGTGTCCCATCTGCCGCGCTGAAGTCTTCTCCGGCGAAGATTTTTGCAGGGCGTGCGGCTCAACCGTTAGCGACACTCCGGCGCAGGCGATTCGCAGTCTTAACTATCTCCTCTCGGAATTGGCGCGGTGGGAAGAAGAGGGATTGGTCGGGCATGAGCAGGCCAGCGAGTTGCGCGAAAGTTATGAGCGGCGACGAGAGGAACTGCGCGCACAATTAATCGCCAGCCGTAAAGGCGCTAGACCACATGCTCCGTCGCCGGAAGCAACGAACTTCACGACCGCGCAGCAAGGAGAGCCACCCGCGCCTGATGCCACGAAGCCACGAGGCCCGCGCCGTGTCCGGCTCGAAACGCTCGCCGACCCGCACACGATACGCATTCTGCTCTACACGGGCGCGGCGATGCTCGTCGTCGGCGTCGTCATCTGGCTGCGTGACATTCTCTACCTGAAATTGCAGGAGCCTCTCGTGCAGGCAATGCTGCTAGCTCTGGGCACAATCGCCGTCACAGTCTCCGGCTGGCTGACGATCCTGCGAACGCGTGTGCTGTTGACGGGCCGTGCCTTGACGCTCACAGGTTCTCTGCTCGTCCCCGTCAACTTCTGGTTTCTCGCGCGCTCCGGTCTGATTGAGCAGAGCGGGCAGGCATGGTTCGTCTGCGCCCTCTGCGCTTTGCTGTACGCGTTGACGGCGGCAATCCTGCGCGAGAAACTCTACGTCTATCTCGCCTGCCTGGCCACCATCGCCACCTCCTGGACAATCATCTACCGCGTCGAGCGCGAAGCCTACGGACTTTACACACTGGCGCTGACAGCAATCTCACTCGCTTTCCTTCATCTCTCACGCTTGTTCCCTGTAGGGAACGACGATGGACGATTGACCATAGACGATGGGCAACACGCGAAGAACAATCCGCAATCGCCGTTGAGCTATGAGCTATGGGGGCTGCCGCTCGCTCATGTTGCGCTCGTGGGTGTGACGCTTGGCCTGTTCCTCTACCTGCCTTTGCGCTCCGGTTCAGCGCCATCGCTCGCCGACGGCCTCTTTCAATTGCGCTTCAACGAGTACTATTCAAGCATAGCGATCTTGCTGTCCGTTGCCGTAGCTTACGCGGCGTGGTTCGCGGGGCGTCGCATCTTCGCGGACAGGCGCTCATTCCTTTATACGATGAGCGCGCTCGCGCTCCTGTGGACAGAATTTCTCGCGGCGGATGGTCTCAGGCTTTCCGGTTCGGCTCAGCTTTTACTGTTTACGGCAACGGCGCTCATCATTGCTCTCACGGCGCGCGGGTTGAAAAACGAGGCGTGGGCGTTCGCGCTTCACCGAGCGAGCCTGATCTTGATGGTTGTGCTGGCGATTGCGACGTTCCCTGTCATCTCCAGCGCCCACACTCCTCCGCTCACTCACAGCCTGATTCTCATTCTTCTTGTTTCGACGTATGCGGTTTCCGGCTCAATGCGCTTTGAGGAGCAGACGGCAGGCGAAACGCTGGCGCACGCTGTGGTCGCCTTCGCCTCTGTAGCATTGGTGGTCGTGCTGGCCATAACTCACTTTCGCATGGGCGAGTCGCTCTTGCTCGCGCCGTCTCTGGCCTTGGGAACAACGGGGCTGTTGTTGTTCGGCGCGAGCTTTCTGATTAAGGCAAGGGAGCGCGTGCGCCCTTTTCGCGCCGGACTGTTTGCCCTTATCTTAGCTTTCGTTCTCGCAGTCCTGCACGCCGGGTTCGACCCCGCGAGCGACGCGGAGATTTACACTTCGCCCGTCGCCATCCTTCTGCTCGTTGTGGCCTACTTTTCCGCGCATCGCAATTGGAATGAATACGCGCACGATACGAGCTTGCTGCTATGGGCTGGGAGCATCCTGCTCGCCGTGCCGCTCTTGATTCACGCGCTGCAATATCGCCTGTTTCTTGATGTTCCTGCTCCCTGGCGCGATCTCGTGACGCTCTGCGCCTCGCTCGCGCTCCTCATCTTCGGCGGCATTGGGCGACTGCGCGCACCCGTGCTGGTTGGCGCTCTTGTGCTGGCGCTGGAACTTGCGGCGCTGGCTCTCACGAGCGTTGGCTGGTTGCAGATACCTTTGAAGGTTTACCTGATCTCGACGGGCGCGCTCATCCTGCTCATCTGGGGACTCCTGGAATTTCGCCACGAGCAAATCCTGCTGATGCGAAGACGCTTCAACGAACGGCGCGACCTGGCACGCGAGCGTTTCGGCGAATGGCGATAGAAAGAATGAAAAATGCAAAAGTGAGGCGGAAAACCACTTCAATTAAATGTGGCGCTCCATCTCACTTTTGCATTTTACATTTTTAATTTTGCATTCTTTAGTTGTCGTCCGACACACCTGCCGCCAGTGGCTTGTCAACGGTGGGGCGCGTTGCTCTCTCGGCGAGTTCCCACATGGTGACGAAGACGGTGCGTGTCACCTTCTCCATCTTCTGGTAATCAATCTTGTCTGGATGATCGCCGGGACGATGATAATCCTCGTGCTCGCCGTCGAAGTAGAAGATGATCGGGATGCCGTTCTTCGCGTAGTTGTAGTGATCCGAGCGATAGAAGAAACGGTTCGGGTCTTTGGGATCGTCGTAGAGATAGTTCAGTTTCAGATTCAGGTAAGCGTGATTCGTGTTTTCGCTCAACTCGCCTAACTGCGTGCTCATCATCTTCGAGCCGATGACGTAGATTTCATTCGGCCCGGCGAGCTTGGCGTTCGCCGGATTCGTGTCGCCTTCGGGACGGCTGCGCCCGATCATGTCTATATTGATTTGCGTGACGATTTGGGCGAGCGGGACGGTCGGGTTTTCGACGAAGTAACGCGACCCCCACAAACCCTTTTCCTCGCCGCAGTGCCAGATGAAGATAACGGAACGCTTCGGCGGAGGATTCTTGCCCAGAGTTTCAGCGACCGCCATCAAAGCGACTGTGCCTGAGCCGTCATCATCCGCGCCGTTCCAGATGTTGTCGCTCGTGTCGCCTTTGAGCGAAGGTATGCGGCCACCGCCCGGCGCTCCCGTGCCGACGTGGTCGTAGTGTGCGCCGAGCGCGACGTATTCGTTCTTGAGGACCGAGTCGCGTCCTTCGGCAACCGCCACGACGTTCTGCGTGAAGATCTGTTCCGTTTTGGTCGCAACGTTGATTGTTACTTTCTTGCCTGCGCTGAAGTCGAAAGGCTTAATGGCTTCGGCCTGATCGCGATTGAGCAAGGTCTGGGCGGTTTGCGCTTCTCCCTGCATGAGAGCGTTCAGCATCTTCTCCGACGCGCTGATGGTCGGAATCTTCGGGCCTTCATCCGCCTTTTTGAATTTCTCGACCGTGATGTTGCCGCCCGCTAAAGAATTCTGGTTTATTCTTTGCCAGTTAGTGAGCATCTGTTTGCTGGGGATTGCGATGATGCCTTTCGCGCCGTGAGTCTCGGCATAGGTGTTGGGAGCTATCCAATCAACACCCTGCTTGCCCCCGCTGAGGTCTGCGAAAGTCACGCCTTTCGGCAACCCTGAGCCCAGGACCACCACGATCTTGTCTTTCACGTCAATGCCCTGATAAGCGTCTATGTTCTTGTTCTTGATAACCCAGCCGTGACCGACATAAACGAGCGGCGCGCTGGCTGTTCCGGCAGTGGGCTGTGCCATCAAATCTTCGCCGAAGGTGAAGCTTTGTCCGTTGAACTCGGCGCGCGTGCCGGCGGCGTCGAGCTTGACGCGCTGCATAGCTATGCGCTGAAAATATGTGCCGTTGTCGCCCCCCGGCTTGAGTCCCCAGCGCGAGAGATTGGCGGCGATAAACTTGGCCGTGATGTCCAGGCCACGCGAGGGCGTGTCGCGTCCCTCCATCTCGTCTGAAGCGATGAAGTAAAGATAGTCTTTCAACTGGGCCGCTGTAATCTGGTCGGCGAGGCGTCGAGCGGTCGCCAGACTGGAGACAGGAGCGGCGGCCACCGCAGTATTGCCGCTCTTGCGTTGCGCGTAAACGGCTGGCAGCGGACTGACCAGCGAGGTAATCAGGACAAAAATCAGGACGAATCTTCGAAGCATGTTTCCTCCGTAAAGGTTTGTTAATAAAATCGGGGGCGGCATCTGCGATGCGGCACGTTTGATGAAGCCGCCTCTGATACTCGTTGGCTGACGGCGCGCGACAATCTCTGAACTTTGAGCGATTTTGCTAGTTTGCTAAAGAAAAGAAAGATTTTCCCGCGAGAAAGGACTATACGACGACTCAAGGCGAAATGTTTAGGCGGAATCAAATCAATGCAAAATTAAAAATGTAAAATGCAAAAAGAAGACGAAGAAGCACTTTTAATCTAAAGTGCTTTTCGCCTCGCTTTTGCATTTTACATTTTTAATTTTGCATTTCCTATGCGTGCTGAACGGCCTGCACAAGCTTGGTCAGAGAATCTTTCGCGTCGCCGTAGAGCATGCCCGTGACGGGTTTGAAGAAGAGTGGGTTCTCGATTCCGGCAAATCCTTTGCCCTTGCCGCGCTTGAGGACGATGACCGAGCGGGCGCGGTCAACTTCGAGTATCGGCATCCCGGCAATCGGACTCTTCGGATTGTCGCGCGCGTCCGGGTTGACGACATCGTTTGCGCCGATGACGACCGCCACATCCGTTGACGAAAACTCAGGATTAATCTGCTCCAACTCGTACAGCGAAGAGTACGGCACATTAGCTTCCGCCAGCAGCACGTTCATGTGTCCCGGCATGCGCCCCGCAACGGGGTGAATCGCGTACTTCACGCTGACGCCTCTCTTCTCAAGACTCGCCGCCAACTCGCGCACGATGTGCTGCGCCTGAGCCGTCGCCATGCCGTAGCCGGGAACGAAGATGACCTGATTGGCATAGGCCAGCTGCACCGCCACATCTTCAAGTCCGACCTCGCGCATCGTCCCTTGCTCCCCCTCGCTTGCTTCTGCCTCGGGCGACACGCTGCCGAACGCGCCGAAGAGTACATTGGTCATCGAACGATTCATCGCCCGGCACATCAGGACAGAGAGAATGAAGCCTGAGAAACCGTCAAGCGTGCCCGCGATGATGAGTACGTTATTGGAGAGCGCAAAGCCGGTCGCGGCGGCTGCCAGCCCCGCGTAAGAGTTCAGGAGCGACATCACGACCGGCATGTCAGCCGCGCCAATCGGCATCACGAGCATGATGCCAAAGAGAAACGCCAGCCCCGTCATCACATAAAAGAATGGCGCAGCCGTCGGCATGACGATCAGGTAGACGAAGCAGCCGATGGTGGCCGCGAGCAGCGTCATGTTGAAGATGTTCTGTCCCTTGTACGTCATCGGAGTGCCGCGCACCAAGCCCTGCAACTTGGCAAACGCGAGCAGACTGCCCGTCGTCGTCAACGCGCCGAGCATGACCTCAAGACCGATGGCAGACATCTTGAATTGCCCCAACGTCGCGCCGTGGCGATAGTATTCCGCGATGCCGACGAGCGCAGCGGCAAACGCGCCGAACGCATGCGAGAGCGCCGTCCGCTGCGGCATCGCCGTCATCGGAACCCAGATAGCCATCGCCGCGCCGATGGTCGAACCGATAAGTAGCCCCGCGATGATCCATTCGTAGCTGACAATCTCGTGATGCATCAGCGTGCCGATGACGGCCATCAGCATGCCGAACTCCGCCAGATGCATTCCGCGCCGCGCCGTTTCGGGATGGCTCAAGCCCTTCAAGCCGAGAATGAACAGGATTGACGCCGCGAGATAGCTGAACTCGATGAGATAGGTGGTCACGGCTGATTTCTGTCCTCATTCTTCTTTTGAAGTGTGGTCGCGTCTTTGCGCTTGAACATCTTCAGCATCCGGTCTGTAATCCCGAACCCGCCGACGACGTTGATGGTCGCGCAGGTGACCGCCGCGAAGCCGAGTATCTTGCTGAGCATCGTGCCTCCCGCCCCGGCAATCACAATTGAGCCGACGAGCGAGATGCCTGAGATGGCGTTCGTCGCGGACATCAAAGGCGTGTGCAGCAGCGGCGGCACGCGCGAGATCACCTGATAGCCGAGAAAGGCCGCGAGCGCGAAGACGTAGAGAGCGGCAATTAGCGTTTCAGAGGTCATAAAATAATCCCTTTCACTTGCTCGTTAATTCTTCCAGCGCCGCCGCCACGCGCGGGTGAACGTACTCGCTCCCGCGCGCAACGCACGATGGGCCAACCACGTCGTCCGTCATGTCAATGTTCAACTCGCCGTCTTTAATCAACAGACTCAAAAACGCTGTGACGTTGCGCGAGTAAAGCTGGCTGGCATGCACAGGCACCGTCGCGGCCAGATTCAAAGGCGACATGATGAAGACTCCGCCTCTTTCAATCGTCTCGCCCGGACGTGCCACCTCACAGTTGCCGCCCGTTGCTCCCGCGAGGTCAACCACCACTGCGCCGCGCTTCATTCCGTTGACCGCCTCTTCCGTCAAGAGTAGCGGCGCTTTGCGTCCCGGCACTTGAGCGGTCGTGATGATGACGTCCGCCGTCTTCGCATGTTCGGCTATCAAATCGCGGCCACGACTCATAGCCTCTTCCGTCAACTCGACGGCGTAGCCGCCCGCATCCTCCGTCTGAATCCCGCCGAGATCAACTTCGAGAAACTGCGCGCCGAGGGATCGCACCTGTTCGCCCGCAGCCTGACGCACATCGTAAGCCTCCACGACCGCGCCGAGACGCCGCGCCGTGGCGATGGCCTGAAGTCCTGCGACGCCTGCACCGAGGACGAGCACGCGCGCCGGAGGAACCGTCCCGGCGGCCGTCATCAACATCGGGAACATGCGCGGAATATGCTCGGCAGCCATCACTACAGCCTTGTAGCCCACAACGGTCGCCATCGAAGACAAAGCATCCATCGCCTGTGCGCGCGTGATGCGCGGGATAAGCTCCATCGCAAAGGCCGTCAGCTTCTGCGCGACGATTGTTTCGAGCGCAGCGGGTTCGTCCAAAGGGCGGAGGAAGCCTAAGACAACCGCACCCTGTTTAAGATTCCTGATGTCTTCCGGGGTAGGGCGATTGATTACTGCCAGCACGTCCGAGGCTTCGAGAAGCGAGGCGCGGTCCGCTGAGACGCTCGCACCTGCCGCCTCGTAATCCGCATCTGACGCTCCTGCCTGAACGCCTGCGCCGCTCTCGACCATGACAGTCGCTTTCAATGCCACGAGCTTGCGAATTGATTCAGGCACGAGCGCGACACGAGCCTCCCCGATGTGTGTCTCTCGCAGCACAGTGATATTCATTATGTTCTCCTTCGTAGAGAGCATCGCCCCGATTCGATTATTGTGATGAAATAGATGATTGCTTCAAGCGTGTCTCTTACTTAAGGCTCCGGCCAGACGGAGCCGTCAGCATATTCGATGCGGACAATGACCACGCGCCCGCTGACGCTGCTTTGCTCATCTTTACCCAGCGCATAGACGCTGATCGTCCTGGTCGGCGGACGATTGAAGAGTACGCTCAGCTCTTTGGTTTTACCGGGAGAAATCTTCTCGTCATTGGTGAACTGACGACGCTCGATCTCATGCTCAGTGTCCGGCTCAAGAAAAATATAGTCCCAGTCAATTGTTTTGATTGTCTTTGCCCCGGTGTTCTTGACGGAAACCTTATACATGAAAACATAGCGCGGCGGAGCCTTATCACGGATGCGCTCGATGTTCGCGTCGTCGGCTTTCGCTTCACGCGTAATCTTATCAACCTCCATTGAGCTACCGCCTTTTTTGGCTTCCTGGATACGCCTCTCATTTCTCATCCGGACGCGCATCTCATCGTAGTTCTCGACAGGGCCGCTGAAGGGGTCGCGCTCCCATCCGATGCGCTCCTTGCTCCAGCTAAATTTGATGACTTGAACATCAGTTGACGCTGGAGCTTTTGCCTGGTCTTGTGCCCTTGCCATCGGCATCAGCGCGAACACGCTTAGCAGTCCGGCGAAAGCGGCGATTGAATTCTTGAGTTTGGACATCAGGAACACCTCTCTCATGGCAAAGGAAAACATTTCAAGAGCGACCCCTGACAAAGGTGGCAATCTCAGTCTACAAAGTATAAGCCTTGAGCAGGGCGAACTCCAAAAAAATTGGGCTGAAGAGAATATCTCCAGCCCAATCTCTGCAGGTTAATTAGCGGCTCGCTCCTCAAGGAAGAACCGCAGTGCAGTCTGGCTCAGAAGACATACCTCACTCCCACAATAACACGACGATTTCCGCCATTCGTTCCCCACTGGTTGAGGAAATTCGAATTGTTAATGCGCCCTTCGGGGACGCCGAAATCGCGCGTGTTCGTCAGATTGAAGAAGTCTGCGCGAAGCTGAATCCGCTGATTCTCACCGAGCCGCGTGTTCTTCACGATGCCGAAATCAACCCTGTTGATTCCGTCGGTGCGTAAGATATTTCGTCCCGCGTTACCGACGCGCTCAGCCACTGTCACAGGCCGGAAGAAGCTGGCCGCACCTGCTGAGCCAGCCGCCACAAGTATCTCCTCAATTGACATGCCGCCAAGCGGGAGGCTCGTGTTCAGGTTCGGGCGGATTGCATTGCCGACGAGACCGGAGATGCCGTTTAATGCTCCCGCCGGGTCAGTGCCTTGCAGCACAGTGAAAGGCGAACCGCTCTGGAAGGTGAAAAACGAGTTTACCTGCCAACCGCCCAACACGCGGCCCACGAACCCCGTCTGGTCGCGCATGAACGGCAGTTCGTAAACGAAGTTGCCCGACAGACGGTGTGGGCGATCAAAGCTCGAACGCGCCCGCTCGCTGCTTCGGTTAAAAGAGTCCTGCGAGACGGCTACTTCAGCACCCGAGGGGTTGAAAATCTCGGACGCGCTGTCAATGAATGCGCTCCACGTGTAGTGTGCGCCGAAGCTGAAGCCACGACTCAGACGCTTCTCCAGGCTGATCTGCATCGAGTGGTAGATCGAAGAGGCCGTGTTGGCGCGCAGGCGGATAATGCCCTGAGTCCGATTGACGCGACAGGTATCGGCATCTGTTTCGGCACAGGTCGCCGTGCCAAGTCGGCGCGGATTGCCGTCAAGCGACTGAAACAGCGCTGTCCCCTTCGTGCCAACGTAACCGACACGCAAGACCATATCGGCGGTCAACTCACGCTGCATTTCGAGACTGAACTGCTGGTAGTAAGGTGAACGGAAGTCAGACCCGACGATGGTGCGCGTCAGTCTGTTCGGATTAAGCCCCGTCGCTCCCTGAATGGTTGGCAGGACGACGAAGGCGTTGACGACCCCGGGGCCTCCCGCCTGTGGCGTCGTCGGGAGGTCTGCGGAGGCGACGAACGGGAATGAACTGGCGATATTCGATGCGATGTTGGTAAACGCGTAGTCGTGCGTGACGGCGTAACCGCCGCGAATCACCAGTTTGTCTCCGCCCGTAATAAAGCCCATAACGCCGTCGCCATCTGTGCGCGGGTTCCAGTTGAACCCGAAGCGGGGCTGGAAGTTATTGTTATCGCGCTGCGGGACGGGCGTGAACCTGAAGCGCTCATCACCTCCCGCCGTTGTCACGATTGCATTATTGACCTCGACCAGGTCTCCAATCGGCTGGCCGGGGCTTTCATAACGCACTCCCAGCGTTAGGGTAAAGTTCGGCCTGAGCTTCCACTCGTCCTGCGCGTAGGCAAAGAAGTCGTGCCAATCGTAATAGAAGATATCCTGACCACCGGCCAGCGGCTTGTTGACAGTCGCCGTGTCGGCGATGTCATCCACAAAGCGTTGCAGGCTGCTGTAGACCAGCCTGCCACGAATGGTCGGGACGAAGAACTGCTTCAGGCGATTGCGACGAATATCTACTCCGAATTTCCACGCGTGATTGCCTTGAGAAATAGACAGGTTATCCTGAAGTTGATAAGTCTCTCGGAAAGCAAACTGCGGGAGATTAACGGCGAGGCCGATGCCTGTGCGGTTTGCCGCCGCGTTGAATCCAGACAAGCCCAGCGCAGTAATCTCAATCGAGGGAATCTCCTGTGAGGTGGGGTCGGCGCTGGTGAATAGTTGTCCCTGCCGCTGGTATGCCCCGCGTAGTTCATTCACCATATTGGATGAAAGCACGCTGTTGAGCGACAAATTCGCCGCCTGGCTGCGTGTCAGAGAATTGGTGCTTAGTCCCGGCGGGGTCGCCTGGTCAGAGCCCGTCTGATCGTTGTCGTTAAAGATATAACGACCAAAGAGCGTGTGATCCTTCGAGAGGTTGTGGTCTATGCGAATTGATTGCTGCCAGTTATTCAACTGGGCCGAGGTCGAACCCGTCAGCGCGCCGCGCGGCACGCTGAAAGTCTGTCCACCAGCTATAAACGTCAGCGGGGCGCAGGCTGGCGCGCACGCCGCGTTCGAAGCTGGAAGGTGTCTCAGCAGAGCAGCGATTTGCGGGCGACCCCCGACGGCGGCTTGAATCACCTGGCGGCCCGCCGCATCCGGCACTCCGTTAATCGTAAAGCCGGAGCCTAACTGGCGATCCCACCAACGCTGAAGCGAGAAGAAAAAGAAGGTGCGGTCTCTGCCGCTGTAGTACGGCTTGCCGTTGCCCTCGCCGAAGCGCGGCAGATGAAGCGGTCCCCCTAAGGTGAAACCAGCCTGATTCTCGATTCTAAACGGCCTCTTCTCACTCCTGAAGCCCGTCGTGCCCGGCTGACGGCAGAACCCGTTATTCTTGTCGAGGTTGCTGCAAGCATTCAGCGCGTTATCGTTATGAAACCAGAAGGCCGAGCCGTGATAATCGTTTGTGCCGCTCTTCGTGATCGCGTTGAAGACAGAAGAGCCGTTGCGCCCGAACTCGGCGGTGAACTGGTTGGTGACCAGCCGCACTTCTTGAATCAGGTCAGGGTTGTTGAGGCCGACGGTCGCGCCCGCGACGCCAAAGTCGTTGTTGTCCTGCCCGTCAATCAGGAAGTTGTTCGAGCGGACGCGCCCGCCGTTGACGGAGAAAGTGTTGTTAGCACCGGCGAACGTCGCCTGCCCGGTCACCACCTGGCTAACGCCCGGAGCTGAGAGCGCGACGTTGTAGATGCTGCGGGTGGTGCTGATGGGCAACTCGGACAAGCGCCGCGAATCGAAGCGCGTGCTGACCTCGGCGGTCGCCGTGTTCAGCAGCGATGCATTTTCCACCACGTTGACCACCCCGGTCACTCCTTCTGCCTGCATTTGCACGTCCACGACTGCGGGTTGATTCAGCAGGAGCGTGATGCCCGTCTGCACATATTTGGCAAAACCGGTGGCTTCGATAGTTAATTCATATGGACCCACAGGCACGTTTGCGAAACGGTAGCGGCCCTCGCTATCTGTTTTGTCAGTGCGAGACTCATTCCTCTCCACGTTGCGAACTGTCACAGTTGCATCGGGAATCACTGCTCCCTTCGCGTCAGTGACATCGCCGGAGATAGAGCCGGTTGTCTGAGCCATGACCTGAAGGCTTGCGCTAAGCAATAACGCGAAAATCAGAGGGAGAAAAGTACGAGTTCTTTTCACGGGGAAATCCTCCTTTAGCAGTAGACAGATTCTTGTTTTGAGATAGACGAACGGATGTTCTATTTCTGGCGAGGGTTTTGAGTTGACGAAGCCACTTTTAGATAGGCAAGCAATGTTCCACCAGCTACCAAAAGCAGGGATAGATTCTAAGACCTCTGATTGGCGGATTTAAATAAATCGAGAGACCTCCAATGAACTTAAACCATCCGAAAAAATGGAAGGAAAATCGAAATTTGCATTTTTCAAGCAATTGGCCTCAAGCAGGAGGTTGAGCGAGAAGGAGCTTTGAAAGCGCGGGAAACCATCCCGCCCCGACAACGATTGCTCGCCTGCGTTCTCGCTTGCCGGGTGGTGAGTTCGTTGGCTGGTAATCGGGCATGCGCGCCTTGCCAACCATGTGTGTAGAACTTTATAATCTGGCTTCCATTAAGCCCCGTTCTTTTATGGGGGCAAATGTGGGGTGTTGGTGGAATTGGTTACCACGCCGCCCTCTCAAGGCGGAGGCTACGGGTTCGATCCCCGTACACCCTATTTCATTCCTTCGAGTAAAAATCTTCTTTCCAACTTTCAATCACCGCTCTCCGCGCTGACCTTCGTTTGCCCGTCTTCCATCTCTTCTAAAACTTCGCTTCGTTCGATGGCCTCTTCGGCCTTCGCTTTTCTTCGTCTGGCAAAGATTGCGCGAGTGCGTGTTGAGACGAAACGGGCGGGCGCTGCAAGCGTGCGCCAGACGGAGGTCGCGCGCAAATCGTCGAAGAGTGAGTAGGCGACGGGTGTGACGATTAAGGTCAGCAGCAGCGAGAGCGACTGACCGCCGATGACGACGACGGCGATGGAGCGGCGTTCTTCCGCGCCGGGGCCTGTGCCTAAGGCGAGCGGTGTCATGCCTGCGACGAGCGCCAGCGTCGTCATCAGAATTGGGCGCAGGCGGTCGCGGTTGCCCTGCATGATAGCTGCGCCTCGCTCCATCCCCTTAGCGCGCAGGTTGTTCATGTGGTCAATTTGCAGGATCGAATTTTTCTTGACGACGCCGAAGAGAACCAGCACGCCGAGCGCGGAATAAAGGTTGAGCGTGTCGCCCGTGGCCCAGAGTGAGAAGAGCGCGAAGGGAACGGCGAGCGGGAGGCTCAGCAAGATAGTGACAGGGTGAATCGTACTCTCGAACTGCGAAGCAAGAATCATGTACATGAAGATGATGGAGAGCAGAAACGCCCAGATGAACTCGCCGAAGGTTCGTTCAAGTTCGCGCCCCCGGCCTGAAATCGCGGTCGTGTAGGCGGCGGGCAAGTTTAGTTCCGTCACCGCGCCGCGCAGGGCATCAAGACGATCTGCGAGCGCGAAGCCGGGCGCAACGCCTGCGCGTAAACTTACCTGTCGCTGACGGTCAAGGCGGTCAATGCGCGAAGGACTCGTCTCTTCCTTGATGGTGACGAGACTGTCCAGCCGGACGAGTCCGCCGCGCGAAGATGGAACGTAGAGACGCGAAATCGTCGCGGCATCCTTGCGGTCACGATCCGTGAGGCGCAATTGCACGTCGTAGTCTTCGTTGACGGACGCATCCCGAAAACGCGAGACCTCTTCATCGCCGCCGACCATCAAGCGCAGGCTGGTCGCAATCGCGGAAGTGTCAACGCCAAGGTCAGCCGCGCGTGCGCGGTCAATCTTCACGCGCAGTTCAGGCTTGTCGAGCTTGAGGGTCGTGTCCGCATCAACGATTCCGCCCAACTTCAAAGCCTTCTCGCGCAAACTTTCGGCGTATTTCGAGAGCGAGACGAGGTCTGGCCCGCGCAGGACGAAATCAATGTCGAAGTTTCCGCCGCCGAGGTTGAACGAGGGAGCGTTGCGAACTGAGGCGCGCAAGGGGGCAAACTTACGAAGACGCGTACGCACTTCCTGCATCACATCGCGTTGCGTGTAGTTGCCGCGCCAGGCGTCGAACGGTCTTCCTTTCTTGATGCTCTCCCACAGTTTGGTCAGCGAAAAGGTGCGCTCCTCGTGCGGTGCGATGCGGACGTATGCCCCGCCCTGATTGACGCTGCCGAGGAATGACCCGCCCGCCGAGGCCAGCACCAGCCGCACTCCCGGCGTTGAGCGAATCTCGTTTTCGATGGCGAGCATCGCCTCGTTCATCGTCGCAATGTTCGTTCCTTCGGGCGCGGTGACGCCAATCTCAAACTCCGCCTCGTCAACGTCCGTCGGGATGTACTCCTGCTTGACCATTCGATAAAGCGGCACGCTCGAAGCGATGACGAGCACAGCGACCACCGCGACTGTGAGCCTGTGCCGCATCGCAAAACCAAGAATGCGCGAATACCCGCGATCAATCAGCGCATAAAATCCACGACGCGAAGCTGCGCCACTTTCTTCATCATCATCGTTATGCCCGCCGCCTGCCTCCGCATCCTCCGTGCGCAGCAATCGCGCAGACATCATCGGCGTCAACGTGAAAGAGACCAGCAGGCTGACGAGAATCGCGACCGATGCCGTGATGCCGAACTGGTAGAGAAAGCGTCCGGAAATCGAAGACATGAAGGAGACCGGCAGGAAGATGACGACCAGCGAGAAGGTCGTCGCCAGCACCGCCAGCCCAATATCTTTGGTCGCTTCGCGCGCCGCCTCCATCGGCTTCATCTTCTTCTCTTCAACGAAGCGGAAGATGTTTTCCAGCACCACAATCGCGTCGTCAATCACGACGCCGACCATCAGGACGAGCGCCAGCATCGTCACGCTGTTGAGCGTGAAATCCAGAGCGCGCATCATACCGAACGTGGCGATGACAGAGGCGGGAATCGCAACACCCGCGATAATCGTCGAACGCCACGAGCGCATGAAAGCCAGCACGACCAGGCAGGCGAGGATGCTGCCAAGGACGAGGTGAGTCTGAATCTCATGCAGAGCCGCGCCGATATAGCGCGACTGGTCGCGGATGATTTCCAGCTTCACGTCTGACGGCATCTGCGTTGTGACGCGCGCCAGTTCGCGCTTGACGTTCTCGATGACGGCGACCGTGTTTGCGCCGGACTGCCTGCGAATCTCCAGCGTGACGGTCGGCATGCCGTTCAGTCGCGCGAAAGACCTTTGCTCTTTCGTTCCGTCCTCGACGCGGCCCACGTCTCGCACTTTCACCTGCGCGCCGTTCATGTCCGCGATGACCAGTTCGTTGAACTCGCGCGCTTCCGCATAGCGTCCGAGCGTTCTTAGGGTCATCTCGCGGCGTCCCGCTTCGACGTTACCTCCGGGCACATCCGTATTCTGCCGCCTGAGCGCCTCGCGCACCTGCGTAATCGGAATGCGATAAGCCGCCAACCGCTCGGCATCAACCCAGACGTTGATGGCACGCTCTAACCCGCCGACGACGTTGACCTCGCCCACACCTCCGGCGCGCTCCAATTGCACTTTGACGATCTTGTCTGCGAGTTCCGTCAACTCGCGCAAAGAGCGGTCGGCTGAAAGTGCGATGGTCAGGACGGGCGCGCTGTCGTTATCGAATTTCTGGACAATGGGAGGCGTGGCGTCTTCGGGCAGATTGCGGATGACGGTTGAGACGCGGTCGCGCACGTCCTGCGCCGCCGTATCTATGTCGCGGTCGAGCTTGAAGGTGATGATGACGATGGAGACGCCCGCCGCCGAAACGGAACGAAGCTGGTCAATGCCGTCAACCGTGTTGACGATCTCCTCAATGGGGCGCGTGACTTCCGATTCGATCTCTTCGGGCGACGCGCCCGGCAGATTCGTCCGCACAGCAACGGTCGGAAGATCAACCGACGGGAAGCGATCAATGCCCAGACGAAAGAAGCTCGCCGCGCCGACCACCACCAGCGCGAGAATAATCATGGCCGCAAACACAGGCCGCTTGATACAAATTTCTGCGAGCTTCTGCATGCAAAGAGTTTCGAGTTACGAGTTTCGAGTTGCGGGTTCGCTTAAACTCGAAACCCGTAACTCGAAACTCTAAACTTTATTCGACGGCGTTGACCGCTTGTCCCGATTGAATGTTGCCGGGTTCGACGATGATGGTGTCGCCTAACTGAACGCCGCTGATGATTTCTATCCAGTCGGCGGCGCGGCGTCCCGTGGTGACGGGCTTCTCCAGCGCTTTGCCGTTTTGCACGAGGATCACTTTTTCGATTCCGGCGAAGGTGACAATGGCGCTCGTCGGGACAGTGACGGCCATGCCGCTGTCGTCAGTCACGATCTCTGCGGTGACGAACGCGCCGGGACGCAAAGTGCCATCGTTGCTGATTTCGGCTTCGACTACCAGCACGCGATTCTGTTCCGAGATGGTCGGGCTTAGTCGCATGATGCGGCCCATATAATTGTTCGCGCCGCCTTCGACTGTCACGCGCGCCTGCTGCCCTATGTGGATGCTTTGCGCTTCTCGTTCGGGGACTTCGGCGCGCAGGCGCAATGGGTTCACGCGCACAATCGTGATGACGGGCGCACCCGCCGCTAAGAATTCGCCGACGCTTGTGCGCTTCTCCTGCACCACGCCGTCAAACGAGGCGTAGATGGAAACACCCGCGAGTTGCTGGCGTGCTAAGGCCAGTTCGGAACGACTCTGCGCCAGCAGCGCCTGACGGTTGCGTACTTCCTCGACGGCATCCTGATAACGCGCGAGCGCGACTTTGTGCGCGGCGTCGGCGGTTTCATATTCGGCACGCGCGATGACGCCTTCGGCGACGAGCCTGGCGGCGCGTGTCAGATTCGTCTGCGCCTCGTTGAGCGTGGCGCGAGCCTGCCGGACTATGCCCGTAACTTCCGCGTCAACGCGGTCGTCCGTGCCGTCTGGAGATAAACCAAGGCGCGCGCGTGCCGCCGCGAGCGCGGCTTCCGCCTGCTGCACGCGAAGCTGGTAATCCTGTGCCTCAAGCTGCGCGATCAATTGGCCGCGCCGGACAACGCTTCCCAGGTCAACCGTGATGGAGCGCACACGTCCGGGAACTTTCGAGCTTAATGTCGCCTGATCGTATGCAGCCAGCGTGCCCGTCACGTTCACGGAGCGTTCCATCGCCATCTCGGCCACGCGCGCCGTTTTGACCTGGCGGGGCTCCGTTTGCGCGCCCGCAGGATTCTGACGTGCGGAGGCCGGGTAATCACTCTTGCAGGCGAGGCTCGCGAGAGCGAGCAGAGACAGCAAGACAGTTGCGATGATGGAGCGAGGGAGAGCGCGAGAACGCGACTCGAAGATGGAAAATTTTGCCCGGAGTGAGAAAGGCACGCTTCAGTTCCTATGGATTCGTCCAGATGATGGTGGCTGCTCTCAGGTGAGCGGCAATTTTAGAACTCAGTTTCTGATGATAGTGGTAATGCCCGCGCACGAGCAAGCGTACATTCAAGGCGACAGGGGAAGGCCCAGGACAAAAGTACGAAGGGCACGCTGAGAAAGTTTAACCTTCTTCAGCGTGCCCTTCGCACCTTTTAGTTTATGGTGCGGCGCTCTTTAGTTCTTGCTGATGCCGCCGTTATCAAGCGCCGTGTAAACGTCCGGGGAATAGAGTCCGAGCCAGGGGTCGGAGCGCGGTGTCAGGAAGAGTTCGGCGTAGACACGCTCGTTCAAGTTCTCGACATCACTGAGCGCCAAGCCTGTGGCGAACCAGCCGTGCAACTTCGTGCGCATCAGGTACTCATTGCGTACGGTGTCAATCGCCATGTACTGCTCAAGGTTTCGGAGCGTCTGTGAAAGCAGCGCCTCGTTCGCGCGCAAGCTCTGATTCTGGCGCGTGATGAACGCGATGCTGCCTTTGTCGAGTCGCACGTCCGCCGTATGGAGCGCGGCGATTTTGTTCCACGCGGAAATATCGGTCGCCGCTTCAAGCGCGGTTGCGTCCGCTGTGATTGATTTCAGAATATCAACCTCTACTGCTCTCTTGGAGACAGCCAGCGGGGCTATTTCAATCGCGCCGGGGTTGTTCTTTCTTCTCTCGATTCTCGCCACAACATCCTTCGGAACATTTCCTCCGGTCTTCGCCACATCCCCGGCCCACTCGGCGGCGATTGTTTGAATCCGCGCGTTGTGATAGGCGCGCAAGTCTCCCCAGCGCTTACCCGAATCTTTCGTCGCAATTTGTCTGGCAATCGTTTCAGCCTGTGCTAACCCACGCATGAAAGCCGCCGGGCCATAGAGTCCGGGCAAGGCGTCAACAGGCAGCCCGTTGGTATCGAGAATGTAGTGGATGCTGTTTCCGGTCAGCGTGCGTTCGAGCCGTCGCCCGTCGCCGAAATCAATGGTCACGCGCGGGGCGGGGCGCACTGTTTTCCAGTGGAGGATGAAATGCTCGCTCAGGTATTTCGAGACATCCGTGTTGGCATACAGCACCGCGCGGAAGAAGCGGCTGTTGGCGCAGCTATACTCTTCCGTGAGATTACCGAGCAGCCGCAAACTCAGGATGGGCTTGCCGCTCGCTTTGGATGCTGTCTTTGCCTGCTCTAAATCCGTGTACCAGTAGAGCCCGGAACTGTAGCTGTTGCGCTGCTGGCTGACGGCGTCGAGGGCTGCTGAGAGGCGCTGCCATTCCGGTTCGTTGACCGAAAGACCATTGACGGCGCGATTGATCTCCGCGCCATAAGTTTCAAAAAGAGCTTTTAAGCCCGCTGGCCCCATCGCGCGCAGTTCTGCGATGGCCGGGTTTGCTTCCACCGGGTTCTCGGAGACGGCCAGATGTGCAAGCTGGTTGGAGCGCTCACTGGCAAAAGCAGGTAATGCAAAGACGAGGCTCAGACAGAGAAACGCGAAAACGGGCGCGAGAAGTTGGCGACGCATTGAAATTCTCCTCATAGCAAAGGGGTGAATCCGGGAGACGTTGGCTGACGCGGCTGCGAGTTTGACTACCTTAATAGTTAATTCCGTTGCACGTCATGCGAGGGATTGACGGATGGTGGGTGGGATTTTTGCTGGGAAATTTGTAGGGGCAGGGACAAGCCCCTGCCCCTACAAAAAACGCATCATTAACTTATAGGTTTCGAACGCACGATCCAGATGCTGCGGCGGTCGTTGACCTTGGCAATGTAGCCGACGAAGAGTTGATCGCCGCTGACTGTGGCTGAAGGGAGTTCGCCGCTCGTGGTGAGCGGTGAAACTGTGTTCGCGCTATCATTTCCAGCGAGCGAGGTAGACATCACGCGCGCCGCGCCGCCTTCGTTGCTCTCCCAGATGACGGTCGCGCCGTTACCCTTATTTGCCAGCAGCAGCGGATTGCCGCGAGCCTGTCCTTTAGCCAGGGGGCGGCTCTCGGAAAACTTCTTGCCGCCATCGCGCGATTCAGCCCAGTAAAGTCCGGGCGCGCCCTTGTCGCCTTCCGTGTACCAGACGACGCGCAACGCTCCGTCGTTCGTGGCAGACAGAGACGGGCCGGAGACAGGACACGAGGCGGTCATCCACCGATCATCGCTGACGATTGTGGACGGGGAAAATGTCTTACCCCCGTCTTCCGATGCGGCGAGCGCGATGTGGCGAAACTCGCCCGGCAAGACCTGCCGCCAGCTTGCGAAGACGCGTCCGTCTTTCCCGGCTATCACGGCGGTCTTGCAACACGGGCAGGCTTCTTCCCCAAGACGTTGATTCGGAGAAAACGACCGCCCGCTATCCGAAGACATGGCGAAGAAGACTTCGCGGTTGGCTTCCATGTGCTCCATCTTCTTTCCGGTATGATCGGCGGGCGGCATGACGACATTGCGCTCGTCGAGCCAGACAACGTAAACGCGATTGTCTGCGCTGACCGCGAGCGAGTGCATCGCGTGTGTCACCTTCTTTCCATCGTCGTTGACCTTGACGGGCGGCTCAAACGTCTTGCCTCCATCGCGCGAAGCGGAGAGGTAAAGGTCGTTGGCGTGTCCGGTGGCCGCGACGCGCGCAGTCCAGCCAACATAAATTGTACCGTCCGCCGCAACCGCAACTGTCGGGGGATCGCCACGCCACGCGGTCGCTTCGCCCGCCTTCGGATTGACACGCGCGGGCGCACCTACGGTCTGCCCTTCACGGTCGAGATGAGCGAGCATGACATCCGCTTCTTTCTTCTCGCGATGCTCGACCCACGCGACGTAGATTGTGCCGTCGGGTGCGGGCGCAATTGACGGCTCAGCCGCATCCGTGTTGTCGGCGGAGACGCGGATGGGTTTCGGGATATTTGAATCGGTCGGCGCGTTGGCCGTTGGCGACACCTCCTTCGACTGTTGTTGTGTACAGCCAATGACGAGAGTCAACAATGCGATGCACGCGATGATTGCCGTTTTCTTAATCAACATGCCTGGATGATTCCTTTCAAAAACTGAAGCGTAAGCCGAACTGAATCTGGCGCGAATCGCTCGCGGCAGTTGGTCGGCCAAAACTCGGAAGCGGCGTTTGTCCCGTTCCGAAGGTATTGTTCGGGACCTGGAAGTTGGAGCGGTTGAGAACATTAAAGCCTTCGGCGATTGCTTCCAACCCCAGACGCTCCGTCAAATGAAACTTGCGGCGCAGGCGCAGATCGAGCGAAGCGAAATCGAAACCGCGCGCCGTGTTGCGCCCTCCCCCGATGGGGCGGTCGTTGAAGTTCGTATCGAAGTTGCGGTCGTTGCCCGTCAGAGGATTGAAGGGGAGGCGCGATGCATAAGAGAAGATATAGCTCAACTGAAAGCCTTCGAGCGCGCGGCGGAAACCGGATGCTTGATTCGCGCGGGGAGCTTCAAACGAACCGCTCACAGTCAGGCGATGGCGTTGATCGTTGTCCGACAATCCCTGGTCGTCGCGCACGTTGAAATTATCCTGCGGCGAGCTGAAGAAGAAGTTGCCCGCATCGTCAATCGCTTTCGAGAACGTGTAAGAAACGCGAAAGCTCGTCCAGTTTGACGCGCGCTTGTTGAAGGCGAGGACGAAGGCGTTGTAGAAGCTCCTGCCCGAGCTTTCAAACCGTGAGATATTGCCGAAGTTCGGGTCGGGTCGGCCAAGATTGGGCACACCTGCCGAGGCCGGAAAGCGCGGGACGTTGACGTTGCGCGAGAGAATCAGGTGCAGCCCGCGCAGGTGAATGTAGCCGACCGAGAGCGATGAGTCCCAGGGAAGCTCGCGCTCGATTTGAAAATTAATCTGCTCGCTGTAGCTGTTCTCTATTCCTGGGTCAATGCGCGTGACGTTCGGCTTCGTCAGCAAGATCGATGGCTGCGCGGCGAGCACGTTGGGGAAGATGGGCGCGCCCGCCTGGGTGGGCGAGAGCTGCACGACGATGTACTTTGAGCCGTCGCGCTGCAAAGCGTTTGAAGTCGCACGAAGCGGAATGCGGTCGAAGTAGATGCCGAAGCTGGCGCGCACGACCGTTTTCCTATCTCCCGGCGAATAAGCGAAGCCGATGCGCGGCGCAAAGTTGTTCGTGTCCGTCTCGATGGGGTCGGGCAAAAATTGTGCGTCGTAGCGCAAGCCCGCGTTGATGGTCAAATCCGCGCGCGGTCGCCATTCGTCCTGCACGAAGAAGCCGATGTTCGGGTTCGATTGAAACTGCGTGGGCGCACCGAACGCCTGCTGAAAGGTGCTGTACGTGCCGTTCAGGAAATTCTGGAGCGTCGTGAACGTGTAGACGCCTTGAAGCGCGCCGGGAAACTCGATGTTGACGCGATTATAAAGAAAGTCCACGCCGCCCTTGAGGGAATGCGCGCCGCGCTGCGTCGAAAGATTGTCCACCGCTTCGTAAAGATCAATTGAGCGCGCGAGCGGCGAAAAGGTCGCCGTGCCGAAACTGGCGACGCCGGAGATGTTGACGGCTGGCCCCGTCTCGTCATTGACCGGCGCAGCGAGTCGGCTGCGCGTAAACTGAAAACGGGCTTCATTGATGGAGCGCGGCGAAAGCGTCGTCACGTTACCGAAAGCTGTAGTTTGATCGAGGTTGTCGAGGCTCGTGCCGCGACTGACGGCGTTTAGCCCGCCGACGGTGCGCGAGTTAGAAGCCTTGATGTCGTAGAGGCTGTAGCGCAGTGAGAGGAGATTCGCGTCGTCGAGCTTGTGATCCACGCGCGCGAAGAAATTTGTGGAATCGAAGCCGCCGGGAACGACGCCCGTCTCGATGCGCGGGCCGGGATAGTTCGCCTGCGCCAGACGGTTGTTGATGGCCGCAACGTTTGCATTCGTGATGGTGATGACGTTCGAGTCGTTGCGACGGGTTTGCTCGAAGTTGCTGAAGAGAAAAGTGCGGTCACGCGAGATTGGCCCGCCGATGCTCGCGCCGTATTGCGTCTGCGTCAACAAATCTTTCTGGGGCGCGAGCGGGTTGCGCGCATCGAAGCGTTGATTGCGGAAGAAGCTGTAGAGACGACCGCGCCAGTTGTTCGTTCCTGTCTGCGTGATGATGTTGACGATGCCGGAGGATGCGCGCCCGAACTCCGCGATGCCGCCGGAGGTGACGACCTGAAACTCGCGTATGACTTCCTGGCTGTAGAACGTGCCTGCCAGATCGGCAGCATCGTCGTTGGCCGAGAGACCGTCAACGACGAAGCCGTTATTCAGATTGCGCTGTCCGGCGATTGATAATCCTGTGCCCGGCACGGCTGAAGTTTCGGCGAAGCGCTGGTTGCTTCCCGTGTTAGTGCGTGAGACGGCGGGGATGAGCAGGGCGAGGTCCAGATAATTGCGCCCGTTAAGGGGGAGCGTGTCTATCTCTCGCGGCAAAATGGTCTCGGTAATTTGAGTACGCGCGGCTTCGATCAGCGGCGCGTCCGCCGTGATGTTGACGCTTCCCGTGACGCCTGCGACCGCGAGCCTGAACGGGACATCGAGCGCCTGGCCGATGGTTAGCGTGAGTTGTTGCTGAAGGGTGTTGAAGCCTGCGCGCTCGATTGTTAAGCGGTAAGTGCCTGCGGGCAGATAAGAGAATTTGTAACGGCCTTCTTCATCGCTCGCGATTGTTTGAGCTTGATTGGTGTCGAGATTGGTGGCCGTCACCAGAGCGCCGCTGACAATTGCGCCGCTTGCGTCTTCGACCCGACCGCCGAGCGTCGCCGATGTTACGGTCTGCTGCGCCGACGCCAGATGTAGACAACTGCTCAGCACGAGAATCACTCCGAAGCAGGCGGCACGCCGGAGAGCAACGCCTGCGTTAATGCTTCTCAAAACAGATTTACTTTTCATCTCAAAAACCTTCTCGTCAATTCTTCTTTATGCTTGAGAATGGAATACACGCTCAGTCGCAAAGAAGGAGGATGATGACGGACGACGCACACGCGCCCCGTCGAAATAGACGACGCGGCGCGCGAGAGAACGTATCTTGCGCGATGATTAAGCTGGAAGAGTGTTGAGAAGAACAGGAGGAGAGCGCGGACGTGAGAGGCGGCGACCCTCAGCAGACTTTGGTGATGGTACGGTGAAACATCCGGCCAAAAGATAGGCGGTCGGTGGACGCGGCCTCAACTGGACGGAAGCTGCCGCCGGGTCACGCGGGCGGCGCACTTGCGTTGAAGCCGAGGCTGCGGCAGCGCACTCAGGCGAGCACGGCTTTGTTATAGCTAGCTCGGCGACGCGGGCCGTGCGGAATGATTCTTCAGTGCCGGGTTTTGAATGACGTGCTGAAGAGCGTTTTATTGATTTGTGATGTGTGGTTGATGCGACCGCCTGCGAATCCTCGCCGGAGGGATGCATCGCGTGGCTGTTGTGCGCCGCCTGCTCGGCATCCTGTTCGGCAGGCGGTTCGGCTTGTTCCTCATCGCCGAGAGCGGTGCTGCAAGAGCCGGCCAGGTGCGACGGCTTGCCCGCGCAACAGGCCATCCCGCATTCGTGCGATGATGAAAGGGAACTGAAAGGAACTGCGCCCGCCAACAGCACGAGCATCATCATCGTCGCCAGAAGGATTCGGGCGATTGCTGCTGTGCGAGCCTTTGTTGTGGGGCGCGAAACTGAAAGCAAAGATAAACTCCGTCAGAGCGTGTGCGAGGCGATTTGACGATGACGAGCGGATTCTGTCACAGGAGCGAGATGAAGAGCAAGGATGAATCGAAGGTTGAAGTAGGAACGCTGAACGGGGAAGTCAAGACAAAAGCTTTTCAGTTCAGAGTTCAGCATTCCTCCATCATCGCTGCTTCTAAACGGTCGGAACTCCACCCGGCAGACTTGCCTCGATGTCGCCCGCGATCACGACCGTCAATTGATCTGGACGAAAATATTTGCGTATCGCGGCGTTGACCTCTTCGACCGTGACCGACTGAGTTATCTGCGGGTAGCGATCAATGTAGTCTATGCCGAGACCGTAAAACTCTGCGTTCCACATGGCCTGAGCCAGTCCGCCGTTCGTCGCCAGACTTACTTTGAATGAGCCGATGGCCGAAGATTTCTCGTCTGCCAGTTCGTCCTCGCGGATTCCATTCTTAACGTAATCGCGCAAGACCGCGAGAGCCGAGTTGATCGCCTTCTCGATATTGTTCGGATTGACGGAGACGCCGACATACCAGGGGCCAGCGGCGAGCGACGGCGCGCGGAAGCGCGAGTTGATGCCGTAGGTCAAGCCCTCCTGATCTCGCACCTGAAGCCCTAAGCGCGACGAGAGCGTGGATTCGCCGAGCGCGCTGTTGGCGAGCACCGCAGCGTAATAGTCTTTTGAATCGCGGCGCAGGGGAGCGGCTGAGCCGAGCAGGATGTCCACGTTGGCCTTCTCTTTGACGAGCACGATTTCGCGCCGGGTAGCGCTTTGCGGCTCAGGGTCTATGACGTTGATGTCAACGTTCTCAGGCCCGGTGAAGGCCTTCAACGTTTCCCTGAAATGCTTTTGTACGCGGTCGGCCTCGACATCGCCCGCCACGGAGAGAATAAGGGAACGCCCGCCGTAGTATTTTTCATAAAAGGCGCGCACGTCCTCGACCGTTATCGAGCGGACGCTTTTGACAAGTTGCTCGCCGGGATGCATGAAGTAGGGGCTTGCTTCGTCGAAGATCAACTGCGTGAAGCGTTCGCGTGCGCGGTAGCCCGTGTTGGATTGTTGCTCCTGAATTCCGGCGACGATCTGCTGCTTGAGCTTTTCGAGTTCATCGGCAGGAAACGCAGGCTCGATCAAGACTTCGGCGAGAGCGTCAATCACGAGTGGCAAATCTTTCGAGAGCGCGCGTGCCGCGACGTTGACGGCAAACGGATCGGCGGAGAAAGCCAGTTGCGCTCCGACGGATTCGAGGTCGCCCGCGAGTTGGAATTTGGTGCGCTTCTTTGTTCCGCGCTCAAGCATGTTGGCCGTGATCTGCGCCAGCGCGGGCTTATCGCCTGGCTCGAAATATGAGCCTGCACGAAACGAACCGCGCAGAGAGATGGTGGGCGTCGCGTGGTTTTCCAGTATAAGCAGCTTTGCGCCGCTCTCAAATTCTGAACGAATCACGCGGGAAGCGAAATTAGAGCGTCCGGCGGTTTCGGGCGTGACTGGTTCTGCCGCATCCGAAGATTTATCGCCGCGCGGGGCTATCGCCTGCTGCTCTTTTTCCTGCGGCGTGGTCGAGTCGCCGTGCTGCGGCTGCCCCTCGCCTTCTTGCCTGACAACACTCTCCGCAACTGAAGAAACCTCAGCCGCCGCGCCGAGCGCATCTTCAGAATCCGGCGTACGATAAAACTGCACGCCGCGTCGTTCGATTGCGGCCTTGCCGTCGCCGTTTCCGTTGCTTCCACCGCCGCCGCCCGTTTGCTTCGGGATGAAGTGGCCGACGGTGCGGTTGTCTTCGGTGAAATAGGTTTGAGCAACGCGCTGGATGTCTGCGAGCGTGACGCGCTTGATATTCGCTTCGTAGTCTTTGTAGAAACGCCAGTCGGCGACCGCTTCGGCCTCAGACATCTGCATGGCGATGTTGAATGTCCCGTCGCGGCTATAGGCCACTTGAGCGATGATCTGTTGCTGCGCCTTCTCGACTTCCGCTGCGGTCAATCCTTCTTCAATGACTTTGCGCAACTCTTCGAGCATGGTCTCTTCAACCTTGCCCGGCTCAACACCGGGAGTCACCGTCGCGTACAAATTGAAAAGTCCTGGGTCGCGGTGCTGGTCGGCGTTCGAGTTGGCGTCCACGGCCAATTCCGTTTCGACGAGAGCCTGATAGAGACGGCTCGTGATGCCGTGCGAGAGGGCGACGGAGAGAACGACGAGCGGATAGATATCATTCCCGGCGGGCGGATTGGCCGCGCGCTCGGCGAGGTCTTTGTTCGAGAGGACGTTCATCTGTCCAAGCACGCCGGGCGTGTGAAAGGCCATCTGCACGAGAGCCAGTTCGCCCGCGCGACGAATCACCAGACGGCGCTCGCCCTGCTGCGGAGGCTCTTCCGTGTAAACTTCCGGAATCGGATGAGCCGGAATCTCATATGAGCCGAAATGTTCTTTGATGAGTTGGAGCGCGTCGCCGCGCTCGAAATCGCCGACGAGGATGACGGTCGCGTTGTTCGGATGATAGAACGTGTCGTAAAACTCTTTCAGCCGGGAGGTCGGCACACCTTCAACGTCCGCACGCCAGCCGATGGTGGGATGATGATAAGGGTGCTCGCGGAATGCAGCCGCGTAGACGGCTTCGTCCAGAACTTCCGACGGCTCGTTCTGCCCGCGCTCAAGCTCGTTGCGCACGACCGTCATCTCGGACTGGCGGTCGGAATCATTAATCAGAGAATTACGCATCCGGTCGGCTTCGAGCTTGATGGTCAGCTCAAGCTGGTCGGACGGCACGGTCTCAAAATAGTTTGTGCGGTCATACCAGGTGGTTGCGTTGAAGGCCGCGCCGATCTTTTGCAAGGTGGCGGCAATCTGTGTGTTCTTCTCTTTGTTGAAAGTCGGCGTGCCCTTGAACATCATGTGTTCGAGCAGATGCGTCGAGCCTGTGTAGCCGACCGCCTCGTTGCGCGAGCCGACACGGTATACCACCATCACGGTCGCAACGGGCGCGACCCGGTTTTCCACGAGCAATACTTTCATCCCGTTCGCTAACTTGTATTCAGAGATCCCATCCGCCTCAGTCACAAACTGGAGGCCCGCGGGCAACTGCACCTCAACCATTTATTAATTCGTCTCCTTCGTCACGGGACCGAGCGGCGAGCACAAATCCAGATTCCTGAGTGTTGTCCGCCCTGGTTTCCGCTATAATCCGATTATGCAAAGGAGATTACCATAATGCAGCCGATTGCCATACGCTACTGCGTGGTTTGAAACTACAAACCGCGCGCCGCCCGTGTGGCGGACCTGCTCAAAAAAGAGCTAAATGTCGAGACCGAATTGATTGAAGGCGACCGGGGCGAGTTTACCGTCTGGGTCAGCGGCGAGGTGGTCGCCAAAAAGAATTGGCTGGGCTTCCCGGATGATGAAAAGGTGCTGGCCGCTGTTCGTCAAGCACTAAATCAGAATTAACGCGAGTGGAGGGGAAAGAGAATAGGCAGATTCTCCGAGATTTACTCGGGCCACTGAAACTCTAAACGCCGCGCCACCTCTAGCATCCACTGTGGTAGACGGTCGTTTCGTCGTTTTGCATATTCTCGAAAGCTGGCTTCCCAATGAGTCTCTACCAAATCTGCTTGCTCGAACCTGGCACACCAAGCCGCTGCGCATAACCAGTAAGGCTCGCCCCTAGTCTTGCTTGCCACAGATAATTCGCCCCAGTTGGAAAGCATCCCTCGAAAGGCAGCAAGGCGAGCGGCTTGCCCCGTCGCCCAGCATGCCTCTACAAAAGCCGAGAAAAGTAGCATCAGAGGACGTTTACGTAATGGTATGAACGTCATTATTTGATTTAAATCGGATTGCACTTCACTCTCGGCCTGATCACAAGACCAAACCAGAAAATGCGCAAAGCACGTGGTGCTGTATAAAACATCAGCGGCACGCCTAGGGACCTTCTGAGCCAATCTCCTGCGAATCGCCAATGCTTGACGGGCGTGCGCCAGTGCCTCTTCGTATTGGCCTACATTGCTCAAATGACTCGCATAATTGTTTAATGTAGACGCGTAATCTGGCTCAAACCGATCGGGATTCTTCTCCATCAATTTCCTGCGAATCTCCAAGGCTTCGAGTGCGTGCGCCAGTGCCTCTTCGTATTGGCCTGCCTCGCTCAGATCACTCGCATAATTGCTCAATGAAGTCGCGTAATCTGGCTCAAACCGATCGGGATTCTTCTCCATCAATTTCCTGCGAATCTCCAAGGCTTCGAGTGCGTGCGCCAGTGCCTCTTCGTATTGGCCTGCCTCGCTCAAATGACTCGCATAATTGTTTAATGAAGTCGCGTAATCTGGCTCAAACCGATCGGGATTCTTCTCCATCAATTTCCTGCGAATCTCCAAGGCTTCGAGTGCGTGCGCCAGTGCCTCTTCGTATTGGCCTGCCTCGCTCAGATCACTCGCATAATTGCTCAATGAAGTCGCGTAGCCAGGCTCAAATCGATCAGGGTTCTTCTGCGCCAACCGTCGTTGAATCTCTAAGGCCTGGCGGGAATGCTCCAAAGCTTCTTCGTATTGGCCTGCCTTGCTCAAATCATTCGCGTAATTGTTTAATGAAGTCGCGTAGCCAGGCTCAAATCGATCAGGGTTCTTCTGCGCCAACCGTCGTTGAATCTCTAAGGCCTGGCGGGAATGCTCCAAAGCTTCTTCGTATTGGCCTGCCTCGCTCAAATGACTCGCATAATTATTTAATGAAGTCGCGTAATCTGGCTCAAACCGATCAGGGTTCTTCTGTGACAACCGCCTGCGAATCTCTAAGGCCTGGCGGGAATGCTCCAAAGCTTCTTCGTATTGGCCTGCCTCGCTCAGATCATTCGCATAATTGCTCAATGAAGTCGCGTAATCTGGCTCAAACCGATCAGGGTTCTTCTGTGACAACCGCCTGCGAATCTCTAAGGCCTGGCGGGAATGCTCCAAAGCTTCTTCGTATTGGCCTGCCTCGCTCAGATCATTCGCATAATTGCTCAATGAAGTCGCATAGTTAGGTCCAAAGCGATCAGGGTATTTGCCGACCAACTTGCGAAAAAGTACTAATACCTTCAGACCAGCGGCGCACGATTGCTGGTAACGGCCGATGCGGCTTAGATTGAGTGCATAGGTGCCCAATGCTCGAGCATAGTCAGCCATCCGATCCAAATTGCCGGGTTTCTTTTTGAATCTATCGCGGGATTTTTCGACCAGATACTCAGTGACCAAACAACTCAACTCGGCGAGTTGTACTGATTCTTCCGTGAGTAACGGAGCCAACAATCCAGCTACCTGGCTTTTATCTATCG
This sequence comes from uncultured Acidobacteriota bacterium, assembly GCA_963811065.1. Classification (GTDB taxonomy): domain Bacteria; phylum Acidobacteriota; class Blastocatellia; order Pyrinomonadales; family Pyrinomonadaceae; genus QHXM01. Next base: position 194,324 of record CAWEPR010000003.1, read on the forward strand.
ATGACAGACGCGCAAACGCTAACTCTGCAAGAGCTGGCAAACGGCTGCTCGTTTCGGTGCTCACCCCAACCATATCCTCATAACAATGGCGTAAGTGGCGTGATATCACATCTACCAACGTCTCTCCCAAATCCCGGCGCTGAGTGGATAGACGTGCAAGTACTGTTAGTGAATTGCGACGAATGGATCGAGTCGCGGTGTTATCTAGAACTGCATCCAGAAGCGTGTCGGCTCCGGGACGAAGCAGAGCCTGAGCTACTAGGGCTTCCCCCAATAGGTCGGGACGGAGGGCTTGCAGACCTTGCGTCCCAGGATAAAGCATCGCCAGGGCGCGGAAAAGGGAATTGAACTCTGCTGGACGGAGAACGGCCCCCTTTGCTTTATTCCAATACGGCTCGGCAGCCTTGGGTGTGGCAAAGCCCCCTGCGAGCGTGGAGAGGGCGAGCAGCTGCTCAGCGCGACGTTCTGGCTCTGGCCAGTTGAATTGAGATAGTAAGCCCAGCCAGTATCGGCGTTCGTGGTTCAAAAGCGCTTTTGTTAACCCTTGCGCGGTAGTCGGGACTTCGCCGTATAGCGCCAGGAGTGCGGCCATTTGTATATACAGCGGGCGTCCAAAGTGTTCGCCCAGGAGGTCTGGCACAATATCCGGGGCGGGCACATCAAGAGCGTTAGCAAACGCATGGAGCGCCTTATTGTAAGCCTCCCGCTTGTCTGGCTCTGCTTCGTAGAGCGGCGGCAGTCGGAAGGGGCCCGAGGTGGCATGACCACTTAGCAGGCCTTCGCAGAAAGGGTCTTTGCTGGGAAGGTTATCCCACCATTCTCCGCCATCTCGCGCGAGCAACAATATTCGCACGGGTTGGTCGCCGAGGTTTTGCAGTGACGCTTTAAGCAGCGCAAGGAAGGCCGCTTGGCGAGTTTCGGCATAATCAATGACGATCAAGAGCGGCTGGTTGAGATTGCGGAGGGCTTGCCAACTGGCGGCCATCCGGTTGACTTCAAGATCACTATCAAAGAAACCTGTATACCAGCCACCTGCCTGACGTTGCCAACAAAGCTCAAGCGCCAACCGCGTCTTGCCCTGTCCTCCGGCCCCCGTTATCAACCTCACGGCTTGCGGCCATCGCTCATCATCGAGCCAGGCGTTCAAGCTGTCAACATCGGGCTGGCGAGCCGGGTCAAATGGCAGCAATGCTTCTTCAGCGCGAAGCAACTGGCTGTCAGCCATTCCAGTGCCAGCACGCCATTGCCTGGCAGGCATTTGAAGTGGTTTACGTTCGCCATCAGCGGGGGCTAGGGCGGGAGCAATGTTACTTGGCGTTTGTGAAAGGCTTTCCGGCACGACGGCAGGCATGCTGCCTTTTTTCAGATTCCAGTTAAAGGCATTCGCAGCCTGCTCGGCACAGGCAGCCCACGTGTTTTCTCCAAGTATATTTCTTAGAATGCTCGCTTGCTGACGCGCCTTGCCGGGATTGTTGGCAATCTCTTTCAGTTTTCCTACCGTCGCTTTCAAGTCTTCTGGGTGAAAGAACGGTGAGGTCATCGCGCCTCGTATATCTAGCGCATATACACACCCCGTCCCGGCACCGAAGTATTTCTCTTCTAGCAATCTATACACACCGCTATTCTTACTGATGATTAGGGGTACGCCTGAGGCAATCGCTTCCCATGCCACCAGACCAAAGCCCTCATGCCAGGAGGGCATCAGGGCCACGCTAGACTTACTTAGTTCGGAATAAAGCTGTTGTCGATCCTCGGTGTATGGTAAGGCCTGGAGATTGATTACCGCATCAGCGTATTCAAAGGCGAATTGTTTTAGCTCGGTTTCTGGGTTTGGCTGAGCGTTAGATGGAGAACTTGCCAGTTGGCCCTCGAAATCAATCCCACGTAAAAGCAGCTTGGGTTGATTACATAAGGCGTAGGGCATGCCGCTGTCACAAGCCTCTCGCTGTGCTTTCGCGAATGCTGCAATACCAAGTTGACCCTGCTTAATGCGGGCCGCATCATCGCTCAACCGACCGCTTAGAAAAGCCACAAAGGTATTGGGGGCCTCTTGCGCATCAATTTCTGCAAGACCCGGAATCAACATGTAAACAGGTTTCGAGCCGGGGAGTAGATCGCTCGCTGCATCACGAAGCAGTGGCCCCACGGCTAAAGCAACGTCGGCCTTTTGGAATATTGCGGTCTGTAACTGTGTCTTTCTCTGTGCAGATTGTGAATCCTCGGCGTAGGATTCATAGTGGTCATAACTCATGTGGTGAATCACTGCTGAGCGGCCACCGGCGACCTCCGCCGCCGCAATCGCGGCTTCACCCGTGATGCGGTCATGCCCAAGCCACACTGTCTTGTCAGGGTCGAAGCTAATATTCCCGAGCTTGAGCTGGTCAATGCCAGCTTGACCATGCTCTGGGCCGAACGATATGGCTTCTGGGGGATATGGCAGCGGTACTAACTGCACATGCGCTTTGGACGCGTCTTCTCTTGCCTCTTGAGTACCGCTTGCAACAATGCAAATGATTTGAACGCTCTGATGATAGGCGAAACCGAACGCGGTAAGAAAATCCGCATTAAAGCTATTTATGCCTCCGTGCTTGCTACCCCATTGCGTGGCGAATGTAACCAGCGTGTACATTACTTTCCTCTAGTGCCGGGGCTATGGCGCTCATCATCGCGCCTCGAAAGAAAATCCTGTTTGTTGGTTGATATCTCTAGTGTGTTGAGCTGCGTACAATCCTGAACGAGTAGCCCTTGCCCTCTAGTGCCCGGATGTTTTTACCCCAGCATCTATGAACATGTGAGGCATGGTGGTCGGGCTTTTTGTACCCGGAGCATTCTTTGCGAAGTTCGAAGCGCAGTCAAGCTGGATGTAACAATTCGGAACCTATTATTAACCGTTATCTTGATTGCCAATCGGAAGCGTGACCATCACCCGGCTGCCAGTGTTGTTCGAGCCGTCCTCGATCCAGATGCGCCCGCCGTGAGCTTCGACGATTCCCTGAGCGATTGCCAGTCCCATCCCTGTCCCTGAAGGCTGGCTCGCGCTCGCATCACCGCCATCGCGCATCGCGCGAAAGAATTTATCGAAGACACGCTCGCGCAAGTGTGGGGGGACACCTCGACCCTGATCCTCAACCATCAGTTGAATCATCTCGTCGCCGATGGGTTTTGCTTCGACCCGAATGAGAGTTCCACTTGGCGAGTATTTCGCGGCGTTGTCGAGAAGGGTGTAGACGACCTCTGCGACCGCTCTTTCATCAACCCGCACCACGGGCAGTTCATCTTCCAGCCGGACTTCGATTCGATGTTCGCGTGTCAGGGGCACAGCGCGTTCCAGCGCCGCTTTGATAATCTCTTCGATTGATCCCCAGCAGCGTCTGAGCTTCATCTCCCCGGCTTCGATGCGCGCCAACTCCACCAGCCCTTCGATGAAACGGTTGAGCCGGTCGGCCTCTTCGTCAATCACTTCCAACATCTCTTGTCGCCCCTCGGCGTCGAGCGGAATCAACTGTTCGCCGCTGGAGTTTGTGCGAAACTCATCCAGCAGCGTGGTGGCTGATGCCTTGATGGAAGTGAGCGGCGTGCGCAGGTCGTGCGTGACGGCATCGAGCAGGGCTGACTTCAAACGCTCGCTTTGCTTGAGAGCTTCCGCCTGGCTCGCACGCTCGAAAGCATCCTGAAGCTCATGATAGAGCCGCTCGATCTCACGCCGACCGGCATCGGCCTCTTCGGCCCGTCGCCTGACGCTGGCGGAAAGCTGCCCGGCAGTAATGGCTGTGATGAGGAATGCGAAGAGTGCTATCCAGTTATCCGGGTCGCTGATGCTAAACGTGCCGATTGGCGGCAGGTAGAAGAAGTTGACGCAGGCGACGCCGAGCAGCGAAGCTAAGACGGCTGGACGCGAACCCCAGCCGGTGGCGATAAACAGGATGGTGAGCAGCAGCGCCAGCGCCACTGTCGTCGAGTTGATGTGATCGCCGAAGAGCTTGAGCGCACCCGTGGCGACGGCGACGCCGACGACCGCCAGAGAATAACCAATCCATCTCTTCTCAAACAGTTCTTTCCACACGCCGTTTTGCTTGTCTAACGCGAGCGTTCGAGTCTGTTTAGGTGCGCTCAAGCTGCTCCTTCAGCATATTGCAGAAGAGCGCGCCCTGTTCGAGGGCATCGTCGAGGGCTAAATGAGTGTGCGGCAATCCGTCGAACCAGCGTTCGGGCATAACGGATTTCACCGTGTCGCTGTAATCTTTTTTGAGAAGCGCCATCGCGTAGGTCTTGATGTCGAGCGCAGAAAATGAAAAGGGGCTGAAGCCTGCGAACTTGTGCAGATACCACTGGACGAACATGTAATCGAAGACGACCGGGTAGCCGACGAAGACGGGCTTGCCGGGAAGCCCCTTGAGCCACACGACGTAATCCTGCATCGCCTGTTCGGGTGGTTGCTGGTTCTGCCTGCATGCCGCCCACGCCGCCGTTTGCGTCTCCCACCACTTCATCGTCTCAGGATGGCCGCTTGCTCCGGGCAACGTTTCGAGATTGGCGGAGAAGGTGCCGAGCAGAGTTTTGTCGGCGAGATAGGCGGCGGAGGCAAAGCTCAACATCGAGTTCAGACCGGGACAGGGGCCGTCGGTTTCGACATCCGTGCTCACGTAGATTTCTGTCATGGGACAGAAGCTAGCAGAAGTGAGGGCACGAAGAAAAGGACGTATGCGCCAGGAAGCTGTCTGAGAAGTCCCTAACGGGATGACTGTCGCTTGTATTGTGTAAACATATTTTAAGGGCGTACTTGCTGCATCTGCTCGATGAATCGCTTGGCGATCTTGGTAGCGAGCGTGCCGCCGACGGAACTGAGCTTGCCGCTGGTGACGACGATGTCCGTGCGTGGATCAATGACGCTGTAGACGAATCTCGTCGTGAAGACCTTGCGCCCGACTTCGATGATTAAATCCGCGTCCGCTTCGTTGCGTGTGATTGCCAGCCCCCAGCGTTGAAACTCCGGGCGTTTGCGGAGCTCGTTCTCCAATTCGGGCGCTTTGAAGTAAACCGATTTTTTACGAATGTAGATGAGCTTCGCGTTACGCAAAATCGTCGCCGGGTCTGTGATGGGCGGAATATTTGAATCTGAAAACTGGTCGGAGCTAACCAGGACCGGGCGCGCAGGCTGTGCTGTCGGAGCTGGCGCGCCATTTAACGCCTGTCCGTGAACAGTCGCCGCTATTGAAATGAAAAGAAAGAGTGTGAACAGGGTGACACCGCCGAGATAGCGCGCGGGGCGGGATGATGGCTTGAGAACGCTCTTGAAGAAGTTGAAAGATGAGCGCATGACGGGCTTTTCCTCCTGAAACCGGGTAGCATTAGCCTCTCGTGCTGCGTGAGGCCGACGGGGCAAAGACCTGCGCTTCGCCACGCTTCGGAAGATACCAACGGAAGCCGGGCTCTCACTATCAACCCTGTGTCACTTCTTCAAGTGCCACATTTTTGAGAAGTGGAATGGTCTCAGGCAAACCATTCCGCTTCGGCGGGACATCGAAGAGTTGCACCACCTTCGTCGTCCATCTGAGTTTCCGCTTCAGTTGAAAGGACCGTCATGCAAATGCGCCTCTCTCTCAAAGCCATCCTGATTGCGTTTCTTCTCTCTTTATCTCTGGCAGGCGGGGCCGCTGCGCAGGCCGGACGCAACCGCCAGCAAAACGCCGACCCGCAAAAGAAAGCCGAGAGACCCGCCAACCCGCCAACGGATGAGCAGAAAAACGAAGTGCGTGAGGCGAAAGAGCAGGAAACTGAACCGAGCGCCGACGGGCAGGATGTCGAAACCGTTAAGGTCGAAACGAATCTCGTCACCGTTCCCGTCATCGTCTCAGATCGCGGCGACCGTTACCTCCCGGACCTGAAGCAGGAAGAGTTCACAGTCTACGAGGATGGAGTGCAGCAGGAAATCTCTTTCTTCGAGACCGTGAGCGCGCCCTTTCACGTCGTCCTGATGCTCGACACCAGCGCCAGCACACAGGACAAACTCGGACAGATTCAACAAGCGGCCATTGCTTTCACCGAGCAGTTACAAAAGTCGGACCGCGTTAAGGTGATGTCGTTTGCCGACAGTATCCGTGAGCTTTCGGATTTCACTTCGGATCGCGCCGTGCTCCAATGGGCTATCAGGGACACGCGTCCGGGGCGGGGAACAAAGCTCTACGACGCGATGGCCGTAGGATTAAAAGCCTTGCAGCGCGTCAAAGGGCGCAAGGCCGTGGTTATCTTCACAGACGGCGTGGATTCCTACAGCGACCGCGAGAGCTACGACAAGAACCGGCGCATGATTGAAGAGGCGGGAATCATCATCTACCCGATTCGCTACGACACACGCGCCGATGTCGAGCAGATGGTGCGCCAGCAGCAGCAATCCGGGCAGGTGATAGACCTTGCGACCATCCTCGGCGGCAGGACGAGCACGACGCCGACAACCTTTCCCGGTGGCACAGGCGTCCCCACCGGAGGAGGCGGAGTCGGAACGAGCCTGCCTAGATTGCCCGGCGGAGTTGTTATTTCCACCTCAAGAAATGGGCGGGATAATAACAATCGCTATCCTCCCGGCGACCCGCGCAACAACGACCCACGCAGCAACGACCCGACGAATCCTTCCGGCAGGACAAATCCGAACGACACCATCGGCGTCGAACTAGACGCGCTCTACAGAACTGCGGACGTTTACCTCGCCGAGATTGCCGACAAGTCCGGCGGCAAGCTGCTGCGCGCCGACACGCTCGGCTCTCTGCCCCGCGCCTTCGGACAGATCGCAGCAGAGCTACGAACGCAGTATTCGCTCGGCTACTACCCGCCCAAGCCTGAGCGCGACGGCAAGTATCGCAAGATTAAAGTGAAGACCAGCCGCAAGGACATGGCCGTTCGCGCCCGCCCCGGCTATCGCGCGCCGAGCGGTGGAAAGTAAGGAAGGATCAAGACCCTTGATGGAATTAACATGAGCGCTGTCTCGGTTAATAGTGACCGCCTTATTCCCCTCCACCGTAAAGCTCTTCGATGAGCTGTCCATACTTTTCATCCACGACGCGGCGTTTGATTTTGAGAGTGGGCGTCATCTCGCCGTTGTCAATGGAGAACTCTTCCGGGAGGAGCGCGACGCGGCGGACGCGCTCGTAGTCGGCTAGGGTTTTGGTAAGCTGCGCGACCTCTTGCTGCACGAGCTTGATAGCGGCGGGGTCGCGGCTCCATTCGGCGCGCGTCGGGGGCTTGGACTTTCCGGCGGCTGACATGGCGGAGGCTAAGGCTTCCCAATCGGGAACGATGAGGGCGGCGGGCTGTTTGCGGCCTGCGCCGATGACGACGACTTGATTGACAAGCTCAGACTGCTTGATGAGGCTTTCGACGAGTTGCGGTGCGATGTATTTGCCGTTTGAGAGCTTGAATAAATCTTTCTTGCGATCCGTGATGTAGAGATGACCTTCGCTGTCCATGTGGCCTACGTCGCCGGTTTGAAACCATCCATCATGCATCACGGCTTCGGTTGTTTCCTCGTGATTGTAGTAGCCGCGCATGACGTTTGGCCCGCGCACGAGAATCTCTCCATCCTCAGCAATCCTGACCTCAATTCCGGGGAAGACCAGACCGACCGAGCCGGTCTTGTTGTTGTCCGGGCGATTGGCGGCGACGATGCAGGTTTCGGTCATGCCAAAGCCCTGCAAGATGGGGATGCCCGCCCCCCAGAAAGCATGAGAGAGGGTGGGCGAGAGGGGCGCACCGCCCGAAACGAAGTAGCGCAGACGTCCTCCGACGCCCGCGCGCCATTTCGAGAAGACCAGGCGGCTCGCAAGCTCATGCTTTAGTTCAAGCAAGGGCGGCACCGCCTCTCGCTTATCTTTCAACTCGGCGTGACGTTGACCGACTTCAAGCGCCCACGCGAACAGCTTCGTTCGCCAACCTCCGGCTGACATGCCTTTTTTAACGATGCGCTGGTAGACCTTTTCAAAGAGGCGCGGCACGGCGGTCATAATCGTGGGACGCACGTCGTTCAAATGCTCGCCGACCTGATCGAACGAAGCGGCGTAGTAGACGGAAACACCCGTACAGCAGAAGACGTAAAAAACCGTGCGCTCGAAGATGTGCGAGAGCGGGAGGACAGAGAGCGCGATGTCTTCGTGCGAGATGGGCAGCGCGCCCGAAATCGAAAGGATGTTGGACAGAAAGTTGTCGTGCGTCAGCATGACGCCTTTCGGCTCACCCGTCGTGCCCGAAGTGTAAATGATCGTCGCAAGCTCGTTGCCGCGCACCGAATTTAAGTGAGCATCGTAGGCGTTTGGGTCTGCGCGCTCACGCTCGCGCCCGCGTCCTTCGAGGTCTTCCAGCGTAATCGCGCCCTCGAACTCCTCTACCGAGTCGGCGTCGAAGAAGACCATGCCTTCGAGCGTCTTCACGCTTTCGATTCCGGCGCGCGCATGTTTGAAGACCTTGCGACCCGAAACGAAGATTAAACGCGCGCCGGAATCCTCAAGGATGTAGCGCACCTGCTCGACGGCCTGCGTGGTGTAAATCGGCACGTTGACTGCGCCGAGGCTGAGGATGGCGAGGTCAACGATTGACCATTCGGGACGGTTCTCGGAAAGAAGGGCGACGCGGTCTCCGGCCTTGACGCCCAACTCCGCGAGTCCGAGCGCGATGTGACGGACGCGCTCGACGAAAGATTCGGCGGAGATGTTAATCCACTTGCCTGATCGCTTGTGATTGAGAGCATCCTGTTTCGCGTAGCGCCCAATCGCGGCGAGGCAGAGCTGCGGAATCGTGGTTGGCGAAGCGTCGAGTGGTTCGCTGGTTGAGTCGGTCATCGTGAGCGACGTTGACAAGAGCAGGCGTCGGCTTCTCCTTACGGAATTTTCATGGAAACGCTACTGGCGCGTGCAGGGGGAAAGCTTTTTCTCTTACTCTGTAGATGATAATGCGCTGCCCGGCTTTAAGGCCAGCGTGCAGCGCGAGACACAGATGAGACGCTCGCGCTCGTCGCGTATCTCGATTGACCAGACGGTCATCTGCCTGCCCTTATAGACGGGCACGGCTTCCGCCGTCACACGTCCACTACTGACCGAGCGCAGGTGGTTGGCATTGATCTCGACGCCGACGGGCGTGAAGCGCGTCAGGTCAGTGTTGAGTGCCGCGCCGATAGCAGCGGCTGTCTCGGCCAGCACGACCGAGACGCCACCGTGAAGCAATCCCGTGTACTGGTGAACGCGCTCTTCCACAGGCATCGAGAGCACGACGCGCTCCTTTTCCGCCAATTCGATCTTGATGTTGAGCGTCTTAAGAACGGTCTGATCCGTTCGGCTGCGCATGTTTTCAAGCAGTGTTGTCATAATGTTTTCAGAAAGGAAAGACTCGCGCAAACAGACGATACCAGAAACTATTCAAATTTTTTATCTGGTCGGAAGCGTGAGCAAGAGGAACGCTGCGCGTACAAATAGAATCTGCCATTAACCAGTTTCCTTCAGAATAAGAGTACAGCAAATATTGCTCGCCGACGACGAAGTTAAATCCGCCGCACCAGCCTGTATAGTTCTGGGAGAGCAAGGTGATTTCCGGTTGCTTTGCTCGTTTCCATGACTTCTCAACTTTCAGCTTAACTTCCAGCGCAGCGGGCCAGCCCACTTTAGAAGGCTGCTCCCCATTGAAATCTCTCACTTCAATCACCCTTCCAACGAAAACGGCTTCAGCTTGCCTGAATGAGCGGCGTTGACCCGCTGCGATACAAGTGCAGGGATAAACAGCCTGCGAGCTAGCGACAAGCAAGCCAACCACAAAACCGATTTTCAACAGGTGTTTCATCTCTCTTCGCAAGATTCAACGAACGATTCAACCATGATTTCAACGGCCATGCGGGGGCAGCGCCGCGCCTTCGGTGGCAGGAATGCTCGGTTGCCTGACAGAGCGGCGGCGGCGATGGCGGCGGCGATGCTGTGTGGCCTCTTCGACGCGCCCGTTGATGGTGGCGAGCGCGGCGAGAACCAGAAAGAGCAGCGCGTTTGAAGTCGTGTGGAGCGTGAAATCAAACAGGCTGTGAACCAGCACGGCAAAGCATCCGGCCAGCGCGCCCGTCGCCACCCCGCGCCGGAACGTGTCCTCAGTCTCGCGGCGCGCAAAACCCGCGCGAAAGAGCGCGACGAGGAAGAAGAGTCCAAGACCCATCCCGATAATCCCTGCATCTGAGAGCACCTGCAAGTAATCGTTGTGCGCCTGCTCAAGCCGCTCCGTGCCGTTGCGCGAATCATATTGCGTGTAGGCCAGCCCGAAAGAGCCAAGCCCGCTGCCGATGATGGGGTGAGCTTCGATAATCCGCAGCGTCACACTCCAGAAGTGCGCGCGCCCCGTTGTCGGATCATTTGAGTTGACTGTTCCGGCAAGGCGGCTCAAAGCGGCTTCACCGCCGAAAAGGAGCGCGCCGCCGATGAGCGCCACGACGAGTGCCAGTCCCAACCCCGCGCGCACCAGCGCCGCGCGAACGCGCCCGCTTCTTTCTTCAGCGCCCATCCTCTCGCTCTCGCGCCTGCCGAATCCCGTCAGGACTAAGAGAAACACTATTTCCGCGAAGAGAGCGATCAAGCCTCCGCGCGAGTTTGTCATGATGAGCGCGATGCCCATTATTGCGGCGGCAAAGATGTAGAGCGGGCGCTTGTCGCGCTCAATCGCGCCAGAAACGAGCAGCCCCAAGGGCAGCGCCATCGTCAGTTCCATATAACCTGCGAAGTGATGGCGATTATAGAAAGGGCCGAACGGCGCGCTCTGCGGCAGCTCCTTCAGCCAGTAGATTTTGTCCGGACTGGTGAAAAACTGTATCAGGCCGATGAAGGAGAGCGCGAACCCGAAGAAGATGATGACTCTGACAATCAGGCGCAGGCGTTTGGGACTATCAATGAAGGCGAGCGCGGCGGCAAAGTAGATCAGCAGCGCAACCAACTGCACGAGCGCAAGCCGTGTTGAGTAAGGGTCAATCGAGAGGCTGCCGACGGGTGCGTTTGAGAGTGCGCCCGCGCCGTCTCCGTTCATCCTGAGTGGGAGAAGCTGAAAGAGGCCGAGCAGGAAGAGACCTATGAGCGGCCATTGCAGCGGGTTGCGGCTGAGACGTAACCGTCGGCTGCGCCACGCATCCACGACCCAGAGAATGACGAGCGCGCAGGCACCGAGCTCGAAGACGGCGAGCGACCAGTAATGCACCGTGCCGTAAGCGAGCGTGGAGAGAATTATCGCCACGCACAGGGTCACGATGATAAAGCGGCTCGCCAGCGTCCGCACTAATTCAACGGGCGCTCGTGTTGCCTGTGCTTGCGTTTGCGCCGCTGGCGTTGGCGTTGCCGCTTCCGCCGAGGCGTTGGAGATTGAAGTCGTCATACCAGACAAGGCCAAAAATGGGACACACTGTATCTGCCCCGCACGTCGCGCGGCTGACACGCACTATCACCGCCTCGGATTGGGGCGGCGACTTGAATTCTAAGGTCTCAGCTTGCCAGTCGCGCGTGCCGTTAGGCAGCGGCTGAGAAATGGCCAGCACTTTTGTTTCATCCGCGCTGTCCAGAATATTTATCAGCGGCGTCCCCCCGCTCTTCAAATCCTCTGTGCGAACATAGTATTCAAGACGATACTGGACATTAGGCTCGACCACGATCAACTGCGAGATGTTTGAGAACGCCAGGGTCGAGGGCGATTTGAAGGCGATGCGGAGGCTTCGCATCCCGCCATGCCGGTTGCTTTCGTCAAGACCGATTTGTGCCTGCGGAACTGAGGTCACTTTCCAGCCGAAGATGTTTGTGCCCGTCGCCTCAATGTCCGTTTCAAATCCGGGGTCGAGAATCTCTCCGACCTTCGCCACGGGCGCGTCCCGGTTGAGGTCGCGCGCCAATTCCAGCGCGGCGCGATGTCGCTTGGCCGCCAGCAATGCTTTCATCACCGCTTCACCGTTCGCGCTCTGCTCGGTCTTTTCCACCACGCTCAGGCTAGACCACAGCCGCGTCGCATCCTCAAACCGTCCTCGCCCCGCAACATAAACCGCCAGCTCCGCACGCGCCGCAGCGGAGCCTCCGACCGCATCCTTGATTGCGTCCACGTTTTCGCCGTAGACAAACCACGCCGCGTTGAAAATCTGCGGGCGCAGCCGCTGGTCTGCTTCAGCAGCGCGGCGCAGTTCCGTAAACGCTTCATCGCCACGACCTGACCGCAGCAGCAGATTGCCCAGATGCCAGCGCGGGTCTGCGTAAGACGGCGCAAGCTCGACGGCGCGGCGCAGAGCCTTTTCGCCTCCGGTAAAATCGCCGTCCTGCCCGCGCGCCCTTCCAAGGCTCACCCAGAAACGGTAATCATTGGGCGAAAGGCGAACGGCCTCCTCATATTGTTTGAGCACCTCGGCGCGGTCTTCCGGCTTGATGCTTCCACTTTTCAACCCGGCGACGACCCAGTGCGTCCAGGGGTCGTTCGGCGCTAATCTCATCGCCGACAGCGCCGTCTCCAACTTCGTGGCTGTCAACTCATCTTCCGAGAGCGTCTCGTCTGAGATCTGCGGCGCATACTCCGCGACGAAGTTGCCGACATACCAGCGCGTCGCATACCACGAACCCATGAGCGCCAACAGCACCGGCACAATCAACAGCAGACGCACCACAGTCGAGCGCGCTTCGACGATTTTTAATTGGTCGGATTGGGACACAATAAAAATTTTTGATTTTAGATCTTTGATTTGCGATTGGAAGAGGATGAAATCTGAGATTTCAAATTTAATAAATTCCTGTCCTTATCCAATCAAAAATCAAAAATCGCAAATCAGCCTTCACTCGTCACTGATGCTTTCGATTCTGATCCGCATACGTTTGAGCACCACGTCGGCCTCGCGGCAGTCGTTCAGGATTTCCGCGACGCGCTCGGGCGTGAAGCGGGAACTGGAGATGAGCACTTCGTCAACGCGCTGTTCCTCGAAGATGGCGCGCAAGGAACCGTTACCCCCGAAGACGCGCAGGCCGTGGATGACCTTGCCCTTCTTGTTCGGGTCGTCGTCCACAAACCCTACGGGCGCATATTGCAACTCGCGGTTGTTCTGCATCTCGCGCAGCAGAAGTTCTCCGCCATCGCCCGCGCCGTAGATCAGGACGCGGCAACCATCGGTCGCCACCTGCGTCGGCAGCAACCTGCGAAACAGCCTGAAGGCCATACGGCTTCCCGCCAGCAGCATGAACAGCAATATCGCGTCCACAATGAAGACCGTGCGCGAGACGCCTTCAAAACGAAACGCAAAGAGGATTGCCAGCAGGGAAGCCACCGAACCGAGCGCGACGGCCTTGGCGAAGACGACCAGATCATCCACGCTCGTGTAGCGCCAGATGCCGCGATAGATGCCCATCACCAGAAACATCGCCATCTTGAAGAAGAGCAGCACAGGCAATGTTCGCAGGAAGACACGCCATACGCCGCTCTCTTCCATCGGGCCGAACCTGAGCACGTAAGCCCCGTAATAGGCGAGGATGATGAGCACCAGATCAAGCGAGACCTCGAAGATGCGGCGCTTGTATGAGAGGTCAACCAGAAACGCGAACAAAGGCTTCTCGCGCGCAGTCTTCGCTTCATCTTCGTCGTAGACTTTGACGCCCGCGAGATAAACTCCCATGAGCGTGAGCAAGACCGTGAACCCGCCGATAGCGGCCAGTGCCACATCTATTTTCGCCTCGCGCACGAGCAGCGCCAAAAGTCCCGACAGTCCAGCGAAACCATACAGCATCCAGACGGCGTGCCGCTCGGACATGCCCAGCGCCACTAAGCGGTGCGACGCGTGGTCGCGCCCGCCCACACGGACAGAGCGTCCCGAAAGTTTTCTCAAGACCGTCACGAGCACCGTGTCGAAAATCGGGATGAAGAGAATCAGGATGGGCACGGCCAGCACGGGCAGGAAACTGCGCGAGCGCCCGCCCTGAGCCGCGCTCATCAAAGACGTGCTGGCGAGAAAGAACCCTATGAACATAGAGCCGCAGTCGCCCATGAAGATTGACGCCGGATTGGAGTTGTAAACCAGAAACCCTATCAGCGCGGCAGCGAAGACCGCCAGCATCAGGGCTTCGGTCGGTTGTGTGCTGGCGAGAAAGCTGATCGCCAGAAAGATGGAGGCGATGGCCGCAATGCCTGCCGACAATCCGTCCATGTTGTCGAGCAGGTTGATGGCGTTGGTGATGCCGATTAACCAGAAGATAGTGATGACGATGTTGACGGTGGCCGAACCAGTCCAGGGCAGGCTCAGGCCGTAGTAGATGACAAAGGCTGCGCCCATCACCTGCCCGATTAATTTCTGGTAAGGCTTAGCATGCAGGAGATCGTCGGCCAGCCCGACGGCGAAGAGAAATGCGCTCGCGCCTAAGACCACCCACAGATAGTCCCGGTCGTGATTCAAAATCTCGTCGGGTCTGGGCGGCACAAACAGTAGATAGATGACGATGACGAGGGCGACCGAGAGAAATATCGCCACGCCGCCGAGCATCGCCGTCGGCTTCTTGTGCCAGCGGTCGGTCTTGGGCTTGGCGACAAACTTCCACTTGTGCGCGAGTCGGCGCACGACGGGCGTCAGAATGAGCGCCAGCGCAAACGAAGCGACAACAGGGATGAGATATATCGGCTTAAAAGGCATTACCCTTGATAGCAGTAGAGGAAGTTTTTCGTTAGTTAACCTTGAAACCCTATTCGATTAGAGGCGACAAATCAAGCGGCGGGGCAAGAAAATCGTGCATCTTTGCGGAGACTGGGACGCGTGCCCCTCGACTTCACAAATCTCCATCGGCTCAACGTCGAAGTTGAGAAATGCTGTTATAAAACTGAGAAGAAATAGACCGATTTTGTTAGGCGCTCTAGATGATGCCTATTTGTTGATTGAGGCGAGCGAAGTCGAAGTTGTTCCAGGCTTCGACTATTTTGCCGTCCTGCACCTGGACGATGCAGAGTCCGTCGAACTCGACCTGGTTATTGGTGGCAGCAATCCCAAGACTGTCTCCCGTATGCTGGGCGCGAACCGTGCAGCGTGCAGCGGCCTTGTCGCCTTCGCAAATGCAGTCTTCAATGACAACCTCTATGTTGGGGAAAGCTCCGCGAAACTTGCGGAAGAAGGGCTTGAAATTCACGGGGCCGCGCAGTTCTTCCCCATTCTCGTCCACGAGGCCGTGCGCCATTCCATCTTCGGCGAGCATCTCGTCAATCGCCTCTTCGCGTCCCTTGTTCCAGACCTCTTCAAACCACCGGCGCAGCACCTCTCCGGCTTCATTGTGCGTTTCAGACTTACTTTCGCTTTTCATCTCTTCACCTCAAACGGTTATTCGCCGCCATCGCTCTTTAGGGTCGCCCGCTGTGAAAATTGATGACGCTCTGGAGAATGCCGTCGAGCTTCATCTCGGGGCGAAAGCCGACGAGCGCATTTATCTTCGTGATATCCGGCACGCGGCGCGGCATATCCTCGAAGCCTTCTTCGTAAGCCTCGTCATAAGGGACAAACGTAATCTCAGATTCAGAACTGGTCAATTCCTTGACGCGCTCGGCCAATTCCAGAATCGTCACTTCCTCATTCGAGCCGATGTTGAAGACCTGCCCGACGGATGCCGGGTTGTCCATCAACTTGATAAGCGCGCCCACCACGTCGCCGACGTAGCCGAAGCAGCGCGTCTGCTTGCCGTCGCCGTAAACGGTGATGGGGCGACCCGCGAGCGCCTGTTTGACGAAGGTCGGGATGACCATCCCGTACTGTCCCGTCTGGCGCGGGCCGACCGTGTTGAAGAGACGCACGACGATGGTCGGCAGTTTCTTCTCGCGCCAGTAGGCCAGAGCCAGAAATTCATCAATCGCTTTTGAGCAGGCGTAAGACCAGCGACCCTTCGTCGTCGCGCCCATGACGAGATTGCCGTCTTCACGAAACGGCACTTCGGTACTCAACCCGTAGACTTCCGAAGTCGAGGCGACGAGCACCTTCTTCTTCTTCTTGTTGGCGAGCGCCAGCACCACCTCCGTGCCGCGCACGTTGGTCTCAATCGTCCTGACGGGACTTTCGACAATTAATTTAACGCCGACAGCCGCCGCCAGATGAAAGATGACGTCGCACTGGTCAACGAGTTCGGCCAGGGCGGGCTGGTTATGCACGCTGTCAATCGTGTAGTGAAAACTCTTATTGCTCTTTAAGTGCTGAATGTTTTCGATGCTGCCGGTCGAAAGGTCGTCAATCGCAAAGACCTCATCGCCGCGCTGCAAATAAGCGTCCGCCAGATGAGAGCCGATGAAGCCCGCTCCGCCTGTAATCAAGATTCGCAAAATATTTAAGTCCCCTTTGTTAAAGTCTGTAGTCTATCGAGTCTATCAGGTCTGGCGAGTCAACTGAGCTTCAGGCTTACCAGACTCGATAGCCTCGATAGACTCGCCAGACTCTTTCGTTTGTGCCAGCTCACGATAAAGATTCATCACGTCCGCGAGCAGGCGCGTCTTTGAATAGTTCTGTCCGACGAAGCTGGCCCCGTGCGCGCCCAGTTCATTTCGCAAATCAGGAGCGTTGATGAGATGCGCCAATGCTTCACTGAAAGCTTCGGCATCTTTCGGGCGAACTCGCACGCCGCGCTCGCAGATTGTCCATGCGTCGCCGCCCGCGCTGCTATCTTCCGTTGACGTGTTGAGTTTCTCTCCGAGCAGGTCAACGACTCCGCCAACCGCCGTGGCGATGCAGCATCGAGCATTCGCCATCGCTTCTATCAGGGTGAGCGGCGTGCCTTCGTTGAGCGAAGTCAAAGCGACAATATCGAGAGCGGCGTAGAAGTTTTCAGGATCGTCGCGTGTCCCCAGAAACAGCACCTCATCGTCAAGCCCAAGCTCGTGCGCCTGCGTTTCAAGTTTCGTTCGTAAATGCCCGTCGCCGATAATAACAAAACGAACGCGGCCTAAGCCTTTGCTCAGGCCAGTCTTCTCCTTGAGCCGCGCGGCGGCACGAAGAAAGAGCGCGTGATTCTTCACCTCAGTCAGCCGCCCGACGATGCCGATGAGCACGTCTTCATCTCTAGCCTTCAATTCATCGCGGAGCAGGCGGCGGCGCTCCGGCCAGCTGGCAAATACACTGGTGTCGAGGCCAAGCGGGATAACCGCAAACTGGCTGGCACGGCCCACGCCAAACTCTTCGTGAATCTCGCGCCGTTGCTGCGGGCTGATGGCGATTATCCGGTCGGTCGCAAGTTTGGCCAGAGTTTTTTCAATCAGGAGGAAGACGCGCGTCTTAAACTTGCCGTAGTAGCTATGAAAGATGTGTCCGTGATAGGTGTGGACGAAGCGGCAGCGGCGCGGTCGCCCAAGCAGCGTGGCGGGCGTCCAATAGCGATAGAGCAGACCGGCGAGGCGTCCAACAGTTCCGGCCTTCGCCGTGTGGGTATGCACGATGTCGGGGCGCTCGCGCTTCAAGAGGCGATAGAGCTTCCACACGGTGAGCGCATCTTTCGGTGAAATCTCACGGCTCATCTGAGGAATGATGAGCGGTTTGACGCCATGCTGGGCGGCGAAGTAGCCCATGTCATCCTCGCCGGGTGGCACAATGCCTGCGACCAGCACGGTCTCGCACTCCGCGCCCTGCAAACCATTGGTGAGCCACACCACATGGCGTGCTGGCCCCCCGACATTGAGCCGGGCGATGATGCGAACAATTTTCATCAAAAGTAATCAGTAATCAGTAATCAGTGGTCAGCTTTCAGACTTTAACTGATTACTGACTACTGACTACTGATTACTCGTCAATCCTGAATATCGTTTCCGGGTCGTCTTCGTGCCTGATCTCGTCAATCTCTTCGCCGCGATTAGTTCCCATGTAGAGGCGGTTGGGGCAATTGATGACGATGCCGGGTCGGCTTCCGACGTTGCGATAGGCATGGACGACGCCGAGTGGCACGAGCACCGATTGGGGGTTGTCTTCGCCGACAAAGAGCGTCATCACGTGATTGAAAGTCTCGGAATCCTGGCGGTTGTCCCACATCCGCAGCTTGAAGTTCGACGGGCCGATGAAGCAGAACAGGTCTGCCTGCGCGGTATGCTCATGCGGCCCGCGCAAACTGCCCGGCTCGGTCGAAGAGACGTAGGCCATCGCAGGATAAAACTCTTCTTCCAGTTCGTCGTGCCGGAAAATCTCCGCCAGCCAGCCGCGCTCGTCCACGAACTTACGCAGAGCGCGCACTACGACGCCGTTGATCTTCCCCTTTTTGAACTCTCTATCGAACTGAGCTGGCTTCGGCAGCATGTTGTATCTCCAGATTGTTCGCGCCCGTTTTGGCCACCAGATTCGACGCGTGCAAAAGGCTCTCGAAAGTTCCGGCGTCCGTCCACCAGCCTTCAAGCTCGTTCCACGTCATCTCGTCGCGCTCGATGTACGCGTTGTTGACATCCGTAATCTCTAGCTCGCCGCGCCCGGAAGGCTTCAACGTGCTGATGATCTTGAAGACGTCGGCGTCGTAGAGGTAAATGCCGATGACGGCGTATTCGGACTTCGGCTCGGCGGGCTTCTCTTCGATTCTGAGGACGCGGTTGCCGTCAAGCTCAGGGACGCCGAAGCGCTGCGGGTCTGTGACTTTCTTCAGCAGAATCTTCGCGCCCTTGCCCTGTTCACGATAGGCGCGCACCGCCGAGCGGACGCTGCCTTCGATGATGTTATCGCCGAGCACCACGCAAATCGGCTCTCCCGCGGCGAAATGCTCGACCAGAGAGAGCGCGTCGGCGATGCCGCCTTCACCCTCCTGGTACGTGTAGTTGAGATGCTTGAGGCCGAAAGCCTTGCCGTTGCCGAGCAGTTTCAGAAAATCGCCCGCCGAGTTTCCACCCGTGACGATCATGATGTCGGTGATCTCGGCGTTCACCAACGTCTGAATCGGATAGTAAATCATCGGCTGATTGTAGACCGGCAGCAAATGCTTATTCGTCACACTCGTCAACGGCCTCAGCCGCGTGCCCAATCCTCCAGCCAGAACAACACCTTTCACAAGAAACCTCCGGTTAGTAATCAGTAATCAGTAGTCAGTTATCAGTTTTAGCTGACGGCTGATTACTGACTACTGATTACTTAATCTATAAATCTCACGTACCACAATTCGAGCATCAAGAGCGTCCAGAGTTGAGCCGCGAAGTCCTGTTGGCCGCTGGTGTGCTGTTCGACCATGTGCCTGACAATCTTCGGATTGAAGAGGCCGCGCTTCGACGCTTTCTCCGTGAGCAGGACTTCGCGTAGAAAGCCCTGCATCTCGCCGCGAAACCAGTGGCCGATGGGAACGCCAAAGCCCATCTTCGGACGCTCCAGATTCTCGGCGGGCAACAACCTTTTGAGGACGCGCTTTAAGAGATACTTGGTCGTCCTGCCACGCAGTTTATATTTCTCCGGAAGGCTCGCCGCAAACTCTATCACGTGGTGATCCAGAAAAGGCGAGCGCGCTTCTAAGGAAACGGCCATGCTGGCGATGTCCACCTTGACCAGCAGATCGTTTGGCAGATACGTCATCGTGTCCGCCAGCAGTGTCGCGTCAATGACGCCCGCGCCGTTGGCCTTGACGAACCAGGGTTCCAGAAAGCTGGCGGCGCTCAAGCCGCTGGTCTCGCGGCGAAAGCTTTCAGAGTAAAGCTCCTGTTTCGCCTCTCCGTAAAAAACGCTCACCCAGCGCAGGTAACGCTCGACCTTCGGCAAAGATGCTGCGCGCATGAATCGCTTGACCTTCGCGCTGCGGTTGCGATCCCTTTCTGATCCGGGCAGCAACTCGACGGCTTGCTCGATGACAGACTTTCGCAAGAGTGCGGGCAGCCGCCGGTACTTTTCCGCCATGCTCATCGCCGCGTAGCGCTCGTAGCCTGCGAAACACTCGTCGCCGCCGTCGCCGTTCAAAGCAACGGTCACATGCTGGCGCGTTTCCTTCGCCACATAGTAAGTCGGGATGGCGGATGAGTCGGCGTAAGGCTCGCCGTAATGCTCGACGAGGGTGGGCAAAACTTCCATCGCATCAGGACGCACGACGAACTCGTGATGGTCTGCCCCGACGTGCTCTGCGACGCGGCGCGCGTGATGAAGCTCGGAGAAATCCTGTTCTTCAAAGCCGATGGAAAATGTCTTGACCGGAGCGCTCATCTCTTCGCTCATCAGCGCGACGATGGCCGAAGAGTCTATCCCGCCGGAGAGAAATGCGCCGAGCGGAACATCCGACATCAGGCGCACGCGCACGGCCTCGCGCAAAATCTCTATGGCCCGCTCGCCCGCTTCTTCCTCGCTGATGTCGAGCTTTTTGGAGAAGTCCGGCTGCCAGTAGCGTTCAATCTTGATCTCGCCTGCCTTCCAGCGCAAGCTGTGACCCGGCTCAAGCTTTCTGATGGCGCGAAAGGCCGTCAGCGGCGCGGGCACGCAGGCGAACGAGAGATAGTAGTGAAGCGCATTGTGCTCAACGTCGCGGCTGATGTCCGGGTGCAGGAGCAGGGCGCTGAACTCCGAGCCGAAGATGAGCTGATTGTTGACGTGAGCGTAGAGCAGCGGCTTCTTGCCGACGCGGTCGCGGGCTAAGAAAAGCTCCTCCCGCTTTTCGTCCCAGATGGCAAAGGCGAACATGCCGCGCAAGTGCTTCGGGCAATCCGCGCCATACTCGTCATAGGCGTGGATGATGGCTTCCGTATCGCAGTTGGTATGGAACGTGTGCCCCAGCTTCTCTAGCTTCTGGCGCAGTTCGGGGTAGTTGTAGATTTCGCCGTTGAAGACGATCCAGGCCGAGCGATCCTGATTGGGAATCGGCTGCTGGCCGCCCTTCAGGTCAATGATGGCGAGCCGACGCATGGCCAGCCCCACTGTCTCTTTGAAGTAATAGCCGTCTTCGTCCGGCCCACGATGCCGGATTGCCTCGCACATCCGTGCGAGTAAATCCCGGTCAACCGGAGCCGCCTCAGACGGGCGAACAATTCCTACGATTCCACACACTTTAGATACTCAATTCAATAAGGAGACGCACTTATCTTAGTCTCTTGATTATTCTCTGGTTCTCTCTTTTCATTCTGCTGTTCTCTCTTCGCTCTTTCAGCAGGACGAAACCGACCGCGACGAAGATAAAGTAGAAGACCAGAAGTTGCGCGCGCTGGCGATAGGCCGTACCGACGTTGCCCTGAAAGACGGAGTAGGCAATCGTCAGCATACTGATGAAAATCAGAATCGGCAGCACCTGACGAAAACGATACTTGATGGCGAACCAGAGTCCCAATATCATTGCCGGAAAAGAGAGCCACCAGACAATCATCTCCGGCATCGTGATGCTCGACCTGAGCGAAGTCAGTTGCCAGGGAAAGGGAGCGAACAGGAGATAGACTGTTCCAATGGGAATCGCGGCCAGAGCGCCCGACGTGGTCGAAACGTCTACCTCTTTGGCGAAACCCGATTCGGCTGACCCGGAGGCATCGGCGCGGCTGCGCTGGATGCGGCTCAGGTCTGTAAATTGTTCGAGCTGCACGCTGGCGAATCTGGTCACGCCCAGAAAAGTCAGAGCGAGGATGAGCCCCACGACGACGATTACCTGGCGAACGAGGCTCTGCGCCGTCACGGCGCGCGTCCCGATGACAAGGGCAATGAGAATGGCTGCCAGCGCGATGTAAAAGATATAAAAGCGAAAGCTGAGCAGCGCGAACAATGTGCCTGCGAGAATCGCCAGATACTTGACGCTGACGCGCTCCCCCAGCTTGAGCGTGACGAGCATGGCGATGGCGAGCAGAAAAACAATCGGGCCGTCTTTCAAGCCTTGTGAAGACCACAGCACGAGCGAAGGAAAGAAGGCTACAAAGAGTGCGGCGATGCGCGCCACTCGTACGTTAGCGAAGATATGCCGCGCGATGAGGAAGATAACGGGGGCTGTGGCCGCGCCGACAATCGCGTTGACAAACTGGATGGCCAGCATGTTGCGACCAGTCACGCCGTAGACGGCGGCCACCATGTAGATCATTCCCCAGCCGCCGGCCGCACCTTCGCCGACGAACATCTTCACGAACGACTGTGAATATGCATCGCCGTTCATGGCCTGGAGCTGGGCATAGCCGAACAGGTCGTAAGTGAACGCGTCGCCGCCGAAAAACTCCTGAAGCCCGAAGTAAAAAATCAGCACCCCGATCAGCATCCTGACCAGCAACCCGCCGACGAAAATCCTCACCAGAAACGTCTTGTCAGTCTTGACCTGAGAGATAATCAACCCGGCGATGCTCGCCAGCACCGCGCACAAAATGATGGCCGACGAGCCATAGGCCGCGTCCGGCGACATCTGCACGACCACCGCGCTCAAAGCCAGAGCTAGAATTGTCAGTAAAGCGTTCATAGTTCCGAAGGGATGAGGGCGGCAGCGATGAGGGATGAAATAAAAGCTACTGTCTTTTCTTCATCCCTCATCGCTGCCGCCTTCATCCCTCAAATATCATCCGGTAGATCGGGGCGCGTCTTGTGCTCGATGAGAAACTGGTCTTCCCGGCTCAAAGGTTTGATTGCTTTTGCCGGAACCCGGCAATCAGGTGCAACTCTTCGGTCAGCGGTTTGGTAATCACAGCGCCGATGCCGACGATTGAGCGAGAGGGAATCGCGCCGCCGGGCGCGATGCGAATCTCAGAGCCGACGTAAGCAAGCGAGCCGATCTTGATGGGAAGCGTTCGCTGCCGGTTGTGCGTCCACAAACTTGAGTTACGCCCGCCTAAGATCGTGCGCCGTCCGATTTCCACCTTGTCCGTAAAATCTATCTTGTGCCCGGTCGTGATGATGCTCCCGTCGCCAAGCAGAAAACGCGGCTCGACCGGATTGACCACCAAAGGGTCGGGAATTGAGTTAATCTCATTCATCCGCAGTATCTCGATGTAGCGCCCCAGCCGGATTTCGTCGCCGCCGCGCAGAATATTCAGATGCCCGATGCGCGCATGGTCTCCGATGCTCAATTTCCTGACGCCAATCACGACGTTAAGATGGCCAATCCGGACATCATCTGCAATGACACACTCGCGCGCATCAATGATGCTGAAGCCGATGCGGACGCGCTTGCCAATCTTGTAGCCGTAGAAAAGACGATAGCAAATGCGCGCAAGAAAAGACGGGAGCAGAGCGATGAGCGCCAGATCAATGAGGCGCAGCTTGCTCACACGATGCGACGCGACATGCTCTACCATCGGAGAGAGGGCTATCGCCGGACGCGACGACGATGCTGTAGCTGCGGCGAAAGGCTTCCGCTCATCACGATGTCGCTCCTCGATTTCCATGCTCTCCTGTCTGGCGGCCTCCTCTTACTTGCCCGCCGCTTCATGCAATGCTTCGGCAAGTTTATCGGCTTGAATCGCCAGGGTGTAATGCTCTGTGGCGTGGCGGCGACCCGCTTGCCCCATCCGCGTTCTCAATTCTCTGTCCGCGAGTAAATGCTTGAGCGCCTCTGTCCACTCATCTTTCGTCGAAGCCAAAAAGTGCGTCACACCCGGCTCGCCAATCTCCGTGCAAGCGCCGACGGGCGAGACCACGTAAGGGATACCGACGGCCATATACTGGATGGCCTTGAAGCCTGACTTGCCCTGCGACCACTCGTCCGCAATAATCGGGTAGAGCCCGATGTCGAAAGATTGAAAATCCTCAATCTCGCGCTCCATGCTCCAATCCAGACTCTCCACCTCGACGCCGGGCAACTCTAGCTCTCGCTTGCCTGCGCCGACGATTTTCAACTGAAAGCTAAAGGAGCGCGCCAACTCCTGCAACGCCGGAAAGATTGTCTCTAGGTATTGAAGAGTCGAATGCGTGCCGATCCAGCCAATGACCGGAGGGTCACGCTCAACCCTTGCAGTCTGAGGCCGAAAACGCTCGGTATCGACAACGGTCGGGATAATACGCGCCTGCCCGCCCGCCTTCGACACATACTCGGCGATGGTGCGATTCCCGCACGTCACGACTTTCGCCCAGCGAATCAAATCATCAGTCTTACTAAACCATTTCAAGCGGCTCGCAAGGCGACCATACGTCGGGCTAGTATATGAGACGTAAGTAGCATCGTCCAAGTCTAGAACCATCGGACGCTTTCCCACACGGCTGGTCAGCCATTCAATCAGGGGCGGACCAAACATCATCGCCTCGCGCTGGACGAGGATGACATCCGCAGAGCGAGCGCGCCCGACATCCCCGAAGCGACGGAAGGCAGAGCGCATGAGTCCCAGAGCTTTGCGTGCTAATTGCTCACGCCGGTAGAGAGTGGTGAACTGGCGAGAATCAAGAAACGGGCGCACCTCCAGAGTAATCCCGCGTTCGGCCAGCGGGACAACGAACTGTTCGAGGCGGTAGCGGGTCGCGGCAGCTTCAACCGGATACGAGGCCAGGGCCAGAACTTTCATGCAACAACAATCTGCGTGGTCATTCCAGGTGGAATCAAGGGGAACGCTTGACTTAACTTTTCACCTGACGACTATTGCTTGACTCTCATCTCTTTCGTGAACTTTTCAAACGCGGCGCTGACGAGTGAAGTGTCGAAACTCGATTCCTTCTCGTCCCCACAAAAACTCTTGAAGGCCTGGTTGACGAGCGAAGGAGTCAAAGTCTTCCAACGCTCTGCACGTTGTTGAGCCGCCTCTCTTCGGGCAGCCGCGCGCTCTCGAATCAAAGCTTGCTGAGGCGCCATCTCCGCCCGCGCCCTTCTGGTCATCTTCTCCGCCGCCACCTCATTCCTCTTAAAACTGCCGCGGACGAGAAAGATACACCAGACCCCAATCACAAATAGTACGGCCATGAATATCAGGGAAGCTAGAAGCATCAAAGTCACCTCCACTCAGACGGAAGAAGACCCCTTGACAACATCTCCGACTACCTTTTATCTCTCTTCAAGACGACGATAAACGTTACGATAACCGACTCCGCCGATTTCGACCAGACCGAAACAGGCGCGGGCGACGCGCGTCGAGCGCTCCGGCACGCCCGCATCTTCGGCCAGAGCAAACGCAACGTCCGCCGCTTCCGCGTAAGATTTATCGTCGAAAGCTCTCAACACCACGCCGACCTTCTCATTCAAGAGTAGATCTTCAGTGTCGCCGACCCCGGCGTTGCAGACCACGGGCAGCCCCGCAGCCAGATACTCGGCAATCTTGGTCGGCGAAGCGGCGATCTGTGAAAACGTCGGTTTACGAAAAGAGAGTCCGAGTCGCGCCCGTTGAAGATAACCGGGCACATCCTGTGGCGAAGCCTTGCCGACCCAGAAATCTTCCCTGTTCAACCTGGCGCGCAGGAGCACGCTTGACGCATTCTCAGCGGACGAAGTCGTCAGGATGCGAAGATATGCGCCGGGGCGACGTTTCCGCAAAGCAAGAAAGAATCGTCCCATCTCTTCGAGCAAATAAAGCCCCGTCACGGACCCCGCGTAGATTAACTCGAAATGTTCGGCGCGCCACCGTTTATCCTCTGCGCTCAGTTCTGAAAAGTGGGAGAAATCAACGCAGCAGGGAATCACCTCGATCTGCTCGGCTGGTTTGAGTTGGTGCTCGATGAGCCAGTCGCGGAATTTCTTTGTCAGCACCACTAGCTCGTCTGCCCTGCGAATGCCCGCCCGCTCGATTCGTTTGACCGCGCTGAAGGGGCGTGAGTTCTCAGCCCAGATTCCGGCATCCGCATACTCTTCGGCCATCAATCCGCGGATGTCAAAGATAAGGCGGCAACGCGCGCCGAGACGATTGGCCAGCATCGCCATCGCCATCGGCACATGCGCCCGCGCGTGCAGCACGTCAATTCCTTCACGGCGCGCGAGCCGTGCGGCGAATCTCGCACCCGCCGCAATGTCATAGAGAGTGGCGGGCGCTGTTGGCCGCTTGTGATAAGGCAGCGAGAACCAGCGTATGCCACTGCTTTCGAGCCGCGCACGCCACGCCTCAACTTCCTCTTGTCCCCAACTCTGTTTCTGGTCCGGCTCAAACGTCAGCAGGTTAATCCCGACTCCGCCGCGCGCCAACTCGCGCAGGTAGGGCAAGACCTGAGTTTGCACCAGCGGCTCGCGTAGACCGAAATAGCAGATGTAGAGACTCTTCATCAATCGGGACAAAAAGCGCCTTGTCTATTTCGGCGACAGGCTTTCGCTTGTCTTGCCGCCCGTCGCAGGACTTGAGATAGGCGTCGCAGCGGTCGCGTTGCGCTGCCGTTGACCTTTGCGCTTCAGATTGCGCGCCATGCGCCCCAGCGCCGGATGAACGAGCAGTCGCGTGAACGCCACACGAAAATCATTGGTCGCAACCGAGCGCGAATCCGCCTTTAAGGCGCGGCGCAAACATCGCCATGCCTCGCGGTTATCTTCGGCCTGCCAGTAGAAGACGGCAGAGTGCAGCAGGTTCATCGCGATGACGCGCTGTTTGAGCGGCTGGTAACGTGACGGTAAATGTTTGAAGACGTACTCGGTGGATTCGAGCAGGGAATTCAAGAGCTTTCCGGGCTGGCTATAGCTCTGCGCTCCATGCAGACGAAAAAGGGCTGTGCGCTCAGAGAGGTGCAAGACTCCTTCCGGGAATTTTGCGGTCAGCAGCGACGGGTAAACCCAGTCCCAGAGAATCGGCTGAATGCCTCCCAATTCAAGCAGCGCGCTCCGCGAATAGACGGAGCGCGACGGCGTGGCAATCACCTTCTTGAAGAGCAGCGTCTCAAACGGCGACGCGCCCAAAGCACGTTCACGCACTTCCTCGACCAGCATCCGGCCATGCAAATCAACGAGGCCGTACCTCGTGAAGACGAGCGCCGCACCGGGTTTGCTTTGCAGGGCTCCCACACAAAGCTCAAGATGACGAGGTAACCACAGGTCGTCGTGATCCAGAAAAGCGATGTAGTCTCCCGCGCTCTTTTCCAGCCCGATCTGCCCGGTCTTGAGCATCCCCTGATTCTCTTCGAGGCGCACGTAACGAACCATCTTGTGCCCATCATAGGCAGCCATCATCTGCGGCGTCTCGCGGGTCGAAGCGTCGTCCACGACGATGATCTCGGCTGGCATCAACGTCTGATTGAGCACGCTTTCGATGGCCTCTTTCAGCAACGCGGGCTGATTGTAGGTGCGTATGATGACGCTGACAGATGGGTCTTGCGGCATGGCGGTTAACTTCTCGGCTGGCTAAGGCTTGATCCAGTATCTTCCGGCGTTGTCTATGTGATTCAGAAAGGCTTTGATTCCTTCTCGCGCCATAAATTCGTCAACGGCCTTCTTTGAACCTTCATACCACCCATAATCATCAAGAATCACGAAGCCTCCGCGCACGACCCTGTCATACAGATGCTCAAGACAGACTTTCGTGGAGCTATACCAATCGCCGTCGAGCCTGAGAATCGCGATCTCTCCGGTCTCATCTGCTTCTTTCGGCAAGGTGTCCTGAAACCAGCCCTTGTGATAGTGCAGATAATTAGCATCATAGCCGATGATTTGTTCGAGCAACTCACGGTTCGCTTCAAGCGTTCCGACCGCCCCATAGGTTTGCTCTAAAGCCACGAGCTTCCCCTTGGCTTCGCCTCCCACGCTTCGAGCAAACTGCGTTGCTCTCTCGCCGTCAATCGCTTCGTCCGGCTCCGGGATTCCTTCAAAGGAATCGAACAGATGCAAGTGCCTGCGCTTAGACCCATGCTGCAAGTTAGCCAGCGCCATCAGGCCAACTGCGCCGCCCTTCCACGTTCCGCACTCGACAAAGCTTCCCTCAAGCCCAGCCGCCTCACAAAAGACTGCCTGTTGATAAAGTGAGACTAATCGCTGTTGGGGCAGCATCGTATGCGAGCGAACCGTTTGAATGTGCGGGTTGGCCTCGTCCGCCAGATCATAGCCGGACTGATCCGCTCCCCTTTGAGAGATACTGACCTCGTATCCCAGTTTACTTGCCAGTGAATTGACGACGCGCGTGAACATCTAAGTAATTTTGTCCTGACTAAATCTTTAACTTCCAACCTAATCTTAAGCAGAACCCACTATCTCTTAAAATCAATGATGGCGGCAACCACCTGTTCTTGTTCCACCTCGGTCAAGGCGTTGTAAAAAGGCAGGCGCAGCAGGCGGTCACTGATATCTTCCGTGACGGGGCAGTCATTCGTCTTGCCGCCGAACTTCTGCCCCATCTCGGAGAGATGCAGCGGCAGGTAGTGGAACACGCTCAGAATGCCACGCTCTTTCAAATGCGTAATCAACGCCTGACGCTCGGAGAGCGAGGGCATCAGGATATAGAACATGTGATACGCCTGTTCGCATTCTTCCGGCACGAAGGGAATGCCGACGCCGTGATCGTTCGCCCATGCTTGCAGATGCTCATTGTAGTATTCCCAGATTTCGCGCCGCTTCTTTTGAATCTGCGCTCTGGCTTCGAGCTGAGCGTAGAGATAAGCCGCGAGCAATTCCGAAGGAAGATAGCTTGAGCCGACATCAACCCACGTGTACTTATCCACCTGCCCGCGAAAGAAGCGGCTGCGGTTTGTGCCCTTCTCGCGGATAATCTCCGCGCGCTCGACATATCCAGGCTCGTTCACCAAAAGCGCTCCGCCTTCGCCGCAGTTGAAGTTTTTGGTTTCGTGGAAGCTCTGCGTCGCCAGTTGACCGAAAGTGCCGAGCGGCTTACCCCTGTACTTGCCAAAAAGCCCGTGCGCGTTATCTTCGACGACGGCGATGTTGTGACGGGAGGCCACCTCCATAATCGTGTCCATCTCGCAGCCCACACCCGCGTAATGCACCGGCACAACGGCTTTCGTGCGCGGGGTGATGAGACGCTCAAACTGCGTCTCGTCAAGGTTGAGCGTGTCGGGGCGGACATCTATGAAACGGGGGTGCGCGCCGCGCAGCACGAACGCGTTGACGGATGAAACGAAAGTAAACGACGGGATGATGACTTCATCGCCCGGCTCTAAGTTCAACAGCAGGGCGGCCATCTCCAGCGCATGCGTGCAGGAAGTCGTCAACAAGGCTTTCTCTACGTTCAGAGTTTTTTCGAGAAGCTGATGGCACCTGCGCGTGAATTCTCCGTCGCCGGACAAATGGCCGCTCGCAATGGCTTCGGCGATATAGCCGGACTCCGTGCCGACGTGGCCGGGCTTGTTAAAAGGAATACGATATGCGCTCATTTCATGCGCCCTCTTTCCAGAAACCAGCGGTGATACCAGACCTCAACAGACGTGAGCATAAACCCGAACCTTTGATAGAGACGCTGCGCGATGACATTTCGTCCCTGCGTGACAACGGTGACGCGCCCCACGCCCTCAGATGCAAACCAGCGCAGCGATTCGTTGATTAGCTTTTTCCCCAGACCGTGACCCTTGGCATCTGCGCCGACAGCTATCAAACCAATCTGCCCGGTGTTCTCTTCGTCCAGATGCAGCGAGATATAGCCGACCGCTCGTCCCTCAAGCTCCGCCACCAGCACGGCGTTCGCGTAACCCTGACAACTCTTCTCAATCCACGTTTCGTAAAGCGCGTTGCAAGCGGCTTCCGAAAACGCGGGGTCAAAATAGAAACGCGAATCCTGGTGGCTGACGCCCGCAATGGCGCGCAATGCCGGGACATCCTGCGGCAAGGCCTTGCGTATCTCCGGCGCTCTTTCGCCAAAACTATCGTCGCCTGCAAGCGGCCTTTCGTAAGTCGTGCGGATGTCCACGAAGCGAAAATTGTTATCTGCGGCCAGCGCGGCAGACTCTTTGTCGGCAGCGTCCGCGAGAAAGTAAAGACAGTCTATCGAGTTCTCTTCGCTCCAACTGAGAACGCCTTTCAGTGTCTCTGAGTCGAGACGGCCTGATGCGACGCGCGCAATCCGGCGACTGAAAAATTCTGAGTCCCAATCAAGATAATTACACAAGCTGTCAGGTTTCATCTGGACTTTCCGAAGCACGCGCGCGGCAAATTCATATTTGTGAATGACGATTGTTCACGCTACCTGGCAACAGGTAACGCAGCCCTCGCGGGCTACTCATGATGCTCCGCATGGCGTAACGAAAAAAGCCTGAGACGTTGCGCCGCTGGAAATGAGCTTTGGCGAGCATGGAGAAATGACTGCTCAAGACTCTTCGCCTTTGGCCTGCGACCTCTGCCATGTCGTCGCGTCCGCGCAGGGAATCGAAGAAGCGAGAACAGATTCGCGGAATCGCCACTTCATAAAGGTTCAAAGGATAATAATCGGCGTCTCGCTCATAGCGTTGCACGGCGACGAGCGTCTCCTCCACACACGCCCCGCGCCCGTGAGTCGCCAGCCGCAGCCATAAGTCCCAATCCTCGCCCGTCATCAACAGCTCATCAAACAAGCCCGTCTGGTCGAGCAAAGACTTGCGCACAATCACGGTCGGTGTCGAAATCAAGTTACCCCACATCAAGTTGCTAAGCTGTGAATCGCTCTGAGTCGCCGGATAGGTTGCGGTCGTGCGGCCTTCCTCGTCCACGACGATCACTCCGCAGTAAGCAAAATCTGCGCCCTCTCTTTCAAGGGCAGTGAGTTGCGCCGCGAGCTTTCCCGGCAGCCAGTAATCATCGCCGTCGAGAAACGCTATCCATTC
The DNA here is from genome assembly GCA_963811065.1 of uncultured Acidobacteriota bacterium. Lineage (GTDB taxonomy): Bacteria > Acidobacteriota > Blastocatellia > Pyrinomonadales > Pyrinomonadaceae > QHXM01. The sequence goes on from CAWEPR010000003.1 coordinate 224,829, forward strand.
ACCCCGGCTCTCGCGGATAGCCAGATTGCGCGCCGCGGAAGGCCCCGCATTCTCCTGCGTAATGCAGCGAACCATTTTTTCACTGGCGAGAGAGCGCAGCAAGTTTTCAGTCTCATCAGTCGAGCCGTCGTTGACGATGATGATCTCCACCTCGTCTGCTACGTTCTGCGCCCGCACGCTTTCAACGGCGCGCATGATGAAACGCGCCTGATTGTAAACGGGCATGACGACGCTGATCATTTCGATTGAATCAATTGCTGCGTGGCGCAAGGCCGCTCTTGAGCGTGCGACGGAAACAGCCCCAGAACGGGCGGCTGACGATGCCCTGTGGGTGAACAAGAAGGGAGCGCAGCAGGTATCTGGCAGAAGCCTTCGTATCGCCCGTTTGACTTGCCTGATAGGAACGCCTCAGCAACAGTGTGCCGAGCGTCCAGCGACGCTCTGCGCCCTTCAACTGCTGCTGGTACATCTCCGTGATTTCGTCAAACTCATGGTCAAACAGCTCGCCCTCGGCGACACTCTTGCTCTCAGGATGATAACGATAAGCGGCGACGGGCACGGGCAGATGCTCGCACTTGTGCCCTTGAATCAATAGACGCGCGTACATCTCGTTGTCGAAGCAATAGCGCCAGCGTTCCTGAAATCCTTCCTTCAGAATTTCGCGTCGCCAGAACATGCCGGGCTGCGCGGCCACGTAAGCCCACGACAAAGCGTGCGCGGCTGATTCGGGAACGCGGGTCGGTGCAAGGATGGTTTGTCTTTCCGTACCGAAGAGAAGCGTCTCGCCGCAGAGCCATTCGCAATCGGGGTTTTGGCGGAAGTGCTCCATCGCGGCGCGAAACGCTCCAGGCAGATAGAGGTCGTCGCTATTGATGAAAGCGAAAACATCGCCGGTCGCCTTTTCTAATCCCTTGTTGATGGCGTGCGCCTGCCCGCGATCTTTCTCGCTCACCCAGTAAGCAAGACGATCTTCGTAGCGACGGATAACGTCAACGCTCTCATCCGTGCTGCCACCGTCAATGATGATGTACTCAACGTCTGCGTGATCCTGGTTGAGTACAGACTGGATGGTCTGCTCTAAAAATCTTCCCTGATTGAAAGAGGGAGTAACGATGCTGAGTTTCATAAAAGCGGTAGTCAGTAATCAGTTTTCAGTTTTAAGTTTTAAGTTTTGAGCAAAGACAAGGTGCTTTTACTGAAAACTGAAAACTGAAAACTGATTACTGACCACTGTTTTCTTCGTACCAATCAATTGTTCGGCGCAAGCCTTCTTCGAGCGACGTGTGGGCGCGGAAGCCGAATTTTTCAGCGGCGCGCGAAACATCCAGGCGGCGGCGCGGCTGCCCGTCGGGCTTGCTAGCCTGCCAGCGAATCTCGCCTTCAAAGCGGGTCAGCTTCGTAATCAACTCCACGAGGTCGCGGATCATCACTTCGCGCCCGTTGCCTAAGTTAACGGGTGCGCTTTCGTCGTAAGTAGCCGCCGCGCGCAGGATTCCTTCGGCGCAATCTTCGACGTAGAGAAACTCGCGCGACACACCACCCGAACCCCATGCCTCGATGAAGGGCGCATTGCTGCGTCTGGCTTCGACGCACTTACGAATCAGCGCGGGGATGACGTGCGAGGTCTCAAGGTCGAAATTATCGCCGGGGCCGTAGAGATTCGCCGGAAGCAGGAAGATGGAGTTGAAGCCGTACTGCTCACGATAGCTTTGCGATTGCACGAGCATCATCTTCTTCGCCAACCCGTAAGGCGCGTTGGTCTCTTCCGGGTAGCCGTTCCAGATGTCGTCCTCTTTGAAAGGCACGGGCGTGAATTTCGGATACGCGCAGACTGTTCCGAGCGCGACGAATTTCTTGACACCGTGCAGGCGCGATTGCTCGATGAGTTGCGTGCCCATCATCAGGTTGTCGTAGAAGAATCGTCCGGGATTCTTCTGATTATGCCCGATGCCGCCGACGACTGCGGCCAGATGAATCACCATCTCAGGCTGCGTCTCTTTGAGGAGGCGCACAACGTCAGCATTCTCGACCAGATTGTAATCCCGGCTGCGCGGCACAAAGACTTCCGTGCCAGCAACGTCTTTCAATTTATGCACCAGAATGCGACCGAGAAACCCTGCGCCGCCCGTCACCACGATTTTCTTGTAAGGAAAGTTATCTTCAGACATAGTCATTGATTTATTCGGCTTGACTCAAGAACGGCTATGGTAGCAAAGATAAAGAGATTCTGCGAAACGCGGGCGCTCACTAAAAGCAAGGCCGCCGTCTCGCACGGGCGTGCGACTGGGAAACGACGGCCTTGCGGCGCACAACCTACTTCTTCCACGATAGCAGGCGTGCGACCACAGGGGAACATGCACCCATCATGCTTCCCCTGATAGCGAACTGTTAAAGAAGTGAGAACATAGGGTGAAGAAAAGCGTGCTATATTCCACGCGGTCTGTTTGAAAATTAGCAACGGCTTATGCGTAGCTCAAGCCTCAACCTCAAAACTGAGTAGTGAGCATCGCCGTTGAGAAGAAAAGGATTCTCACGGCGGACAACTTGAGCAGGCTTATATTAGACACATTCGTGTCTAAAAGCAAGGATGTTGCTCCATCAGGAGGTCTTTCCTGATGGGGGGAGCGCGTAGTCCAAAGCCGGAGCGTTTGGCAGAGAAACTGCTTCAGATTCGTTTGGCTTTAGGTCTTTCTCAGGATGGGATGCTGGAGCGTTTAGGTCTGGCCGATGAATACTTTCGTAGCAGAATCTCTGCTTATGAGCTTGGAAACCGCGAGCCGCATCTTCCGATTCTCTTAAAGTATGCGCGCTTGGTGGGTATTTCAACGGATGTGCTGATTGATGATGAGTTGGATTTACCGGAGAAGTTACCGAGCAAGCGGCGTGCTCATAGATGAATTACCAGCAATGCATTATATAGGACACTACCGAGTCAAGGATTATTTTCGTATTACGGAAAATAAAAATGAGTCGTGATCTTGCCCTATTACTTATCGGAGCATCCATAGCTATAGCGAGCAGTATTGTTACAGCTATAATGCAGCACCTTCTAAGCCTCAGAGCGGAAAGAATAAAAAAGAGGTGGGAGATAGAAGAGAAAGAAGCTCAGGAGATTAAGACGAGATTGGCAGAGGGGGCGCAAGTCCAACGTGATTTGGTTAAAAGAAAAATAGAGGGTGAGTTACCTCGCTTGGGGTTATTCCGCAGGGAAATTACTAACAAGCCTGAAATTATTAACGAAGACACCCAAAAAGAATCAGACGTTAAGGATAAGGATTAGCCCACCTCAATCTTTAGAAGTTCAAACTTGAAAAACGGACACTACCAATTATTCTGGCTACTTGCTGAATTGCCTCTCATTAGCTATCGTATCGAATTCGCAATGTCTCCCAAACGCTCGCTATCTGACAAACTAAATTATTCCGACAGGTAATTTCTCCAGCATGACCAAACGCGCACTAATCACAGGCATCACCGGGCAGGACGGCTCTTTCTTGACGGAACTGCTGCTCGATAAAGGCTACGATGTTTACGGCATCATTCGTCGCTCGTCTTCCTTTAACACAGACCGGATTGACCATCTCTATCAAGACCCGCACGAGAAGGGCACGCGCCTCAGGCTCGTCTATGGCGATCTTAACGATTCAAGCTCGCTCAATACCATCCTGCGGCAGATCGAGCCTGACGAGATTTACAACCTCGGCGCGCAGTCGCACGTTCGCGTCAGCTTCGACGTTCCCGAGTACACGGCGGAGGTGACGGGTGTGGGAACTGTCCGCATCCTCGAAGCGATCCGCGAAGCGGGTATTCGTCCCAGGTTCTATCAGGCTTCTTCGTCCGAGCTTTTCGGCAAGGTGATGGAGACGCCGCAGACCGAGAAGACGCCGTTTTACCCGCGCTCGCCCTACGGCTGCGCGAAGGCTTATGCCTACTACATCACGGTCAACTACCGCGAAAGTTACGACATGTTCGCCTGCAACGGCATCCTCTTCAATCACGAATCAGAGAGGCGCGGGGAGACGTTTGTCTCGCGCAAGATTACGCGCGCGGCCACGCGTATCAAGCTCGGCCTACAGGAAAAACTCTATCTCGGCAACCTCGATGCGCGGCGCGACTGGGGCTATGCTAAAGATTACGTCTACGCGATGTGGCTGATGCTGCAAACGGAGGCGGCAGACGATTACGTCATCGCTACGGGCGAGACGCACTCGGTCAGGGAATTTCTGGATGAAGCCTTCGGCATGCTCGATCTGGATTGGAAAGAGTATGTCGAGAAGGACGAACGCTACTATCGTCCGGCGGAAGTTGATCTGCTGCTCGGCGATGCCACGAAAGCGCGCGAAGAGTTGGGGTGGAAACCGGAAGTGAACTTCAAACAACTCGTCCACTTGATGGTCGAGCACGATCTTGCGCTCGCGCAAGCGGAACTCGCGGCGCACGACGCCAGCGGCAAGTCCTCAGCCAACAAAGTGCGTTGGGGCACGGTGTAAGCAGCTTAGCTTAAACTCTCCTCATTTAAGAGTTAGACCGAGATTAACAGGATTATCAAGATTAAGAAGAAGAGACAAGACAGGATAACTTGCTTCTTCTTCTCTTATCCTGTCCATCTTGTTAATCTCGGTCTAACTTCTTTCTGCCACAAATTCGGCCTGCCTGGTGTTCTACCAGATAGAAGCTCTTAGTCACCTCGCTCATGGTGAACAACCTGTGTAGGTCAAAGGGGAAAGCGCCAGCTTTAGTTTACCCATATGAGACTATCAAGCCGAATATTTTTATTAACTCTCTGGTCAGCGCTCCTCTTTGTCGCGGCTCAAGCTCAAAGCCCGCTCCTTTTGCAAACGCCTTCGGTCAGCCGCACGCATGTGGTCTTCTCCTATGCCGATGACATCTGGATAGTCGAGCGTCAGGGAGGCGAGGCGCGCCGCCTGACCACGCATGCGGCGCGCGAAGGCTTTCCCCTTTTGTCGCCCGATGGCTCGCAGGTCGCCTTCGCTCGTTTTAATCCAACGGGCGGCCCTTTCAGTTGGGATGTCTACATCGTCGGGGTCGCGGGAGGCGAAGCGCGCCGCCTCACCTATCATCCTGATTTAGATTTTCCTGTTAACTGGACGCCGGACGGCAAGAGCGTCCTGTTTCTCTCTTTCCGCAGCCGAACTTCTATCTTAGGTGGGCGGTTCTACACTATCCCGGCAGCGGGCGGTTTCCCCGCTGAAGTGCCTGTGCCCAGAGGCTGGGCGGCCTCCTTTTCTCCCGCAGGTGATCGCCTCGCTTACACTCCCGTCCTCGATACCCTCGATGTCTTCGCGTGGAGAAATTATCACGGCGGGGGAGCTTCTAAAATCTGGCTCGCAAAACTTACGGACGGCAGCACGGAAACCGTGCCGCGCGACGGGTCTAACGATACTGACCCGATGTGGGTTGGAGACAAGGTCTACTTTGTTTCAGATCGCACGGGAACAGAGAATCTGTTCGTCTACGACACCACGAAGAAGAGCGTCAATCAGTTGACCCGCTTCGAGAAGTACGGCATCAAATCCGCTTCCGCGAATAATGGTTCTATCGTGTTCGCGCAGAATGGGGCGATTCATCTTTTCGATTTGCAGACGAATCAGGAGAGCAGGCTCGACGTGCGAATCTCCGGGGATTTCCCAGAAACCAAACCGCGAAAAATTGACACCTTGCCGTGGACTAGTTGGGCAACACTCTCGCCGGACGCCAGCCACCTGCTCTTCGGAATTCGTGGCGAAATCTTTGATGTCAACGCATCAAGCGGTGCAGCCGACAACTTAACCAATACGCCAGCCGCAGCCGAACGTAATCCCGTCTGGTCGCCCGACGGAAAATGGCTGGCCTACTTCTCCGATGAATCGGGCGAGCAGCAGCTTCATCTCAGAGCAGTACAGGGGGGCGCGGTTCGTCGCGTCGCAATTGAGAAGAATCCTTCCTTCTATAATGAACTGGTGTGGTCGCCTGATTCAAGGAAGCTGGCTTTCTCCGACGCGCATCTGGCTTTGTGGCACTTCGACGTGGAGAGCAACACCGCGCGCCGCGTTGATGCGGCGACGCATACGGATGGAGACCCCGCGATGCAACCTTCGTGGTCGCCTGATAGTCGTTGGCTCGCCTATTCCAAATACGGAATCAATCGCGTCCGAATCATCACGCTCTATTCTTTCGATTCAAACAAATCCTACGCTGTGTCCGGCGCGCACATGGACGCGCAGCAACCCATGTTCGACCGCAACGGAAAGTATCTTTATTTCGTCGGCAGCAACCGCACAGGGCTGGTCGAATCGCAAGGGTTATCAGGCTATCCGTTCCGCTCACAGGTGACGCGCAACGTCTACGCCGTCCCGCTCAATCGCAATGATGTTTCGCCCTTCGTTCAGCGCAGCGACTCCGAAAGCAATGCGGCGGATGCGACCACTCGGATCACGGTTGACCTTGAGAACATAGAGACGCGTGTCCTCATCATGCCGAATGCGCCACAGAATCCGGGCAGGATAATGACGGGCAGGGCGGGCGTGCTCTTCATCATCGAAGGCGCAACGGTTCATAAGTTCGTCAGCGGCAAAGCGGGTCTGGAAAAGTTTGTCGAAGGCGCGGGCTTTTATCGCATCACGAATGACGGCAGCCGTTTCGCGCTTCGTCGGCAGGGCGTCTGGTCTATCGTCTCTGCGGACGCACCTCCGGCGAAGCCTGAAGATGGCAGATTGAAATTAAATCCAATCGAGTTGACCGTTGACCCGCGCGCCGAATGGCGGCAGATGTACGCGGAAGCGTGGCGGCGAATGCGCGAATATTTTTATGACAGGAACCTTCACGGGCAGAATTTTGACGCGCTCAGGGAACACTACGCTGCGTATCTTCCCAACCTCGCGACGCGCGAAGAATTGAATCTCTTGTTCAAGGAGATGTTCTCTCATCTCTCGGTCAGCCACATGGGAATCGGGGGCGGCGACGTGGGCGGTGGGCCGCAGGGCGGTGTTCAGGAAACCGTCGGGTTGCTCGGCGCAGATTTTGAGATTGCGGACGGACGCTATCGCATCAAGCGCATTCTTCACGGCGACAACACGCGCGCCGCGTTGCAGAATCCGCTCACGCAGCCCGGCGTGAACATCCGTGCGGGCGAGTATCTGCTGGCAATTGACGGCGAGGAGATTAAGGCGAGCGAAAACGTTTATCGCTATTTTCTGAACAAGGCTTCAAAGACGGTGAAGTTGAAAGTGGGGGCGAAGGCGGATGGAACGGGCGCGCGTGTCGTCTCCGTCGTGCCGCTGGTGAGTGAACTACAGCTTCGTCAATTCGATTGGGTCGAGGGCAATCGTCTTCGCGTTGCAGAGCTTTCGGGCGGCAAGCTCGGCTACATTTTTCTGACAAACACTTCGGACGAAGGCTACAACGCATTCAACCGGGAGTTCTACGCGCAGTTGGACAAGCAGGGGCTAATCGTTGACGGGCGTTTCAATGAAGGCGGGCGCGCCGCCGATTACATCATTGACACCTTGAAAAGGGTTCCCCTCTATCGCGCCGCTTTGCGCGACGGTGCAGACATCCTCCTCCCCACAGGCATCATCAACGGGCCGAAAGTTTTGCTCACCAACGAAATGGCAGGCTCGGGCGGAGACAGCCTGCCCTGGATGTGGCAACGAACGAAGCTCGGCCCTGTCGTTGGCATTCGGACGGGCGGCGCGGGCGTGGGCGCGTCAACGCATCAACTGCTTGACGGCGGCTCGATCCGTGTGCCCGATTGGGGATGGTACGACCCGCAGAACGGCACCTGGCTGATGGAGAATCGCGGCGTCACGCCTGACTATGAATTGGAGAATACGCCCGCCGACTGGCAGGCCGGACGCGATGCGCAACTCGAAAAAGCCGTGCAGCTTGCGATGGACGCGCTGAAAAAGGTAAAGCCACTTGCTCCAAAGCGCCCGACATATCCGGTGTACAAGTAAAAGTTCGTTCAGCCCCTGCCTGGGCTACGAGCGTGGCGACCTACCTCATAAAATCGCGGATGGTCTCGACCACATAGCTTTGCTGCTCAGCGGTCAACTCAGGGTAAATAGGCAGCGCAATCGTCTCGCGTGCGGCGCGCTCGGCTTCCGGAAAGTCGCCCGCTTTGTAACCCAGATAACCGAAGCATTCTTGCAGGTGAAGCGGCACAGGGTAATAAATATCCGTCCCGATGTCGTGTCGCTTAAGATGGGCGATGAGGGCGTCACGTTTTTCGCCGACGCGGATGACGTATTGGTTGAAGATGTGGCGCACACGCTCGCGCACCGCAGGCAGTCCTATCTCTTCCATCAACCCTGCATCCTCGAACAACTGATTGTATCTGGCGGCGTTTGCCGCACGCGCCTCCGACCACCCGTCCAGATGCGGCAGCTTGACGCGCAGGATAGCGGCCTGAAGAGAATCGAGGCGGCTATTGACTCCAAGCAGGCTGTGATAATACTTCGTTGCGCTACCATGAACGCGCAAGATACGCAGCCGCTCCGCGAGAGCGTCGTCGTCAGTCGTCATCATTCCGCCATCGCCCGCCCCGCCCAGATTCTTTGACGGGTAGAAACTAAAGCAGCCAATCGTACCGATTGCCCCGGCCTCTCGCCCTTCATCTTCAGCGCCGATGGCCTGCGCCGCATCTTCGATGACGGGCACGTTGTGTCGGGAACACACCTCCATGATGGCGCTCATCTCCGCGCACTGGCCGTAGAGATGAACGGGCATAACGGCGCGCGTGCGCTCAGTTATCGCGGCTTCGATTTTTGAAACGTCAAGGTTGTAGGTATCGGGCGCAATATCAACGAAGACGGGGCGCGCTCCCAGACGCGCAATCGCGGCGGCGGTCGCAAAGAAGCTGTAAGGAGTGGTGACGACTTCATCGCCCGGCTTAATCTCAAGCGCCATCAGCGCCAGCAGCAGCGCATCCGAGCCGCTTGCACAACTGATGGCGTGCCGCGACCCGGTGTAGCGCGCAACCTCATCTTCGAGCGCCGAAACGTCCGGCCCCAGGATGAATTGCTGTGAATCCAGCACGCGCCGGACGGCCTCGTTCAGTTCATCCCTGAGCGCAACATATTGCGCTTGCAAATCGAGTAATGGGACTTTCATTTTTGTTTGATTAATAGCCCCGGAGGAGCGATATAACACTAGCCCAGCACGTCAGTGCTGGGTCAAGGTAGAGAACTATTGTTTAAGCCCCGGAGGAGCGGCATATGATGTCGCCCCTCCGGGGCTTACTACCTTTATTCGATGCTTGTTCCCATGACTTACGTCATGGGCTACTGATATGCCGCCCCTCCGGGGCTACAATATAGCCGCCTCTAACATCGAACGCACAGCAACCTAAAGCTTGATGGCGCGTCCCTGCTGGCTGATGGAGGCTTGCGCCGCTTCGAGCAGCCGCACGACGCGCAGGCCCGAATGTCCATCCGTGACGGGTCGCCTTTTCTCCGTAATCGCGCTCAGGAATTCGCAGCAAACATGGTGCAGGGCTTCGGTCGAATCCAGTTTCGGAACCCACACGTCGCCGGTGCGATAGCTGACGAGGGTTTGGTAAGCCGCTTCTTTGTCGGCGGCCTCTTCCGTTTGCGTGACCATCACGCCCTTGTCGTAGATGCGAATCTTCTCTGTCGGCTCGATGTCATCGTAGACGATCATCTTGCGGCTTCCCGCCAGCAGCGTGCGGCGAATCTTGACGGGCGAGAGCCAGTTGAAATGAAAGTGCGCGATAAACTCTTCGGGGAAACGAAGCATCACGTAGGCGATGTTCTCGATGCCGCGCTCGACGTGGCAACTGCCGGTCGCCGTCACCTCAAGCGGCTGACGGTCAATGATGTAATCCATGATGGCCAGATCGTGCGGCGCGAGGTCCCAGACGACATTGATGTCGCGCTGAAAAAGTCCCAGATTGATTCTCACCGAATCGAAGTAGAGCAACTCGCCCAGTTCGCCGCTTTTGACGACCTCTTTAATCTTCTGCACCGCGCCCGTGTAGATGAAGGTGTGATCCACCATCAGCGTCAGACCATTTCGCTCGGCCAATTCGATTAACTCTTCGGCTTCCGCCACGCTCGCCGTAAAAGGCTTCTCAATGAGCACATGCTTCCCGGCTTCGAGCGCTTGCCTGGCAAAATCGAAATGCGTGCTGACGGGAGTGGCGATGGCAACCGCCGCGAGTTGCGGGTCATTGAAGAGTTGCGCGCAATCAGTCGTCGTCCGGGCGGAAGGGTAACGGCGACCGAGCGTCTCCAAACGCTTCGTGTCCAGATCACACATCCAGCTCAGGCGCGCCGCCTCGTTCTCCGCGAAGTTGCGCAGCAGGTTCGGCCCCCAGTAGCCGCAGCCGATAACACCAATCGTTGTGGGATTCATTGAGACACCGTCTGCTTTTGAATGACTTCTGCGACCCGCATTATCTGCTCATCGGTCAATTCTGGAAACATCGGAAGCGACAGCACGCGGCTGGCCTGTCGTTCGGCTTCGGGGAAATCTCCTGCCTTGTAGCCCAGAGACGCGTAGGCCGGTTGCAGGTGAACGGGGATGGGATAGTGTATGCCCGTCTGCACGCCCGATTCCGTCAGGGTTTTCTGGAGCGTCTCGCGCGCCTCCGTCTGCACGACGTAGAGATGATAGATGTGCTCGGCATAAGGCATCTCGCGCGGCAAGGTCAGGTTGCTGTCATTCAATAATTCGTTGTAGCGCGCGGCGTGCTCGCGCCGAAGCCCATTCCACTTGTCCAGATGGGGAAGTTTAACTCCCAGCACCGCCCCCTGAATTCCTTCGAGCCTGAAGTTGTAGCCAATTACTTCATGATGGTACTTGCGCTCTGAGCCGTGGTCGCGTAGCAGCCGCACGCGACGCGCCACCTCTTCATCATTGGTGACGACCGCACCGCCTTCGCCGTAAGCGCCTAGATTCTTGCCCGGATAGAAACTGAAACAACCGGCACGACCGAGCGCGCCGACACGCTTTCCCTTGTAACGGCTGCCGTGCGCCTGCGCCGCATCTTCAATCACCATCAGGTTGTGCCGCTCGGCCAGCTCGAAAATCGGATCAAGGTCGGCTGCTTGACCGTAGAGATGCACGGGCATGATGGCGCGCGTGCGTTTCGTCAGCGCGGCTTCGATTTTTGAAGCGTCAAGGTTGTAGGAGAGAGGGTCGGCGTCAACGAAGACGGGCGTACTTCCTGCGGTCGAAACGCCTTCGGCGCTGGCGAAGAAAGTATTGGCGGGCACGATGACCTCATCACCCGCGCCCAATTCGCAAGCCATCACGGCAAGCTGAATCGCCGCCGTCCCGCTATTGACCCCGACGCAGAAGCGCGCGCCCGTATACTCGGCAAAAGCGGCCTCAAACGCCTCGACCTCGCGCCCCAGAATAAAGCTCGCGTTCTCAACTACGCGCGCAATCGCCGCGTCCACCTCTGCCTTGATGGACTTGTATTGCGCTTGAAGATCAACGAAAGGAACGTTCATAAAAGACAAGTGATGAGTGATGAATAGGGACGGTGTTCTTAACTCATCACTCATCACTCATCACTTTTTTAATAATTCTCGCCGGATTGCCTGCGACGGTTGCTCCGGCGGGTACGTCGTGTGTGACGACCGAGCCTGCGCCGACGATTGAGCGTTCGCCAATGGTAATGCCGCCGAGGATGGTCGAGTTTGTGCCGATGCTGGCTCCGCGCTGCACGAGTGTGCGCTCCACCGTCCAGTCGGCTTCGGTTTGAAGCTGGCCGCCCTCGGTGGTTGCGCGCGGGTATTTATCGTTGATGAAATTGACGCCGTGACCGATGAAGACCTCGTCTTCAACGGTCACGCCTTCACAGATGAACGTGTGGCTGGAGACTTTGCAGTTGCGCCCTATCTGGACGCCTTTCTGAATCTCGACGAACGAGCCAATCTTGGTCGAGTCGCCTATTCGGCAGCCGTAGAGGTTGACGAAGTTGTAAATGGCGACATCGCGCCCCAGCACCACATCCGGCGCGATGAGGCAGAATTCACCTCTCATTAACTCGCCGCCCCGCGTGCCCCGGCGCTTTCAGCTGCGTCCGGCTCGTCGCCTTCGTCGTTCGTGTAGTAGCCCGAATAGTAGCCAGCATAGTAGTAGTTCGTCGCTTCGAGCTTCACGTTATTGAGCACAATGCCGAAGATGTTTGCGCCGACATCCATCAATTGCTGCTTGGCGCGGCGAACGATGGCCCGCGAGCTGCGCCCACCGTGAACCACCAGCATCACGCCGTCAACCATCGTTGAAAGAATGGAAGCGTCCGTAAAGGAAATCGCGGGCGGCGAGTCAATGATGATATGCGTGAAGCGGTCTGAGACCGTACCGAGCAATTTTCGCATCTCGTCCGAGCCGAGCAGCTCCGCCGGGTTCGGTGGCACAGGCCCGGAGGTCAGGAGCTTCAAATTCGGCAGCTTGTCGTAAGGCTGCAAGAGCGCATCGAGGTCTGAGTCTCCAGATAAATAATTGGTCACGCCGCCCGCGTTGGGCACTCTGAAATGCGCGTGCAGGCGCGGACGCCTGAGATCGCAGTCAATGATTAAAACTTCCGCGCCGGTCTGCGCCAGCATGACTGCTGTATTGACGGCTGTGGTCGTCTTGCCTTCGGACGGCTGGCTCGACGTGACGAGGATGGTCTTTGGCGGCTGCCCGGCGGAAGAGAGCAGGAGCGAAGTACGCAAGTGCCTGTAGGCTTCGGCGATGGGCGAGCGCGCGTCGTCAATCAGGGCGAGCGCGGTTGATTCACCCGCGTCGGCAGGTGCTGAACTTTTGCCTTTCAAGCGCGGGCGCTCCGTACGGTTGCTCGGAATCAAGGCCAGCGCCGGAAGGTGTATGTAGCGGTCAACGTCTTCGACCGACTTCAACGTATCGTCCAGATAATCGAGCAGGAAGGCCAGCCCAATGCCGACGCCAAGCGAGAGCAGAAACGCGATCACGATGTTGCGCGCGCGCGCCGGGCCAATCAACGCTCCCGAACGACTGTATTGCTGGATGCTGACGTTGTTCGTCTTTAAGTTGTTCGTCTCAGCGTTTTCAAGCTCCAGTTTGCGCTGAAGCAGCGTCGCCAAATACTGCTTGTTGGTTTCGATTCGCTGATTGAGGACGCCCAGGTGAAGCTGCGCCTGGTTCTTCTGCGAGAAGACGCCGCGCTCCGAATTGAGCTTTTGCTGCAAGCGATTCTCTTTGGAAAGAGCTGCCTGATAGCGAGCCTTCATGGTCGCCACCACTTCGCGCGGGGCTTTCGCCAGAGATTCCTCAAGCATACTGATTTGCGCGTCCACCTTTTTCACTTCCGGCCATTCCGGTGTGTAGATGACGAGCAGTTCGTCGCGCTTCTGCTTCAGAGCGTCCAGCTTTTCACGCAGCGTCTGGATACGCTTGTTGTCTCCAACTTCAGGGATTTCATTCGGGTTGGTTGCTGTGTTCGCCGTCTCATACAGAGATTGAAGACCCTTGCGCTCATTCTCCGCGTCCAGGACCTGCGTGCTTAATTTCGCCAGATTCGCAGCCTGAAGGTCTACGGCTGGTATTCCCTTTTCCGGGCTGAAGGGGATGTCATTTTCTTTACTGAATTGGAATCTCGCCTGTTCATCCTTCTCAATGTCAGCTTGATACTGCGCGATCTTTTCGCCAACCGTTCTCAGCGCCAGCTCAGTGCCGGTCGTCTGGCGTTCGCCATTGTTATGGACGAAGGTGTCGGCGTAAGTGTTGGCAATCCTCTGCGCCAACTCAGCATTGGTGTGCCTGTAGCTGAGATTGATGAGATTAGTTCCGACGACGGGTTCGACCGTGAGATTCGCGGCCAGCGTGTCTTCATAGGGCTGAAGCCGGGCGAGGTCTTGCGGTGACAACTGCCCGCTTACCACCTTTTCGGGGCCGACCACTTCGATGTTCTTATTCACCGGAGCGGGTGCAGGCTGGCTTCGCTCTTCGCCATAAATGAGCCTGCGAATCGAAGCCCCGATGCTCGTCTGTCCGGGCGCGCCGAAAAAGAGTGGGTCGCGGTGAAGGTCGAGCGTCAGAATAACCTGTCGCGCCAGCGCAGGATTTTCCAGCAGCTTGAGCTGCGTATTCCAGTAGGCAGGGTCTTTGTCGCTACCGGTATTGATGACGATCTCTCTGCCGGTCTGAAGCACGCTCTTGGATTTCGGCTCGATCTGAATCATCGCCGTCGCCTGATAAATCGAGGGCTGGCGATACATCTGGATCGTCACCAGCGAAGTGACGACTACGACGAGCGTCAGAATCAGCCACTTGCGTTTGAGGACGACGAACAGATAGTCGCGCAAGTGCGTCGGGTCTGACGGCGAAACGCCGTAGGATTTCGACTGAGCAATGTCGCTCAGCGGACGATCAAGGCCGCGCTCTCCGGCGGGGATGGGAATCAAGCGATTATCTTGTGAAACCATAACTCTCTACACCTACAAATAAAGATGACGATAGACGATGGACAATGGACGATGGACGACCCGTTCTCGTCGGTCGTCTATCTGCTGACCTCAAAGCGAGAGGCGCTCAAGAATAACATCAGTTGCGGGTATTGCGCCAAGCCAGAAAGACGCTGAATGATGGACAATGGGCGCGGAAATCCGCTGTTTTTATCGTCCATCGTCTATCGTCCATCAGGCAATCGTCTGCCTCAAAGCGAACTCTTTAAGCGCGAGCCGCCAGTCGGGCAGAGGCTCAAGACCTACTGCTTCGGACAGCAGGCAGCGCAGGCGCGAGTTACGCGGGCGCGGGGCGGGTCTCTGGAGCGAATCCATCCGCACGCTTTCAATCATTGCCTGCTCGCGCCCGCTACACTTGAGCGCCTCGCGCGCAAACTCTTCGTAGCTTGCTCCGTCGCCCGAATTGACGACGTGATAAGTTCCCGGCAAATCGAGTTCTGCCAAGCGGCGCAAGCGTCGCGCCAGATCGGTGGCATAAGTCGGCGTGCCCCACGCGTCGCTGATGGCCTTCAGATGTTCATCGCGCGCGGCCAGTTCGATGACGCGGCTTAAAAAATTTCTTCCCCCGCTGCCGAAAATCCAGCCCGTGCGCACAATCGTTGTCCGCGCGCACGCTCCCTTCGCCAGCTTCTCGCCTTCGAGCTTTGACAATCCGTAAACGCTCGTCGGATTCGGATCATCGCGCTGCGTGTAGAAGCCATCCTTCGCGCCATCGAAAACATAATCGGTCGAAATCGTCACCAACCCTGCCCGGATGCGGCGCGCGCTCGTCGCTAAGTTTTCCGGCCCACGCGCGTTCGCCTCAAAAGCGCGTGCGCGGTTCGTCTCGCAGCCGTCAACATCCGTCCACGCCGCGCAGTTGATAATCACCTCTGGACGCTCGCGCTCTAACCGGGAGCTAACTGCCGTCTCGTCGGCGATGTCGAGGCTCTGGTGATCGTGCGCGAAAACTTCGTCGCCCTGCGCCGTGCAATGCTCCACCACGGCGTGACCGACCATCCCACCCGCTCCCGCGACCAACACTCTCATAAAAGTCTGGAGTCTGAAGTCTGGAGAGTCTGTCGTCAACTGGTCAAAAGCATTTGCCTGTCTTTTGACTCCTGACTTCAGACTCCAGACTCCAGACTAATCTTTCCGTATTGTCGCTCGTAGAACTCGCGATATTCGCCGCTGCGCGCACGCTTGATCCATTCCGGGTTCTCCGCGTACCAGCGGATCGTCTTCTCAAGCCCGCTCTCCCACGTCTCAAGGGGTCGCCAGCCGAGTTCCATCTCAATCTTCGCCGGATCAATCGCGTAACGACGGTCGTGGCCCAAGCGGTCTTTGACGTGACGAATCAATGTGCGCGGCTTGCCGAGCGCGTCGAGGACAGACTCGACGACATCAATATTGCGCCGCTCGTTGCGCGCGCCGATATTGTAAGCCTCCCCGCTTCGCCCTTTCTCCATCACCAGCCAGATGGCGCGACAGTGATCCTCGACGTAAATCCAGTCGCGCACGTTGCGCCCGTCGCCGTAGAGCGGGATCGGCTCATCGTCAAGCGCGTTTGAGAGCATGAGCGGCAAAAACTTTTCGGGAAACTGGCGCGGGCCGTAGTTGTTCCCGCAGCGCGTGACCACCGTGTCGAGGCCGAATGTATGGGCAGCGGCGCGCACCAGATGCTCGGCGGCGGCTTTCGACGCGGCATACGGGCTGTTCGGCGCAAACGGCGAGCTTTCGGTGAAGAAGGCGCTCTCGTCCTCCGGCAGGCTGCCCATCACCTCGTCTGTGCTGATATGGACAACTCGTTTGACGCCGCGCGCCCGCGCCGCGTCCAGCAGAACCTGAGTCCCCAGCACATTCGTTCGCAAGAATTCGTCAGCCGAAGCGATGCTCCGGTCAACATGCGATTCAGCGGCGAAGTTGACGATGATATCCGTGCCCTCATCAAGCGCGGCCAGCACGGCTTCGCGGTCACTGATGTCGCCGCAGACGAAGTGATGCCGCGCTTGGTCCAGACCGTCCAGATTGTCAGGATTCCCGGCGTAAGTCAGGGCATCGAAATTGATGATTTTGCAGTCGGGATTTTCATTGAGTGCTAGCCTGATAAAAGCCGACCCGATAAAACCCGCGCCGCCTGTCACGAAAAGTTTAAGCATGAATTCCGTCAGAAAAATAGATCAGGTTTCAGGATGAGACTCTTTCTATATGGCGTCATTACAGGCCGTTAGAGTCGGTACATTTCTTCGATTTCGAAGAGATTCGCAGTATACATAGATTATCATTGGCATGCCAAAGGGAGACGGTAGCCAGCCAGTCGCCACTTCTCAGCTTTGGTCCGGTGGTCCGCAACTTTTCTTCGGCAAAATCTCGCGGGTGTTACGTTCCTAAGAACTCTTGCAGACTTATTTGTTAATCCTGCGGAAATGGTATTGACATCTGGGGGAATCTAGCGTAAAACACAGGGCGCTTCGCAACTGAATAGGCGAACATAAGGCGTCTGTGAGGCCTATCCCGAATCCTCTTAGATTTCCACGCCGGACAATAATTTTCCTCGCGGGTTACCAGAACCTTTCGCGGCAAGCAAGCTATCGCCGCGCCCACATCTAATGAGAATGCGTATTCTCGCTTTTTACTGCCCATAGGAGACTATAAATGAAGAGATTAAGTTTTAGCCTGAGGGTCGTAACGCTTGCCATTTTTACGGTAGCGTTCGCCTCTCTGGCTCAAGCGCAGGCGACGCGCACATGGGTGTCCGGCGTTGGCGACGACGTTAACCCGTGCAGCCGCACCGCCCCCTGCAAGACCTTCGCCGGAGCCATCTCGAAGACCGCCGCCGGCGGCGAGATAGATGCGCTCGATCCGGCTGGCTTCGGAACCTTGACTATTACAAAGTCCATAACGGTTGAAGGCCAGGGCACGCTCGCCGGCGTTCTCAACTCAGGCGGCGTCAACGGCATCATCGTCAACGACGCTTCCAGCGGGAGTCCCAACACCATCATCGTCTCGCTTCGTAATATATCAATCAACGGCGCGGGCACTGGTGCCGACGGTATCAGATTCCTCTCGGGGCGAACCCTCAACGTCGAGAACTGCGTGATTACCGGCCAGAGGAACTCCGCCGCCTCCGACGGCATCGAGATTAACCCGACCACCGGCACGAACTTCAATATCAGCGTCAAGGACACCATCATCCGTAACAACTCCGGCGACGGCGTCAGGCAGGCCACTACCATCGGCACGCTCAACGCCTCGTATGACGGCGTCAGCCTCCACAGCAACGGAGCGCACGGGCTGGAGGCGACGGGCGGCACAGCTAACATCAGCCGTTCGGTCATTGACGCCAACGTGGGTAGCGGCGTGATCGTCTCGGGCGGCTCAATCGTCAACGCCAACAGCAACCTGATCACGTCGAACGGCGCTAACGGCATCAGCTGCACCTCGCCGTCAAGCGTCCGTCTCAGCGACAACAGCATCCACCGCAACGGGACGGGCGTCGCGGGCACCGGCACCTATCAGAGCTTCGGCAACAACAAGGTGATCGGCAACAACACGGCCGATGTGGCTGTCGGCACCACTATCACAAACGTTACTGCCTCGAACCTCAAGTAGACCGAGCGCGCGGCGTGGGTGATTCATGCCCCGCCCGCGTCTAATCGAATATTTCCCTTGGTCCTTCACCACGGGCCAACTTAAACAGACTGTGGTGATGGCCCTTTTTCTTCCCGGTGCAGAGGTGGTTTCCCACCCACCCACCCGAGAATAGTTTGACAACAGCTAAGGAGGCTGTCATATGACAAAGATGTTCATTTCGAAGGTTTTCATGTTCGTTGTTTTCACGCTCGCCCTGTCCGTGGGCGCGCAAGCCCAGGCGACACGCACATGGGTGTCCGGCGTCGGCGATGACGTTAACCCCTGTAGCCGCACCGCCCCCTGTAAGACCTACGCGGGCGCCATCTCGAAGACGGCGAAAGACGGCGAAATCAGCACGCTCGATCCGGGCGGCTTCGGCACCGTCACCATCACCAAATCAATTACCATCAACGGCGGCGGCGGCGGTCAGGGCTACGGCTCGATTCTCTCCGCGCTCGCACCCCAGGGCGTCTTGATTAACATCACCGACGCGTTGGACGTTCGCAAGAGCGTGAAACTCGACTGGCTCAACATCAACGGCGCCAGCACCGGCACCAACGGCATTCGCATGATCGCTGGCCTCGCGCTTCACGTCGAGAACTGTCTGGTTGACGGTCTCACGACCAACGGCCTTGAAATCAACATGACGGCTGGGGCGGAAATCTTCGTCAACAACACCACGTTCAGGAATTGCGCTGGCTCCGGCATCCGGCAGAACACTACCGGGGGCACACTCAACGGCTCGTACAGCAATGTCCGTTTGACGAACTGCTTGAACGGCTTTAACGCACAGGCCGGGACCGCCAACATCAGTAACTCGGTCATCTCGGGCAACTCCGGCAGCGGTATTCTCGGCTCCGGTGCCATCGGCAACGTCATCAATGCCAGCAACAACCATGTGACCAACAACGGCACGGGGATCAATGCGTCCACCGCGCAAACAACTATTCGCATCAACAACAACATGGTCCACCGCAACGACACCGGACTCAACAACGCTGGTGTGATGGAGACTTACCAGAACAACCAGGTCAGAGGTAATACCGCAGAGACGGCTGGCGCGGCTCTCGTCAACATCTCTGCCGTTGGTGTTGGCGTTCGATAAGTATTTTCTTCGGATACTTCCGGCTCTCGCACTTTGGGAGCAGGTAAAAGCGGGCATAGACTGAGAATCGTCTATCCCTGAGAACGAGCAAACGGAGCGATTGGGGCTTCTAAAGAAGCCCCGGTCGCCCCGACTCAAAACGGAGAGGTCAGACTCTCTGGACAATTCCCTTCCTGGCGGGGCGTGCAAGCGCCCCGCCAGGAAGGGAATTGCTCTTTATAACGGACTTCCCGCTGAAGGCGCGTCCGCATAGCTGCTTGACGCGCCTTCGGCGTGTGGCTAGACTAATGACTTCAGTTTTTCGATAAGAAACTTCTCACGCCAGGGCTGACAGGGGCCGAAGCACGGCGCGGGAAGTTAAATTTGAATGAGCACCGCCTCCCGTCCAGAGCGCATGTGCACCGATAATCCGCTATCAGCACCGACACACAAAGAGCGCCGACCGACAACACGCTGCCGCTTCACCCGACGCCGCACGAGCTGGCTGGCAAACCGCTAATCACGATTGAACCGAGCAAGGCGTGGAGCGCACTCAATCTGCGCGAGCTGTGGGTGTATCGCGAGTTGCTGTACTTCATGATCTGGCGGGACGTGAAGGTGCGCTACAAACAGACGGCGCTGGGGGTGGCGTGGGCTTTGATCCAGCCGCTCTTCACGATGCTCATCTTCACCATCTTTTTCGGCAGGCTGGCTGGACTTGATGCGCGCACGCAGGGAATACCGTATCCGCTCTTTGCCTACGCGGCGCTTTTGCCCTGGACGTTTTTCAGCAACGCCATCACAAACAGCAGCAACAGCCTGATCGGCAGTTCACACCTGATTACCAAAGTCTATTTCCCGCGCATGATTATTCCGGGGTCAGCCGTCGGGGCGGGGCTGGTGGATTTTGCCATCGCCTTCGTCGTTTTCATCGGCCTGATGTTCTATTACGGAGTTGCGCCAACGTGGAACATGCTCATGCTGCTGCCGGTGCTGGCGCTCACCACGCTGCTCGCGCTCGGTGTGGGGACGTGGATGTCGGCGCTTAATGTGAAGTACCGCGATATTCGCTACGCGCTGCCTTTCATGCTGCAACTCTGGATGTTCGCCTCACCCATTATCTACCCGATAAGTTTGGTTCCTGAGAAGTGGCGCTGGGTGCTGGCGCTCAATCCCATGACGGGGATTATCGAGGGCTTCCGCTCGGTGCTGCTCGGTCTCAAGTTTGATTGGACGGCGCTCGCCACTTCGGCAGCCATCACGCTGGTCGTCCTCGTCTTTTCGGCCTACTTATTCCGGCGCATGGAGAAGAGGTTCGCCGATATTATCTAGCAGGCCGATGAATCCAATGATCAGAGTGGAGAATCTCAGTAAGGAGTACCTCATCGGTGCCCGGCAAGCGGCTTACTCAACGTTGCGCGAGTCGCTGGTCGAGACGTTGCGCGCGCCTCTGGAGCGGATGCGACAAAAGCGCCGCGCTGTCGAGACTATCTGGGCGCTCAAAGATGTCAGTCTTGAGATTGAACGCGGCGATGTGGTCGCCATCATCGGTCGCAACGGGGCGGGCAAGTCCACGCTTCTGAAAATACTCTCGCGCATCACGGAGCCGACCAGCGGGCGCGTTAAACTCTACGGGCGCGTCGGCAGCCTGCTCGAAGTCGGAACCGGATTCCACCCGGAGTTGAGCGGGCGCGAAAATATCTTCCTGAGCGGCGCTATCCTCGGCATGAATAAGGAAGAGATCAAGCGCAAGTTTGATGAGATCGTCGCCTTCGCCGAGATCGAGAAGTTTATTGAGACGCCCATCAAGCGCTATTCGAGCGGAATGTACATGCGCCTGGCTTTTGCCGTCGCCGCCCACTTAGAGCCGGAGATTCTGCTCGTGGACGAGGTGCTCGCGGTGGGCGACGCCGCGTTTCAGAAGAAGTGTCTGGGCAAGATGAGCGAGGTGGCGAAGGAGGGGCGCACCGTGCTGTTCGTCAGCCACAACATGACCGCCGTTAACCAACTCTGCCCGCGCTCTGTCCTCTTGGCTGACGGACGTGTGGCACGTGTTGGAGAAACAGCGGAAGTCGTGGCCGAGTACCTGAGCGTGGGCAGCGAGCAGGGCGAGTATGTCTGGGATGACATGACCCGCGCACCCGGTAACGAGAATATCAAACTGCACGCCGTGCGCGTCGTGTCTGACGATGAAATGAAGACCGAAGTTGATATTGATAAAGAGGTCCGCGTCGAGGTGGATTTTTGGAACCGCAATCCCGACGCCCGCAACATTTGCGTCACCATCTATCTGCTGGACAGCATGGGGACGGTCGTGCTCAGCACCGGCAATACACCTGCGGCAAACTCACTCCCGGAGAATTGGTTTGCTAAGCCGCACCCCGCCGGGTTATTTCGAGCGGCGTGCACCTTTCCCGAAAATTTTCTCAATGAAGGTCTGTATTACATCACACTCTACATTGTGACCATGGGGCCGCTTGCCGTACACGTCGAAGCCCCGCAGGTGCTTTCCTTCCGAGTCTTCGACACCGGAGTCATGCGCGAAGCCGGCGGCGGCGGTCACTGGCCCGGCGTGGTCCGCGTCCGACTGCCCTGGCAGACAGAACTTTTGCAAACGAGCCTTGACGAGCCAGAGTCTAATCGCCTCACCTCAGATGTCTAGAAAGCCTCGTTTGTCTTTAATGATGATTCTCAATATAATTCGGGCTGTAATACTTAAGCTATCTCATGGAAGTTCGCCCAGTACTCTTTGGTGATAAATTGTGGAAATAATTAGCAGGACTATCAAAAAACAATCGGTCGCAAACATCGTCGCTGACCGTGAAGAATACCGCCGGATTTTTACTGATATGTGTGAATCCGCAGGGTCGTTTACCCCGACACCTACCTGGCTGTTATGTAAACATCCAAAGGAAATTGAGAGCACTGACCTCTCTGAGATTCTTGAGCTTGCAGGTTCAGATGAGGTTTTTCAGAAGGAGTTTTCCGATTTAGAGCAACGGATGAATGGCTGGGTGGGAGACTCGAATACAAAAACAATTCTCGAAGACTCATCACTCCCTGTTGTAGACAAGTATGCGGCTTTCTTAAAAACAAGAGACTCTCTTGGATTGTGGGCCGCCAACGTAGAGGAGCGCGACCGCGCAGAATCTTTGAGAGTGGCCGATCTGGGGTCGCTGATGGACCTCACTTTTCTTTATACATATGCGCGTGACCCGGCCCGGAAAGTTACTACGATCCTTGAGGTTGGAGGAGGCTATGGGAGGCTTGCCGAAGCCGCCTTTAACATCTTCGGCAAAAGCATTCGTTATGTTTTGGTAGATTCAGTCCCCGTCAGTCTTTATTACTCTAAGAAGTATCTTGAGAGCGTGTGCCCTGATATTCGAGTTGGTTCTTACTACGATGGTGATAGCTTCGACATGAGTGAATTCGATTGCTACATCATTCCCGCCTGGTATTTCGCCAAACTCAATAAAGAGAAGTATGACATCTGCATCAACATTGAAAGCTTTCAGGAAATGAATCAGCAGCATGTTGATAGCTACCTTCAACTGTTTGATAGTGTTTCTGTTGATCGCGGCATAATGTATCTCGACAATGCCCACGATTACATTTTTCATGGCAATTGGAATTATCCGAACCACTGGCAGAAACTTTTCTGTTCAAATACCCCGCGCTCCTGGACTGCTGATCATCCCGTGGAAGTATTTGTTAAAGGCACCGGCGACTTTTCAGCGCAGAATGCCATTCTCGACGACATTCACCACTACCTGCAAAGAGCCCAACCTCCGGCACGCACCCTGGGCGATAAAATAGAAACGCTGGCAGGCAAGCGCATCAGAACTGTCCTGAGCGGGGGAAGGTCTCGGCTTAAGACGATCACGGAAAAGTTGTCGGAAAATGGCGGAGGACGGAAAAAGTAGCTGAAGAAAGCGCTCTAACCTGGAATCACGTTCCGGGGATTCCGTAACGTCTCTCGCGAACATCTACCTGCTTGACAGCATGGGCGCTGTCCGTCTTCGAGTACGGGAAATACTGCGGCGGCGAATCTTCTGCCCGATTCAACTGGTATCAAGACCCTCACCCGGCGCTTCGTAGAGATTCCAGTTCATGGGAAACGCGGCACCGGGTATGGCTGCTGGGGATTGACGCAATCATTCAAGGTAAACAGTTATGAGAACTCGCGCCGCCATCAAAGACATCGCTTCGTTTCTTCCTGCCGGGAGGCTCACCAATGAGCAGTTGGCCGAAGAATTCGGCGACTGGGATGCGGCCAAGATTTTCGAGAAGACCGGAATCAGTGCCCGCCACATCGCCGCGCCCGACGAGTGCTCATCGGATTTGGGAGTGAGCGCCGCGCGGCATCTCTTCGAGCGCGGGGCTTGCTCTCCCGCCGACATTGATTTCCTGCTCTTTTGTACGCAAAGCCCTGACTACTTTCTGCCGACGACCGCCTGCCTGATACAAGACCGCCTGGGGCTGCGTCTGGACTGCGGTGCAATTGATTTTAACCAGGGTTGTTCGGGATTCGTCTACGGTCTGGCGCTCGCCAAGAGTCTCGTCGAAGCCGGAACAGCCCGCAACGTTCTGCTCATCACCGCCGAGACCTACTCGAAGTTCATCAACCCGCAAGATCGAGGTGTCCGCACCATTTTCGGTGATGGAGCGGCGGCCACGCTCGTCGTCGGCGTCGAGTCGGAAGAAGAATTGCTCGGCCCGTTTGTCTTCGGCACGGATGGGCGCGGCGCATGCGAACTGATAGTGCCCTCAGGCGGCTCGCGCCAGCCGGACGCTGCCGGGGCGGTGGAAGTCGCAAGCGGCGGAGAAACCTGGCGCACTCCACGCGACCTCTACATGAACGGCCCCGAAATCTTCAACTTCACTTTGCAGACCGTGCCGCGCGCGATGAATCGGCTTCTCGAACAGAGCAGCTTCAAGCTGGACGAGGTTGACTTCTTCATCCTGCACCAAGCCAACAAGTTCATGCTCGAACGTCTGCGTAACAAGATGAAGATTCCGGCTGAAAAATTCTGGCTGGAGATGGAGACGTGCGGCAACACAGTCTCCTCGACCATCCCGATTGCTCTTGAGGGAGCGCGCCGGACGAACCGGATTAAACCGGGTGACCGCGTCGCGCTCGTCGGCTTCGGCGTCGGCTATTCGTGGGCCGGAGCGATGATGCAGGTCGTTTGACGGAAGACGAAAGAGGAAACGTTCTTGATGGACAAAGAGGCATTCATGGAAGACCTGGCCGGTGCGCTCGATGTGGACGGGTCTGAGATAAACGAGGGCACACCTTTGAAGGACGCGGATAACTGGGACTCCATCGCGCATCTTGCAGCCATCGCTGCCATTGACGAACGCTTCGGCGTGACCGTGCCCGCCAAAGAGTTGGCGAACGTTGCCAACGTCGGCGAACTGATTGAACTCGTCCGGCGCAGCCAGGAGCAGCAGTCCGCGGAGGCGTAGGCAATGTCTGGTAAAGAGTAATCAGGCTGAAGCGTCAGCGATATTCATACTTCAATCGGCCTTGACGCAGTTCTTCCAGCAGGCAGAGGAAACATGGAAAAAATTGTCATCATCGGGGATGGAGAGACGGCTGAACTGGCCTACGAATATTTCACCCACGATTCGCCGCACGAGGTCGTAGCCTTTAGCGTCGAGCGCGAGTATGCGAAGAAGCAGGAGCTGTTCAACCTGCCCGTCGTCCACTTTGAAGAGGTCGAGAAGCTCTACAACCCGGCTCAGTACAAAGCCTTCGTCGCCGTCTCCTACACGCAGCTCAACCGAGTGAGGACGAGGCTCTACCTTGCGGCTAAGCAGAAAGGCTACGGCTTTGTCTCCTACGTCAGTTCCAAAGCATTTGTCTGGCACAACGTCGAGATCGGCGAGAACTGCTTCATCATGGAGCACAACGTTCTCCAGTACGCCGTGAAGGTCGGTAACAACGTGGTGCTGTGGAGCGGCAACCACATCGGACATCAATCCATCATCAAAGACAACGTCTTCATCTCATCGCACGTCGTCGTCTCCGGCTACTGCGAGGTTGGCGAGAACTGCTTCCTCGGCGTCAATAGCTGTCTGGCGAACAATTTGAAGGTGGCCAAAGATTGTCTGATCGGCATGGGCGCTGTCGTCAACAAAGAGACTGAAGAGCGCAAGGTCTATCGCGGAAACCCCGCCAAGCCTTCGCACGTGGACAGCTTCACCATCCTCGGCGTGAAAGAGTAGCCCCCGGTCATGAAGTGGGAGAAGAAAGGATTAATCTACGGCCCGTCGGGTGATTCTGACTGGGCGAAGAACTCCGCGCTTCAGCCGACGCCGTACCTGAAAAGCGAGGAGGGCGTGATTCGCGTCTTCGCAGGCTTTCGCGACGAAGAGGGAGTCAGCCGCGTCGGTTACGTTGACGTTTCCGCCGAAAACCCTTCGGAGGTTTTGAAAGTCTCGAAGCAGCCCGCGCTGGACGTTGGTGCGCCCGGAGCCTTCGACGAAAACGGGGTGGTCCCCTGCGCCGTCAGCGAACGCGGCGACGAACTTTATCTCTTCTACGCTGGCTATCAGCTTGGTCAAAAGGTAAAGTTTTTCGTCTTTGGAGGACTCGCTATTAGCCGTGACGGAGGCGAATCGTTTCAGCGCTTCAGCCGTGTGCCCGTCTGCGACAGAAACGACCGCGAACTCTTCTTCCGCGTCATTCACACGATTATGCTGGACGATGGCAGGTGGAGAGCCTGGTATGGCGGCGGGAGCGAATTTGATGTTGAGGATGGGAGGCAGTACCCGCGCTACAACATTCGCCACGCCTTCTCGCCCGATGGCATTCACTTAAGCGATGACTTCGACGTGTGCGTTGACATGAGCGGCGGAGAGTATCGCGTGGGCAGACCCTACGTCATCAAAGACGAGGGCGTGTACAAGATGTTCTACGGGGCCGGGACGAAAAGTGAAGGCTACAGGTTGACCTACGCCGAATCGGCAGACGGCCTTAACTGGACGCGCAAAGATGAAGAGATCGGGATAGACGTTTCGGAGTCGGGCTGGGATTCGCGGATGCAGGGCTATCCGAGCATCGTTAAATATAAAGGTCGAACCTTCATGTTCTACAACGGGAACGACTATGGCCGGGAAGGATTCGGCTACGCCGTTCTGGAGCGAGGGTAAATTAAAGGAATGCAAGATGTGGTCAAGAGCTTCGGAGTGAAAGAGTTCAGCCGTCCGGCTTCGGATGTTGACGGCTGCGTCGAAGAGATCAAACTCGTCGGCTACACGATTCTGCCGGATTTGCTGTCGGGCGCCGAACTGGAAGAGATGCGCCACAAAATGGACTCTATTTATCAAACGCAGGTGGAGGAAATCGGCGGCCTGCAACAACTCGCGGCCATCAGCGACACGTACACGGCCATGTGCCTGCTCGCCTACGACGACTGTTTTATCAGGATGGCGACCAATCCGCAGGTCTTAGCCATCGTCGAGAGGTTTCTGGGCGATTATTTTATCCTGATGTTGCAGAACGGAATCCTCAACGTCCCGCAGGTCGGAAACGATCAGACCCCCGGCTACTGGCATCGCGATTTGGGCTACCAGCACTTTGTCAGTTCAAGGCCCTTGGGCATCACGGCGCTCTTTTGCATTGATGATTTCAACGCGGAGACGGGCGGCACATACCTCCTGCCTGCCTCCCACAAAACGGAAGCTTTTCCTTCGGAGGAGTTCATCAGGCGACACGAGCAGGGAGTCAACGCGAAGGCCGGTTCGGCAATCGTTTTCGATTCCATGTTGTATCATCGCGGGGGGCATAACAGGTCGCAGGGCATCAGGCGCGGCGTCAATAACATTTACACTTTGCCGCTCATCAAGCAGCAGGTCAGTCTGCCCAAAATGTTGAAGGGTAAGTATCGTGAAGACCCGCTCTTGAGCAAATTGCTGGGCTACGAAAGCGAGCCTGACGAGAACGTCATAGAGTTTCGTCAAAGGAGAATCCGGCGGGCCGGGTCGGGGACGTCGTCGCCGTCGTAAAAAAAAAAAAAAAAAAAAAAAAAACTGAGCAAGAGGTCGCCGAAAGCGTGGTGAGCAGCGAAGAATGGAAAAGTCGCGCGCCGAAAGAGAATTGGACGAACTCCTCTCGGAGAGCCTTGAGGACGCGAGTCGCAGGGCTGAGCATCATCTGTCCTTGCGCGACGGCGACGCGCTTGCTCTCTACGGCGCGGGCACGCTGGGCCAGCTGGTTCTGGAGGGCTTGCGCCGGGTCGGTGTCCCCGTAGTGGCATTCGCCGATGACACGCCGGAGAAGCAGGGACAAACAATCGCTGGCCTGCCCGTGATGTCGCCTCGTGAGGTCGTCTCAAAGTATGGTGAAAAGAGTGTCTTCGCCGTCACGATACTTAACCAGATGCTCAGGTTTCTGGAGGCGAAGCGGAGACTTCAGAGCGCGACGGGCGCACGCGTCATCTCGTTTCTAAGTCTCGCCTGGAAGTATCCGAAAACTTTTCTGCCCCATTATCAATTTGAACTCCCGCAACAGGTGTTGGAGAACGCAAAGGATATTCGCCGCGCGTTTCAACTCTTCGACGACGAAGAGTCGCGCCGCCAGTTCGTCGGGCATCTGCGTTTACGCCTGCGCCTTGATTACGAGGCGCTGCCGGAAAGTTCCAAGGGCGACTATTTCCCGTCTGATGTGGTGTCGCCTCTGCCGCCCGATGCGACCTTCGTTGATTGTGGTGCCTTTGATGGCGACACCGTGCGCCGCTTTCTCGAACACCAGCGCGGCAGCTTCGGCCAGATTTACGCCTTCGAGCCGGACGAAAAGAATTGCCGGAAGCTCGGCCAGTATGCTGCCACTCTGGGAGACGAGGCCGCGCCGAGGATTCATATCTTTAACGCCGGGGTGAGCGACCATCGCGCGCGAGTGAGATTCAACTCGACCGGCAACATGGGCGCTTCGTTCAGCGACACGGGCGAGACGGAAGTGGAGGTGCTTCCGCTCGACGAGGTGTTGAAGAATGCGGGTAGCGCGCTTTATCTGAAGTTCGATGTCGAAGGCGCGGAGTGGGAGGCTCTCAAAGGCGCAGAGCGTTTGATGAAGGATGCGCGCCCGATTCTCGCCATCAGTGTCTATCACCAGCCGGACGATTTGTGGCAACTCCCGCTCTACGTCCACTCGCTCGGCCTCGGTTATCGCTTGTACCTACGCACCCTCGGCGAAGACGGCATGGACGTGATTTGCTACGCGATTCCGCCGGAGCGTGTCGTTAAAACTGCCGGAGCAAACTGAAAGAGGTCGTGAACGTGATGAACACTAAAGCGTCCATGATAGCTGCCGTTCCATCATGAGCAATCTGAAGGTTGTCACCTACGACCCCGCGCAAAAGCGTGTGTGGGACGATTTCATCACGAACTCAAAGAATGGTATCTTCCTCTTCTATCGTGATTACATCGAATACCACGCCGACAGATTCCCCGATAGCTCGCTGATGTTCTTTGGTGAGGACGGGCAGTTGGTGGCCGTGCTGCCTGCAACGGTCAAAGACGGCGTGATGTCGAGCCACGCCGGACTAACATTCGGCGGCGTCGTTTCGGGAACGGGCATGAAGGTCGCGCAGATGCTCGATGTCTTCGACGCCATGAGAGCGTATTCGCTAGCGCAGGGAATCAATAAAATCGTCTACAAGGCCGTCCCGCATATT
The DNA here is from genome assembly GCA_963811065.1 of uncultured Acidobacteriota bacterium. Lineage (GTDB taxonomy): Bacteria > Acidobacteriota > Blastocatellia > Pyrinomonadales > Pyrinomonadaceae > QHXM01. The sequence goes on from CAWEPR010000003.1 coordinate 253,661, forward strand.
TACCACCGTGCCCCGGCTGAAGAAGACCTCTACGCTCTGTTCAGGCACGATGCGCGCCTCTTCAGGCGCGACGTTTCTTCAACTATCGAGATGAAAGAGCGGCTGCCCTTCAGCAAGGGTCGCAAGTGGTCGATCAAGCAAGGACAAAAACACGGCCTTGAAGTCAGAACGAGTTCTGATTTTGAGACCTTCATGACGATAGAGGCGCACTTGCTCGGCGAGAAGTACAATGCTAAGCCCGTGCATACGGCCGCCGAGTTACAACTGTTAGCCACGCGCTTTCCTGATAATATTAAACTCTTCACGGCGCATCGGGGGCTTGAAATGTATGCCGGGGCGGTGATTTACGAAAGCCCGCAGGTGGCGCACGCGCAGTATATCGGGACGACCGAAGAGGGAAGAAAGACCGGCGCGCTCGATCTCATTATGAGCTATTTAATTAATGATTATTACGCGCACAAAAAGTATTTCGATTTCGGCATTTCAACCGAAGACGGCGGCCGCCATCTCAATGCCGGACTGGTAGAAAACAAACAGGGTTTCGGGGGCAGGGCTGTGGTTTACGACTTTTACGAGATTGATTACCAGCAAACATAGATGAGCCTCGAAGATTGCAACATTATCGAGCTTCCCCGGGTCAACGACCCGCGCGGCAACCTGACCTTCATCGAAGGTGGTCGCCACATCCCCTTCGACATCAAGCGTGTCTACTACCTTTATGATGTGCCGTCAGGCGCGACGCGCGCGGGGCACGGTCATCGTGCGCTGGAGCAGGTCATCATCGCCATGTCAGGCAGTTTCGACGTGACGCTCGATGATGGGCGCGAGCAGCGGCTCTATCATCTCAATCGCTCATATTTTGGTCTACACGTCGTGCCGATGATGTGGCGCGAGATAAACAACTTCTCCTCAGGTTCGGTCTGCATGGTGCTGGCGTCGGAGATCTACGACCCGTCGGACTACTTCTACGAGTACGAAGACTTCATGCGGGCGGTCGGGGAGGGCGTGCGATGAAAGTACCTTTTCTGGACTTGAAAGCTCCCCACGCGGAGTTGCGTGAGGAGTTGGACATAGCCTCCCGCCGCGTCATGGAATCCGGCTGGTTCATCCTCGGCGAAGAAGTCAGGATGTTCGAGGAGGAGTTCGCCGCCTACTGCGGGGCCAAACACTGCGTTGGCGTGGCGAACGGTCTGGACGCGCTGCACCTCATCTTGCGAGCGATGAAGATCGGGGCGGGCGACGAGGTGATCGTTCCGGCGAACACTTACGTGGCGACGTGGCTGGCGGTCTCTTACGCGGGCGCGATCCCGGTCGCGGTTGAACCCGATGAGAGGACTTATAACCTCGACCCGTCGCGCATAGAGGATGCGATTACGCCGAGGACGAAAGCGATCATGCCTGTGCATCTCTACGGGCAGCCCGCCGAGATGGGCCCCATCATGGAGATCGCCACAAAGTATGGCCTGCGCGTTATTGAAGACGCAGCCCAGGCGCACGGCGCGCGTTACAGGAATCAAGCGGTGGGCACGCTCGGCCACGCCGCCGGGTTCAGTTTTTATCCGGGCAAAAATTTAGGGGCGCTCGGCGATGCGGGCGCAATCGTCACCGACGATGACGCGCTGGCGGAAGAGCTACACATCTTGCGCAACTACGGTTCGCGCAAAAAATATTATAACGAGGTGAAAGGTTTTAATTCGCGCCTTGACGAGTTGCAGGCGGCTCTGTTGAGGGTCAAGTTGCGTCGGCTCGACGAGTGGAACGAGCGCCGACAGCGAGCGGCTGGGTACTATTTGCAAATACTGGAGGGCGTGCCCGATCTCAAGCTGCCCTTTGTGCCCGATTGGGCTGACCCTGTGTGGCATCTCTTCGTCGTTCGTCACCCGCGCCGCGACGCGCTTCAGGAACACCTGACGAAGATGGGGGTCGGCAACCTGATTCACTATCCCGTCCCGCCGCATTTACAGAAGGCTTACAGTGACCTCGGTTATTCGCCGGGCAGTTTTCAAGTGTCAGAGCGGATGGCGGACGAGGTGCTGAGCTTACCGATGGGGCCGCATCTCTCCGAAAGCGAACAGGAGTTTGTCGCCGCTCAACTCTCATCCTTTAACGGCGGGAGTTAGAGCAGAAAATTAGGCGAACCGTGTCAGTGAAATGCGGCGTCCCCTCTATTAATCTCATGTCGCACGACCCTAAAGTCAGTATCTGCATTCCTTCTTATAATCACGCGCGCTTTCTGCCTGCCGCCATCGAGAGCGCGCTCGCGCAGACCTTTAAGGATTTCGAAATCGTGCTGGTGGACGACGCCTCGATTGACGATAGTTTTGAAATCGCTAAAAGTTACGCCGCCAAATACCCGAATCTAATTCGACTATTCACGCACCCCGGCCACCAGAATCGCGGCATCTCGGCGACGGTTAATCTGGCGTATGAGATGTCCAGGGGCGAGTACTGGATGGGGCTGCCTTCGGACGACCTTTTGTACCCGGACAAATTAGAGCGACAGGTCGGATTTTTGGATCAGCACCGGGACATCGGCTGGGTCTATGGCTACGGCGACTACGCTGATGAGGAAGGGGAGCGATTGCCGCAGCGCATCCCGTTCGGGAAAGATATTACCCGCTCGCCTGACGCGCTGGAGACTTTGATTCAGGATAATCATGTTCCGGGGATGACCGTGCTCATGCGGCGTGAGGCATCGGAAAGGGCTGGCCTGCACGACGAATCGCTGGTCTACAGTGATTGGGATTTCTGGGTTCGGATGCTGGTGCATTCGAATGTGGCTTTTATGGAGGGCTCGCTGGTGATGTATCGCGTTCACGCCTCCAACACGAGCGTGAGTATTGACGGGCGGCTACACATGCAGCGCTGCCTGGAGGTGATGCAGTCGCTCAAACGCAAGTCCGCTTCTATTGGAGGCGATCTGGTTCGGCCACGCACACAGGCTTTGCTCGATTTGCAGTTGGCTTACCACCTGTTCGTCCTCGGCAATGAGGCAGAAGCTCAGCACCATTTAACCTCGGCTTTTGAAACCGAGCCGACGCTGAGGCAGGATTCCAGGTATTTAGCTGATTGGTTAAAGGAGCGAATGTATTATCTGAGCGGCGCATTTCCCGCCGGGTCGCCGGAGCAAAACTTCTGCTCGTGGATTTCAAATAATCTGCCAAAGGGTCTCGGAAACTCTTTCGTGAAGCGGATCGCGGCGGTGGATTATGCAAGAGCGGCTCTTGAAAACTACCGGACGAATCGGCGCGCGGCGCGGCGAATGGCGCTCAAATGCTTTGCGCGCGATTCGACGTGGCTGAGAGAAAAAAATCTTCTCTCTATCTTCCTGGAAAGCTTGATGGGCGCGGGAGTGACCGACCGCATGCGTAAGCTGAAAAGGCGAGCCTTCGACGATCATTCACCCAAACGCTCAGCCGAGTCAGATGATCTCCTCTAGCTTGTCTGTGAGATATTCAGTATAACTTCGAGAACGCCCACGCCTTCTCGGCTGCCCGTGCAACTTATGAGACCTTTTCCCGCACCCACGATTGAGGAGACCGCCCCGTGAAAGTCGTCATACTCGCGGGCGGGCTTGGCTCGCGGCTCGCCGAAGAAACTGAACTCAAGCCGAAGCCGATGGTCGAGATTGGCGGGCGACCGATCCTCTGGCACATCACCAAAACTTACGCGCATTACGGCTTCAAGGAGTTCTTCATCGCGCTCGGCTATAAGGGCGAAGTCATCAAGCGCTTCTTCCTTGATTATCAGTCTTTGAGCGGGAGCATGACGATTGATCTCTCGAAAGACAGCGTCGAGACGCACGGCAGAGATTGCGAAGACTGGACAGTTCACCTGATGGACACAGGCATCGAGACAAACACCGGAGGGCGACTCAAAAGGCTGGAGCCCTGGCTGAAAGACGCGACCTTCATGCTGACTTACGGCGACGGTCTATCAGACGTTGACCTCAACGACCTGCTCGAATTTCATCGTTCTCATGGCCGCGTTGCGACGGTGACTGCCGTACGCCCGCCCGCGCGCTTTGGCGGGATTACCTTCGACGGGGATTTGGTGGCGGAGTTTACAGAGAAGCCTCAGATCGGTGAAGGTTGGATCAATGGCGGCTTCATGGTCTTCGAGCCTGCGATCTTCGATTATCTCAAAGGCGACGGCGACAGTCTTGAACTGGATGCTCTGGAGCAGCTGGCGCTTGACCGTCAGCTTGCGGCCTATCGCCATGATCGCTTCTGGCAATGCGTGGACACGCTGCGCGACAAGCGCCTGCTTGAAAGCCTCTGGCAGGAAAAGCAGGCGTCGTGGAAAGTTTGGGAGTGAATAATTGGAAGAGCCGATGACGGAGACATTCGAGAGATTTTGCTTCGATAAACTCAGGGAAGCTATCAGGTGATGAAAGTTGATGAAGGCTTTTGGGTTGACCGTCCCGTCTTCGTCACGGGCGCGACGGGGCTGGTCGGCGGTTGGCTGGTCAGGCGTCTGCTGGACGCTGGCGCGGACGTCGTCTGTCTGGTGCGCGACTGGGTGCCGCAGAGCGAACTGGTGCGCGAGAGATTAATTGAGCGGGTCAAGACCGTGCGCGGCGACGTGCGCGATCAGGCTCTGCTGGAGCGCACGCTGGGCGAGTATGAAATCAACACCGTCATCCATCTCGCCGCGCAGACCATCGTGACGATTGCCAACCGCAACCCGGTCTCGACCTTTGAAACGAACATTAAGGGAACGTGGGCGCTCCTTGAAGCTTGCCGCCGGACGCCCAGCGTCAGGCAAATCGTGACCGCTTCTTCCGATAAATCCTACGGGAGCCAGGAGGCGCTGCCCTACACGGAGGAAACGCCGCTCCGGGGTCGCCATCCTTACGACATGAGCAAGGCGTGCGCCGATTTGATCGCGCAATCCTACGCGACGACTTACAATCTACCAGTCGTCGTTACACGCTGCGGGAATTTCTACGGCGGGGGCGATTTGAACTGGAATCGCATCGTGCCGGGCACAATCCGTTCCGTGCTGCGCGGGCAGCCGCCCGTTATCCGCTCCGACGGGAAATACGTGCGCGATTACTTTTACGTCGAGGACGGCGCGGCAGTCTATACGATGCTCGCCGAGCGACTGGCTGCGAGCCCTGAACTCTCCGGGCTGGCCTTTAATTTCTCGAACGAGACTCAGGTGACGGTGCTGGAGATGGTTGAGCGGATTTTGCAGTTGATGAATTCCGACCTCCAGCCGGAGATTCGCAACGAGGCTGCAAATGAGATAACACATCAATACCTGAGTGCCGAGCGCGCCCGCCAGACTCTAAACTGGAAGCCAATGTTCACCCTGGATGAGGGTTTGCGGAGAACGATTGATTGGTACAAATCTTTTCTGGGGACATAAGCGGTAAGACGACGGACGAAGCAGCAGCAGAACGGCGCCCGGTCGCTTTAAGCGGTCGGCGCTGCGCCGTCTGAACGGCTATTATCTAGTCGTCCGGCAAGTCTCGTTTGAACGGCTCGACCGGCGGGACAGTATTTCGATGAACGATAGGGGCAGAACGCAAACCATTGCGCGTAGCGTTTTTTAATAACTCTGATTTGTCCAGCGGTGCAGAGGCTTTGATTAACCAGACGGTGACGGGTCTCATCGCTCGTGGCGTTGATGCTCGACTCTACGTCATGGATAAATTTACAGACGCGGCGCATGTCCACACGCTGCCGCACTTCTTCGGCGAGCGGCGGCTGGAATCTTACTTTCGTCGTGCGACCGCTCGGAACAACGTGTTGTTCCCTTCGACCTTTGCGCTGAGATGGCGTCAGTGGATCAAACAAGCTGACCTCTGGCACTTTCATAACCTGCACGGTCATTTTGCCTCGATACCTTTGCTCGCAAGGGAAAGCCGTCGTCGCCCCGTTATCTTATCGCCCGTAGATCAATTTCTTTCGACCGGCTATTGCCCGTACACTTTGGGGTGCAATCGTTACCTCGAAACCTGCGGTCAATGCCCGCAACTTGATTTACCTTATCCGGGCTTAAGCCGCGACACGACCAGCGCCTTGCTGAGAATGAAGAAAAAGGCGGTCGCTCGTTCCGGGTTTAATCTGCTGGTTCATACAGAGTATCTGGCGCAGCATTATGCCTCGACCTTTGTCGGCCAGTTGCCCATCGAGCAAATCTATTACGGCGTTGACACAGATGTTTTTCGTCGGCTGAATCGCGCGGAGTGCGCGAAGGCGCTCGGAGTCAAGCCTTCAGGGCGCTTCACCGTGGCGCTCCTGCACAGTAGCGTCACGGAAAAGCGTAAAGGATTGTTGCCGCTCTTAAAGCCGCTGCAAGCGCTGGCCGAGCGTATGCCGGGAAAACTCCGCGTGCTGGTGGTCGGGGGCGCGAGCGAACAGGCGCGCGAGTATGCGACCGATGATCTGCCCATCGTCACGCTTCCTTTTCTCAAAGATCAGGAGCGCTTGGCGATGGCTTTGAATCTCTCGGATGTGCTGTTATACCCTACGCGCGCGGATAATCTCTCGCTCACCTGTTTGAATGCTCTGGCCTGCGGTGTGCCCGTCATCAGTTCCAGAGTCGGCGGTCAACCCGAAGCGATTATGGATGGCGTCAACGGCTTTCTGTGCGACATGGACGACCACCAGAAAATGATTAGACGAGTTGCCCGCCTGGCCGAGAATGAGACCTTCTACAAACAGCTCTCTCTCGCCGCGCGACGCACCATCGTCGAGCACTTTGATATTCAGCTATACATCACTAAATTGATTGCTTATTACAAGCGAGTGTTGCAGCGCGAGAGTCATACATGAAGCAAGGTTCGGCATCCATTCTAACAACACGCAGGGAACGTATCGCCGTTCTCGGCGGTCTCGGCTTTATGGGCAGCCATTTGTGCCGCGCGCTCGTGCAGAACAATTATCAAGTCACCGTCTTTGATCGCCCTGCCGCCTCTCGGTCCTTAATCAGCGATGTTGCAACGGAGCTGGAAATCATCGAGGGCGATATTTCGCGCGCCGACGATGTGCTGGGCGCGATTGCGGAGACGGACGTGGTCATCAATCTGGTTCATACCACAGTGCCGGGGTCGTCCATGAAGGATCCGGCCTATGACGTGATGAGTAACGTCGTCTCTTCCGTCAACTGGCTCAGCCGCCTGCCGGAAACAAAAGTCCGGCAGCTGCTCTATGTTTCGTCGGGCGGAACGGTCTACGGGCGGCCATTGACCAATCCGATTGATGAAACTCACCCGACCGACCCCATCAGTTCTTACGGGATCACAAAAATCACGATTGAAAAATATGTGGCGCTCTACGCCTCGCTGTTCGAGATTGATTATCGCATCCTGCGCCCTTCAAATGTGTACGGCGTCGGTCAACAACTGCGTTCCGGGCAGGGCGTCATCGGAGTGATGGCGGAGCGCGCCCTGCGAGGCGAGGCGTTGGAAATCTGGGGGACAGGCGAGAGCCAGCGCGATTACCTCTACGTTGAGGATCTGGTGACAGCCCTGCTCGCAATTCTCAACTACACAGGCCAGCACAGAATCTTCAACGTCTCCGGCGGTGAGGGACACTCGGTGCTCGACATCGTGGCGATTCTTCGAGAGCAACTCGGCTTCGCTTCGGAACTTCATCACAGTCCGGCTCGCAAATTCGACGTGCCGCACAACGTGCTGGATTCAAGCCTGCTGCATCGCGAAACCGGCTGGCAGCCCCGGGTTGATTTGAAGACGGGCATCAAGCGCACGCTTGAGTGGCTGAAAACATTGCCGAAACAAAAGACGGCGGGCAATTGATTTTGCGATTGTTTGCGACTAATGTCAGTAGCGCCGGAAGGCACTCTGGCCGGAGACGCTTTATTAACGTATGCAAGCAGAGCAAACCTTTCAAGACATTCTGACGGGGACGGTCAAAGGACCGGGCGAGCTTCCCCACGAATATCTCTTCATCACGACTGACAGCGCGCGGGCGCGCATCGGCGAGTTCGTCTACTACGTGGCGCGCGATGGAGAGAACGAGCGGCACATCATCGGCAACATCACTTCGCGCAAGCTCGTGCGCAACCTGCCGGACGTTTTTCTCTCCGACCCGGAGATTTCGCCCTCTGTCGTTTCATCGCTCATCGGTCTCAGCTCAGATTGCGGCGAACTGTATGAGATCAGCGTCGAAACCGTCGGATACTTCAGCCGCGTGCTCGGCGATTTCGTCAATCCACGCATCCCGCCCAATCCGGGCGACGCGGTTTTCCTCGCTTCATCGGAGACTCTGGCAAATGTTCTCTCGCCGCGCCGGGTGGAAGATCAGGGTTCGGCGCACGTCGGGAGTCTTTTGACCAGAAGCGCGGGCGAAGTGCCAATCGTGCTCTCAATCAAGGATGTCGTCTCAACGCATCTGGCTATCTTGGCCTCGACGGGCGCAGGCAAATCTTACACGGCGGGCGTGCTGGTCGAAGAATTGATGCGGCCTTACAACCGCGCCGCCGTCCTCATCGTTGACCCGCACGGTGAATACGACACGCTGCGCTCCATCGAAGATGACAAAATCTTTCGTGGTGTGGACGGCTACCAGCCCGAAGTCAAAATCTTCACGCACGACCGCGTCAAGGTGCGCGTCTCGACTTTGACTGAAGCCGACATCAAGTATCTTTTGCCCGAAGGCACATCCGACAAGATGCTGCACTATCTCTCGCAGGCTTATCGCAAACTGACTGCGGGCGAGCGAGGCGAGCGGGGCTTGTGGGGCTATCAGGATTTGCGCGACATGGTGACGGCGGAGAAGTATGGCGAAGATGATGGGCGCGGGAGCGGCGGCAACGTCGGCTCGATTGATGCACTGCTGTGGCGGCTCGACAATCGTTTTGATCGGCCTGACTCAATCTTCTCAGACCACGAACACATTCCGCTCAATGAACTGTTTCAACCGGGGCGCTGCACCGTGCTGCAACTCTCCGACATCGAACAGAACGAACAGCAGGTCGTCGTCGCCACACTCCTGCGCCGCGTTAACAAAGCGCGCATGGCGACCGTGCGCGGAGACGCGCAAGCCGGAACGGAGAGTTATCTTCCCTACCCGGTCTTCGCCCTGCTCGAAGAGGCGCATCGCTTTGCGCCCGCGGGTCAGACCGTTGTCTCGACGAACATCCTCAAGCAGATTCTCTCCGAAGGCCGCAAGTTCGGCGTCGGCATCGGGCTGATTACGCAACGCCCCGGCAAGCTAGACCAGGACGTGCTCTCGCAGTGCATGACGCAAATCATCATGCGAATCGTCAACCCGATTGACCAGGACACGGTCGCCAAGAGCGTCGAAGGCGCAGGCCGCCAACTTCTGGACGAACTCCCCGCCTTGACCAAAGGTCAGGCTGTAATCTCCGGCGTCGGCGTCAACACCCCCGTCATGTGCCGGGTGCGTGAGCGCATCACACGTCACGGCGGCGAGACCTTCGACGCGCCCGCAGAGTGGGCCGACTGGCACACCGAGCGCGAGCGCACGCACCGCCAGCAGGACAACTCCGTGCTGGTCAAGCCTGATTCGGGGAAGAAGACAGAGAAGATTCGCGGCATCAGAATTTGAAGAAGCGGTCATGTCATCCTCATCCACAGTCGAAACCACCATTGATTCCACTTTCGTTTGCGATTGTCATGAGCGGGCACGCTCAGCCTGCGCTGAAGAAGCTTTTTATAATGAACATGAAGGCAAGCGGTACTGCGTATTTCACTTTCCAAAAAAAGAGAAAGCTGAAGCTTTCGATAAGGCCTTGAAGAGGAAACTCCGCAAGAAAGATTTTAATTTTCGTGGTTTTTGGTTTCCCGATGAGACTTCATTTAGTAATTTTAGATTCAGTGAGAAAGTGGATTTTGCCAGTGCAATCTTCAACGAAAAAACAGACTTCATTCTAGCTGAATTTAATGAAGAAGCGGATTTCTCTCGCGCTACTTTTAGAGCAAAAACATACTTCACCAACGCCACCTTTAAGAAAAGGGTGGACTTTAATAATACTGTTTTTAAGAAAGAGATTTATTTTAGTTTTATTAAATTCAATGAGAATGTCAGCCTCATGGATGCTGTTTTCGAGGATGAGGTAAGCTTTATGCTAACCGACTTTAATGCGGAAGCATACTTCTATCGTACTAGGTTTATCGGGGACGCTAGTTTTAAGAGCACAAGTTTTAATATGAAGGCTGGCTTCTACCACACTATTTTTAATGCAGGCGCAATGTTTGACCGCGCAACATTTAATGGTGAAGCTAACTTCTGGCAGGCTGATTTTAATTTAGACGCTACCTTCACCGAAGCTACTTTCGAGAGTTACGTTATATTTTCTGGAAGTTACAAAAAGCCTGTAAGGTGGGAGGAAGATAAGGTTTCGCCGGGTAAGTTCCCGCAAGGTTTTAAGGACACATCATCCTTGGATTTGCAATATGTTAGGGTATCAAAACCAGATCGTGTCTCCTATCACACGCTCACCTTGCGCCCTCACTGGTTTGTAAATGTTGACGCTAGCAATTTTGACTTCACCAATGTGGATTGGAATTGGCGTGACATCAGTGAAGAAGTTGAAAGCTTGCAACGCAAAGATATTTCATCGCCACATAGGCTGCTAGCTATAGCTTATCGGCATCTCGCCTCCAATGCTGAGAAGAATGTTCGCTATGAGGAAGCCTCAAAGTTTTCGCTATAGGGCGATAGACGTGCAACGATTAGAACGCCAGCACGGCTTCGCATTTTGGAGGCTGAGTTGGTGGTACTGGTTGGCAAGCGGTTATGGTGAGCGTATTCCTCGGGCTTTCGTAGTCCTAATCGGGGTCTGGTTGCTTTTTGTCTTGCTTTATACACAGGCAGGATTTGCACGTTGGGAGCCAAGGCGGTCTAATGAAAAAGAGGCTATGACAGAGCAGCGTGATGAAGTGGGCGAACCGTTGAAACTTTCGCGTGCATTGACATACAGCTTGGGCGTAATGACGTTTCAAAAGCCTGAACCGCGACCAACGACGACTGCCGCGCAGAGCTTCGTTATCCTCGAAACGATTCTCGGCCCATTGCAGGCAGCGTTGCTCGCTCTAGCCATCCGTCGCAAGTTCATGCGCTGACCTGATGATTATTATTGAGTTACACAAAAAGCTATGTAATAGCAGTATAATCACCCAGCCGAATTTTAGAAGAGTAATAAACATGAGCCAGCAAATTACCCTTGAAGTTTCTGAACAGGTCGTTCGACAGGCAGCGCAAGTGGCGGCGCAAACTGAGCGCAGCGTTGAAGAAGTATTGGCCTCCTGGCTGGAATCCGCCGTCACCGAATTGCCGATTGAAGAGTTGCCTGACGAAGAAGTGCTTGCCTTGACCGAGTCGCAACTCACGGACGAGCAGCAGGCATCCTTAGATAAACTTCTGGAGCAGAATCAGGAAGGCCGCTCGATGCTGAGGAACAGAAGCAGTTGGATGAGTTGATGCGCCTTTACGAGCACGGTTTGCTTCGCAAATCTCAGGCACTACGCGTTGCTGTACAGCGCGAACTCATCGCCCCGCTTCAATCATGAAGCTTCCACAGATTCCAGAAACAATTCGGCGGCGTGTGCGTGAAGTTGCGCTGAGAGCGCTGCGGTTACTGCCTTAGCCCGCAACGATTCGTCATGGGCATGCTCGAAATCGAGCATCTTGTGCCGCGCGCTAAAGGTGGGAGCAGCGAAGAGGATAATCTCTGGCTCTCCTGTAGCTCTATGCAACCGATATAAGGGCACTCAGACTTCTGCCGCCGATCCAGCACTGGTGATGCGGCGCAGTTATTAAATCCGCGCCAAGACAACTGGAGCTGAACATTTTCGTTGGAGCCAGACGGAGTCAGAATCGAAGGCCTTACGCCTGTAGGTAGAGCCACAACCGAAGCTCTCAAACTAAATAATGAATTGGCTGTCGAAGTACGGCGAAATTGGGTACGGGCTGGATGGCATCCGCCTGCTGAAAGATGATGGCAAAACTAGTCCCATGCTTAACCAAAGCTGAAAGGTAATTCCCCATGCGACAAACATGCGACGCTCTCCTGCTTTGATTCTGATTGGCGCAGCTCGCTTTGTGCGGTTGGACTTCCGCCCGCCCGGTCCTTCTCGCGCGTGGCTGCGTCCTTCGAGACTCCTTCGCCCGGTTTCTCTTTACAGGACGGCGGCGAGATCACGAAGGCAAACTGGCAGCAGCACCCGAAGATCAAGGCTATCCGGGCTATCGTTCAATCCATGAAGACCGGGATGAGCAGGAAGTCTTTCACCGTCAAAAAGCGCGTCTTTGAATACTGTGAGCCTTATGAGGACACGGAGCGCATGATTGCTACAGACTCACGTGGGCGCGCTCGCTTTTATCAAAACGCGGGCGGCTCGGATGATTCTTCGCTGAAGTGGGAGCATTACTACGACGAGGCAGGGCATCTCCGGTTCGTCTTCATCACGGGCGGCGCGGTCAATGGCTCAGAACTTGAGCACCGGATTTACTTTGACGAGGCGGGGAAAAGAATCTGGGAAGAGCAGACCTATAAAAAGGGGCCGGGTTATACCTTCCCCGAAGTCTGGCCCGACGATCAACTGCAAATCGCGGATGCTGCCGCGAAATTTTCATCCAAATCAAGCTGCCCGGAGACAAAGCAAAACGCCGGAAAGCAGAAACGCTCCCGACAGGTGAAGTAGGACAAGCTTGGTGTGGCGAGGAAAAATTCGTTTGCGAGGCTTCGTTGCCTTTGCGAATCAGGCGTCCGTGAGCGTCAGGCGCTCTTTTTCATACGCAGCTTCGGCAAGGGATTCAAGGCCGAGCAGGTTGGCGCTCAGGAGCGATTTGGCAAGCCAGCGCAAATTCAGGGGCATGTCTGAAAGAGCGCATTCCTCTTCTTCAATTGGCGCGTGTTCGGTCAGGAGTTGAAACTCCGCGCCGCAGAAATCGCACTCATCCAGATGCGATGCCACCCAAATCATCTGCTCCGCTGCCATATCGCAGGTCCGATACGCCAGCAGTGTCTCTGAGGAAGGGCACGTAGCTCTTTTACAAAATGCGATTGCGCTGAGAATCATGGCGTAAATCCCCTTCGATATCCGCTACCTTTGCACGCTCTAATCGTCATCAATTCGACTCGCCAGGCTCGAAGCACTTACTTTAAAGGCAGTGGAAGGGGCAAGGTAAATGCTAGAGACAACTATTAACCCTGAAAGAGCGCTTCGCCTGGTCAACGTAAATAAACCGCTAATCCACGCAAGCTTCCAAAGATAAGAAGGGCTAAGTCGCTTTTTTGTTTGCAATATCAATATTTTGGCCCTCTTTGTAAAAAGATGTTGCTCATTTCGCGGTTTGCTGATAACATCTTTTCTGTCGTCAAGGGGCGCTTAGCTTCTTTGACTCTTTCCTGGATGATCGCGCCATTTCCCCTTGCGGTCATGGTGGCGCGGACACCGGCAAAGTCCATAATAAATGAGGCCAGCGGATTTCTGGGCGGTACCTTCCCCGGATGAGAGTTTCGACTCGTTCATCACCGCTAAAACACGAAGCGGCTTCTCTTGAGATGGTCGCCCCGACCCGCCCGTTCCTTTCAATTCTGGCTCCGGCGTGCTGTCCGTCAAAGAGCTTTTCACACGAGTTGCCTCTCGACAAGTTTGATGTAAGTGGCCCGAGATGAGGCGCGACGCCGAAAATAAATGACAATCTTGAGGAGCTATCTAACCTTTCGGGTTGCAGGCCAATGAAAGGCCTGACTACCGACCTGCCTGAAAAAACCACACTCCCTCGCCCATCAATACAAGAGCGAATAGATAAGCGAAGAGAGTTTTGGAATTGGTCAGGAGTAGTTTCTGAGGATGCGAGCCTACGCCGTTGAGAAAAAGATTCGCTGATGCCAATCCCAACCTTGCGCGACTGCTATAACTATAATACCGTGAAATCTACCAGTGATAATCAGCCGAAAGGTTCTACAATGAGCGCTATCAAGGAACAGCCACGTTCAACGCGCGCTGGCTTTGAGCGCCAATCCCGCAGCGGTGCCTGGGTGGAAAGCCTGCGCTGCTCGGATGTCAGCCGCCTCTGGGCTGAACTACACCGCCTCGTCTCTCATCATCCACTGGTGCGCGCCTCGCGCAGCGCCGGTCTGCTCGTCGAAGAAGGTACGCACAACGCCTACACGGATTTGACGCAGGAACTCTTTGTCCAACTTCTCAGCAAAGGTCGTTTCCAGCACTATCTGGACACGGAGATGACGAATGCTGAAATAGAATGCGAAGTCGGGCAGATTGAGTTGACCAACCTTTTGACGGCTGAACTCAGAAAGCGCCACCCGGAATCCTATCGTCTGGCTCGCCGTATCTCCACGCTCATCCAATCGAGCGCCAACTTCCGCCGTTTCGATACTTCGGGCATAGATGACGAACCGCATCGTCGCCTCGCCGACCGCGTTTACGGTCTGGCTGAGTGGCCTGTGAACAAACCGCGCCGCGATAGCCACGACCTTGAGCAGCGCATCCAGATGATCGCCGTGCGCCAGCGCGACACGCGCATGGTCGGTTGCACGGGCGATTCGCAGATCGTTATCGGAAACTCAGACCTCGAAGATTTGATTATCTCCGTCTTGGAAGCCGCCGACGCGCCCATAGATGTTCGCGCGCTCCGTAGTCTCGTCATGTCGCGGCTGCCCGTGATGGACATTTATCTGGTCCCGCTGGGCGGAGACGATGGGGACGATGGCGGCAACCAGTTTGAGCCGGTGGATGGGTGCGATAATCCTGAACAGGGTTTGATGCGCCGCGAATCGGAGCGCGAGGCTGCCAATTTCGTTGACGGTTTCCTCAAGAGCTTGCACGAGACGGTGCGTGGTAAAGTTAAACAATATAACCGGATGCTGGGAGTGCTGTGGCACTGCTACCTCAGCCCGGATCATTCGACGCAGTTGGAAGTCGCCGCCACGCTCGGCGTTTCGGACTCCCTGGTCTCGGATTATCGCCGCCGCATCGAGCAGGAACTGCGCGCGCTCTCCTTCGCGGAGATTGAAGAAGCGCGCCGCTTCGAGATGGCCTTGCGCGAGCGCGTGCGCACCCTGGTGCTGATTGGTGACGAAGAAGGCGTAGTGGTTTAGGTTCAATTGCCCGATAATGGCGTTTCGGCTTCGTTGCCGTAAAATCTTGAATCCACGCGGGAGACGCGCAGAGTTGCCCCTGCGCTATCTTCCGCTTTAGTGTTAGCCTTTCTCAACGGGGCCGCGCTTTTTCGAGGCTCTTGAGAAGGGAAGCTGTAACGCCAGAGTGCCACAGACATGCTGAGGGGTCGCTCACAGACTGATTACGAACCCGTGACTCGTTCGCGGGGCGGGCATCTGTTTGAAAGCGAGGACGACAAAGCGGAAATCTTCCCGAACGAAGAAATCTGGCGGACCAAAGCTGATAGCTCGACTACAGACGGTCTGGGTGGGGAGAGTGGCGAAAAAGCGACGCCGTCCCTCAATAAAAAACGGCCTGCGACATTTCTCAGGCGCGGTCACGGGATAACTTACGCGGCGCTCTTTCTCTTCACCGTTATTCTTTACGCTCGCCCCGCAGAGTTTTATCCGTCTCCGCTGACTAATTCGATTGCTTACATCGTCGGCCTCATCACGCTGGGTATCTTTGCCGTCTCGCAGATTACAGTTGAAGGCACGTTGACCGCTCGCCCGCGCGAAATCAATTTGGTGCTGCTCTTTGGCCTGACGGGGCTGCTCTCAATTCCGCTCGCCATCAGTCCGGCCACCGCCTGGGCAACATTCACCGATACGTTTATTCGCTGCATCGTGATTTTCGTCGTGATGGTGAATGTCATCAGAACCGAGCTACGCTTGCGTTGGTTGCTGTATCTCGTGCTCTTCGTCAGTTTCGTGCTGAGTGTCGGCGCGGTCAACGATTACCGGCTCGGGCTGTTAACCACTGAAGGCTATCGTGTCTCGGGCGTGGGCAAGGGAATCTTCGGCAATTCCAATGATCTGGCGTTCCACTTCGTGACGATAGTCCCGATTGCCATCGCCCTTGTTTTCGCCACGCGCGGGATTGTTCGCAAAGTTATCTTCGGCGCGTGCGCTGCTGTGATGATGGCAGCCATCGTCGTCACGTATTCACGCGGGGCGTTCTTGGGATCGCTGGCTTCGCTCGGCTTTCTGGCGTGGAAACTCGGTCGCCGTCACCGGCTCGCTGTTTTCGTCTGGGGTACTATCATCATCGGGTTATTTCTAGTGCTGGCTCCCGGCAATTATTCGGTTCGCATCCTCTCTATTTTCGTTCCCGGCCTCGACCCCGTAGGTTCTTCCAGTGCGCGGCAGGGAGAGCTTCTCCGGTCGCTTAATGTCGCTCTCCATAATCCGTTGCTCGGCGTCGGGATGGGGAATTATATGACCGAGATGTCCGAAACAGGGCTTGTCACACACAACGCTTACACGCAGGTGGCGGCTGAGATGGGGATGGCCGCGCTCGCCATTTACACAATGTTCGTCGTCGTACCTTTGAAGCGTCTGGGACAGATCGCGCGCGAGACTTTCACGGCGCGCAGCGATTCGCGCTACTACTATCTGGCGGTCGGCCTACAGGCTTCTCTCGTCGGCTACATGGTGGCGACCTTCTTTCTATCAGTCGCCTATCTCTGGTACGTCTATTATCTGGTAGCCTACGCTGTCTGCCTGCGCCGCATGTACGAATCGGAAACCGGCAGACTCATCGTTCCTGAAAAGCAGAAGCTTAAGGAAAGACTTCGGGGTGTGCGACGCGCCGCACCTCTGGCGGGTGGTGAAAGCGGAGCGTTGACGACATGAGTTTGAGACTGGCGGCCATGTTGGTTTTCTGGTTGAGCGCGGCGGCGCTCTTCTATACTTACGTCGGTTATCCGCTCCTGCTCGCCGTTTTGAGCCGTTTGCGAGCGCGCCCGGTTCGTCGAGCAGATTTCACGCCGCGCGTCACCGTCATCATCACGGCTTATAACGAAGAGCGCGACCTCGCTCAGAAGCTTGAGAACACGCTCTTGCTCGATTACCCGCAAGATAGTTTGGAGGTGATCGTCGCCTCGGATTGCTCAAGCGACCGCACGGATGAGATCGTGCGCGAGTTTGCCACACGCGGCGTGCGTCTTCATCGCCAACCGGAAAGGTTAGGAAAGACAGCGGCGCAGAATGCTGCGGTCGAGCAGGCTTCGGGCGAGATTATTCTCTTTTCCGACGCCACAACCCTCTATCAAAAAGACGTGCTGCGCGCTCTGATGCCAAACTTCGCAGACCCGACGGTGGGTTGCGCCACAGGCCGCGTCATCTACACGGACTCGGCCAAATCGAGCGTCGGACATGGGACGCGCTCATATTGGAGCTACGAATTTTTATTGAAGAAGCACGAAAGCAATGTTTGTTCTTTGATCGGCGTCTGCGGCTGCCTCTATGCCGTGCGCCGCTCGGCGTATGTTCCGCTCTACCATGAGGCGTGCAGCGATTTCATCATCGCGACCAAGATGGTCGAACAGGGATTACGCGCCGTCTACGAGCCTGACGCGGTCTGCATGGAAGAGACTAATGAGCGCGTCGGTAAAGAGCTGAAGGTGCGTGTGCGAATCATCACGCAGACTTTCGCTGACCTCTGGCGCAACCGCGCGATGATGAATCCTTTCCGCAGCGGCTTCTACGCCATCGAGTTGCTCTCGCACAAAGTCATGCGCTATCTCGTGCCCATCTTTCTCATCGCAATCCTGGCAGCGTCCGCAGTATTAGCGCCGCGCTCGCTTTTTTACGCCGTCGCGCTCGCCGGGCAATTGGGTTTCTACGGCGCGGCTGCGCTGGCGTGGCTGCTTGAACAAGTTGGCTTGCACAGTCGCTTGCTCGCCATCCCGCAATATTTCGTGCTCGGCAATCTCGCGTCGCTGATCGCCTTTTACAAGTTCCTGAGCGGCGAACGCTACGTCCGCTGGGAGCCGATTCGCGCCAGCGCCGAACAGGGAGTGCAATCGTCCTGATGAAGGAAATATCAAAAGAGCAAACAAAGCCAGTGATACAGAATGCCATGTCAATTGACCTGGAAGACTGGTTTTGTGTCCACAATCTGAGCCACGTGATTAAAAAAGAGGACTGGGATAACTGCGAGCTACGTGTTTACGAAAGCACGAAGCGCATCTTGAACTTGTTTGACAAGCATCAGACCAAAGCTACGTTCTTCGTCCTTGGCTGGGTGGCCGAGCGCCTGCCGGAATTGATTCGTGAGATCGAAGCAAAAGGGCATGAGATAGCCTGTCATGGCTACAACCATCTGCTGCTCACGGAAATCAGCCCGCAAGAGTTTGACGAGGATTTGGCGAGAGCTTTAGAGACACTCAAGGCTTGCGGCGTCAAGCAAACTCCGCTCGGATTTCGCGCACCCTCTTTCACGGTCGTCGAAAAGACCCGAGAGTGGGCTCTCGCGACGCTGGAAAAATACGACTTCAAGTATGACTCATCGGTCTTCCCCGTCGGGTTTCATCCTGACTACGGCGTGGCCGATGCTCCGCTCGTTCCATACCAAATCACAGACAAGCTCATGGAATTTCCGATGAGTTGTCTCGAAGTGTTCGGGAAAAGATTGCCCTTTAGCGGCGGCGGCTATTTTCGTCTTTTCCCTTATGCCTACACTAAGCTCCTGATGAAGAAATGCAATGCCGAAGGTAGAGCCGCAGTTTTTTACCTTCACCCCTGGGAACTCGATCCGGGCCAGCCGAAAATCAAGCTGCCCCGTTCAAAAGCCATCCGGCACTACCGCAATCTGGATCAGACCGAGAAGAGGCTGGACGCGCTTCTCAACGATTTTAAATTTACAACCGTCAAAGAGGTACTCGGATTATGAAGAATGAGATCGAAGTGCAACGAAATTTCTGGAACAGCGAGGCTGATGCCTTCGAGCGAATTTACTCGCACGAGAAATCAAAGCTCTCGACCATGCTCGATCAGGTTTTCCGCAAGGATATGTACGAGCGTTTCGTCTTTACCATCAAGAACTGCGAACCCGTCGCGGGCAGAACTTTTCTGGATGTCGGCTGCGGCAACGGCATGTATAGCGTCGAGCTTGGAAAAAAGGGCGCTGCCCGTGTGGTCGGCATAGACATCTCGCCCGTGATGATTGGTCGCTGCGAGGAATCGGCGCGCAAAGAAGGCATG
This sequence comes from uncultured Acidobacteriota bacterium, assembly GCA_963811065.1. GTDB lineage: Bacteria > Acidobacteriota > Blastocatellia > Pyrinomonadales > Pyrinomonadaceae > QHXM01. The sequence goes on from CAWEPR010000003.1 coordinate 272,771, forward strand.
GAAGACCGCGTCACGTTCCTGCAAACGGACTTGCTGGAATACAAGCCGGACTCGGATTTTGATGTGAGCTACGGCATCGGCTTGTTCGACTATATCAGTGACTCGCTGCCTGTGCTCAGGAAGATGCGCGAAGTGACCAAAGACAAAGCCATCATGGCCTTCCCCAGATTGATGACGTGGCGCGCTCCTGTCCGCAAAGTGAGATTGACCGCCAAGGGCTGCCCCGTCTTCTTCTACACGAAGAGCAAGATCAATCAATTGATGAAAGACGCCGGATTCGCCCGCTGGGAAATCACCCGCGTGGGCAAACTCCATTGCGTCGTTGCACATGTCAAATAAACCACAAAGGCACAAAGACACAGAGAAGGCAGAATGAAAAAGCAAGCCTAACACCCCTTTGGATTTCTCTCTGTGTCTTTGTGCCTATGTGGTGAACTTTCTTTGGTGAAAATTCGATGTGTGGCATAGCCGGGTTTATCGCGCAAGACAATTTTCCGGACGAGCATGAAAGCAACGTCGTGCTTGACCGGATGTGTCGCCGGATAGCGCACCGCGGGCCGGACGATCAGGGCATGATGGTCAAAGGCTTAGCTGCGCTCGGCATGCGGCGGCTTTCGATTATTGACTTGTCGGGTGGACACCAGCCGATGTCCGGCTGCGACGCTCTCGTCACGATTGTCTTCAACGGCGAGATTTATAATTACCGCGAGTTGCAGCGCGAACTCGAAGCGCGCGGGCACAAATTCAAGACCAGCTCGGACACGGAAACGATCCTGCATGCTTACGAAGAGTACGGCGCAGCATGCGTCACCCATCTTCGCGGCATGTTCGCCTTCGCTATCTGGGACGAGCAGAGGCGGGAGCTTTTCATCGCGCGCGACCGCGCGGGCAAAAAGCCTCTCTACTACACTGTCACCCCAAGCAAGACGCTCATCTTCGGCTCGGAGCTGAAATCCTTGCGCGAGCATCCTGAGTTTCGCGGCGAGGTTGAGATTGAAGCTCTCGACGCGTATCTCACGTTCGGCTACGTGCCCGACCCGCTGACGATTTTCCGAGACGTTCACAAGTTACCGCCGGGGCATCACCTGACGTTCGCGCGAGGCCGTGTGCGCGTCGAGCAATACTGGGACTTTCCTTACCAAGAGCCTCAAAGTGAACCTGCACGCAGCGAAGAAGATTGCCTTGAAGAGTTGCGCGCACAGCTTGACGAAGCGGTGCGCGTGCGCCTTGTTGCAGATGTGCCGTTGGGTGCGTTTCTTTCGGGCGGCGTTGACTCAAGCGCAGTCGTCGGCCTGATGGCGCGTCACACGCCTCAGCCGGTCAAGACCTTCTCCATAGGCTTTCACGAAGACAGCTACAACGAGTTGAAGTACGCTCGCCTTGCGGCGAAAAAGTTTGGGACAGATCACCACGAGTTCGTCGTCACGCCGGACATCTGTGAAATCGTTGACGAGTTGGTCTGGCATTTTGACGAACCCTTCGCCGATTCTTCCGCGATTCCGACCTATATGGTCTCGAAGCTCGCCCGCGAGTTCGTCAAGGTCGTGCTGTCGGGAGACGGTGGCGACGAGGTGTTCGGGGGCTACACGCGCTACGCCGTTGATCGCAGGCGGAGCGGCTTTGCGCGCCTGCCGCGCGTCTTCCGCAAAGGCTTGATGCAGCCCCTGGGTCGCAGGCTTCCGCATGGAGCGCGGGGGCGAAACTACATCTATGTAAACGCCTTCGAGCCGCTGGATCGCTACATCGAAGACATCTCAATCTTTACGCGTCTCAATAAGCCCTCGCTCTACACACAGGATTTTCGCCGACAACTGGGAACAACCGAAGCCGCCGCGCGCTTTCGTGAATACGCGGAGCGCTCGCGCTCTGAGGATTCGCTCGACCCGCTGCTTTATCTGGACAGCAAGACCTATCTGCCCGGAGATATTCTGACCAAAGTTGATCGGATGAGCATGGCCGTCTCTTTGGAGGCGCGCGCGCCGCTGCTCGATCACAAGTTGATAGAATTTGTCTGCACGCGGATTCCGGCTTCGATGAAGATGAAGGGACTCGAAACCAAGCATATCTTCAAGCGCGCAGTCAGTGACCTCGTGCCAGCGGAAATCCTGAATCGTCCGAAGCAGGGGTTCGGCGTTCCGATTGACCAATGGATAAATGAGCAGTTGCGCGAACGCGTGCGCGGCACGCTCACCGAACCGCGCACCCTGCAACGTGGCTACGTCGAGCCGCGCTACGTCAATCTGTTGTTCGACGAGCACGAGCGTGGGCGGCGCGATCATTCGATGGAATTGTGGGCGCTCTTTATGCTTGAGCTATGGCAGCGCACCTTCATGGATGCGCCTGTGAGCAATCCTTTGCCCGAACAATTGAGCGCGAATCTGACTCCCGCGGTTGCCTGACATTTTGAAACCGAACGTCCTTCACATCATAGACAGCTTCGATCAGGGCGGGACTGAGCGTCAGGCCGTTCAACTCGTGCGCCTGCTGCACGAGACCAATCGTTATCGCGTCCATCTGGCATGCATACACGACCGGGGCGTGCTGCGCGCTGAAGTGGATGAGATAGGAATCGGCGAGATTACGGCTTATCCGCTCAACAGTTTTTTCAATCGCAACTTCGCCCGACAGCTGCGACGCTTACGCTCCTTTTTGCGCGAGCGCGAGATAGATATTGTTCACACGCACGGTCTTTACACCAATGTCTTCGGCATCATCGGGGCCGCCATGGCGCGCGTGCCCGTTCGCATCGCGTCGCGGCGCGAAACGGGGGGCTTGCGTAGCGGCGTCCAACGATGGGGAGAGCGCCGCGCTTTGAGTCTGTCAAATATGGTCATCGCCAATGCGGAAGCGGTGCGGCGTGAGCTAATCGCGGAGGGCGTGCCATCGAAAAAGGTGGTGACGGTTTACAACGGCCTTGATGTTGAACGGGTCGCTCCGCAGGCCGTTCTTCAACGCGGGGAAGCGCTCGCCCTTTTGGGCTTGCCGCATGAGGAAGCGCGACGCTTCGTCACGATTGTCGCCAACGTCCGGCATCCGGTGAAAGATCATCCGATGTTTTTGCGAGCGGCTCGCCGCGTCAGAGATGTGGTTCCGCAGGCTGCCTTTGTCGTCGCCGGAGAAGGGGAGTTGATGCCGAGCTTGCGCGAGCTTGCAGCAGAACTCGGCATTGAGCGCGATGTCTTCTTTACAGGAAGGTGCGAGCGGGTGGCAGAGCTTCTGGCAATCTCCGAGGTCTGCGTCTTGAGTTCGAAGGCCGAAGGTTTCTCAAATGCGATTCTTGAATATATGGCCGCAGCCCGTGCCGTCGTCGCTACCGATGTCGGTGGCGCGCGAGAAGCAATCCTGGAGGGCGAGACGGGCTACGTTGTGCCGCCCGGCGACGATGCGGCAATGGCCGAGCGCATCATCACACTGCTGAATGACCCGGAGCGCACACGAAAGATGGGTGAGCGCGGACGCCACATCGTGAAAGAAAAATTTTCCTGCGAGGCGCAGCTTGATAGTACCGAAAAGCTCTACGACGAATTGCTGGCCAGGGCCGCCCCACGATTGCTGCGGGGCATAGAACCAGTTGAGGAACACATCTACTGCGAGCCTCAGAGGCCAGGAAAGAAATAGACAGGATTAGCAAGATTAAGAAGACCAGACAGGGAGAGAGGGCTGAATGCTTTTCCTTTTATCCTGTCCATCTTCTTAATCTCGGTCTATGATTTCTTATCAAATTTGTGAGTTCGTGACGATTGAATGAGAGTAGATTCAGTCACAGTCGCCTCCGACCCGGCGCGCCAGCAAGGGCGACGGGGGCGTGCCTGGCGACGCGGGCGCATCGCGCTGCTGGCGCTCGTTGTCTGGCTGCTTCTGGCATGGGTTGCGGCAGAGGCGCTGATCGTGAAATCGGAGTTGGCGCACGCCGACGCGCTCGTCGTTCTGGCCGGTTCGTCTACCTACATCGAGCGCACGCATCGCGCGGCGCAGCTTTTCCAGCAGGGACGCGCCTCCAAAATAATCCTGACGAACGACAATATTCCGAGCGGGTGGTCAATTGAAGAGCAACGTAACCCGCTCTTTGTCGAACGCGCAGCGGATGAACTCAAGCGGCAGGGCGTGCCTGCGGAGATGATCGAGATTGTGCCTGGCACGGTGTCCAGCACTTATGAAGAGGCCGTGCGGCTTCGCGAATATGCGGGTGAAAAGAGTTTGCGATCAGTTTTGATTGTGACCTCCGCCTATCAATCGCGGCGCGCTCTGTGGACGATGCGACGCGTTTTTCGTGGAAGCAATATTGAGATCGGCCTCGATGCGGTCGAGCCGGGACAGCAATCGCCGCGACCCGGCGTCTGGTGGTTTTATGGTCTGGGCTGGCAGATGGTGCCCGGCGAATATGTGAAGATGATTTATTACTGGATTAACTATTAACTAAAGTTAAGGGAAGCGCGAAGTGTCAGGACTTGCCCGCTAACGAAAACGTGTTGACCAAACTTGCATTACGGACGCTCGTGGTTGCTCTGCCTGTAGTCTGCCTTGTCATCTTGCTTGGCGTGTGGGTAATGAACCTCGGCAAGGTTTCAGACGCGCCGGTAAACCCGACAGTCGCCGCATCTGCGGGTGATGAGACTCCTGACGCAGACGGCCTGCTCGCGTACCTGCCGGAATCTCTGACGGCAACTTTAGAGCAGGGCGGCGCTAGAATCAGAACGGATCACAGGGTCTATGCAAAGCCGCCGCTCCCCAAATTGCCGCGAGCCGGAGGCAAGTTCATTGACCCTGTCTTCGGCACTGAGATTATGCGCGCCACAGACGAGACGGACGGCGCAGCGCCCGGCCTCGGCACATACTATTCGCACTGGCCGACTTTCAATTCCAACAACACGCGTCTCTTAATTCGCAAAGGCGAAACGGGCGAAGCCATCATCAAGCAGTTTGACCCTGTGAGCTTCCGTTTAAGCGCCGGTTCTGTGGCGTTGCCGGGTGCGCTGCCGATGGGCGGCGGGCCTGAGTGGGAATCTGCTATCTGGTCAAACACAGACCCGAACATCATCTACACGTTCTCGGGCTTCTATGACGGCGGGATGAGGCTCTTTTCATACAACATCGCCACGAAAAATTTCAGGCTCATCAAAGACTTCAAGGCACTTTCGGGCGGCAAGGATTATCTCAAGCAGATGTACATGTCAGCCGACGATGATGTCTTCTGCTGGCTGCATCATCGTCAGGGGAACGAGGGCGAGCCGATAGGTTACATCGTCTATAAGCGCTCAACCGACAAGGTGCTATTTCAAAATTCGGCGCGCGAGTTTGTCGGTGGGATTAATGAAGTGCATGTGGATAAATCTGGCAAGTGGCTGCATATCGTCATCCCGACAAAACAGCCGGATGGGACAAGCACACGCTTTCTAAATTTACAGACGGGACAATATCAGGCTTTGATCAGAGAGGTGGATCATCCTCCGGGTCATGGTGATCTGGGGACCGAGACTATCATCGGGTTTGACAACTATACGGCTGGCATCTCGTGGCGGAATCTTAACAACGTGCATGCGTTTAAGCAGATGCTGACCTTCAAGACCGTCGGCGGCGTGGTGGATTGGACGAACGACTTTCACGGCTCGATGCTGGCCGATGATGAAGGATGGATCACCATAGGCACGTATGACGACCCTGCCATCACTTTGCCGGATTCAGGTATCTTTGAAGACGAGATTATCCAGGTGGCTTTAGACGGCAGCCAGCGCCTTCGCCGCATTTGCCACACGCGCTGCTCAATAGATAACCAGAGTCCGGCTGCCGGTTACATGGCAGTGCCGAAGCCGACCATCAGCAAGGATGGACGCTTCATAGCCTTTACCTCTAACTGGGAAAAGAGCGGCAGGTATGATCTCTTCATCGCCAGAATTGAACCGGCTGGCTCTCCCTCTGGTTCTACTGCGCCGAAAACTACTTCCACACCCGCTCCCGTACAACGCCCGCGCAGAGTAGTCCCTCGCTAACTCTTCGTAATCGCTAGCCTGCAAGTGTTCGGGATAATTGTTTCAGTTCGGCTATTCGTTGGCGCGTCGGCGGCGACGACGGCGAGCGGCAATCCCGGCCAATCCTGTGCCAAGCAAAATCATTGTCGCCGGCTCTGGAACCGCCGTGAAATCGTAGCGGACGCTCCCAATATGGTATTCGCGCGAGATCGAGCTATAAAAGAGCGAGATGGTCGCGATGCCGGAGCCGAAAACCTCTGAGTCATAAGTGAAGCCGGTGAAGCGCAAGTTCTGAAGGTCGTATTCTTGAAATGAGACAAAGCCGCTCATCGTAAACGACGCGGTCAGTGTCACGTCCATCCCGGCGTCGAGCGGGATTGTAACGCTGTCTGTTTGAAAAAGAACACTGCTTCCATCGAACCAGCCAAAGCGGCTCTGGCCGTCAGTCTGTAAGACACTCACAGGCTTATTGATTAACAGGCTCGTCCCCGCGTTGAGGCTGAAAGTCGAACCGGCTCGGCAAGGCAACTGGCAGTTCGAGCCTGCCTTTCGGCCAACACCATCGCCCTCGCTCCCGGCTGCTCTGAAGTTCGTCCCTTGAAGCTCGAAGGCCATAGTTCTGTATGTCGGCTCCGGGACGCGAGAATGGGCACTGATACTGTATTGGCCGCTCGTGATGGCTATCGCGTCGGCGTGTGCTTCGAGGGGGATAAAGAGCAGGGCCAAAAGCATTAGAGCAAAGGCGGACGGGGCGAAGGTGGCTTTTCGTGAGAATGACATCTTTTCTACCTGGGATAACTGGAAGCTAATGGTTCGAAGCGGATAAAGAAACCCTGGCTGACTCCTTGAATTAGAATATACCATTAATCATCCGGGAAATTTACATATTTGGGGAAGAATGGCAGGCACAATCTCTTCATCATTCAGGTTTGAACCGGCTGAAACTCTTTCACCGGAAGCTGGTCGTACATAGTATTCCAACTCAACGCCCGCGCAGAGTATGGCCTGCCTGAAATTACAGATAAAGTTTAATTCATTGCAGGCTCTTCAATAATCTTACCCGGAAATAATCTGCCGGTAAATTTCGACCAGAGAGCGGACATACGTTTCAGGCGAATAGCGTGTGGCGATGAGCGCAGAAGCGTTTGCCGTCAACCTGCGCGCAAGCTCTGCGTCTTTCAGGACGCGGGCGATTGCCGCAGCCATCTTTTCGGGGTCGCGCGGAGGAACGAGCAGCGCGCTCACGTCGTCTTCGACCATCTCCGGCACGCCGCCGACCGTCGTTGCGACGATTGCGAGTCCGGCGGCCATCGCTTCGAGCAGCACATAGGGCGAGCCTTCGCTGTGCGACGGGAGAACGAGCAAATCGGCGGCGGCATAGTAAGGCTTCACATCACTAATCTGCCCGGCGAAATGAACGCTCCCGCTGATGCTCAGTGAACGGGCAGCCGCTTCCAGCCTTTCACGCTCCGGCCCATCCCCGACGATTATAAGTTTCGCCTTCAGTTCGGAATTATTGCTCTGCAAGTGGCGAAAGGCGTTGAGGAGATCAATGTGCGCTTTCTCGCTTGAAAGACGACCGATGGCCAGCACTACGGGGTCGCCCTCTTTGATGCCGAACTGTGTTTTGATGGCCCGCGCTTCTTCGGCGCTCGCCTTTCGTTCCGGGCGAATCGAATTGTGCTGCACGTTGATTCGTTCACGTGATACGCCCGCGCCCACGAGTTCGCGCGCGAACGCCTCGCAAACCGTAATGACTCTCTTGGCGGTCGGGAGCGACAGGCGATCCATCCGATTGTAAAGATGCTCTCTGAAATGAGTCTTCGTATAGCCATGATGAAAAGCGACCCAGGCATACTTTTGCCAGAGACGCGACATCTTCATCAGGAAATGCGATTTGACGTGGTGGGTTAAAACGATGTCGGGCGCGCGGCGCTCAATTGCTTCACGCAAGCTCGGAATGACGCGCAGGTCAAAGCGAAATCGCTCAGGGATGATGTCCACCTCAAGCCCAAGCTCACGCGCGGCTTTGACAAACTCGTTCGGTGATTCTAATGAGCCTGAAGTCTTTCCTTCATTGCGCCCACGTTCAAAGGTCACAATGGAAGTTTCGATAATCGTCGAACCGGGAAGCGTCTCATTTACGTCGCGGGCAAAGCGGCAGAAGTCGAGCATGTTCTTGGCCGCGCCCGTCACGGTCTTTGGCTCCATCACGGCGAGCAATTTGATTGTCTGCGCGCTTCCCATTGTGCTGTTGTTCTCTATTTGCGGCTTGCTTCTGCCTTGCCAAGTAAACTCTCGTACTTCTCAAAGAGCAGCGCGCCGAGTCTTGACCAATCGTATTGTTCGGAGACGAGCGCGCGACCTCCGGCAATCAGACGCCTTCGTTGCTCCACATTCTCGTTGAGGCCACCAATCGCTTTGCAAAATTCTTCAGCCGTCTCGGCGATAAGAATATTCACACCATCCCGAACGTCTAACCCTTCAGCGCCGAGCGCGGTTGAGACTACCGCGACGCCAGCCGCCATCGCTTCGAGAATCTTAAGCCTGCTTCCGCCACCGACGCGCAGGGGAATGACCGCCGCCAGCATTTCATGATAGTAGGGACGCACGTCGTCAATTGTGCCCGTCACCTCGATGCCGGGAATCAATGCCAGCTGGCGAACTTCTGCGTCCGGGTCGCGCCCCACAATGGTGAAAATCAATCCGGGCTGTTGCTCCCGCAGGCGCGGCCAGACTTCACTGGCAAAACTCACCACGGCATCAACGTTGGCGTGGTAGTCCATCGAGCCGACGAACGCGATGCGGCGCGGCTTCTGCTCAAGGGAGTTCGGAGACTGCTCAGGGCGGGCGACCTGAGCGCTTGCTGCTGCTCTACTTTGCTCTTTGTGCCACGCGTCGTGCGCTTTCGTAATCCGCTCGTCAGTGTAATAGCTGATGTCAACTCCATTCTCGATAACGGAAACGCGCGCCTCTGGCTCAAGCTCAAGCAGCCGCGCGCCGTCACGACTACTGACCACGACGTGAGCGTCAAATTCGCGCATGGAGCGGCGCTCCAAACTACTCATCTGGCGCGCCGCCCGGCGCGCGTATGTCCTCCGTAGAAAACTCTTCTGGCGCTCGCTGTAGCGCGACATCAACTCGGATTCGATGTTGTGCCAGTCGCAGATAATCAGCGGGGGGTGACGAGCCGCGCGGATAATCAGCAGGTACTCCGCCAGATGAATGCTCTCGACCTGCACCACATCGAAGTCCTGCTCGTCGAGGATGCGTGCCAGCGCCTGCTTCATCGCAGGCGTCGTGTAGTTGAGCACCGGAAGAGGCGTGCGACCTATTGCCCCGCGAACGATTTTGCTTAACGTGTAGCCCTGGTCGCGCCCGACGGTGATCACCCGGTCGTAGAAACTCTCCGGCTTGTCTAAAAGCGGCTCGGCGGAAGATTCGTTCTGCTGCGCCTCGCCTGCGTGCAATTCCGTCTTTGATTGGCCGCTGGCGGGAGGCTGAGCTTTGCTGTCATTGCCCGCCTGCTCGCCGTTTTCAGAGAAAGCGAGCAACGTGATCTGCGTTCGCCGGGCTAGTTCTCGCGCGAGGTGATAGTTTCTGAGTTTAGCGCCCGTGTTGAGCGGCCAGGGAACTCTCGGCACAAAATGCAACAGGCGTATCCTGGCATCGGCTGCCTTCAAGACAGTTTCCTGCCCCGTGCTCGTCTGAGATTGAGTCAAGACGCTCTGGTTTCCTGTAGATGCGGAATTATTCAAAACTTGAGAGCAGAACCGGGCCGAAAAGACCTCGGAAGGCAGGTCAGTTTACCCGAAAGGTTGTAGTTGAAACTTTGCTGGAAGAGAGGCGCAAGGCTCAAGGTAAAGCGCGCCCCTGCTTTTCTCTGCCTGGGGCGAACCCCTTCAGAGGTTCGTTCCACCATAACGAATGATACCGGCAAAAGAAGCGAAAAGCCAGTGAAATTGCTGATTTTTGAAGGACTTGCGCCCACGCGCCAGCGCCATCAGCCGGGAAAATGAAAAACCTTGACAGCGATAGGTAAATATTGTTTAATCAAATTCGTCCGCTATTGCCGATGGCGATAGCAGTGATCTTTCGCAAAGTGATGATTGCACACGATAAAGGCAAACCTGCCGTGAGGTAGGGGCGCAAAGCCGTGAGTCTCTAGGGGCATTCGAGCGACGAGTTTTCGTCAAGCTGCGGCCCGGAAAGAGATTGTCTGGTTGCCGAAGGCGATCCGAGAAAGCCATAACCTCAAGCCAGGCGTGAATGGGTCAGGTGCGACGTTCCCTTTTAACTAAGGGCGTCCCGCGCGCCATCACCCGGGTGGGATTGGGTGGGGAACTCCCCCTCACCTCCCGCAGGTTTTGAAGTCATGGTTGGAGCCACACGCAAACGCCCAGACTACCTGTATCGTGGTTCTTCTTCCCGGTTCACTCCTTTCTTCTTCTTCAACCAAACAAGCTGCACGCCTTTCTCTTCGTCCTACGAAGTATCGCCTGATAGTCTGCCCGTTCGGTCCTCCACCGGTTCGGGCTGATAAGGGGCGAGTGCGGTCGTTGCCCTGTTCGTCCAGCAACACACTCTTTGCGCCGATTCAATAGGCGTAGTCAATCACCGATTAAAGGCACTCCCGCAGCGATGCGGGTTCGCAAAGCCAGGAGTCTCCGAAGCCTTGCCGCTTCAGAGATCGTCCGGTTACCGAAGTGAGGTTCAACTTAATGATTTCCGCACGTATGCACGAGCGTCTTGGTGCTCGTTCCTTCCTCTCCATTCTTCTTTTCTCCTCCCTCCTGATTGTCTGCCTAACCCAGACGCAGACGGCGCATGCCCAAACGGTCGCGCCCGGCATCAAGACAGACCATAAGATTTATGCAGAGCCGGCGCTGCCTGTCCTGCCGCGAGCCGGAGGAAAGTTTATTGATCCGGTCTTTGGCTCAGAGATTATGCGCGCGACGGATGAGTCGGATGGGGCAGCGCCGGGCTTGAGCACCTATTACTCACACTGGCCGACCTTCAACTGCAATAACACCAGGATTCTCATCCGCAAAGGCGACTGGGGCGACGCCATCATCAAGCAGTTCGATCCCGTCAACTTCACATTGGGCGCAGGTTCCGTCGCCTTGCCCAGCTCAATTCCGGGAGGTGGCGGGCCACAGTGGGAATCCGCCATCTGGTCAAACACAGACCCGAACATCATCTACACGTTTCCCAACTATTTCGATGGTGGGATGAAGCTCTACAGCTATAACGTCTCGACCAAAGTGTTCAAGCTGATTAAAGATTTGAACTTTCTGGGAAACGGAAGCGGCAAAGACTACTTCATGCAGATGTATATGTCAGCTGATGAGGATGTCTTCTGCTGGCTGCATCATCGTCAGGGCAACGATGGTGAACCGATAGGCTATATCGTCTACAAGCGCTCAACCGATAAAGTGTTATTTAACAACCCGTCGAACGCTTATGTGGGCGGAATCAATGAAGTGCATGTGGATAAGTCAGGCAAGTGGCTGCAAATCGTCATCCCGACGAAACAGGCGGACGGGACGAGCACGCGCTTTCTAAATTTACAGACGGGGCAGTATCAGCCTTTGACCAGAGAGGTAGATCATCCGCCGGGTCATGGTGATCTGGGGACCGAGACCATCGCCGGTTTTGACAACTACACGGATGGCATCTCGCTTCGTAATCTCAACAACGTCCATTCATACTTTCAGTTGATGACCTTCAGGACCGAGGGCGGAGCATTGGATTGGACGAACGACTTTCACGGCTCGATGCTGGCCGACGACGAACGCTGGATGACCATCGGCACGTATGACGAGTCGGATGATCCGGGCTTGCCCGATTCGGGCGTCTTTGAGGATGAGATTCTCCAGGTAGCTTTGGATGGCAGCCAGCGCATCCGCCGCATTTGCCACACGCGCATGCACTTCGATGGCCTGACAGGCACAACCGGCTACTGGGCAACTCCGAAGCCGACCGTCAGCAAGGATGGGCGCTACATCGCTTTCACCTCTAACTGGGAGAACAGCGGCAGGTACGATTTCTTCATCGTTAGGGTTGAGCCGGATGGCTCTGTCCGCCGTCACCGACACCCACCCCGACGCCTACCCCGACGCCGACACCAACACCAACTCCGACCCCAGCGCCAACCCCCATACCTACACCTACGCCCACACCTACGCCAACTCCGACACCGACGCCAACTCCGACACCGACGCCGACACCGACAGCGACACCAACGCCGACGCCGACCGCGACGCCTACTCCCACGCCGTCGCCAACGCCTTCGCTGGTTTCGCCTTCGCTGGTCTCCAACGCTTATGCGACCGCTTCAACCTTATCGGTGACAACGAATAACTCGGCGCAGCAGATCAATCTTCTGTCAACGAACATCTATCAGGCTTACTGCGTTTTTTACAATGAATCCAATCATTTCAATATGGCGGGCCAGATTGATAGCGGGTTACGCGCCGCACTCTATTTCTCGCGTGCCGCCTCCGCGCTGACTGCGGCCCGTGCTCCGTCGTCCGGCGTTCAGAGTCGTTTGCAGATTGCTGCGACTCAACTCGGGCAGATCGTAAATATGATGCAGGCGGGCAGCAGCAGCGTCGCAGATTCAGGCTACAGTTCTCACGCGGTAAGCGTCTCCCCCACTCCCGTCATCGGGATAGGAGATATTCGCTCCAGCGCCAGCCTTGCTCCGGCTATCAGCCTGGGAAGTCTGGCCACAATCCTGGGAGATCCTGCCGTCAGCCCTTTAGCAGCGCAAACCAGCCAGGCTACGCTGGTGGCGGACGGCTCTTTGCCTTATGAACTGTCTGGAGTCAGTGTGACCATCGCTGGTAAAGCTGCTCCGCTCATCTCCGTTTCGCCATCGCAGGTCAGCTTCTACATTCCAACCGACATCGCCACAGGCGTTATCGAATTCATCGTCACTTCGCAGGATGGTCATGTCTCGCGGGGCACAGCCAACGTTGCTCCTGCTGTTGCCGTTCCTGCGATTTTCACAGCGAACGGAAACGGAACCGGCGCAGGGCTGGTCTTGAACGCCAAGACCTTCGCGCAGGGCAGTTTCGATGTCAGTGACCAGACTAATTTCGGGACGGATAAACGGACACGCCTGATGGTGATGGCCACAGGGATCAGCAGCGGCGCTGTCAATAGCAATCCGGCCAACGATATTCGCGTCGGCTCAAGCACGATTCCTAATCTTGCCGAATCGGTCGCGGTTCAGGCGCGCCTGCGCGACGGGCGGACGTTCTCTGTTGCCCGTCGAGTATGCGGGGCAGGCAGGCAGTTTCCCCGGTCTGGAACAGGTCAACGTCCTGCTGGTCCCTGAGCTAAAGGGGGCGGGCGACGTTGAGTTGACGATCATCGTGGGCGCCGAGCGGAGCAACATCGCCAGCGTCTCTATCAGGTAAAGAGCGGCGGCCATTGTGTCTCAGGTAAGCAAGAAGGATGCCGCTGCAAGGCCGACTCTCCTTCTTGCTTTTCTCATAAGCGAAATCTAATTCTGCGTCCGAGCAACCCGCTGCTGATTCTTCAAACACATTGACAGTAGAGATTAGTGCTAAAATACGAACGGCGTGCGGAGCTTGAAAGCCCCGCGCGTCTGTTGTTCAGAATTCCCTGTTTCTTAATCGCAAGTTTCCCGGCTATGCTTAACCGGCTTCAATTCGAGTTGACCTTAAAGACACGAAGTTTAGACGATGTCCGAGACACCTTTAGCTAACCCGCAGCTCCCAGACTCCGATGATTCTGACAGGCATTTTCGCACGGATCATCTGAAGGACGATCTGGGCCGTCGTTCTGCGCGTGCCGGTGCGGTCACGCTCTCGACACAAATCTTCAAGTTCGTACTGGCCACAGCCTCAGCCATCGTGATGGCGCGTCTGCTCACGCCCAAAGACTTCGGCCTGATCGCCATGGTCGCCATTCTCGTCAACTTCGTCGGGATGTTTCAATACATGGGACTTTCGACGGCGACGATTCAATGGGCTGAACTCAATCATCAACCAAGTCAGCACGCTCTTCTGGATTAACATGGGGCTCAGCACGGCCATCATGTTACTCATGGTAGCCATCTCGCCTGCCGTCGCCTGGTTCTATCAGGAGCCGCGCTTAATCTGGATCACCATCGGATACTCTTTCAGCGTCTTCCTGATCGGTCTGGAAATCCAGCACGAAGCGCTGCTCAACCGGCAAATGCGCTTCGGCGTGCTGGCGATTATTGATGTGGCTTCTCTTGTTCTGGGGTTAGCGGCGGCGATGTTGTCCGCATGGTACGGCGCGGGCTACTGGGCTTTGGTGATTAACCAGTGGACAACAGCATAGCCAGAGGCATCGGGGTTTGGAGTGCGTGCAAGTGGCGACCGGGGCTGCCTGTGCGCGGGTCCGGCGTGCGCCCGATGCTTTCCTACGGGGGGAATTTCACCGGCACGAACCTGATGATCTATTTCAGTCGCAATCTGGACAATACGTTGATCGGTAAGTTCTGGGGGTCGCAGCAACTGGGTCTTTATAACAAGGCGTATCAAATACTGCTCTTGCCTATCCAGCAAATCGCCAACCCGATTGCCAATGTCGCCATGCCCGCCCTGAGCCTGCTGGCAAAGACACCGGAACGCTACAGAGACGCCTACTTAAACATTATCGAGAAACTGGCGATGATTACCATGCCCGGCGTGGTCTTTATGATTGCCACTTCCGACTGGCTGGTGTTGTTCCTCTTAGGGCCGCAGTGGGTTGAGACCGGACGCATTTTCATGTTGCTTGGGATTGCCGCCGTCATTCAGCCTGTGAGCAGAACGTGCTGGTGGCTCTTCGCCACACAGGGTCGCGTGCGCGATATGTTCCACTGGAGCGTGATTGGCGGGATTATCGCCATCATCTCGATTATCGCCGGTCTGCCCTGGGGAGCGGTCGGGGTGGCGGCCAGCTACGCCCTCACAGACCTCTGTCTTTACACTCCGCTGCTCTTCTGGTTCGCCGGGCGCAAGGGGGCGATTCGCACACTTGATTTCTATCGCACGATGGCTCCTTCTCTCTGTGCCTCCGTTTGCGCCCTCATGGTGCTGCTCGTCTCCCGTCAGTGGCTGGCATTGATTCATCCGGTTATACTCCGGCTGGCCGTTGCTTTTGCCCTGACGGCGGTCGTTTCTGTGGTAGTGTTTGCGATTCTCCCGGCAGGACGGCTGGCGATTCAAAATTTCAAGGAAATATTCCTGCTCTTGATTAGAAATAAGAAGTCGGAATCCGCCGCATAGTGTCTTCGACAAAAGCCATCATTCAAGATGTCTAACAGATCATGATGCTCAAACGGTTCAAGCGAGCAGCACTCAGTTCCCTCAAAACATCTGGACTCTTTTCAGTTGTGAGAAATAGCCGTTGGCGCAGCCAGCGACTTCTGATTCTCGCCTATCACGGCATCTCTCTGGACGACGAGCATGAATGGGACGGCTCGCTCTACATGAAGGCTGAGCTGTTCAGGCGCAGAATGCAGTTGCTCAAAAATTCAAATTGTACGGTGCTGCCTCTCTCGGAAGCTATAGAGCGTCTCTACGCGGGTGACCTGCCTGACAGGTGCGTGGCGCTGACCTTTGACGACGGCAATTACGATTTTTACAAAGAGGCGCATCCCGTCCTTCAGGAGTTTGGCTTTCCCGCAACAATTTACCTGACGACCTTTTATTCTCACTACAACAAGCCAGTGTTCGATGTCATCTCTTCTTACCTGCTCTGGAAGGGAAGAAACGCGCGGCTTGATTTCAAAAAAATCACCGGCGAAGTGTTGCAGGTGGATTTAGCAGACGATGGCGCGCGGGCGCGGGCGGTAGATGAGCTGCGAAGGTTTGCCCGCGTGAATAAATTATCGGCGGAAGAAAAAGATTCGCTCATGGCTTCGGTGGCAAAGCAACTGAAGATAGATTACGACGCGCTCGTCGCCAAGCGACTGCTGCATATTCTCTCGCCCGATGAGGTCAAGACTCTCTCAGCCGATGGGGTGGACATTCAACTCCACACGCATCGCCACCGCACGCCTCTGAATCGCTCGCTGTTTCTGCGTGAGATTGAAGATAACCGGAAGAGCATACAGGGCATGACGAATACTTCCTCTCCTTCACACTTCTGCTATCCGAGCGGAGTTTATGATGAAGCTTTTCTTCCCTGGCTTGAAGAAGCGGGCGTCGTTTCCGCGACGACATGCGACACAGGCTTCGCTTCGCGCCAATCAAATCCACTGCTTCTGCCCAGATTGCTGGACGTTTCAGGATTGTCCGACATCGAATTTGAAGGCTGGCTGACGGGCGTCTCTGCTGCACTGCCGCGCAGGCAGGAGCAGAAGAGGGCATAAATAAAGTTGACTCACCTCAAAAATATTTAGTTCTGCTGTAGCTGGCGGTAAAAGTCATCTATCCGACTGATTTAGACGGCTGTTTGGCAGGAATAAAAACGAATACGCCTAAATGGGCGTCTTTACTGGCGGCTATTAGTACGTCTAATAAGCGTTGGGCGTTCGCTCCGTGCGCGAAAAGCGGAGCGTGGGAGGAAAAATGAATATTAAAGTTTTAGCGGCGACCATTGCGGGGTCGATAACAATTTTTCTTTTAGGATTTTTGATTTTTGGAATCCTGCTCGCACCATATACGAAAGCGGATGTGATTCAATACGCCGGTTTGCACAAAGAGCCGCCGGATTTCCTGCTGCTTATACTCAAAAACATAGTTCAGGCATTTCTGCTTGTGTACATTTTTGAGTATTTGGCGGGAATCAGGACGTTTCTCAGCGGTATGAAGGTTAGTGCGATAATTATGTTTCTCATTACCCTGAGCCTAAATCTGAATTTATTGAGTATTTTGAATCTGCACACGGGATTCACGGCTAATATCCTCGACGTTGTGGGTGAAACCGTAAGGATAGCTCTCGGCGGCGGAGTCATCGGTGCGGTTTTGGGCTTTATGGATAAGGGCGAGTGAGCCGCCATCAATTGCTGACCCGAACGGCACTGGTGTTGACGTTGCGAAATACAAAGCACCAGAATCAAATTAGTTGCGTGTAATCAACGCGCCGCCCAACAAGTTATTGGACGTGAGGGCGAAACAGCGACTTTCTCATCACGCAGCTTCGTTTCCCTTAGTTTGCGTGTTGTCGGTTTCGCCCCACGTCAATTCCAGCGTTGGGCGTCTGCGTTTAATTAAAAGGGCTGGGATAATTTTTTTGATTATGCTCCAGCGCCCACGGGAAGATGTAACGACGCAACGAGGTGCTTGTTTCGTCTACCCATGAAGAGATTCGCCAGAGCAGCGGTTTCTCACTGAAGGTGGATGAGAGTTGTTCGCGCCCCAGTTGTTTCCAGCGGTCTAACGCCTGATTGTGGATTGGGAAGAGGCGGCCACGCCGAATCCACTCCTTGCGGTTTGTGCTCAGCCAGTTCAGATAATCTTCCAGCGATTGCGGGGTGAGAAATTGGTCGGACGTATTAAACAAGACGGACGCCGCCCGCTTTCTCGTGCCGAACATTTCTCGCGGCACACCGGCTTCTTCGACAATGCGGCGACAAATGGGACGGCTGTAATCGCCGGGCACGTCCCACGCCTTCATCTCTTCAGAGTTGCTGATGCGGTTGATATCTTTGATCTGCCTGACTCCCCAGAACGTCAAGGGACAGTGGATGAAGCCGACCTGCAAACGATACTCCGACAAATCGAGTCCCGATTGATCGCCGCGCACAATGTTCTCGCTCAAATCTTCCGGGTGCTTGGCCCACACCTTGTCGCCGTGAAAGCCCGTCAGCAGCACGCGTCCGGCGAGAAAGGATTCCGCGCCTTTGAAAAAAACGTCCTCTCCTTTGCCGTCCGAAGCGATGAACGGCGCTTCGGGTAGCGTCATGTCGCGCCAGTCGTCTCGCTTGATGACGAGCGGCTTGACCTTCAACAATGGAGCGAGCGGCTCTCCGCTATCTTCATCGTCGCCGCGCGCTCGATCAACGCAGATGACCTCCGTGCAGCCCGTTGGCCCGGCGAGCGTCGCAACGGTCGCCGAATCATAACCGGAGGAAAGAGTGCCCAGGAATTTGTAGGGAAGCTCGCGCCCGCCGTCCGTCATGTTGGCGGCAAGCGTCTCAATAGACGATTCAAGAAAGTCGCGGTAGCGAGAGAAGGTGGAGAAGTCACGACCCGTTCCGGGCTTCGCCTGGAGATTGAGAGCATGACCGTCCCATCTGAGATTGTTGAAATATGTCAGTTGAACGGGACCGACGGAGGTCTTAAGATACCGCCGGTATTTATCTAATCCCTCGATGACGCTTTTCAAATCCCTGTAGTATCTTGAATAGGTCGGGTCAACGCGGGCCTTAAGCGTGGCTAGCAAACAGGAGAGAGAATTGGAGACCCAGACAAGATCTTCGGCTTCGAGCGAGTTTAAGCGATCAACGGTTGAGCCTGCTGAAACGAAAGTCATCTGTCCGGCTCTGAGTCGCCCGCCGCTGCCCGCGACGATATCTGTCTGGTCGAAATCGCCCGATGAATAATCGCCTGCCCAGACGGCTTCGCAAAACCACTCTTCATTGGCTTCTACCTGTCTTCCGTGAAAAACAGTAATCAGCGGACTGCTTCTCTCGCAACGCGCTAGCCACGCGAGCGGCGGCCAATCCGAGACCCGCTTGAATTGTAAATTGAGGTGACCTTTCATTAATTTCTTCTGCGGAAGAGACAGGATTTCAGCAATCGAAGTATCATCAATCTGGTCGGGTTCGGTCAACTAAGTAGGACAGGCATTCCTGCCTGTCATAAGTGGGACAGACATTCCTGTCTGTCATTGAGCGCGTGAGCGCGAACAACTATTAGCGAATCAATATTAGCGTGCTGCACGCACGCTACGACAGGCAGGAATGCCTGTCCTACAGCGAATGACGTTAATAGCAGGAATCATCAGTCGTAATCGAAATCAGCCAGTGCCTGTTTCTGCCTGCGACTCTTTGAAGCAATTGATCTCGCGCCATCCGGCGGATGAGGTCAGTGTGTTCAGGGATGAGCGAAGCTGCATCTTGAAGGTGGATGTCGGGGCTTATGGCGAGCCGGGCTTCAAAATGGACGAAACGGGCGTGCTGACGGTGCTGGCAGGCGAACCGCTGCTCGATCTCGACGGCGAAAGCGCGTGGCAAAGCCGGGAACTCGACGTGGCTTTGATACACGATGGATTTAAACGCGGGAATTGGGATGTGTTGAAAACGGCGCAGGGAGTTTTCTGTGCGGCGCATTATCAACCCGCGAGCGGCGCGGTCAGTCTGTTTACCGATAAGCTGGGCCTTAGACCCATGTACTACTGGGTGGATGACCGCTTCGTCGTCTTCGCCAGCGCGCTTCGCATCCTCGAAGGGTTTGCCGAGATACCGAAGAAGATGGATGTCCGGGCGGTGACGGAGATAGTCGGCCTCGGGGTACCGCTTGGGAGTCGGACGCCATATGCAAATATCTTCACACTCAAGGCAGCCGAAATAGTCTTGATTACAGAGCAGAAGATTTCACGCCAGCACTACTGGCGCTGGGACGACATCACGCCTTCAGTCGAGACGGAAGAGAAGTTGCTGGCGGAACTTTATCATCGCTTTGAAAGCGCTGTTGTCAGGAGGAACAGGAGAGACACAACCACAATCGCTTACCTGAGCGGCGGTCTTGATTCAAGGTGCGTGGTCGCCGCCCTGCACTCAGAGCAGACGCGCGTGCATACGTTCAACTTTGCGCGCCCGCACACACAGGATCAAATCTTCGGGCTTGAGTTCGCGCAGCAAGTTGATGCCATTCACGAAGAAGTACCGAAAGAGCAGGGCGACCATGTGCCTGATTATTCATCGCTGATGGCGCAGGTCTGGAATGCTTCAAAGCATCGTGAGGCGCATCCGGCGGAGCGCCCCGCGATTGTCTGGAGCGGCGAGGGTGGAAGCGTCGCGCTCGGCCATGTGCATATGAACGAGAAGATAGTTGAGTTGATGCGTGCCGGGCGGATTGACGAAGCTATCGAAACCTACATCGAACGAGAGTATGTGTACGTTTCTCCAAAAATCTTCCGGCCAAAAGTCTCCTCAGAGCTTGCAGGACTTATCAACAAAGGGATTCGTGAGGAGTTGAATAATCTACACGCCGAAGACCCGGCGCGCAGCTTCTATCTTTTCCTGATGCTCAACGACCAGCGACGCAAACTCGCGCGCCACTTCGAGGATATTGATCTGCATAGATTGGAATTTCAGTTGCCGTTCTTCGATAGCGCGTTCCTGGCTTCAATCGTCGCCCTGCCCATTGACTTATCTCTCAGGCACAAGTTTTATGTTAAATGGTTGAAGCATTTTCATCCGTCGGTGACGAGTGTCCCCTGGCAGGCATATCCGAATCATGAGCCATGCCCGCTTCCGGTTCCTCAAGGATTGGCTTACCAGTGGGCGGAAGAATATCAACGGGCGGAGCGCGCCACGCAAAAGCAGCGATTACTGCGGCAAGCGTCGGAGCTATTGCGTGCGGCGGATTTCCCCGAAGAGATTCTGAGCAAAAGAAATCTGCGGCTGGCTACGTGGATTCATTCGACAGGCTGGCGCGATTATGAGCACATTATCGAAGCCGCGCGCACCTTTCACACCTACTGGAAAAAATCTGGCGGCGAATATACTCTCGCCTCGTAAGACTTTACAGACAGGATCGACAAGATTATCAGGATTAAGAATCATGAAATCGTTGCTATTAAGTCTTCTCTTTGGCTTGTCAATCTTGTTAAGCCTGTCTAATTCCTTGTTCGGTTTTGTTAGTGACTCTTATTTATGCTTCAGCCGGAAGCAATCGCTGAAACCTCCGCGCCGACAACCGCGACGCCGGTTGTCAGCGTCGTTATTCCTGCCTACAACGTCGCGCCTTACATCTCGGAAACGCTTGATTCCATCTTTGCTCAAACTTTCGCTGACTACGAAGTGATCGTCGTCAACGATGGCTCGCCCGATACGAAAGAGTTGGAGCGGGCGCTTGATGCTTATCTGGGGCGCATCGTCTACCTCAGACAGGAGAATCGCGGGGCCGGCGCGGCGCGCAACGCGGGACTGAAGACGCGCGCGCGGCGACTTCGTCGCCTTTCTGGACGCGGACGATTTATGGCTGCCGGATTATCTGAGCGAACAGCTCGAATTTATCCGGGGAGGGCGATTACGATTTGGTTTACGCGGACGCTCTGCTCTTCGGGCAATCGCCCCTTTCGGGCCGCACCTTTATGCAGATCGCGCCTTCAAACGGCGAGGTCACATTCGAGAGTTTAATCAGCGGCCAGTGTAACGTCATTACTTCGGGCGTAGTGGCGCGCCGACACCTCATCTTAGAAGTCGGCATGTTCGATGAGCGGCTTCGCAATTCTCAGGACTTTGAGTTCTGGGTGCGGTTAGTCAGACACGGCGGGCGCGCCGGTTATCAGCGCAGGGTTTTATTGCGATACAGGTATCATGAAAACAGTTTGTCGGGCGATGCGCTTAATCAAATCAAGAGAGAGTTGCGCGTGCTGGGAAAAATTGAGAGCAGTTACGACCTGACCCCTGTTGAGCGTGAAGAAGTCTTAAAGGCGATGGCAGCTATCGGGATTAATCTGGAGCTTGAAACGGGCAAGCTGCATCTGTCGAAGGGTGAATTCACGGCAGCCAGAGAAGCACTCCTGAGAGCGAACGCGAGCGCCGAAGCCTGAAGATGAGGCTGCGCTCTGCCTGCTGCGAATCGCTCCTCGCCTGTTGCAGAAAGTTTACGTTCGCAGGATTGATGAAAAGTAATTGCCGGAGATTGTGTGCGTGAGAGCAGTTCCACAAAAAGAGGCCGAAGAATTTGACGCTTACCTGCACAGCGCCCGGCAGAGTTTGCTGGACGCGATGAAAGAGCCGACGAGCGCTTTCAGCCCTATCTTGAAGCGGTCGCCAATCACAAAGTCGAGCGCGTGCTTGATATCGGCTGCGGAGTTGGGCAGATGCTTTACCCTTTCGTCGCTCTCAAGGGCGCGTTCGGGGTGGGACTCGACCCGACCGCGCAAGCCTGCCGGATGGGGCGCGAATTCTATGCCGAGCATGTCCCCGCCGCACGCGTCCAATTCATTTACGGCACGGCCGAAGAGTTGCCGTTTCCATCCTCAAGCTTCGACGTCGTCAATTGCGGGCTGGCGCTTGCCCTACATGAATAATGCGCGAGCTATAGAGGAGGTCGCGCGTGTGCTTCGTCCCGGCGGAGTTTTCCTCTTGAGGATTCACCATGCGCGCTACTACCTGCGCGATTTGTGGCGGGGCCTGACGGGGCGTCGTCTGCTCTCGTTAATACACGCCGGGCGCGTCTTGGCTGTCGGCGCAATCTATCACTTGACTGGCAGGCAGACGCACACACGGCTTTTCGGTAACGAGACATTCCAGACCCGCTGGCTGCTTGGACGCGAGCTTTCTGAACGAGGCTTAAATCTCAAAGCCGAGCGCTCCGACTCGAATCCTCAGACCCCGGCTTTCGTCATCTATAAAGAGCGATAAAAATGGGGCTTGAGGGAACAACAGGCCGATTGAGCATTTAAAATTCTTACGTCCCGGCGAAACAAATTGATTGTTTATGGGGCGCTTTTTGAGGTAAGCTCTAAGTTGTGCGCGTGGTCGGCTAATTGCCATTCACGCGCCAACGCTGCCACGACTGGCTTTTGTTCTGAAGAATTGCCCTCTTCGTTCAAAAAGCACTTCCTACGGAAAGCTTAAGCATGAGTGTCCCTATCCCCCGAACTCTCTGGAAACCTTTGCGTTAATCGCTGCCGCGCTCGCTTTCGTCTACTTCAGCGTGCTGAGATCGCTCGGCAACGATTGGTGGACGGACGAAAACTATTCACACGGGCTGCTGATTCCGCTCATCATCGGCTACATCCTGTGGGCCGAGCGCGAGCGCCTCGGGCGTGAACCGGCGCGCCCGTCGCTTTTCTGGGGCGGGTTGATTGTGGTTTTCGCCATGCTCTGCCTGTGGGTCGGAACGGCGGGCGCGGAACTTTACGTTCAGCGCATGTCGCTGGTGCTGATGCTGGCAGGCATCGTGATTTATTTCTGGGGCTGGCGAATGTTGCGGCTCCTGCTTGTGCCGCTCGGTTTGCTCATCCTGGCGATTCCGATTCCGGCCATCATCTTCAACAAGATCGCTTTCCCGTTGCAACTCTTCGCCTCGCGCTGCGCCGTCTGGACGATGCGGCTCTTTGATATTCCGGTCCTGAGGCAGGGCAACGTCATCGAGTTGATGCCGAAGGGTGCGCGCGAGACGAAGAAGCTGGAAGTCGTAGAGGCTTGCAGCGGCATTCGTTCGCTGATGACGCTCGTGACGCTGGCCGTCGTCTTCGCTTATTTCACGCGTCCGCGAGACAATGACGGTGATGGCGGCGGTCTTCTACAGAGGGTTAAGAGCTACGGGTTCTGGCGGTCTGTTATTCTGGTGGTTTCGGCCGTCCCGATAGCCATCCTGACAAATGCTTTGCGCGTCAGCGGCACAGGCGTGCTCGCGCATTACTACGGCACGCAAGTGGCCGACGGGTTCTTTCATTCCTTCTCCGGCTGGGTTGTTTACATCGTCGCCTTTCTGCTTCTCTTTGCTGTCGGCTGGTTGCTCGACCGCATCGGCAGGCGTGGCAAGGGAGATGGTGGCGACGGGAAGAGTAAAGCTACGGCGCAGGAAGTTCAGCTTGCGAAGCCTGAGCCGACGACCGCCGCGGGCAGCGCGCCGATCAATGTGATTGCGGCGAAAGGAGTGGAGTAAGCCAAAATGAGTTTGAAATTGAAAGAGTCCTCGCGCTTTGGCTTGTTGCTCGCCGTGCTTCTGCTGGGCGGAGTCATTATCAACATCTGGCAGTGGGTCGGCGAAGCCAAAGTCTCCAGACGCCTTTTGAGCGAGATGCCGTCACAGGTCGGCTCATGGCGTCAGGTCGGAGCAGATCAGCGATTCGACCAGCAAACCGAAAGCGTCCTGCGCGCAGACGATTATCTCTCGCGCAACTACGCGCTGCCGGACGGCCGCACCGCTTCTTTTTACGTCGGCTACTACGCCTCGCAGCGCAAGGGCGCAACCTATCACAGCCCGCTCAACTGCCTGCCCGGTTCGGGCTGGGAGATGGACGAAGCGGCGCCCGTCACGATTACGCCCGCTAATGGCGAGCCAGCCTTTGAAGCCAATCGCTACATCGTCCAGAACGGCGACAACCGGCAGTTGCTCATCTACTGGTATCAGGGGCGCGGGCGCAAGATTGCGAGCGAGTACTGGGGGAAGATTTACACCGTGATTGACAGCGTTCGTCGCCGCCGCTCCGATGGCTCGATGGTGCGCGTGATGATGCCCGTCGGCCAATCCGAGGAGGCGACGCTCAAAGCCGCCACAGACCTCGCCGCGCAGATTGCCCCTGCGCTTCCGGCGTTCGTCCCTGATTGATGTAGGACAGGCATTCCTGCCTGTCGAAGCTCCTGATGTTTGCTAAAAGAGTATTCGCGCTCACGCGCTCAATGACAGGCAGGAATGCCTGTCCTACGACAGATAGGAAGGTCTGTGTTAATTATGTAGAATTCATACATATTTCAGGAAGCGAGGGATGATTGGCCGTTTTCTAATGATGTTTCTCCTCGTAATGTAGTGATAGAGTCAGGTTTTTTGACATGTAGCCAATTCGCTCCAACGGTTAACCGGATGTGCGCGGCATTGCCCGCCGCGACTGTCCGGTTGACCGCAAGGGAGCCTTCAAAAAGCGCGGCTTGCAGAGCTTTTCGGAAAACAGGTTTGCCCCGGTTTTCGCCGAAGATAAAGGATCGCGCAGGGAGTTTCAGGGAAAGATGAACCGAAAAGAGTGCGCCCGCCAACGCTACCTCGTAGCCTTTCTTGTCACGATTCTCAGTTTGACGCTCGGACTCTCCGGCTGTAAGAATGCCGAAACGTCCAAAGCCGAGCACCTCCAGCGCGGCGAAGCCTTCCTCAAAGATAAGAAGTATCAGGAGGCTTCCATCGAATTTCGCAACGCCATCCAGCTCGACTCCCATTACGCCGCAGCCCACTGGGGACTCGCCCAGGCTTTTGAAGGTCTGCAACGCTGGGCTGAAATGATTGAGGAGCTCAAGCAGGCGGTTGAGCTTGACGGCAAAAATCTGGACGCGCGGATCAAGCTCGGCACTTATTACGTCGGCGCTAACGCTATCAGAAAGAGTCCCGAACTGGTTGCCGAAGCCGAGCGGCTCGCCAAAGACGTTCTTCAGAAGGATGCGAATCACATTGGCGGCCACATCCTGATGGCAGACGTTCTCTTCGCGCAGGACAAGCGCACGGAAGCTCTGGCCGAACTCAAGCGCGCCATTGAGATTGATCCCAAACGCATTGAGTCAACCCTCGCGCTCGCCAAGTATTACGTCCGCATAGACGACAAGGCGAAGGCTGAAGAGATCTTCCGTCAGGCCATTTCCATCAACGAAAATTCCGCGCTGGCTCACAGCGATTACGGCAAGTTTCTCGTGCAGGTGGGACGCGGTGAACAGGCCGAAACTGAGTT
The DNA here is from genome assembly GCA_963811065.1 of uncultured Acidobacteriota bacterium. GTDB lineage: Bacteria > Acidobacteriota > Blastocatellia > Pyrinomonadales > Pyrinomonadaceae > QHXM01. The sequence goes on from CAWEPR010000003.1 coordinate 298,288, forward strand.
TCGTCGCGCCGTCGAGGTCGAGCCTGCAAATCGTGATGCGCGTTTTGTCCTCGCCAGCTTCTATCTCGTTAACAAGCGACTCGATAAAGCCGAAGAGTCTTACAAGGCGCTCGCTGAACTCGACAAGGATATGCCCGATGGTCGCTCCATCCTTGCGGACTTCTATTCGTCCGTCGGGCGCTACGACGAGGCGGTCGCTATCTATCAGGACATTGTCGCCAAGACAAGCGACTACACGCGGGGTCGTTATCGTTTAAGCGAGATTATGCTTCAGCGCGGCGACATGAAGGGGGCAAGCGATCAGGTCGAAACTGTCTTAAAGACAAATGCGCGCGATATGCAGGCGCTGCTTTTACGCTCGCGCATCCGCCTTCAGGGCGGCGATTCCAAAGGGGCCATCGAAGACCTCAAGGAAGTTTTGAAACAGGAACCCAACTCACGCGCCGGTCTCTACTTCATGGCTGACGCGAATTTGCGCGCCGGAAAAGTTGAGCAGGCGCGCATCTTCGCCGGAGACCTTGCCCGGTATTACCCTGACTATCTCGCGGCCAAGCTGATGCAGGTGCAGATCAGTCTGGCGTCGAAAGACTCTGCGGGTGCCGTGACGCAGGCAAACGAGTTGATGGATCGTCTCAGTAGGGAAGCGCCGAGCGCGGAAAACTCGCCGCAGATGTTCACAGAGCTCCGAGCTAAAACTCTCATGGCGCGCGGTATCGCACAGTTGCAGTTGGGCAAACTCAAACAGGCGCGCGAAGACCTGACGGCGGCGCGCGACCTTGCGCCCAACTCTCCTTCTTCTTACAACAATCTCGCGCTCTCCGCGCTGGCCGAGAACAAACTCGATGAAGCGACGGCGCTTTACGAACGCGCTCTGGCTATTGACAGCGCGGATTTCGATGCGCTAAATGGTCTCGTCAATAACGTCTATTCCAGACAGAACAGATTGGACTTGGCCCATGCGCGCATTGATCAGGCACTCGGCGCGCGACCCGATAGTCCGCAACTGCATTACCTGAAGGCGCTGGTTTACGGTTTTGAGCCGGACGTGCGGGTCGCTGCCGAAGGCGCGGAGCGAGAGTTCAAGCGCGCGATCGAACTTGACCCCAATTATCTGGCCGCATACTTCGGCCTCGCCAATGTCTTCGTCAATACGAAACAGCAGGAACGCGCCATCACCGAATATCGCCGGATAATCGAGCGCCGTCCCGACGATCCCGTTACTTACACCTTGATCGGGATGCTCGAAGACAGTCGGCAGAACACGGATGCCGCGATTGAGAATTACCGGAAAGCAATCCAACTCGACCCGAACACGACGATCGCCGCCAATAATCTGGCCTGGGCTTACGCCGTTCATGGCAAGGGGAATCTGGACGAGGCCGTCGCTTTGGCGCAGGGCGTGGTTCAGCGACACCCGGACGTGCCCGGATTCGCGGACACCCTGGGCTGGGTCTATTACAAGAAGGGTTTGCACGGCCCGGCGGTCGAACAGTTGCAAAAGGTCGTCGCGAAAGCCGGTGACAGCGCCAGTTATCGTTTCCACTTAGGGATGGCGCTCGCGGGCAAAGGCGACAAAGCCGCCGCGCGGCGCGAACTCGAAGAGGCTCTGCGTCTGGGCGAGAAGCAACAGAATTTCGCCAACGCCGAAGAAGCGCGCCGCACATTGGCGACGCTTTAGATTTAAAGATTTTTACCCTGACGCTTGCGTGCCCACAAGCATCGCCATTGCCCGGCGAGATTTGGGAGACGCGAAGCGTCAAAGGGTTTTTCCGAAGAACGAGGAGTGCTGAACATGAGTATCCAGTTTCGCCAGAGAACTCCGGGCGAATACGCCCGCATCATCTGGAAGCGCAAGTGGCTGATCATCCTTCCCATGATCGCGATTGCGTCCGCTGTCACCTGGGTCGTCCTGCGCCTGCCTAACGTCTATCAATCAACCACGCTGATTGTCGTTAAGCCGTCAACTATCCCTGAGGCAGTCGTGCCGAACATGTCCGAAGACATGCTGACGCGCCAACTCACGGCCATCAGCCAGGTAGTCACGAGCCGCTCTTCGCTCCTGCCGCTGATCGAAAAATACAAACTCTACGAGCTTGAGCGCAAAGGCGGCGAGTCTATGGAGGACATCGTCGTTTACATGCGCAAGGACATTAAAGTCGAACTCAACACCAGCCGCAACGAGATCACCAACGGCTTCATCATCTCCTACAGGGGACGCGACCCGCGCACGACGCAGGCAGTCACTGCCGAACTGGCGAGCAAATACGTCAACGCGCAAACGGAAAACAGCGCCAACATCAACACGCAAACGAAGGAGTTCTTCGAGCGCAAGAGAGCGCAGCTTAAAGAGGAGTTGGACGCGATAGCGCAGAAGCGGCTCGATTTCATGAAGGAGAACCTCTCGAACCTGCCAATGGGAGGAGAGTCGCTCGGCATCCAGTTAACCGGATTGTACGAGAACCAGAAAGCTCTCATCACGGACATCGGGCGACTTCGTGACCAGCAGAACACGCTCAGCCAGCGGCTCGGCGATCTGCAAAAACAGCGTCAGCAGGAGATTGACAACATCATTGACGAGGGCAACGACCCGAAGAAAGCGCCCGAGTACGTTCAGCTTACTCAGCGCGAAGATGCCCTCACCGCCGAGTTGCGAACCCTGTTGACAATGTACAAACTGGCACACCCGGACGTGGTTAAGAAGAAAGAAGAGATCGCTTCCGTTCAAAGCAAGATGGAGCAGGCCATCACCGACGGCAAAGCCAGAGCGGAAGAGAAGAGAAAACGCTATGAGGCTCAGATAGACCCGCGCCTCAACGAAGTGAAGTACAACCTGGAATACGCCCAGGGCGAGGTCGCGCGTCAGCAAAAGATGCTGAACGACACGAACGCCGGGATCGCTTCAATCCAGCAGCGGATCAACGCCATCCCCGGCGTGCAGGTCGGACTCGAAATCCTCGACCGCGAGTATCAGGGCAAGCAGGAAGCTTATAACAAGCAGAGTGAGGAACAGCAGAAAGTCAACACGATCTCGGAGATCACCTCCAGCCAGCAGGGGCAGTCAATCGCCGTAGTTGACTCGGCTAACTTGCCCGATTACCCGGTTGCGCCCAAGCGCCTGATGCTGATTCTCATGGGATTGATGCTGGGCCTCGGCGCTGGGTTAGCTCTTGCCGCCGCGTTTGAAGTGCCGCGCCTGCTGACGATTCAGACAACGAGCGATGCGGAGCATTATACGGGTCTGCCCGTGCTGGTTTCCGTGCCGGAACTCTTGACGCCGCAGGAGGCGCGCCGGATTCCGCGTCGTCGGCTGGCGTTCCTCGCCGCCGGAATCGTCGCGACAATTGCCACCATCCCGGCGCTCGCTTACGTCTTGAATCAGTCGCACTTCTTCGACCGATTTGTCTAAAAGTAGTCAGTAGTCAGTAATCAGTTATCAGCTAAATGCTTTGACTGACTACTGACCACTGATTACTGATTACTTCTTTGGAGCTTGAGAGTGTACAGAGAATTCTACGGCCTGAAAGAGTTGCCCTTTGCGCTGACGCCTGATCCGCGCTTCATCTACTTCACCCCGTCGCACACGGAGGTGATGGCGAATTTGCATTACGGCATCGAGAGCGGCAAGGGCCTTGTCGTCGTCACGGGCGAAGTGGGCACGGGCAAGACGACCATCCTGCGCTGGATGATGCAGCGGCTTGACCGCACGGTGCTGGTCGCCTACGTCTTCAACCCGCGCCTTACTGTGCCGGAGTTTTATCAGCACATCACCACACTCTTTGACGTGAAGGAGTGGGAGACGAAATCCGAGCTGCTCATCGCGCTCGGCAAGACTTTGGAGTCGCGCCATTCAAGAGGCTTACGCACCGTGCTTATCATTGACGAAGCACAAGGGCTTTCACCCTACGTGCTCGAAGAGATACGGCTGCTCTCAAACTTTGAATCCGACACGGCCAAGCAGTTGCAGATTATCCTGACGGGTCAGCCGGAACTCCGCGCCGTGCTGAACGACCCTGACCTGCGCCAGCTCAAACAGCGCGTCGCCCTGCGCTGCGAGATTAAACCTTTGCCGAACATCGAAGAGACCGAGCGTTACATCGCTTCACGCCTGCTCGTCGCCGGAGCGGAGCGCACGGACATCTTCTCGCCCGGTGCCGTTGATTACATCTTCCGTTGCTCCGAAGGCATCCCGCGCCAGATCAATAATCTCTGCGACAACTCTCTGCTGACGGGTTTCAGCGCGGGCGAAGAGACCATCGGGCGCTCGATTATCGAAGAGGTCGCGGACACCTTCGACATGCTGCCCAAAGGCGAGCGCGGCAGCCAGGCGGGCGAGGAGCGCGAAGCTCCGGCGCGAATTTTCACAGCCGCCGGGCGCGCCGAACTATGGGCTGCCGGGACAGGAACAGGCGCTCATTCACAAGCGGAAGGCGCATCACCGCTGGCGATGCGTGAGGAATCGAACAAGGGGACTGCCACACCCGAAGTTGACGAGGTTGGCGCGGCATTTCGCCGTTCCGGCCTGATGGGAGAAAGATAATGGGTAGAGTTTACGACGCACTCAAGCGTTCGGGAGCCGCCAAGACGAGCGGCGATAATAAGAAGAAATCAGAGAATCAGAAGCGCCGCAACGGGACCAGCGCCGGGCATGATCTGACGGCTGTTCCATCTCCGGCGAAGAACGGTGACGAGCATCCCTGGGATAGCTCGCCGCTCTTCACCAGAGCAGCGACGCACGATTCAGCGTCCACTGCGCACACCGAGGAACGCGCCGGGTCGGCACTCTCCGGCGTTACAGCTTCGCGTGCTGCTGGGGCAACTTTGGACGCTGCCGGGGCGACGCACGCTGCGGATTTTGTCTCACTGGACATCACCGCAGCGCGCGTCGAACCTCATCTGATCGCCGTCACACAACCACGCTCTGCCTATTGCGAGCAGTTCCGCTCGCTTCGCACACGTATTCTGCAAGCGGGCGAACGTAAAAAGATGCAGGCTTTCGTCGTCACCAGCGCGGGCGTAGCCGAAGGCAAAACCCTGACGGCGCTTAATCTCTCCTGGCTGCTCGCGCAGACCGACGGCGTGCGCGCCATCATCATTGACAGCGATTTGCGCCATCCCTGCGCGTCTGACTATCTGGGCATTGACGCACCCATTGGACTCTCCGAAGTGTTGTCGGGCGAAGCGACTTTGCAGGAAGCCATCATCAGGCTTGAGCCTGCCGGACTCCACCTGCTGCCCGGAGGCGCGGCGCGCGACGACGTGGCGGAGCTTCTCTCCGGGCCAAAGTTCGGGCGCATCCTCGCGGAGCTTCGTCGCATGTTCGACTACATCGTGATTGACGCGCCGCCTCTCGGCATCTTCACGGACGCAAACGTCCTGATTAACAAAGCCGACGGGGCGCTCCTCGTGGTGCGCTCCGGCAAGACTCGCTACGCGGCGCTTGAGCGCATCATCGAACAACTCCCGCGCGAGCGGATGCTGGGCGTCGTCCTCAACCGCACGGACGAGCAGTTGGATGAAAGCAGTTATTACTACCAGCGGCGTTACTCCCGGCGCGAGGACAAGGCGGACACGCCGCCCAAAGCTCAAGCCGCGATGAAAGAAGAAGGGGAGGTCGTCGCCGCCACTTGAAGACGCGCCGTCTCAACGCACGCACTGTCCTGCTGCTCCTGGCCGAAGCTGGTTTGCTTTTCGGCGGGCTGATTGTGGCTGTGTATCTGCGTCTTGGGGCGGTTGACGCCGAGTATGAATTGCTTGAGCGTCACGGGTTTTACAAGGCAGCGCTGGCGGCCACCTTCTGCCTGAGCGCCTTTTATCTTTACGACCTCTACGACTTCATCATCATGCATGACCGGCGCGAGCTTGTCCTCAGACTGGTGCAGGCGATGGGGCTGGCGTGGATCGCGCTGGCGATTAGTTTCTACATCTTTCCGCACCTGATGATCGGGCGCGGCGTCTCTTTGATCGCGTTGCCGCTCGCGCTCTTTGTGATGATGTCCTGGCGGCTCATGATTCACTGGTTTCTGGGACACCCGCAAATCGGCGAGCGCATTCTCATCGTCGGCTCAGGCCCGCTGGCGGTGGAACTGGCGCGCGAAACTCTGGACAGACCCGACGCGGGCTTTCGCATCGTCGGCTTTGCCGACAACGATCCTGAACTGCTGGGCAAGAGTTTGATTAACCCGCGCGTCATCGGGATGAGTTCGGAGTTGGATAAAATCGTCCGGCGCGAGAATATTGACCGCATCGTCGTCGCAATGGGCGAGCGGCGCGGGCAGTTTCCCACAGACCAGCTCCTTCATCTCAGTCTATCGGGCAACGTCACCATCGAAGAGGGCGCGTCATTTTATGAGAGAGTGACTGGCAGAGTGCATCTGGACATGGTGCGTCCCAGTTGGCTCATCTTTTCGGGGCGCAAGCGTCAGGTGCGTTTCAATGCGGTGACGCGCATCTTTCTGCATCGCGGCGTGGCCTTCATCGGCGCTATCCTGTCGCTGCCCATCGCCATCGTCACGATGATTCTCATCAAGCTCGAATCGCGTGGGCCTGTGCTGTACAGGCAGGAGCGCGTGGGGCGCAACGGACGCACCTTCATGGTGATGAAGTTTCGTTCGATGCGAACGGATGCTGAGAAGGACGGCCCCGTGTGGGCGCGAACGGCTGATGACCGCGTGACGCGCGTCGGACGCATTATCCGTAAGATTCGCGTGGACGAGATACCGCAGTTCTGGAACATCCTCAAAGGGGATATGAATTTCGTGGGCCCGCGTCCCGAGCGCCCGCACTTCGTCTCGCAACTCGCGCGCGAGATTCCCTATTACGAGCAGCGACACCTGATCGCGCCGGGTCTAACCGGTTGGGCGCAGATCAAGTACCCGTATGGCTCTTCGATTGAGGACGCGCGGCAAAAGCTGCAATACGACCTTTACTACATCAAGAATCAGAGCCTCGCGCTCGACGCGGCGATTCTCTTTGAGACCGTCAAGACGATTCTCTTTAGTCGCGGCGCTCGCTGAAGACGAAGCACGCAATAGATTTTGGAGGTTTGAAGAACATGAAGATGAAATCAACGCTCAAAACAACGGCGCTCATGCTCGCGCTGATGATGGTTGCGTCCACCGCTGCTCCGCTCTTCGCGCAAAATGCGCCGCAGCAGGTGGAGAAAGAAAAGCGTGGTGGCCTTCTCGGTAAAATCTTCGGGCAGGATGCGAAGACGAAAAAGGAGAAGCCGCAACAACAAAGCGCGCCCGTGACATCATCTTCCCAGGCGGGCGAACGCCTTGAGCCGGACGACACGAACCAGCTTCCCGGAGATATCCCCCCGGAAGTGCAGGCCGGACGCCGTGAATCAAACTCCGAAGCCGAAGCAGCCGTGCTGCCGTACTACAACAACTTCCTGACGACCTTTCGTCTCGGCCCGGAAGATGTCATCTCCATCTCGGTCTTCAACCAGGAACGTTATTCAAAATCGGGCATCGTCGTGCCGCCTGACGGTCGCATCTCTTACTACCTGATACCCGAAGGCATCCACGTTGCGGGCAAGACCACGCAGCAGCTTCAGGAAGAGATTACCAAGCGGCTCGACGAGTACATCATTGACCCGAAGGTGACGGTTTCGCTCGACAAGGCAGTCTCGGCCATCTTCTCTGTGGTTGGAGACGTGGCACAGCCCGGCGTGAGGACGATGACGCGCCGCTACAGCATCACGGAGGCGCTGGCGATGGCGGGCGGCGTGCTCGACACGGGCAACAAATCTAAAGTCGTCATCCTGCGCCAGAAGCCCGATGGCAACTATCACCCGATTTTCGTCAACGTCAAGGAGATTGAAAGAGGGCGAGCCAAGGAGATGGCCTTTCTCGTGCCCGGCGATCAGGTCGTCGTGCCCGGCAATCGTTTGAAGACCTTTAAGCAAGTTATGGACATGCTCCCGGCGCTCAGCATCTGGCGTGTCTTCACCGGAGGATTCTAAGTAAAGCGGACGATTGCTTGATAGACCATAGACGATTGCCAGGAATAACGTTCTTGCTCTTATCGTCCATCGTCTATGGTCTATCGTCTGCCTCTCCCGAAAGGTAAACCGTGATGGGGAAAACCCCTATGTATCCATCAACGCCGCTGGCTAGATTCATCACCGAGAGACTACAGCAACTCGGCCTCAAACAGATTGATTTCTGTCGGCAGACGGGTTTCGATCAGGGCTTGCTCTCCAAGCTGCAATCCTCCGTCATTACGACCGTCAACCTTGAGAGCGCGCTTCGCTTGGCCGAGGGCTTGAAATTGCCGCCCGGCGATGTTCTCTCCGTGCTGGGCAAAGACGATGCTCATCATCTTCTGAAAAAACTCTACGGCAACAACGTCTGCGCCGAGTGCGCCGAAGAAACCGCCATCGCGCCCGAACCCGTTCAATCCATCACCACCGCAGCGCAGCAGGCGTTCACCCTGGGACGCGACATGACGCCCGTCCTCGTCATGCTCCGGCATCTCTCAGCCACACGCCGCGCCGCCGTAGCCTCCGAAGCGACGGAGCGCGCCGCGCACGGTGGACACTCGTAAGAAAATGAAAGCAGAAGGCGGAAAGCAGAAGGCAGTAGGCAGTAGGCAGAAAGCCTCATTCATACGCCGCTTGCTGCCCGCTGTTTTCTGCTTTTTGCTTTTACTGCCTACTGCCTACTGCCTACTGCCTTCTGCTTTCGCTGCGGGCGCATGGACGAAGCAGCGTTCGGGGTCGCTGGCGTGGCTGCACGCCGTTTATTTTCTTGACGAGAATCGCGGCTGGGCTGTTGGCGGGCGCGGCGTGCTCCTGACAACCGATGACGGGGGAAATGTCTGGCGCTCTCGCCCACGCGTCGTCGAAGACGCTTTACGAGATGTTTACTTTTCGGATGAGCAGAATGGTTGGTTGGTCTGCGAAAGAAGCATCTACGACCTCAAGACAAAGGATGAGCCGCGCACTTATCTATTGCGAACAACGGACGGCGGTGAGTCGTGGCAGAAGGTCAACGTCATCGGTAAGGATGTAGACGCGCGCCTTGTGCGCGCTCTCTTCACGGATAACGGGCGCGGCTGGGCTTTCGGCGAAGAGGGCGTGCTTTACACGACGCGCGACGGAGGCGAAAGCTGGGAGAGGCAACGCGTCCCGACGCAAAACCTACTGCTCGGCGGCTGGTTTCTCAACAGCGAGCAGGGCTGGCTGGTCGGCGCGGGCGCAACCCTCTTACAGACAGCGGACGGCGGCGAGACGTGGCGCACAGGCACGCTCGTCGGCTTCGCGCCTGCTTCCGGTGGTAACGCCGGAGGTGCGGCGCTGCGCGTGCGCTTCACCGCTGCAAACTTCGTTGATAGCAGGCGCGGCTGGGCCGTCGGCGCAGAAGGGCGCGTCTTTGCGACGCGTGACGGCGGGCGAACCTGGGGCCAGCAAACGTCAAACATTTCGGCAGACCTTTATGACGTGAAATTTCTGGACGAGTTTGAAGGCTGGGCCGCGGGCGCCAGCGGAACTCTGATTCACACCACAGACGGTGGCCGCCGTTGGGAAGTTGAGCCGAGCGGCACAACACACGCGCTCGAACGCCTGTGCTTTGTCGGACGCGATCATGGCTGGGTCGTCGGATTCGGCGGCACAATCATCCGCTTCACGCCCAACGCAACGCGACCCAAAGCGCCGGAACTGAAAAGGCAAAAGTAAAAAGGTAAAAGGGAAGATGAAAAGCGAAGCTTTCATCTTTGATCTTCGCCTGATGTTTTGGAGGAAGAAATGCAAGTTGAGATGGCGGTCTTGAATCGCTTCAGGATTCGCGCGCGTTCTGTGGGTGGCGCTGGGCTGCGCGTTTCTTTGAGCCTGACTATTCTGCTCGTCTGCTGTTTGTCTTCGGCGCAGGCGCAGAACGAGGCGGCGGGCAAACCGTCTGCGAGCGAGGCGAACGCCGTTGGAGCAACGCCGATTGAGCAGACGCGCTCACGTCGTGTGGTGGAGACAGCAGATTCGGCGAGTGATGAGGCGGCGAAAAGCGAGGCGAGCGCTGGTGTTGACGACCCTCCGCTGGCAATTGGTAACGGGAGCGACCGTCTTGCTGTATTGCGTAGCCAGATTGAAGCCGCGAAGTCTGATGCCGAGCGCGTGCGCCTGCAACGCCTGCTCGTTGATTATCTCGTCGCGCTCGGGAAAAAGAGCGAAGCCATCAACGAGTTGCGCGTCATGTCACGCGCAGAGCGGCTCGACCCCATCGGCTTCTACAATATCGGCAACGCCCTGGCGCGGCTTGGCGACACGGACACGGCGATTGACGCTTATCGCAAGGCCATCAAGCAGCGGCACGGCAATTACGCACGCGCGCTCAATAATCTAGGCGTCATGTTCCTCAGGCAGGGACGCTGGGACGAAGCGCAAGTTGAGTTTGCCGCAGCGCTCAGGCTGGAGAATTTCCGCTACGGCGAAGCGAGCTACAACCTGGGACGGGTTTACAGTGCGCGCGGCGAGGCTGATCTGGCGATACGTGAATGGACACGCGCGCTTGTTGTGCAGCCAGACCACGCGGACGCTGCCATCGCGCTGGCTCGCGCCTACGCCGAAGACGGTAGCCCCGAACGCGGTCTTGAAGTGCTGGACACCTTCGTCGCGCGTCGCGGGCCGAGTCCGGAGTTGATGGATGCGCGCCGCGAGATTCTCTTTGGCACTGAGGCGAGCGAAGAATCAAAAGCGGGCGTCGCATCGAATGTGAATGTCTCCCGTTCCGGCAGCGCCGCGAGCGTTAACCCGGCAGTTCCACGCACAATTGGCGCGCCCGTCACGGTGAAAGCGAACTCCGACACGAACGCTCGCAAAGGGGCAAGCGCAAATTCCGGCAGCGATAAGCGTGCCAACTCGTCTTTGCGCTCGCTGACGGTTGATCGTGAGACATATGGATGGCTTGAGCGTGCGCGTGCGGCGCGCGAGGGTGGGCGCAACGAAGAAGCCGTGACGTTTTACCGTCGCGTGTTAGCGCGCAGCAATGGTCTTTTCCCGCCCGCTAATCTGGAACTGAGTTTTGTCTTGAGCGACTTGAAGCGTTACGACGAAGCCGCAGAGGTTCTGGCCATTGTGGCGAAGCGTGAAGGCGCGCGGTACCCGATTGCTTATTATCATCTTGGTCGGAAGTATGAACTGCTCGGACGTTTGAGCCTCGCGGCTGAAGCCTTTGAGCAGGCGGCGGCAGCTTACGGCGACGCCAACCCGCAGTTCCTCTTAGACCTCAGCCGCGTGCGCGAGAAAGAAGGCAACGCGCAGGCTGCGCTGACGGCGATGGAGAGTTACGTTCGCCTCAGTCACAATCTGGGACGCACGCCCGACTGGTCTGAGACGCGCCTCAACGAGCTTCGCCAGAAAGCAGAGACGAAAAAATAATGCAAAATTAAAAATGTAAAATGCAAAAGTGAGACTGAAGCCACATTTAATTAGATGTGGTTCTCCGCCTCCTTTTTGCATTTTACATTTTTAATTTTGCATTCCTTCCTGCTAAGATTCCTCCCGTTACCCCGCATCATTAAAACCTGACAAATTCAATTGAGGAGGATTCTGCCATGAATCTCTTGCGCCGCAGGGTGTCTTTGGTCGTGTTGTCCCTCTCGTTACTCGCCTTGTCTCTGATGACATCCGGCCCGCCGAGCCGTGCAGCTTTCAACGAAGCTGAGCCGGAGCCTCCGGGGCTGTTCGTTGACTCTCCTCAACAAGCCGTCACCTCCGGCTTTGATTTCAATAATCTGGATAAAACGGTGAGTGCCTGCCAGGATTTCAACCGCTTCGCCAATGGTGGTTGGATTGCGAAGAACGCTATCCCCGCCGCTTACTCAAGGTGGGGCAGGTTTGAAGTGCTCGGCGAGCAGAATCTGGAAGTCCTGCACGAGATTCTGGACGGGTTGGTGAAAAAGAAGAGCCATCCGATAGGCAGCAACGAGGAGAAGGTCGCAGACTTTTACGCCAGCTGCATGGACGAGCAGAAGATTGAGAGCGAGGGACTGAAGCCGCTGGGCGATGAGCTGGAGCGCATCAATCAGATCAAAGACGTGCTCGGCCTGCAAGACGAGCTGGCGCGCTTTCACGCCCGCAGAATCCCTGCCATCTTCGGCTTCGGCGCAGCGCAGGACTTCAAGGATTCAAAGTCTGTGATTGCTCAGGCCGTGCAGGGTGGGCTGGGGCTGCCAGACCGCGATTACTACACGAACGACGATGCGAAGTCGAAGCAGACGCGTGACGAGTACACTAAACACGTCGCGCGCACTTTCGAATTGATGGGGGACGCGCCCGAACGCGCCTCAGCTTCCGCCCTCACCGTGTTGAAGATTGAAACGAAACTGGCCGAGAACTCCGTGACACGCGTGCAGCGGCGCAAGCCCGAAGCCAACTATCACCCGATGATCAAAGCGGAGCTGATCGAGATGACGCCGCACTTCGATTGGGGACGCTACTTTCGCAACGTCGGCCTGCCGGAAATCGGCAAGGTCAACGTCGGCCAGCCGGACTTCTTCAAAGCCGCTGACAAACTGATGACCGAGATCAGTGTCGAAGACTGGAAAACATATCTGCGCTGGCATCTGGTCAACGCTGCCTCGCCGACGCTCTCGTCTAAGTTCGTTGATGAGAGTTTCGATTTTAACGGCAAGTATCTGCAAGGCACGAAGGAGAACCTGCCGCGCTGGAAACGCTGCGTGGCGAGCACAGACCGCTCTTTGGGCGAGGCGCTGGGACAGATTTACGTTAAAAAGACTTTCACGCCGCAGGCCAAGGCGCGCGCGCAGGAGATGGTCAAGAACCTGATCGAAGCCCTGCGCCAGAACCTTTCGACGCTCGACTGGATGAACGACGAGACCAGGCAGCGCGCGACCGCCAAACTCAACGCCTTCGTCCGCAAGATAGGCTTCCCGGATAAGTGGCGCAGCTACGAGGCGCTGCAAGTCGCGCGCGGCCCTTACTACAACAACACCGTCTCTTCGGGAGAGTTTGAGTTCAAACGCAACGTCGGCAAGATAGGCAAGCCCATTGATCGCACGGAGTGGGGCATGTCGCCGCCGACCGTCAACGCCTACTACAACCCTTCGATGAACGAGATAGTTTTCCCCGCGGGCATTCTTCAGACGCCCTTCTATTCGGCGACCGCTGATGACGCCTTCAACTACGGCGGCATCGGCGCGGTCATCGGCCACGAGATGACGCACGGCTTTGACGATCAGGGCGCGAAGTTCGACGCCGACGGCAATCTGGTGATGTGGTGGACGCCCGACGATTTTAAGAAGTTCTCGGATCGCACGAACTGTGTCGTCAAGCAGTTCAGCGGCTTTGAAGTCGAGCCGGGACTGTTCCAGAAAGGTGATCTCGTCGTCGGCGAATCGGTCGCAGACCTCGGGGGACTGACGGTTGCCTACGCCGCCTACCGGAAGTCTCTGGAAGGCAAGCCGCGCCCGAAGAACATCAACGGGTTTACGCCCGAACAGCGTTTCTTTCTGGGCTGGGCGCAGGTCTGGGCGCAGAACATCCGCCCCGAAGCTGCGCGTCTGAGGAACGCCACTGACCCGCACCCCCTGGGACGCTTCCGCGTCAACGGCCCCGTCTCGAACATGCCAGCGTTTGCGCAAGCCTTTGGCTGCAAGCCGGGCGACGCGATGGTCAGAGCGGAGCGTTGTCAGATTTGGTAAAGGCGGTAAAAGACGAACGGTCAACCAGCCCCGGAGGGGCGGAATAACAGTAGCCCATGACGTGAGTCATGGGAACAAGCAACGAGTAGATAGGTAAGCCCCGGAGGGGCGACATCATATGCCGCCCCTCCGGGGCTTTGAATATTTGTGATGCGATGAACCCAGCACTGACGTGCTGGGCTACTGTTATTCCGCCCCTCCGGGGCTACGATTTCGTCTCTTCTGTTTCTTCCGTCGCCTCTTCCGCCTTCCTTTCAGGGCGCATGTGCGGGAAGAGAATCACGTCGCGGATGGAACGCTTGCCTGTCAGCAGCATGACGAGGCGATCAATGCCGATGCCTATTCCGGCAGCGGGCGGCATCCCGTAAGAGAGCGCCCTGATGTAATCCTCATCCAGCACCATCGCCTCTTCATCGCCGCGCTCTCTCTGCTGCGCCTGTTCCATAAAACGGTCGTACTGTTCCTTCGGATCATTCAATTCCGAAAAGCCGTTCGCACATTCCAAGCCCCCGATGAAAAGCTCGAAGCGTTCAGCGACTGACGAATCAGCGGGTGAAGCTTTTGAGAGTGGGGAGATTGGTTTCGGGAAATCGAATATGAATGTCGGATTGGTCAAGTACGGCTCTACCACTATCTCAAAAATATATGTGAGATAATGTGCTGCCTGAGTTTCATTGGGATATACGTTTGAATTGACGACAATTTCCGCATGCTCTTTCCATGTATGATTCACAGCGGTCTCAAACTTTTCAGGAGCTTCCCACGGCTTATCGGTTTTCGCGCCACGATGGAACTCTCCACGCCCATAATTGTACCATCCGGAGATGACGTTATAGAGTAGCCATAAAATCTTCGTGTCGGCTAACCATTGCTCGTTGATAGTTTGACCGACCTTTTTATTTATTAATTCGCTAATATCTTGGTTCTTCCAATATTCGCCAATGGCTTCCTTCATTGTCAGTCGCCGAAACTTGCTGAAATCAATCTCTTCGTTATCAAATCGAACGCGTATATTGTCTATGACTTTCTCTACAGTAAATCGCAACATCTCCTCGCAGAAATCCATCATCCCATTCACGTCCATATAAGCGCAGTAAAACTCAAGCATCGTGAACTCAGGATTGTGGGTTCGGTCTATGCCTTCGTTGCGGAAGTTGCGGTTGAGTTCGTAAACCTTCTCGAAGCCGCCGACGACGAGGCGCTTGAGATAGAGTTCGGGCGCGATGCGGGCGTAGAGGTCTATGTCGAGCGCGTTGTGGTGAGTCTTGAAGGGACGTGCCGCTGCGCCTGTGGCTTTCGCTGTCAGCATCGGGGTTTCGACTTCGATGTAGCCATGGTCGTCCAGGAAGCGGCGCATCTCGCGGATGATTTTGGAGCGGCGCTCGAAGACTTCACGCGAGCTTAGCTCGCGTGAAGACGCGTCGTCTCTGCCGTCTTCGCTCTTCTCGATTTTCAGGCTTCCGGCAATCAGGTCGGCGTAGCGTTGACGCTGGCGAATCTCCGGGTCAGTCGAGCCCATGCATCTTGTCAGGCATCGGCAGCATGGCCTTGGCCAGAAATTGAATCGTCTCGACGTGAACCGATAGCTCGCCCGTTTTCGTGACGAAGAGATACCGTGACGCCTATAAAGTCGCCGTGGTCGAGCAGATTGAAAAACTCCCAGCCTTCTTCGATGGGCGCGCCGTCGTCGTTGTGGATGCCTTTACGTCAGCCTTGCGAACGTAAATCTGGAGGCGCGAGACGCCATCCGAGAGATGCACGAACGCGGCCTTGCCCATCACGCGCGGCGGGCTGCTGATGCGTCCGCTGATGCGAACTTTTACTTTGTTCAGTTCTGCGTTGGCGCGCTCAAGCGCATCCTGCGCGGGACGCTCTCCTTCCTTGACCGCGGGGACGTGGCGCTTGAACTCTTCGTTTTCGACAAGCGCCGTGATGGTATCTTCACCGCCGCTCACACGGCTGCGCTCGAACTTGTTCGGATAGACATTGCCGACGAGCCGTCGCAACTCTTCCAGATGCTCGGCGACGCGCCTGTGTCTGGTCGTTCTCTTCTATAAAAGGAATGCTCATGAAGGTATCGTAAATCGAAAACTCGTGAATCGGAAATGGACACGCCGCTCTTTCACTATTCACGATTTAGGATTTACGATGCACGGGATGAGTCTGAGACGTTTTATCAGGGATTTGGTGTTGAGCGCGGTTGAAGCGGCCGTGATGCTGCTGGCGTGGGGAGATGTGCGCGGTTTTCTGTCGCACGGGGCGCGTGCAGGCGTCGTCGTCGTGCTGCTCGTCATGCCGTTTATTACTTGCTGGAGCGAGAGCGAGAGGGCGAGTCGCGGGCTTGCGCCCGGTCGGCGGGCAGTGGCTGACGCTGACGCTGTTGGAGATTGGCTTCCTCCTGTTCAGCTCCTGGCTCATTACCCTTTTCGACCGAAGAGGGGTTCTGGTCTTTAATGATTCGGATACGTTGCGCTATGCGGGGCTGCTCATTTTCACTGCGGGAGTCATGATTCGCGTCTGGGCTTTCATATATCTGGGACGGCTCTTCAGCGTCTTTCTGACAATTCAGAAAGGGCATCATCTCGTCACGGATAACATCTACGCTTATGTGCGTCATCCGAGCTACACAGGGCTGCTCGTGCGTTCGCTCGGTTGGATGCTGGTCTTTCGCAGCCTCGTCGGGTTGATCGCGTGGCTGGCGCTGCTCGCTTTTCTCAGCAGACGAATCAGGCATGAAGAGAGGGTGCTGGAGAGCGAGTTCGGCGAGGAGTGGGAAAATTACGGGCGTCGAACGCGCTGGCGATTGTTGCCCGGCATTTACTGATGCAAGGGGCGTCGTGTTAGCATTTCATTCTTCAAATGAGCGGAAAAATAGTTTCGATTGATGGACTGCGCGGGGAGCGCGGGCGTTTGCGTGCTGAGGGCAGGCCTCTGGTCTTTACCAACGGCTGCTTCGACATTCTGCACGTCGGCCACGTTCGCTATTTGCAAGCGCGCGCGAGCTTGGCGATGCGCTCGTCGTCGCCATCAACAGCGACCGCTCGGTGCGTGAATTAAAGGCGCGGGGCGTCCCATGATGAACGAGCAGGAGCGCGCAGAGATGCTCGCAGCCTTGAGTGCGGTGGATTACGTCACCATTTTTGACGACATCAGCCCGCGCACTCTGATCGCCGAAATCCTGCCCGACATCCTCGTCAAAGGCGGCGACTACAAACTGGACGAGATTCACGGGCGCGAAGAAACGGAAGCCGCTGGCGGGCGTGTCATCTCGCTCCCCTTCATCGCCGGAGCTTCGACCAGTTCGATTATCGAAAAGATCAGGAAGGCGGACGATGGACGATAAAAGACGCGTCTTTCCCATCGTCCATCATCCATCGCTATGTCGGGAGCGTAGCGACCCTTGAGTAGCACGATTCAATCAACAACCGTTTTGCAGGGCGCATTACGGCGCGTGATGGAGAGCGAGGAGTATGCGCGGCTTGTCGCGGAATTGCGCGGCGGGGCGCGTGTGATTTCTTTGAGCGGGCTGGCGGCGGAGCCTGCGCGGGCTTTGGTGTTGGCGGCGTTGCAGCGCGAAGTCGGAAAATGTTTTGCCGTCGTGACGCAGGCGAATCGTGATCTGGAGGCGTGGGAGCGCGACGTGCGTTTCTGGTATTGCGCGCTGCGCGGGGCGAGCGAATGTGATGAGACGGTGTTGACGCTGCCTTCTTCGGAATCAGACCCGTATGCGGGCGCATCGCCGCATGCGGAGACCCTGGAGCAGCGTGCTTTGACGTTGTGGCGGCTGGCGCAAAGCGAGCAGGATTTCGTGTTGTTGACGGCGCGTGCGCTTGCCCGCCGGACGTTGCCGCCCGAAGAGGTGGCGCGTGCCGGAGCCATTTCAGACTCGAAGAGGATTATCCGCCGGAAGAGTTGGTTGAGAAATTGCTCGCTTCCGGTTATGTGCGTGAAGACCCTGTCGGCGCGGTGGGCGAGTTTTCGATGCGCGGCGGAATCCTGGATGTGTGGTCGCCGGGAAAATCATCGCCGGTGCGCGTGGAATTTTTCGGCGACACGGTTGATTCCATCCGCGAGTTTGACCCGGAGACGCAGCTTTCGACCGCGCAGGTTCAGGTGACTGAGATTGCGCCGATGCGGGAGTTGTCCGCGACGGCTGACGATTTTCGTTTGTGGGCATAGGCTGCGCGCGAGCGTTGGGATGATGAGAGATATGAGCGCGCGCTTCGTGATCGAACGGCTTATGCGGACGAAGGCGAGACGTTTGCTGGCTGGGAATGGTTAATCGCGATTGTGAGCGAGCGGCGGGCGAGCGTGTTTGAATATTTGAAAGATGCGGTGCTGGTGGTGGATGAACCGAGCGGGATCGAAACCTATCTCGGCAGCGTTTATGAAACTCTCTCCGCGCGCTATGCGGAGACGGAAAGCGCGGACGAGCTTGGCTTAAGGCCCGAAGAGCTGTACCTGACTGCGGAAGAGTTGCGCGAACAGTTAGTGAAAACGCGAAGCGGCTTGAGTTGCGAACATTGGGACGCGCGGCGGCGGTCGTGGATGAGAGACTCGCCTTTGAGGCGGAGCAGCCTGAAATCCAGATCGGGCGCGCGCGGGGCGAGCATAGCCCTTTGTTTCTGTTTCCGGCAATCGAAGCGACGGAAGAGGTGGAGTGGCGCGCGCAAAGCGTCAGGCGTTATCACGGGCGATTGCCGGAGCTGGCAAACGATATCAAACGCGCACGCGATGAACGGGGTGCGGGCGTGCTGCTGGTGATGCACAGCCTGGGAGTGGCCGAGCGCGTGGCGGAGATTTTCTCTGATTACAAAGTAGAGGCGCGCGTGGCCTTAAGCGGTGAAGTCATGGGAAGCGCGAACACGCAAACGGGCGGCGTGTTTGTGACCGTCGGGCGTCTTTCAGGTGGATTTGAATTGCCAGGCGCGGGCTCATCGTCCACGTCGAAAATGATCTCTTTGACGAATCGAGCGACACGGAGCTTCGCGCGGAAGGAAAGGAAAAGGAAAGAAGGTCAAAAGGCGCAAGTCCAAGACGGCTGCGTTTCTCTCGGACTTCCGCGATTTGAAGGTCGGATGACTTCGTCGTCCACGTGGATCACGGCATCTCGCGTTTCGGGGGCTTGCAGACGCTTGATCTGGGAGAAGGTCGTCGCGGCGAGTTCATGCTGCTCTTTTATGCAGACGACGCGAAGCTCTATGTTCCGGTCGAGCGGCTCGATCTCGTCCAGAGATATTCGAGCGCGGAGGGGGGTCAGCCCACGCTTGATCGTCTGGGCGGTCTGGGCTGGCAGAAGACGAAGGCCAAAGCCAAGCGCGCGATGCGCGACATGGCCGACGAGCTATTGAGGCTCTACGCCGAGAGGAAACTCGTCGGCGGGTTTGCGTTTGCGGGCGATAGCCCTGGCAAAGCGAGTTTGAAGAAGGCTTCGAGTATGTCTTGACGCCCGATCAGGAGACGGCGATTGAAGACGTGAAGCACGACATGGAAGAGGCCGTGCCGATGGATCGGCTGTTGTGCGGCGATGTCGGCTACGGCAAGACGGAAGTCGCGATGCGCGCCGCGTTCAAGGCCGTGATGGAAGGCAAGCAGATTGCCGTGCTGACGCCGACGACCGTCCTCGCCTACCAGCACTTCGAGACTTTCCGCACGCGCTTCGCCGCCTTCCCCGTCAAGATTGAATTGCTCTCGCGTTTTCGTTCGCCGAAGGAACAAAAAGATGTCGTCAAGCGCGTCGAGGCGGGCGAGATTGACATCATCATCGGCACGCACAGGATTCTCTCGAAGGACGTGCGCTTTCGCGATCTGGGCCTGGTCGTCGTTGATGAAGAGCAAAGATTCGGCGTGGCGCACAAGGAGCGTTTCAAGCAGTTGAAGAAGAAGGTGGACGTGCTGACGATTTCGGCCACCCCGATTCCGCGCACGCTCAACATGTCCCTGATGGGCTTGCGCGACATGTCTCTGATAGAGACTCCGCCGCGCGACCGTCTGGCGATTCAAACGCAGGTCGTGCAGTTCTCGCGAATCGGTTATCAAGTCGGCCGTCGAATTGGAAATGGCGCGCGGCGGCCAGGTCTTCTTCATCCACAATCGCGTCGAATCCATTGAGACCATCGCCGCGCTCGTCAAGCGTCTCGTCCCGCAGGCTCGGCTGGGCGTCGCTCACGGGCAGATGAACGAGAAAGAGATGGAGCAGGTGATGCTCGATTTCGTGGATTACAAATATGATGTTCTGGTTGCAACGACCATCATCGAGAATGGAATAGACATCCCGCGCGCCAATACCATCATCATAAATCGCGCCGACGCTTACGGTCTTTCACAGCTTTATCAATTGCGCGGGCGCGTGGGACGCTCCAATCGCCGCGCTTACGCCTATTTATTGATTCCGTCCGAACAGGGGTTTTCGCCGATTGCGCGCCGACGGCTGGCCGCCATCCGCGAGTTTTCAGACCTCGGCGCGGGCTTTCGCATCGCGGCGCTTGATCTGGAATTACGCGGCGCGGGGAATCTTTTGGGCGGCCAGCAGTCAGGCCACATGGATGCGCTCGGCTTTGATCTTTACACGCAGATGCTTGAGCGCACGGTCGCGGAACTCAGAGGCGAAGCGGTCGAGGACGAAACGAGCGTTTCGATCAATCTGGGCGTGGATGTGGCCATCCCCGAAGATTACATCTCGGACATGGGGCAGCGACTTCGGACTTACAAGCGCGTCTCTTCGGCGCGCGATGAAGAGACGTTTCGCGCCATCCTTGTCGAGACGCAGGACCGCTACGGGAGACTGCCCGATTCGGTTGAAAGATTATTTGACTATGCGCGGCTGCGGCGGCTGGCGGAAGAAATTGGCGTCATCTCGATAGACCGGACGGCGACCGCCGGCATTGCCATCAAATTAGGTGAGAAAGCGCGCGTTTCGCCGGAGAAATTGATGCAGCTTGTGGCTTCGCGCGCGGGCGCGAGCTTTACGCCGAGCGGCGTTTTACGCATCGATCTGGATGAAAAAGAGACGGACGGCGCTCTCGAAACCGCTCGCGGCGTGTTGCTGGAAATAAGGGCGGAAGATTAGAATACGCGAGCAGACATAGAAGTCGATCAGTTATCAGTAATCAGCCCAGACCGAATTGCTTTTACTGAACACACTTTTGAAAACTGGCTACTGATGCAATTATTAAGGAGTAATAAACTGTGAAATCAAAATTATTTATGTTCGCCTGGACAGTCGATAGCCTCCGCCGTTTTGCTTTTGGTCTCTGGCGCGGCGGCAGCGACGGCGCAGGAGGGCGAGCCTGTCGTCATTGATTCCGTGATCGCGCAGGTCAACGGTGATGTGGTGATGCTCTCCACCCTCAAGCGCGAGATGAAAGATGCCATAGACTCTTTTAAGCAGCAGGGTATCCCGGAGCAGAAAGCAACGGAAGAAGTCACCCGTCGCCAGCCTGAGATAATTGCCAGTCTCATTAATGAGTTGATTCTCGTGCAGAAGGGGAAGGAATTGAATCTGACCGAAGATGTCGAGACGGAAGTCAACCGCGAGATGCTCAGGGTGATGACCTCGCAGGGCTTCAAGACCATCCCGGAGATGGAAGAGGCGATGCGCCGCGAGAACATAGACCCGGCCTCGATTCGCTCGACCCTCAGAACGCAGTATATGAAGAACGCAGTCCTCAGCCGCGAGGTTGACGCCAGGATTTATTTCGGCCCGAGCCAGGATGAGTTGAAGAAATATTACGACGCGCACCGAGACAAATTCCGTAAGCCGGAAATCATCACGCTCTCGGAAATCTTCCTCAGTCTTGCGGGCAAGCCTGAAGCGGAAGTGCGCGCTCGTGCCGTTGCAGCTTCTCGCGCAGTTGCGTGGTGGCGCAGACTTCGGCACCATCGCTGCCGCCAACTCCGAGCGGCTGGACCCAAGCGGCAATCGTGTCGCCACACAGAACAAAGGCGTGGTCGGTACGTTCCCTTTGCCGGATTTGAAGGCCGAGTTTGTCACTGCGATGAAGAACGTCCCCGTTGGCGGCATCACGGATTTGATTCGCTCGGACGAAGGCTTGCAGATTTTGCGCGTGGACGCACGCACCCCCGCCAGCGATCCGAAAGCCTTTGATGAAAATCAGGTGCGCGAAGCCATCACGGTCGAGCGTCGTGACAAAGAACGCGGCGAGTACCTGAAGGGCTTGCGCAAGGAAGCCTACATCAGGCTCGCCCCTGAATATCAGGCGACCGTCGGGCCGCTGCTCACGACCGGCGCTCCCGCGACCAGCTCCACCACCGCTCCTGACACCAAAAATTCAACGAGCGACAAGGCAGAAGCCGACGGCAGCAAAAAACCGTAACGGAGGGATGAGGGATGAAAGGAAGAGAAAGCAGTAGGCAGTAGGCTGAAGGCAATAAACTTCTGAGGTATGCTGCCTACTGCTTTGTGCCTGCTGCCTTCTTTCTTTTCTTCATCCCTCATCCCTTTCGCCATGCGCCTTGATCTATTTCTAAAATCGAGTCGTCTTGTCCTGCGGCGCACGGTGGCGCAAGCCTTGTGCGATGCGGGCATTGTTTCGGTCAACGGCGTGGCCGCCAAATCCTCGCGCTCGGTTGCGGTCGGTGACGAGATCAGCCTGCGTCGCCGTCATCATCTGCTCACCATCCGCGTTCTTGCCCTGCCCGCATCGCGCCAGACCTCACGAAGCGACGCTCCTAATCTGTATACGGTTTTGAGCGACGTGGTCGTGTCCGAAGACCCGCTCGATTAGAAACCCGGTTAAAAAAGAGAGTCCAAAGCCCAATCTCCAAAATCACGAACACGGTTTTGACTTTGGAGATTGGGCTTTGGACTCTCTTCTTTTATCTTATTTCGTCCGGGTTTGGCTTGACTACGGTTTCGTCCGACGCCACGTCGCCGACAAGCTCGCCCGTCACCTCAACCGTGTCGAATCTCTTCAACGCTTCGCCCGATTTAATAGCCGTGGCAGGCTGCGCGTCCACGATAGCTTCTCGTACCGCCATGCGTTCCAGCGACGGAAGATTCTCGTAAGCGCGAAGCAGAGAGCGCGCATCTTGCTCCGGCTCAGGCGAAGGTGTGAGCAGAATCAGTCCCAGAACGTAGAGCGCGAGCGTGAAGAAAGAAATGTATCCGGTGGCGGGCGCAAACACCTGCGTGTCTATCGTGCCGAGCGTGCCGAGTTCAACGAAGAAACCAGCGATCTTCTTCGCCCAGCCGCCTTCGGGCGAAAAGAGACTCGCCAGAAACATGTGCTTCAAAAAAAACGCTGTCCCGAACAGGACGGCGAGGCTACGCAAGAGACGGCGCGCGTCAAACGAAGAGAACTGGTTGTTCCAGAGCGTCCAGAGAAAGAAGAACGAGAAGAGCCAGTAGAGCAATCCGCGTTCGGGCAGGACGGAGTTAAAAGCTTGCGCTGAGCCGAAAAAGAGGGTCAGCAGTGTCAGGACGTGCGAGACGTTTGTCAGCGGAGGTTGATCGCTTCGGACCCATTGCCGCAACTCGATGGCGTGGCCGCGCACAAAGAGAATCATCAACATGACGGAAAGAATGAGTGTGATGAGCGGCGGCGGAACGAAGACGAAGGCTTTGGTGTCAACGTCAATACGGAGTCCGCCCAGCAGCGCCACCGATAGAAAAATCATCGGCAGCAGAATGTACCGAAGCAGTGCGCGATTTCTTGAACGGTCTTTGTCGGTCATTTGCGTTTGCGGAAAACCTTGAACGGGTTAAGGTCGCCGATGCTTCGTTCCGTTCCCTGTTCGAGTTCCGCCTTGAGTTCGGCAGCCGTGTGCATCTGCAAGTCCGGGTCGTCTATGGTCAACGTTTTATCCGGCGCTAACTCGATGGCGCGATTGACGGCCTCCAGCCCTTGCTGAAAGAGAGCGTTGTCGTGATAGAAGCGTCCCCAGCCTTCGCGGTAGAAAGCGTAGGCGATATAGAACTGCGTGCGCGCATCGCGGCGGCCCGGGTCGGCGCGTCCCCATTCGTCGCGGGCGGCGCGAAACTGCTCACGATGAAAAAGCTCTAACGCGGCATCAAACCTCGCCTGGTCAATCTCATACATTCCGGTGGCGGACTGCGCGCCCGCCGCAACTTCTTTGAGATTGCGCGGCTCGGTAGCGTAAATCCAGATGATGAATCCGGCAAAAAGAATCGTCCACGCGATGCCGACCGATTGGATGAGCTTGTGTTGCATTGCTATAATCTCTTGCGGTCCTGAGACTCAAAGAGAAGCTAGAAGAACTTTTCGTTTCGTGTCAATGGACGACCCTGTACGTGCCGTAGTTGTCTTAAGAGTTTCAGGACAAGTGATTACTGTTATTTTAGAAATCAACTTTCTCCCCCGGTGACTATCATGGACGAATACATGTTGGAACAGATTAACCACTACCGCGCGAACGCGCAATCGTTTGGCGATGCGGCGCTCGACGCGATGAGCCGGGGAGATGTCGGATTGGCGCGCACCGCCTCGCGTCAGGCGGCGCAGTACGCGCGCATCGTGCAGCAATTGGAGAGCGGCGAGAAACAGGTCGCACCCTCTGAGCCGGAGGCTCCAGCGCGCACGTCCACAGATTCGTACAACGACTCGATTTCGGTTTGAGGTAGCATTCTATCTGAGTGAGCAGTCTTTAAGAGACTTTCAGGAGACAAACATGATGACATCGGCAATTCTTTCGCTCCTTTTTTTCTTCGCAGCGACGACCGTTCCACAGCCCGTGAGCCTCGCAAAAGAAGCCAGGTTAGATCAGGAGTTTGAGATTAAACTCGGCCAGGAGGTCTGGATTAAGAGAGAGGGCTTGAAAGTGAGCTTCAATAACGTCGCGGAAGATTCGCGCTGCCCCACGGGTGTAGAGTGCATCTGGGCCGGAAACGGCAAGGTCGTGCTGAAATTAAGCAAGGTGAGAAAGCGCACAGCCTTGATGACTCTGAATACGGGTGTTGACCCGAAGCAAGATGATTATCGGGGTTATGAGATTAAACTGGTGAACTTGAACCCGTATCCGAAGAAAGATGTCAAAATCAAGAAGAGAGAGTACGTGGCGACGATGGTTGTTTCAAGGAAATAGAAGGGAAGAATATAGACGGGATTTACAGGAAGCAAGCATTAAATCAACGACGCCGGTCTTCTTTCTGTCATGTTAATCCTGTAAATCCTGTCTAAACCTGCTTCGAGCATCTCAGCCATCATGACGATTAAGCCATTCAAGATTCGTGACATTGAGATCAATCCGCCGCTCGTGCTTTCCCCCATGGCGGGCGTGACCGATATTTCGTTTCGTCGTCTCCTGAAGCGGCGCGGCGGAGTCGGTCTGACCGTTTCCGAATTTATCTCCGTCGAGGGCTTGACGCGCAACAACCCGAAATCAAAACGGCAGATGCGTTTCTTCGAGGAGGAGCGCCCCTACGCCGTGCAGATTTTCGGCGGTCAGCCCACGAGGATGCGGATGGCTGCGGAGATAGCCGAAGAGATTGGCGCCGATATTCTGGACATCAACTGCGGCTGCCCCGCGCCGAAAGTCGTCAAGCACGGCGGCGGTTCCGGCCTCCTGCGCGATCACACGCGCCTCGAAGAGATTCTCAAAGAGATTAAGAAGGCTATCAAGATTCCGCTCACCATCAAGATTCGCGCGGGCTTTTTCGACCACACGATCAATGCGGTCGAAACCGCCAAACTTGCCGAAAGTTGCGGCGTCGAGCACATCGCGCTGCACGGGAGAACGAAGGAGCAGGGCTACAGGGGACTCGCCAACTGGGATTTGGTCAGGCAGATTAAAGAAGATTGTGAGCGTGCCTGTTTCGGGAAGCGGCGACGTCGACGACTGTGGAGGGCGCTTTCCAGAAGTGGCGAGAGACGAATTGCGATGGAATTTTGATTGGTCGCGGTGCGATGGCGAATCCGTGGATATTTCGCCAGATCGAAGATGCGCTCGCGGGGCGTGAGATTTTCCAGCCGACGCTTGAAGACAAGCGCGCGGTGCTGCTGGAATATTTCGAGATGCTGCGCGACGGACATGCCGGAGATACCGTCTATCGGCAAGATGAAGCAACTCGCCGGGCAGTTCACGCGGGGGTTGCCGGGCGGCGCGCTCTTTCGCACAACCATTTATCACTCTCATTCCGTCACGGAAGTTCTTGACCGCATCACAGAATACTTTGAAGCGATGATGGCCGGGCGTCCATACTTCGGCGAAGGCAAGGGGCAAGAGGTTGAGGAAGAAGCGCCCGTGCTGGATTCATGCGAGGCCGCAACCGTCGGAGATTGATTTCCCTGAAGCCGTTTGACAAGTCCCATCAGGCAACAGCCCCGGCAGGGGCGGAATAACAGTAGCCCATGACGTAAGTCATGGGAACAGTCACCGAATAAATGGTTAAGCCCCGGAGGGGCGACATAATATGCCACCCCTCCGGGGCTGAGAACGTTGTCTCTCTTACGTCGAACTAACGTTAATATTACTCTTCAATGTCGGAATATCTCTTCCAATCCAGAGCATGACTGGCAAGCGGTATCATGCTGTGCCAGTGTTGAACTCCCAACCTCTTTGCCGTTTTCAGAGATTTCAATTCGCGCTATTTTCTCCAACGGAACGCCCTGCAACCAGACGCCGTAGCCATGATTAATCGGCACGGACGCGCCCGCTTTGAGTTCCTGCGATGCGAAAATGGTTTTATTTTCCAGCCCCTTCAAAATTTGTCCGGCACTGTCGTAAGCTCTGACCTCGAAGGAGACTTGTTCGTATTTGCGATTGGTCTTATTGACGACCTTGCCCTTGATGATGGTGCTGCCCTTCATCTTCGTCAGCGTCAGATTTTTGAGGACGAACGCGCCGCCCTGAGCCTGAACTATGGAATCTTCGAGCGGTCGGCTGCTGGCTGAGGCTGCGGCGACGCGCCCTTGATTCGATTGGTGGTCGCTCTGCCCTTGAGCATGCCGGAGTCCAACGGCAGCGCACGATAGCAGCGCAAGAGCGAGAATGATTTTGAGAGGGCTTCGCATGATTGCTCCTTTAATTTCCGTAAAGCTCACGACCGCTGTTTGCCCTTCGGTGTGGTGGCGGCGGGCTGCTTCTTCGCGCCGCTGCCCGTGTCCATCTCGACTGCCGCCGGATAGCCTTTGCCTTTGAGCGCGCTGATTTCGATGACAATCTCCTTTTTGCCTTTGACGGCGCGCGTCACTTTGCCATCTTCAGCAGCTTTCTTGTTCTCATTCTTGTTCGACGCCTTTTTGTCCTGCGTTGATTCAGTCGAAGCGCCTCCTGCGTTGCTGGCGGGTTTCGTCTCCTCCGATTTGCCCGCCGCATCACGCGACATCTCTTTCAGCGCATTCAAAACCTGGGCGCGTTCCTGTTCGCTCAGTTGTTCGAGTGTGACGCCGTAGGTTTCCAGCACCTTGCGAAGATTCTCTTCCGTGTTGGTGTCGCGGTCGTAAACGTCACGGTAGATGTGCAACTTGCCGTCTTCAACCACGATTGTTTCGTAGCGCAGTTCGACCATCACTGAGCGATTAAGTTTTACGTCCTTCGTCTCTTTCGGAGTCTTGGCGTAGGCCATGATCTGCTCACTTGTTAGCTCAGACCCGGCAAGGCGCGCGAGGACTTGCGAGAAATCCTGTATCTGCGGCGTGGTCAAGCCGACACAGCCGTGCGAAGCGAAGCCGCCAAGCTTGGCCGGAGATTTGCCGCCATGAATCAGGGACGGCAAACCGATGGGAATCTTGATTGGGCCTAAAGGGTTCAGCTTGCTTCCGGCCTCGATCTTCTCGCCCGGTTTGACCTTGTTGGATGCTTCGACCCAAGGTTCATCCGGCGGAGTCCACGTCGGATTGAAAATGATGGTGCTGGCTTTGCGTGTGCCTGTGGGAAGAGGAAACTCAGGATAGCCGATACCGATTTTGTAAGACTTCACCAACTGGCCGCTCTCGAACACATCCATCCGGTAAGCGGGCGCGTTGACGACGATGCGAGAGTCTGCCGGAACGACGTTGACCTTCGAGGTCGAGCCGTGAGCTTCTGAGTTGCCGGAAGCGTTATCAGTTGTATTATCCGCGCCGCTCCACCGCTGGCGCAAAAGCCCTGAGAGTTGTTGCGCCTTCTCTTCACCAATGGCCGCCTTGATCTGCTCGGCAGCATGAGAGCGTGCGGCAGCAGTCGTTCCGCTGTAGTCGTCCGTGTCCGTTTCGCGCAACTTCGCCGTCTCCTCGCGCGCCATTGTGCGGAGTTTCCCGACCTGCTCGTCCGTCAGTTGCAGCTTTGATTTCAACTCAACCGCGAAAGTCTCGTCTGCAAAGAACGCGTCGAGCACGGGCAGGGTCACGGGCAGCGCACCCTCGTCCGCGACGGTCGCCTTCACAATCGCGGGCGAAGGCTGCGATGCGGGAGAAGCATTGTTCGCGGGATTGTTGTTCGCTACGTTTGCGGGTTGATTGACGCAGCCACCAAGCGCGATTGTCAGAACAATGCTAGTGACGGCTGCTCTCAGGAAAATTCTCATGCCGGGTTACTGCTCCTCTTTAGTTCAATTCTCTTGGATTTGCGAAGCACCTTGAGCGTCGCCAGTAAGAACTGCGATTGCAACGGGCGTTCCCAGCTTTTGAGCCTCGTTTGACGTGTGTTTTAAGAGTATCGGCGGGGGCTAAGGGATGAAATGAACCATAAACGAACGGTCAGAGGAGCATAAACCGTTCACAAAAAATGCAAAATTAAAAATGTAAAATGCAAAAGTGAGGTGGAAGCCAATTAATAAAAATGGTTGCCGCCTCACTTTTGCATTTCTAATTTTGCATTTTTAATTTCCCCGCAGCAGCGGGTATGGGTTGATATTCGTTCCTTCCCAGTAGCGTTTGGGGTCGGAGACGACGGAGATGGAAAAGTGCAGGTGGTAGTTGCCCGCTCCGGCATTGCCCGTGTCGCCGACGTAGGCGATTACTTCACCGCGACGCGCGAAGTGGCCCTCCTTGAGGCCCTCACTGTAACGGTCCAGATGAGCGTAGTAGTAAATCGTGTGGTTGTCTGTGCCGAGTTGATAGATGGTTATGCCGCCGGGCACGCTCTGGAAGAGTTTGATGATGCGGCCATCGGCGGCAGCCCGGACGGGCGTGCCGCGCGGAGCCGGGATGTCTATCGCATCGTGAACGCGCCCCTCCGAGCGAGAAGCCTGAAACGTATCGCGCAGTTGTTCCGGGCGTATACCTTCAACCGGAATCAGGAGTGATGACGAATTGGGCTGTGCAGCAGGAGAAGTCTGTGGCGTCTGTGTTGGCTGTGGCGGCGGTGTATTCTCCATTGTCGGAGATTGCGTTGGCGCGATGGTTGATTCAACAGTGGGCTGCGGAGAGGGAACTGCGAGCGTCGGTTCTATGACGGGAGGAGGGGCGGTCGAACTTGCGCCTGACGGCAGCGTGACAGTTGCCACCGGCTCTGTCTGCGACCTTCTGCTCAATGCCCAGACAAACGCGACCAGAGCGCCCAGCACAACCAGGATGGCAACGAGTAATCGGAGGCGGGCGCGATTTGCCATAGCATGTTAGAGCTTTTTTGTTAGCGCGTGAATCCCAGAGGTTGCAGCGGGCGCGGGCTTGTGCCCTCGAAGAACCAGCTGGCGCCGACCTTAAGACGATGATGCCAGGTCGGGAGACGCGCGGTGTAGAGCGCAAAACGCGCCTGACGTGCGAGCGCGCCGCCGAAGGCTTTGCCGCCAGCCAGCACCGCAGCGTTTTCCGTGCCGAGACTGAGAGCCTCGCCAAGCTCCTCGAAATGTCTGGCATGAAGCCTGCGCCCGTCGAGCAATGCTTTGATGTTGCTGGCCAGCAGGCTGGCCTCCTGATTCGCAAGCTGCGCCGTGCCCGCCAGCGTCGGGGTGGCGTCCTCATAGTAAGCGATGTCGCCGAGCGCGAAGACGTTCTTATGCCCGCGCAGTTGAAGCGTCGGCTCAACGAGAATCAAACCGCGCTTATCTTTCTCCACTTCCAGCTTTTCAATCAATGGGTGGACGCGAACCCCCGCGGACCAGACCACGCCCGCCGCCTCCACCTCTGTTTCTTCTCCATTGTGCTCGATGGTGAATCCATCCTTCGTCACACGCCGCACACGCGTGTGCGTGTGTATCTCGACGCGAGCTTCCTTGAGAGCTTCTTCGACAATGGCTCGAATCTCCTCGCCCATGCTCGGGACGACCGTGGAGCCCATCTCTATGACCATCACGCGCGGCTCACCTTTTAACGCTCGTCGCTTGAAAGCATCGCGCAACAGGTCTGACATCTTGGTCGAAAGCTCCACCCCGCTTGCGCCCGCGCCGACGATTGCGAAGGTGAGTGCGCGCCGCGCATCCTGCGGTGCTAAATCGGGTGGCACGTGGTCAAGCGCGTCAACCATGCGTTGACGCAGCGCGTCCGCGTGCGCGATCTTACGGAAAGGGAAAGCAAATTCTTCAGCGCCTTCGATGTTCCAGTAGTTCGCGATACCGCCGACGGCCAGCACCAGCACGTCGTAACCGAGCTTGCGCTCACGTCCTTTCAAAGTCGCTTCGCGCGCGTTCAAGTCAATGTCGGCCACCTCGCCGCGAATCAAGTTCACCTCGTCGCTAATCAGTTCCTTGTACTGAGGTGCGATGTGCCACGCCTCGACCTCGCCGCTCAGATATTCGTAGAGCATCGGGGTAAAGAGAAAATGGTCTTCCGGGCTGACCAGCGTGACCTCGCCCGCGCCCGCGAGATCGAGCGCCGTGAAGAGTCCGCCAAAACCGCCACCAATAATCAGTATCCGCGCCTTGGTTCTTGCCATCATTCGCCTCTTATTTTGGGGTTCGCTTTTCGACGGATAGTAACAGACAAGCGCCGCCCAGCGCACTGTTTGACGTGAAGACATCGCGCCTGATTGAGACGGCGAAACTGGACGCGAAGCCGACTGACCGCTTATCAGTTTTGAGGAGCGGTCAGCCACTTGAAGACTCTCAAGCGAGGCGGCGGCAAGTGCTCTCTGACAAAACGAGTTGTCAGACTCACCTGCTGAGTGACCTTCCGCCAGTAGTATGAACCGATGCGCGCTAATGAGAGTCTTGCTCCCTTGGTCTTACTCCGAAGCCTCACTTTCGGATGCTCCTCTTCGACCGCCCTGCCAACACTTGTCCAGAGCAGAAGTGCTACGCCAACCAACAAATACATCCTTTCGACGAACTCGGCATGCTGGAACTGCGTCCATCTCAACTTCAGGCCGAAGCGCTGGCCTTTCGTGTCACGGAACTGCTCTTCAATACCCATTCTCCGGTCATAGTAGCTGACCACTTTCGAGACTCGATTGGTCAAGTTCGTCGCCAGCCACCAGACTTCCTTTGCTCCTTTAGCCCAGACCGCGATGACCCTGACGCGCACTAACTTATCGGCTCGCAAATGGACGAACCCGAAGTCGCGTCTTTCGCCCTCTCGAATCTCCAAGCTCTTGAGCAAGCAGACTCGCTCTCGCAGGTGAACTGTCACGTCGCGGTGCAACCGCACGACGAACTGCTGCTCCAACTCCATTAATCTTTCCAGCCACTTGACGCGATGAAACCCGCGATCACAGAGCCAGACAGCCTCGACGCCGACGGCGCGTAAGCGATCCACGACAAGTCTGAGGAAGGTCTCTTCCCAGAGGTTCTGTGAGCGGGCCAGTTGGCGCTTGACGCAAGCTGAGACGGCGACCGGGAGAGAGCGCGTGTCCACACAGACTGAGGCCGTCAGCACAGAGAAGCGATCTTGCCACGCCGTCCAATCTAAAGCTAAAAGCAGGCTTTTATTGGGTTGAGCTAACAGATGCAGCATTCTTTCGGTCAAGAGCCAGTTGTCGAATCGCTCATTGCGCAGAAAGCGATAAAGCCGGGTTAAAGCCGAGACCAACTGCACAGCAGTTAAGCAGGAGAGTTGGCCGGCGATGGCGAAGCTGGAGGCTTGCGCAGCCTGGCACAGTGCTGCGACTAACGAGGCGCAGGTCTTCTGTTGTGAGAGGCGAAAAGGTCTTAACAAAGAACTGAGGATAGGGTAACGTCTGAGTGGGTTCATGGCTCTGTCTCCGATAGAAGTGATGGCTTGGCAGCTTAATTTCTATCACAGAGCGGTGAACCCTTCCTTATTCTTCTCTCAAAACTGATAAGCGGTCAGTTAGGGCAACGACATACTTGAGACACGACGGACTGAGAGCGTCGTCGCACCCCGCCCTTTCAAAGAGAGGTTTGGTTTTACTTACAATGTGAAGTTTATATTTCATACAAAGTATTGACATCAACAATTAGCGAGAGTATTTTGACTACGCTTTAGCTGTTTCCTTACATCTTCACCGCTGTTGTTTGTTCTGACCTTCTGTCAGTCGTGGTTCAGATGACGTTGTAAGCAGCTTCCCAAGTTTCCAGACACAAGAAATCTGTCACACATGTCTTTGCTCGGACAGTCAGCCGACCTCCGGCTTTCTATCCTTCACCGAGGAGAATAAAGATGCCACCCACCACCAAATTCAATAACAGTTATTTGCTGACGAATCGTTACTACCCTGCCGAGCAATTGTCTAGTTACATTTACCCGCTCCCCCCGGGACAGTTGTATTTCTACATGGCTCCGGGTCAATATAATTCCAATTACAATGCCTACAAGCCCGTAAACGCCAGCCCCACCAAAGTTGTCCCCGCAACATTCGCCCAGCAAATTGAGAAAGACCTCAAAATAGCTATTGCCAATGGCTGCCCGCAGATCACGGTCTACGTTCATGGACTTGCCAATTACTTATCGGATACCTGCAATGAATTAGGCCTCTACGGCGCTAACCTGCAAAAGCAAGGTTATAACGGTCTGGTAATCGCTTTCGATTGGCCTAGCTACGGAGAGGTTGAAAGCTGGTACAATTATGGCTCGCTCCCCTACAATTTTCCCCCGACCGCGACTTCCGGCACGATCCGCGACAATATCAATGGCAGCATCCAAAGCTTCAGTACCATGCTCAGTATACTCGCCGCCCTCTGTCGCAAATACAAAGCGAAGCTGAATTTCATGTGCCACTCCGAAGGCAATTACATGCTCATGCTCGCGATGAACCGCATTGTTTTTACCCCGACAGCTTTTATCAATCAGGCTCTGCTGCTCGGAGCTGATATCAACGTGGGCGCACTGCAAACACGGGAACTTATAGCAATTTGCACTTGCATTGATACTAATAGCCACAATGCCTGAACCAACCGTCAATGTCATCAAGTGTCACGGCCTTGAGCGCGTCGGCCAGCACCGTGTTCAATTCCTTCGGTGTGCGTGGTTGGCATCCGCGCACCAAAGTTTTGACCTTCGACCAACAGTTCTCAATCGGCGAGAAGTCCGGCGAGTAAGCGGGCAACCACAAGACTTCAGCTTTGACCGAAGTGACCGCTTGCTCAACCTGACTGGCTTGATGCACCGGCAAGTTATCAAGCAGCACAATATCTTTGGGGCGCAACTCAGAAACCAGTGCTTGGCGAACATAAGAATCAAAGACCACAGTATCAACCGCGCCTTCTATCGAGAGCGGCGCGAGCAATCCGCGCAAGCCCAAACTCCCGATCAAAGTCACTCCTTTGCCATGATTGCGTGGCACGCTTTGATTGACTCTTTGGCCGCGCGCCGCACGCCCATAGGCTCTGGTCATCGCCAAATGAAAGCCGGTTTCGTCGATGAAGACCAAACGGCGACGATCCAAGCCAGAGACTCTGTGCCGAAAGGCTTGGCGGTCGGCTTCGACTCTTTCGGCAGCCGCAAGGCTTTTTTTTACGAGGCAGCCCGAGCTTCTGTAACGCACGGCAGACAGTCGAGAGATGGACTTCGACCTTGGCCTTCTTTTTCAAGTGCGCCGCCAGTTCAAAGAGCGTGGCGTCTGGTTGCGCCGCGACTTGGCTCGTCAACAACGCGAGCAACTTCTTGTCCAAGATTGCCGGATAGCCGCCGCCATGCGGAAGCGGTGCGAGGTCATGACTTGCACGCCAAAGTTTCATCATTCTGGCCACGGTACAACGGCCCACGCCAAATGTATCGGCAACTTCGTCAAGCGTGCCTTCGCCAGATTCATAAGCCAGCACCAGTTTTTCTCGTAAGTCCGTTGAGTACGCCTTCATTCGTCAATCAATGGCGTAAGTCACAGTTTCAATGCAAGCGCAAAGCGCTATAAGTCTCCCTGGTCTGGTCAGTTAGCTGCCCTTAATCCTTACGCTGTGGCGTCCACTGTTTACTGGTCGAGCCATGATGATGCGCTTCCGTCGTCGGAAGGATGGACTAACTACCATAATCCACAGTATCCCAACAGGCTTGGCCTGCATGGCCCTTCCAGTTTCAACTCCGGGGCAATGATACCCATAGCTTATGGCCTCGACTGCTCGGCAGTGGTGAACCGTACAGTGATGAATAAAGCAGGCGTGCCTTCGTCAGTCAGCGTCCACTCCAGCTACTTTTACATTCCACAGGTGTTGCAGGATATGGCGCAAACGCTCAACGGCGTGCCGCCTGCGAAAGTTACCAATCGCGTGAACGCCCGAAAGCCCAATGGCCGCGCTTTCACTATAAAGCTTCAGAGCAGTCTCCTGACCGGCCCCTTCGTTCCTTCAGGCAAACGTTTGGAAACCCTGAAACCGAAGTCGCGGAGAGCTAATACACGGGCAGGTAAAAAAAAGGGCGGTGATAAGGGGTAGTTTTGCAAATAATTCTTTGGCCCCTTTGTCGTTGGAGTAAGCTGCCGAGAGGCTGGTTCTGTCTCCGGTAGCGACGTTGGGCTTAGACCCCGCAACTTCCAACACAGAGCGGTGAATACTTCCTCTATTCTCTTTTCAAAAGTGATAAGCGGTCAGCGAAGCCGACCATTGACAGATGAACCGATTCGTTATATCGTCCGGCATTCTGGTCGGCAGATAGCTGACTTTCCCCTCGCGCTTCGATTGCGAGTATGGTGCTCGGACTTCCCGAGCGTGCCCCCAGCGGCTTTTTCCCCGACGCGACGCCGCCTTTCGAGTTCCACAAGGAGTCTCGAAATCGTGAAAAGATTAATCCCCCGTATGCTCCCCTCGTCGGTAGCCCTGTGCCTGCTCGCACTCGCTTTTCCGCTCTCAGCGCTGGCGCAAAAAAGTTCACACCGAAAAATGAAAAGAAGCCGCAGTCAGACAAAACCCTTTCCAGTAGGGGCGCTGCTGTCATCACGGTCGCCCCGAAGACAGCGAGCAAACCGACGCCAGTTACCTGTCGCCACTGGAGCAGGAAATCCTGGACGAGATGAATCTCGCCCGCACGGAGCCACAGAGGTACGCAGCCTTCGTCGTAGAGTTTAAGAAATATTACAAGGGCAAGAAGCTCCTACCCCGGAGAGAAAGCGGCAATTTTGACTGCCGAGGGCGTCGCTGCCGTTGACGAGGCGATCAATTTCCTGCAGGCGGCCAAGCCGCTGCCCGCCATGGCCATCACGATGGGGCATTGCCTGGCCGCGAAAGATCATGCCCATGACCTGGCTCAGAAAGGCATGACAGGGCATCGGGGCAGCGACGGCAGCTCTCCGAACGCCAGACTGGATCGCTACGGTAGGTGGGAAGGCAAGGTCGGCGAAAATATCGTTTACGAAGTCAACACGGCTCGCCAGATCGTCATCGGCCTGATCATAGACGACGGCACCCAGAATCGCGGGCACAGAAGCAACATTTTCGACCCGAACCACCGCGTCGCAGGCGTCTCCATCAGCGATTCTTCGACTAACGGTGCGAAATGCGTGCTTAACTTACGCCGGAGGCTATCAGGATAAAGGGGCCACCTGGCAAGCCCGATGCTCCGACAACTGCTCCACTAACTCACAAGGCTCCCAGAAAACACTAAACAAAGCGATAGAAGAAATAGACCGAGATTAACAAGATTTACAGGATAAGAATAGGCATTCAGCTTTCGATCCCTCTTGTTGTTAAATCTTGAGAATCCTGTTAATCTCTGTCTATCTCTTTCCTCTAGTTCTGAATAGTCGCTCTTACCGCTGACGGCCCGGCTGGACACCGCCTTAAACGGCGTGTTAGATTGACTTGTCTTTAAATCTTTGCGGTTGCCGCCCAAGATTGGGGCGGATTCGACTGCGGTCTGGGAGGGCCATCAACAGCAGTGTCATTAGCAAAAGAAGCGAAAGAGAAGATCGTTACGGATTTCCGTACACACGAAGCGGACACGGGTTCGCCACAGGTGCAGATTGCACTACTTAGTCAGCGCATTAACGAGCTGACCGAGCATTTCAAGACGCATAAGAAAGATAACCATTCGCGGCGCGGCCTGCTCAAGATGGTCTCGCAGCGCAGAAGTCTTCTCGATTACCTCAAGCGCATAAACATCGAGCGCTATCACGAGGTCGTCACTCGTCTCGGCCTGCGTCGTTAAAGCAGAGCCGGAGAGGCGGTCAAAATCGAGAACCAAATTGACGAACAAGAGAATTCTTCGAGTCTCAAACATACAAAGCCCGCGTCTATCGAAGAGCTTGGTTAAAGGTGCCGAACGTGACGGCGATAACCGAAAATCAAGCAGACGCAGAGTAGCCCTGAGCATACTAGAGCAAAAGGCGGCGATGGTCTCACGGAAGAGAGATTATCGCCGCCTTTTAATTTTTTGAAAAATAGCGACAAGTGACGAGTCAGGCAGGAGAAAACTTAAAACCTATCCCTGCTCAATACTCATCACGTATCACCTTGTCACTATCTTAAAAACCAATTAGCACGCGCGGGCCGAACGTGACGCCCGGCGCGGCCTGGCTCTTCCCAAAGCGGAGAGCGAATATTGTCCGAAGGAGACAAAACCAACATGCCAGTCAGGAAATATCTTAAAGAATCAATCAAATTAGGCGACAAGGAGTTGACCGTCGAAACGGGTCGCGTCGCCAAGCAGGCCGACGGCTCAGTCGTCATTCGCTACGGCGATACGATGCTGCTCGTCGCAGCGGTTGGCGCTCCCCACACGCGCGAAGGGATAGACTTTTTCCCGCTCACGGTCGAGTATCGTGAAGCGAACTACGCCGCCGGGCGCATTCCCGGCAACTATTTCAGGCGCGAAGGTCGTCCCACCGAAAAGGAGACCTTGACCAGCCGCATGATTGACCGTCCCTGCCGCCCGCTCTTCACCGAAGGTTATAAAAACGAAACACAGGTTATCGCAGCGTCATCTCGGCAGACCCGGAAAACAACCCGGACGTGATCGCCATTACGGGCGCATCCTGCGCGCTTTATCTTTCCGACATTCCGTTTCCCAATCCGATTGCGGGGGTTCGCATCGGCCTCATCGAAGGGCGCTATATCATCAACCCGACTTACGACGAAATGCGCGAGTCGCGTCTGAACTTGATCGTCGCCGGAACGGAAGAGGCCATCGTGATGGTCGAAGCCGGAGCAACTGAAGTCTCGGAAGAGATTATGGTCGAAGCCCTGATGCTCGCGCACAAGGAGATCAATCGCCTCTGCCGCTGGCAGCGAGAACTCTACAAGGCTCTCGACATTCAGAAGCGCGCGGTCGAAGCGCCCGTCTCTCAACGAAGAGATGCTCGGCGAGATTGAGAGAAATTATTCGGAACGCCTGCGCTCTGCGCTCGATACCACGCAGCAGGAGAAGCGTGCGTCTTACGCGGCGGTTGATGCGCTCAAAAAAGAGGTCGTTGAATCCTACCCTGAAGATCAGCCGGAGCAGCGCCAGATGGCGAAGAAGATTTTCGACCATCTCAAGGAAACAATCTTCCGCGACGATATCCTGAACAAACGCCGCCGCCCGGATGGCCGCCGTTTCTCGGAGATTCGCCCGATTACGTGCGAAGTCGGCTGGTTGCCGCGCGTTCACGGCTCTGCCCTCTTCACGCGCGGCGAAACGCAGGCTCTCGTCACCACGACTTTGGGGACGAAAGACGACGAGCAGTTCATGGACGATCTGGAGAAGGGCGAGGTCAAACGTCGCTTCCTGCTCCATTACAACTTCCCGCATTACTCTGTCGGCGAGGTCGGGCGCTTCGGCTCAAGCAGCCGCCGCGAGATAGGTCACGGCGCGCTCGCACGCCGCGCCATCGAAGGCGTCCTGCCCGACGAATCCCAATTTCCCTACACCATCCGCATCGTCTCCGACATCACGGAATCGAACGGCTCATCCTCGATGGCCACTATTTGCGGCGGCATTCTGTCGCTGATGGATGCGGGTGTGCCTTTAAAAGCGCCGGTCGCGGGCGTCGCGATGGGACTCGTGATGGAGGGCAACAAGTACGCCATCCTGTCGGACATCGCGGGTGCGGAAGACCACTACGGCGATATGGATTTTAAGGTCGCTGGCACGCGCGACGGGATAACAGCCCTTCAGATGGACATCAAAATCAGCGGCATCAACGCGGCGATTCTGGCGGAAGCCCTGGAGCAGGCCAAGAAGGGACGCCTCCACATTCTCGACGCGATGGAGAAGACCATCGCTGAGCCGCGCGAGGACATCGCGCCTTATGCGCCGCGCATCATCCAGATCAAGATCAACCCGGACAAAATCCGCGAAGTCATCGGGCCAGGCGGCAAGATGATTCGCGCGCTGGTGGAAGAGACCGGAGCTAAGATTGATGTCGAGGATGACGGCACGATCTCGATTGCGTCCGCTGATGGTGCGGCAGCACAGGCCGCCATTGATCGCATTCGCGGCATCACGGCTGAGGCTGAAATCGGCCAGACCTATCTCGGCACGGTCTCACGAATCGTGGACTTCGGCGCATTCGTCGAAATCTTTCCCGGCACAGATGGGCTGCTTCACATCTCGGAAATCGCCGACCGCAGGGTCAAGGATGTCCGCGACGAGTTGAAGGAAGGCCAGCAAATCATCGTCAAGTGCATCGGCAAAGAGGGCAACAAGATCAAGCTCTCGCGCAAGGCCATTTTGCGTGACGAGCAGCAGAAAGCCGAGGCCGCCGGAGCGGGCGACAGCGAGTAGCATAAAGTAGCCAGGTCAGGGTAAGCTCCAAAACGGCCAGAGGTGATGAGTTAAGCTTGCTGGCGGTTTCACTTTACAGGACAGGCATCTATAATCGTTTGCCGACGCCGAGCCGGAGCGAAATTAAGAACCTCAATTCCGGTCAATCAAACGATAAAACTGCGGGAAGCTGGCGTGATTAGCGCACTTCTTTTGGATAGCTCTTCGCCAGCACATTGAGCCATCAGCCACGCGACAATGACAAAGAAGGTAATCACCCACGCGGACGGCGAGTTGCACCTCGAAGAATTGCCGGACAAGCGAAAGCGGTTGACGATCAAGTGCTCTGATAGCGACATCTATGTCCCGCTCCAGACCTGCGAGACATCTTACCCGCAAGATTTGATTGAATTGACTTTGAAGGTGCAGGGATTACCCTGGCTCTGTGACGCCATTTCGAGAGACGAAGACCCGCAGGTGGTGAAAGCCGAGCTTGAAACCAATCTTTTCGAGTTCTTCGCGCCGGAAGCTTTTGTGGGTAAACGCCTCCTCGACTTCGGCTGCGGCGCAGGCTCGTCAACCATGTGCCTGGCCCGTCTCTTACCTCAGACTGAGATTGTCGGAGTCGAGTTGGACGCCAAACTAAATCAATTGGCAGAGGCCCGCCGCAAGCATTACGGTTTCGAGAATATACGCTTTCATATTTCACCTTCAGGCGACGAACTGCCCAAGGGTCTCGGCGAATTTGATTTTTGCATGATGAGCGCCGTCTACGAGCATCTTTTGCCGCACGAGCGACAACTCGTTCTCCCGAAAATCTGGGCACAGTTAAAGCCGGGCGGCGCGCTCTTCATCAATCAAACACCGCACCGCTACTATCCTGTCGAGACGCATTCGACGAATTTGCCCTTGATTAACTATCTGCCGAACAAGCTGGCTTTTGCCCTGGCGCGCAAGTGGTCTCGGCTGCAACCTATGCCGGGTGCTACCGGCGAAGAATTGTTGCGCGGTGGCATCCGGGGCGCGACGGAGTTTGAAATCCTGAAGATTTTAGGAAAGAGCAGCAGCCGTCATCGCCCTGTTCTCCTTGAGCCGCGCGCGGGCGGCCACCGCCATAGGATAGATTTGTGGCACGCTCGATTGAGTCCTCTCCGCTTACGGAAGCTGAAATCTCTAGCCAAACTGGTTTTAAAGGGTGTTAAAGCTGTTTCCGGCCACGTGCTGGTGCCCTATCTGACTTTGGCAGTGCGGAAGGATGAAAAGAGGTCTGTTTCAGGGTAAACGTCCCGGTTTGATATTTTATCTCGTTTTGCCTGATTTTCCTTGACAGGCAGGCTAAAGGCGGGTTAAATCACCGTCGCAAAACTGGAATCCACACAGCATTAAGCATCTTTCACTAGCAACAGGAAAGCCCACGAGCGGTTTCCAAATTGCCAAGATATTTTGAAAGGCGACGCGAGCTTCTCCGGGATTGAACCCTTCAAAAGGAAGGCTTTTAACCGGCTATCTCGCCTGCGTGAGCTGCCTCGCCATCTTTAATCCAAGTTTTGCTTAGACGAGTCGCTCTCAAGTCAGGGTAAGGTAACGTCAGACCCGCTTCGAGAAAGAGCCGAGAAGGAGCTTCCTAACGATGAGGAATCGAGCTATCAGCCCCGCCGCTACGATACTCAGCGTCTTACTGCTGGTTTTTGCGGCATCACCCGCCCAAGCCGGGCCGGTGGCGTATTCAGACGTTGTTCACGTGATGGGCAATATGCGAAGCGGCGGCCAGAGCCAGGAGCTTCGCCTTCGCAGCATCTCTCAGGACGGCAATACGCCCGTCAACGGCGCTATCGTTTCAAGCCACAAATCATCAGCACAGACACTTCTTCAGCAGCGAGTCAGACCCGACCTCGACTTATCTCTCACCGCCGGGGTGCAGGAAGGCCAGCAGGGCAACGTCGAGGTTATCAGGAAGGTGACGTGACCGGCACGGTTTGCGATTGCGGCGAAATCTTCATTCCGGGCGGAGGCTTTCCCGAAGTGGCTCGCGCTCGGCGGCATTCCGCTGGTTTGCGTGCTGGTTGACTGCACATCGGACGAACCTGAGTGCGAAGGCCCGCAGTGCACGCCCTGCGTCGGCCCGCAGTGCAACCCGCCGCAGATTCCAGAGCCGGCGACAATCTTCCTGCTCGGCTCAGGGCTGGCAGCCCTGGGAGCAAAGGCTCGTCGCCGTTATACTCAATCCAGAACCGAGACGGAAGTCCCAACCGATACGGAGGTGTGATTATGGGAGACAAACAGATTATTGCCACTCATTCACCGCCTTCGGGCGAGCAAGATTCGCCTTCTTCGCTCTGGTCGCGCTCTCGTTTCTCTTCATTCAGTCGTTGCAGACGACGGCGCGCGCCGATACCAAGAAGAAACCCAACTTACGGTCGCATCAAGATTTCGACGAATCCGGGCGGCTATCCCGTCTTGATTGACGGCCAGCCTGCGGGCAGTACGACCGCCAGCGAGCGCCTGCTGGATTTACCGGCAGGACCGCATACGGTCGAGATTATCTTCCCGAATGGCGAGCGCTGGATGCGCGAGTTCGTCGATTAGCGGTGGCCGCATTTATTGCATCGGTCTCGCCTATAACGAGCGAACGATTCCGCATCCCAGCTGCTTTGCCCTGCCCGTATCCGGTCAACGTCTCTGCGCCTGCGACAGCCAACGACGGCGACGTCATCACTTTCACGGCGGACGTGGCCTACACAGGCAATTCTGCGCTCAACTATACCTGGACGATCAGCCCCGCCGGTGTCCGCATCATCAGCGGCGCAGGCACGCCGACCATCATGGTTGATTCGACGGGGATCGGTAGCCAGCCCGTCACAGCCATTCTGGTCGTGGACGATGGCTCAGGCGAGCGCACATGCCGCCAGACCGCGCAGGCCATAACGAACATTAACGCGATGGTGATGCCCGCCCGTTAAGTCGCGCATCTATGATCAGTTTGAGCCGCCCGCTTTCGACGATGTCAAAGCGCGTCTCGACAATCTGGCCATCGAGTTGCAGAACGCTCCGTCTTCGCAGGCCTACATCATCGTCTATTCCGGCCGCAGAAGCCGCGCCGGGCAGGCTGATCAACTGGCCGCACGTGCCAAGGATTACATGACAAAGGAGCGTGGCATTGACAGCAGCCGTCTCGTCGATCATCAATGGCGGCTACCGCGAAAGCGACTACTTTGAGCTGTGGCTCGTGCCGCAAGGCGCGGAGCCGCCGCAGGCGACGCCGACCATGCAGCCGGGAGACACTCAACCGGGAATGGAGAGCTTGCGCCCGCGCCGCTCACGTCGCGGATAAGAAAACAGTGACAAGTAACAAGTGACGAGTGACGAGCTTAAAGTAATTTATCTCGTCACTCGTCACTTTTTACTTGTCACTGTTGTCAGGCGTATGCTAACAATCCCCCCGGACGTTCCCCATAAAACTTAGAGATTTTCACTCTCCCAATGGTTACTCGACGACAGACTATCGAAGGAGGATGTATCTTATGGCTGAAGGTGATGGTGGTGGTAACGCGGGAGTGGTTGCGGTGCTGGTGATTTTCGTGATCGTCGTGTTGATCGCGCTCTATTTCTTTGGGGTGTTCGGCGGGCGCGGAGGCGGCTCTCCCACACCGGGCAAGGTTGACGTAAACATCCAGACCAAGTAGGAAGCTCTCAAGAGATTTCCTGATCCGTTTAATGGAAGAGAGGAGCAGCCGCACATTGGCCGCTGCTCTCTTCTTTTCATTTAACGCGCGGGGCTGATAGACTCGTTCAGTCAGTAAATCGTAAATGGTGAAGAGATGAGTAGACGAACCCGTCTTGTCTATCACTATTTACCATTTACCATTTACATTTATCATTTACGAGGCAAAAGTGTCAGCACCGAACATTGAAACCATCGTCTCTCTGGCCAAACGGCGCGGCTTCGTTTTCCCTTCATCGGAGATTTACGGTGGACTTGGCAGCGCGTGGGACTACGGCCCTTTGGGAGTCGAACTCTGCAATAACGTCAAGCAGGCGTGGTGGCGCTGGATGGTTCACG
Organism: uncultured Acidobacteriota bacterium; assembly: GCA_963811065.1. Taxonomy (GTDB): domain Bacteria; phylum Acidobacteriota; class Blastocatellia; order Pyrinomonadales; family Pyrinomonadaceae; genus QHXM01. The sequence goes on from CAWEPR010000003.1 coordinate 340,915, forward strand.
AGCGCGACGACATGGAGGGGATTGATTCATCCATCATCCTCAATCGGCAGGTCTGGAAATATTCAGGGCACGAAGACACGTTCAGCGACCCGCTTGTTGATTGCCGCGAATGCAACAGCCGTTTCCGCGCTGACAAACTAGCCGAGGAAGTTGGCCTGGCGGCGGGCGCTCAAGCCGTTGATCTCAGTGACGATTAAGTGCCCGAATTGCGGCAAGATTAACTGGACGGAGCCGCGCCCCTTCAACCTGATGTTCCGCACGACCATCGGCGCGGTGGCCGACGAAGACGACCCACGGCGCTCGCCTATCTTCGCCCCGAAACGGCGCAGGGCATCTTCATCAATTTCCAGAACGTGCTGACGACGATGCGCCGCAAAATTCCCTTCGGCATCGCGCAGATCGGAAAATCGTTCCGCAACGAAGTCACGCCCGGCAACTTCATCTTCCGCACGCGCGAGTTCGAGCAGATGGAGATGGAGTATTTCGTCCGTCCCGGCGAGGACGAGCCCGTCCATCAGGAGTGGATTGATTACTGCTTCAACTGGTTCACGAGCCTCGGCATCGCGCGGAGAATCTGCGTCTGTACGAGCAGCCGAAAGAGGAACTGGCGCACTACGCCAAGCGCACGGTGGACATTCACTACCGCTTCTTCCCCGAACGCGAAGAAGAGGAACGGCAATGGGACGAATTGATGGGCATCGCCAATCGCACGGACTTTGATCTCAAGGCGCACTCGAAAAAGCCTGAGGACGCAGAAGGCAAGCGCCTCAACCCGGATTCGACCGAAGACCTCTCTTACTTTCGACGAAGCGACGAAGGAGCGTTATTACCCTTACGTCATCGAGCCTGCCGCCGGAGTCAATCGCACGGTGCTCTCCGTCTTGATGGATGCTTATTCGGAGAAGGTCAACGACAAGGGAGAGAAGCGCGTCATCCTGAAACTTCATCCGGAATTAGCGCCGATCAAGGCCGCCATCTTGCCGCTGGCGAAGAACAAGCCGGAAATCGTCGGGATGGCGAAAGCCGTCAAGCGTTCTTTGCAACCCATTTTGCGCGCCGTCTATGACGACACGGGCGGCATCGGTAAACTCTACGCGCGCCAGGACGAGATCGGCACGCCCTTCTGCGTCACCGTTGACCATCAATCGCTCGAAGACGAAGCCGTCACCGTGCGCGACAGGGATACCTGGGAGCAGGAGCGCGTCAAAGTTCGCTCGAGAGCACTTGCAGGCGCGACTGCAATCGCTGTTCAGAGTGCAGCGAAGCTGCAACCTCGGCCTGACAGATTACAGATAGATAGATATGAATGACAGTCCGATCCTCTATGTTAATCCTGTAAAGCCGTCCAGGTTATAAATATGGCTCTCAATAAGAGTTTATATAAATTTCTGGGCGTCTCGGCCTTCGTGATGAGCGCCCTCTTCGTGCTCTTCTCCTTCGTCCTTTACAGGTCGGGCGGTAACTACACTCGCGGCGGTCATCGTCTCGGCCTTGGAAGCCACCGCCGGATCTATTTGATGAAGAAGAGCAACAATAAAGGAATGCGGAATGCGGATTTCGGAATGCGGATTGAAAAGACAAGAGCTTTCTTAAATCCGAAATTCGCATTCCGCAATGACAATCCGCAATCCGCAATCGAACATATGCCTGTTGTTAAAAAGAGAAACCAACAAACGGAGTCGCGTCTGCTGCTGGAAGGCGATGACCGCTAGAGTTGCCGCCCGCAGAGATTGAGGACGGTGCGGTGATAGTGCAGTTCGAGAAGTTCAAGCCCTTTATCCCGGAACTGCTGGAAGCCCTGCGCGCGGGCACTATTGCCGAGCCCGTGCCCGTCATGCTCGACGGCTCGACCTTCGCCGTGCACGGAGCGACGCGCACCTTCTGGGTCAAGCTCTGGCACACGGCCACCTCTGAATTGACGCGCATCGAACGCGCTCAAGTCATCAGTTGCCTCCCTTCGACGCGCGGCGTTCAATCATCATTGACGATTACGATGACGAGCTTGATGAGCCTGATGAAGATTACGAAGAAGATGAAGAGCCGGAAGCGATAGAGAAACATTAAGACTGCTTCTGACTCCGGGCTGCTTAAGTCTCCTTTCCGATGAGTTCCCACGTCCCTGACAAAGTTCTGAAGCTGGCCAAGCGGGTGCGCGCCGAAGGCGGGCGGGCGCTGCTGGTCGGCGGCTGCGTGCGCGATCGTTGATGGGCGATGAGCCGAAGGATTGGGATGTCGAAGTCTACGGCTATAGAGCCTGCAGCGCCTGCGTGCGTTGCTGGAAGAGTTCGGGCGCGTTGACGCGGTCGGCGAAGCGTTCACGGTTTACAAGCTCGGCCACGACCTGGATGTCTCGCTGCCGCGACGCGAGCGCAAGACGGGGCGCGGCCATCGCGCGTTCGTCATCGAAGGCGACCCCTCGATGAGCGTTGAGGAGGCAACGCGGCGGCGCGATTTCACCATCAATGCGATCCTTGAAGACCCGCTCACGGGCGAGATTATGGACCCTTTCGACGGGCGCGACGATCTGCAAAATAAAATCTTGCGCGCCGTCTCAAGCGATACTTTCGCGGAAGACAGTTTGCGCGTGTTGCGTGCCGCGCAGTTTGCCGCGCGTTTCGAGTTCGATATTGAGCCGGAAACAGTCGAGCTTTGCCGCTCGATTGATCTGACGGATTTGCCGCGCGAGCGCATCTGGGGCGAGATGGAAAAGCTGCTCCTTGCGCGCCCGTCGCCCTTCAATCGGTTTCCGCTGGCTGCAACAGCTTGGGCGCATTCGAGCAGCTCTTTCCCGAATTGAAAGCTCTCGTCGGCGTGCCGCAGGAAAAAGAGTGGCATCCCGAAGGCACTGTGGACGTTCATTCATGGCTCGTCGTTGATCGCGCGCGCGAGATGATTGACGACCTGCCTTACGCCTGAGCAGGTGACTGTGATGCTCGGCGCGCTCTGCCATGATTTCGGCAAGCCGGCGACGACCGAATTTATAGATGGGCGTATTCGCTCGCGCGGGCACGAAGAGGCGGGCGTTGCCCCGACCGAGAGTTTTCTTGAACGATTGAACATTCACACGCTCGACGGCTATGACGTGCGCGCGCAGGTCGTGGCGCTCGTGCGCGATCATTTGAAGCCGGGCGAGTTCTACAAGAAGCGCGAAGAGGTCGGCGACGGCGCGTTTCGCCGTCTGGCGCGCCGTTGCGAGCTGGAGCTTCTTTATCGCGTGGCGAAGGCAGATTCCTGGGGCGCAACGCCGACTGGGTTCCGCGCGAAGAGTGGTTCACGGCGGAAGCGCAGGACTGGTTCATCGCGCACGCGCGCGAGCTACAGGTTGAAGAGCGAGCGCCCGCGCCTAGTTCTGCTGGGTCGTCATCTGCTCGAAATGGGCATCAAGCCCGGCCCGCGCATCGGCGAGATCACGCGCGCCGTTTACGAGATGCAACTGGACGGGCGCGTGCGCTCATTGGAAGAAGCGCAGGCGGCAGCTCAGGGCATCACATGGTGGCGAGAGGGAATCGTCATAGTTGTTGAGGATGAAGCGAAGAAAGATAGACAGGATTGACAGGATAAAAGGAGATTTGGAGAAAGCAGATTTGAATCTTTAATCAATCCTGACCCCTTTCTTTATCCTGTTCATCCTGACAATCTCTGTCTGAATATTCTTCTAATTGAACTACTACCGTGAGTCGCGAGACTTTTGCGCCGCCAGCTTTAAGGTAAGATACGCGGTTACATCAATCCCTGAATTCGTATCCTTCTGAAGGAAGATAAAGAATGATTGACTTTGAATTGACCGAAGACCACAAGGCTATTCGCCAGACCGTGCGCGATTTCGCGCTCGAAGGAAGTTGCCCCGCGCATCAAAGAGTTGATGAAAAGCAGCAGTTTGATCGTTCCATCCTGGACAAGATGGCCGAGCTGAATCTGCTCGGCGTCTGCATCCCGGAAGAGTACGGCGGCGCAGGGTTCGATTACATCTCGCTCGGCCTCGTTTGCGAGGAACTCGAAGCCGTAGACACCTTCATGCGCGTCGTCATGTAGCGTCCATACGGGGCTCAACAGCTTGACGCTTTACACGTGGGGGACGGAAGAGCAGAAGCAGAAGTATCTGGTGCCGCAGGCCAAAGGTGAGAAGATTGCGACCTACGGGTTGACGGAGCCGGGCGCAGGTTCTGACGTGGTCGGCTCGCGCTCCACCGCCGGCGCGAAGGTGACGAGTGGGTCTTAAACGGCGAGAAGATGTGGATCAGTCTCTGGCCGACGTGGCAGACAACTTCCTCTTCTTCTGCTGGACGGATGAAGAGAAGCGCCGCAATCGCGACCATTCGGGCATGTCCTGCTTCATCGTCGAGCGCACGATGAAGGGATTTTCGTCAGGCACGATTCACGGCAAGATGGGCATCCGTGCGGGCAACACCGGCTACTTTTCTTTGCAGGACGTACGTGTTCCCGCAAGAGAACATGGTCGGGCGAGGAAGGCGAAGGCTTCAAGATCGCGATGTTCGCGCTGGAGCAGGGACGCTACACGGTCGCTGCGGGCGCAACCGGCGTCATCCGCGCCTCGCGCGACGCTTCAATCGCTTACGCTCTGGAGCGCGAAACCTTCGGCACGAAGATCGCCAATCATCAACTCGTCAAACAGAAGATCGCCTGAATGGAAGCGGATTACCAGATGTCTCATCTGCTCTGGCTGCGCGCTGGCTATTTGAAGAACGAAGGAAAGATGAACGCGCGTGAGACCAGTCTGGCCAAGTGGCAGGCGACCATTCGCAGCGAGAAGGCGGCTTCGATGGCGATCGAAGTTCACGGCGCGAACGGCTACTCGAACGATTATCCGGTCGAGCGTTACCTGAGAAACTGCAAGGCCGCGATCATCTATGAAGGCACGCGCGACATTCACACATTGATGCAGGCGGACTGGGCGCTCGGGTTGAAGAAAGAGAAGCCGGCGCGCAAGACCGCTCCCACCCTGGAAACCTGCGGAGGCGAACGAAAGGTCGCGGCAGGTTGAATTTTAAGGTAACTATTTTCTCTTTCGGCAGCGTATAGATAATTGCCTTTCGGCAATTCAATCAGTCTGGAGAAATCAATAATGAAGTCGAATCCTTTTTCAAACTCGCATGGCGCAAATTTTCTGCGCTCTTGCTTGCTGTTGCGCTGTTCGCCTCGCCTGCGTTCGGGCAGGGACGCGCCGCCGCAGCGCCAAAGCCAGCCGCGACGCTCTCCGCTGCGGAAATGAAGCCGCCGCGCGTGTCAAGGTCGAGACCATCAAGGAAGTGACCGCCGCGCTTTCGGCCAAAGAGATGGAGGGGCGCGGAACGGCTCAGCCCGGCGGAGACCGTGCTGCCAAATACATCGCCGACAGATTCGCTAAGCTTGGCCTGAAGCCGCTCGGCGATGCGGGCACGTTTCTGCAAGCCATCAAGTTCAACAGCACGCAACCGCTCGCCGAATCTTCTTTTAAAGTCAGGAGACGCGTCGCTCAAGTTCGGCGCGGAGTTTATCCCCGCGCCGCCCTACATGTCCGAGTTGTCGGAGGCGAGCGGCGGGTTGGTCTTCGTTACTTACGGCGTGGTTTCACCAGAACTCAAGCGCGACGATCTGGCCGGAATGGACGTGAAGGGCAAGATTGTCGTCTTGATGCTCAGCGGCAGGCCGAAGAATGTGGATGCACGATGCCTGGAGGAAAGCCGGCGGCGCGCAGGCCGTCGGCAGGGATTTAATCGGGCGCGGCGCAGCCGCGCATCGTCATCGCCAATGTCGGAACGAAAGAGCAGCCGTTCTCTTTGATCAATATGTATCTGACGCGCCGTCGCGTCGCGCTGGGCGAAGCGCCAAACATGCCTTTCAAAATTCCTCCCATCATTCTTGCCAGTGACGAGGGCATGGAAAAGCTCTTTGCCGGAACGGGCATGACCTATGCTGAGGCGCTCTCGAAAGCCGAGAGCGGTGGAGCCGTCTCCAGTGATTTGAAAAAACAGGCGGCCATCTCCATCAAGGTCAAGAAGGAGGCGACGACGGGCAGCAACGTCGTCGGTCTGCTGGAAGGCTCTGACCCGAAACTTAAAGATCAGGCGGTGGTTTACACGGCTCACTACGACGCTTACGGCATTGACACAGCAGGACGCATCTTTCCCGGCGCAGCCGACAACGCGCTCGGCGTCGCCGAAATCATGGCGATGGCCGAAGCGTTTATGAAGTCGCCCACGAAGCCCAGACGCTCCATCATATTCCTGGCCGTCACGGGCGAAGAACACGGCTTGCTCGGCGCAGAACACTGGGTTACGCATCCGACGTGGCCGCTCGACAAGGTAGCAGCCAATTTAAACTTTGACGGCATCGGCACGGAGGTTTACGCGCCCGTCAAGAGCGTCGTCGGTTTCGGCGCGGAGCATTCAGACCTGGGGCCAGTTCTCGAAGCGGTCGTCACGGCCAACGGCGGGCAGATCGCGCCCGACCCCTTGCCGGAAGAGAAGGTTTTCTATCGCTCGGATCATTATGCTTTCGTCAAGAAAGGCGTGCCCGCGTTGATGTTGCTCGGCGGCCCGGAAGGAGAAGTGAAGCCCTGGATAGCCCGCGCGCAGAAATGGATGGAGACGGACTATCACCAGCCGGGCGACATCATTCGCCCGGAGTGGAACTGGGACGGCGCACGCACCATCGCCGTCATCGGCTTAATCACAGGGATGCGCGTCGCCAACGCGGAGGCGATGCCCGTCTGGCTGCAATCATCGCCCTTCAACAAATCGCGCGGCGCGCAAGCCACACCCGCCGCCATGCCCGGCCAATAATTTTCCATCATTAGGATGAGAAATTTTAAGGGCAGCTCTTCAATCAAGAGCTGCCCTTAAATTTTTTACTCATCACTCATCACTCATCACTACTTTTACTCCTATGAATCTTTGCCGCCTCGCCGGGAGTTCAGCTTTGAGCCGAGGAGCGCGCCGACTCCAAAACTAATTGCCGCTAGAATCAAAGAGCCGACGCCCTGCTTCACCGTCTGCGGCAGCATGGTCGTCACTGCTCCGCTTCCACCAGTGCCCGACGCTTTCCCCAGGGCCCGTATCTCATTCTTGAGCCGCGCTATCTCACCTCCGTAGTACTTGATATTATGTTCCGCCTCGAATAAATCACTTTCGAAGTGTTCTCTGCCGGTGCCATGTTTGGCGGCCATGTCATTCAATTCTTTGAGGTATGATTTAAGGCACTTCAACTGCATTTCATAATTCTGCAACTGGTCTTCCAGCATATCGCGGCTGACATTCATAACTCTTCTCCTTGTGTTAAAAGGTCAGGGGATTAAGCGAGGGGGCAAATTCTGATAATGCAAAAGCAAGATAAATGTACGGCTCGCGCCCGAACAATACAAGCCTATCAGGGAACTGTCAGGCAATTAGCGAGTTTTCCCCGACCCTGAAAGGGCCACATATAATAGCCGGGGGCGGCGATGTCGCTGTGCCCCCGGCTATTATATGTGATCCCTTCCAATTCAAAACGCGCGTTTACATATCGGGCTTGGGGTCTCGCTCCCGGTTGTATTTTTTGAGGACGGCTTGATACTTTTCGGCGATCATCAAGTTTCGTGCGATGTCTTCGTCCTCCAGATTCGGGTAGCGTTGGTGTGTCCGGGCAATCACCGCAGTCAGCAGATTCTCCGCTTCCTGAAAGCGTCGTGCTTCGCAGGCTGCCGCCATCTCCCGAATCGCCTGCGCCAGTTGTGCGATGCTGTAGTTTTTGCCCACCTCGCTGTCTTTCAATGGATCGCCCGGCGAATGGTCTCTGACGTTGATATACGTGTCCTGCGTCTTGACCACGTCCCTCTTCTGCTCAAGGTCATAATAGGTGAAGCGAACTTTCACTAACAGCGATTCATCGTGCGGACGCTTGCGCGTGAGCCTGAAGCGCAGCATGACCACCTGCGTCATGCCGTGATTCATATTATCCAGCTTGAGCCTCACGTAGTTCCTTGTTGACAGTGGTTCATAGCCGTAGAGTTGCACCAGCTCCAGACCCTCGTCATAGTCAATTTCCAAATCCGGCGTGCTGGCTACAGGCGAGACTAAGCTCTGCACTTCCTTGATAAAAACTTTCTCGATGTCCTCTGTATCAGAGACGAAATGAAACAGCCCGCGCCCGCTTTTGGCCAGATGCCGGAGCAGGTCTTTATTCAATTCGAGGCCCACGCCGATGGTGGAAAGGTCTATGCCTCTGTCATTGAACCGCAGAGAATCCTGAGCGATTCTTTCAGGGTCGGTCACGCCCTGATTGGCAATCCCGTCAGTCAGCAGGACGACACGGTTGGTCGCGCCTTCGCGATAATTCTTGAGAACTTCGTGATACCCCAGCATCAATCCCGCATGGATGTTGGTCGAACTGCCCGGTTCGATTCCCCGAATCAAACGTTTGACACTCTCTTTGTCTCTCAGTGTGCGCGCGGGCATCAACACCTCGGCTTCCGAGTCGAAGATGACGATTGAGAGGACATCCCGTTCGCGGAGCTGGGAAACCAGATTCAACAGAGCGGTTTTTACTCTGGAGAGTTTATCCGCAGCCTCCATTGATCCGCTTTTGTCAATCACAAGCGATAGATTGATGGGGCGCAACTCTCGACGGTCGTTTGCCAGCGCAGTGCTGAACCCGACTTGCAGCACCGCTTCCTGCCCGACTACGGCTTGATCGTTCCCCCAGCGCACGTCCAGGGCGACGGCCTCGCCAACCTTGGGGCGTCCAATTTGATGGCGGTGGTAGTTGACGAACTCTTCGACGGCGACCTCGCGCGAGGTGGGGATCACCCCCAACTCGGCCAGATAGCGTGTGCGCGCCGCTGCCGCCGTTGAAGTCGCATCCTGCGCCAGCGTTGTAACGCCGCTGAGTGCGCAGAAGAGAAGCGAGAGCGTCAGGCAAAACTTGAAACTAAAGTGTAGAGTTTTGTGGGCTAATGATGGTGACATATCTCCTCCGAAAAAATAGGTAGGCTAAACAGTTGTAGGGAGACAACTCCTGGCAACTCGTCACCGGCGAGGAATTCTATTGTCATGCTGCCAGGATTAGAGATGTAGATAAAGGGAGCGAAGATGCCTGAGTGATTAGCTGTGGAAAGGCGCGAGGGAAAAACAGAGAAGAAGTAGACAGGATTAACAGGATTGGCAAGATTAAGAAAATCAGATAGGGCAGTGCTGCTTGAGTGTTCTTCCCTTTATCCTGTCCATCTTGTTAATCCTGTCTATTTCTTAGTTAAGGCCCTTAGCTTAGAGCTCGCTAGCTGAGCTTCCGCTCGCGTATATACTCGACATCTATACTGCTGACGCCGTCGCCACCACGTCCCGCCGCAGTGTAAACGGCGACCACATCAAGGCTCAGTGTGCTCTCAATGACCAGAAACCCTTCAAACCCGTGAATCGGCGGGTTGCCGAATTCAGCAATCCGGCTACAGTCCACCTTCGTAGCCTGATCTGGCTTTAACGACTCCTTGATGAACTTGGTAATCTGCGGCGGGTCAATTTTCGTGGACGTAGCCATGGCGAGTTTCATCCGGAAGCCTGCCGCCTTGGAGTTTGGGTTGTGAATATTAACGACCGTCTGGTACGACCCCGGCAGCAGCGATGTAGTCGTTTGCGATGTTCCGGGGATATTGCTCGTGCAAATGAATTTCACCGCATACTGGAAGAGAAAACTGGGAGCGGGAGGAACGGGAGCGGGTGCAACTTTCTTGGTGGGCATTATTCTTCTCCTTTAATAGTTTCTAGCCGAAGATTCGAGAGGTTAGCGAGGCAAGGCCATCCGCAGAGCGAGGCAACAAACTAATGAGACGCGGGCAACATACGCTCGCAGAAGTGTTGATGTCAACAGTGCATCGGGCTGAACGAGGTTTGTTAGATCACGCAGTTTAGAAATTCATTCTATTTAACTTCTGAATAGACAACCGTACCTTCAAATCTCTCCGCCCGCCTGTTATAGCGGATTTCATATTTAACTAGCCGCCCGCCTCTGCCACTATAATCAATCTCATATTTCCAGTAGCCTGCGCCCTTCGGTTTTCCGCTGAACAAATAATCCACCCAACGCCTGATCGCAACCGAGCGCTTTCCTTTTTCCTCAACTACTAAACGAGTCGGGTATTGAATTACTTTGTCTTGACGCTCGCTATATCCAAATAGGGCGGTTTGAAGTCCCATGCATGCCAGCGCGTCAAATAAAGCGAACTCCCGTGCCTGACCATCTCCATTGTAATCTCTCAACCACATGATGGTCGGCTTTCCTTCACGCCCCACCGGAATACCTTCAACGTGATAATACGAGCCTGAATGGATTTGGTAAGGCACATCGAACTCATCTGCTTCTTCGTTATACTCCTGCCTGACTCTCAGGGTATTGATGATTCTGCGAGTTTGAGTATCCACCAGCGAGACTCTTGTTGCGCCATTGTAGTGACTCCCCCGCGTTTCTTCCGGACAGGTGTAAGACTCATCAAGAACGGCACGAGGAATCCTCTTGGGGTTGAGCATCCATAAAATCAACGCTCTATTTGTTTTGACAGGTTGAGTCTCGATGATTATAGCGCCAGCCGGAAGCTTGTAGTCCTGGCCTGTGCGCTGGGCGAAAGATGGAACTGCTAGAAGAATTATGCAAGCCAGAAGCGTTGTTATCTTCATTTCACTCTCAATATCGAAAGGGTTCTAACGCCGGAATTAACCTGCCGCGCACATGACGCATCGAGCATCCAGGTCTTGCGGATGAGCGCCGCGCTATTCGTGATCGGGTTGGATGAGTTGTTAGGCGCGGAGTCAAAGAATTAAGATAAAGTATTAGTGGGATCAACATGGAAAGATAACGAGTACAGATTCAAATCATGAAATAGTATCCCGACATTAGTGAACTCATTAGGAAGAAAGAGAAGCGCAGACGCTCGTTGGCTGCGCTTCCCTTTGAGGAAAAGATAGAGCTGGTTTTTAACTTCAAGAGCGGCGGAAGTTTATTAAATCTGGTCGAGTGGTAAGCGAGTCACGGGAACCCAAGACGAAAAGCGCCTAACGTCCTCATTAACTCGCACCGAGTGAACAGCGCACCAAGATACACAGAAGGAAACGTCATGAAAGCATTGCTACCGAGGCGTTGGGTTGAATGAATTGTTAGGCTCTTACCCGCCCACCTTTCTGTATGCCAAAGTTATATACTCCTTAGCAATTTCAATATCTTCGTCAGAATCCACTGTAAGCTCTAAATCCCCTGTACCATAGTGACCAATCTCTGACACATCCCTAGCAATGCTCGGCAGCCCCTTGAAATCTTTCGGTTTCAACTTCAAATAAAGAACTACTTTCTGTGTTTTCACCTCCATACATACTATGTTCTGAGACATCTTGTATGCCACGTAGAATTTTTTTGGCACTTCTTCCATAGCGGAATCCAAGTTCATAATGAACTCCTTAATGTCGAACACCATTTCCTTAATCTTTTCAGATTTGCCTCCCATGTGCTGCTCGAATGTATAAACTGCTGTGGCTTTAGTAATGGCTGCTTTTTTCCCTGCAGCTACCATTATGCGATTTTTGCCGCTAACAGGAACATCAGGGGAAGTTGCTACAGCCTTCTGGAATACTTCTTCTAAATACAGGGTAGAGTTCTTAAAAAGTCTATATCTCCATAGCTCTATATTGGCGCCCATTACTTGTACGGCATGAAGGTCAAACTTTCTATAATTGGGCGCTAAACAGATGACGCGTACAGCAGACCAATCGACTTCGATTTTACTTCCGAGAGATTTTTGAACAGCAATATTAAAATCTCCCCGATGGTCATGTATCCAGGAAAGGTAATAGAGGCTTTGGGTAATGAGTTCAGAAGATTCGACTTTCTTATATTCAATAATAACTGGATTGTTATCTTCAGAAAGAGCAAGCGTATCAATGCGACCTGCATGTTGCGCACCAGTAGAAAACTCCGAAGCTACGAACTGACAATTAAAGACAGGGTCAAGATTAGACTCAATTAAAGATTGAAGTTCTTTTTCGAGCGTGAAGTTTATTTGCTCGACTGGGGTGAGGCGTTTGTTAGAAATCTCGAAAATTGGCATTGACGTGTTTTACTCTAATTTTGTTCAACTATACAAGAGCCTGATCACTGATTAAGCCTCATGATGAATGATAATATCATCCTGAAGCGTGTTAGACGGTACTTTGCGGCTTAATCATGCTTTGTGCAGCTTTAAGGCAGATTCGATTGGCTTTCTAAACAAACTGGGACACTATCCGTCCTCCTACAAATTCCAAGCCCGCTCTGCTACTATACGAAGCGCAATTCTTTCATCTCGCAAGCGGTTTTGTCGTCGCACGTTGGCGCGGTCAAACTTCATCTTCAGGAGAACAAATCTTAATGAAACACGAGTTGAAAACGGAGCGTGAGTTGTCGCTGGATTTCCTGCGCGTCTGCGAGGCCGCGGCGATTGAATCCGCGCGCACGATGGGACAGGGCGACCGCAAGTACTCGGATCAGGTGGCCGTCGAAGCGATGCGCCAGACGATGGATACCGTGCCGATGCGCGGGCGAATCGTCATCGGCGAGGGCGAGCGCGATGAAGCTCCTATGCTCTACATCGGCGAAGAGCTTGGCGGGAGGGGAGCGAGCGACGAAGTGCGCGCGTCCTTCCCCGAAGTTGACATCGCCGTTGACCCGCTCGAAGGCACGAACCTCTGCGCGCTCGGAGCGAACAACGCCATCGCCGTCCTCGCGGCGGCAGAGCGCGGCGGCCTGCTCAATGCGCCCGACATCTACATGGATAAGATCGTCGTCGGCCCTTCGTGTCGCGGTTCGGTGGATATTGACGCGCCCGTCAAAGACAACTTGAAGAACATCGCCAGACGTTTGGGGCGTGACGTTGATGACCTGACGGTTATTACCCTGGACCGTTCGCGCCATAAGAAGTTGATTAACGACGTGCGCGAGGCCGGGGCGCGTATCCGCTTGATTTCGGACGGCGATCTTTCGGCGGGCATCTCGGCGGCGGTCGCGGGCACAAACATTCATGCGCTGATGGGCATCGGCGGCGCTCCTGAAGGAGTTATCACGGCGGCGGCGATGAAGTGTTTGAACGGCGAGATTCTATCAAGGCTGGTCTTCGACCCGGAACGTCTCGGCGTTGACAAGGACAAAGTTCCGGCGCGGGAAGACGTCCTCGCGCGCCTCAAAGAGATGGGTATCTCGGACCCGGACAAGGTCTATGACACAAACGATCTCGCCCCCGGCAAGAAAATCATCTTCGCGGCCACGGGCGTGACGGATGGGGCGCTCCTGCGCGGCGTGCGCTTCTTCGGCGCGGGCAAACGCACGCACTCGCTCGTGATGACCACCGAATCAAAACACATCCGCTTCGTTGATACCGTCCACGTCGAAGGCGGGCCGGACGCGGTGATTAGATTTTAGATTTGCGATTTTTGATTTTTGATTGGAAGCGGACTAAAGATTATTTGAATTACGTTCTTGTCCTTATCCAATCGCAAATCAAAAATCTAAAATCAAAAAATTCTTATGCTCGCTCCTGTGAATCAATTTACTTCACGATACAGGCCAGAGTCGCCGTCTCTCCGTTGGCCTGTGCTTATCTGGTCAGCGACGGCAACGTTGACGCTTTTTTTCGTGAGCCTGATTGTCGTCGCGCCTGTGGCGCTCGCACATGGGTACAACTCTTCGGCGTTTGTGCTTTATGAAATGTTCCACCACGTGTGCCACCAGATTCCCGAGCGCGCGTTTTATCTCGAAGGCCATCCGTTCGCCGTCTGCGCGCGTTGTACCGGGATTTACTTTGGATTCGCGGCGGGTGTGCTGCTCTACCCGCTCGCTCGATCTCTCCGGCGAGGGGACGCGCCCGCGCGCAAGTGGCTGCTCATCGCGCTTGTGCCTGCGCTGATTGATTTCACGCTCGGCATCTTCGGTCTCTGGGAGAACACGCATTTGTCGCGCTCCCTGACGGGAGTGCTGTTGGGCGCGGTCGGCGCTTTTTATGTCGTGCCCGGTTTGATGGATTTGAGTAGGATGAGTTTCAGTCAAGGTTCCGTTCCAGTTGAAGGTGTGTTGAGAGATGAATAGCAAACTGCGTCCGGCAATCATCGGCGGCGTCGTGATGGGGCTGCTCTCCGGTCTCCCGTATGTCAGCCTCGGCAACGTGGCCTGTTGTCTCTGGGTCGTCTTGGGCGGGGCGCTCGCCACTTACCTGTATATCAGGCAGTCTCCGACTCCGGTGGACATGGGCGAAGGCGCGTTGCTTGGCCTGCTGGCCGGAATCTTCGGCATGATTGTCAGGTTGATCGTCGGCGTTCCCGTCGCCATCATGACGGGCTATCCGGTCGAGCACACCCTCATCAATCTGATGGAACGAATGAACCCGGAGCAGGCCGAGCGTTACCGGCAGGGAATTGAAGAGATGATGACGAGGCCGTTCTTCGAGCAATTCTTCGCCTCGGTCTTCTCTTTAGGGACGCTGCTTGTCTTCGTCATCACGGTGGTCTTTGCGCTGGTCGGCGGGCTGGTCGCCGTCCCGCTCTTCGAGAAACGCAAAGTGGACGCTGGCCCTCCGCCACCGCCACCCTACTACGGCGGAACGCCCGGCGGCGCTTACGCTCCCCCGCCTCCGCCTCCCGGCGATTATGGCGGCGGCGGGCCAAGTGCATAATGGCTAAAGATTACGGCGCTGCCTTTATCTCAGACATCCGTTGGGCTACAATTAGCGTCTTAAGTGGCTGGCAGCGCAGGGTGCTGAAAAGGCAGATGCGCTGCTTGTTTTGTGTGATATACAGACGAACTCAGAAGGCAAGCGGTTTTCCCTTCTGACTTCTGGCTCCTGACTTTCTGGATTCTGAAAGATATGGCTTTATATTCGCTCGCCCTGCTCGCGCCCTCCGAAGATATCTGCGTAAAGTTCCCAAACTTTTGCGAGATTATTGATAAGACCTCCGGCAACATCAGTCCGCTTTACCGGCTGGACACATTCGACTGGACAGTCCTGATTCTCTACTTCTCAATCCTGACCGTGCTGGCCATCTACGGCGGCTACCGCGTCAAGCAGGTGATTGATTTCTGGCGTTATCGCAAGCTCGTCCCCACACCGGCAGGACACTACGATGAGGAAGAGTTGCCGCGCATCACCGTTCAGCTTCCGCTCTTTAACGAGATGTACGTCGTCGAGCGCCTGCTCAAAGCCGTGACGGAGATTGACTACCCGCGCGACCGCTTTGAGATTCAGGTGCTGGACGATTCGACGGACGAGACGGTCAAACTCGGCGAAGCGACCGTCGAGCACTACCGCCGAGCTGGGTTCGACATTCATTACATACATCGCACGGATCGCACGGGCTACAAGGCGGGCGCGCTCGAAAACGGTTTGAAGACTGCCACAGGCGAACTCGTCGCCATCTTCGACGCCGACTTTGTGCCGAAGCCAGATTGCCTCCGCAAGCTCGTGGATTTCTTTACAGACCCGCTCGTCGGATGCGCGCAGATGCGCTGGTCGCACATCAACGGCGACTATAACCTGTTGACGCGAATTCAAACCATCATGCTCGACGGCCACTTTGTCGTTGAGCAAACCGTTCGCAATCGAACGGGTGGCTTCTTCAACTTCAACGGCACGGCTGGCATCTGGCGGCGCAAGGCCATCGAGATGAGCGGCGGCTGGCAGCACGACACGCTGACCGAAGACACAGACCTCTCTTTCCGCGCACAACTCATGGGCTGGCGCTTCGTCTATCTTTTGGACGAGGATGCGCCCTCTGAAATTCCGGTTGAGATCAACTCCTTCAAAGCGCAGCAGCGGCGCTGGGCTAAGGGCGTGATGCAGGTCGGTCTCAAACTCTTCGGGAGAATCTGGGCTGCGAAATTGCCTTTGCGCGTCAAGCTGGAAATGTTCTTTCGCCTGACGGGCAACATCAGCTACCCGTTGATGATTCTGGTCAGCCTCCTGCAATTTCCGCTCTTGCTCGTGCGCTACAATCAGGGCTTCTATCACCTGATGGTCTTCGACGTGCCGCTGCTCTTCTTCTCGACCATCTCTGTGCTGCTCTTTTACGGCACGGGCGTTTGGTACTTGGACAAGCGCCGCACGCCGCGATTGCTGCACCTGCCGCTGGTAATGGGTTTAGGTATCGGGCTCGCATTCTCGAACGCGCGCGCCGTCATCGAGGCGCTGGTCGGCTACCGGACCGAGTTTGTCCGCACGCCGAAGTACCGCGTCGAAGAGCAAAAGGACGAAACGTGGAAGCGGAAGAAATATAAGCGCAAGCGTGGCTGGCTGCCGCTGCTTGAGTTGGGTTTCTCGGTCTACTTTCTGCTCGCCATCCTATACGCCGTGCAGATGCAGTTGTGGGGCACGATTCCTTTTCTGTCTCTCTTCTTCTTCGGCTACGGCTACATGGGGCTGGTGAGTCTCTTGCAGACGGGAGGCGGCAATCGCCTTCAGTCCTGGTGGCGACCCTTAGCTCCGAGTCGCCATCCGTGAGCATCAATAATTGAAACCGAAGCGCGCCCTCAGTCGTAAAGGCAAGAACGACTGAGGGCGTCTTTATTTCTCCACTGAAAACTTTGGAACGGAAATTATGAAAAAGTTTAACTCTGCTTTTCTCGCGCTGCTTCTCTTATGCGCGCTCATCCCTTTCACCACTTCAGCCGCGACTGATTCGGATTTTTGGGATGAGCCGGGCGTGCGCCTGCTCAATCAACCTGTGGGCGAGTACAAGGCGCGGCGCGCAAAACTGCTCTCGCAGATTAAGGACGGAGTGGTCGTCGTTCTCGGCAATGTCGAGGAGGAGACGGGGATTGAGATGCGCTACCGGCAGAACAACTGGTTCGCTTACCTGACGGGTGTTCGCACGCCCGACGCCGCCGTGATGCTCGTGCCGCAAGGGTTGCCATCTTTGAACAATGCGCGTGAAATCATCTTCATTCCGCCGCGCGACCTGAGTGCGGAGCGCTGGACGGGCGTGCAACTCGCCCCCGGCGCTGAAACGGCCAAAGTCTTCGGGGCTGAGCAAGTGGTAGCCAATACCGACCTCTGGGCTAAACTGAAAGAAGCTGCCTCGCTTCCCGCTTTCAAAAACGCGCAGGGTGGGAGCACGATGAAGCTCTACACCATCGCGCCGCGCGCGGTCAGCAACGGTCGGGTCAGAGAGTATGAGTTTGTCCAACAGGCAAAGCGAGAATTGCCCGGCGTCGAGGTCGTTTCGGTGGCAACGCTTGCCGGGGAGATGCGGCGCATCAAGTCGCCTTCGGAAATCAGTCTGCTGCAAAAGGCGATTGACATCACGGGCGAAGCTCAGCGCGACATCGCTCTCAACCTCAAGCCCGGAATGTACGAGTACGAAGTGCAGGCTCTATTGGAAGCCGCATTCACGCGTGGCGGTTCGGAGCGCCCCGGCTTCCCCTCCATCGTCGGTAGCGGCATCTATTCGACCATCCTTCACTATAGCGAAAATCATAAAAAGATTGAGGCAGGCGATCTCGTCGTCTGCGACATCGGCGCGGAATACTCGCTCTACACGGCAGACATCACGCGCACCTATCCGGCAAGTGGAAAATTCACGCCTCGCCAGCGAGAGATTTATCAACTCGTGCTGGACACGCAGGCGGCAGTCGCCGCGCGCTGGAAACCCGGCATGACGAATCTGGACTTGCACGTCGCGGCGGTCGAATACCTGCGTAAGAGCCCGCTGCGGGCGAAGGATACGGACGGGCGCGAGTACGGCATGGATCATTTCTTCATTCACGGTCTGGGCCACGCGCTTGGCATGGACGTTCACGACGTGGCCGATGGCGTCCATCAACTGCAACCGGGCGAAGTCTTCACCATCGAGCCGGGTATCTACATTCAGACCGAAAAGCTCGGCGTCCGCATTGAAGACGATTACCTCATCATGCCTGACAACACGCTACGCAAGATGTCCGAGAAGATTCCATCCGCGCCCGACGAGATTGAGCGCCTCATGTCGTCAAGGAAACGGTAAATTAACTGTAGGGGCAGGGCTTGTCCCTGCCCCTCTTCGTTTGACGACAACCGGGCAGGGACAAGCCCTGCCCCTACATTGAACATCCTTGCTTTCATCTCTCTTCTGAACTAATATCCCCGGCGTCCCGAATAGCCTTCAGGCGAGTTTTCTTCCAGCAGTTCCTCAAGCATTAATGCCGTCTTCCTGCTGTTCGGGGCACACGTCTACATCTAAAATTCTCTTAAGCCGCGAGGAAAACCATGTTCAGAAAACTGACCCCTTACGCAACCGGACTGCTTGTGCTCGTCATGAGCCTGACGCTCCTTTCCGCCAGCATCTTTGCCCAATCACAGGCTACGACCGGAAACATCGAAGGTCGCGTGACCGACCCCGCTGGTGCGGTTATTCCGGGCGTCACCGTCACAGCGACTAATCAGGCAACAGGGTTCGAGAAAAGCGCCACGACAGACGAAGACGGGAATTACAGCCTCATCCTGCTGCCGCCCGGCTCGTATGACGTGAAAACGTCTTCGCCATCCGGCTTCCGGGCTACGAATTTCACGAACGTGACCGTTACGGTTGGCGGTAAGACGCCGCTGGAAATCCCTATGGCTTTGGCCGGGACGGAAAATGTGACGGTTGACGTGACTACGGAATCGCCGATTGTCGAAACCACGCGCACTTCCGTTTCGACCACCATCAACGAGCGCGCCATCCAGAATCTGCCCGTCAACGGGCGCAACTATCTGGACTTCGCCACACTCACGCCCGGTGTCATCCGCGACCCGACGCGTCAGGGCGATCTCTCGGTCGGCGGTCAGAAGGGGACGCTCAACAGCCTTCAGGTGGACGGCGTGGACAATAACAACACCTTCTTCGGGCAGGCATTCGGTAGAACGGGCGTGCGGCCTCCGTATCAATTCTCGGAAGAATCTGTACAGGAGTTTCAGGTCAACCAGAACGGGTTCTCTTCCGAGTTTGGTCGCTCGGGCGGTGCTGTCATCAACGTCGTCACCAAGTCCGGGACGAACGAATTTCACGGCGGGTTGTTTGAATTCTTCCGCGACGAAGCTTTGAACGCCAACACGACAGCCAACAAAACCAGCCAGGCCCAGCGCGGCGTTCCCAACATTCGCACCTCTCAACAGATCAACCAGTTTGGCGGACGCATCGGCGGCCCCATCGTCAAAAACCGCGCCTTCTTCTTCTTCACCTACGACGGCCAGCGGCAGGACTTGACGAACCCGATTGACGCGCCGAACCTCGGGAGTGCGCCCGCCGCCGTGCAAAGCGTCCTCTTGCCGAAGATCGGCACCTACCCGATTGGCCGCGACCAGGATGTCTACATGGCGAAAGGCGACATCCGCATCAACAATAGCAACCAGCTTTCCCTGCGCTTCAATCGCCAGAATTTCACGGGCGCGAACAACGAAAGCACCGGGCCGCAGAGCGTGCTTGAGCATACGGGCAGCAGTCTGGCGACGACCACTACCTTTTCGGGAACGCTCGCTTCGACGCTGACCCAGAAACTCGTCAACGAAATGCGCTTTCAAATTGCGCGCGATGCAGAGCCGGGCGAAGCCAACTCAGACCAGCCCGAAGCGCGCATCGGCACGGTCGTCACAGGCACGACCGGAACGTTTCTCAACATCGGTCGCAACAACTTCAGCCCGCGCGAGACCACGATTCGCCGCGCGCAGATAGTTGATAACGTGCTTTATGTCACAGGTCGCCACAACATCAAAACGGGCCTTGATTTCAACTTCGACCGCATCCTCAATTTCTTCCCCGGCTTTTTTAACGGCCAGTACACGTTCAACAACTACACGGCCTTTCAGACCAACACGCCGTCCGCTTACCAGCAGGCGTTTGCGGGAACGGGTACGACCGGCGCAACCACTAATCCAGACCTCGACGACTACGCCTTCTACTTGCAGGACGACTGGAAGGTCACGCCGAAACTGACCATCAACGCCGGGGTGCGCTACGACCTGCAAGTTTTAGCCGCTCCGCCTGTTCGCAACCCGGACCCGCAGCTTATCAATGCCGGACTCGACACCAGCACGCAGCCTTCGGACACGAACAACTTTGCCCCGCGCTTCGGCTTCAGCTACTCCTTCGACGACAAGTCAGTGCTGCGCGGCGGCTACGGCATCTTCTACGGGCGCACGACCGGCATCATGCTCGGCACGGCACACTCGCAGAACGCCATCAACGTCATCAACGTCAGCCTGACGCAGGCGCAATTGACAGCCGCCGGGTTGGTCTATCCAAACGTCTTATCTGCCCCGCCGACCGGAGCCGTGCCGACGCGTCCGAGCATCTATCTGTTCGCAGCTGATTACGCGCAACCCTACGTGCAGCAGGGGCGCTTAGGCTACGAGCGGGAAGTCTTCAAGAATACGAGCCTGACGGTGACGTATCTCTTCTTCAAGGGCGTGCATCTTTCGCGCACACGCGATATCAATTTGCCTGCGCCAACGCTCGTGACATACACAGACCCGACGAACGGGCAAACGTTTCAAGTCCCGCGCTTCGTGAGCGCGAGACCGCTGACCAATTATGTCCGCGTCAATCTCTTTGAAAGCACGGGCAATTCCGAGTACAACGCGCTGGCCCTTCAACTCCAGCGACGCTTCTATAAGGGCTGGCAATTCTTAGCGACCTACACCTTCTCGAAGTCGAAAGACGATAGGCCGGATCAAACCTCGGTCGTTCCCGGCAACGCGGGCGACGATGCGAAAATCGTCTTCAACCAGCTCAACGTCCGCGACGACTACGGCACGGCTGACGTGGACATTCCACACCGCTTCGTCTTCAGTTCCGTCCGCGAGTTTGGCAGGTTTACGAAGACGAAGAACAAGTTCCTGCGCGCGCTCCTGAGCGACTACACGTTCTCAAGCATCACACAGATCAACTCGGGCGTGCCCTACACGGCAACTGTCGGCGCGGATTTGAACAATGACGGGAATCGGTTCAACGACCGCGCGCCGGGCACTGTCAGGAATCAATTCCGCACGAGCGCCTTCTGGCAAAGCGACATGCGTATCACACGCCTCTTCCGTCTGGGCGAGACGATGCGGCTGCGGCTAATCGCCGAGGGCTTCAATCTCACCAACCGCACTAACGTGCTTGCTCCCAATCTCAGCCTCTACTCAGGCTTCACGGGCGCAAACGTTTTCACCATCCCGACGGGCACGCTCACGTTCGGCCTGCCGCGAACCTTCTTTCCGTCGAGGGAATTTCAGTTGGCGGTGAAATTCGACTTCTAAATAGGCGAAGATTTTTAGAGGTCAATATAAAAGGCGGGACGCTTCCATGAAAGAAGTGTCCCGCCAAAATTTTGCGCTTCGTGCGGCAGTGCCTACTTAATCCCGGCTGTTCAGGATGCGAAGCAGCGCGAGGAAGATGTTAAAGGCGTCCAGATAAAGCGACAACGCGCCTGCTACATATTCGTTCGTCGGGTAGCGGCGAATGATGTTCGACGTATCGTAGAGAACGAAGCCCGAAAAGAGTAGCAGCGTGGCCACGGCGGTCGCGAAATAGAGGGCCGAAGAGCCGACGATCAGGATGTTCAAGAGTCCGGCCAGGATGACGACGATTAGCCCTGTCACCAGCATGCCCCGCAGGAAACTGAAATCCTTGTTCGAGATGAACACGTAGGCCGTCAATCCGCCGAAGATACCCACCGTCAATAATCCTGCTTGAAGAATCGAAGCCGGATTGTTGACATAAACGAGGGCAATCAAAGGCGAGATGATCACCCCGGTCAGCGTCGTAAATCCGAAGAGCGCGGCCAGATTAATACCGCGTTTGTGGCGCAGGGCAGTCGCGCCCATCACGCCGCCGATCATCGCAAACAGCATGATGAAGGGATGCTCAAGAGCGTAAATCATCAGCGGCGGGTAGGCGAACCCTAACAGCACGCCGCCAATCGCAAAGAGCGTTGCCGCGAAAAAGAGCGCGTAGACTTTGCGAATGAAACCCAGCCGCTCGGCCAGGCTGGCCTCTGCCGCCGTTCGCGCCTGAAGATTGCCGCTAAAGCCATCCTCCGGCTGCGACCAGGGAGAAGGCTGGGAATAACGTTGATTTTGAGATTGAAAATCGTTCATAGGAAAAGCGTCCTTAGGTTAATTTCTCGAAAGCTCACCCGCGTGCCTTTCTAATCAAGCTGATGAGCAAACAATAAGATGCATGCAAGTATAGCGCAGATGCACGGGGCAACTCACGGGCGCAGCCTGACACGGTAGAGCTTGAAACGACCTACGCTCTCGCCCGCGTCGCGCTCATACCAGCGGTCAAGATTCGAGAAATCGGGCGCTGCCTCGGTCGTGGTGACGACGTAAGCGAGCGTCGGGCTTGAAGCCTGCTCGCGGCTGAACGTGGCGGCGTAATCCGCGTAGCGGCGCAGAGCCTCGCGCACCTCTCGCGGAGTGATCTCCTTCCAGTTGACCGTCCACGCCGGGTCGTTGTGTCCCCACTCGATCAGCGAGTGAATCAGATACTTCCTTCTGTAATCGAGAGCTTCCATCTGCTCCTCGTCAATCTTCGTCAAATCTTCGCCCGTGTAGTAGAGATACTGGTAGATGCGCTCCCTGTTTTCTTCCAGCGTCACGCCTGAAAAGGCTGGCACGTGCGGAGACCAGAGCACGGGCTGCGGCGCGATGACGGGCGAGATGTCTGCGTGATCCAGATTGAGGTAAAGCACGATTGATTGCGTGTCGTGTGGCTGCGCGCTCGCGCGCGCAAGCTCCGCGAGTCGCCTGGCGACGGGCATCATTTCATCACGATCAACACTCGCCCAGAGGTGCCGCTTCGTCTCGACTATCGTTTCAAGCATTCCCCAGGCGAGCGCCACGAATACGATGAACACGAGAGCGCGCCCCGGAATCAATCGCGTCGCGCACATCTTGCGCCCGCGCAAGATAAACCAGATGGAGAGCGTGAGCGCCAGAAGCGCCATGTATTTCGTGATGTAAAGCTCGTAGTGCAGGGGTTGCAGGGAACGTCCTGTGATGACCTGCTGGTTGAAGACGATGAGCGGCGTGAGAGCGAAGGAGGCAGCGAAAAGAATGGGGCGCGAACGCCAGTTGATAGACCTGCGCCACGCGCCGTAGATGAGCAGAGCGCAGACGATCAGGCCGAGCTTGATTGACGAGCGGGAGAAGTCAGGTGCGTGCGATAGCGCCAGCAGTTGAACAGTGTCCATCGTCGGGGCGCGGTTCGAGAGCAGTAAGAAGTAGGGCACAAGCGCCGCAACTGCCAGCAGAGCGATGATGCCCAGCGGCTTAATCGCCTTTCTGTAGCCTTCGGGTCTAGCTATCAACCACAACACGGCGAGACACGCGAGCCATGCGGCGGCAGCCGTCCACAGGTAAAAATATGAGAAGACCAGCAGGGCAAAGACCGCGCCCGCCATCGCAGCCCAACGCCAATGCGCGCTCTCTTTCTCATCATTGAGCGCACGCCAGACGAGCGCGCAGAAGATGAAGAAGAAAGGAAAGGGAACGGCGGGCACGTAGCGTCTGAGGAACGGAAAATACTCGAAGGTGTAGGTCGTGTCCGCGCCGCTTAGCAATCTGATTGGCGCGTACAGAATCGCAAACGTGCCGAGACACAGGACGACGAGCGAGGCGGTCGCCGCGAATCTATCGTCGCCCGCCACGAGCTTGATTAACCAGAAGAGCGCCAGCACTGATGCGAAAGCGACGATGCCTGTCAGCAGGATAAACGTTGTCGAAGCCGTGAGACCGAAGGCGCGAGCCGGAAGCGCGATTAAGTAAGCCGGGATGAATTGAATCGAGAAGAGTGATTCCGCTTGCGGCGCACCGGGCACATCGTCGCGCCCCGTGTATGGATCATTGCGGCGTGGGCGTCCGTCAATCAAGGCGTTGACGTAGGCGCTGTAAGCGATTTCGTCCTGCGAGAAATAGGCGTAAGAGCCGTTCCAGTCCTCGCCGCGCTCTTTGATGAGCGCCAATTGTGGATAGAGCGCCACGAGCGTAAAGGCTATGGCTGCGAAGATGCCAAATCGCCAAAGGCCGTGCGGTCGCTCAGTCTCGTGCAAGCTCTGGTTACTCCTTGTCCGCGTTGGCTCTTGGCCTTTACTCAGGAAAGACGCCGGATGATAACTCATTCCCAAGAAAACTATGAACGAGAAACTCTGAGCGACGAACTGAAAAGCATTTGTCTTCTATTCAGCGAGAGAGCCTCCTCATTCATAGTTTCCCCGTGATTAATTGCGTCTTTCTATTTGCGCTTACGAAGTTTTGTATTAGATACTCCTGTCGCGGACAAAGGAGCCGAAGAGAAGCGATGGCGACACAGGAAGAAGAGAAGGCTAATCGTTGCGAGAGGTGCGATGCGGAGACCACGCGCCTGATTAAGTATGTCGGGCCGGACAACTCTTTGCGATACGTTTGCTGGCCGTGCGTCATGCGCGAAGAGAAGAACGTCAACCTCAAAGGAACGTGGAAGCGCGGGGGGCGCGCTGCTCGTTAAGAGGTCAGGAGAAATTCCAGTGAATCTGCGGGCTTGTATTCCTTCGCCTCCTCGCCGCTCTTGAAGACGCGCGCCGTTTTCTCGCCAAGCAATTTGATCCGCTCACCTTCAATCCTCAAGATACTTCCTTCTCTCAATCCGACGACCGTTGCGCCCGTGTTCGCTTTCAGAAATTCGGCGAGACGCTGCTCACGAGTTTCGCCAGAATGATTCGTTAACTGTTCGTCCGTGTAATGAGGATTGATTTGAAAAGGCACGAGGTTGAGCGCACTGAAACTCTGCGGCTCGACAATCGGCATGTCATTCGTCGTCCTGATAGTCGGGCACGCAACGTTTGACCCGGCGCTCCAACCGATGTATGGCACGCCAGCTTCGACACGCGCCTTGATACTCTCAATCAACCCCGTCTCGTACAATTCACGCAGCAGATGAAAAGTGTTGCCACCGCCGATGGCGATTGCCTCCGCGCTCTGGACGGCTTCAAGGGGAGAAGGCTGCCCTGTGAACCGGGACGAGTTCATAATTCATCTCTGCAAACCGCCCGCTTACGGCAGCCGCATATTCGTCATACGAACGCGTCACGCCAGCGAAGGGCACGAACAGGACGCGCTTGACCTCCGCGCCGAGAAAATCTTTGATGTCGCCGACGGCATGTTCCAGAAACTCCTGGCCGTAGTTCATCGAATTGCTGAGTAGTAGTAATCTTTTACGTGACATATCATGCTCGAATCTGTTGAAATTATCCCGCAAGGCATAATCTTCCAGAGCGAGTTTCAATGCAAGGAGAAAAGAGGCTGTGAATCAAGATTCCGCACTTCGAGAACATCTGCTTTATCTACTGCGCGGTGGTGGGGCGCACGTGGACTTCGACGCGGTCGTTGCGGACTTTCCTGTCGAGAAGGTGAATCAAAAGATTGAGCATCTGCCGTATACGGCGTGGGCTGTGTTAGAGCATATGCGAATCGCGCAGTGGGATATTCTGGAATTCAGCCGGAATGCCGCGCACGTTTCGCCGAAGTGGCCGGAAGGCTACTGGCCTTCGGGGGAGATTGCGCCTGAGGCGTCGGCGTGGAGTGAGAGCGTCGAGCGATTTCGTGCAGACCTCAAAGAGATGGAAGCTTTGGTTGCAGACCCGAAGATTGACCTCTTCGCGGCAATCCCGCATGGCGATGGGCAAACTATCCTGCGGGAAGCGTTGCTGGTCGCTGACCACAACGCGTATCACCTCGGCGTGCTGGTCACGATGAAGAGAATTTTAAGTGAAGAAGAGCCAGCGGATTAAGAAGTAGAGCCCGACGATAGAGCCTCCGACGACGAGCAGGAGCAAGGCGAGACATCCGTAGAGCGCGATTTTCGTCTTCTTGGCTCGCCCCTCGTCCGGCGGCGAGAGTTGATTCTGCGGGAAATATGGCGGGGGCGTTTGTGTCGGCATCTATTTTCTCCTCACGTTTATGTCAATGCTTTGGACGAATCTTTTATTCTCGCTACTGAAGACCGAATTCGACAACTCGACAATAAAGCTGTTGTTCCCCGGTAGCGTAATAGAATTTCTCGTATTAAGTTTAATCCATTCATATTCCTGTTTAGTTATATTGCTGTCTGCCGTGTCTCCATACTTGATTTTATGAAGAGGGTCCAGAGGGTAGGTGAAATAGATTTGCACGGCTTGTTTGGCGCTGTCGTAGTTATTTTCATTCGGCAGTTTAGCGGCCACATTCGCCTCGGTGATCATGGTCGTCTCGCCTGGCGAAAGCCGTACAGTCGATGGTTTGGGAGGCGTTGCTTCCACGCTGCCTTCAGCGCTTTCGTTGTTTGTGTTGTTGCCCTGGCTGCGTGCCTCATTATTGGAATTGTTTTTATCTCTAATCGGAACATCAACAATGTTCCCGGCGTTCGGGTTCGTTCTTCCAGCGTTGGTATTAGTGTCGCTAATGCTTGAATTGCTGAGGGCCACATCCGAGTTGGAGTTGGCCAGATAATCCTGTCGCGTGCCACGCAGTAGCATCCACGCGCCGGATGATAATGCAATCAGGCCGCCGATTACCACCGCGACCTTGAGCCACGGCGTCTCCCCTTTAGGGATTATTGCGTCCAGCCTCTTGACAAGACGATTTACGTCATAATCCCAACGACTGTCAGTCACTTCCAGCACCTGCCTGCGCGCTAAAGCCTCAAGCTCGCCGGGCAAGTCTTCAGGGCGCGGGATGCTGGCCCCCTGAACCAAGACAGGGATGACAGGAATATTCCTCTTGAGTGCGTTGGTGATTTCCAGGCGCACGAAGTCCTGCGGGTTGTCCAGACGACGCCCGCCCGCGTCCATGACAGTCAGCCATTGTTTACCGATGATTGCTAGCAGAACGTCACAGGATTTTACAGACCCCTCGATTACCTCTGCGAAGTCTTCGCCAGCCTGTATGTCTCCGATGTCAAAAAATATTTGATCAGCGCCGAAACGCCTGACCAAATCAGCATGCAGGCGGCCAGCGTGCCCGCCGCCATCATCCCGCCGGTAACTGACGAAAATTTTGGGTTTACGTTTGATCAATGGACTGCCCTTTGGTCCGGCTATCGCCCGCCTCTCGTTTCCGGCTGACTGTCCTGAGACTCAAGTCAAATTTCGCGCCCTGCTTAAGTAACTCCTTCGCATAGTATCACGCAAAGCGCAGTTTGATTGCCCGGACATATCGCCCAAGAGACTTTCTGGGCCTGTGCCGCATCGAGCAGAGGCTGCCTTTTGAGCAGTGTCAGAATCTGGCGGCAATGAGGGGAGCGCGGACTCAGCTTCCACGAAAAGGCGAACGCACGGGTTGGTGCGCTTTGCCTTACAGGTGCAAAGGCGAAATTAGCCTGTCCTCAGACTGCCATCACGTAGGCAAGCCTTTTCGCGCAATCGTCTCCATAGCTTTGCAGAAGCGGTCGAGTTCCCTGAGCGTCGTGTAGACGTTGGGCGTGATGCGCAGGCCGCGAAACTCTTCATGGATGATGGGCGTGGTGAAAATCTTGTGCTCTCGCATCAGGTAGTTACCGATGTCCGAAGGGTTCGTGCCTTCTATTGCCACGTTGCCGATGGCGCACGATTGCTCGTCCGCGAACGAAGTGTTGAAACTCACCCTCGGAATATCTTTGAGACGGTTCATCCAGTAGCGGGAGAGGTAACGCAGGCGCGCTTCCTTGCGGCGGCTGCCGATGCCGTTGTGAAAGAGGATGGCTTCGCCGATGGCCAGACGCGGCGCGGCGGAATGTGTGCCGATCTCTTCAAACTTGCGTATGTCCCCGATTTGTTTTTTCTCCGCAGCGAAAAGCGGCCACACCTTCGCAATCTTGTCCCGTTTGACGTAGAGCATCCCTGACCCCTTTGGCGCGTAGAGCCACTTGTGCAGGGAAGTGCCGAAGTAATCACAATTAAGATCGCTCTGCTGGAAATTGAACTGCGCGAACGAATGCGCGCCGTCAACGATTGTCTCGATGCCGCGTGCGCGTGCCATCTCGCACACTGCGCGCACGGGAGTAATCTGACCCGTGATGTTGACCATGTGCGAGATGAGGATGAGGCGCGTGCGCCTGGTGATGCCTCGTTCAAAGGCGTCGGTAATCTCGTCCAGACTTTTCGGGGCAATCGGAATCTTGACGAGTTTCAAAACTATACCGTCGCGCTGCTCTCGCTGGCGCAGGGTCGTCAGCATGCGCGGGTAGTCCTGCGTCGTCGTCAGCACTTCATCGCCCGTTTTGAAGTCCATGCCGAGCAATAAGGCTTCGAGCGATTCGGAAGCATTGCGCGTAATCGCAATCTCTTCGCGGTCGCAGCCGAACATCTCCGCCAGCCCCGTGCGAATCGTCTCCGATTGCGGCTCCAGGATTTGCCACATTGTGTAGGCGGTCGCGTCCTCCTGCTGCCACGTGTAACGCACGACCGCTTCCGTCACGATACGCGGGCTGGGGCTGACGCCGCCGTTATTGAGATTGATAATCCCGCGCGTGACCGTAAACGCGTTCTGAATCGTGAACCAGAAATCCTCGTCCTGCGCCGCCTCTTCCGGCGCAAGATGAGAGATGCGTGTCGAAGCGGCATGTATGTCGTCTAGAAATGATGCGATGGCGGCAGACGAGAGAGCCGCGAGGCCGACGCCCTTGCCGACGGATGACAGAAACTGGCGGCGGTCGTATTCGTTTTGCTGAAGGTCCGGGGAGTTGTTCATAGCCTCACCTTTACTTGTTTGTGCGCGGCGCGGCGATGTAGCCGACGCGCGTAACGGCGACACGCTTTTCTTTACCCTGCGCCGCCACCGTGACCTGCACTTTATGAAACGTGTCGCTGGCGTTGCCGCCCGCCGGAATGTAGCCGACGAGATATTGAGTTCTGAGGTCGCGCGTGATCTCTTCCGCGATGCCGCGCAGTTCCGAGGTTGAGTTGGGAAAGAAAGCCCGCCCGCCGGTTTCCTGCGCGAGAGCTTTTAGAAGCTCAGTGGCCTTGTCACGCGACTTTTTATCCTCGATCTGCTTGACCAGACCGATTGCAAAAATCTGTATGTCTTCCCTGTGCAGGCGCTCAATTAGTTCGGAGCGCTTGGAGCGGCTGGCGCGATCTTCACCATCAGTGACGAGCACCAACGCAAGCCGGCGGTTTCCATCCATACCCTTCCGGTTCTTTGCGGCATACTCAAGAGACGACAGCACCGCATCAATCACGGCTGTCTGCCCGCCTTCAACAAACATGCTGTCGAGGCTGCCGAAGAGCGCCGCCTTGCTTGAGGTGAAACCCGATACCATCTGGATGTTGTCGCTGGTAACAAAGCGCACGAGAAAAGTTTCGTCTCCGGGCTTGTTGCCATTGACGATGAGCCTTCCGGCGTCAATCACCTGACCAAGCTGCGAGCGCATCGAGCCAGAGTTGTCGATCAGGAGACCATAGCTGAGCGGGACTTCCTCTTTAGAGAAGAAAGAGATTGTTTGCGGCACGCCGTCCTCAAGCACGCGGACATCTTCTTGCCGCACATCGCTGACGGGATGGCCTGCTTCATCCGTGACGCGCACGTTGAGCAAGAGCATCTGTTGCTGGCTTTGAGATTGAGCAAGCGTGCTCAGGATCAACAGCAAGCAGATAATTAAGACTCGCGCCGTGGATGGCCGAAAGGATTTCATCTCTTCCTCCGATGAAGTTTGCGGGTCATCGTCATCCTCCGCTCCTAAAGCTTTTGAGAGACTCGCAAAGCGACGGCCCGCATTTCGCTCAGCGATGGCTTCGCCTCCGCGTTGCCGACCGCCGTGAGAGAAAAGACCGTTCGCTTCTTTCGTATAAAAATCATGAACGTGGCCGGGCTGCCGCTCGCCAGTTGCGCCTCGCCTCCGAGACCCGCGATTGGCTCAACTGACCCCATTCTCTCGCCTTGCTTTGATAACGTTTCAAAAGCGGTCTTCGCCAAATCTTCCGTCGGGTTCAAAAGTAAGTTGGCCGAAAGAGAAGAAGGATTGCCCTTTTCGACGTTAGTTCCACCATAAAAGCAGGAGCTGTTTCTTTCGGAAAGGTCTTCAGAACCGAGGCGGACAGGAACCCCCAAAATTCTCTCAGCGTCGTCTTTCGTCACCAATTCGGTGGCGGCGATGATCTCTTTATCCTCTCCCGCGTCTCTGGAGTTACTATTGCTGCCGGAGCGACCTCCACCACCGCAGCCGGAAGCGAGAACCGCCAGGCAGAGTAAATGAGCAAAGCACTTTCGAGAGCGTTTCATACAGGTTCTCCTTAAAGCCAGAGAGCGCCGCAGGTTGTGCGGCGATTCTTTTTATTTACCCGCCTCATAAGCTATCTCACCATTGATGACCGTCATCAGGCAGCGGGTTTTGAGGATTTCCGGCTCACTGATCTTCATGATGTCAGCCGAGAGCACAGTCAAATCGGCGAGCTTGCCCGCTTCGATTGAGCCTTTCATCTTCTCCTCGAATGCCGCAAACGCAGGCCAAAGGGTGAACATCTTCAAAGCCTGCTCGCGCGTGGTTGCCTGCTCAGGATGCCAGCCTTCGCCGGAGAACCCCTTTTGATCGCGGCGCGCGACCGCCGCATAAAATTCTATCATCGGCTCGCCGCGCTCTACGGGAGCGTCCGACCCTGCGACGACCATCGAGCCCGACTTGATGAAACTCTGCCACGCATACGCGCCCTCCAATCGTTTTATCCCTAGACGGCTGGGAGCAAAGTGCAAATCTCCGATGGCATGCGAGGGCTGCATCGAAGGAATCACGCCAAGCTTTGCAAAGCGCGGGATGTCCGCAGGGTTGACGATCTGGGCGTGCTCGACGCGCCAGCGCGGTTCGCGCATTTTTCTTTGCTCCGGTGGCACGGAGGCAAACGCCTTCTCGTAGGAATCAAGGGTAAAACGATTCGCGCGGTCGCCGATGGCGTGGGTCTCGACCTGAATGCCCTGACGCAGCGCCTCGCTTAGCATCGGCAGCAACTCTTCCTCTTTGACTGTGAGAAAACCGGAGGTCTCAGGCTTATCCGAATACGGCTCAAGCAGCGCCGCGCCGCGCGAGCCGAGCGCGCCGTCAGAAACGACCTTGATGGTGCGAAGCGTGAAGCGCCCGTCGTAAGCCCCGATGGTTGCTCCTTCGCGCAGCAATCTCTGCGCGCTCTCGGATGGGCCATGCACGGCTTTGTAGATGCGAAGTTTAATCTTCCCTTCATCGTAAAGCTTCCGGTAAAGCGCGACATCCGAGTAGCTGCCGCCCGCATCCTGAATCTGGCACCAGCCGAGCTCTATCTCCCGCTTAACGCCGAGCAGGATTGCCTGCTCATATTCGGCGGGCGTGGTTTGCGGGATATGTTTGGTCACTAAATCCTGCGCGTTGTCGAGCAGCATCCCGTTTGGCTCGCCCGCTTTATCTTTTGAGATTTCGCCGCCAAAAGGATTCTGTGTGCTGCGGTCAACGCCCGCGATTTTCAAGGCCGCGCTGTTGACGACTGCTCCGTGACCGTCGGCGCGGTCGAGGAAGACGGGATTGTTGGGTGAGACCCTATCCAAATCCTGGCGCGTCGGGAAGACAGGCGGCTTCCAGAAAGTTTCAATCCAGCCGCGCCCCGTGACCCACTCGCCGGGTTTCGCCCTCTCAACTCGCGCTTTGACTTTGGCGAGGAAGTCTTCGAGGCTCGTCGTGCCTTCAAGGTTGAGCGTCATCTCGCGCAGGCCCACGCCGATCAGATGATTGTGCGAGTCGGTCATTCCGGGCACGACCGTCCTGCCCTTGAGATCAACGATGCGTGTCCCTTTGCCTTCGTACTTCTTCACCTCGGAATTTGTGCCGACGAAGATAATCCGGTTGCCCTTGACGGCAATGGCTTCGGCGTGTGGCTGGCGTTCGTTGACCGTATAGATGTTGCCGTTCTTGAAGACTGTGTCAGCCGGGTCTACTTTAGGGCGGATGGAGACGAAGCTAAGCAGAGCAATGGATATTATGAGCGCGAAGATTTTCATGTTCTCCCTTTCACCAAACTCGATGTAATTGAAACGCACGCGGGCGGCAGTCGTTATATCACTGATTAGCCCTGTTCAGACAGAGTCGTACGAGGTTTCGGGCAGATATTATTCCCCCGTTGTCAGATTATTGGGAAGTTCGAGACGCTTGCCATATAATCCCTGCACACTATCCGAGGAAGACAACTCTTATCAATCAAGGAATACGCCTGACATGAAAACAGAAACGCTGAACATCGAGACATCTACGGGCGCGACCACCGCCCACGTCGCGCTTCCAGATGAGACAGACTCATCAAACCCGGCAGTCATTCTCATACAGGAATGGTGGGGCATCAACGACCACATCCGCGACATCGCGGGACGCTACGCGGAAGAAGGCTATACCTGCATCGCGCCTGACCTCTTTCGCGGCAAACTCGCAAAGGACACGAAGGAAGCCTCGCGCATGATGAATGAACTCGCCATTGACGACGGGCTTGACATCATCAGGAGCGCCATCGCAACAGCCGAGCAAACTTACACTCTCGGAAAGATCGGCATCACGGGCTACTGCATGGGCGGGACGTTCGCTATGCGCGCCGCCTGCGAGATTGACACACTCGCAGCCGCCGCTCCTTTCTACGGCGACATCCCCGACGAGCAGACTCTGGCGAAGTTGAAAGTCCCGACGCTGTTCATCGCCGGAGCGCGCGACGGGTGGATTACGCCGGAAAAGGTCAACGAACTCAAGGAGGCCGCGCACAGAGATAATCTGCCGGTCGAAATCGTCAGCTACGACGCCGACCACGCTTTCTTTAACGACACGCGTCCCGAAGTCTACAACCCGGAGGCCGCAGCGGACGCCTGGCAGCGTGTCCTCACTCTCTTCCGCGAACGCTTACGAAACTGATAGCCCTTGCCTGACCCCGGAGGTTGATATGAAGAAATCCCATCTCCTTCAGGCGCTCGCCGTCGCGCTCCTCTGCGCTGCAAGCGCCGCGTTTGCCCAAACAGGCAGCACCGCGAAAACGGACGGCTCGATAATTGAGCAACTCCCCTATGCGCTTCCAGCCTACGAGCAGTTGTCGGAAGATTTCAAAAGTATTTACTCAAAAGAAGCCGTCGAAAGGATCAGAAGTTCTCCTGACCTTGAGCTTCTGAAAATCAAGTACATGAGCGACGGCCTCAAGATCGTCGGCTTCATCTACAAGCCCAAACAGACCGCAGGCAAAAAACTTCCGGTGGTTATTTTCAATCGCGGCGGATTGAGTGACGAAACAATCGGCCCTGAAAATTATAACTACCTTTACGAGATGCACAGGTATGCGTCGGAAGGGTTCATCGTCCTGGCTTCTCAATATCGCGGCGCTGGCGGAAGCGAGGGCAAAGACGAGGTGGCAGGGGCGGACACAAATGATGTGATGAATCTCATCCCTTTAGCCCGTTCGCTCGGCTACGCTGATATGAGCAAACTCTTCATGTGGGGCTATTCGAGAGGCGCGATGATGACTTTGCAGGCCATCAGGCTCGGCGCTCCCCTCAGGGCGGCGGCCATCGTGGGCGCGCCGACCAATCTTGTGCCCAACCTGGATGACCCCGGCTTCGTTCAGTTCGCGCGGGGGATTTACCCGGATTTCGAGACGCGCAAGGAAGAGCACGTCAAAAATCGCTCGGCGATTCTCTGGGTAGATAAAATCAATATTCCTCTGCTCATTATGAACGGCGGTGCAGACCCCGGTGTGACGCCGTCAAAGGTCATGACGTTCGCGCAGAAGCTGGATGAACAGGGCAAGCTGTACGAGCTTGTCATCTATGCCAAGGATGACCACCCGGTCTCGCGCAACGCGGAAGACAGATTGAGAAGAACCGTTGACTGGTTCAGGAACGTCAGAACCATCTCCATCGTTCAGGGCCTCGGGCGCGTTGTCAGAGAGCAGGGCACGGAAGCAGCCATCAAGCAGTACCATGAATGGAAGAAAAACCAGCCGGACGTTTACGACTTCAGCGAGCCGGAGCTGAACACGCTCGGTTACGTTCTGCTCACTGAGCGCCGAATGAAAGAGGCGATTGAAATCTTCAAGCTGAACGTCGCCGTGTACCCGCAAGGCTTCAATACTTACGACAGCCTCGGCGAGGCATATCTGGCAAATAACGAGCGCGAACTGGCGATTAAGAATTACAAAAAATCTTTGGAGCTAAACCCGCAGAACACCAACGCGACGGACGCGCTCAAGAAAATAGAGCAGCAAAAGTAAGAAGACGATTACACCAGAGTCGGCGGATTATGTTTGAGAAATTCTGTGAGTTCTGTCTCTGTTGGGAGTGAAGTTCGAGCGCCGAGAGCGCGGCATTTGAGTGAGGCTGTTGCGTTGGCAAGTCTGAGGCACGTCTCGACCTCAAGCCCTCGCAGCATTCCGTAGATGAAGCCTGCGTGAAAGGCATCGCCTGCGCCGGTCGTGTCGCGGCAACCATTGGGAACTGCGAACGCGGGCGATTCGAGAAAGACGCCGTCTAAGTAAAGGAGCACGCCGCGCTTTCCCAGCGTCATGCCCACAACAGAGCAGCCGTAGCGCGCTTTAGTTTCGACGAGCGAAGCCCGCTCGTCCGCGATGCCCGTCAGCCGGTGTGGAAACTCTTTGGAAGAGATGAGCACATCTATCAGCGGCAAAAGGTGCGGCAAGCCTTCGTAGATGTTGTCTATATCTGCGGAGACCAGCGTTCCAGCCTCGCGCGCTGCTTGCGCCAGACGCGCGCACGCCGGAGGATCGTGAGCGTCCAGATGCAGCACACGGCCACGCGATGCCATCTCCAGGGGCGCATCAATGGCGCTGTAAGCCAATCTTTCATCACGATCCCAGATAATCGTGCGCTCGCCGCTTCGTTCGTCTATGACGATGAAAGCAACCTGATTGCGCGCGCCTTCGACGACCTCCGCGTAGTCTGTGTTGACGCCCTCCTTTACAAGTTCCGCCAACCCGAATCGCCCCTCCGCGTCTGAGCCGAAGCGTCCGGCGTAGGCTGTTCTCATCCCCAATCTCTGGAGCGCAGCCATCGCCGAGGCAGTCTGCCCTCCCGCTGCCTGTACGTGCTCGATGAGGCGTACCTTCGTATCAAAAGCCGGGTACGCGGGCACGACGACCAGATGGTCAACGGCATTGAGGCCGAAGCCAACGACATCAAACTCTTTTTCGCGTACCAGGCTGAAGGGAAAATGCACCCCGGTTTTCCTCCCCGTTCCGATAAGCTACAATATCAGGCGAAACAATTCTCTAAAAGTTTTTAATGATGACAGTGAGCTTAGAAGAGAAACTCAGGAATCTCCCCGTCTCACCCGGCGTCTATCTGCACAAGGACGAGGCGGGCAAGATTCTGTACATCGGCAAGGCGAAGAATCTGCGTAACCGTGTGCGCTCATACTTCCAATCGGGGCGTGGTCATGATCGCAAGACGCGCGAGCTTGTGCGCCGCATACGCGATCTGGAATTCATCGTCACGGACACGGAAGTCGAAGCACTCGTCCTCGAATCGAACCTCATCAAGCAGCACAAGCCGCGCTACAACGTGCTCTTGAAAGACGATAAGCAGTATCCGCATCTGAAGCTCACCATCAACGAGCCGTTCCCGCGCGTAATGATTACGCGAAAGATTCAGCGCGACGGCTCGCTCTACTTCGGGCCGTTTCTGCCCGCAAGCCTCGCGCGCCGGACGATTGATCTCATCAACCGCACCTTTCAGCTTCGCACCTGCGACATAGAGATTGATGGAAAATTGCCGCGCCCGTGTCTTGAGTATCACATCAAGCGTTGTCTGGGCCCGTGCGTCAAGGGATTGTGTACGCCCACAGAATATCAGGAAGCCGTGCGAGATGTGCGCCTGCTTTTGGAAGGCAAGAACCGCGAGCTTGCCGATACGCTCGAAGGGCGAATGACGCAAGCCTCCGAAGAGATGCGCTACGAGATTGCCGCGAAGTATCGCGACCTCAGAAAGACCGTGCTGGCGATCGCCGAGCAGCAGAAGATGGCGACCTCGCCTGAACGGGACGTTGACATCTTCGGTTACTATCGCGAAGGCGCGCGTCTTGCTTTGCAACTCTTCACGATGCGCGAGGGCAAGATCGTCGGTCGCCGCGAGTTTTACTGGGAAGATTTATCAGAAGATGATTTCGACCCGTCCGCGTTTCTGAGCGATGTCCTGACGCAGTATTACTCGACCGATTACGTGCCGCGTGAGATTCATGTGCCCGTTGATTTTGAAGACCGTCAGCTTTTAGAGAAGGCTCTCTCCGAGCGGCGCGGGCGGCGTGTTCGCATCCTCGACCCGCAGCGCGGCGAGAAGCGCGACCTGATTGATCTGGTTGAGAAGAATGCCAAGCTCGCTTTTGAGCAACGCTTCCGCGTGTTGAAGCCGGACATGGAGCGTGTGCTCGAAGAGTTGCAGGAGATTCTGGAGTTACCGCGTTTCCCGGCGCGCATCGAATCGTTCGACATCTCTCACATACAAGGCGCGGAGAATGTGGGCGGGATGGTCGTTTGCGAAAACGGCAAGATGAACCGCGCCGAGTATCGCAAGTTCAAGATTAGAACTGTCGAGGGCGCGAACGATACGGCTTCGATGAACGAGGTCGTGTTTCGTCGTTATCGCAGGCAATTGGATGAAGGCAAGCCCTTGCCCGATCTGGTGATGATTGACGGCGGCAAGGGACAATTGAGCGCCGCCGCCGCGGCGATGCGTGAGCTTGAGCTGGAAGCCATCCCGATGATCGGCGTGGTCAAACCACCGCGCAGGCACAACGAAGTCTCGCACCTGTTGGTGAAGGGGCGCGAGCATGAGCCTGTCTTTCTGGATTCGCATTCGCCCGTGCTGCGCCTGATTCAGATGATTCGTGATGAAACGCATCGCACAGCCGTTCAGTATCATCGCAAGCGAAGGGAACTGCGCGATTTCACTTCGGAGTTGACGGCGATTCCGGGCGTGGGCGATAAGCGCAAGAATCGTCTGCTCAGAAATCTAGGCTCGATTCAGCGCGTCGCTAACGCGAGTGTCGCCGAACTCTCGCCTTTCGTCGGGCGTAAAACGGCTGAGGAGATTGTGGAACATTTCTCGCGCCAGCGCGCTCTGGCCGAAGGCGGAAGGAACGAAGAAGACGCCGAAATGGGAGAACGTAGCGACGCGCGGAACGGAGGCATCTCTCCAGACGTTATCGCTGGAATTATCGAGCCGGAGAATATCGAGACGCGGCTCGATGACCCGGAAGGCGATGCGGCGGACTTGCAGCCAATTCGTTCTGTAGATCAAGCGGGACAGGTGATAGAGCGTCGTAAATCTTCACGTAAACGCGGCGAGCGCTCCTCGAATCCTCACGGCGTCAAGCGCGAAAAGTTGACTGCTGCGGATGATGCAGATAGAAAGTAAGCCAGCCTTTCAGAATCCCAGTTGAGCATATTTGTTCTATGCTCGACCTGGACATCCAAATGTGACAATCTCAGAAGTATCACAACGCCGCGACTCACTGCCGCGCGCTTCTTCTATCCTTCCACAGTAACGTTCTGTAGCGGACATTAGGGTCTACCTCGTGACTCTCTGGCAGAACGACTGAAAACTCCAACTGTCAGGTTTTTCATGCGGGAATCAATTTAATCGTGCGTTTGGCGCTGAAAATACCCCGTTAAATTGAATGTTTCCGCTGGCATCAGTCTTGCCATGTATTGTTTGGAACTTGAAGGTGATGAGAGGCGTTTAGGCAGGCTTGGGCGGGAGGCAACTAATGGCAAGTGCATTGCCTCTAACTCGCTTCATGTCAGACGGCCATCAAGGATGGCCAAAGGAACAAGGGGGTCTATTCATTGACCATCATACAAACGGGGAGAGGTTTCCCCGACCAAACTCTCTCCTCACAACCAGGAAAATCTTTAAGGAGAACTAAAACAGCTATGCGTAAATTAATGCTTTTCGCGATCCTCATCGTCGCCACCGCTTCGATGGCTTTCGCGCAATCGAGCGACTATAACAAGGTCGAGGTCTATGGCGGGTATTCACACAACCGTGTGGACACCGGACTTGACGATGGCGATACTGAACTGAGCGACCTCGTCGACGAGCGCGAAGGATTCAACGGATTCAACGCCTCGATCACCGGCAATTTCACCAGATACGTCGGCGTCAAGGGTGATTTTTCTTTTCACCGCAAGGACAAGACGTTTCCCATCGGTGTTGCCAGCGTTGATATTGAATCAAGCGTCTACAATTTCTTAGGCGGCGTGCAGATCAAAGACAACTCGAAGGAGACTCGCTTCAAGCCGTTCGTCCACGCTCTGATCGGCGCGGCGCGCGTCAGGAATAGAGCCGACTTCAGCAACAACGTTTGTGCTGCCGTCTTCCCAAGCCCATGCCCGGTGGATTTCGCCGAGACGGAAACGGCCCTTGCGGGAGTGTTTGGCGGTGGTCTGGATATCCGCGCGGGTAAGAGAATAGACATTCGCGTCATCCAGTTTGATTACAACCCGACGACTGCTTTCGATAGCACTCAACATAACTTCCGCATCGGAGCGGGTATCGTCTTCCACTAATCGGAACGACTCGTCTCTTCGTAAACAAAAGCCGCCCGGATTTCTATGAAGTCCGGGCGGTTTTTTGTAGGATAGGCATTCCTGCCTGTCGTAGCGTGCGCCAGCACGCTCATATCATACCCAAACAATATTCATACCCAAACAATATTCGCGCTCGCGCGCTCAACGACAGACAGGAATGTCTGTCCTACACGCCGCCGCGCACGCCTGTGAAATCGAAGGTCAGATGCAAGATGAGCTTGCCGTCTGTGACTTCGTAGCGCACATCTTTAACCTTGGCGCTGAGCGCGCCGTTCGTTGATTGGATGGGCATGGCGAGCGAGAGTTGCGGCGCGCGCAGGATTTCCAGCGGGTTGATGCGTTGGTTGATCGAACGCTGAACCAGCAGGGTCGCAACTCCACCGACAATCTCAGGAGCGCCGTCGAGGTTGACTCCTTCGACGTTAATCTGACCGTAAACGGTCTGCTTCTCCTGATCGAAGCGCAGGTTAATGGCGGCTTGCGCCCAGCCCTGAAAACGCTGGCAGCCTAACAGATTTTTGCTGCCAGTGAAGGCCAGCGGCGCGATGATCTTGCCGCCTGTGAAACGCACGCCCGTCTTGATGTTACTGCCTTCATTTTTAATGACAACCTGATCCGGGCAATCGTCCTGCAACGCCGCCGGAATCACGTTTAGCGTCGAGTCGTCGAATAGATTCTGTTCCAGCTTCGTCAACTCAAGCGGGAATGAAGGCGAGCCTAGATCACGAAAAATCGAGGCGAGCAGCGCATCGAAAAACTTTTCATCGAGCGTGATAACAGCCGTGCCCGGCGCATCGCCGTTCGGGTCCGGAGCCTGAACGGGCTGTCCGGGCAGAGGCTTCGCCCGCCCCGCGCCCACCAGAAAGAGCACGATGAGCGCGCCGAGAACAAGGCCAACGAGGCCGGTGATGAGCGCAAGCAGATATTTCATCTCATGTTTCCTCGGTTTCCCCTTAGTGCGTAGGCGATTGAGAGGCGGACGGCGTCGCCGCTGGCGTTGACGCTGGATTACTGCTCGTCTGCATCATGCTTTGCGCGAAGACGAGCGCCGCCCTGACGACAGCCTCGACCTGTGAGCGCACCTGAGCGGGATCAACCTTGCTCATCCCTTTCGGCTCGTCGAACATGGTGGCGGGCACACTCGTTTGAATGTTGCTCATCTCCGTCACAATCTTGACTGAGCTTGCTCCGGCCACGTTACCGGACGAAACGACCGTTGATTCCGAGCGCAACGGCAGCCCCGTCTCTTTGTCAACGTAGATGAAAGATTCTGTTTTCACCTCTCCGGCCTGCGTGCCCGTCCTTGCAGCAGCCGTGCAGCGATACTTGGTAGCGTTGCGACCACCAAACTGTTCCTCGCCCGCGCTTTCGCAGCCGCTCGCGCTCTTGACCTGATTAATCATCTGCGCCGGCGTCATCACGGTCGGCACATTGAAGCCGGTTGATTGAGCATCTATCTCTGCATACTGCTTGCGACCCGGAACAATGATGTAATGCTTATCCGCGCGATCAAGATAGATGAGCTCATCGCCGCCCGGAATTTTCAGAGCGATGCGACGGTCAGCGCCGTTGCGCGCAAAGTTTGCCGAAAGCGGCGGCGTCGAGATGTTTTGATTCCCCGTCACTTCCAATTTGAGCGTAATGGTCGCGCTGTATTGCTCCGGCTCGCGCGTGTCAATCGTCGTGCCGGGAATGGTTGTGGTTGTGCCCGTGTTGGCGTTTGACGTGTTCGTCGCGTTTGTATTCGTGCCGGTGTTAGTGTTGGTGGCGGGCTGCTGCTGGCATGCGCTGCTGACGAGGGCAAGCAAGAGCATCGCTCCCGTTAATAATCTGACAGACGATTTCAAGACAAAGTTACGCATCAGATGACTCTCCTGAGATTAAGCGGCGGAAGCCGAAGAAGCCTGCCGCCGAAATCGTAAAGCTGTTGAAGGGAACGTAGACTAAGAATAGCACGCACGACGGAAAAGAAGTAATCAGTTTTCAGTTTTGAGTTTTCAGTTTTCAGTTTTCAGCCAAGACCCAGTGCGCTTTGCTTTTAACTGAAAACTGAAAACCGAAAACTCAAAACTGATTACTTCTTGACTCGCCGCCGGAATTAGCGTAGAAGCGGCTTGATTTTTCAGTTCCCCAAAAGAGTGAGTTGAAACATGAAACGAATTATTGCAATCGTCGGTCTGGCTTGCCTCGTGGCTTCATGCAGCAAGGTCGGCCAGAAGTTTGATCAATCGAACTCCGGTTCACCGGGCACGGCTACCACCGCTGGAAACTCGTCTTCTTCGACGGGCGCATCCACCACGACTACGGGTACGACCGGCTCGGCTGATGTGACGGGCGGCCAGGAGGTCGAAAAGGCTTCGCCCTCAGCGGCGCAGCTTGCCACGCTCGAAGGCGGGCAGGAGGCCAAATGGGATCAGCAGGGAATGTCTTGGACAGTTCCCGCGGGCTGGAAAAAAGCGACAGTCGAAACAAAGATGTTCATGTGGAATACTACCGGCGGTGCCAAAGACCTTGGCTCATTGATCGTTAACATCTCGCCGATGGCCGAAGACTTTCCGACGGATATTTCTCTCAAGGCGTTTTATGACGGAGCCGTCACACGCAAGAAGAACGGCGAAGTTGACGACGTGCGCTGGCTGGAGATTGACGGAGTGAAAGGCGTGGCGTTTCGAGAAGCGATGCCCGAAAGCCCGGATGATGCTCGCCGCTTGCAATGGCTAACTTATCGTAAGTTTGCGGGGCAGTCGCAGATGGTCAATCTCATGCTCGCCACCGCAGGCCGCAGCTTCGAGCAGCGTCAAGACGCCTTCTACGCCATTCTCTACTCGACCAAGCTGGTACACTGAAGAGCAGTGATAGGTGATGGGTAATAGGTGATAAGAGAGACGTTCTTTCCTATCACCTATCACTTATCACCCAGCACTGCTCTTCTAATTCTTCCTCACGTAGCTTCTGTGAATCCAGCCTGCTTTCTGGTTCTGGTCGACCGTCTCGAAGACGATGTTCTTGTCCGTTTCGCGCGTCACTCGTTTGACTCGACCCGCTACGTTATCCTCCGTCGCCTTGCCGTCTTCGGCTTCGGCGAAGAAATCTTCAACCGAAGCAGCTTTCACTGTCTCAAACTTCGCATCCTTTTGTAGCTCGGTGATGGCTTCGGTTGCGCTCGCTTTCAGAAGTTTCGGCCAGAGTTTTTGGAAGAGCACGTTTGAGCCATACACGTCCGCACTGCTTATCTTGCCGTTGATGGTAAAGGCATAGCCGATGACATCTGATTTGCCGTTGATGATGCCGGACAACTTCCTGACGTAGTCAGCGGTCATCTCCTGCACCCTGCTGTTTTCGAGGCTCAGTTGAAGACTTGAGACGGAAACGGTCGAGCTCACCGTCGCGCCGACATTCTGGCTGAGTTTATCCTGCGCCTCTGTGACCTTCGCCCACACCTCGCTTTGCGACTTCGCTTTATTCGCGGCGAGCTTTAAGTCTCTGGTCGCCACGACTTCGTTTGAAGACTCGAACTTTCCGGCGACCTCGTTGCCGCGTTTGCTCCAGCGTCCCCGCTCGACACAAAACGCTGCAATCGGAATCTTGCCCGAACGCGGCGGGACGATCAGGTCAACCGCCAGCACGCGATCCTGCTGCCCGCCTTTCACGATGTCGCCTGATTGGACATAAACCTCTTCGTCCTGGGAGACATTTTCGATAGCCAGCTCATTCACGTCCTGCGTCTCGTGGACGATGACCACCTTTTGCTGCATGGCTTCCTGAAGCGTCAAAAACTTCTTGCCGCTGATCGTATTCTTGCCATGAACCAGAAAAATCGTCAGGTTCTCATATGTGTAAGGCCCGGAAAGTTTGTAGTCTCCGGCTTGCATTTCACCTTTTTGGGCGGGGAGAGTCTTGGCATCTGCAAACATCGCTAGGGAGATTCCAACGACCATCAGGAGAACTGCGACCCCGACGGCGAGCGTGCGGAACTTCATAAAACTACCTCCTCTAAAGAAGCGGAAAAATTTGGTGCGGCATGTCGCTTCGTAGACAGAACGGGAGACGGAGGTGTTCTTGCACGAAGCGGCGAGGGTTTATTTTGAGCTTGGTTGCAGAATGGCCAAGGAAGAGTTGCCAGAGAGAAAATGCAAAATTAAAAATGAAAAATGCAAAGGTGAGGATGAAACCACATTAAATTAAAGGTGGTTCTCCGCCTTCTTTTTACATTTTTCATTTTGCATTCCCTAGTCTGCCGCTTCCGTCACATACGAAGTCGGTGCGTCGGCGTGGGGGACGAAGCAGCGGCGGCAGCGGGCTTCGTAACGGTCGCTCGCGCCGACCGCGACACGCTCTTCGGAATCAAACGTGCGCTGTGAATAATTGGCGGGCTGGCCGCAACGAACACAGATGGCGTGAGTCTTGGTGATGTATTCGGCGATGGCCAGAAGCTGCGGCATCGGCTCAAAGGGCACGCCCGTATAGTCCTGATCGAGTCCGGCGATGATGACACGAATGCCGCGCCGCGCCAGTTCGTTGGCCACCGCGACAAGCTCGTTGTCGAAGAACTGTCCTTCGTCAATGCCGACCACCTCTGTCCCCTTCTCGACGCGGGCGAGAACCTCTCCAGCCGTTTCGACCGTAGATGATTCATGGCGCATCTCCGAATGAGAGACGATGTGATCGTGCGAGTAGCGAACGTCAATCTTGGGCTTGAAAACCTGTACCTTCTGGCGCGCGATTCGAGCGCGGCGCAGGCGGCGAATCAGTTCTTCCGACTTGCCGGAAAACATAGAGCCGGCGATGAC
Organism: uncultured Acidobacteriota bacterium; assembly: GCA_963811065.1. Classification (GTDB taxonomy): domain Bacteria; phylum Acidobacteriota; class Blastocatellia; order Pyrinomonadales; family Pyrinomonadaceae; genus QHXM01. The sequence continues at coordinate 384,198 of CAWEPR010000003.1, forward strand.
TTCAATCCAGCCGGGTGTGGTATGCAGGTGAATAAGATGCTCGTCGTTGCCTTGTGCTGTCAGTTCGTCCATTTTGATGAATGCCTCTGTTGAGTAATATTTTATCTGTAGAGCCTGGGGTTATAAAACGGCGCGAAGGCGGCGATCAATGCTGCTTCAAAACTCATCGAGCGCGTTAGCAGGTCGCGCGACAAAACGCCCCACGCTCCCTGACGGCTTCGCACGTCACGCTCGTTCGCCACTTCGTCAATCACGACGCCAAGCTCCCGCCTGCCGTCAATCACCATATCGGCAATCGAATGGGGAACAGTCACGGAGGGACTCGCGCCAAAGTATCCTCGCGTGCCGTCGGTGGCATAAGCCCAGCCGAGCAGGAACGTGTGCCATTCGTCGTCAACGTTGATCGAATTGAATCCGCCTTCGAGTCCGACGTAAAGCTCTGCGCCCATGCCTTCCTTTTGCAATTGCTCGCGCACGGCCTCCGCGCGAGAACGCGCGCCGTGCATCAGTTGCCAGTCAGTCAAAGGCATCACGGGGGCATCCGGCTCGACAGCGCGCGCCGTGACCGTCGCTTCCATCCACCGCGCGTCAACCGTCGCGATGCGCGAGGCGGCGGCGCGAACAGCCATAATCTTGGCAGCGCGGTCTGAGCCGAGGGCGATAATCATAAGACAGTGACAAGTGACGAGTGACAAGCAATGAGCAACGAGCGATGAACGACGAATATTACCTCGTCCCTCGTTACTTGTCACTTATCACTGCTTTGTCAGGGCTGACGCGAGCCGGGCGGTCGCTTGGGAGTTATTTTGATGTCCTTAACTTCGCCGTCCGGGTTTTTCTCACTTCGCTCGTTGACCAGCTTTTGCGCTTCGGCGTCGGCGATGGTGACGCTCGGCGAGACCCCGAACGAATAGGCCAGCGTCACGTTGAACCCGATGCAGTCGACTTTGTATTTCTCGCCGCCACGGCCTCCCGTAGAGTTTGCAGGTGAAGGTGAGGGAAGACCCAGCTTTTCGGAGAGTTGTTTGAAAAAATCCTGCGCCCCGAGCCAGTTGCCCGCGCCGCTATGATACGTCAGCCTGATGACGGCCAGCCTTTTGTCAACGAAGGTCAGATTCACATCGTCTACTCCTTCGGCAAGCTCGTCCTTTAACTCCGTGCCGGAAATGCGAACGGCTTGCGCTCCTGTACGGCTGCCGGTCGAGAACTTTGACTCGAACATGGACGTATCGGCGAGCTTATCTTTGACCTCAGGCATTGCCATGCCGAGTTGGAAGCCGTTGAATTCCGGCGCTTGTTTCAGCGGGCACGTCGGCGGCGGTTGCTTCTGGGCGAAGGCAGAGGCGGCAGAGGCCAGAAGAATTACCACCGGCATCAGAGAGCGTAAGAGTTTCATAAAATCTCCCGAAGTCGTAAGCGTTGGGCGCATCCTTAACCGTTCGCTTTTGTTTCTCGCCGAAGCAGTTTTAACCCGGAATGGGCGGAACTTTCAATTCTCAAATCCAGGTCATCCAGAAATAAACTGCTCTTTAGTCTTTGAGCCAATTCAGCTCTGCTCTGCCTTATCACTAACTCCGTCAACATAAGGCTCATGTAATTTGACGGGAGGTGTGCGCGGCTTTCTCAATTTCAGGTTGAGCATCTCGACTAAGACTGAGAAGGCCATCGCGAAATAGATGTAGCCTTTCGGAATGTGCTGGTCGAAACCTTCGGCAATCAGGCTGACGCCGATTAACAAAAGGAAACTCAACGCCAGCATCTTCACCGTCGGATGGCGCTGCACGAACCGGCTGATAGTTCCCGCAAAGAGCATCATAAACGCTACCGAGACGACGACGGCGGCAATCATGATCTCCAGCCTATCAACCATCCCGACAGCCGTAATCACAGAGTCCAGCGAGAAAACGGCGTCCAGTAGAAGTATCTGCACGAGAACGCTGACAAAGGATGGTGCGACCCGGGCTGAAGCATGCCCTTCATCGCCTTCGAGTTTTCCATGAATCTCATGTGTGCTCTTGCCTATCAGAAACAGTCCACCGACAATGAGAATAATGTCTCGACCGGAAATCTCTTGACGGAGCACGACGAACAGCGGGTCTGTGAGACGAATAATCCAGGAGAGCGAAAACAGCAGCGCAATACGCATCAACATGGCGAGAGCCAGCCCTGTGGTGCGCGCTCTTTTCTGCTGGTCTGCCGGTAGTTTCCCCGCAAGAATTGAGATGAAAATAATGTTATCAATGCCCAGAACGAGTTCCAGACTTGTCAGAGTCAGAAACGCTATCCACGCTTGAGGGTCTGCCAGCAATTCCATGAAATTGATGCTCCCATCTGTAAATTGACGTCTGCTGCGTGTTGATTATACATACCTGGGACGGAAATTAGGTCGCTTGACATTCACCCTGCCGCTTGCTGTAATCAAATTTCTTCCCACAGCAGTTAATCTGCCAGCGAATTTCCTGAAGTCGAGAGAGGTATTGAAGTGCCCGCTGAAGAACTCGTTTACGATTGGAACAAGATTGAGCCATCGCACCCTGCGCCCAATCGCAAGATTAGCCTTGATGATGAGACCCTGCGCGATGGGCTGCAATCGCCGTCGGTTTGCGAGCCGCCCGTCGAGAAGAAGATTGAACTCCTGCACCTGATGGACGCGCTCGGTATTGACACGGCGGACATCGGGTTGCCGGGCGCGGGCGGCACACACGCCGCCGGGGTGGAACGTCTGGCGCGCGAGATCGTAGACAAGAAACTACGGATTCGTCCCAACTGCGCCGCGCGCACGCACGCAGCCGACATCATGCCGATTGCCGAAATCTCGCAGCGCGCAGGCATCGCTATCGAAGCCTGCACCTTTATCGGCTCATCCCCTGTGCGCTTCTACGCGGAAGACTGGACGCTCGACAAGCTCTTGAAATTGACGGAGGATGCCGTCACCTTAGCCGTCAAAGAAGGCTTGCCCGTGATGTACGTCACAGAAGACACGACGCGCGCCGACCCGGAAACCATTCGCGCGCTCTACACCACGGCAATTCGATGCGGAGCAAGAGCGGTCTGCGTCTGCGATACGGTTGGCCATTCAACGCCGGACGGGGCGCGCTCGGTCGTGCGATTTGTGAAGAGCATCATCGAAGAGCAGGGAGAAAAGGTGCGGCTCGACTGGCACGGGCATCAGGATCGTGGTCTTGGCGTCATCAATTCCATCGCCGCGATTGAAGGTGGCGCGGATCAGGTTCACGGTTCAGCGCTTGGCGTTGGCGAGCGCGTCGGTAATGCGCCGATGGATCAGCTTCTCGTCAACCTCAAGCTGATGAATTGGATTGATAACGATTTGTCGCGCCTCGGCGAATATTGCAAGGTCGCGGCGGAGTCGTGCGGCTGGACGATACCCTACAACTATCCGGTCTTCGGGCGCGACGCTTTCCGCACGGCGACGGGCGTTCACGCGGCGGCGGTCATCAAGAGCTATAGGAAGAAAGACCCGCAGCTTGCCGATCTGGTTTATTCGGGCGTGCCCGCCAGCCTCTTCGGTCTCAAGCAGAAGATTGAGATCGGCCCGATGAGCGGCAAATCAAATGTCATCTTCTGGCTCGAAACGCGCGGTCTGGAGGCTTCCGAAGAGCGCGTCTCTCGCATCTACGAACACGCCAAACAATCTTCAGCTGTGCTTGAAGAAGACGAAGTAATGCAACTTATCTGAGGGATGAGGGATGAATGAAACGCTATTGAATAGCTGATTCGATGGGCCTTTCACTCAATCCTTTTCATCCCTCATCCCTCATCCCTTATTATGATTCCTTCTGCTGCGCTCGCGCCGGAACAAATTCTCAGAGAGCTTCTCGTCTCGCCGCAGGTGCGCGAGGCTTTTCAGTTTTTTGAGACGCGCGCCGCCGAGATCACGGATGAGCAGATAGCGATTTGTTCGATTCCTGCACCGCCTTTCGGGGAACAGGAACGCGCCCTCTATCTCTGCGAAAAGTTTCGCCAGCATGGTTTGAGCGAGGCGAAGTTGGACGCGGAAGGTAATTGCGTCGCGCTGCGCCCGGGGCGCTCGCTCTCACCGCTGCTGGTTGCGAGCGCGCATCTCGATACGGTCTTTCCACCCGGCACGGATTTCACAGTCCGGCGCGAGCAGAGCAAGTTGCTTGCTCCCGGCATTGCCGACGACGGCTGCGGGCTGGTTGCGCTCATCGCACTGCTCAATGCGCTTGAAGAACATTCTATCGAGACTGAAGGCTCGCTGCTTTTTGTCGGAACTGTCGGCGAAGAAGGCGAAGGAAACTTGCGCGGCGTGCGTTACCTTTTGACGGAAGGCGAGTGGGCCGGTCGGGTGGATGCTTTCATCAGCTTTGACGGCCCCGGCGTGGAGCGCATCACGCATGCGGCTCTTGGCTCACGCCGCTATCGTGTGCGATTGAAAGGCACGGGCGGGCATTCGTGGGGAGACTTCGGCGTGGCCAATCCGGTTCACGCGATGGGGCGCGCCGTGGCGCGATTAGCTTCGTACCCTGCGCCAACTGACCCGCGCACGACCTTCAACGTCGGTCGCATCGAAGGCGGCGCAAGCGTCAATGTCATTCCGCGCGAAGCTCAGATGGACGTCGATCTGCGCTCCGAATCGGCTGATGAACTCAGACGGCTGGACGCCTTCTTTCGTCGCGCCGTGCGCGAAGCCGCTGACGACGAAAACAGTGCGCGCCGCCCCAATGCTCCGCCGCTTGAAGTGGATTTGAAACTCATCGGCGACCGCCCCAGCGGCGAGACTCCGCCAGACGCCGGGCTCGTCCGCATCGCACAGGAAGCGACGCGTTATTTCGGCAACCGTCCGCGACTGGATCGCTCCTCGACAGATTCCAACATCCCTATCTCGCTGGGCATTCCTGCCATCACTCTCGGCACGGGCGGCGCAAGCGGCAATTCGCACACGCTCGACGAATGGTACGACCCGCGCGGGCGCGAAACCGGACTCAAGCGTGCGCTGCTCATCATGCTCGGATTAGTAATGCAAAGTGCAAAATTAAAAATGCAAAAGTGAGGCGGAAAACCAAATTAAATTAAACGTGGTTCTCCGCCTTCCTTTTGCATTTTTAATTTTGCATTTTTAATTTATTGGAATCGTGACGGTCGTCGTTCCGCCCTTGCCTGCGGGAAAACGCTTCTGGCGCGCGATGCGTTGCGCTGTTCCGTCGCCGCCGGAAGTCTGTGTGACGCGACCGGCTTCATCGTAAGAGACCTGAACCGTCACCATCTTCGGCCCCACTTTGGCTGCTTCGGGTTTCTTAGCGGCTTCAGTGCTCCCGGGTTGTCCCTCGGGCTGATTGGCTAACGCTTGCTTTGCTGCTGCGGCTTCAGCCATTCTGGCGCGCTCTCTGGCATCACGCGCGCGTTTCGCCGCGAGAGCATTGGCGTCGTTCATAGCTGCTGCCGCTTCCGCGCTGTTCGGGTCAACGGCTGGTTGTTCCGGCTGAGATGCAGCGTCTGTGTTATCGCTTGAGGCTTGCGCTTCCGGCGCGGGGGCCGCAACTGCGGGTTGAGCGGCAGCCGCCTTGCCTTTGCCGTACCAACCGGCGGGAATGCCAGCCATCGCGACCAACGCGAGGACGGCAGCCGCTATCCCGGCGTAAACCATCTTGCTTTTTCCGCTGCTGGCCGCGCCGTCAACCATCAACGAGAGAGGCATCCCGGACTCGCTGTCATACTCGACCGTCTCCGGGCTTTCGTTTGCGCCGTCCGGGTCTTCCAGGTAAGACACACCCTCTTCGGCAAACGGCGCTTTCGGCTTGATGCCTTCGTCCAGACGACGCAAGCCTTCGAGCGTCACCTGCGTCCAGGGTTGGTGAATGGTACGACGCGCAGGCTCAAACGCCGGGCTGAACTTGAATGAAGCGTTTGCTAAGGTCAGCGCGTAGTAGATGGCCTCGACACCGTTGAGCGAACCAATCTTGGCGTCCACCAGATCGCCCCGGTCAAAGTAGAAGAAGCCGGGCGTCAGCTCATACGCAACCTTCAATCGTCCAGTCTTGCGTTGGTTGCAGAAAAACTCAATCAGTTCCGCCAGCGAAAGATCGCTCAGTTGTCCACTCAATGCCATAGCTTATTCCTTTGTGCTTGGAGCAAAATTTTTAAGTCTTGATTACTTGCGTTCCGGCTCAAGATACGCGCGCCAGCCGAAATTACTGGGCGAGCGCGAAGTTGTAATTAATCTCGCCGGAGATTTTCACGGGCTGGCCTGAAAGCAGCGTCGGAGAGAAACGCGCGCCCTGCGCCGCCTGCACCGCAGCTTGCTTGAGCAGCATATGGCCGCTCGTGGCTTTCGCCGCGATCACCTTGCCCGCTTCGTCAATGACTACTTCGACGACCACGACGCCGGAAGCGCGTGCGCTTCTAGCTGCCGGGGGATAGACAGGCTTCGGTAAGCTGACGGCTTTGCCGTTAAGCACGCCGCCGGAGATCGGTTTCAATAGAGGCTTCGGTACTCGCGCGGCGGCTGGCGGCGGTTCATCGGCAACTTTAACTACCGAGTTGCTGGCGACGTTGCCCGGCATGCGAAGCGCGCTATCGGAGGGTGCAATGTTGGTTTTGACAAGCGAACCACCGCTCGGTAATGGAGCCACAGATTTGCCGACAACAATGCCCGCCGGTTGAGACGAGTTCGCTGCTGGCTGGGACGCTTGACCGTTGGCCGAACCTGGCTGCGTGGCGGCTACTACAGCGCCCGATGGAGCAGGCTGCGCGGCGGCGGGCTGATTCATCTTGGCCAGAGTCGCTTCGTCCAGATAATAGCTAATCATGCGGTAGGTAACTTCCGTCGGCTCGTAGGAGAGCTTGCCGCCTTCGATCAATGCCACGGAGGTTGTCATCTTCGTCCAGTTGCCGAAGCTGTCCAACTCGTAAGAATAGACCTCTTTGCTCAGGAGCGAGCCGTCCGAGTTGAGCAGCGTCATCTCGACGATGTTGCCCTTATCGTCATACTTGTAAACTTCCTTGCCAGTCAGGGCTGCGCCGGGAACGGGAAAGTAGGCGTTCTCGACCTTGACGCCCTTGATGTCGTAGGCGACCACTTCCATCACGGCGCGCTGTCCTTCGACTATCTTGCCACCCTTGTTCGAGAGCTTGACCGTTTCGGTGCGAACGCGCCGCACGGGGCCGACGAGACCATCGCGATCTCTGTCCGTCTCCATGTTCAAATAGGAGAAGATGGAGAGATGAGAGTTTTCGGTCTTACTTGAGAGATTAGTTATTGCTGACGCAGGCAGGCCGAAAAACGCAACGAGAAGGGCAACCGGCAGGGTCAGGTTTATTCGTCTTTTCATGGACTTAGCTCCTGAAATCATATTTTGTGAGTGGCTCAAAGACTCGAGGGTGGGGGCGGGTAAAGAGCGTTTGCCGCCTCGGTTCTGGCTTGAAGGTGGCCGAAAGGCCGAAAGTTTTTTTCACCCGAAACCGGATGCGAAAGTCAGCCCAAACGTGTAAGGCCAGCGAAAGGGAGTGCTAAAGTGTGGTCGTTTGGGGACTTCGCCAGATTGACGAGGCTGCAAACCGGGCGCTGCCCTGAAACCTCACTCAGGCAGCGAATACATATTATATTGATTAACAAAGTTTGTCTATAGGAAACATAGACCAACAGCGGTTGGGTTGAAAATCGGGCAGAAAGGGTGAGATTTGGTCTAACTGGCAAAGAGCGTCGCCGTGCGTCCCGCCGCCAGTAGCTCGCGTGTGGCTTCATAGACTTCATCCGTAGTCATCTCAGAAATCCTCTGGCTATAGATGACGCGGTGACGGTCTTCGATAGGGATGAAACTGTTGGGAGTCGGGCGGTCAAGCAGCGCGACAACCGATGTGCCGACGGCTGTAGCAATGTGCATCGGGCCGGTGTCGTTGGAGACAAAGACGGAGAGCCGCGCGAGCGCGGAGGCGAGCTGCGGGATGGTGAGTTTGTCAAAGATGATGGTTGAGCGTGGGAAGATGGCTCGCATCTCTTTAACCATCTCTCGCTCTTCCGGCCCGGCGAAGAGAACTATTCGCACGCCGTCGTTGCGCACGAGCCGTTCGGCGAGTTCTGCGAAGCGCGCGAGCGGCCACCGGCGGCCTGGATGGCCTGCGCCGGGAAAAAGCCCGACAAGCGGCGCATTCGTGTTGGCCTTCTCCTTCTTCAGCAGTTGCTCGACGCTCGCATCATCGTCTGCGCGCGTCGGCAGGCGCGGAACGCGCGGCGCATCCTTAATGCCAAGCGGGATGAGCACGTCAAGGTAACGGTCAATCGCATGCTTCGTCGGGCGATTGTCTTCGATGGGTGGCTTCGGATGAAAGTTGGCAAGGATGTCGAGCGAGCGACCCGGACGCCGCGCGTAGAGTCTCTTGGGCGCACGTGAAAGAAAGCCGAGCAGGTTTGTCTCTGACAAGCTATGCAGGTCAATGACGAAATCGAACTGCTCGCGTCGAACCTCTTTAACAATTTTCCCGATGCGAAAAAGCGACAGCACCTTCCATCCGTCGCGCAGCGCAACGCGATCCACCACAATCGTCGCATCGGCGTAAGCGGAAAGATCAACGATGGGAGCGCCCGGCTTTCCGACCGCGACGGTGATGCGTGCCTGTGGAAACTTCTCGCGGATGGCGCGCAGCGCAGGCAGGCTCAAGACCACGTCTCCAAGCTGGCCGAAGTCTATAACGAGGATGTTGCGCGGATCGAAGCTCACAAGAAACCAAAGAGAGTTATCAACTCAACCTATTATAGCTCGCGTAAGTCATGCCCTGTCATCTCCGCAGACTTTTCCAACCCGAGCAAGCCAAGAATCGTCGGCGCGACATCTTCAAGAGCCGCGCCCTCGCGCAGCTTCAGCCCAACGGAGGCTTCGTCTATCAGGTGAAAGGGCACGGGATTGGTCGTGTGCGCCGTGTGTGGCTGGCCTGTCGTGAGGTCAATCATTTGTTCGCAGTTGCCGTGGTCGGCTGTAATCAGCGTTTGCCCGCGCGCCCGGCGAATGCCTTTGGTAATCCAGCCCAGGCAGGTGTCAACGTACTGCACGGCCTCAACAGTCTTGTCGAGTTTGCCCGTATGTCCGACCATGTCGGGGTTGGCAAAGTTGATGATGAAGACATCAGTCTCGCCCTCGTCAATCGCCCGCAAAACTCTGTCCGTGACTTTGAAGGCGGACATTTCAGGCGCTAGATCATAGGTGGCAATCTTCTGTGATGGAACAAGCAGACGACGCTCACATTGATACTCTTTCTCCACGCCGCCATTGAAGAAGTAGGTGACGTGAGCATATTTCTCAGTCTCGGCGAGACGGAAATTTCGCACGCCTAACTGGCCGAAGACTTCAGCCAGCACGTTGCGATGTTCCTGCGGGCCGAAGGCGACCGCGAGTTGGAAAGTTTCGTCGTACCGGGTGAAGCAGACGAAATCAACTGTGGGGCGCTGCGGCGTGGGAAAGCCGCCGAAGCCGGGTTCGGTCAGGGCGCGCGTAAGCTGGCGCGCACGGTCGGGTCGGAAGTTGAAGAAGATGACCGAATCATCTTCTTCGATGATTGCGACAGGCTCGCCCGTCTCGCGCTCTATCACCATTGGCTCAACGAACTCGTCGGTCACACCGCGCTCGTATGAACGCTTAATCGCCTCAACCGGATCAATCACGCGCTCGCCTTCCGCTTTAACGAGCAGGTTGTAAGCGCGCTTTGTTCGCTCCCAACGCTTGTCCCTGTCCATCGCGTAATAGCGACCGATGACCGACGCGATACGCCCGCAGCCGATCTCGCCACACTTAACCTGCAAGGCTTCGACATAGCCGTAAGCCGACGCGGGCGGTGTGTCGCGCCCGTCCAAGAAGCAGTGGACGTAGACGCGTTGAAGTCCGCGCTCTTTGGCCATCCTGAGAAGCGCGTAGAGATGCTCCTGTGAAGAGTGAACCTGCCCGTCGGAGACGAGTCCCATCAGGTGAAGCGATTTGCCGCGCGACTTAGCCGTAGCAATCGCCTTCACCAGCGCTTCATTTTTGAAGAACTCGCCCGTCTCGATGTCGTGGTCTATGCGTGACAAGTCCATCCGCACCACGCGACCCGAACCCATGTTCAGGTGTCCGACTTCGGAATTGCCCATGATGCCCGCAGGCAAGCCGACGCGCGTGCCCGACGCTTCGAGCAGCGTGTGCGGGTACTTTTCCAAAAGCTCGTCGTAGAAGGGCGTCGAAGCCAGCGCGATGGCATTGCCTTCACGCTCCGGCGTGTAGCCCCAGCCGTCAATGATGATGAGCGCGAGCGGCCCCTTTTTACTGGTCAAAACTCGATCTCCTTTTGAATCTTCCGGTTTCAAAATCTGAATCGTTCCTGACATCCTCGCGTCTGCTTTAAGAGGTCGGCTGGTAACGCGTCTTGCAGTTCGGGCACTGCACCAGTTGAGTAATGCCGCTGACCGGAATCACCGGGATGAAAAAGAAGATGGTGACGAAACGCATGCCCTTTTTCATAATAAAGTTTGTGTACGCGCCGCAGTTGCCGCACTGAATCGGCTGGACGGTGCGTTCCTGTCCCCAGGTGAAATAATCCGTTCCGATGATGATAAAGGCTAAGCTCATTTGAATCTCTCCCGCACGGATTATTCATTGCTTCGCTGTCCGCGCTTTCTTTCGCTGCTTTCCTGCGGCCTCCGGCTTCGTTGCGGTCTGTTCAAGCTGATAGAAAGCGCTGCGACCGGGATAGCGTGCCGTGCCGAGCAAATCTTCTTCGATGCGTAGCAGTTGGTTGTATTTTGCTATGCGGTCGGTGCGCGAGGCCGAGCCGGTTTTAATTTGCCCGGCGTTGGTGGCAACCGCGAGGTCCGCGATGAAAGAGTCTTCGGTTTCGCCCGAGCGGTGCGAGATGATGGCAGTGCGCCCGTGTGTCTTGGCAAGCTCAATGCAGTCGAGCGTTTCCGTGAGCGTGCCGATTTGATTAACTTTAATCAGAATGGAATTGGCTACACCGAGTTCGATGCCTTTACGCAGAAACGCGGTGTTGGTGACGAAGAGATCATCGCCGACGAGTTGGACGGTGCGTCCCATCTCGTCTGTCATGGTCTTCCACCCGTCCCAGTCATTCTCGGCCATGCCGTCTTCGATGGAGATAATCGGATATTGCTCGGTCCAGCTTTTCCAGTAGGCGACCATCTCATCGCTTGAGAGTTTGCGCTTGTCGGATTTTTTGAAGACGTAAGACTTGCCATCGTAAAACTCGCTCGCCGCCGGATCGAGCGCGAGCAACACGTCATCTCCTGCCTTGTAGCCCGCCTGGCCTATTGCTTCGAGAATCGTCTCGACGGCCTCATCATTCGATTTCAGATTCGGAGCGAAACCGCCTTCATCGCCGACGCTCGTCGCGTAGCCTTTCTTCTTCAGCACGGCTTTCAAAGCGTGGAAAATCTCCACGCCCATTCGCAAGCCTTCGGAAAATTCGCTTGCGCCCACGGGGACGACCATGAACTCCTGAAAATCTACGTTGTTGTCTGCGTGTGCGCCGCCGTTCAGGATGTTCATCAAGGGAACGGGCAGCGTGCGCGCGCCCGTCCCGCCGAGATACCTGTAAAGCGGAATCTCTAAGTAAGTGGCAGCGGCGCGGGCATTGGCGAGTGAGACAGCTAGAAGAGCGTTTGCGCCGAGCTTCGATTTTGAAGGAGTGCCGTCGAGCGCGATGAGAGCTTCGTCAACTTCCACCTGATCGAGCGCGTCCATGCCTTCAAGCTCGCGCGCTATCAGTTCGTTGATGTTGTTGACGGCTTTTAAAACGCCCTTGCCGCCATACCGTTTCTTGTCGTTGTCGCGCAACTCGACGGCTTCATGCTCGCCCGTTGATGCGCCGCTTGGGACAGCCGCCCGCCCCGTCTCGCCGCCGATGAGTGTTACTTCCGCTTCGACAGTCGGGTTGCCACGCGAATCCAGAATCTCGCGCGCGGTTATCTGCTCAATCAAGCTCATGGCCGAAAGTCTCTCCTGTCTCACAATCGTCTGAAAATTGTCTTGCAGCAACTTTACCATCTGTCAGGCTGCGAGGCGAAGCGTGGAGATTTGAATGAAGGCGCGCTGGCTATTGATGGAATGCTAGTTGTTGCCAGCCCCGGCAGGGGTGGAATAACAGTAGCCCAGAGCGTCAGCTCTGGGCTACTGTTATTCCACCCCTGCCGGGGCTGGCAACATGAATGTCGCTTATCTTGAGCGCACGTTAGCTTATCTCGCCCTTTGCCTTTGCTTCTTCTGTTCCTGCCTCTGCCTTTGCTTCTTCCGTTTTTTCGAGCCGGACGCGCACCACGCGACGGCGCTCAACGCTCTCGACGTGGAAAAGCAGACCGTCGTGTTTGACTGTTTCGCCCGGTTGAAGCACATGCCCGGCTTCGGTCATCAGGAATCCACCCACAGTGTTGTAGGCTTCCGATTCAGGCAACGAGAGTTTCAGGCGGCGATTGAGGTCACGCACGACCAGGCCGCCGTCGAGCACATATGTCCCGTCCTTCTCTTCTTTGATCTGCTCGTTGACTTCTTCATCGTGCTCATCCGAGATTTCACCGACGATCTCTTCGAGCAGGTCTTCAAGCGTGATAATGCCTTCGACACCTCCATGCTCGTCAATCACGAATCCGAAGTGGGATTTAGCCTTCTGCATCTGCTTCAAAACATCTTCGAGCCGGGCGGTGTCCACGACGTAGAGCGGCGACTGCAAGACCTGTTCAAGACGAAAGCTGTCAGGGCGCAGAAGATATGGCATCACGTCCTTGCTGTGGATGAAGCCAATCATGTCGTCGAGCGATTCACGATAAACGGGCAGGCGCGAGTAGCCGTGTTTGCTAAAGGCCTTCGCCATCTCTTCGAGTGAACAGTCGCTTGAAATGGCCGCCATCGCCGTGCGCGGAACCATCGCCTCGCGCACCAGAGTGTCGGAAAACTCGAAGACGCGATGAATCATGCGCTGCTCGCCTGCGCGCAGGAATCCGCTCTCGCGCGATTTGTCTATCAATTGCCGCAACTCTTGCTCCGTATAGGTAGAAGCATGATCGGTCGTGGCGTGAATGCCGAAGGGACGAACGACCCGCGCGCTTGCCCAGTCGAGAGAGCGGATTGGCCAGTGAAACAGCCAGTAGAATTTTTCCATCGGCCAAGCTGTTGCCAGCGCGACTTTTTCGGCGCGGGCGAGGCCGAAGAGTTTGGGCGCTTGCTCGCCAATCACGATGTGAAGAATGGTGATGATGATGTAAGCGATGGTTAAAGCGATGGCATGTCGCCATGCCTCCGACATACCGGAGAGCGGCCCTTCGAGCAGGCGCGCAATGGTCGGTTCGCCGAGCATGCCGAGTGCCAGCGAGGCCAGCGTAATTCCGAGTTGCGAGGCGGAGAGATAAGCATTGAGATTATTCAGTATACCTATCAAGCGTTTCGCGCCACGATGACCGGTTGCCGCCAGCGTCTCGATGCGCGAGCGACGCACCCCAACCAGCGCAAACTCCGCCGCCACGAAGAACCCGTTGGCTAAGACCAGAACGATCACGGCCAAGAGCTTGAGAAGCGTTCCGGTCAGCGAGGCAGAAGCCTCATCAAGAATGAGCGTTAGCAGATAACTTGGAGGTTCGTCCATCTCGGTTCAGCGGTGGAGGGGGTGATAAGCATATGATCTTTACTGGTTTTAGACGCGGGGAATTATAGCACGCCGGGAGGCGGACACAGCAAGGCATCCAGCCCGAAGCGAGAAACGACCAACATCCGTTTGGCGGAAAATCGTTCCGGCGACTGAGGGCCTCGTGGCCACGTTTATCGAGTTGTCCCTTGTTAGTGTCCTGCCGTCGCCCCGACGGCGCGTGAGCGCGCAGGGCGGCGTTCGTGCTTGGAACAGGCGCGAGCAAGGGCCTGTTCGACGCGCGGCTCGACGTTGCATTCGGGCTGGCGGCAGACGGCTGCCAGTTCAGAAATGACCAGATAGCGGGCGCGCTCAAGCATTCGCTGCTCACGGAAAGAGAGCGGCTTGATATGGCTCAAAAACGTCAGGTTTTTGAGCACATCGGCGGCCTCAAAAATGTCGCCGGTGCGCATCTTCTCGGAGAAATCTTTGAAACGATCTTTCCAGTCGTGGGCGGGGGACGTGAAATCATCTGAGAGATTCTTTAAGAGCATCTCGCATTCGCCGGAAGAGATCGGGGAACGAAGGCCAACTTCTGAAGCGTTGGCAACGGGGACGAGAACCAGGGAGTTGGTGGCAGCAAGACGAAGCGTGTAGAAGGGAAGGGTGTTGGGGCCTATTTGCTTCTGCTCTATCTGCTCGATGGTCCCGATTCCGTGGTTAGGGTAAACGACTTTCTGGCCGACTTTAAAGCCCACCATTATCACCTCCATCGAATTACAAAAATCAGACTGCGCCGCACGCGCGGGTCTGGAAACCCGTCAAAATAGTTGCGACGCGAATCCAAGCGTCGGGTCTCGCTTAATTCTCACAAAAGTGTAACAAGCGGTCTTGGGCAGCGTCAAGGAATTCAGAGCAGTAAAGAAGTGATGAGTGATGAGTTAAAAGATAAACGCTTTTACTCATCACTCATTACTCATCCCTCATCACTTTCTCGTCAGGCAGTAGCCGACGCAGACCTTTGTTTCTATTTGCAGGCCGAAGGGAGCGAGGCGCTGGCGCAGTCGATAGATGTGGACGTGGAGACTTTGCGCGTTGAAGGGGGCATTCTCGCCCCAGGCGTAGCGCCATATTTCTTCTGAAAGGACGAGCCGTTCGATGTTACGCACCATGCGCGAGATGATGAGAAACTCTTTGAGCGGGAGCTTGAGAGAATGCCCGCCACATTCGATGTAATAATTGGCGTGCTCGACGCGCAGGTAGCCGTCGTCGTAAACATCTGCGTCGGCACTAGCAACCGGACGTTTTGGAAATGCAAGCGGCATCAATCTTGTCGGCATAGAAAAACACTGATGAGTAATGGGTGAGGGGTGATGAGTAAGAGCCCTTTTAACTCATCACTCATCACCCATCACTGCTCTCTAGAAATTAAATCGCAGAGCAAATTGAAGCTGGCGATTCGTGCCCAGTCCGACCGTGCGGCCCACGGTGGCATTAATCAAGCCGAAGTTGGGAACCTGCGTGAACGTGAACGGCTGGCCGGGCTGGAGACCAGCACCACCGTTGGTCGGTGGCAGGGCTTCCGCCAGCGTCACCGGCGGGTTGGCAAAATTCGCCTTGTTGAAGATGTTGTAGATCTCTGTGCGAAATTCGACGTTGGCTCTCTCTGTAATCCTGAAGCGTTTCTGGAACGTCAGGTCAAACTGGTGAAAGCTCGGCCCGAAGATGGCATTGCGTGAGAGGTTGCCGTAAGTGCCCGCGCGTGGAATAGCGAAGGCCGCCGGGTTAAGGAAGAAGCGTGGATCGCCGCTGCCGCCGTTCAGATACGGGTCAACTCCGGCGACCAGGTCTGGTCGTCGTGTGTTGCGGCTGGCGTTGCCGCCCGGCGTGTTGATGACAGCGGCGAAGCCTGCGGGCAAAGGACTGGCGGCGCTGGGGGCAGTGAAGCGGCGCAGTTCGCCCAAAGTGCATAGCGCCCCATTGACGCATTGAACCGCCAAGTCAGCGCGTGTGATGCGAATGTCGAGCGGTGTTCCAGAGCGCCCGTTGTAAACGCCGCCGATCTGCCAGCCACCGAGCAAGGTGTTGGCCAGCCCGTCAAACGCATACTTCCTGCCTTTGCCGAAAGGCAGCTCGTAAAGCAAGCTCATGTTGGCGCTATGGCGGATGTCGAACGTGTTATTGCCGCGCTCGTTCTCGAAGTTGTATGGGTCTTGCGCGGTCTGCGCCTCGTTTGAACCCTGAGTGGTGCCGATGCTGTGCGCCCACTGGTACTGGCCGCCCATCGTCAACCCTGCACTGAAGCGGCGGTTGACGGTTACTTGCAGGGCGTTGTAGTTGTCACGCCCGCCGCTCGTCTTGTAATCAATCTCGCCGAACGGCTGGAGGCGAGATGTCGGATTAGCCGTGATGACACCCGTTGCCGGGTTAATCGCAAAGCCGACCACGTCGAACTCGCGGATGGTCGTGGCCTGAGTTATCTGGCCACCGACGCACTGGCCCGCCGTCAGGGCGACGCTGCAACGGTTGACGACACCGAAGCCTCTCGGCAAAGCATCGGCTGGCCCGATGATGGTCGAGCCTGGCAGGATTTTGTTGGCGATGCTGCGCTGAAAGAGGTTGCGTCCCTGGCTGCCGACGTAACCAACGGTTAAGACGGTGTTGCCCGGCAACTCCTGCTGAATCGAGAAGCCGTACTGCGCGACTCGCTCCGGCACGCGGTAGCCGTTCACGTCATAAGCGCGCGGCGTAAACTGCGAGACCACGAGGTTCGTGTTTGCCACGCCCGCGATGGTCGAGGTCGTCAGTCCACCGGCGATGGTCTGCGTCGTGCGGAAGACATCGCTCTCAATCGGCTGGATCAAGTCTTCGTACTGGCCCGGTCCGTAGTAGAGGCCGCCGCCGAGACGAAACACGGTCTTGCCACCGAAACGCTCAGGTGCCCACGTGACCGCGAGGCGAGGCCCGAAGTTATTCTTGCTCGACTTGTAAAGGTCGGTCGTGGACGGATCAATCAGGCCACCCGTGCCCACGTCGAAGAGAATCGCGCGATTATCCTGCTCGCGGTTGGGCGAGTAGTATTCGTAACGCAGGCCGTAGTTGATGGTCAGGTTTTGGCGAATGCGCCATTCGTCCTGGCCATAGAAGATCAGATAGTTCTGACGCCCGCGATGCAAGCCCTCGGTCGGTCGGCTGAAGGTCGTGACCGGATTGGTCGCTATCCGAAAATCACCCGCCACCGAAAGGTCGCCGATGAAGGCCGCCGTCAAGTTCTGGTTAAGCAGAAAGTCGCGGATGCTGCCAAAGGAAAGCGCCGTCCCTCCGAGTTGGTCAAAGTCCACACGAATCAACCGAAACTCTGCACCGAACTTGAGGGAGTGATTGCCGCGCGTCCACGTCATGTTGTCAATCAAGGAGAAACTGCGTGCGTCAACCGGCTGTGCGCGCCCGTTACCGGCGGACGACTGGCGTGTCAGCCCACCCGGCTCTGCGAGGCCGGTCGTTGTCCCGCCGTTAACGCCCGGCGAGACGATGTTGCCGCCAAGTCTGAAAGCTGTGCTGGCAAGATCGAATCCGGTGAGTCCGCTAATATCAGGAACAGACGTGATGAGCGTGGTTGGCGAGCGATTGATGCCGAACTTCGTCTCGTTGACTATCGAAGTGCCGTAGAGCTGCTGGACGGCGACGACGAAATTATCCGGCTGCTGCGTCGCCAGCAGGAAGCGCCCCGTTGTTCCGTCCGGCGAGGCCAAATTGCCTTTGTCGCGCTGGTAACGTCCGTAAATATTGAAACGCTGATTAATCTTTCCGTCGAGGCGAATGCTGAAAGCATCTTCGTCAAGCTGCGCGATGCGATTTGTCTGGACGAACTGCGCCGACTGATCGGCTCCGCCAAGGTTGATCGGTGTGCCCGTTCCTACGGGAAAGGAGTTGATCGCGCCGGTAGCACGTAGCGCTTGAATGCGTGCGAGCGCACTGTTGGCGTCCGTCGCGCTGATGCCGAGCGCGGCGCGGGCCGCGTCACCTCGCGGGTCAGCCGTGCCGAAAAAGTTGATAAAGTCGCGTGAGAAATTTGAGGGAGTTAATTCGATAACGTTGAAGCCGGCGCGCTGGCGCAAGCCCTCATAGCTGCCAAAGAAGAAGAGTCGGTCGCGGATGATGCGCCCGCTCATGCTGCCGCCAAACTGGTTGAGCCTGAGCGGCGACTTCTGCACACCGTCGAAGTAGTTGCGTGCGTCGAGCGCGTCGTTGCGTAGATACTCGAAGACGGAGCCGTGAAAATCGTTCCCGCCGCTCTTGCCTATGACGTTGATCTGGCCGCCCGTGCCCGTGCCGTATTCCGCCGGGTAGTTTGAAGAGTCAACGCGAAATTCCTGTATGTTCTCCAGTGAAGTCTGGAGGCGAAACTGCGAGCCTTGCACGGTCAGATAGCCGGGCGACTGATCGAAAATCGCCGAACTCTCCACGCCGTCAAGCTTCGTCTGGTTCTGCTCGTTCGAGCGACCGTTGAAGCGAATCTCGTTGAAGTTGCCTGTGCCGGCGTTCTGTGCGCCGGGAGAGGTCAGTTGAAGCTGGGAGTAGTTGCGCCCGTTAACGGGGAGTTCCTGTACCTCGCGCGCTGTGACGTTGACGCCGAGGCGGTTGGAGCCTGTGTCTATTGTCGCCGGGTCTTCGCCCGCGTTGATAGTCACGTTTGCGCCAATCTCGCCGGGGCGCAACTCGACATCGAGCGTGCGCGTTTGTCCAACGCCCAATTCGAGATCGTTGACCTGCGTCGTGCTGAAGCTGCTTTGCGTGACAGTCAGGACGTATTTGCCGGGGCGCAGTTGCGGGATTGAGTAGACGCCGTCGTCGGAAGCCGTCGCCGTCCGCTCAATGCTGTTTGCCGCTGAGCGGATCGTCACGGTCGCGCCGGGCACAATCGCTCCGTTGGTGTCGCGCACGACGCCTTCCAGTCTCGCCATATCCTGCTGGGCGAAAGCATTGAAACTTGAGATGGAAATAAGCACCGCGACGAGCATCAGAAACAGAGAACTGCGGCGGCACTCCAGTTGTAGCCGAATCATAAAGCCTCCTGTTAGGGGGTGTGAAAAGTGAATGTTTTTCGCATGGGCGAATGCACGTCCGTCCAGGAACACAGAAATGAGTGCGTCTTGCGTAGCCGTTTGAGAAACTTTATAAGTGCTGATTTGGCGTGATGTATGCAAAGACGGAATGTAGCGGGCAGAGATTACATGGGCGTGAATGTCGCCTTAAATATTTGTAAACTTGAGCTGAGGCATGCGCCTCTTTGGCTGAGGCGTTGCGAGCGGCGAAGGCAGAGAAAAGGAAAGGCTCGCCATCTATGAATGGCGAGCCTTCGTTTATTCTTTCGCTTGATTGAAAGTTAGATTATGTTTGTGCTGAAGAATGAGCGCACTTCTGAGTAGTGAATAAATGGTATTTTTTTGGCTAACATGCGGCGGTGTTCTGGTTGCAGTCGCCTGGTATTTCCTCTGGCACCGCCCCATCCGTTGTTACCTTTGCTCGAAGAGAATTCGGGGCGTCGAGCGTAGCGCCCACTACCCGATCAACGGAAGACGCCGAGTCGTTTGCGGGCGCTGCGATGACGCCAACCTCAGACTCACGTCGCCCGAACCTTAAGGCCGCTGAACGTCGAAGGTCTCCCTATTCCACCTCGTCCTCTTCATCAGGGGTAAAGCGGCCATAGTAGAGATCAATAATCGGGACTGCGAAGCCGGGAGTTCTCGTCTCGGGCGTCTCGATTTGCAGGCGCAAGCCCAAGCAATCGTAACGCACATGATTATCGTCTTCTCTGAAGAGGTAATAGAAGAATGAGGTGCCAGGCGGCCACAAGCCATCATCGGCGATGCCCGAATATACAGGTTTGACTACATCTTCAAAGTGCCTGGCTTGCTTCTCCACTTCCTTATCTCGGACCCACGGGTAGTCCTGACCGTAGGTCATCATCTTTCTTTCAAGCAGATACCTATAGCTTTCAAGCGCCACCCTGATCGCCGAGCGTACCCGGTCCTCGGTTATGAGCCGGGCATAGTCTTCCCTGCCGTCGGTTTTGAGACTGCGCTGGCAAATCTCTACGGCCTCTTTGAGCGACTTGGCCTGGGAGTAGTCAGTTCTCAGCACGCCGCTATCTCTCCTCAACGAGGTGGGAGCGTCATCAGAACCATTAGCGGGCTTTTCGGTTTAACTTACTGGCGAGACGCCACCTGCTTTTGCTCATCCAGACCTCCGACGAGTGCGGCGTCCCAGACGAGCCAGTAGCGTTTCTTCTTCGTGTCGGGCTTTCGCTCTTCAAAGGCGATGCGGACATATCTCGTCATAAAATCGCTGGTCCTCGTGCCCGGCAGGTAAGTAAAGAAATACTCGGCGCGCTCGGCCAGCCCGCACTCGCGGCGCATCTGGTTGATGGCATCCTCGCACTCGCCCGTTTCACCCGCTTCCGCCGCGTCAACAGAATCATGGACGACATGATCTACCTCATGCAGCACGCCCCAGCCGACGTTGAAGGCCGCGAGCGCGGCGCGGTCGCCAGTCACATGCGAGAAATCGGCAAAGTCTATGAGGATGACGAAGACAGGCGGTTTGGCCTTCTCTTCTTTCGTCCAGCGGGCTTCGATGACGCGGCAGAACACCACGTCCGCGCGGTTGCTCGCATCTTCGAGCACCATCATCTTCTCGCCTGAGATGGCAGCCGCGAGCAGTTTCCGCGCAGTCTCCGAGCCACCCGACGGCGCAGCTTTGCCCGGCTGCAAAGCTCCATCTTCATCAAAGCCCAGGTCGTGCCAGCCTGTAATCGTGCGTAATTTGTTTGCCAGCTCGCCTCGCCGCGTCGCTCTGAGGTCTGGGCGGCAGAGAACATTTGAAGCGAACGACTGTAGAGGAAAGAAGACAGACAGGGTGAGCAGGCCAAGAGCCTTGATGATTGTGGAGACAGTTCTCCTTTGAAGTCTGTATGCCACGTCAAACTCCTTCCTTGACGGATACGGACAAGGGCTCAAGGCGAGCACTACTCTTGCGGGGACAATCGCGTCTTCAGAGAAGAGACACAAGCCGGGGCGATGTTATCAGAGTGTTAATAGGATGTATACGAAATGTTAATGAATGGAAGGTGAAGCAGAAATGAAGGCGGAAAGATAAAAAGAAACGATGAAGGATGAACGCTGAGCGCGGAAGTAAAATCCGTTCAGAGTTCAGAACTCAGCCCCCATCATTTGCAAATGCGCCGGGAAGATTCGTCAGGCTTTCATGAGCTACGGGTTCCCGGTGATTATCATCTTCGGAATCCTGCATGGCCGAAAGCTCGGAGTCCTCGCCTCGTGCCAATTTGACTGAGAGAATTGTTGCTGGCAGCCGCCCGGAATCTCTCGTTTTGTAACATCTTGATAACATCGGGAGACTATGCTTCCCGCCTTCTATGCAGCTTCAGCGCGGGACACTTTCTGTCGTTTCTCCCAGAGGAGTCTAAAAATTATGGGTATTGCCAATGAACTGAGCAGCGATGTCGCCGCCGCCGTCCTTGCACGTAAAGACCATGAGCAAGCCGGGACGAGTGAGTTGGTTGAGATTGTCCGTAATTTTCATGACGCGATGCGCGACTTAACGGGTGAGGAGCGCCGCCGCCGCATCTACGCAGGTTCTTCCTCAGAATCAGCGCAGGTCAACGCTCAGGCGGCTTCAGGCCGTCCCTGATTTATCCGACCTCGCGTTGTGGCCAAAACATTTCCCAAAGCAACGCTCAATTCTTCGCCAACTCCTTCGCTGTGACGAACGATTCAAGTTGGCCGCCACTTAATGCAGCTTCGCTCCACTTTTCAGCGTTGAGAGCGATGCGGGCGAGCGCGGCGGTCGGCATCCGTATGCTTTCACCCGTTAAGCGTTCGAGCAGATTCTCAAAGCCCGGATTGTGGCCGACGAGCAGCACCTCCTGTGGGTCGTCTTCAATCTGCGAGATAATTTCAAGCAGACTCGCCACGCTCGCTTCATAGATGCGCTCGTCGTAACGAACGTCCGGCTCGATTCCAGCAGCTTCGAGGACGAGCGCAATTGTTTCTCTGGTTCTCTTCGCAGGCGAGCAGATCACAAGGTCTGGGCGAATCTTCTGCTCGCGCATAAATTTTCCGATGAGTGGCGCGGCGCGCAAGCCTCGCTCGTTCAAAGGGCGCTCAAAGTCGGGCAGGGACGTATCCTCCCAACTTGATTTGGCGTGTCTGAGAAGCAGTAGCTTTTTCATAAGCGAGAACACATTCCTTCAGGTGAGCGCGGCGGACACTGCCTGCTCTTCGTCTCCGGCTTCTGTCTGGCGATGCTCGGAGAGAACTTTCAGGGTCTCAATCGTGTCGCGGTGAGAGACGTGTTTCTTGCTCTGGCCTTTCTTGGAATGAAGCACCACGTCGTTGATGGAGAGAATGCCATGCAGCACGCCGTCGTCGTCAACTACGGGCAGACGGCGCAACTGCGCGCTCTGCATTGTCTCAAGCGCATCTTTAATCCGGTCGTCGGGCGCGCAGGCGTAAACTCGCCCGGAGATAACTTCGCCGACCTTGATTTCGGACGCCAGCTTACTCCTCGTGGCGACGGCCATACAGATGTCGCGGTCTGTAATCATGCCGACGACCTTTCGTTCACCATCCACGACCGGAATTGAGCCGCAGTCTCTTTTCCACATAATCATAGCTGCTGCTGCCAGATCGCTCTCAGGGCCGCAAGATTCCACATTGGCGGTCATAATATCCTGCACTTTCATCTTCGATTCTCCTTAAAAGTTAACTTTCTTTGCGATTCCGGCGAGCAGAAGGGTTCGCTGGCGGAGTCGCAGAGCAAAAAACATTGGCGCTTGAAGGGGGGTCGAGCCAATTCGCATCCTCTGTTTGAAAATTTCTCTTAGTCTTTTAGCACAACTCCACGGAGGCAATCCATAATCTTTCAGGAGGGTTGTTGCCCGCTTGTCTTTCGTGGTGTAATCGAACTATCGAAATCGGGGGTCAGGAAAGGCTTGCGACTGGCTTTTCATTAGTATTCGTCGCATAAAATAGGGTGTCAAAACTCAGGAAAATCAATGCCCATGTGCTGCTGTGCAAGCACAAAACCTGTCTCAAGCAGGGCGCTAAGGCTTCGGCTAAAGCCTTGAAGCGCGCACTCAAAGAGCGGGATTTGCGCGGGCAGGTGCTGATTACAAAGATTGATTGCCTGGATCAATGTGGGCGTGGGCCGGTGATGGTCGTCTACCCCGACGGCGTCTGGTATGGCGGCGTGGACGAAGCATGTGCGCGTGAGATTGTCACGGAGCATCTTGAGGAAGGGCACGTGGTAGAAAAAAGAATATTGCATGACATGCGCGGGCGCGATATAGAAAAGAGATGAGCGGACGCACAATCATCGTTGGGGACATTCACGGCTGCTACGACGAGTTGGTGGCTTTGCTGGAAAAGGCCGCGCTCAGCCGTGAGGACCGCGTCGTTTCGGTTGGCGACCTTGTAATCAAGGGCGAAAAGAACCGCGAGGTGCTGGACCTCTTCATCGAAGACGAAAGATTCTCCGCCGTGCTTGGCAATCACGACCGCGCGCTTCGTCGTTACTGGCGTGGGGAAGGTGTCACGTTGAAAGAGTCGCAGGAGAAGGTGCGCGCGGAGTTATCCGTAGACGAGGCGCGGTATTCCGCTTATCTTCAATCATTGCCCCTGATGATTGATTTGGGTTCGCATCTGGTGGTTCATGCGGGCGTGCGTCCCGGTGTTGAGCTCGCAGGACAGACGGTCGAAGATTTAACGGAGCTGCGCACGCTGGGGGAGGATCGAACGAATCGTGAAGGTGTGCCCTGGTATGAGCGATATGATGGTGACAAGACGGTTCTCTTCGGCCACTGGCCTGCGCCCGCGCCGCGTCGTGGCCCGCGCGCCATCGGGCTTGATACGGGCTGCGTTTATGGTTATCAATTGACAGCTTATATTATCGAGACGGGAGAATTCCTGAGCGTCGAAGCAGAGCGTGCCTACGAGCCACCGAAGCAACGTGTGCGTTAAAGATATTCACCACAAAGGCACAAAGTCACGAAAACGATTAAATTCTTTTTCCTTTTGTGTCTTCGTGCCCTTGTGGTTTATTCCTTGTTACGTTGGCGTAACATGCTGAAGCTAGAATGAGCGATCAATGATTACTTACGGACACCATCGCTTCCCCGGCAAGCTCTTTGTCGTCGAAGGCACGGACGGAAGCGGCAAATCAACGCAACTTGCGCTGCTCTATCAGTGGCTCAAGGCTGAAGGCTATCAGGTCTTCTATTCGGAATGGAACTCTTCGCCGTTGGTTAAAGCCACGACCCGGCGTGCCAAGAAGCGACGCCTTTTCACGCCCGCCACTTTCTCTCTGCTCCACGCCACAGATTTTGCCGACCGCACGGAGCATGACATCTTTCCGCCTCTGAAAGCGGGCGCAATCGTGCTTGCGGATCGCTACATCTACACGGCGTTTGCGCGCGACGTGGCGCGTGGGTGCGACCGCGCCTGGGTTCGCCAAATCTACAGCTTCGCCGTCAAGCCGACCGTCAGTTTCTTCTTTCGCGCGCCGCTCGACGTGGCTGTTGACCGGATACTTTCAGGGCGACCTCAGTTGAAGTATTACGAGGCCGGGCAGGATATGGACTGGGCGGACGACGCGGAAGATAGCTTCAAGCTGTTTCAGGGCAGGATTCTGGAAGAGTATGACCGGATGGTTGACGAGTTTGGGCTGACGAAGATTGACGCGACGCGCTCGATTGAGAAGCAGCAGCGCGAGATGCGAGCAATCGTCAAACAACATCTCAAGAAAGAGCAGGTGATGGCGGCGCGATGAGAGAGATGAAATTTTATGGCACGCCGCTGCCCGGTGTTGAGCTTGAGCCTTATAGCGGCAAGCTGATCGTCATTGAAGGCGCGGACGGCGTTGGGCGCTCTACGCACACCGCTATCTTGAGGACGTGGCTCGAATCGCGCGGCCATGCCGTGCTCGATACGGGCATGACGCGCTCAGTGCTGGCGGGACGCGGAATCATAAAGGCGAAGCAGGGGCACACGTTGGGGCGGCTGATGATGCAGCTTTTCTATGCGACGGATTTCGCCGACCGTCTGGAAAGCCAAATGATTCCGGCGCTGCGAGCCGGTTTCATCGTCCTGACGGATCGCTATATCTACTCGGCGATTGCCCGCGCCATCGTGCGCGGTGCAGATCCCGCATGGGTGCGCTCCATCTACGGCATCGCGCTCGTCCCAGACGTGGTTTTCTATCTCAAGATCGGCTCGGCGAAAGATTTGGTTGAGCGCGTGCTGGCTTCGGGGCGCGGTTTTGACTACTGGGAGTCGGGCATGGACCTTAATCTCGGCGAAGATTTTTACGATAGCTCTGTCGAGTATCAAACGCGGATGCTGCGCGAGTTCGATCGGATGAAAGGCGAGTACGGATTCCGCGTGCTCGATGCTTCGCGTTCGATCAACCGGGTCGCCGCCGATCTCAGGCGCGCTGTCGCTCGTGTGATTGACGAAGGAAAGATTGTTGACCCCGATGATTCTGCTGTGAAGGCTTTCCCGACGGCGGCAAAGAGACAGCGTGCCAGGTTAAGAAAGACAGAGGCAGCAATCGAAACAAGAGAGGTACGGGAAGGAACAGGATTAGGTTGAAACTCGCGGCCATAGACATCGGCTCAAATTCAATCAAGCTGGTTGTCGTCGAGGCGGCTTCGAGTGATTCTTTCGCGGTGCTGGCGCGCGAAAAGGAGGTCGTCAGGCTCGGCCACGACACCTTGCGCGAAGGCCACATTAGCGTGGACGCCATTGAGCGCGCCGCCAACTGCATCGGGCGCTTTCGTTCGATCGCCGAAGCGCGCGGTGTCGAGCAGATTATTGCTATTGCGACCGCTTCCGTTAGAGAAGCGCACAACGCTGCAGAGTTTATCGAAGAAGTTCAAAAGCGCACGGGTGTCCGCGTCGAAGTTCTCTCCGGTGTCGAAGAAGCGCGTCTGATTGGTATTGCCGCCGCGCAGGGCTGCGGGATGGGAAGCACGAGTCTTCTCAACATAGACATCGGCGGAGGTTCAACTGAATTCTCGCTCGTCGTCAACAATGTTCCCGTCGAGCTTTTCTCCGTCAAGCTGGGCGCGGTCGGCCTCACAGAGCAGTTGATTTCAACCGATCCAATCAAGCCGAAAGAATTGCGCGCTCTACGCGAAGAGATACGCTCTGCCATGGAGCGCCCTTCGCGTGAATTGCGCGGCATGCGTTGGCAACAGGCTACCGGGACTTCGGGCACAATCATCTCTATCGGCGAAGTGCTGCGGCTTCGCCGCCTGCGCGCGGTCTCTTTTGACGAGTTGGGCGCGCAACCGGCGGGGATAGAAATCCCGCTGGGTGAGCTCGAACGCCTCAACGAGCGCATGGTCGGGATGAGCACGGATGAGCGGCGCAATGTGCCGGGCATCAGCGCGCAACGTTCGGAGATTATCGTCGCGGGCGGGCAGATTCTCGAAGGTGCGATGCGCGCTCTTAACATCAAGGTGCTGCGAACCTGCGACTATGCTCTGCGCGAGGGAACGATCATCAATCGCCTGCGCGAGATGGAAGCCGAATCGCGCCCGCCCGTGCCGGACACGCTTGATCCGCAGTTGCGCGGCGTGCATGCCGTCGGGCGTCGTTTCGGCTACGAAGAAGCGCACGCTCACGCGGTCGCCGCGTTTGCCGAGAAAATCTTTGACCAACTCGCCCCGCATTACAATCTCAGCCGTCATCAGCGAACGCTGCTTTCGGCAGCCGCCCTGCTCCACGACCTCGGCTATCACATCAATAGCGAGTCGCACCACAAGCACACGCTGTATCTCATCAAGCATTCTGAATTGACGGGCTTTTCCGAAGCCGAGCGCGACGTCATCGCCAACATCGCCCGCTATCACCGGGGGGCGCTGCCGAAAGAGCGGCATTCGGATTATGCTGCGCTGGGCTTGCAGGACCGCGTGACGGTCTGGCAACTGGGCTCAATCCTGCGCGTGGCCGATGCCTTCGATCGCAGCCACGATAGCAGCGTGCGCGACCTGCGTTGCGAGCGTGAAGGCAAGAGTATTCACATCCAACTTCGGAGCACGCATAATTGTCACAAAGAAATCTGGACTGCCGAACAGAAGCGCGATATGTTTGAAGAAGCCTTCGGCTGCAAGCTGACCCTCAGCCGCCGCGCTCTGGCACGAAGGGCATAAAGCAGGAGTCAGCACAATAAAGCTGAGAACCGCTTTCCTTCTGACGTTCTTTTCTCCTGACCTCTGATCTCTGACCTCTGCTTTTATGGCTAAAGCAAAAGATATTGAAGGACTTGATTACGGAGCGGGCGCGGGTGACGGCGTCCGGCTTATTTTACGCTCGCGTTTTGAAGAGATGCGCGCGTATCGCGACGCTGCGCTCGATTGGAGCGACATCGAAGGCGTCCACGATATGCGCGTCGCCTCGCGGCGGCTACGGAGCGCGCTTCGGGATTTCAAGCCTTACTTACGCGAGCGCAAATTCCGTCGCTCGAATAAAGCTCTGAAGAACGTTGCCGACGCGCTCGGCGCTGTGCGCGATCAGGATGTCGCAATCGTGGCTTTGGAGGAACTGGCACTGAGCGCGCCCTCCGGGGTTGCGGCAGGTATCGAGCAATTTGCGGATGAGCGGCGGTTAAAACGTGACATCGCCCGCTCTGAGCTTGAGCAGGCAATAACCGATGAGGCACTGGCGAAACTGGAAAAGGAGTTTAACTCTGCTCTCGAATCCGGGTTGAAAGTTTCTCGGAGGCGCAAGACCAGAGGCGTTGCCCGGAAGCCCGCTGAAAGCTTGAACTGCCGCGATGCCGGACGTGACGTTATCACGGAGAGATTTCGGGAACTGCAAGATTTGAGCGCGAGTCTTTACAGGCCGCATAAAATAAGACCGCTTCACGAAATGCGGATCGCGGCCAAGCGGCTGCGCTACGCTATCGAATTATTTGCTCCGTGTTGGAATGAGCCGCTCGCTTCCATTGCCAAAGAGATTGCGAAGATGCAAACCTCGCTCGGCGAGCTTCATGATTGCGACGTGTGGATTGCCGAGATTGGCACGCTGCTTCGAGAAACAGAGCAGGAAGCGATGAGCGGCGCACCTGATGACGAAAAGGCAGACCATAGCTCTTCAACCGGAGACACAGGTTCTGATGAAGCGCAGGCGCGAAATAGAAGCGCCGCCATCTGGCTGCTGGATTATTTCATCAAAGAACGTACACAGCACTTTAGAGACGCGCTGGCGCGTTGGCACGAGTGGGAGGAAGCCGACTTTCACGCGCGTCTCGCCGCTCTTCTTCAGAATGAAATGTCCGCAAATGATTTTACCCCGACGGCTTTAACTTCTGCCGAAGCCGTCGCCGCAGACATCGCAGAACGATAAAACGGCCTCATTTGTAGGGGCAGGGACAAGCCCTGCCCCTACAATCTTATTGCCTCGCAAACGTTGGGAAAGTGGGTCTTGCCTTATATTCTCTTCCGTCTCCGCTTGGGAATAATGCTTGCTGCAACTACAATAGGCATCGAAGCAAATCTCTCCCGCTAATCGCTTTTACGAAGTCGGGGCTAGAGTTCTATAGTTTGGGACTAAACGGCCCACGCGGGCTTGATTGAAATTAGCGATTAAGCACCCGGGGTGTTCTCGGAAAAATTCAGTAAAATTTGTGACTCAATATCTCAAGCAGGTTGTTTTACGCGAATCGAATGACGACAGGTGATATTAAGCAGACTCTCTTAGGAGACCAGCGCCAGAGCGATGCCACGAATTCCGTCTTGCCGACGGACTTGCGCGGAGCGGAGTTTCTCATCAACCGCGAGTTGAGCTTGCTGGAATTTCACCGCCGCGTGCTGGAAGAGGCGCTTGACGAGAGTCAACCGCTGCTCGAACGGCTCAAATTCCTCTCCATCTTCTCAACTAACGTGGACGAGCTTTTCATGATCCGCGTGTCCGGACTCAAAGAGGCATTGGAAGAAGATGTGGCGGAAACTTCGCCCGACGGCATGACCATCACGGAGCAGCTTCAGACGATTAAAGAGCGATTGCTGCCGATGGTGGACGAGCAGATGCGTTGCCTGCGCGAAGAGATTCTGCCGGGTCTCAAAGCGGCGGGCGTCGAGATTGTGCCCTACGGAGCGCTTTCCGAAGCTGAGAGAAAACTCCTCGACGATTATTTCACGGAAGATATTTTCCCTGTGTTGACGCCGCAGGCCGTTGACTCTGCGCACCCCTTTCCCTATATCTCCGGGCTGAGTCTCAATATCGGCTTGATGGTCGAACCCATACCTGAGCACGGCATCACGCAGTCTTTGACCGGCACGATCAGCAGCGCTTCGCGCGCATCAAGGTTCCACCACTCGTGCCTCGCCTCGTGCGGATTGGCGAGACGGGCACAAAGTTTACACTGCTCGAAGACTTGATTGTTGCCAATGCCCACGTCCTGTTTTCAAGAATGCACGTGAGCGAGGGGCATTCCTTCCGCGTCACGCGCGACGCCGACATCGAGGTCAGGGAAGACAAGGCAGCAGACCTTTTGAAGGCCATTGAACAGACGTTGCGTAAGCGGCGCTTCGGCTCGGCTGTTCGACTCGAAGTCTCTAAGACGATGCCCGCCGCGATGATTCGTTATCTGACAAAGGAACTCGAACTCACCTCAGAAGATGTTTATGTAGTTGACGGGCCTCTTCGTGTAGACGATTTGATGAGGCTCTACGGTCTTGATAAACCCAGCCTGAAAGATAAGCCGGTTAAAATCACCGTCCCCAGGTTCATCAAAAACGAAGAATCCATCTTCGAGGTCATCAAGCAGCAAGACGTGATGCTGCATCATCCGTACACTTCTTATTCGACGGTCGTTAAATTCATAGATGCGGCGGCGCAAGACCCGGACGTGCTGGCCATCAAGATATGTCTTTACCGCACGGGCGCGAATTCGCCCATCCCGCAATCGCTGATTGAAGCCTGCGAGCAGGGCAAACAGGTGACGGCGATTGTCGAAATCAAAGCGCGCTTTGACGAAGAGCACAACATCGAATGGGCCAAGAGGCTCGAAGAAGCTGGCGTGCATGTCGTTTATGGTGTGGTGGGGTTGAAAGTCCATTGCAAGGTCGCGCTCGTCGTGCGCCGCGAGACGGACGATGATCTCAGGCGCTACGTCCACATCGCCACAGGCAACTACAATCCCGTTACCTCAAACTTCTACACAGACCTCGGAATCTTGACCGCCAATGAAGAGATTGGCGCGGACGCTTCGGATTTGTTCAACTTCCTGACGGGTTATTCGCGGCAGAAACAGTATCGCCAGTTGCTCGTCGCGCCCGTGAATTTGCGCGAGCGGATAATCTCACTAATCAGGCGCGAGACGGAACATGCTCTCGCCGGGCGACCCGCGCGGATTGTCATAAAGATAAATCGGCTGGCAGACATGGAAGTTGTCCGCGCTCTTTACAAAGCTTCGCGGGCGGGCGTCCCCATTGATTTGATTGTGCGCGGAGTCTGCATGCTGCGGCCTAATGTTCCCGGTCTTTCCGAGAACATCAACGTCAGAAGCATCGTCGGAAGATTGCTTGAGCATAGCCGCGCTTATTATTTTCAGAACGGCGGCGATGAAGAACTCTACACGGGCAGCGCCGACTGCATGTCGCGCAACTTCGACCGTCGCGTCGAAGTCATCGTTCCCGTCTACGACCCCAAGCTGAAAGCCTATCTGAAAGACGTGGTGCTGATGGCTTATCTGAAGGATAACGTGAAAGCGCGGCGGTTGCTTCCAGACGGCAGTTACGAGCGGATCAAGCCCGCTCCCGGCGAAGAGCCATTCAATAGCCAGCTGCACTTCCAGAACAGCATCGGCACAGGGCTTTGATCTTTTAGAAATCCCAACAGGCATGTTAGAGAGGAATGAATACACCTATGCTCACACGACAGAGAGTCTGTAAGTTAGCGGTTCTAACAATCGCTCTCCTCTTAAGTCTTTCCTCCACCGGCTTCGCTCAGGATAAGTCGAAACAGAAAAAGCCGCCGCCGCAGGGAACTCCGGTTTTGTGGCGCGACCCCGGCGACATCAGCACGCGCGACCTCCTGCTCGGCGCAGGTGGCGCAGCGATGAAGCCCGACATCAGCAACGTTACTTTCATCAAGGATGAAGTTGGCGGCTACTCGGCAGGTTTCCGCGTGCGCGACGGCGCGGGAAACACCTGGGTCGCAAAGCTTGGCAAAGAGGCGCAGCCGGAGACGGCTTCCTCTAGATTCGTCTGGGCTGTTGGCTATGTCTCGGAGATTCACTATCTCTTCCCATGCGTTCACATCAAAGGCGCTCCCGACAAAAATGTCGAGAGGTGCGAAGGAAAGGGCTTCGCCAACGTCAGGTTCGAGGCTCGACCGAAGGGCATCAAGCGACAAGGCACCATCTGGAGTTGGGCGAAGAATCCTTTCACGGGGACGAAAGAGTTAAAAGGCTTAATCGTCTTAATGGCCTTCCTTAATAATTGGGACATGAAAGACGATAATAATAAGTTAATCTATGTGCCTGGAATCGATGGCGCACAAGGCGAGATGCATCACATCATCAGTGACCTCGGTGCGACCTTTGGCAAGACCGGCGGCTTCATGTCGCGTAGCCGTAACGACGTTGAGGACTACGTCAAATCCAAGTTCATCGAAGGCGTCGAAGGAGGCCGTGTGAAGTTTGCCTACAGCGGCAAAAACTCCGGCCTCTTCAAAGACATCACGGTCGCAGAGGCCAAGTGGGTCGGCGATCTGCTTTCGCGCCTGAGCGATCAGCAACTCACTGACGCCTTCCGTGCAGGCAATTTCGATGCGGAGGAAATACAGATGCTGGTTCCGGCTGTGCGCGCCAGAATCAATCAACTGGTCAACCTCCCCGGATAGTGCAAGGCTGCCGGGACGCGATTGGGTAATTTATCTCCTGCCAGGCGAGAGAGCCGAAGAAAGCTTAAGGCGGTGCCAATGAAAAACAAAGGCTTGGTGACAATTCTGCTGGTGGCTCTGTTGGCCGCGCTGCTCGGCTTCGGGGTGGTCACCTACATCATCTCCGACAAACAATCGGAAGAAACCGCAGCACAGATTCAGAATACTGCGCGCAGGGCTTCCTCACCTGATGGGCAAACAGTCAACGCGAATACTCAAACAGCACAGCCTCCGCAGACGACTGGCAACGCAGACTCTAATCCCATGCTTGACCTCCTGGGAGGCCACCAGCCGCTTCCGGGGGAACAGAGAACAGAGAAATGGACGACAACCATACCGCGCATCATTATCCGGCTCGCGCTCGCCGCGATGTTGGCCGTGATACTGGCTTTTCGTCCACGCAGGGATGTGCCCATTACCAAGCGCAACCTCTTTGTGGCGCAGACTCAAATACTGCTCGCCGTCGTCGCGAGCGCCCTGATGATGATCGTGGGCGATAACGCCGCTCGCGCCTTCGGTATCTTCGCCGCCGCCTCGCTGGTGCGCTTCCGCACGAACATCCGCGATCCCAAAGAGATTACGGTTCTCTTAATCAGTCTCTCGTTGGGGTTGGCGACGGGCGTAGGCCGCTGGGACTTGGCGATTATCCTTAGCCTTTTCACCCTGCCTTTGCTCTGGCTGCTCGAATCCAAAGAATCCGAGCAGGTCTTTCGCTCAATGGAGTTGACGGTCAAGACGCGCAACACCGACAAGATGCAGCACGCCCTGCAAATCATCTTTCGACGGCACAAGTTTACAGCGGAGTTGCGGCAAATTGATCCGCCAGACGCGGACGAGCCTGTCGGGTGCGTCATGTATTCTGTGAACATGAATTTGAACGTCAGCACGGACACGATCAGCAAGGAGATACGCGAAGCTGATCCCGGTAATGTTGAGGTCATCGAATGGGAGCAGAAAAAGGATAGCAGTTCCTATATTTATCAATAGCGCGGGAGAATGCGGGAGGGCTTGTCCCTCGCCATCAAACAAAGACGAGCAGGACAAGTCCTGCCCCTACAATCCGAACAAACAAAAAAGCCGCTTCTCATGGAAGCGGCTTTTTTGTTTTGTGTTTCTCTGATTGTTAGAGCGTTATTGACCGGAGGTATATGAACCGCTCTTGGTTGACTGCATCTTCGCCGCGTAATCCTGCACGAAGGTTTTGAAATCTCCGTGTCCCCAACTCGTATAGAAGTCATACTTCTTCATCTCGGCGTAAACCTGATCGTAGTTCCAATTATATTTGTCGAAGCGATAGACAGCGCCCATTGCTCCCGTGCGGTGACGTCCACCCGCGCAGTGAACGTAAAATTTGCCGGTGTTGGGGTCGTCCACCAATTTCGTGAAAGCCGCGACGGCTGCTTCCGTCGGGTACTTCTTTCCGACCATCGGAATATTGACGTAGCGCATGCCGAGGGATTCGACAATCCGCTTCTCATACTCTTTCGGCTTATCCTGCAAATCAACCACTGTCGTGATGCCGAGCGCCTTCAGCGATTCGTAATCCTGTTCCTTGGGCTGCGCTCCACGATAGAAGCGCTCATCCATCTGCCCGAAGTTCTTGATCTTGACGTTTGAGAAATCGGCCTGCTGCGCGGTTTGAGCAGAAGCCATGATAGCGAGGGCGAAGATTGAGATAAGGGTTCCAAGCACGCGACGAAAACTGTTCCGATTCACACTCATTAGATATCCTCCAGAAGCCAACACAATAAGAATCCGGTCAAGATTCCAGTTAAAAATTAGGAGATGGTTTGAAAGGCTACTGTTAATCCTGAGTCGCCATGTATCTTTGATGAACTCAAAAAGAGCGGCCGCGAGGGTCTACAATCTTAATGATTTCTATCAGGTCTGGCAATAACTCAGAATGTCAATGTGACTGTATCGTGTTCGTCCATTCACCGCTTCACTGTACTGTCACAACGCCTCACCGAGCGCAGGAATTAAGATTCTAAAACAATCTACCAGGTTGTATTTTTGTTCTTCCCTGGGAAGAATAAAAACAGACAAATTCCCGCGTATTTTCGGGGGCTATCTCACCTGACGGTGCTTGTGCGGAATTTTTGCGGAACTTGATTTAGCTCTCCTGTCGCAACGTTTTTAACCCGCATTAATCAGCCAAAAAATTAAAGCCCCGGCAGGGTCCGCAATCTGCCGGGGCCGTCGCTTCAGAGCCGGGGCGGGGTGGTTTTGCCAGCCGCGACGCGTTTCATGTGTGACCTGTCAGGGCGACAGGAGAAACGCACCGGGTTTTGAGGGATGGCTTCTCGATACGGGAAGCGCGCGTCCGTCCTATCTCAAAGGCGTTTGCGGCCTGCCGTTCCTTCCATCTTCGCTTACACTTCGGACAGGCGCGACCATACTTTGAAAAATTGGGGTCGCGCTAAACAGAGGGTAATCGTTCCGATTCCCTTGAGCCTCGCACAACCCCTCAAGACCCACGCTACCAGTAAAGAGTGAGCGAAGGATAATCTCCGCTTGCTAACAAATGGTTAAGGCCGGATTAAATCTCGGTAAAGAATAGAGACTAAAAACATCGCCTGCGCGTAGCAGTGATGCCGCGCTCACTATTCCTGTTCGAGTATCTCTTTGGCTTTCAGCAGATTCTGCCGGTGCGCTTCGCTGACTGTCGGGTAGGTGAGATTCAAAGACGCCAATTTAGTGATAATCACGTCGGCGACAGCCGTGCGCATGAACCACTTGTTGTCTGCGGGAATAATGTACCAGGGAACTTCTTCAGAGCTGGTGTGATTGAAAGCATCTTCGTAGGCCGCCATGTAATCGTCCCAGTGTCTGCGCTCTTTCACGTCGTTCAAAGAAAATTTCCAGTTCTTTTCGGGCGTGTTGATGCGTTTCAGAAAGCGGTCACGCTGTTTCTCTTTGGAAACGTTGAGAAAGAATTTGAGGACGACGATGCCGTTGCGCGTGAGATAGCGCTCGAAGTGATTGATCTCTTCAAAGCGACGCTGCCAGATGTCTCCGGTTTTCGTCTCGGGCGGCAATTGCTGCGAATTCAGAATCTCCGGATGGACGCGCACCACCAGCACCTCTTCGTAGTAGGAACGATTGAAAATGCCTATGCGCCCGCGTTCGGGAAGCGACTTTGCGCTGCGCCAGAGATAATCGTGGTCGAGTTCTTCCGCCGAGGGCGATTTGAAAGAGAAGACCTGGCAGCCCTGCGGGTCAACGCCGGACATGACGTGCTTGATCGTGCTGTCTTTGCCCGAGGCATCCATCGCCTGAAAGATGATGAGCAGCGAGTAGGTATTCTGTGCATAGAGCACATCCTGATAGCTCGCCAGCTTCAACACATCTTCGCGCAGCTTTGACTCCGCCTGTTCTTTGTTCTCAAACTCTCCTGTGTAATCCGGGTCGTAATCCTTGAGGCTGATTTTACTGCCCGGCTGCACTAGAAAATGATCGTGATTCATGTCTGGCGCGCTCCTCCTCCTCCGTCTTGGAATACCTGAAGGAGAATGCCATGTATTCAGCGCTTGTCAAGGCAATCGCTTAAAAACGAAACGTGGTGTCGAACTGCAAGCGCGTTGTCGGGCGATTGAGCGACCCCGCAGGCGTCGTGCCGAAGACGCCGAGCAATCCGTTGGGGCGCTCCGTCACGATGCCCGCCAGCGTCAGCACGACGCGCGGGTCTGCCGTATAGATGAAATTGAAGCGATGATTACGCATGTCTGATTGCTGGCCTACGTCAGAGATGTTAAAGGGCGTCAGCACGGCATCCTTCTCAATACGCATGAAGGTGTAGCCAAACTGCAAATCGCCGCGCTTCTTCCGTTGCCTGCCGACCTGAATCTCAGCATAGTAGCCGTTATTCTCATTGTTCTTCTGAAACACATTCGCGCCTCCCGGCCCGGCCACCACGACATCATGTGTCTGCGTGTTGGTGACGAAATTAAAGACCAGTGCCACTGGCCACTTTTTGCTGCCCGTCCAATCCAGACGACCAATCAAGTCAACGAGGTTGTAGCCGGAAGCGAGCCGCCCGTCACGATTGACCGCATTGTTCGTCGCCGTCGAAAGACCGAGATTGCCGTTGCCCGCGACGAGCAACTCGCGCGGAACGCCCACTTGTGTAGTGATGGTTTGCGCTGGCGTGGTGGCGGTGGCAGGGATAGTGAAGGTCACGGGCAATTGCACAGTGTTGCCGAAGACCTGGACGGGAGAGATGAACTGCGTGCCGGAAAAATAAAGATCGGAAGCCGAGAGCATCAGCGCGACTGTGGGCGAGAGATCAACAACTCCATGCACTTGCGCTGCATACAGAGCCAGATCGCGCCCCGCTCTCCCTGACTCATCCAGATTGACCGTGCCGTTAGCATTGCGCACGAAGGAAGAGTTACGTTCAAGGAAGGGAAGCTCCATGGCGATGAAAGTAATGTTACGGCGCAACGGGTCTGGGGCTTGAGGGTCTTTCTTGGGGGCGTTGAAATGGTACGTGTAAATCTGACTGAAACCTTCGACCGGCAAATCGTTGTCCAGCGTCATCTCCGTGCGCAGCCACGGAACATCAAACCTGCCTGCTTGCACATAGAACTTATCTTCCGTTGATTGTTGGTTCAGCAACTCGAACTTGCCCGCTTCCAAGCGCAGCCCCGGCACGCGCGCAGGCGTCCACGCGATGTATGCTTGATCCAGAGCGAAAACCTTACGATTGTAAAAATCTGTTAACGTCTGGTTCGTCGAGATGGCATCGGTGTAGCTCCCGCTTGCCAGCCGCAGCCCCCAGTCAAATTCCTTGCCGATTTGTCCTCGCATCGCCAGACGCGCACGAAAGCGAAAACGCTGGCGCGTGCTCAATTCGTTGCCGAGGATGGCCGGATTGTCGCCATTCGAGAGAGCGTTTAACTGTCCGTAGAAAGATTCATAGCGCAGGCGAATATCGCCGCTAAAGCTAATCGAGCCGAGTTGCTTGGAGATCGCCTCGCCCGTCTTCTTGACCTGTTCTTCGACGCGGGCCAGACGCGCCTCTGCTGTCTCGCCAGATTGAGTTTTTGTCTGAGAATCCTGCGGCGCGTTGTCGCTGATTGGAATGTTGCCTGTCTTGACAACCTCGCCCGTACCAGTTCGCGCGGTCTGCTCGACGCGTTGCCGAAGCGCGTCTATCACCTGCGATTGCTCTGTAATGACGGCTTGCATGCGGCGGAGTTCTTCCTGCTGTTCGCGCAACTCGCGCCGCACTTCTTCAAGGTCTGAACTGCTGGCAGCCGCACCACCACCTCCTGCGGCGGTGGCGGTAGTAGCGTCAGCAGCGGGACGCGTGGTAGAGGATTGTGAATAAACTGAAAAAGGCAGACCGGCGCAGAGGATGCACAACAGAAACGCACGGGAGATTTTAAGTTGCAGCATAGCTTGATTCCTTCCGGCGGAGATTTGAGTAACTGAGAAATTCTACCAACGCCCACGCCCTTGCGTACAAGCAAAAGGTGATATTCGACCTGTAGGAGTGAAGATAATATGAAGCTAATATTACGCCGATGTTACGCAAAGATAGAATTCAGCGGAAAGCAGAATTCAGAATTCAGAATGAAGAGGCCGGGAGTCACTGTTACAGATTTTTGCTTTTCTTCTGACTCCTGACTCCCGACTCCTGACTTCTGCTTTTCTTAATCCTCTGTTTGCCTGTAAAATTGAGCGACATTATGGCTTTACTAAAAATTACAGATGCGAGTGGACGACAATGGCAGTTCAACCTGATTCCGCAGGCCGCTTGCACCATTGGCCGTGCGCCGGACAACTCGGTCGTTTTGGATGACCCGCGCGCCTCGCGCCATCACGCGCACATCAGGTTCGACGATCCCGCTTACACCATCGTTGACGGCGTCGTGATGAACGGTGAGGTGCGACGCAGCGCCAACAAAGTCTTCGTCAACGGCGAAGCGCGCTACGAGCATCCGCTGAAGGACGGTGATCGCGTCACCATCGGCGCCAGCACGCTCCGCTTCGAGCAGCAAAAAGAGGAGCGCACTACCGACGTGCGCTACGATGACAAGCCTTTCGGGCACACGCAGCTTCTCATCTCCGCCAGCGACGTGATGACGACCGTGCTGAGAACGAGCAAGCCGCCGACTCCGTCAGCGCCCGCCACACGCGACAAAGAGATGGAAGCCTTGCAGCGCAAGGCCAACATCCTTGCCGAGCTTTACGAGATGAGCAAGACGCTTGGATCCGTCTTCGATCTCAACGCTATTTTCGCCAAAGCGACTGACATCATCTTCCGTTCCACCCCAGCCGACCGCGTGGTCGCTCTTCTAGCCGAAGGCACAAGCGTGGACGGCGAAGATGTCGAGTTGATTCCCATCGCCACGCGCGCACGCGACGAGAAACTCGACGCGCACGCTAAAAAACTGACCATCGGTCGCACCATCACGCGCAAGGTGATGAAAGATCGCGTGGCGCTGCTGTCACAGGATGCGGCTGCCGAAGCGATGTTCGCGGGCGTGGAATCCATCGTCTCACAGGGCGTGCGCTCGACCATCTGCGCGCCGCTCGTCGCGGAAAGTGGCGTTCACGGTGCGCTCTACGCTGACCGCCTGGACCCGTTCGCGGCCTTCAAGCCAGACGACCTCGAATTGATTACGGCGGTCGCGGCGCAAACGGCGGTCGCGGTCGAGAACGCGCGCGCGCACGAGCGCCTCGCCCGCGAAGAAGTGGCGCGCGCCAACTACGGGCGATTCCTTCCAGAATACGTCGTCAAGCAGATGCTTGAAAATCCCGAATCGTTCAAGCTCGGCGGCGTCAATCAAATCATCACTGTGCTCTTCGCAGACATTCGCGGCTTCACACGGCTCTCCGAGCATGCTAATCCGGAAAAGGTCGTGCATCTGCTCAATAAGTATTTCTCGGCGATGACGGATATCATCTTCGCGCACGGCGGCACGCTCGACAAATATCTGGGCGACGGCTTGATGGCGCTCTTCGGTGCGCCCACCGCGACACCGCAGGACGCGACGAACGCGGTTAACGCGGCGGTCGCCATGCAGCGACGCGTCATCGGCATCAATCAGGAGTTGCGCGCCGAAGGCTTTAACGAGATTGGCATCGGCATCGGCCTGCACACGGGCGAAGCCACTGTCGGCTACATCGGCTCGGAGCGTCGTTCGGAATACACGGCCATCGGCGACACGGTCAATACCTCTGCGAGACTCGAATCAAACTCAAAGGCCGGGCAAATCCTCCTCAGCGATGCGACGGCTCGCGCCGCCAATAGCCGCTACCCGCTCAAGCAGCACGATCCGATCTACGTCAAGAATCGCGCGCAGCCCGTTCCCCTCTTTGAAGTAGAGTGGGAATCCAGCAAATCACAGGACGACGACCTGATAGCCTCTCACGACAACCGGGAAGACGGATAAAAGCAGTGACAAGTGACGAGTGACAAGTGAAGAGTTAAAAGACAGCTTCTTGGCTTGTCACTCATCACTTATCACTCGTTACTGTTTTTTATGAAGATGCGACATAGATATATCGTTTTTACTTTGTTTCTTCTCGTCATAGCGGCTGTCCCGGCATGGGCGCAAATCCTCGGGTGCGGGTGGCTTACACAGTACGCCTAAAAGGAAGACGAGAGACGCCACAGAAGGAAAATGGTTTTTTGATCTCAACGAGTATAGATAAGCAATTAAGTGAGAGAGGTTTTAAGCCCGAATAAAATCAAGCCCTGATTATTCTTCTCTCAGGCAATGAGGCGTGTCTGTGAATATTGGCAAGTTAATTCATCGGCAGATTTCAGTGGCGCGCGTCTATGGCATTCCGGTGCGGATAGACTATCGCTGGTTCGTGGTCTGCGGGGTGAGCGTCTGGCTGGTCTCGATGAGCTTGCAGCGAGGCATTCGGGGCTTGCCGCCGGTAGAGCCGGTGGTGGCGTGGGTGCTCGGCGTTATCACCACTCTGGCGCTCTTTCTCTCCGTCTTCGGCCACGAATTGTCGCACGCGCTGGTCGGGCGCATGGAGGGAATCGAGATTGAAGAGATCGTGCTGCATCCGTTCGGTGGACTGGCCCGGCTCAAGCGTGAACCCGACACGCCGGGGGCAGAGTTTCGTATCGCGGTGGCTGGCCCGGCGGCGAGTTTTCTGTTTGCAGTGCTGGCGTTTGGCGCATACCAGATAGCTCTCGTGGGCGGTTATCGAACTGCCGCTGCGATTCTTTTCTTCATCGGCGCGGGGAATCTCTTGCTCGCGGTCTTCAATCTTTTACCGGGCTACCCGCTCGACGGCGGGCGCGTGCTGCGCGCTCTGCTCTGGAAGAGGCGCGGCAACATCAATGAAGCGACGCGCCTCGCGGGCCTGGGCGGAATTTTCATCGCCGTGACGCTGATTATCATCGGTATCTACATGGCCGTCTCGCCGAAGGTGCAGGGAACGCTCTCCGGTTTGTGGGCGGTGCTGGTCGGGCTGTTTCTCTTCGATGCGGCTGCCAGCGTGGTTCGGCACGCGCGCAACATGAAGCAGGCGACTGTGGCGGACGCGATGAGCGCGCCGCTGGCGATTGAGCCTGATGTACTCATCAGCCACTTCGTTGATTCTATTCTGCCCATGCAGCGCCGCGTCAGTTTTCCTGTCGCGAAAGGAAGGCAGCTACATGGCATGCTCTCACTTGAAGACTTGAAAGCTCTCCCGCGCGAGCGTTGGCGCGCGACCCGCGCCCGCGACGTGATGCGCCCGATTGACCCCACCCTGTTTGTCGAATCTTCGGCGACGATGGCTCGTGCAGACGAGATCATGCAGAGTAATGGCGTCGGCTCAGTCGCCGTCGTTGACCACGCCGGACATCTCGTCGGCTTCCTCCAGCGCGGACGGCTAAAGAAGGCAAAATGAAAAATTAAAAATGCAAAATGAAGAGGAACAACTTGCTCCTTAGCTATCAATTTTGCATTTTTAATTTTTCATTTTGCCTTATCCTAAACTTTCCCCCATAATCCATACGGAGTCTCGTTTCCCGAAACAGAGGAGTTTCTATCAATGTGGGCAGTGCTTGGAGCACTCATAGCTAATGGTCTAATTACGGTTCTGAAGTTTGCTGCCGCCATCATCACAGGCTCTTCCGGCATGATGGCCGAATCTTTGCACTCTCTGGCCGATACGACCAATCAGGTCTTTTTGCTGCTTGGCTTGCGCTTCTACAAGCGTCGGGCGTCGAAAAAGCATCCGTTCGGTTACGGCAAGGAACGCTTCTTCTGGTCGTTCATCGCCGCTATCTTTATCTTCGGCGTCGGCGCGACCTACGCGCTTTACGAAGGCTTTCAGAAGCTCACGCATCCCCACGCGCCGGAAAGGCTGGCCTGGGCTTATTGGGTGCTCGGCATCTCCTTCGTTCTTGAAGCCGGGTCAATCGCGCTGGCGATCTGGCAGGAAGTGAAGGAAGCGCATCACGAGGGGCTGACGTTCAGAGAGTATTTGCGCGAATCGAAAGACCCGACGGCCAAGACGGTGATCTTTGAAGACTCGGCAGCGCTGGTCGGCATCGTCATCGCAGCCGTCGGCCTCTACCTGACGGAGCATCATGCGGGGCCGGGAGATGGAGCCTACTGGGACGGGCTGGCTTCGATGACAATCGGCGTAGTGCTGGCCATCGTCGCGTTCGTGCTGGCGCGCTCGTCGCGCGGGCTTCTTCTCGGCGAGGCCGCAACGGCGAAGTCTGTGGCCGCGATTCGCAGCGCAATTGAGAGTCACCCAAACGTCTGCGAAGTCGTAGAGCTTTTGACGATGCATCTTGCGCCCAAGCAGATTCTCATCAATGCGAACATCAACCTGCGCAACGATCTGGCAACGGACGACATCGAGCAGACCATAGAGGAAATTAAAGGTTTGATTAAACGCGCAGAGCCGAAAGTTGACAGGATCTTTCTGGCCGCCGCGCGCGAGAGCAAGAGCGAAGAGAAGGAGCCTATTCCGCAACACATTGGCTAGGGAATTTGCGATTTTAGATTTTTGATTTGCGATTGGATAAGGACAAGAACTTGAATTTTATCTTTAGTCTGCTTCCAATCAAAAATCAAAAATCGCAAATCTAAAATGCTACTGCTTCTGCAATACAGAGAATACCTGAGCAGGCTAAGCGACCCGCGCAACATCGCGGACATCGCGCTGGTCTTTCTCATCGTGTATGCAGTTTTGAAGTTGGTGCGTGGGACGCGCGCCGCACCGATGGCCGCCGGGTTGGCATTCATCCTGTTGCTTTACGGCTTGGCCGTGAGCCGCGATTTGGCGACCCTGGAATTCATCTTGCGGGGCGGATTAATCTACATCGGCGTTGCCATCATCGTGCTTTTTCAATCCGAAATTCGTCAGGCGCTCATCTCTTTCGGCAATAGCGTGCAGATGCCTTTCACCCGAAAGCATCGCGGGCAGTTTGGCGAAGGCGTTTATGACGAGATTGTGCTGGCCGCAACCACGCTCGCTTCGACGAAGACAGGCGCGCTCATCGTCATCGAACGCGGCGTCGGCTTGAAGAACGTGACGGATGGCGGCGTCAAGCTCGAAGCCGAACTCAGTTACGATTTGCTGGTCACGATCTTCAATCCCACGACGCCCCTGCATGACGGCGCGGTGGTCGTGCGTCGTCACCGCATCGCTGCCGCCGCGTGCTTTCTGCCGCTTACTCTGAATCCGCGTCTCTCCAAAGACCTCGGCACGCGCCATCGCGCCGCTATCGGCATCACAGAGGATTCCGATGCGGTGGCCGTCGTCGTCTCCGAAGAGACCGGGCTAATCTCTTTCGTCGAGGGCGGCCAGATCAAGCGCGGGCTGGACGCGACCAAACTGCGCGCCGCGATCTTCCATGCCCTTGAAGCTCCCGCCGCCAAATCTGCGCGCGAAAGAGGGAGCAAGCCTGCGGAAGCGGAAACTGAAGAGGCTATCACAACATGAAAAGCAGGGGCCGGGTGTCGGGGGACGGGGCCGGTAACAGGCTTTTCACCGACCCCTGACTCCTGACCCCTGACCCCTGACTTATGTCTTTTCGTGGAATAGATGAAGAGGTGAGACGACAGGTGCGCAAGCCGCACTGGGTGGAGCGCTGGCTGCGCGTCATCTTCATCGAAGATTGGGGGACGAAATTGCTGGCGCTCGTAATCTCGCTCGCGCTCTGGTACGGCGTGACGGGACAGCGTAAACCCACCACGATTCGTGTGCCGCACGTGCCTCTCAATTTCCGTCTGCCGGGCAATCTGGAGATTAGCAACGAGCCGCGCACCGACGTTGAAATCACTTTAACCGGTAGCAAGCGTGCCCTGGATACGCTCAACGTGCGCGATCTGGTGGCAAATGTTGACGTGAGCGATTTCACGCCGGGTGAGCACAACGTTCCACTGACATTGGAGCGCGTCACGATGGGATTGCCAGACGGAGTGCGTTACGGCGATATTCAACCCAACTACGTGCAACTCCGACTTGAGCCGCGAGTTGAGCGCGAGGTTGGAGTCGAGGTGCGACGCTCCGGCAACGTCGCGGAAGGCTACGAGTTGCGTGGCATCAGCATTACTCCTGAAAAAATCAAGGTGCGCGGGCCTGCCAGTCATCTCAACGCGCTACAGAAAGTGCCGACCGAAGTTATCTCACTTGACGGGCGCAAGGAGAGCTTCACCGTGCCGCAAGCGGCGATTGAGGTTGCCGACAAGAAAGTTGATTTGATTGATGTGGCCGTCAACCTCAGCTTTGAGATTGGCGAGCAGCGCATCGAAAAAACTCTCAGCAATGTTAGTGTGAGCGCCGGTGATGGCGTACCGGTGAGACCCGAAACCGCCACGCTCATTGTTTACGGCGAGCGTTACGCCGTTAACCAACTGAGCGCCGGAAATGTGAAACTCATTTTAGACGTTGCAGAGGATGGATCGTTTAAGCCCCGCCTGGAACTGCCCGCCGACCTGCAAGGCCGCGTCGAGTTGCGCTCTACCAGCCCGGCGCTATTCACCAGAAGGTCGTTTTTCTAACTCGCTCGCAGGGAACAGAAAATAGATGGCAAGACTTTTCGGCACGGACGGAATGCGCGGAGAAGCCGGACGGTTTCCGCTTGATGCCGCGACCGTAGGCATCGCGGGACGCTCCCTTGCGCGTCAACTCGCCGCGCGGTTGAATGAAGCTGGAGCAAAGAGCGCGCCGCGCATCGTGACGGGGCGCGACACACGCGAGTCAGGCTCATGGATCGAGCATGCCTTTATTGCCGGAGTTCGTGAAGCTGGAGCGCATGTCCAGTCGG
Source organism: uncultured Acidobacteriota bacterium (assembly GCA_963811065.1). Taxonomy (GTDB): domain Bacteria; phylum Acidobacteriota; class Blastocatellia; order Pyrinomonadales; family Pyrinomonadaceae; genus QHXM01. Next base: position 427,983 of record CAWEPR010000003.1, read on the forward strand.
CGGGCGTCATCCCGACGCCGGGCGTAGCTTATCTGGCGCGCACTCTGTCAATGGATGCAGGCGTCGTCATCAGCGCTTCGCATAATCCGTATCAGGATAACGGCATCAAGATTTTTGCGCCTTCAGGCCGCAAGCTGGACGATGCGACCGAACGCCGTATCGAAGCCGACATCGAAGCCGAAAAGGGAAGCCCGAGAGCGGAAACAGAACTGGCGGCCACACCTGTTGACGAAGCGGAAGCTGTTGATGAAACGGAAGCGCGCCATGCTTTTGCCTTGAGAGCGCGTTATCTGGATTTCCTCGCCGAAGAGATTGGAAGCGGACTTTCGCTCGATGGCTTAAGCGTAGTGGTTGACTGTGCCAACGGCGCTGCCTTTGAGCTTGCGCCCGCGCTTTTGAAACGTCTGGGCGCGCGGGTCGTCACATTAAACGACACGCCCGATGGTCGTAACATCAACCGTGATTGCGGCTCACTCCACATCGAGGGCTTACAGCAAAAGGTAGTTGAGGAGCGCGCCGATCTGGGCGTCGCCTTTGACGGCGATGCTGATCGTGCGCTCTTCGTTGATGCGCGCGGAGCTTTTGTTGATGGCGACGCGACGCTCTGGGTAATGGCAAAGTATCTGGACGCGCATGGGCGTCTGGATGGCAAGATGGTCGTCGCCACCGTGATGAGTAATCTCGGTCTGGAAAAAGCTCTCCGCTCGAAGAACCTGCACCTGCTGCGCGCCGATGTTGGCGACAAGTACGTGTTGGAAGAACTCCTGCGGACTGGCGCAACGCTCGGCGGCGAGCAATCGGGACACCTCATCTTTCCGCGTTTGAGTTTGGCCGGAGATGGGATGATGACGACGCTCTGCCTCTTACGCGCGATGCGTGAAAGCGAGATGGGACTTGAGGACTTAACGCGCGGCTTCACGCGCTATCCGCAGGTGCTGGTCAACGTGCGGGTGCGCGAGAAAAGACCGTTTGAGGAAGTCGAGGCCATCGCGCAGGCGGCGCGCGAGACCGAGGAGCAACTCGGCGAGACTGGCCGCCTGCTGCTGCGCTATTCGGGGACGGAGGCGCTGGCGCGCGTGATGATCGAAGGCGAGCGGCAGGACGTGATCGAGCGATACGCAAACGACCTTGCCTCGGTTATCAGAGACGCGCTTGGGTAAATCAGAGAAAACCGGAGTTCACCACACAGGCACAAGGACACAAAAGATTAAGATTTTTAACTTCTGTGGCTTTGTGCTTTTGAGGTTTCTATTTGGATTTGGGAAAATTCTACGCGAAGATAGGTGTAAGTCTTACACGCCCGGACCGCCTTTACACTCCACCTTGAAAGCCCCTCGTGGGCTTGAGTTAGGCTAAAGCCTTGAAACATTTAGGCTCAGCCGAGCTTCAGAAATTACCGCTTGCATGGCACGAGCATTGCGGTGTATATTGCGGGGCAAGAGAGACGGTTGGTGGATCCTCCGTCTCAAGTGGTTGCTGGGGTGAGGACAGTGACCACGAATATGAGCAGGCGCGGTAGACTCCCACGTTGACCGCGCCTGTTCGCTTTTTTAGTGCCTCTTAATTTCTTTCCTGCCTGAACGTTCTCTCCTGTCCATCATCGTGTTACAATCCGCGCCAGCTAGTTTTGCCCCCAAATTCTCAACGATTTGACTCGGCTGACGAACGCTTAAATCGGTCCTCCCACACGATGAACATTAGCGACTACCGCCGCGATTTTGCCGCATACTGCTCGGCCATCGAACTCGCCCACTACCAGCATCGAGCTGGCTTTGAAAAAGAACTCCATCTTGAACCCATCTACGAACGCTACGGCGAGCTGTTTGCGCGCGATGCAATAGACGCCCTTCAGCGCGCCTTTGAGGAGACTCCCGCGTACCGGGAAACTGAGCGCGTGGGGCTGCGTATGCTTTCCGGCGCGGCGCGCATCGGCTATCTGGAAGCACGCGCCAGAGAATTAACGGACGAAGTGGCGCGCTGCGAATCCTCTGCCCGCGTTGAGTGGGAAGGCGAGAGCCTACCCGTAAATAACGTCCCCAAAATTATCTCTAATGAGCCGACGTCAGCGCGCCGACGTGAATTATCTGCGCGTTGGGTAGACGCTCATCATGCCTGCAACGACCTGCGCGCCGCGCGTCTTGAATCCTTTCATGAATCGGCTGTCATGCTCGGCTTCGCGTCTTACCGAGCGCTGTTCACCGAAATCACAGGCACAGACTTCGAGCGCCTCGCCGCTTCCGCGAGCCGCTTTCTGGATCAAACAGAGGCGGCTTACACGTCTGCGCTGGCGCGAGTGAGCGCGCGTGATTTGCCGGGTGTGGCGTTCGACGACCTACAACACGCCGACTATTTTTTCTTCCAGCGCATGACGCGGCTCGACCCGTTCTTCCCCGCTCAGGATTTGATAGCGACTTACGGCGCGGCCATGAAGAGTCTTGGCATCCGCGTTGAGCAGCAGCAGAACATACACATTGATGCTGAAGCGCGTCTCTTCAAAAATCCGCGCGCCGCCTGCTTCCGCATCAATCCGCCCGACGATGTGCGTTTGCTGATTGCACCCGTCGGCGGCGCTTATGATTACACGGTGCTTTTTCACGAAGCCGGGCACGCACAGCACTTCGGATGGTCTTCGCGCGAACTCTGCCGCCAACATCCGGAGTTTCTCTACGCGCCGGATCATGGAACGAGTGAAGGCCAAGCGTTTCTTCTCAGCAACCTCTTCCACGACACCGGCTGGCTCACAGAGTATCGCCATGGTGTTAGTGAAACCCAGGCGCGCGAGATTGTGCGCAGTCTGGCACTTCTGACCTGCGGTAACATCCGCCGTCGTTGCGCCTCTCTGAATTATGAGATTGAGCTGCACGATCACTCCCAGCTTCGCTCAGAGCATCTGGCGGCGAGCTATCGTGACGCGATCTCGCAGGCGACGCGCTTTGGGCGCAACCCGGCGCTCTATCTGGCCGACGTTGACGACGGTTTTTACTCCGCCGCTTACCTGCGCGCGTGGGCCTTTGAGGTGACGCTCCGCGAGCACCTGCTCACGCGCTATGGTCGCCGCTGGTGGGCCTCGCGCAAGGCCGGAGATGAATTGATTGACCTCTGGAACACGTCCTCACGCTATACTGTCGAAGAACTCGCCCGCATGATCGGGATGGGCGAGATCAGCTTCGAGCTTTTGGCCGAGAGTTTGATCGCGGCTATGAAAGAGGACTGAAGAAAAACCAGTGCAGCTTGTGCGTGTCCGCGTCCCAAAAGCGCGGCAAGAGGTTTATGAAATAAGAATCGGAGCAGGCACGCTCGCCCGCTTAGGGAGCATAGCGCGCCGCACATTGCCGCCACACGCGCGCCGCCTCTGTCTCGTCTCAAACCGAAAAGTCTTCGACCTTTATGGCGAGCGCGCCTTAAGGACGCTCCGCGCCGAAGGTTTTACCGTCGCGCATTGGTTGATGAATGACGGGGAGCGCTACAAAACTGCGGCCACGCTCTCGCGCCTGCTGGGATTTCTCTCAGAATCAGGACTGGAAAGGAGCGACGCCCTCGTCGCCCTCGGCGGCGGAGTGGTTGGCGATCTCGCTGGCTTTGCGGCTGCCGTTTACCTGCGCGGCATTGCTTTCCTTCAAGTTCCAACAACGCTGCTCGCGCAGGTGGATGCTTCCGTCGGCGGCAAAGTGGCGGTCAACACGAGCGCGGGGAAAAACCTGACCGGAGCTTTTCATCACCCGCGCGCCGTCCTGATAGATACTGGCACGCTCCAAAGTCTTCCGCCGCGAGAGATGACCGCTGGTTGGTGTGAGAGCGTCAAGCAGGGCGCGGCAGGGAGGCGACAACTTTTCGACGAGACATACAACTTCCTCTCCTTTCAGCACCCGCAGAAAGCAGCCGAGCGCAGCAGCCAGCGGCTTGAGAGGCTCATCGCGGCGCAGGTCGCTTTCAAGGCTTCAATCGTCGCTGGAGATGAGCGCGAAGATGTGACGCGCGACGACCGTCGCTCACGCCGCATCCTTAACTTCGGCCACACAACTGCTCACGCGCTCGAAGCAATCACACGCTATCGTCGTTTCCGGCATGGCGAAGCGGTCGGCTACGGGATGCTCGTCGCGGGAGAAATTTCCAAAAGACTAGGCTTGCTCGCTCCTTCGGAGTTAGAATTACTACGCGACGCCGTTCGCCTGTGCGGACGACTCCCACGCGCCGACGACCTTGACGAAGACGAGATTCTGAACCGTATCAGCCGCGATAAGAAAATGATCGGCGGTCATCTCAAGTGGGTCTTGCTCGAACGCCTTGGACGTGCGCGGATAGTTGATGGCAGGGAAATCGGGCAGAGGCTTTTGCGCGCCTCACTCCGCGCAGGGCTGCAAAAAATTTCATAGAACCGAAAGAGTAAGGGTGAAGATTGATGAAACAATCGTTTGGCTCATCCCCGGCGGCCATGCATTATGAGCGCGGCTCGGCACGTCTTAAATTAATAATTACGCTCGCCGTCGTCGCCCTCGTCGGCTACATGGCTTTCCAGTATATCCCTGTAGCTTATCAGGCACGCACCTTCAAAAGTTTCATGAATGAGAGAGTTCAAGCCGCCGCCGACGATCCGGCAGTTCCGATGGAACAAAAAGCCTCACGGGTGGAAACTCAGCTGAGAAACAGCGCGAGCCAGTATGGGGTTCCGTCTGATGCCAAGATGTCGCACATCTATCAAAACGGTCGGTTGGAGGTCACGGTCAAGTTCACGCGCCAGGTCAATCTTCTTCCCGGTTTCACTTACCAGTATGACTTTGACCATACGGCCAAGAGCGACACGTCTCTCAACCCATAACAAGACCCTGTTCACGAACGAAGCAACGCGCGCGTTCAAAACAGGGTCTTGTGGTAATCGTCTTTTGAGTTTTACTTACCCAACGGCGGCGAGCAGGCGTTGAGCGGTCGGGCTTTGCAACTGTACGAGTCCGGCGGGCGCGCTGGCGAGCCATGTCGTCGGGCAGACGCCGCAACGCGTGCATTGGTCAACCGATGGGCACGGAGGCGTTGAGCGCGCGATGTGCGCGCGTTCGTGCTCCTTTTGCAGAAACTCGCGCGACAATCCCGAATCAACAATCTCCCACGCCAGTTTCTCATCATAGCTGCGATCACGGCTCGTGTGGAAAGCCGGGTCAACTCCGGTCTCGCGCAGCGCCGCTTGAAGATCACCGCCCAACCGCGCCGCCGCTTCAATCACGCGCGACACTCTACGGTCGCCTGATGAAAACAACGCCTGCTCGTGAGCGATGCGTGCAGACATCGCGCGCACTTCGACGTTCGGAATCCGCGCCAGATTCTTAGACGCCCACTTGATGCGCCGCTTCAATTCCTTTTCATCGAGGATGCCGTCCCACTGCAAGGGCGTGTTGGGCTTCGGCACAAAGCCGTTGAGGGAGGGAATGATCTTGCCCGCCCGCCCGAACCTTTTGCCAGCCTCAAGCATTCTGTCTTTAATGCGCTCGACCAGCACGACCATCTCTTCCAAATCTTCATCCGTTTCTGTCGGCAATCCGACCATCAGGTAGAGCTTGACGGTCAGCATCCCGCGATCAAAGACCGCGCCGCAGATGTCCACGATTTCGTCGTTGGTCAGATTCTTGTTGATGACTTTGCGCAGGCGGTCTGAGCCTGTCTCAGGCGCGACAGCAATCTGCTGGTCGCGCGATTCGACGAGCGCATCCAGCAGTTCATCCGAAATCTGATCGAGCCGGAGACTGGAAACAGAGATGCGATAATCCATCGCGCGCAGGCCCTGCAAGATTTCGCTAATCTCCGGGTGGTCGCAAACGGCTGTCGAGACTAAACCAATCTTATCGGTCTTCCCGCGCCACTCACTAGCCTTCGCCAGAATGTCACGCGCAGGCACAACGCGCGGCGGCCAGTAGTTAAATCCTGCCCAGCAGAAACGACACCCTTGTGAGCAGCCGCGCGAAATCTCAACCAGAAAACGCTCGCCCATCTCTGCCTCAGGCGCGAAGATAACGGTCGAAGGCGCGAATACTTCAGTTCCGCGCAACTGTTCAGCGACTTCCGTCTCGCCCCGGCGAATTGCGCGTCTGAGACTTCCTTCCTTCGGATTCTCAGCCGACACCGCGCGCCCGACACGCTGAGGCACGCCCGTTTCAAGCGGCGTGTACTCATTAACCGTCCCGTCCGCGTTATACGTCACGTCATAAAGGGACGGCACATAGAAGCCGCGCCCCATGCGCGCCAACGCCAGCAGGATTTCATCTTTCGTTTCATGCTCGAAGATGGCATCAACGAGTTGCGCTCCCAGAATCTCGCCTTCGCCCACACCGATCACATCTGTGAAATCCGCGATTGGCTCAGGATTGAGAAACGACGCCGCGCCGCCCATCACTACAAGCGGGTCGTGATGTGTCCTATCCTTCGACCACACGGGCACGCCGCTCAAGCGCAGCATGCTCGCCATATTCAGATAATCGGTCTCAAACGAGATGGAAAACGCCACGACATCGAAGTCGCGCACAGGCGTCTGTGATTCCAGCGAGAGGAGCGGCGTGCGGGATTTTTCATACTCGCGCAACTCGCGTTCATCAGGCAGAAAAACGCGCTCACAGGAGACTTCAGGGATGCGATTGAACAACTCGTACATCGCATGCAATCCCAGATTCGCCATTCCGATTCCATAAACGTTCGGATAACACAGAGCAATACGAAGCTGCGTGCCACGCTTTAAAGTCCAGCCTTCTTCAGCGGCGAGTTTTTGTTTATAACTTTCAGTAATTCTTTTAGACATAGCAAAACTACAAATATGAGGACATTAAACCCAATAATAAAATCCTATGCTCAGGGATTATAGCTGACTCAGGAGGTTTTAGCGATTTGGTAGAGCGGAAAGCTATTAAGTCTGCGTGCTCTCAAGGAATGCTTTCAGCTTGCGTGAGCGTGAGGGGTGGCGCAGTTTCCTCAGCGCCTTGGCTTCAATCTGCCGGATGCGCTCGCGCGTCACGGCGAAATGCTGGCCGACCTCTTCGAGCGTGTGCTCGGAGCCGGAGGTGCCGAGGCCAAAGCGCATCTTGATGACCTTCTCCTCGCGCGGCGTCAACGTTGCCAGCACTTCATCCGTAATCTCGCGCAGGTTCGAGGCGACAACCGCGTCCGCAGGATTCAGGATGGATTTGTCTTCGATGAAATCGCCCAGGTGCGAGTCTTCCTCTTCGCCTATCGGCGTCTCAAGCGAAATCGGCTCCTGCGCGATCTTCAAAACCTTGCGGACTTTCGAGACCGGAATATCCATCTTCCGCGCGATCTCTTCACTCGTCGGCTCGCGCCCAAGTTCCTGAACCAGCGAGCGCGAGGTTCGGATGAGTTTATTAATCGTCTCGATCATGTGAACGGGAATGCGAATCGTTCTGGCCTGATCCGCAATCGCTCGCGTAATGGCCTGCCGAATCCACCACGTCGCATAGGTCGAGAACTTGTAACCGCGTCGCCACTCAAACTTGTCCACAGCCTTCATCAATCCGATGTTGCCTTCCTGAATCAAATCCAGAAATTGCAGCCCGCGATTCGTGTACTTCTTGGCGATGGAGACGACGAGGCGCAGGTTCGCTTCGACCAGTTCACGCTTGGCTAGCCCCGTGTGATGCTCGCCTGTGGTGATTGACTGAAAGGAGCGTTTGATTTCGACGGGCGAGATGTTGAAGCGTGCTTCGACCTGTGGTAGCTGTTTTTTCGCGACGCTGATGCGACGCTTGAATTCTTTCTCGTCCTCAGCCTTGAGGCGGCGTTTGTTGAGTCTCTCCGTAAAATTGTCTATCTCACGTTCGGCTGCGCGAATCTCTTTATGCACGGCGCGAATAGAATTGATGAGACGCTGGCGTGCGCGCTCGGTCAGATTGAGGCGTCCGATCTCCTGCGCGATTTCGAGCCGGGCGCGTGCGACTCTGCGTTTCAGGCGCAGCAGTTTTTTAGACTTCTTGCCGCGCGTCACTTTCTGCTCGGCGCGCAGTTTCTCCCATTCCTTCAAGCCTGCTTTGTAGCGCTTGCGGATTTCCAGGATTCCTTCGATTGTCCATTTGAGGTACTCGTCGGCCTTGTCTTCATCGCCCGTGAGTTCGGCCTGCTCTGAGAAGGTGACGATGTCGCGGATGTTGGCCTTGTTAGCTTCCAACTCGTCGCCGATTTTCAAAATCTCTTCAACTGCGATGGGCGAGCGGGAGATGGCTTTTTTCGTCTTGATCTGCCCACGCTCGATGCGCTTGGCGATGACGACTTCGCCCTCGCGCGTGAGGAGCGGCACAACGCCCATTTCGCGCAGGTAAAGACGCACGGGGTCGTTGGTCTTCTCCAGCGCGCCCGCCGACAAATCCAGCTCGACATCCTCGTCAACCGCGTCTTCGTCATCGTCTACATCTGTGGCGAGAGCTGCGGCCTGCTCGATGAGGCGCTCGTCGGAATCGGCGACCGCGATGTTCGAGCCTTCGAGCTTTTGCAGAACGTCTTCTATGTCATCGGGCGAGACGACGTTATCAGGCAGCTCACGGTTGAGATCGTCAAACGTGAGATACTTTTTATCGCCGCCCAACTCCAGCAGGCGCTGCATCACATCATCACGATCTTTTTCTTCCATGCCCATGTTTGAATTTTACGCTGCCCCGGCTTCCGTCTCTATCATCTGCCTTTTCCGCCTCGCCCATTCCAGTTGCTCTAAAGCCAGTTTGTTTCGCCGCTCGTCGTCGCCCAGGCGTTCGGCAGTTGCAATCTCGATGCCGAGTTCGTTGATGCGACGATCCATCATCATCAGGCGCAAAGCATGAAGGCAGCTTTCCGCATTCACCAGCGTGTCGTCAACCGCTTCACCTTCGTCGCGCTGAGGCTCGCTCATTAAAAGCAGCGGCACAAAATCTGCCGCCAGCGGATCGTCTTCGGTCTTAGCCGCGAGCGTCGTAAAATCAACTGCTGCGCCCTCCGCATCAATTTCTTTCAAAGCGCGGAAGATGGCAGCGGTCGGCAACTCTTCGTAATCAGCCGCTTCCATTCGCGGCAAAACGTTGCGGCGCAGCTCTGCGTCGTGGACGAGAAGTTCAAGAAGTCTTTGCTCGGCAATCGTCGGCTGCGCGCCCACCGCGCGAACGATTTTTTGCCGCACATCCTGTCCCGACGATGGCGCATTCGTCTTGATCGTCTGCCACAACTCACGTCTGAGCGCCTGCTCTTCGACGCGCAAGGCATCCATCGTCATGTCAAAATACTCGCGCTTCTGAATTCCGTTGCGGACAGCGCGAACAAACGGGAGCGCCTCCTCTACCGCCGCGGCCTTTTCAGCCGGGCGCAAGAGATTGCGATCCCGTACTGCCTCATCAAGAACGAATTGTATGTGAGGGAGAGCCTTCCCGCGTCGCTCGTGATACGCTTCAACGCCAAAGGTACGAATAAACTCATCCGGGTCGGCGTTATCAGGCAGAACCAGTATCTTCGTCTCGAAATCTTCTGCCAGAAGCGTTTCAATGGCGCGTTTGGCCGCCTTCACACCCGCACTGTCTCCATCATAGTTGACAACAACCTTGCGCGCAAACCGCCCCAACAATTTCGCTTGCTCAGGCGTGAGAGCCGTGCCCAATGAGGCCGCCATGTTACGCACGCCGAATTGATAAGGGATGATTAAGTCAAGATAACCCTCGACCAGAATGGCAAACTTGCGCTTCCGAATTTCGTCGCGCGTCACGTTCAACCCGAACAAATGCCGCCCCTTCGTATAGGCTGCGGTCTCTGGCGAGTTCAAATATTTCGGCTCGCCGTCGGGCTGCAACGTGCGACCACCGAAAGCGACGGCGCGCCCCTGCGCGTCCATGACAGGAAAGATTAAGCGCCCGCGAAAGCGATCATAAAACCCGCCCGCATCCTTTTTGACGACCAGACCGCTCCGCTCAATCTGTGTAGCGGTAGCCCCGCGCTTCTTCAGGTGCGTCGAGAGCGCGTCCCAACTGTCCGGGGCAAACCCCAGACGAAAAGCCTTGCGCGTCTCATCGGAAATTTGACGACCCGTGAGATACTCGCGCGCCGCACGCGCTTCACTCTGGTTTTGCTCTAGCTGCGCCTCCCACCATTCAAGCGCCCATGAGTTTAACTCTATGACCTCGTCGGCTTCCTTCCGGTGCGCTTCAAACTTCTGGTCTTCGACCATCACGGGCAACGGAACATTCGCCTTCTCCGCCACGATCTTGATGGCTTCCGGGAAAGAGACACGCTCAATCTCCATCACGAAATTGAACACGCTGCCTCCCTTGGCGCAGCCGAAGCAGTAGTAAATATCCTTCGCCGGGTTGACCGAAAACGAAGGGGTCTTCTCCTGATGAAAAGGGCAGCACGCCATCCAGTTCGCGCCCTTCTTCTTCAAAGAGACGTAATCCTGAATGACGCGCACGATGTCAGCCTGTCGGCGCAGATCGTCAATGAATGTTTGGGGAAAGCGCATTTTTCTCTTACTGCTTTAACTCAACAACGGTCGCGCCCGCGCCGCCCTGATTCTGTGGAGCCTGAGCGAAGCGCTCGACGTGCGGGTGATTTCGCAGAAAGTCTGCGATGGCCTTGCGGAGCGCGCCCGTGCCGTGACCATGCACGATGCGAACACTATTCATGCTGTTCATAAATGCTTCATCCAGAAACTTATCTGCTTCGTCAACAGCTTCATCGGTCGTGCGCCCGATGACGTTGAGTTCGGCGCGAGCCTCTTCCATAGACTCGCGTAGGTTGATTTCCGTGCCGCGCGAAGACGCTCGCAGCTTCTCCAGGCGTCCCGTCTGCGGCTGTGCTTGGACTGCTTCAACCAAATCAAGATTGGCGAGCTTTTCTCGAAAGCGCAGAGCCTTGACGCGCACCTCGGCCTCATCACCGTTGAGCTTATCAACAATTCCGACGGAGCCGAACGAGCGCAGGCGCACACGGTCGCCGACCTTGATGGGACGTGCCTCTGCTGCGCGATACTCTTCTTCGGCGGGCGCTGAAGTCTCGGCGGCAGTGACAAGCTTTCCATCGCGGACGACGCGCACTGGGCGTGTGGGCTGTGGTGTCGTTGCCGCCGGGGAAACGGCGCGGGCAGCGCGCCCGGCTTCGCGTTTAAGCTCGGCGACCTGCTTTTGTGCTTCACGCTCGACCTTAGCGCGCTCGGCGCGATCTTCAACTTTAGCGATCAACTCACGCGAGCGTTTCTCAAAATCAGCCACCGCTTTCTGAAACTCACGCTCGAAAACAATCTGCCGCTCTTCCTCGCGCTTGCGCGCTTCCACGTCAAGCGAGGAATATTTTTCGGCGACTGCGGCGCGCTCTTCCTCTAAGGCGCGGCGCAAGTTTTCGGCTTCTTCCGACTCGCGCTTGATACGTTGTAGATAAGTGGTCGCATCTCGCGCTGCTTCGCCGACATGCTCTGAGGCCGCGCGCACGATCACGTCAGGGAAACCGAAGCGGCGCGCAATCTCTATTCCTGAAGACGCTCCGGCAATCCCGACGAGCAATTTGTAGGTCGGCTGCAAAGTCTTCTCGTCAAACTCGACGCTGGCATTGATGACCGATTCTTCGTTCGCCGCGTACATCTTCAGGCCGCTGTAGTGCGTCGTCGCCAAAACGTGCGCGCCGCATACGCGCCGGAAGTGATCCACGACGGCGACGCCGAGCGCAGAGCCTTCTTCCGGGTCAGTACCTGTGCCTGCCTCGTCGAGCAGGACGAGCGCGGGAGCAGTACACAGCTCGATCATGCGGCTGATGTTGGCGACGTGCGAGGTGAAGGTCGAGAGATTGGCGGCGAGCGATTGGTGATCGCCGATGTCACAAAGCACTGAAGCGTAGAACGGGATGCGCGCACGTTTAGCGGGCACGGGCAACGCGGAGAGAGCCATCAGGGAAAGCAGCCCGGCGGTTTTCAGGACGACAGTTTTGCCGCCTGCGTTCGCGCCGGAAATCACCATCACCGGATGCTCTGAATCAAGGGAGAATGAAACCGGCACGACCTCGCCGCCCGACGCGCGCAGATTCTCTTCGAGCAAGGGATGACGCGCTTCCAGTAGTTCAAGAGAATCGCTCTCATTGATCTCTGGGACGACGCAGTTAAATTTTTCAAACAGCACGCGCTTGCTGTTGACGAAATCAAGCTCCGCGACGGCGCGCGCGGACATCTCGATGGCGGGCAACTCGCGCCTTAACTCATCCGTCAGCGTGGACAGGATTTTATAAATCTCGCGCTCTTCCGTTTCGCGCAGCGCCTGCAACTCGTTGTTGGCTTCAATCGTCTCCAACGGCTCGATGAAGATGGTCGCGCCCGATGAAGAGAAGCCATGCGCGACGCCGCCGACACGCCCGCGATGATCTGACTTAACGGGAATCACGAAGCGGTCATTGCGAACTGTGACCAACTCATCCTGAATCGCTTCTTCTGAACGTCGCATCAGATTTTCGAGCGAGCGTGTGATGCGTGACCGCAGGTGCGTAATCTCCGAACGAATGCGCGCGAGTTCGGGGCTGGCGCGGTCATCGAGTTCGCCGCTCGGCAGGATTTTGTTGGAGACGCGAGCTGCGAGGCTATGCAACTCGCGCGGCAAATGCTCGATTGTTTCCCACAGCACCGGGCAGGCTTCGCGTTCGGTCATTACAAGAGCGCGCGCGGCCAATGCCTGTTCGCACAGGCGAGCCAGACCAAGAATCGTCAGCGGCTCAAGCGTCGCGCCCTCTATCCTGAGCCGCGCCAGCGCCTCTGCCGGGTCAGCCATCTCCGTGAATGACCAGTAGACGCCGCGCCGCCGCAACTCGACGCATTCTGCCACCGCACTCAACTCACGGCGCAGTTTCAACAGGTCGTCAATCGGGGCAAGCGCCTCGCCCCGCGCCCGTCCCATCGCCGTCTGCGCCCCGCGCCGGACAAGCGCCCGAAGCCGGTCATACTCTAATGTGGTGAATGCTTGTTCGTTCATAAGGTAAAGAAGTAATCAGTAATCAGTAGTCAGTAGTCAGTCAAAAGCAAAACCAAAAGCTGATAACTGATAACTGACTACTGGTTACTCTTTATTAAAATCGTTGCCTTCGTCGTTCAGCTCCCTGCATGGCGGCGGCGAAGAGTTCTCTGGCGTCCAGCACGATGGTCTGCCCGTATGCGCCCTGGATACTGCCGCGCGCGACGTTTGAGTTAAAGCTCCCGGTTGATGCGACGATTTCGCCAAGATAAATCCCCAGATGGCCGTCCACGCGGTTGACTGCGAGCGCCAGTTGCTCGTCGCCGCGCAGCACGATGATGAAGGCAGGCGTCGCAGCCTTCTTTTTACCCGTGCTTCCTTCGCCAAGCAGCACTGCCGGGTCAATCACCGTCAACATCCGTCCCTGCACGCTCACCACGCCAAGCACCGCCGGAGGCGCGTGCGGCAGAGGCACAGGAGAGCGCCACGCCGCAACGCTCTCGACTTCCTGACTGAACAGTCCGATATGCCACGTGCCAGCTTGCGCCAGCATTAGCTCATATCCCTCACGGGACGACTCCTCCGGCGACGCTGCGCGCTTCGTGACAGGCGTGTGAGGCATGAGCTTTTCCTGCTGTTCGGCTTCGGTGTCGGTTGAGGCGCGCTGCCCCGGCTCGCGTTGTTCCTCTTCAACAGGGAACGCGTCCGGCGTAAGCGTATCTTCCATGTCTACGACTTCGGCAGGTGATAGCGGTGAGGTTTGTCTGGCAGCCGATTCAACGCTTGTTTGCCTGTGAGCTTGCGGCTCGACTGGAAGGATTGCCAGTGGCCGCTCGCGCACCTGTTCGATAATCGGCTGCGCTTCTTCCGCCGCCCAATTTCTCACGACCGTCACCGTTTCTTCGGTTGCTTGCAGTTGAGCGATTTGCTCAGGGTTAGATGTCCCTGCCTCGCCCTGGGAAGATTCCGGCACCGCGCCCAAACGTTTCCGCTCTTCTTCATTGGCCACGGGTTCGAGATGTTCGTTAAAGGCGCGGCGAAGCTCTTCGGCAAACTCAGTGGCGCTGTTGGCGCGCAAGTCCCTGTCTTTTTCGAGAGCGCGCAGGATGACGCGGCTGATTGATTCGGGCACATGCGGCGCGATTTCGTTAAGGGGACGCGGTTGTTCTTCCAGATGCTTGGCGCGCAACTCGTCTTTCGTCTTGCCGACAAACGGCGGGTTGCCTGAAAGCGACTCGTAGAGTGTGCAGCCGAGAGCGTAGATGTCCGTACGGCCATCCAATCCCATAAAGCCCGGCCCGTCGCCGAACCATTGTTCGGGCGACATATAAAAAGGCGTCCCGATGGGCGCGCCGTATTTCGTCAACTGCATGGAGGTATCTTCGCCGCCCTGTTGTGTGCCGCGCAGCTTGACGATGCCGAAGTCTACAATCTTGATGAGACGCTGGTGCTCGCCGTCGCTTGTCTTCTCTTCGGTCAGCAGAATGTTGTCGGGCTTCAGGTCGCGGTGAATGATGCCGCGCTCGTGCGCCGCCTCAAGCGCATCGCAGACGGCTTCGGCTATCTCTATCGTCTCTTCAAGCGAAAGATGCGCGCGCTGCTTCAATTCATCACGCAGCGAGCGCCCTTCGACCATCTCCATCACCATGTAGGTGAGACCCGTCGCGGAGCGTTCGAGATCATAGACGAGGACGGAGTGCGGATTGTGTAGCTTGCGCAGCGCTTTGGCTTCGCGCAGAAAACGTTCCGAGAGTTTATGATTATCCGGCGGCCCCAGCATGACCTTGATCGCCACGTCGCCGAGCGCATGATGCTGCGCGCGATAGACAGCGCCCATCGAGCCTGTGCCGATGAGATGCGTGACGGTGTATTTCGCACCGACCGATTCCTGAAGCGCGGTGGCAAGCGGGTCTGCGGCGAGAGGTTGGCCGTCGTGAGCGCAGTAGTTCTGCTCATCAGTGGTTATCGTCTGGCATGTTTGACAGAGCTTCATGGCACGTTCGACTGAGGCCAGCCAGCGGGAGCAAGAGCCAATCAGGGGACAAGAGCGGTTCTAACATGCAGGACTGAGCGTGTCAACGCGCGCCTTGAAGCGTGCATCCTGCGAGCTTAAATCAGGACAGGCAGTCCGCCGTAGGACAGACATTCCTGTCTGTCAAAGCGTGCGCTAGCACGCTAACATTACTCATAAACATTATTCGCGCTCACGCGCTCAATGACAGACAAGAATGTCTGTCCCACGGCAGACAGGAATTGTCTGTCTTACGTGTTAATGAGCCAGTTCGGATGCCAGTCTGGTGCTGGTCGAAGGATAGCTTTCAGAGGCGACGGGTTGGGAAATCGCTGACGGCGTGGCGGGTTCTGTGCTGGTCGAGAGCGCCGCTGTGAGAAGCGCCGCCGCTTCTTGCAGCAATCTTCGATGATCCGCGGTGTATTCGGTGAGCGTTGATGAATAGAGCGTGAACGCGCCGTATAACTCCTTTTCTTTGAGGAGCGGAAAGGCGGCGAGCGTGCGATAGTCTGCGAAATGTTCGATTAGTTGCGGCGGGAGATCGAGCCTGGGGTCCGCATTGCAGAACGGCTGGCGATTGGCCAGCACCCAGCCGGTCACGCCTTCGCCAATCGTAATTCTGCGATTCGTGAACAGGTCGGCGTATTGTCCCAATGCGTGTGCGACAGCGTATTCACCGCCCTCCGGTGCGAGCAGCGTCACCGTGCATAAATCATAAGCGACGAGTGAAGGGAGTTTCTCTGTCAGGGCAGCGAGCGCCTCAGCGCGACCATGCGCTGCATTGAGCGCCTGCGCCAGATCATAGAGAGCGCGGAGTTCTTTGAGCGAGAAGTTCGTCTCTGTGGCTTTCTCCGTTGGGCTTGTTTCCGCGAGTCCTGCGGCAGGGGTGACGAGTCGCGCTGCTTCCGACAATTCTTCGATGGGCGTGATGCCGTAGGTCGGGGCAGGCGTGTTGCGATGCGCCAGTATCTCCGCTTCAAACTCCGGCAGGTGCGTGATGAACGTGCCGACGACGCGCGGGTCATACATCGTGCCGCTGCCGCTCATGATGAACTCAAGCGCCTCTTCGCGCGTCATGGCTTTGCGATACTGACGGTCTTCGCGCACGGCGTCGAAGCAATCAACGACCGAGAGGATGCGCGCCGTCAGCGGAATCTCTTCATGCTTCAAGCCGTCTGGATAACCGCGCCCATCCCAGCGCTCATGGTGATGGCGCACGACCGGCACAACCGGGTAGGGAAACTCGACGCGCCCCAGAATCTGCGCGCCGATGACGGTGTGCGTCTTCATCTTTTCAAACTCGGCGGCGGTCAGCTTTCCCGGCTTGTTCAAAATGTAATCGGGAACGGCGATCTTGCCGATGTCGTGCAGGAGCGCTCCGGCGCGCAGTGCTTCAATCTCTTCTGCGCTGCATCCGAGAATGCGCGCGACTCCGGCAGCGTAAATCTGCACGCGCAGGACGTGCTCGTGCGTCACTTCATCCTTGGCGTTAATCGCCACGGCGAGCGCTTCGATGGTTTCGCGGTGCGACTTCTCCATCAGGACGATGCGCTCCTGTTGCCCTCGCTCGATGATGTTGAACTGCTCCTGCACGCTGTCGCGGTAATGGCGATGTCCGAAGTGGATGGCGATGATGAGCGGCGCGCCGAGCACTATCATCGTCAGCGCGTTGTATTGCAGCGCAATATACATCAGGCTGGCCGCCGCGCTCGTTGGGAGAAACATCGGTGCCGTCAACAAAAGATTCTGTTTCCAGCTTTGCACGAAAGGAGTGCTGAGGCGGACGGAGAACAAAAGGGAGAACAGCGCCGAGTTAATGATGATGTGGACAATGCTCGCCACCAGCATCGCCACCGCGATTGCCGGAAAAGCTGATTGTTGAATACTGCCCGCATTATTGAAGCCGTAAGACAATACCGCCGTGAGCGTCAGGGCAGCAGCGGCGGCGGCGAGCGACATCATGCTGAAAGAGTACAGATTGCTGGAGAAGCGACGAACGGCACGCCGCGACGACGTGAATCCTTCGATGCCCGCGATAAAGACGCAGGCCGGAAGCCCATACCAGCAGGCTACCAGCAGAACAAGGGCGTCGGAATAAGTAAAGGTGAGTTTTTCCTGTGTGAGCTTCAGATTCGACGGCAAGGGAAAGGTGTTCGGAAACATCCCGGTCAGCACCACCAGCGGCACGAGCGCCAGCACTATCAACTGCTCGCGAAGCGTTGAGCCGCTGAAAAGGCTTGCCGCCGCGAACAGCCATAATAGGATGCCCGCGGCGATGACCGCAGCCGGATAAACTCGGCTTTTTATATCCTTACTCTCTTTAGCCAAGATGGTTTGATAACTTTCGAGTACAAGATGCGAGTGGGCATCCACTCGGGTGTTGTTTCCTTAACGACGCGGATAGAGCGGACTGGCGCGCAGCAATCGCTGGATGCCGACGAGTTGCGCGTTTTCGCCCAGCAGGATGACTTCTTCGGCTCTGAGATCGGTCATACTCGGATCAACCAAATTTGATGACCAGACACCTTCGTTGCCGAAACTCCAACCGTTGATTTTGCCAGTCGAAAGCAGCCCGTCAGCGCAGGCATACTCGCTGCCGATGACGACGCCGCTGCCAATGACGACTCCACTCCCAATCACAACCCCGCTGCCAATGACAACGCCACTCCCGATGACGACACCGCTGCCGATGACGACGCCGTTGCTCATGACATAGCTACCGTTTGTCGTCAGGTAGCCGTCGGCGATGGCGAAGCCGCTCGAAAGCGTTTGCCCGTTGGCGAGTTTGTAACCGCTCGTGATTTGCAGGCGATCAGTGAAGGCGACACCGTCAACCCAGACCACACCGTTGTTGAGCGGAATGGCTTGATTGCCAATTGATGCGGTGATGCCGGGAACGGTCTTGTAAGTAATCTTCGAGTTCGTAATCAAATTCTCGCCGGGCTTCGCTTTATTGGCGTCCTGGCGTATCGCGCGGGCAAGTGAGACGGCAGCGTTCGTGTTCAATTCGCCAGCGCCTTCGGTGATGATGCGCTCAAAATTTGACATCTGCGTGGTCAGCACCTTGCTCTCGTAATAGGGCAGGCGCTGCGCCGTGCGCATGAGCAGGGCTTTGATGATACGGGGCGTGAGAGAGGGATTGGCTTCGAGCATCAGGGCGATGGTGCCGGAGACGGCTGGCGCGGCGAAAGATGTGCCGCTCCAGATTCGGTACGTGCCCGTTGCCTTCGGCGTCGTCGTGCCTGAATTGCCTAAGACCGTATTACCGACAAGGCCGCCGAGAAGCCCGCCGCCTCCGCCAGAGTTCGTGTATGAACTGCTGGCCGTAGGCGAGTAGATGGCTGATTCCGACGCGCCGATTTGATTGCCGGGCGCGACGAGGTCGGGTTTAACGAGTCCGTCAACGAGTGTCGGACCGCGCGACGAGTAGGTTGTCACCACGTCGTCCGAGCGCCCGCTCGTTTGCTGCGTGTTGCTTGCGCCGACAGTAATTACTTGCGGCGAATTAGCTGGGGAGAGTATGCCGCCGTAGATTGTCTGCCCGGCGGAGTCTTTGCCGAGGTTGCCAGCCGCGACCACGACGACTATTCCGGCGTCAGCCGCGCGGCCCACAGCCTGACACAAAGGATCGGTCTTGTAGCTTTGCGTGATGGCTGTGCCGAGCGAGAGATTCATCACGCGGATGTTGTATGCGGCTTTATTCTTGATAGCCCAGTTAATGCCAGCGATCACGTTGGAGACGCTGCCCACACCTTCGGAGTTGAGAACGCGGACGCTGATGATATGAGCCATCGGAGCGATGCCGCCATAGGTGGGCGCGCCCGCCTTCTTCGCAGCATAATCTTCGCTCGCCTGACCCGTTCCCGCTGCGACTCCGGCTGTGTGCGTGCCGTGACCGTAATTATCCTGTTTCGTGTTTTCGCCGGTGAAATCCACCGCTTGCATGATGCGGTTGTAAGGCGCAGGCTTTGGTTTCGCGAGCAGGCCAATGCCGAGCAGTCCGCCGCCGCCGAGCAGTCCGCCGCTGGTTGTCATTTTGTAGCCAGCAAACTCTGCCGCGTCGGGCGGGCTGACGCCGCTGTCTAAAATGGCGATGCCGACACCGTTGCCCGCGCCGCCATCCGTCACAACTGTCGGCAAAACTTTGCTCGCGCCGGTCGCCACCTCTATGTGGCTGGTGTTGTCGGTCACGGCAAGCGTGCGGACTTCCGCGTCTTCGGACATCCACGAAACTTCGTTACGCAGTGAAAGCTCTTCCAGTTTTTCGACGGGCACGTCCGCAACCATCACGCCGAGTTCGTCCAGGTGTTGATTGACATCTGCGCCGCTCGCTTCGAGCACAGTTCGAGCACGATCTTTCGCCGCTTCGTCAGATAAATTGAGGATGACGCGCGTGCGCTCCGCGTTTCCGCTGCGAGGCTGTCGCGCGCGCAGGCGCAGGCGGTCGGTCATTTTGTTGACCGCACGCTGCCCCGTGTTGCGCGTCTGTGCCTGCGCGCCCGCACGGAAAGCGGGTGCCAGCGGCGCTAACAGCGAAAAGATAAGCAAGAGAGAGAGAATGGGGGATTTTCGAGTCAAAACAAGCTCCTAAAAAATTCGATAACTTGCCGGGTAAACTCCAACGGCTCGCTTGTCGAGGGCAAGCAGTGCAGGCTCTCACTTAACAAAGCTCATGCCGCGTGAACCGGCGGGCTAAGTGTTGAAAACATTGTGAGGCTGTGAGCGCCGTGAACGAGCGTCCAATCTCTTTGACCGGAATGCGGTCAGAGACAATCGGTCAGGAAGGCAGTGAATGAACCGGTTCCAGTAAAGACAAAGCCGCTAGCCAAGGCTGAAAACTGAAAACTGGAAACTGAAAACTCCTCCCATGAATCGTTCAGAATTCATACTTTTCTTTTTTTCTAACGTTCAGTGTAGAATCACCGATGAGCCAAACTGATTAGAAGTCGCCGGATCGCGCGTCACAGGTTATGCCTTCACTTCAGGTGAAGCGTGTCTGATGAAATGTTCGGGCGGGATTTATGATTTGCGGAAAGCGGCACGCCTGAGGTGGAAGGTTTTGTCTGAAGTTCAACTGAATAACGCGAATTACGCCGGGCGACCAACCATGTGCCGTAACTGCGGCGCGCTCATCGGAACAGATGAGACCATTTGCTCGCTGTGTGGGGCGCCGAAAACTTCAGTGACGACTACGCAGGCGCAAGCGCCGTCGCAGCAAGTTCACGATCACGAAACCATCCGCTTCGCGCGTGCCATCCTGAGCCGCCCGTACATCTTCACCATCGTCTTTCTAGTCGCCAACATTTTCGTCTTCTTTCTGACCTCGCAATCGGGCGCAAATGAGAACGCTGCTGTGCTCATCAGGTATGGCGCGAAGGTCAATGCGTATATAGATGCTCAGCACGAATGGTGGCGATTCATCACGCCCATCTTTCTGCACGGCAACGTCGCACATTTGTTGATGAACATGTACGGTTTGTGGGTGATAGGGCCATACGTCGAGAGGCTCTACGGCTCCGCGAAGTTCGTCTTCTTCTGGGTGGCGACAGGGATAGCGGGCGTTGTTGCCAGCTACCTGAGTGTCCAGCCCAACATGCATAGCAGCGGCCCCATCGGAAGATTTCTTTTCAAAGCGGGCGATTCAATCTCCGTCGGAGCTTCAGGTGCGCTCTTTGGGTTAATCGGCGTGCTCTTTGTCTTCGGAATAAAATTTCGACGCGAGTTGCCCGAAGGATTCAAGCGCGCGTTCGGCATAGGCATGCTGCCGACGATCTTGCTTAACATCTTCATCGGCTACATGATTCCGGTGATAGACAACGCGGCGCACATGGGCGGACTCGTGGCAGGCGCGCTCCTTGCGCTCGTCATCGGCTACAAGCGACCGGGTGAGCGCGCAGGCGTCGCTGTCTTCTGGCACATTCTCCAGCTTGCCGCGCTCGCGCTCGTCGTTGTCAGCTTTGTCATGGTCGCGCGCACCTTCAATAAATCATACGCCAATCTGCCTGGCGGGATTCCTCCCTCGCTCACCGGCAAGGGGACTGACATAAAGGACTATCTGGACGCGCTCAACGGCGGGCAGACTACGCTCATCAAGGGGTTGACTGAGGACGACGCGAGCGGGATTGACGCATCAATTCAGGCGCTGGAGGCAGCTTCGACGCCGGACACAACCGCCGCATCCCTGCGTGATGAATTGAAATCATTACTCGTGCGCGCACGCGACCTGCCGACAACAGCAACAACAGCCAATAAACGCACCCAACAGCGCATCAGAGCACAGAAGGAGGTCCTCCTCTCAGCTTTAAATGCCTGGGTGGAAAAACGCGACAAGTGGGTAAACACTGAAGGTAAGAATTACGGAATCTATATCCCGGAATCTATTCCTGCGGAAGATTCTTCAAAAGAGAAATAGATAGGCTTTCAAAATCACTGCTCTACTAAGAGAGAGAAAATTAGAGGAGACATAAGAGAAATGGAAATCAGAAAAGTTGGCGTGCTCGGCTGCGGCCTGATGGGGTCAGGGATAGCGCAGACGGCGGCTACCGCCGGATTCGAAACAGTAGTCCGCGAAGTTTCGGACGAGCTATGTGAAAGAGGAGTCGGCGGAATCGAAAAATCCCTCGCCAAGTTCGCAGAGAAGGGAACGATCACCGCTGACCAGCAGAAAGAGATTCGCGGTCGTTTGACCAGCACGACTTCGCTCAGTGATCTGGCGGACTGCGACGTCATCATCGAAGCCATCATCGAGAATCTGGAGACGAAGCGCGAGACCTACGCCGAGCTCGATAAGATATGTAAGCCCGAGACGATCTTCGCCTCGAACACTTCGTCAATCTCAATTACAGAGATGATGACGGCGACTTCCGCGGAAAGACAGCAACGCTTCATCGGCCTGCACTTCTTCAATCCCGTGCCGTTGATGAAGCTCGTCGAAGTCGTGCGCACGATTCTGACCGACGAGGCCGTCTATGAACAGGCCATAGAGTTTGGCAAGCAGCTCGGCAAAGTGACCGTGCGCGCCACCGACCGCTCAGGCTTCATCGTCAATCGCCTGCTCGTCCCCTACATGCTCGACGCCATCCGCGCGCTCGAAGAGGGCGTAGGCTCAATCGTTGACATAGACAATGCCATGAAGCTCGGGCTCAATTATCCGATGGGGCCGTTTACGCTGGGCGATTTCGTCGGGCTTGATACGACCTACTACATCGCCGAGATCATGTTCAACGAGTACCGCGAAAAGCGTTTCGCCCCGCCGCCGCTGCTCAAGCGCATGGTGCTGGCCGGACTTTACGGACGCAAATCCGGGCGCGGCTTCTATGATTACACGAAGGATGCGAAGAATCCGACGCCAATGAATCTAAGCTGAAAGCCGTAACGTAAATTAAAAGAGAGGCGTGGGGAAGAAATAGACAGGATTAACAGGATTATCAAGATTAAGAAAAGCAGATAAGCAAGGCAGCTTGATGCTTTTGATGTTTCTTCTCTTCATCCTGTCCATCTTGTTAATCCTGTCTATTGTTTTATCGGGCTTGTTAGCGACTCTAATGAAACTAAACATGCGCGCACTTCACCTGGTTGTACTCAGCGTTTGTCTCGGACTCGCTTCCGTTGATATGGCTGCCGCGCAAACGCGCGCGGCGGCTAAGTATGTCTGCCCGATGCACCCGGCGGTGACATCATCGCAACCCGGCAATTGTCCACGGTGCGAGATGGCGCTGGTCGCCGCGTCGCCCGTGAAAATCGCGTCCAAAAGGCGAAAGCCCGCGAAGAAGAAGTGGAAGTCACTCAGCACGAGCCGGAAATCAACAGCGGTGGCCACCACCATCACACCCACAGCGCCACGCAGTCTGGCCACACTTTCGACCGCCGAGCGCGTCAGAGCGTTTGAGCGGTTAATGCCCACTTACGACTACACCTGCCCGATGCACCCTGACATTCATCAGGCGCAAGGTGGCGTGTGCCCCCGGTGCGGAATGCCCCTGTCGTCGGTCAAGCCGTCGGTCATAGGCGAGTATCAACTCAAAGTCACTTCGTTACCTCGCAGCCCGAAGGTCGGTGAAAAGGTACAACTGCGCTTTATCATCTCCGAACCGCAGACGGGCGCGCGTGTCAAACGTTTCGTCATCAATCACGAGAAACTTTTCCACCTCTTCATCATCAGTCAGGATCTAAACGACTATCAGCACATTCACCCGCAACTCCAACCGGACGGCAGCTTCGTCGTCGAAACGGTGCTGCCGAGAACAGGTCTCTACAAGCTGCATTCGGATTTTTTCCCCATCGGCGGCACAACACAGATAATCCACCGCGAATTAGTGACGGCAGGCTACGGGCGGGCGCGGGACGCTATGGCCGCACCGCCACCGCCGCTGACGCCGGACGCGACGCTCACGAAGACGATTGACGGAATGAAAATCAATTTGTCGCTGGGCCGGGGCGACGGCGCCATGCCTGTGGCCGGCCTTTTCGTTCCGCTTAAATATAGCCTGACCGACGCGCAAACCGGCGCTCCTGTGCAGGACCTCCAGCCGTATTTGGGGGCATGGGGGCACACTTTGATTCTCAACGCAGATCAATCCGAATACCTACACTCGCATCCGACTGAGATGTTGCCCGGAAACGTGGAGCAAGGAAACATGCGTGGCGGCCCGGATGTTGAGTTTGGAGCGATGTTCCCAGAAGCAGGCGACTATCGCATCTGGACTCAATTCCAGCGCGCCGAAAAAATCGTTACCGTCTCATTCACCATCAGGGTCAACCCCGCGCCCTGAAAAAACGAGCGCCGCGCATCGCCAACTTTTTAGTTGCATTAATTAACCTGATGCGCGCCACTTTTATCCGCCGTCGCATCCGAACAATTATGTCTGTCATCCAGCACAATGTCTGACCTGACGCACATCATTTTTGAAGAGACTGGTCATGGGTTGGCGCGCGTAATCCTCAATCGCCCGGAGAAGCGAAACGCGCTGACGCGAGAGATGCTGGCGCGGCTCGCAGAGATTTTTGAAGGCATCGCGGCGCGAAGAGACCTGCGCGCCGTCATTCTGTGCGCCGAGGGTGAAGCTTTCTCTGCGGGCACTGACATTGCTGAGCTGGCCGCGATGGGCACGGAAGAAGCCAGAGGCGCGGCACAGCGTGGGCAGCATGTTTGCGAACTGATTGAACGCTGCAATGTTCCCGTTATCGCCGCCGTCAATGGTCTGGCGGCAGGCGGAGGCTTTGAGCTTGCTCTGGCCTGCCACATCCGCCTCGCTTCCACAACTGCGCGCTTCAGTCTGCCGGAAGCCTCGCTTGGCGTCATTCCCGGCTACGGCGGGACGCAGCGGCTCACGCGCGTGACAGGCAGCAGTCGCGCTCTTGAGATGATGTTGACCGGCGTGGAACTCCCGGCGGATGAAGCCCTGCGCGCCCGCCTCGTCAATTCGACGGTCGCTCCCGATGTGCTTCTCTCCGAAGCTGAGGCGTTGGCGCGCGAGATAACGAGCCTCGCGCCGCTCGCCATCCGCGCCTGTCTCGAAGCCGTGATGCGCGGCCTTGAGCTTCCGCTTGAAGAAGGCTTGAAGCTCGAAGCCGAACTCTTCAGCAGTCTCTTCGCCACCGAAGACATGCGCGAAGGCACACGCGCCTTCTTAGAAAAACGCGCGCCCGTGTTTAAGGGGAAGTAATTGCTTTGCCGCCATTGATGGGTATAGAATCAAACTCAAGGAGGAAATGGTCATGAGCGAAGACCTCACAACACGACTACCTGACCAACCGAACAACTCTGAAGAGCTTCTTCGGTTAATTCAATCTATCCGCGCGGAGCTGGCAGAGTTGAAGCAGACCGTTGACGCGCGCCTGCATGACACGCGTCCCATTTGGGAGAAAGTACAGGCAGACATCGCGCAGCTTCAGGAAGGGCAAGAATCTATGCGTAAAGATGTCCGCGACGTGCGCACGGAACTGCGCGACATGAACCGCAAGCTCAGCATCTTTAACGACAATCTGGTTCAGATACAGGCTGACTATCGAGACATCTACGACCGCGTGCGCGACCTCGAACGGCAACGTCCCTAAGTCTCACCGCAGGGCCGGTTATTATGAGCGCCCTACTCAGGCGTTCATAGGTTTACTGCGCTCCGTCGTCCTTATAAACAAGCCGCCTGCGCTCCTGGTGACATGCGAGCATCTTCAATCGTCACTTGTCACTCATCACAGCCTTCTTTATACTGCCAGTGCTTTCACACACACATCCGACAGGAGCATTAGAGGAAAAACTCTTGCAGCCCAAGATTCATCAAGGACGCCTGAACGCCGAAGGCTTTCGCTTTGCGATTGTCGCGAGCCGTTGGAACGATTTTCTGACCTCGCGGCTCGTCGAAGGCGCGCTCGATGCTCTTGAGCGTTTGGGCGCGGATGAAAAGTCCGTGGAACTGTTCAAAGTTCCAGGCTCATTTGAGATTCCGCTGCTGGCGCGCAAAGTCGCCGCCACGGGGAAATGGGATGCAGTCGTTTGCGTCGGCACGATCATTCGTGGGCAGACTCCGCATTTCGAGTACATCGCCGCCGAAGTGACAAAGGGCATCGCGCAGGCCGGGATGGAAACGGATGTTCCGGTAGTTTACGGCATCGTCACGGCGGACACGCTGGAGCAGGCGATTGACCGCGCGGGCGTGAAAGCAGGCAACAAGGGGTTCGAGGCCGCCATGTCGGCTGTTGAGTTAGTTAATCTTTACAGGGAAGCGTTTAAGAAGTGATGAGTGATGAGTGATGAGTAATGAGTGAAAAGCTCTTATCTCATCACTCATCACCCATCACTCATCACTGATTTAATTATGGGTTCAAGGCGTAAGGCGCGTGAATGCGCCTTGCAAATGCTCTTTGCGGCAGATGTATCAAAGACGCGTGCCGACGAGTTGGTGCGTATCTATTGGGCTGAGCTGGGCGATGCGGACGTAGAAGAGCCTGCGCGCGAATTCGCGACGCGGCTGGCGACGGGAACGCTCGCTCGCCTTGACGGAGCTGGACGAGCGCATCAAATCGCGCGCCGAACACTGGCGCATCTCGCGGATGGCCGTCGTTGATCGCAACATCCTGCGCCTGGCCGTCTATGAATTCATGCATGAGCCGACGCCGCGCACCGTCGCCATCAACGAAGCGCTGGAAATCGCCCGCCGCTTCTCGACCTACGAAGCCACACAATTCATCAACGGCATCCTCGACGCCATCAAGCGCGATCTGGACGAACAGCACCCGCAAGAGCACACCACTACGGAAGACATCGAACAGGAGCGCGAAGACGAACGCAAGCCTGCATCAGTCAATAGAAGCGACAGACGATAGACAATAGACGATTGACCGTGAAAGCAGGTGACAATCGTAGAAAGCCAGCTTTCATCTATCTACTATCACCTATTCACTTGTTACAATCTTTCCATGAACGATCAGATTCTGCGTGAGTTTCTGGCCGAGACTGAAGATTTGCTCGAAATCCTGTTCGGCGATCTTCAGGCGCTGCGTGTTCGTCAGCCGGAGGGACGCGCGCGCCGCGAACTGGTCGGGCGCATCTTCCGTCACGTTCACACCATCAAGGGCTCATCCGCCACCATCGAGCTTAATACCATGTCGCAGAATCGCGCACGAGTTTGAAACGCTGCTCGACGGCGTGCGCCTGGGGCGTGTCCCGATTGACGAAGCCGTCCTGGATGCTTTTGATGATGCGGCCAATCTTCTCGCGCAAAGTCTTGAAAGACTCGCGCACAATGAATCTCAGCCGCAGACGCAGGCTCTCGTCGAGCGATTGCGTGGGCTTAGCGCGACTCGAGAGGCGAGCAGAAAAAATCGCCTGCCGTGCGGCAAGGTGCTCGCCGCTTTGCCCGAAGAGATTGCGCGTTCCTTAAGCGAGCACGAAGCGCATCGCCTGCATGAATCAGTCGAAGAGGGCGCGCGTCTCTTGATCGTTGCCATCAACTTTGAGCTTGCCACTTTCGATGAGAGTTTCCGTAGCTTAAGCGACACGCTTTCTGAAGACGGCGAGATTATCTCGACCCTGCCCGGACTCGAAACCGCCTCGCCCGACAAGATCGGTTTCCGCATCGTCTATGCCACGAAAACCAGCCGTGAAGAACTGGCGGCACACATCTCCGCCTATGGCCAGTCCGCGCTGACGGCACTGGTCGGAGAGAAGCCGGCGAGGCCGGAAGCGACAGGCAGACGGCTAGCAGACGCGCCAGCGTTTGCGGAAAGCGCGCTCCCCGAAAACCAGTCGCGCCGCTCTCCAGTCGCGTGCGCGTCGAGTTGCAGGAGTTGGACGAGGTCATCAACGTGGCGCACGAGGTCTGGCCGAAGCGACCGGCGCATTCAATCGCAGCCTCGCTCAACCAGCAGGACGATGGGCAAACAGAGTGGCAGAACGGTCGGCGACGCGTCCGGCGCCGCCTCGTCGAGCTTGAGGAGAGATTAATCGGTCTCAGGATGATTCCGGTCGCGCAGATGCTGGAGCGCGCCGACGCGTGCCGGGCGCATCGCCGCGCGCCTGACCGGAAAGCAGGTTGATTTCGAGAGTGCAGGGAGGCGATGTCCGGCTGGACAAATCACTGGCGGACGCGATGGCAGACCCGCTGCTTCATATCTTACGCAACGCCGTCGACCACGGCATCGAGCCCTCAGCTGAACGCACTGTTGCGGGCAAGCGAGCTTGCGGGCGCGTGCGTTTGGACGCGTGGACGGAAGGCAGCCGCGTGATCTTGAAGGTCGCGGACGACGGGCGTGGCATAGATCCGCTGCGCGTGACGCGCGCGGCAGCCGGGCAGGGAATTATCGAAGCGGGCAGGCAGTTAACAAAAGAGCAGGCCATGCGTCTTATCTTCAGGCCGGGTTTTTCGACCGCCTCAAGTGTTTCGAGCGTTTCGGGAAGAGGTGTCGGCCTCGACGTGGTGGAGAGGGCCGTCGAACTGGTCGGCGGCGAGATTCGCATGTCGAGCGAGGAAGGCGCAGGCACGAGTCTTTGAGATGATTCTGCCGACGACGCTGGCGCTGACATCTGCGCTCGTCTTCCATTCGGCAGGCTATCGTTACTGTGTTGACGAAAGGATAGTCGCGGAGACGGGCACCGTCACGGCCAGTGATATTGACCGCAGCGGCGAAGCCGAGAGAGTGAAGTGGCGCGGGGCGCTCGTGCCTTTCGTGCCGGTGCGTCAACTGCTCGGGCAGCCTTCTCGTGAAGACCTGAATGGAGAGAGCGTGCCTGTCATCATCGCTCGCACTGGCGAAGAAGGGAGACGCGAGCGAAACTGCGAGCGCAGTGCCTCGCTGTGGACGCTTTCGGCGAGCGCACGGAAGCGCTGGTGCGCGGGCTTGGACGCCACGCCCCGCGCTGGCGCGGCATCAGCGGCGCGACCAAGCTGCCAGGACGGCACAGTCGCCCTCGTGCTTGATTTGCCGCGGCTGCTGGAGATGAATCAGGCGGATAATCTATGAGGCAGCCTTTGCGTCTTAAGCTTTAACTTTGCTTCTAAAGCGTGAACCGATTTTCTCGCTAAAGAAGCAAAGAGGAAGACGTAAGACGCAAAGTAAGGCAAAGTTTCTGAGGATGAGCGTCAAGCTTCGGGTCTTGAGGTAAATGTGGAAATGATGAAAAACCGCTTGAGAGAAAACGCAAAACACAGACGAATCGCGGCGCTGGCGCTATGCCTGACGTTTTTGCTCTCGGTCTTCACTTTCGCGCAACAGCCCGCGGCAAAATCCAGCTCATCTCATCCTTCCAAATCCACCCAGCTTATCCGAAAGAGATTCGCGGCTACAAAGTCGAGCTGGCGAAGGTGGAAATCAAGAAGCAGAATGCTAAAGCGAGGATGCAGTCGGCGGGGGACAGAAGACGACGAAGGAGAGCCCACCTTAATCCAGCTGGGCGAGCCGAAAGTGACGAGCCTGTCGCCGCTCGGCATCGGCCTGGAAGTGCCTGTCAGGGTGGCTGCCGTCAAGCAGGGAGGCCGCGTGGATTTTCTGACCTTCGAGGGGATGACCGTTAACGGCACATCCGTCACCGTCAACGAATATCAGCACTCTTTTGATCTTGCCGACGCACGAGCCCGTCACTTTGCCTGAGCCTGTCAGCATCTATATCAGCACGCCGCGCGTGTTGCTGGGCGCGCTCGGCGAATGGACTCAGCCGAAAGAAATCTGGCCGGTGACGGGTCGCGTCTACGTCTTCGGGCGCTTCAAAAAATTCCTCTTCAAATTCAAGCGCGTCGTCCCCATCGAACTCAATCTCTCATTTAAGAATCCACTCAAGAGTAAAGACAAAGCATGATAAGTGATGGGTGATAAGTGATGGGTGATAAGAGAAGAACGCTATCACCTATCACTTATCACTTATCACCTACTTGGGTCGTCGCTTGTGCCAGTCGGTCGCCTGTTGATACCTGTCTGCAAGGTCAAGCAATGCGGCTTCGCTCCACGCCGGGCCGATGAACTGGATGCCTGTCGGGAGATTGTCCTGGCCAAAGCCGTTGAGGATGGAGATGGCCGGGCACGCCGACCAGATTGCTTGCGCCGATGGGCGAGGTGGTGCTGATGCTCGGGTATGCCTGATCGAAAGTTTTATTGATCGGGTAAGAGACGGTGGCGCGCGAGGGCGCGACTAAAATCCCGTGCTTTGAAAACATCTCAG
This sequence comes from uncultured Acidobacteriota bacterium, assembly GCA_963811065.1. Taxonomy (GTDB): domain Bacteria; phylum Acidobacteriota; class Blastocatellia; order Pyrinomonadales; family Pyrinomonadaceae; genus QHXM01. The sequence continues at coordinate 457,567 of CAWEPR010000003.1, forward strand.
CCCAGGCCCGGCGCATAGGCGTGCGCAGCCTCATCGCGTGCAGATAATCGACAGCCGTGACGAGCGATGCGGAATAGCCGCCGACGCGACCCGTCGGGGATGCCAGTTCCTGCACGCGCCCCGTTTCTATCAAATCGCGAAACGCGCTCGCGCCTTCCGCATCCACAATCGTTCCGACCGCCGGGCCATAAGGAAAGTCCGGCAGCTTCACGTCCATCTCGACTGCTGGCAAATTTCTTCAACACCTCAAGCGAGCGCAGAAAATTCTCGCGCACTTCCGGTTGCGCCTTCTCGTAAGAATCCTTCATCACGGCGAGGCGGAGCGGCTTTGCCTTCCCACGCGGCACGGCAACTCCTGAGCGGGAAGAACTATCCACTGACGTCGGGTCGAGCGGGTCGCGCCCCCTGATGGCCTCAAACACAATCGCGCAATCTTTCGCCGTGCGGCACATGGGCCCCAGCTTGTCGAGCGTCCAGCACAGGGCCATCGCGCCATGACGCGAGACCGCGCCGTAAGTCGGGCGCAAACCCGCCACGCCGCAAAACGCAGCCGGAGTGATGATCGAGCCTGAAGTCTCAGAGCCGATGCTGAACGCGACCAGCCCTGCGGCGACAGCCGCGCCCGGGCCTGAACTTGAGCCGCCGCTCCAGTACTCTTCATTCCAGGGCGTCTTGCACGCGCCCGTCCACGAGGCGTGCGCTTCGTTGTAGCCCATCCCGCCCGCTAGTTCGACCATCGCCAGCTTGGCGACGAGAATCGCGCCGGCCTCGCGCAGTTTCCTGATGACGGTCGCGTCCTCGTCAAACTGTTGGTCTTTGTAAGGCGCTGCGCCCCACGTGGTCTTGGCATTGCGCGTCGCGAGCAGGTCTTTCGCGCCGTAGGGAATGCCGTGAAGCGTCCCGCGATAACGCCCACGCTTTATCTCGCGCTCAGCCGCCCGCGCTTCGTTGAGCGCGTAGTCGCGCATCAGGCTGGCCACTGCGCCGAGCCGTCTGCCTACTGTGTCCAACCGCTCAAGATAGCTTTCGGTCAACTCGACGGGCGAGATGCGCCGCGCTCTGATCTGCGCGGCGAGTTCCGTGATGGAAGAGAAGAGAATGTCGTCAGAGAGCATAACAGTAACTTGAAAGAGAAAAGGCGTAACTTCTCTTTCATCATCTCCTTTTGTTTGAGCGTGGGGCCTTGCGAATCTTCAATTCTTTATAGCCGGTTTGCGCGTCTTGCTCTCTGGTGAACTTCAAGCCATGAGCTTCAGCTATTACTATCTCGGCGGTCGTATAAATCTCGCAGCCTTCGACCAGATGACCGCCGATAGTCTTGCCCGTCGAGTCTGACAGAGAAATGTGCAGATGCACGCCGTCAGGGGAAAGCGTTCCGACCAAAGAGACAATCTCGTATTTGCCTTCGAATGCGGTTGAGCCTTGCTGGTCGGCCAGTCGTAAGCTGACCTTTTGCAAACTCCCGACAGCGGTCAGAATCAAGCCTGCCTGAATCTTTTGCTGCCTGGCAAAAAGCTCAATCTGTTTTCTTAAATCCTGTTTCGGCATCAGGCGCAACGCATAAACTTTCAGTTGCTCTGTTTCGCCGCTCTCCCATTTGGTCGCCCCGGACGCGTCCGCTGAAACTTGAGGAATCCTTTTAACTCTGCCTCTGGATTGCGCCAGAGCTTGATTGAAAAGACATGGCAGAATCAACAGGAGGATAATCGCCACACAGAGCCGCCTGTCTGCCCTGCTTAACAGGAAGCGGAGAGTCTGTCTGAAAACAGCGGGCGGCATTTCTTGCTCAGATGATTCGTTGGCTGTGGGAATGATTCTTTTTTAACCGGCAGTGAAGACGAAATCCGGTTCATCTCCGTTCTTCAATTTAATTGCTCGAAGGCGGTCGGCTGTACCATCTTTGCCGACGTAGGCATTGAGCTCTTTCTTGATTTGTGCGAACTGTTCCGGTGTCAGTTTTTCCCCGAAGCGCACGCGCGCCACTTCCTCATAAGCTTCCACGAGCGGCGCAGGCTTTTGCGGCGCAGGCGCGGGTTGCGTGACGGGCGGCGCGGTTGCTTCCTTCGGCTTCGTGGGCGTCTGCGCTTTCACGAGCGACGCCGCGAGCGGCGCGGCCACAAGTGTCGTGGCAACTGATTTCGCAAACTGGCGACGCGAGGTTTTGGGAGAGAGGTGCGAATCGGATTTAGGCTTCATGGCGGGCTTATCGGTTCTTCGTTCCGTTAGGAGCGACTGAAAATAGCCCAGCAATTTATTGCTGGGAGAGATAGCAAGCTAATTTTTATTGAGTCCGGTAGGGACGATTGAAAATTCAGCCGTCCCTACGGGACGCGTAAACCCTGGAGCCGCACGCCTATGGTCATCACAACTCGGCCAGCGTGTATTTCCGCCCGGCGTTGACCTTCTTCAGATAGTTCGTCAACGGCTCGAAATACCGGAGCATGGCTGTGGCGCTCAAATCTTCGCCGGTCGTTTCCTTGAGCACCGCGCGCCAGTCGCGCGAACTGCCCGGCGTCATAATCTTCCTGAGAAAATCTCCGACAGCCTTGCTTCCATAATAGTTGGTCGCGTGCGGGTCCTGCTTCAGGATTTTGCGCGCGATGTGGTCGTGCAACTGGAAGAGCAGGACGTTGGCGATGGCGTAGTCGTAATACTGCGCCGCGTCGTCGTTGATGTGCGTCTTCGTGCAGGCATCACAGTATTCTTCACCGCGCGTGCTCGGCGGAACAACGCCCTGATACTTTAATGCCAACTCCCACCAACGCTTGTTGTATTGATCTTTCGGCAGATTGTTCTCGTAAAGGTCATACTCGAAGCGCGACATCGTGCCCATCGCAAACGGCATGTAAGCGAAGTAGTTGAGCGCTTCCTTCAAGAGTATCTGCGTCTGATCTACCTTTGCGTCTTTCAGCGCGAGTCCCCGCCCTTCGAGAAATGGTTTCTGTGTGGCGGCCAGCCCGATCATGGTGCCGATGGCTTCGTGATAGGCGCGGTTCGCTCCTTCACGCAGGAGCGGCGGAACGCCCTTGTTCGTATAGCTGACGTAGTAATAGACGTGGCCGAGTTCGTGGTGCGCGGTTTCGTACCACTCGGCGTTTGGCTCCACACTCATCAGCGAGCGTAGATCATTCTGAAGATCCATATGCCACGCGCTGGCGTGCGTGTTCTTCTTATAAGGCGTGTTCGGCGGAAGCTGGTAAAGCGATGACTTCTCGTAAAAACTTTTCGGCAAAGGCGGAAAACCAAGAGAGACATAGAACTGCTCGGCCTGCTGGACGATCCATTCGGGAGTTTTGGATTTGAGCGCATCGTTAATGTTCATTCCCTCGACCTTGACCATTGAACTCCAATCCTGCGCCCAGCGGTTCGGCAGCCAGTCGGCGGGGAGTTGATCCGGGACGGGCTGGTTGTAACGCTTCGCCAGCTCATAGCGAGCGTAGGTGTGCAATTCACGATAGAGCGGGCGCAGTTCACGATTGAACTTATCGAGAAGCTGCATCATCTCTTCGCCCGTCAACCCGTAATCGGAAATCTGATAATTGATGTAAGAGCTATAACCGAGAGGCCGCACTGTCCCGTTACGCAGTCTTTGCAAATTAGCGAGGCCGTCTTTCAGAACCTTGCCGACTTCCTTTGAAGACTCCCAGGCCTTGCGACGCTCTGCCGGGTCGTTTGAGGCGCGCAGGGTTTCGTCAATCTGGTTCGGCGTGACAGATTTGCCGTCAATCTTAAATTCAAAGCCGTAGAGCTTTTCGGTCTGCGCGGTCTCGGCAGCGATGCGCTCCTTGACCATCTCTTTGGCTATCTCAGGATACTCCGCCGCCATGTAGAGAATGCCCTTGAGCTGCTTGACCTGAAGCGGCGTCAGCTTGTCCTGCTGTTTGAGCAGCGCGGTCGCCCGCTCGATGTTCTCCTTGCTCCCCGTAAACGCTGTCAATCGTTCGAGCGCAGCGTTTTCAGCTTTGGCGTTGGTTTCGTCGCCCTCAATGATTTTGGTGTTTGAGTTCCAGGAGGCTTGCGAGTAGGCATAGCGCAACTGAAGCCACTGGGCAGTGAATTGGTCTATGAACTTCTGCGCGTCATCCTTCACATTCGATGTACTGGCGAGGCTTTGCCCGCCGGGGACGAACGTCAGGAGAAGGCAAATAAAGAGCAGGAGACTTGCGCCTTGCAAGAGAGGCAATCTATTTTTTATCTTCATCAACATACCTTTTGTTCATTGTCTTCAGACTTGAGTCGGGGGAAGGCCGGGCGCGCTCGTTTTCTTCGAGGCCTTGAATGTCTCGCTTGACCGCAGCCCTCGGCTATCATTTCCCCAGCATGACCATGTTATTCAAGAGCGTGTCTATGGCCTGCACAGTCCTCCTCCCGATCATGCGAGACATCCAGGGAGAAAGGAAAAGCCAGGGCGAGAGAGCCAGAACAGGAATCAGAAAGAATAGCGGGTTACGCATAGTGGGCACAGACAGAGCCAGGACTCCGAAGACAACCAGAAAGAAAACGGCCATTCCCAGTGGGAAGAAGATGAGAAACTTTTTCATCTTCTCGACACCGCCGAGCGTGGCCGTCATCTCTATCGCAGACGCAGAAGGGCGAATGATGATTGAGGCTTCGGTAACGCCTTTCAAGGGATTCTCTCTCGTGCTGTTGAGGCCCGGACCCGTTACTCGCAATTCATAATCGGTGCTGGAAACAAGCTGAAAACCTTGAGGAAGGAAAGTTGATCTGGCTACCTCTAACGCTTTATCCGCCTTGCCCGTGAAAGGTACTGTTTTAGAGTATTCCATTGGTTTAGTCTCTTCTCGAAAGGGGTACAGATGGGTTGGCTTGCGCGGGGAGCATATCATTTTCGGGTTGTAAAATTAAGCCGTAATACGTGGCTACGCTCCCACGCCGGATGAATTCAAATGCGGAAGGTGATAATCTATCGTTTCCACATGGAGGTGACGAGAACTTGAGCGAATCACAAAACAAGCTAGACCTCTCGCAGTTCATCGCGGAGAATTTTGGAGCCAATGCCACTTACGTCGAGGGCTTGTTGAGCCGTTTCCGCAACGACCCCCAACTGGTGGATGAATCCTGGCGCACGTATTTCAGCGAACTGCTCGGCGGCGCGGCTGTCCAGACGCAGGAGAGCGGGCAGACCACCCCGTCATCGCAGGCTGGCGGCAACGGCGCTGCTGCTCCGTCGAGCGCCACAACTGCGACGGCCAGCGCCCCGGCTGCCGCGACTTCTGCTCCCGCTCCGTCGCCTCCTCCCGCCGAAGCAAAGCCCGCACCCGTTGAAAGCGCGGAGAACGCCGTGCCGATTCGCGGCGGTGCGCTCAAGATTGTGGAGAACATGGAGGCGAGCCTGACGGTTCCGACCGCGACCTCGAATCGTCGCATCCCCGTCAAGGTCTTGGACGAAAATCGCCGCACCATCAACGAGCATCTGCAAGGGAGCGGGCGCGGCAAAGCCTCTTACACCCATCTGGTCGCGTGGGCGATAGTGCGTGCGCTCGAAGAGTTTCCGCAGCTCAACGACGGTTTTGTAAACGTGGACGGAAAGCCAGCCCGCCTGCGCCGCGAGAGCGTAAACTTAGGGGTAGCCATTGACCTCCAGAAAAAGGACGGCTCGCGCACCCTTCTTGTACCGAACATCAAAGGCGCGGAAAAGATGCGCTTCCCGCAGTTTCTCGCCGCCTACGATGATGTCGTCAAGCGCGCGCGTGAAGGCAAACTTCAAATCCCCGACTTTCAGGGTACGACCGTTTCTCTGACCAACCCCGGAACAATCGGCACGGTCGCTTCCACCCCGCGCCTGATGCCGGGCCAATCCGTCATCGTCGCGACGGGCGCAATCGAGTATCCGGCTGAATATCAGGCGATGGCTCCCGAAGCCCTCTCGCAAATCGGCATCAGCAAGGCGATGACAATCTCCTCAACCTACGATCATCGCATCATTCAGGGCGCGGAGTCGGGCGCATTTCTCGCGCGCGTTCATGAACTGCTCGTCGGCAAGCATCGTTTCTACGACGACATCTTCACTGATTTAGACATCACTTATCCGCCGATGCGCTGGGCTATGGATAGCAATCCGGCTCTGCTCGGCGGCGACCAGACGCGCGCACAGGTCATCAAGCAGGCGCGCGTGCTCGAACTGATTAACGCCTATCGCGTGCGCGGCCACCTGATCGCAGACATTGACCCGCTCCACGCGATGCCGCTTCATTATCACCCCGAACTCGACATCGAAACTTATGGCCTGACCATCTGGGATTTGGATCGCAAGTTCATCACTGGCGGGCTTGGCGGTAAGGAGAGCGCGACCTTGCGCGACATTCTGGACATCCTGCGCCGCGCCTATTGCGGCAAGGTCGGCATAGAGTATCGCCACATCCAGAGCAAGGAGCAGAAGGTCTGGCTGCGCGAGCAGATTCGCGTCCAGTTCGTTGACCCGCAGCCCCTCGCGCCTGAAGTCAGGAAACAGCTTCTCTCAAAGCTCATCGCAGCCGAACAGTTCGAGCATTTTCTGCACAAGAAGTATCTGGGCCAGAAGAGATTCTCGCTCGAAGGCTGCGAGACGATTATTCCGGTGCTGGATCAGTTGATTGAAGGCGCGGCGTTGCGTGGCGTCGAAGACATCACGCTCGGCATGGCGCATCGCGGTCGCCTCAACGTGCTGGCCAACGTCATCGGGAATCACAGTGAGCGCATCTTCACCTCGTTTGAAGGCAGCGTGCATCCGAATTTCCCGGCAGACGAAGGTGACGTGAAATATCATCAGGGCGCGTTGGGCGAGCGCGAGACCGCGGACGGGCGCAAGGTGAAAATCACGCTCTCGCCCAATCCGAGCCATCTGGAATTCGTTGACCCGGTCGTCGAAGGCATGGTGCGCGCCAAGCACGATGCGATTGCTGCGCCGCGCGAAGAGGCCATTGACCTCGCGATGCCGGTGCTGCTTCACGGCGACGCCGCGTTCGCGGGGCAGGGCATCGTGATGGAGACCCTGAATCTGGCGGAACTTCGCGGCTATCTCACAGGCGGCACGATTCACATCATCATCAATAACCAGATCGGCTTTACCACTTCGCCCGAAGCAGGGCGCTCGACCATTTATTCGACAGACGTGGCGCGCATGACGCAGCTTCCCATCTTCCACGTCAACGGTGACGACCCCGACGCCGCCTACCGCGTGCTGCAAATCGCTTTGGACTTCCGTCAGGATTTCAACAAGGACGTGGTGTTGGACATTGTGGGCTTTCGCAAACTCGGACACAACGAAGCGGACGAGCCGAGCTACACGCAGCCGCTCATGTACGCGCGCGTCAAAGCTCATCCCGGCGTGCGGACTATCTACGCGCAAAAGCTCATCCGCGAAGGTGTGATTGACGAGGCGGGTGTTCAGCAGATGATTGAAGAACGCGTGCAGCGTTATGAAGATGCGCTCCGTCGTGCCAAAGAGATTGTCGCCAGCAAGCCCTCCACCAAAGAATTACCAGCGCCTGCGGAGGAAGAAGACGGATCAGCTGTCGAAGAGACGGGTGTTGACCGTGAAACCATCAGCCAGGTGACACGGAAAATCTCTCTCGTGCCGGAAGGCTTCAACATCAATCCCAAGATGGTTGGACAACTCGCGCGCCGCGCCAAGATGGGCGAAGGGACAACTCCGATGGACTGGGCTTTCGCCGAAGCAATGGCCTATGGCTCGCTCGTACTTGAAGGCACGCGGGTGCGCTTAAGCGGTCAGGATAGCGGGCGCGGCACCTTCAGCCAGCGTCACGCCGTCATGTACGACACGCAGACCGGCAAGCCCTGGACGCCGCTTTCCGAACTCAAGAGCGACAAGAATCCGAAGGCGGAGTTTGATGTTTATGACAGCTCTCTTTCGGAGCAAGGTGTGTTGGGATTCGAGTACGGCTATTCGGTCATCGCACAGGATGCACTCGTCTTGTGGGAAGCGCAGTTTGGAGATTTCGGTAACGGCGCGCAGGTCATCATTGACCAGTACATCGCGGCTTCCGAGGACAAGTGGCAGCAGCGTTCGCGCCTTGGACTTCTGCTGCCGCACGGCTACGAAGGCCAGGGGCCGGAGCATTCCAGCGCGCGCCTTGAGCGCTACCTGCAACTCTGCGCCGAGAACAATCTACAGGTCTGCTACCCGACGACCCCGGCGCAATATTTCCATCTCCTTCGCCGGCAGGTCAAACAACAGACCAAGCGACCTCTCGTCACGATCACGCCGAAGAGTCTGCTGCGCTTGCCTGCTGCAACTTCCAGTGTGGACGAATTGACGGGCGGCGGATTCCTGCCCGTGATAGACGACGCTGAAGTAAAGAACCACGAAAGCGTACGGCGCATCGTGCTGTGTAGCGGCAAGGTTTTTTACGACCTCAACGCCGCGCGTAAAGTGTCGGGCGATGAAAAGGTCGCGATTATTCGTCTCGAACAGTTTTACCCGTTCCCGGAAAAGCGTGTGCGCGAAATCTTCAGTAGTTACAAAGGCGCGACGCAGTTGGTCTGGGCGCAGGAAGAGCCGAAGAACATGGGTGGCTGGACTTTTGTCGAGCCGCGCCTGATGAACATGCTCCCGGCGTGCCAGCGTCCCTACTATGTCGGGCGCGCGGCTTCGGCCAGTCCCGCGACAGGTTCTTACGCAATTCACGAGATGGAGCAACGTCGGTTGGTTGATCAGGCTCTCACCGAAGATGCGGAAATCATCTCCAACGCAAGCACCGAGCGATACGCCGGGCAAGCGGACTCCTGACTCAAGGAGCGGCAGAACTATCTCCTGAAGGAACGAAAACATACTTATGAAATCCGCCAACTGGCTCATCACCTTTCTTATTCTGTTCGCGGCTTTCGCGCTTTACGGAGGCGCGGCCTGTAGCAAAGCCGACCAGCCGCCTGCCGCTTCGGCTGCGCCTGCGACGCCCAAGCCTTCGCCCACGCCAACACCGGCTGACTCAATCTCAATCGCGGCGGTCGGCGACACCATGCTCGGCTCGACCAGTCAGGGACGCGGGCTTCCCGTCAAGGACGGCGCGGAGATGATTTCGGGGCTGACGCCCATCATCTCTTCAGCCGACATCGCTTTCAGTAATCTCGAAGGGGCAATGATTGACGGTGGCACGCAGACGAAGTGCGGCCCGAATTCAAAGTTCTGTTATACGTTCGGCATGCCGACGCGCTACGGCAAATATCTCAAGGACGCCGGCTTCGACGTGGTCAGTCTGGCGAACAATCACTCTTCGGACTACGGAGCAGCAGGGCGCGCCAGCACCCGCAAAGTGATAGAAGACCTCGGCCTCATCCACGCGGGCGCAGATACGAACGACAGCCCATCTCTCAACGTCAAAGGAAGAAAGATTGTCTTCGTCGCTTTCGCGACCAACCCCGTTTCGCTCAACCTGATTGACATCGAAACCTCCAGACGTGTGGTCGCAGATGCTGCGCGCAAGGCAGACATCGTCATCGTCTCGTTTCATGGCGGAGCGGAAGGCTCTGCGGCGCAGCACGTGCCCTACGGTTCGGAGACGTACCTCGGCGGCGCTCGCGGCGACCTACGCAAGTTCACTCGCGCCGTCGTGGATGCCGGAGCAGACCTTGTGCTGGGGCACGGGCCGCACGTCGTGCGCGGAATGGAAGTCTATAAGAATCGCCTGATAGTGTATTCGCTCGGCAACTTCGCCTTCTACAGATTCCCGTTCAATGGACCGACCGCGCTCTCGCTCATTCTGGAAACGAACATCGGGCCTGACGGCGCGTTCCTCGGCGGGCGAATTCATCCGCTGATTCAGGAAGGCCAGGCGGGGCCGCGCCCGGACAAGAACAACACGGTCATTAACGTCGTCCGGCAGCTTTCAAAAGAAGACTTCGGCGCAACTGCCGTCAACGTCAGCGCAGACGGAACGATCTCAGCGCCCGGCATGTAGGACAGGCATTCCTGCCTGTCATTGAGCGCGAAAGCGCGAATATTGTTTTACTAAATATTGATGAGCGTGCTGGCGCACGCTACGACAGGCAGGAATGCCTGTCCTACGATAGTCTGCTTTGCTCGGCAAAGCACTTGACAAATTAAAAGTCAGGCGTATTATTCGACGTATGGCGTCCATTCATCAGTTTCCATCCCAGGTCACGGAAGAACCTCCGGCGCTGCATGACCGGGCGATGGATAATCTGCGGTTTATCCGCGAGACGATGGAGCGCGCGTCATCGTTCACAGCCGTTCCGGGCTGGGGCGGCGTGGTCATGGGGGCGACGGCGCTCTGCGCGGCGTTTGTTGCCGCGCAGCAGCCAACAAGGAATCTGTGGCTGGCGACGTGGGTGGTGGAAGCCCTGCTGGCGCTCGTCATCGGCGGCTGGGCGATGGATCGCAAGGCTCGCAGGGTTGAGACGCCGCTGCTTTCAGGGCCGGGACGCAAGTTCGCTCTCAGTTATGCACCGCCCATTCTGGTGGGCATGTTGCTGACAATCGTGCTTTATCGCGCAGGCGTGGCGAATGCTTTGCCGGGCATGTGGCTGTTGCTCTACGGGACTGGAGTCGTGACCGGAGGGGCTTTCTCCGTCAAGATCATTCCCGTGATGGGGCTTTGTTTCATGCTCCTGGGCGCGCTTGCCTTGTTCACTCCCGCGAGTTGGGGAAATTACCTGATGGCCGCAGGCTTCGGCGGCCTGCACATCATCTTCGGCATCATTATCGCCAGGAGGCACGGTGGCTAGACAGAACGCTTTAAAAAAGGAATCCACGCGCAAGAGCCGCGCGGCTGAAGCTAAGCTCCAGAGTGTGAGTGAGAGCGCGGGTGAGAGCGCGCCGCACCAGAAGTTTGAGAAATTGATTCACGAACGCTCACGCTTAGGCATCATTAGCGCGCTGGCCGTCAACGAGTCTCTGACTTTCAACGATCTCAAGAATCTGATGAAGACGACGGACGGCAACCTGAGCGTACACGCGCGCAAACTGGAAGATGCTGGCTATATTACCTGCACCAAATCCTTCGACGGACGCACGCCGAAGACGGAATATCGCTTGACCGCGCCGGGGCGCGAGGCGCTCGAACAGTATCTCAATCACATGGAAGCCCTGATTAAACGGATGCGCGCTTCCTCCTAAGGCCACCACGCTTTTTTTTGAGCGGCGGCTTTGTTTCGTAAAGCTCTTTGCTGAGCGGTGAAGAGGAAGATACGATGTAACTTCAAACTGTAAGGCTGAAATGCTTCCTTGCTCGATACGGTTTCCACGGAAAAACCGCGTTAATAGATAGAGGCGCATTGTGCTGCGGCTTTGATGGTGAAAAAGAGATGAACGAGAAAACAAAGCAGGGGCTGAGGGTGCTTGAAGCGGCGTTGCTGCTGGGCGTGCTGGGCGACGGGCTGCTGCGAGCCACACCCTGGGGCTTGAACGTCTTGCTGTGGGCGGGGGCGATTGTCCTCGCGGTGGTTGTTTTGCTGGCTAACAGGCGTCGTCGCGCGCTCTCCGGCGGGGGGCACTTCCTGCTGTTGTCCGCCATCCTGTTTGCGGCGGCTTTTGCCTGGCGCGCTTCTCTGACGCTGAATTATCTGGCCGGGATAGCTCTGCTGATTACACTGGCGCTCATGGCGTGGCGCGCCCGCAAAGGGCGAATCTGGCTGGCCAGCGTGACGGAATACGCGCTGGGAATATTGGCCGCAGGCATCAATGCTTTTATCTCAGGCTTTCCGGCGCTCTTGGGTGATGTCCGTTGGCGGGAGGTCGCGCCCGGCGTGTGGTCGCGGCATTTGAAGAAGGTTGCGCTCGGCGGGGTGATCGCTCTTCCGCTGTTGCTTCTGTTCGGCGGCCTGTTGATGTCAGCGGACGCGGCCTTCGAGAGAATGATAGCGGATGCAGTCTTCTTAACGAATCCGCAGGAAGCTTTCGGCCACATCTTTCTGGCGCTTGGGCTGGCGTGGATTGCCGGAGGATTCCTGCGCGGGTTGCTGCTCGGACGTGAAGTGCGGGTCGTGGATGGGCGGGCGGTTATTGTTTCTCCAACTCAGGCCGGAAGCGGTGTGCTGGAAACTATCGGCGCGAGCGTTAGTACTGTCCAGCCCCTGAAGGCTGAGCCGCTTCGCTTAGGTATCGTTGAGGTCGGCGTCACACTCGGCCTCCTTAATCTTCTCTTCCTGGCTTTCGTCCTCTTACAGCTACGCTACTTCTTCGGCGATATGGCTCTGGTTCAGGAATCGGACGGGCTGACCTTTGCCGAATATTATCGTCGCGGATTCTTCGAGCTGGTCACGGTGGCCGCGCTCGTGTTGCCCCTGCTGCTAATCATGCACTGGCTGCTGCGCAAAAGTAATCCGGCGCACGAGCGCCTCTTTCGCCTGCTGGCGGGCGCGCAGGTATTTTTACTTTTCGTCATGATGGCTTCCGCCGTCAGGCGCATGCTGCTTTACCAGGCCGTCTATGGGTTGACGGAGTTGCGGCTCTACACGACGGCGTTCATGGCGTGGCTCGCTCTCGTCTTCATCTGGTTTGTCGCGACAGCCTTGCGCGGACGGCGAGAGCACTTTGCCTGCGGCGCGCTCATCGCGGGCTTACTGGTTATCATGACACTTCACGTCATCAATCCTGACGATTTAATCGTCCGCGTCAACGTGGCGCACGCACGCGCCGGGCGCATCCTGGACGTACATTACGTTAGCACATTAAGTGCGGACGCCGCGCCAGCGCTCTTTGAATCGCTGCCGTCATTGAATGAGACTGACCGGCGCATCGTCGCCGTCCGTCTCCTCTATAACTCATCCTTGCATCAGCGCACAGACTGGCGAAATTGGAACTGGGCGCGCGCAGAGAGGCAGCGTGTCGTGCGGGAGAACGCGGATGCGCTGCGGGCGATGGCTGCTGCGCCTCCACCTGTCATTCCTCCCGCGGCCGACCCGCCGCAGGCTATCAGTACACAGAGTGTTGATGCCGCAAAACAGGCAACACTCCCCGCGAGTAAAGCTGCAAATCTCAAGACCCGAAGCAAAGGAGCGAAGCCGCTCCCACGGCGAGCAGCTTTTAGAGGAAAGCGAGCTTAGCCCAGGCAAAGAGTCTCGTTTTGTGTAATCAATTGTGACTTTGAACTCTTTGAGAAAATTGTAGCCGCTACTGACCATGCCGGTTGATATCAACTCTACTGGCTGTCCTGTGAATCTACTGGAGGACAGCTTGCAGAAGTTGAAAGTTTCAAAGCCCGCGCACCCTTTAGCCTGCCGACTCAAAATCAGCTTGCACCGGACTCATACATGAGTGGAAAATGAGCGCGCTCGGCCTCTCAGGCGACTTGTTCGTTGTCATGCGGAGAATCACGGAGTCTCCTGCATCCGCCATCGCCTCTGCGGTCGTATCTCTATTGTTCTTCTACGGTCTCTGGTTCGGCTTCACCGTCTACCGGTGAAATCAGGAACGCTCCGCTCCCTGAGATTACGAAGAATGAAGGCCGGCAATTTGCTTCTTAGCGCTACTGTCGAACAAGGAGGAATTTTCGTCCCCGGAAAGGAGAGATTATGACAAAGAGTTTCTATCTTCGCGCGGGTTTGATTGTTTTGCTGCTTTTGGTTGGAGGGGGTTGGGAAACACGCGCTCAGGAAAAAGCGCATCCGCAGGAGACGCCGAGTCTGTATAAGCGGCTCGGCGGCTACGACGCATTGGCTGCGGTGACGGACGATTTTATCGGGCGGCTGGTGAGCGACAAGCAGCTTGCGCGCTTCTTCGGCGGCGCCAGCACGGATTCAAAAAAACGTATCCGCCAGCATGTGTTGGATCAATTATGTGAGGCGACGGGCGGCCCTTGTATCTACATCGGGCGCACCATGAAAGCTTCGCACGTAGGGCTGGGAATCTCGGAAGACGAATGGACCCTGGCCGTCAAGCTGCTTGGTGAAACGCTCAACAAGTTCAAAGTACCGAAGGCTGAGCAGGATGAACTGGGCAAAATTCTCGGTACTCTCAAGCCGGACATTGTCGAAAAGAAGTGAAAAGCAGAATACAGAAGGCAGGAGTCAGAATAAAAACGACAGCGGTTCTCTGCCTTACTATTCTGACTTCTGACTTCTGCTTTTCTCCTGTATTCTGCTTTTCGTATGAAGCGCGATCTGGTGCGGGAGTTTCTTACCTACATACAAGTGGAGAAGGGGTTGGCGCGAAACTCGCTGGCGAGTTACGGGCGTGATCTCGCTCGCTTGGAAGCATGGGCAAAGGATCAGGGCAAAGCAATCGAGGATTTAGCGCGCGCAGACCTCCGGGGCTGGATTGCCGATCTCTCGCGCGAAGGCTTATCGCCTGCCTCCGTCTCGCGCGCAGTCAGCGCCGCGCGCGGTCTCTTTCGCTTCCTGATGCTCGACGGGCATATTCAAACGCACCCGGCGGAGGATTTGAGTACACCGCAAGGCAACGCCTACCTTCCCAGGTTCCTGACCGAAGACGAGATGGAACGCCTCCTCGCCGCGCCGGACATCTCGACCGACGAAGGCATCCGCGACCGGGCGATGATGGAATTGATGTATGCAGCGGGATTGCGCGTCTCAGAGTTGGTCGGACTTAAACGTACAGACGTGAATCTGGATGCGGGCCTCGTTGCCTGTCATGGTAAGGGAAGCAAAGAACGACGTGTGCCCATCGGCAAGAGTGCGACCCACTGGTTGCAAAAGTACCAGAGCGTGCGTGCGCGGTTTGGCAAAGGGAATAACCCGCATCTTTTTCTTAACAGTCTGGGTGCAATGCTGACGCGCAATTTCGCCTGGGCGATGATTAAGCGTCACGCTCAAAGCGCGCGCCTGGATCATGTCTCGCCGCACACGCTGCGGCACAGTTTCGCCACCCACCTCTTGCAGCGCGGGGCCGACTCGCGCTCAGTTCAGGCGCTCCTCGGCCACAGCGACATCTCCACCACGCAAATCTACACACACATCACAGACCGCCACATGCGCGCGACCTATGACCGCCATCACCCGCGCGCCCGTGCTTTTCAAGCGAGCGCAAGTGATGAAGAGAACGAATAGACCGAGATTAAGCAGGACTAGCAAGATTAAGAAAAGCAGATAGGACGAGGGCGCTTGATGCTTCTTCTCTTCATCCTGTCCATCTTGTTAATCCGCTCTGTTCCTTCTCACTTCAGTTATTAATCTGGAAAGATTCCATAAACTGATTGATCGAAGGATCGTTGGGGATTTCACTCATCACGCCCACAATCCGCACTTTCAGCATCTTGCCTTCAGTCTTGAAGTAGTAGCGCAGGCCGCCCTGAAAATAGCAACCTCGCACCGTGTATCGTCTCCCGGCGTAACCCTTCATTGCTGTGTCTTTCGTCTGAAAAAACTCACATGGCAGGTTTTGTGCTGCGGCAGCCTTGTTAAGTGCCTCGAGCGCCTTGTCGAAGAGAGCGGAGATGGCTTCATCCTGAGCGGGGCCGGTTGCCCACGCAGCCATATATCCGATCCTGAGATGATCTACCCAGTAGAAGTTTGCGTTTATCGGCTGGCCTTTGGGGACGGCGATTTCTGCCGAGAAGTGATGTCCGCCAGCGGGCATCCGAATCGAAAATGGAGACCCGGACGGCGAGAAGAGCGGGCGCTTCGAGGCATCAATTCGTCCGGTAGACGTTGAAGCATTGGAGGCCGTTGGGCTACTTCGCGGCGTTTCCCCGGATGACGCCTGACCAACTGGCGGTGATCTTCTGGCAGCCGACGCTACGGTGAGTCTTCCGCTCGGTTTGGGTGCTTTGGCCTGTCTCCATTCCCAGGGGGGCGTGGGTGACGGGTCTTGCCAGATGCCCCGATGCTCGCTGCGAGCGGCTTGTTCAGATGCATCATAAAGACGGCGGTCTGCTTCACTCAACCCGTTTTCATAACTTCTCTCGAACCAGGCCGCGCCGTCGCGAATCATCTGAAGGGCGATGTCTCTCTCCGCACAAATGACCTTGCCGATGAGCGTGCTTCCCGCTCCAAGCCCATTGAGTTCGATAGCGACTGGCCGGTTCAGAATGAGACTCGTCAGATGCCGAAGGGCGACATCGCCGTAGGGCTGATCCGGTTCGGGAGCGTCCATTCCCTTTAAGACCACTTTGATTCGCCGTCCGGTATTTTCTATCGAGATGGTTTTACCGTCGTGAACCTCGCGGACGAGACCCTGTAAGGTGTTTGCGTTGGCCGGGAGCGTGTGACAGCACAATATCAGAAGAGCAATGACTACAAGGCGTTTCACTTAATGAATTCCTTTGAGGTTGGAAGTTGAAAGGATGTGGTGAGAGAAGAAATTCTCAGCCGGAGGCAATGGCTGACAGCCGTTTTGTTTGAGACGACCGCCACAAAGATATTAAAGTCGTTTGGGCGCGCTAGTCAAGTTTCTTTTAATGAACGTCGATGAGTGCGCTCTCTATGGCAGTTAGCGCAAACGACATCACACTTCCCAATTTCCAGCATTAAAGATTTACTCGTCGCGCGGGGCACGTCACTCAAAATAAAAGATTTTGTCGTGCCGTCCCGATGATCAAAGTCCATCACGTAGTAAGGGTATTGCCCCCCACAATCTACGCAGGGACGCGACTTGACTGAGCGGATCAGCGCGCGGTGGCGCGCATTAGTACGTGAGTTACGATCAAGATACTGACGCTTATGCCTTCGGTAATGGCTGCGCGTTAAATTGCTGCCGCACTCTTTACAATAGGATTGGCGTTTCCCGAGAGTCTTCTGTTTGAAATTAAATTCGCTTACCGGCTTGAGTCTTTTACACTTTGAGCATGTTTTATGGTCAGTCTCGTGAGGGTTTGTAAGCTTCAATTGCATGACCGCATTTTATCATGCAGCCAGCAGAACGAAATAAAAAAAGAGATTGCCGTAATAGCAATCTCTCTCCCGAAAATATGGTGCACCCGGCATGATTCGAACATGCGACCCCTTGATTCGTAGTCAAGTACTCTATCCAGCTGAGCTACGGGTGCGTATCATCTGTCAAAGCAGAGCAAAGAATATAAGGCTCGGTTTCATGGGTGTCAAGCGGGCATATCCCGGCAAATCAGCAGTACCGCGTGTGCGCCTCATCAGCGCCCGTAGTATCCTGAGCGGGTGCGGGCGATCAGTTCCGGGCGCGAGAGTTCGATGCGGATAGTGCGCAGGCGGCCAGCGGGCGTGGTGGTATTTATCGGGCGATAGACGACCGTGTAGAGCGTGCGTAGTTCTGCGGCGACTTCAGCATAAATCCGCCCCAAATCTTCGAGCCGCCGGATTTCGTTCAGGCGTCCGCCCGTGCGGTCGGCCAAACTTTGTAGGCGTGTGCGCGCGGCGTTATAGACTGCCGTTTGCACAGGCTCAAGAAAGGGCAGGCGTTTGGGGTCACCCGAAGGCAGCGCCAGCGGATAGATCGTGACACCCTGATTGTCAGCCGCACGGAGCACAGCGCCCAGCGAACCGCTCGCGTCGGGCTTGACGGATGCGATGGCTTCCTCATTGGTATGAGCATTGGCCGCAGAATCTCTATCCAGTTTCTTCATCTGCGTATCAATGCCGTCAGTCAGCACCACAATGGCTTTACGCCTCTGCCCTTCTTTGCCAAGCAACTCAAGCGCGGATTTCAATGCTTCATAAAAATACGTCTCGCCTCTGCCCTCTGCGGATTCGATAGCCTTGGCGACCTTCCTGAGATCGGTTGTGAAACCCGCGAGCGTCTTGATCTTTTCATTGAACGCGATGACGGCAACGCGATCATTCGGCGCGAGCGCGTCCAGAAAGCGATAGGCCGACTGCTTGAGCGTCGGGCGAAAGCTCTGCGTCGAGCCGGACATGTCGAGCAGCAGCACGAGGCTGAAGGGAGTCGTCGTCGGCTCGAAATCCGTGATCGGTTGCCGCACCTCGTCTTCGTAGACGGCAAAATCGTTGCGCGAGAGATTCGTGATGGCGCGTCCCTGACGATCCACGACGCCGACGTTGAGTTGCACCAGCGAGGTGTTGACCTTGACAACTTCGTCCGGCTCTTGTGCAAACACAGTAGATGCCGCCGACAAAAAGATGCACGACAGGATAAGCGCGAAGCCGAGAGAGAAAGGTTTCAGGGCAGGGGATGTGAAAGGAAAACGAAAATAGCTCATTGCTCGAAACAACCGTAACAGGAACGTGATGATGCGAGTATGCCTGCCGTCCGCGACATTTGGCAAGTACGGACGAGCGACGCAAACCAAGCTCCTGTCGGACGCTTTTTGCGCGTAGGAAGTTGCTTTGGGAGAAACAGTGGGCAGCAGGCAGTCAAGAGCAGGGGCGACACGTTCGCGTTGAGCTTTTGTCTTTAACTGCCCGCTGCCTACTGCCCACTGCCTGCTGCTTTTCGTGTGCGGCGTGTCGGCATGGGCGTCACTGTGTCTGAGGGTGCAACCGTGTTGAGGGGTGCGGGCGGTGTGACGGCGACGGGGCGCGGGCGACGACTACGCGCGGCGGCGCGCTCGGCCTCGGCTTGCTGCACGCGTTTTGCTTTCTCGATTCGCTTGCGCGGCACGAGTTGGTAGCGCAACTCCATCTCCTGTGCAACCCTGTAAATCTGCTTGGCCTTTGCGCCGCGCTCGGCGCGACGAATAATCTCTGCCAACTCAAGCAGTTCGGCGTGATCGTCTTTTCCAATCCAAATGTATGCGGCTTCCGGCATCTCTCTTTTCACCTCTAAACAAATAAGCTCGCGCATCCCCGTAGCAGCAGTGACCGCGAGAATGGGAAGTCGTGCGCGCTGCGGAGCATCATTGCGCGCCGCGAAATAATCCTCGACAATCGAGTCTACGCCTTGCCGGTTCGCGTCATAAAAGAGCGCAAAATCCTGGCAGCGCGTGCGGTAGGGACAGTTAACGGCGCACACAATCGCGTCTTTGAAATGCGCGTAACGATTGCAATAGAGTTTCAAGCGCATTGGAACAACACGCGACACAGGGCGCGCCTCCTCGGTAGCATGTGACTCAAAGCCCGAACGCGAGTCCAGTCCAGACTTCAAAACGTGAGCACCTCGGGAGTGTCTCGCACTATAGCACGCTTGTCCTATGTGTGCAACTCTTGCCCGCACGCGCAACGCAAAAAACAGGCTACACAGTCAACTCATCTTTGGAATATAATCGCGGCCAGTCTGGACAATCTTCACGGGCGGCCTCACCAAAATCCTCTCAAGGGTGCGCCGCCAGCGTCCCTTATCTCACAAAGGAGATTCTCACCATGTACAAACCCAACTTTTGTTCCGAATGCGGCACACGAGTCGAGCGAGCGCGTTGGCGTCTCTGGACGAGCCGGCGATTCTGTGCGGATTGCGCGCCGCGTAATCACAAGGCGCAGTTTCTCCTGCCAATCGTCGCAGGCGCAGGGCTTTTCGTCATCGGTCTTGCCCTGGGGCGCGCCGCGCGACCTGCGTCTCCTCCTCTGATAGTCGAGCGCGGCCAACTCGCGGCAGTGACCGCTCCCCAGACCATAAGCGAAGAAAGAGCGGCGGGCGCAGAGACCGAAAGAGACGCGGCAGCCGCGCCCAAGGCTGAGCCGACATATGGCCCCGATGGAACTTCCACAGAGCGCCCGACCGACCCGGCAGAGACAGTCTCGATCTGCGGCGCGCGAACACAGAAAGGCACTCCCTGCCAGCGCCGCGTGCGTGGCACGGGGCGCTGCTGGCAACACAAGGGGATGCCAGCCATAATCCGTGATACCGTTATCAATTAGCGAGAGTCCAAATAATCTATGTGTGCCTATTGTGTGCCGGGTATGTAGAAATCAGGCTTTGATTCAACTGTAGCAGTCTCAAGGCTAAGTCAGATCGCCCGCAGCAGCGTAGGTCGATTCAATTGTACCGGGCGTATAACCTGGATGAGGTGGGCGTAAAATGAGTCGGCGGTTAGTCTGGGATAAAAACAAGGGTCTGATGAAGTTAAGCATACTTTGATGAGTGCTAAACTTCTGACGTGCAAAGGCTAAACCGCTATTATAAACGTTCGAGAATTTCGGAGCTGAAATTCCGTTCCCTGGTTCAGCACTTTGCTCTCGATTTATCTGCCACTCAGGTGGCTCAACTGACCGGGCTGTCACATCGCTCAGTCATCACGATCTTTGGCAAAATCCGATGCCGCATCTCGGAAGAATGCGAGCGCCAGTCACCGTTCAAAAACGGTGAAGTCGAAGTCGATGAATCTTACTTCGGCCCGCATCGCGTGCGTGGTAAGC
Source organism: uncultured Acidobacteriota bacterium (assembly GCA_963811065.1). Taxonomy (GTDB): domain Bacteria; phylum Acidobacteriota; class Blastocatellia; order Pyrinomonadales; family Pyrinomonadaceae; genus QHXM01. The sequence goes on from CAWEPR010000003.1 coordinate 477,724, forward strand.
GCGGGCGCGGAGCAGGGCGTAAGACTATTGTGTTCGGCCTCTTGAAGCGCGACGGCAAGGTCTACACGGAGATCGTGCCAGATTGCAAGAAGGCCACTTTACAGGCCATTATTCGCGGTCGCGTGGCGGCAGACGCTGTCATTCACAGTGATGGCTGGCGTGGTTATGATGGCCTCGTTGATGTCGGCTATGCTCGGCACTTCAGAGTCAATCATGGTGCCAACGAGTTTGCCAATGACCAGAGTCACATTAACGGCATCGAGAGCTTCTGGAGCTTTGCCAAGCGGCGCTTGCAGAAGTTCAATGGCGTGCCCGCTGCGACTTTTCACCTGCACTTGAAAGAGTGCGAGTGGCGCTTTAATCATCGGCACGATAACTTGTATCGTGCCTTGTTAAGACTGCTGCGGGAGTACCCGCTTTGACTCTCTTAACTTCATCAGACCCAAAACAAATGCTCCCAAACGGGCGTCTTTAGCAGGGCTTTGCACAAATATTCAGCAATCTTGCATAGTCGGCTTTCAACTACCCGTTGTTGCTATGACAATGCAGTATCTGCACATAATCCTCGACTTTTTGTGCAAAGCCCCGGAGGAACCGATTAGCTTATGCGACGCGCCGCTGTCATCTCTTAAATAAGTGTCAATCAGGCTACACGACCTTCCAGTCAGTCATCGCCCTGCGCGAGCATGATGGTAGTCCCGGCTCCGTTCGCATTGATGATGACTTTTAGCTCGCCAGCCTCAAGAATAACGTGTGAGGTCGGGGCTTTAATTCTGACAACTTTCGTGGGCTTGAGCTTTTCAGTGTACCAATCCACAACTTTGTCGAATGAATCTGAAGTCTGTAGCTGAAGAACATTACCTTCATCGCCGCCTGTAACCTCCATTGTTGTCTCAGCGCCGGGATAGACGAATGCCCGATTGATGCTCGTCCCCTGCGTGCTGCCTCGCGGCGGCATGGGCGGCGGCGGCGGCGCGGGGACGGTCGGCAGTTCCGGCCTTGTCACCGCAGGCGGAACGGTCGTTGTCGTTGAGGACCGATTCCACAAGACTATGAACAGAGTCGTCAGCGCGAGAACCGCAATCAGTATCGAACTAATCAGCATCCATTGAGGAGATTTGCGACTGACTTCCAAACTCCGGCTGGTCTCATTAGCTTGCGAAGGAATACGGCTCGTCGGCTGAACCAGGCTGCCGGGCTGTTCATAAACGTCCTGACCAAACGAAGCCGGTCGCTCGGGCGTTTCCAGTAAGCGCGTTGTTCCTTCGGTCACGCTGTTAGCATCCACGCGGACGGAGCGTTGACCGCAGGCCCTACAGAATCTAGCCTCGATTGGAATGTCTGCGCCGCAATTTGTGCAAATGGAAGTTTGCTGCATATGAATTAACAATAAATTAGCTTCGCGCTCCGTGCAAGCGTTGGCTTTATTCAGATACGCTCGGATAGCGACATTGTTCAGGAGAATTAAAGCCGGACGACGGCAAACGGCGATTAATCTGGCGTCCTCGATTGAACTTAGCTAGAATGGCGCTCCTCGACCGATTTTAGTCAAGCCTTTGTTTTGGATTTCTCGCTCATGTGCGCGCGTGTCGAGAGTGTAAACGGGCTTCTCATCAACATGCTCAGAACCATTCCTCCAGGTTCTCGTCTAGGCCGCTACGAAATCAAGTCCCAGCTTGGCGTGGGCGGGATGGGTGAAGTCTATCTCGCGCAGGATACGAATCTGCGGCGTCCCGTCGCGCTCAAACTTCTGCTCGCCAAGTTTACGCAGGATGAAGATCGCCTGCGCCGTTTCGAGCAGGAAGCCTGCGCCGCCTCAGCCTTAAACCATCCGAACATTCTCACCATCTACGAGGTCGGCTCTGAAAATGATGTGCGGTTTATCGCTACGGAATTCATTGACGGCGTGACGCTGCGCCAGCAGATGGGGCATGCGCCGATGAAACCCGGTCAGGCGCTCGACATCGCGGCTCAGGCTGCGGCTGCTCTCGCCACAGCGCACGAAGCCGGTATCGTTCACCGCGACATCAAGCCGGAGAACATCATGTTGCGCTCGGACGGCTACATCAAGCTCCTTGATTTCGGACTGCTCAAGCTGACCGAGAACAGCAGCGCACATCAGCGACTCGCAGGCGAATCTTCTACACTGGTTGATACTGACCCCGGCATCCTGATGGGAACGGTCAAGTATATGTCGCCGGAGCAGGCTCGCGGTTTCGAGGTTGATGGGAGGACGGATATTTGGAGCCTCGGGGTCGTGCTCTACGAAATGCTTACGGGCCGCCTGCCGTTTGGCGGCAGGAGTACGACGGACATCCTCGTGTCGATTTTGCAGCACGCTCCCGCGCCGCTTGGTCTTTACGCCGCTGATATCCCTGCGGAGCTTGACCGCATCATTGCTCTGGCTCTGGCCAAACCTCAGGAGGAGCGTTATCAAACGAGCCGGGACTTTGCCTCAGACCTCAAATCTCTCTGGCAGGAACTGGAATTCAAAGCTAAGTTCGCCCCTTCTTCCGGCCTTGCAGGAGGCGACGAAGAGAGGCGGACCGGACATGACGACTGGCAAGCCGTTGAGCCTTCACGCGCAATCGCCGCTCCTCCTGAAAAAAGCTCCAGCCGTGCGCTCGGCTCCGGCAGGCGACGCCGCTCACGCAAGGCCATAGATTCTTTAGCCATCCTGCCGCTCATCAATGTCAGCGCCGACAAGAGCACGGAATATTTCAGCGACGGCATCACGGAAAGCATCATCAATAATCTTTCGCAGCTTCCGCGCCTTCGCGTCATGGCGCGCAGCACCGTCTTCCGCTATCGCGGCGAGGAAGTTGACCCGCAGGAGGTCGGGCGTGAATTGAATGTCCGCGCCGTGATGACCGGACGAGTGCTACATCTGGACGATAATCTGATTATCAAAGCCGAACTGGTTGACGCCAATGACGGAGCGCATCTCTGGGGCGAACAATACAATCGTAAGCTGACTGACGTGTTCAGTGTCCAGCAGGAAATCTCGCGCGAGATTTCCGAGAAGCTGCGCTTTAAGCTGACGGGCGAAGAGCAGAAGCGCCTCACCCGTCGTTCTACCGAAAATCCGCAGGCTTACCAGTTCTATCTCAAGGGACGTTACTGCTGGAACAAAAGAACACCCGAAGGTTTCAGGAAAGCCATCGAGCATTTTGAAGAAGCCATCGAGATAGACCCCGTTTACGCGGCGGCCTACGCAGGGCTGGCCGATTCTTACAACATGCTCGGCACTTACAGTGCGCTCGCTCCCCGTGAGGCTTTCCCGAAAGCGAAGGCTGCGGCAACGCGCGCCCTGGAGATAGACGACACACTTGCCGAAGCTCACACTTCGCTCGCCTATGTCGAAAACAGCTACGACTGGGACTGGGTGGGCGCAGAGTTCGAGTTCAAACGCGCCATCGAACTCAATCCCAGTTACGCCACCGCGCACTACTGGTATGCGATTACGCATCTGGCGGCGATGGGCAGGCTCAATGAAGCGAAAGCGGAATTGACGCAGGCCAAAGAACTAGACCCGCTCTCGCTCATCATCGGCACTAATCTTGGGTGGCTCTCTTATTTCGCACGACAATACGACCGGGCGATTGAGCAGTATGAGAAGACGATTGAGCTGGATGCGAATTTCGGTGTGGCGTATTACAAGCTCGGACAGGCTTACGAGCGAAAAGGTCTGCCGGAAGAAGCCATCGCGCAGTATCGCAGGGCGCTCACTCTATCAACTGGCAGTCCGGGAATTATGTCGGCTCTCGGACATGCCTGCGCCCACGCGGGCGATGAACGGGAAGCGCGCCGCATCCTCGACGAGTTGAAAGAGATGTCGAAAGAGCGCTACGTCTCGCCTTATTTCATGGCCGAAGTTTACAGAGGTCTGGGTGAACTGGATCAGACATTTGAATGGCTGGAAAAGGCGGTCGCTGATCGCTCCGACTGGTTGGTCTGGATTGGCGTCGAGCCGGCTTTTGACGATCTGCGCGCAGACCCGCGTTTCGTTAGTCTTCTTCAACGCATCGGCTTAGCTTCAGCACAAACTCAACCTGTCCTTGATCTCTCCGCGCAATCTTTAGAGCAACTATCGGGTGCGACCGAAGAGAGCGAGTCTCCGCTGAGCGCTGCGCCTTCAGCGCCTGTTGCGGCAGATACCGCCCCATCATCCGAGGCTGCTAAGACCTGCCCCGATAATTTAACGGAAGCAGTTGCGGCCATAGGCAGCCACAACGCCGACACCATAGAAATCGAAGACCCGCCGCTCCCCCGCGAGCAAGAGAGCCTGAGAAAGAGAACGCCCCGCTCTCAGCGCAGGCGTTCATCACGGAAAGCGATTGATTCGCTGGCTATCCTGCCGTTGACTAATGCCAGCGCCGACGCCAACGCTGAATATCTTTCAGACGGCATTACCGAAAGTATTATCAACACGCTCTCGCGGCTGCCTAAGTTGCGCGTCATGGCGCGCAGTACCGTGTTTCGTTACAAGAACAGAGACATTGACCCGCAGGAAGTCGGGCGCGAATTAGGCGTGAAGGCAGTTTTGACGGGACGGGTTCTTCAAGTGAGCGGTAAGCTCATCATCAGAGTCGAACTGGTCAACGTCGCGGACGGCACTCAACTCTGGGGCGAGCAATATGATCGTGACGACTCAGACATCTTCGAGGTGCAGGAAGAAATCGCCAAGGAAATCTCCGACAAGCTCCGCATCAATCTGACTCCTGAAGAGAAGCAACAGCTTGCCAAGCGACACACGGACAACCCTGAAGCCTACAGGCTCTATTTGAAAGGGCGATATTACTGGAACAAGTACACCAAAGATGCGCTCAGGAAAGGTATCGAGTTCTTTAATCAGGCGATCGAGCTTGACCCGAACTATGCCCTTGCCCATGCAGGGCTGGCAGATTCTTATTACAGACTTTCAAACCTTCATATTCCTGCCAGAGAAGCGATGCCGAGAGCAAAGGCAGCCGCCACGCGGGCGCTGGAATTGGATGAGACGTTGGCCGAAGCTCACACCTCGCTCGCACTGGTTAAATTCTATTACGACTGGGACTGGGCGGGCGCTGAAAGCTCGTACCGGAGAGCCATCGAAATCAGTCCGGGCAATGCCTCTGCCCACCAGAGATATGGCCTCTACCTGATGCTGATGCAGCGATTCGACGAGTCTCTGGCGGAGCTGGAACAGGCTTCCGAGCTTGATCCGCTTTCGCTTCAGATCAACGTGAATTTCGGAACACGTTGCTTCTACGCGCGCCAGTACGATCAGGCGGTCGAGCATCACCGCAAGACGCTTGAGATGGAGCCGAACTATTTACCGGCACGCTTCACGCTGGGATGCGTTTACGAGCAACAGGGAAAATACGCGGAAGCCATCGCGGAGTTTCTGAAGGCAAAACAGATAGAGAATATTCCTGAAATTTTATCGGCGCTTGGGCATGTCTATGCGATGTCGGGAAAGATGGACGAGGCGAAAAACGTGCTCGACGAATTAAACGAGTTGTCGAAACAGACACACGTTTCGCCGCACTCCCTGGCGGAAATCTACATTGGCCTTGACGACCGAGATCGGGCATTCGAGTTACTCGAAAGAGCTTATGCCGAGCGCGATGAGTGGATGGTTTATTTGAAAGTCAATCATGTGCTCGATAGCCTTCGCGCCGATCCGCGATTTATAGATTTGCTGCGGCGGATGGATTTGCCTCTCTGACTCAAAGGTAAAAACTCTGTACCCGGCCAAATGCTCTTAACGCCTGTTCTTAAATTGCTCGTAGAGTTCCGTGTGTCGGCTCGTAAGCGGCAACTTGCGTCCCGCTATGAAGAGATGACGAACGTGCGTGCGCGCGTCCAGCAGGTCGCCGTCCGTGATGACGATGTTCGCCATCTTGCCCACCTCGATTGAACCCATCTGATCCGCGAGATTCATCATCTGCGCTGGATAAAGCGTAACGGCTTTCAGAGCTTCGGCTCGCGGCAGATCGAACGCCGCGGACATGCCCGCATAAAGCGGAAGATTACGCACGAATTGGCCGCTGCTACCCGTCGAGATGCAGAAGCGCACGCCTGCCTGTTGCAGCTTGGCCGCGCTCGCATAGTTCACGTCGTAAACATCGTCTTCACGCGAAGGAAGATCGAGCGCGTTGGTTAAAATGACGGGCACGTTATGCTCTCGCAAAAAGCCTGTCATCTTCCATGCCTCGTTGCCCCCCATGATGATGAACTTCAGGCGCAACTCTTCGGCGAAGCGCACCGCCCCGCGTATCTCCGTCTCACGGTTCGCGCGAAAGACGACGGGTCGCTCCCCGCGCACGTAAGGCACGAGCGAGGCCAGCATGACGTTTTGTTCCGGGCGCGGCAAACTTTTGTCGCGCGCGTAGGCGTCCTGCGCTCGACCATAGGCTTCGGCGTCGCGCAGGGCTTTACGTAATTGCTCAAGCTGGCGGTCACGCGTGGTAATCGCTTCCGTGAGGCTACCCTGCTGCGGATTAAACAGTGCATCAAAGCTCGTCGTGCTGACGCGTGGAAAGTTGATGACAAGCGCGGCCTGCGGAACAACCGCCATTTCGCGCTGGGACGTGCCGTCTAGATTGATGAAAGCAGCCTGCCCGGAAATGATTCCGCCAAGCGGCATCGTCACAACACTCGTCACGCCGTTCACACGCGCGACGTTGACATAAGCGCTGTGCGGGTTGAGGGCTGTGATAGCACTGGCGTTCGGGTTCATGTCGCCGACTTCGGTCGTGTCAACAGAGCCGGGCGCTCCGCTGTTGATCTCAATCAGGCCAATCGAAGTTCCCAGATCAATCATGCCCGGATAGACGCTCAAGCCCTGCGCGTTGATCTCTTCAGCACCCGCGGGGACGACGACGTTTGTCCCGACGGCTTCAATCTTGCCGTTGCGTATGAGCAGCGTACCGTTCTCAATCTCTGGGCCGCTGACCGTCACGATCCGCGCATTACGAATGACGAACACGCCCTGCGGTGCAAGCACGCCCTGTTGCGCCGTCGCGCTCGTTTGAGCTTTGACGCCGACACCCAGCAGAAGCAAGCAACAAAGCGCTACCGCAGAAGCACACAAAGAGAAAGCGTGTTTCCCCGCGGCGCTGCGTCTTCGCGTCTCTGCGTCTCTTGGTTTTCCCTCTCTTCTCACTGGTGATTACCTCCGTCCCAGTCGTCGTCCGTGTCGGCGGGGCTGCGGGGCGCGCGCGGTCTGGCGGGCGATGTGCCCTGCGCGGGCGGGCGGTTAGGCTCGGCCTGTTCGAGTTGCTTTCGTTCCGCCTCAAGCTGTGGACGTCTTGCCATATCCTGCTGGCGGTCAAAGAAAATCTCGCCGTCAATGAATGTGGTCTCGACGCGCGAGAGGGTGCTCAAGGGGTGGCCGGTCCAGATCACGAGGTCAGCATCTTTGCCGACATCAATCGAGCCGACGCGATTATCTATGCCGAGTTGTTTGGCCGGGTTGATTGTCACCATCTTCATAGCCTCTTCCTCCGGCACGTCGCCGTACTTCATCACTTTGGCTGCTTCGATGTTGAGCCGGCGCGTTAATTCGTCCGAATCGGAATTGAGCGAGACCACGACGCCCGCGCGATACATAATCGCAGCGTTATAGGGAATGGCGTCGTAGGCTTCGACCTTGTAGCCCCACCAGTCTGAGAAGCCCGAAGCGCCTGCGCCGTGCTCGGCAATCTCACGAGCGACTTTGTAGCCTTCAAGGACGTGCTGAAAAGTTCTGATCTTAAAATTGAACTCGTTGGCGATACCGATCAACATCAAAATCTCGTCGGCGCGATAGCAGTGCGAATGAACGAAGCGTTTGCCTTCGAGGACTTCGACGAGCGGCTCAAGCTGTAAATCCCTGCGCGGCGGAATCAGATTCTTTGCCCCACGCTTCTGCGCGGCGCGGTATTCATCCCAACCCGTTTTGTAATCACGCGCCCGCGTGAAGGCTTCGCGGATAACTTCTGCGACGCCCATGCGAGTCGCGGGGTAGCGGCGCGCCTGAGTCGGAATCTGGAGGTTGCTGCGTTTGGGGTTTTCGCCAAGCGCAAACTTGATTCCCGGCGGCGCGTCAGGAAAGATGAACTCTTCGACGGCGCGCCCATGCTTGAGCTTGACGACCGTGTTCAGGCCGCCGATGGCGTTGCCTGAGCCATGCAGGAGGTTCATGGTCGTCGTGCCACCCGCCAGCGCGCGATAGATGTCAGGGTCGTTGGGATTGAGCACGTCGCGCGCTCTGACCATCGAAGTCACTGAGAGCGTCAATTCATTAACGGCGTCGAGCATCATGTGCGAATGGCAATCAACGATGCCGGGAAAGACATATTTCCCGGTCGCGTCAATTACGCGCGCCGTAGCCTGCGCCTTGAGATTCTGCCCGACAGCCGCGATCTTGCCTCCGCGAATCAGCACATCCGAATTCTGAAGCGTGCCGTGCGAGACGGTCAGAACAGTCGCGTTGCGAATCAGCGTCTCAACGGGCGCAGTTGCCGCGCGGCGCTGCGTTGCCGTCTGCGCCCGCACCACGCCCGTCCCCATCGCGCCGAACAACGTCATCAAGAGAACAAGTGCCGTTAATTTTCTCATCTTCATCTCCTCGGAAGTGATGAGTAATGAGTGATGAGTTAAGAACTCTTTCTTTTACTCATTACTCATTACTCATCACTTTCCTTCATCACTTCCCCTGCGGTTTCGTGCCGGTGAATGTGCCGGGAGAGCCGCCGACGGTTTGAGCCGTGCCGCGCATCTGGTTGCCTGTGATCGTGCCGGTGAATGTCGCTTCGGTGGCCTGGCCGCCGATGGTGACGGGGACGGTGAAGCGCAACTCACCGCTGGGGCTAAGAGATGCGTTGGCGATTTGTGCGGAGCCGAGCGCGCCCTGAATCGAACCACGCAGGCTCTCGCCTTCCTGTTGCAGCACGAGCGTGATTGATTGATCGCCTTCGCCCAGGTTGATGTTGAGCGTCCACGTTCCAGTCGCCAACGCGCCGCTGCCAGCGCCGGAAGCGGCAGGCGCTACGGCGGGTTTCAGGTCAACGGGCTGGCCGTCAATGAAGACGTGACTGACCCGCGCGTTGCGATCAAAAAGGTCGCCGCGCATGACGGTCAGGTTCGCAATCTTGCCGACTTCGATTGTGCCGAGCCGGTCGGAGACTCCTAAGATTTCCGCCGCGTTGATGGTCAATGCGCGCAGGGCTTCTTCACGCGCGAGACCACCTTCAATTGCCTTCGCAGCGTTAGCTAGATAGTCCGTCATGCTCGTCATCGCACCGGATTGAAAGGCGAAGCGGACACGCGCGGCGGCTAAACGCCCGGCGGTCTTCGGCGCGTCAACGCGCTCACGCAGAACGCGCAACGGGTCCGGGTCGGCCTCCGCCACTTGCGCGGTCGTGCGCTTCGGAAAGTTGAGCGAAAGCAGCACGGGCACATCGCGCAAGCGATTCGCTACTTTCCAACTCTCTGTGCCCCCACTGATAATAATTCGCAGCTTGAACTCTTCGGCGAGGTCAAGGGCGCGAACGATTTCGCGCTCCGTGTTGACGTGCATGACGACCGGCATCTCGCGCGCCAGCACGGGCTGAAGTGCGAGCAAGGATTTGTCCTGCTCCGGGCGACGAAGGCCGCGCGGGTTGCGCGCGTAAATCTGGTTGGCTTCGCGCAGGCGCGCGGCATCGAGCAGCATCTGCCTGAGCGTAGAGAAGACGCCCATCAGGCTGGCCGGGTATCCGCCGCCGCGAAGCGGTGTGAAGCCGATGTGCAAGGCGACTGGCGCACGCACGATCATCTGCTCAGAGGTTTCACCGGCAAGGTTGATGAAAGCAGATTGGCCGATGAAGATACCTTCGCGCGGTGCGACGAGCGCAGCCGTGATACCTGCGTTTCTCGCCGCTTCGATCTGCTCGCCGCCGGGCTGGATTAAATCAACCGCAAGCGTTTCGGGTTGAAGGCCGGGGGGCTGTGTCACGTTTGGCGAAAAGGCCGCCGCCGCCAGCTGAGGCGCAGCAGGAGTCGCCGCCGCCCCGCTGCCGCGTCTTTCTCCCGCAGCGGGTGAGGCTGATGGTTGCGGGATGCCGAGTGTTGTATTGGCGTCAATCAGTCCCGGATAGATTGTCAGTCCCGTGCCGTCAATCACGCGCGCATCCGCGGGGGCCAGGACCTCAGCGCCGACAGCCGCAATCAAACCGTTGCGGATAACGACTGTGCCGCGCTCGATGACAGCGCCGGAGACGGGAACGATCCGCGCGCCCGTGATGGCGTAAGTCTCTATGGCGTTGCGCTGCGCACGAACCGCAGGCGAAAAGCCGGTGATAAGGATGAAGAGGACGACAGCAAGCGCGCAGATAATTCGCAGGTGACGATTTAGCATAGACATTTTAGTTTGTCGCACAGCTTACAAGCATTAAAGGGGCGAAGGCTTGAAAACCTCTCGCCCCTTCTTTGGGAAAACTCAGACTTTGACCTGCTAAACAGGCGTGACAGTTACTGACTACTTTTTCGCGTTATTAACGTTCGAGGTTCCGCCAGTTCCTACTTTGAGTTGGTTCTGAACGCCCTTGATGCCGCTGAGACCTTTCACGGCTGCGTCCGCCTTCTTCACCTGCTCCTGATTGGGAACCGTGCCGCGAAGGGTGATCATGCCGTTGTTGACATCAACGTTGATGCCGGATTCTTCCAGATCGTCGGCAGCCAGGAGCGCGGCGCGCGCCTTCACCCAGAACCAGCCGTCGGTCAAACCAGCGCCGACCTTGTCGCCCAGGTCTTTGGCCTTCTTCCCGAAACTCTCTTTTTCTTTATCGTACTCTTCCTGGCTGATGTTGGCGTTGTACGCGCCCCGGTTGGTGTTCGATTCGGAATTAGAGTTCATCACAGGGGTGGTGTTCCGGGTAGTATTGATGACGGTCGTATTGGAGTTGGCCTTATTGTCGGTCGCGTCGCCGCCGCATCCGAACGTGAGCAGAGCGAGCGTTAAGCCTGCGACGAGGGCTGTCATTCTCTTCATAGTTGTAGTTCCTTCCCTGGAAATTTGCGCCAGTTCGTTGGACAAAGGTTAAATGCTTCATAGCAAGCCGAGACCGAGCAGGCGGCCACTCTTGGGGAGGCTTGCCCGGTGCAGGGATTATGAAGATTTAATCAGGGGACTCGAAAGCGGTCGTATCTTAAATCAGTTGTTTGACGTGACGCAAGAAAAACGGGCGACCTCGGCGCATGGCCGGGGTCGCCCATCGTAATTGATATGAAAGTTGTCGGCTCTTAGCGAGCTAGAAGACCTTCAGGACTTCTTGCCAGCCGGAGCAGCAGCGGGTTTCTCCGCAGGGGCGCAGGCGTTCTTGTCGTCCATCGCCATCTTGCCTGAAGCCGAGCAGCATGATTCGCCGTCGCCGCCTTTGCCCGCGCAGCAGGAGGATTTGCCGTCAACCATTGTTGAGCAAGCGCCGTCTTTGCCGCCGCAGCAGCCCTTCTCGCCGGGTTTGGTCGCGCACTTCATTCCGGCTGCTGAACATTTGCAGCCTTCTTTTGTGCCGCCCACTTCATCCGTCGCGTTGGCCTGAGCCTTGACCATGTTCTCATCGGCCTTCGGCGCAGTAGTTGAAGAGGTGGTGTTGGCCGCCTTATTCGCGTTCGAGGCGTTCGTCGAGTTGCTGGTGTTATCGGCTCCGCCGCAGCCTGCAAGGCCGAGGACGATTACCGCAAGAAGCGCCGCCAGTTTCATCTTCATTGAATGTTCTCCTGTTATTGAGCCGATAAAAAGTTGTGGAACGTCATCACTTGTCCGGCCAGAACTAGCGAAACGGTTGCCCTGAGTCAAATGATTGCTTGCTAACTAAATCTCGTCTGGTGCGAGCAAAGATAGGAAAAGCGTTGAATCCAGAAGAGACATTCCCTTAGGATGGCGGATGATAACTTAGTTTTAAGGGCGAGCGCAAGTATTATCCAGACTCTTTTTGAACGGATTGCTAAGCGAAAGATGAGACGCAGAGAATTTTTGAAGCAGAGCGTGCTGGGAATTGCCGCGCTCGATGCCTACAGGCGAAAAACACGGGCGGCAGTCGCGCCGCCGGAACAGGTGCGCCCGCGCCGCAAAAGCGTCGTCATCCTCGGAGCAGGGCTCGCGGGGCTGTCCGCCGCTTATAAACTCAGCCAGGCGGGGCATGACGTGACGATTCTGGAAGCCCGCACCCGAGCCGGTGGCCGCGTCCACACCTTGCGCGAGCCATTCGCAGACGGCCTGCACGCAGAGGCTGGCGCAATGTTCATCCCCGAATTTGCTGTGATTTTAGACCTTTACGTTTCCCCTTAACATTAACGAAGGAGCTTTTCGATGAAATCCACATTCCTGAAGGCAGTCAAAGTCGTTTCCTTATCCCTTGCCCTTTCCCTGGGCGCATCCGGCGTAGTCTTTGCCAACGGCGCTGGCGCGTCTCCGACCAAGGTTGCCTTAAACGGCGCTGGCAACGGCGCGGGCGGCTCAACGACAGTGAGCAAGAGTAAGTCTAAGAATAAAAGGCGCGTCGCCAGGAGACCTGTGAAGCGCGCGAAGACCACCACCGCCTCGCATTCAACCCACTGACACCTTAGCGATTCATCTGATTTCAGAGGCGCAGAGAGTTTGACGAGAGAGTCCAGAGGCTTAAGTTCAGCTATCCCACTCCCTCGTCAACGCTCTCTGCGTTCTCTTTTTCTCTGGCGTTAAATTAGAGACTCTTCTAAGCTAGGCGCATCATGCTTGGTTTCTTGCTGGAGAGCGCCAACAATTTCATTCAAGCCCCGCACGAAGGAGCTATCGAAGGCTCAATCGTCAATGCCGTGCAATGGCTGCGGCTGATCGTGGAAACGACGGGCGCGTTGATAATCGGACTTGGCATCGTTGCCGCCGGGTATCAATTCGTGCGCGCGCTCGTGCCGCCGCAACTCGAAAACTTCAATCGTGTGCGGCTCACGCTGGCGCGCTTTCTGGCGCTCGCGCTCGAATTCCAACTCGGCGCAGACATCCTCTCAACAGCCATTGCGCCAAGCTGGGATCAAATCGGCAAACTCGGCGCAATCGCCGTCATCCGAACCGCGCTCAACTATTTTCTGATGCGAGAAATGAGAGAAGAAGGAATTAAAGAAGGAAAAATGCAAAATTAAAAATGAAAAAGGTAGGCTGAAACCGCATTAAATAAAAAGTGGTTCTCCATTTCAATTTTGCATTTTACATTTTTAATTTTGCATTTTTAGTTATCCCACTTGACGCTGCCTTCCTTCGACGTGTCTATCTGCGCGAGGTCGCTTGAGCCGCCGTAGAAGAAACCCTTCATGTTGTCTAAGAGAAAGCCGTGCGTGTCCGGGTTGGAAAGATCAAGGCCGTAGTGGTTGATAATCTGCGACTGCTTTTGCAGCCACTCGGCCCAGCAAGGCTGGCAGCATTCCGCGCCGATTTTTTGTCCTAATTCCGTCGGGATAGGCGCGTAGCCAATCGCAGGCCGCTTCTGCCCGCAACGCGCGCACTTGATCTTGTCTGACATAGAAAATCTCCTTTGATGAAACTACAACGCTGCCCCGCTCGCGCTCGTTGCGCTGTCGGATTGCGCCGTCCGAATCGCCTCTATGACCTGATTATCTTTCGGGCGAAAAAGCGAAAGCGGTTGAACCTGACGATGGCGCACGATGCCTTGCGCGTCTATCACGATGACGGCGCGGGCCGAGCGCCCCGGTATCCATGAGCGCACCCCGTAAAGGCTCGTCACCTTGCCTTCAGGGTCAGCCAGCAGGCGAAAGGGAAGCTCGTGGTGCGCGCTAAACTTACGATGCGATTCCACCGTGTCGGTCGAGATGCCGACGACCTCCGCGCCTGTCTGCGTGTAATCGCTCCAGCGGTCGCGCACAGAGCACATCTGTCTGGTGCAAACGGGTGTCTCGTCGCCCGGATAAAAGAGCATCACAACCACCTGGCCGCGCTTTTCAGAAAGACGCCAGTCTTCGCCCTGCTCATCTTTCAAGGTGAAGTCCGGTGCCTGTTGATCAACTTGTATTCCGATGGGCCAACTCATCTTGATTCTCGCGAGCGGACGCGGCTAGCGTCACGCGCACGCCTTTCCCCGGCGCTTGCTAAATCTCCGCTTCCGACGGAAACTTTTCTTTATTGCGTAAGTTCTATATAACATCGCCGCAGCGCTTTTACCAATCGAGCTTCGGCAGTAGAGACTATAAAGAATGAAACAGTATCTGGATTATCTAAGATATATTCTTGATAACGGCGTCGAGAAAAAGGACCGGACGGGGACGGGAACCATCAGCATCTTCGGCTATCAGATGCGCTTCAACTTAAGCGAAGGCTTCCCCGTAGTCACCACCAAGAAGCTACACCTGCGCTCGATCATTCACGAACTTTTGTGGTTCATCAGCGGCGAAACGAATATCAAGTATCTGAAGGATAACGGCGTCAGCATCTGGAATGAATGGGCCGACGAGGAAGGCGACCTTGGGCCTGTCTACGGCAAACAGTGGAGACGTTGGGAGACAACCGAAGGGCGTGTGATAGATCAGCTCAGCCAGGTGATTAAGCAGATCAAAATCAATCCGGATTCCCGCCGCCTGATTGTCTCGGCGTGGAACGTGGGCGAATTAGAACAGATGGCTCTGGCTCCCTGTCACCTGCTTTTTCAGTTCTACGTGGCTGAAGGAAGGCTCTCATGCCAGATGTACCAGAGATCGGCGGACAGTTTCCTCGGCGTGCCTTATAACATCACCAGCTATTCGCTGCTGACCGCGATGATCGCCCAGCAGTGCGGCCTTGAGGTGGGCGATTTTATTTGGACGGGTGGTGATTGCCACATCTACTCAAATCACATGGAGCAGGTCAAACTGCAACTCGCGCGCGAACCATTCGCTTTGCCCCAACTCTCAATCAAGCGAAAACCGGACTCCATATTTGATTATAATTTTGAGGACTTTGAACTCGTGAATTACCAGTCGCATCCTCACATCGCAGCGCCTGTGGCCGTTTGATTGGCTTTCATTCTTTTTCATTTAACTCTATACTTAACTCAAATTCACAATCAACTCTCCCGTGAATACAGTAACTTGAAAGGGAGTGTGCAAGATGAAGAGGTTTCTCGCAGGTCTCGTTGTGTTAACACTGCTCGTCGTCATCGTGCCAATGACGGCGCAGGCGCAATGCGGCAACTACAGGCACAGACATGGCAACACCACGCATACACACCGCGCTTGTGTGGGCGATGGTCACAAGCACGGTCGCAGTTTCTGGCAGAAGCATCGGGATAAAATAACGACGGCTGGCGGCGCGGTTGGCGGCGCAGCGATAGGCGGAATTGCCGGAGGTAAGAAAGGCGCAGCGATTGGGGCGCTCATCGGCGGCGGCGGCGCGGCGGTCTACACGTATGGCATTCGTAAGCGTCGTCGTTCTGCAAAACGCTACTAAGAACAGGCTGGAAAAGTAGTCACCTGTAAACGAAACAAGATGCCCCGCCGACCGAAACATCGTTGGCGGGGCATCTTCTTTTACATGCAACTCAAGTCAGCAACCGTCGCGTTTTATTTTCGGCCTCCCCCGGTGTTGCTGCTGCTGTGGCGCTCGTAGAACGAGTAGACAAACTTCTTCTGCGCTGTCGGGCCGCCGAAGAAGCCGTGTTCAAAGTCGTACTCCTTCATTTCCTTGTACACCTGGTCAGCCGTCCAGCCGTCATGCGTGATCCGGTAGATTCCCGTCAGCGCGCCCGTGCGGTGTCGCCCACCCTTGCAGTGAACGTAGACGGGCCAGTTGTTGGGATCGTTGACCAGTTTCAGAAAGTATTCGGTCTGTTCTTCCGTTGCCGGGCGGCTGGCCTTCAGGGGGATGTTGAAATACTGCATCCCAGCCGAGCGCGCCAATTCCGGCGCTTGTGGCACACTGTCCTTGCGTAAATCTATCACCGTCTTGACGCCGAGCCGCTTCAGTTCCGCGAAACCATTGGCGTCGGGCTGCGAGCCGCGATAATAATTTTCGTTCACCTTGCCGAAGTTTTCGATGACGCCCGTGGACGTCTTCGTCTGCGTGACCGAAGCCGCCAAACTCGCGAGCGCAAGCATGGCGGCCAGGGCGACGAGCCACAGGCGACTTCGCACACTCGCCGGGTTGCTCTCTTTAGTCATTTAGCGGTTCCTTTACTTTCCTTACTTCTGACCCGTTGCGACTGGCGTTGACGACGGCAGTTGCGTGAGCCGTTTAATGCGCTCGCGCAAGATCGAGACGTAGCCTTCCATCGTGGCGTTGTCGTAGTGGGCTGCGCGGAAGGCATCGCGTAGCTGCTCGTCGCTCAGGAGCGCGAGACGCGCGCCGATCCAGCGCACATCCTCTAAGGGGAGACTGCGCATGGCCTTTTCCTTGTTGGCCTGACGCTTGCCGTAGCCGGGGTTGAACATCGAGGCGAAACCGCCCGCGCCCTTTGGCTTCGTGTGGTAGTCGAAGTTGACCATGCCGCCTTCGACGCTCTCGATGAACTTGCTTGAGCGAAAGTCTTCCAGCACGTTCTTCGAACGCTTGCCGCCAAGGCCACCCACCTTGCCGAGCGTCGCGCCGATGTCCGTGACGACATAGCGTGCTTCCATCTCGCCGGTCTCGGGATGCTTGCCATAGTAAATCTGGTTGTTGTCGAGCCGTGTGTCGTAATTGGCGACGAGCACCATCAAGACTTTCAGGCCGTTGAACTCACGCTGCCCGACGAACGGATTTTCCAGCCAATCCCAAATCGCGCCGCGTTTAACGTCCGTGCGCCTCGGCTCCATCCGTACGTCGCGCACGGTCTTGCCATTCTGGAATTCCCCTCCGCGCGCCAGACGGGGCAGGTTCTGGATTTCGACGCGGTCGAAGTGGTAAGCCTCGTCGGCGAAGTAGCCCATCGCCCATACCAGGCGGGTGGAGACGGTTTCGGCCTGCGCCTCTGGCCCCATCTTCACTGACCAGGTAACGCCGCGTGCGTCCTTGACCTTAAATTTAGGGGAGGCGCCCAACTTGCTCTCCGAGATGAAGGTGAACGGGGCCTGGGGAGCCATCTGCTCTGAGCCTGGGCCGTAAAGCAGATTGAGCGCGGCGATGTCGCCGGGGTCGCGCCACGCCACGGGTTTCCCCGTCGGTACGGGGGCTGCGCCTTTCTTTTGCTGGGCGAAAACCTGCGAAGAAAAGCCAGCCGCGAGAACGATGGTGAGAATGAGCGCCCTGCGTAACGCCTTTTGTGCGAACATGGTGGGGAACCTCCTTCAAAATCCGTCAAGAATTGATTGGTCGAGCGAGGAAAGCAGAATTGATGATTGCCTTCATTAACTAACGCGTAAGTTCTAAGAAGAAAAGATCAAAGTGAAGGAGCCATTTTGCCTATGGCTGGTGATTTTACCTGAGTTTTGAATACCGGAGGAGGGACTTGAACCCACACGCCCTTGCGGACAACGGATTTTGAGTCCGTCGCGTCTGCCATTCCGCCACTCCGGCACATCGTCAGGCCATCATAGTAGGCAGCCGCACGCTCGTCAACTGTCGTTGGATTGGATGAAGGGTTAGTTTCCTCACCACAGAGACACAGAGAGCACACAGAGAGCACAGAGGGGGCACAGAGAGTTGCGTCTAGCCTCCGTGCATCCTCCGTATTCTCTCTGTCTCTGTGGTGAATATTCCTCTCGAATCCTCCCAATCAAGAGAATAAAAATTCTTGATTGCCAACGAAAGCGGGATAATTGTAGAATGAGTTGTGCCCCTCACTGGGCGCTTGAGTTCATAAATCATCCGGCCCCACTCTCCCAGAGTTTTTACCCTTACTGTTTGAGAGGCAGCTTTTTCGCAGGCGACCTCTCGTATCACTTAAAAATAGGTGGATTCAACTTATGCTTGAAGCAAGGTGCGGCGGCGGTCGTGCGCGTGTGCTGATCGTTGACGACGAGCCGGAAATCAGGGAAATCCTGTGTGACCTCCTGAGTTCCGATTACACTTGCGCGTCCCGCTCTTCGGCTGAAGAGACGCTTGAACTGCTCTCAACAGACAGATTCGATCTCGTTATCAGCGACATCACAATGAGCGGGATGAGCGGGCTTGAGATGATTCCGCATGTCGTCTCCATCGCGCCTGAAACTGTCGTCCTGATGATTAGCGGCATGCAGACCATCGAGAGCGCCATCGAAGCTCTGCGCCTGGGCGCGTTCGATTACATCATGAAGCCGTTTGATTTGCGCCAGGTTGAAGCCGCCGTCAAGCGCGCTCTTGAGCATCACGAACTGCGCGAGGCCAAGCGCCGCTACGAAAATCATCTCGAAGAGTTGGTCGAACAGCGCACCGTTGAACTTGATCAAGCCCTGCTCTCGCTCGAAGACGCGTATCGTTCGACGCTCAAGGCGCTGACCGCCGCGCTTGAAACGAGAGACGCGGAAACGCACGGGCACTCGGAGCGCGTGGTCACCTTCAGCCTGCGGCTGGGGCGCGAACTTGGGTTGGATAAAGCGCAGATGACAGCTCTGGAGTTCGGCTCGCTGCTGCACGACATAGGGAAGATCGGTGTGCCGGATGCAATTCTCAGAAAACCCGCGAAGCTCGACGAAGCAGAGTGGGCGAAGATGCGCGAGCATCCGCTGCACGGGCAAGCAATACTCCGCGAGATAGAGTTTCTGGAAGGAGCGGCGCGGGTCGTCGCCCAGCATCACGAGCGTTGGGACGGATCGGGCTATCCGCTCGGACTAAAAGGCTGTGAGATTGACCTCAACGCGCGCATCTTCTCGGTCGCCGACGCCTTCGACGCGATTATCTCTGATCGCGTGTATCGCCGGGGGCGTTCTTATGAAGCGGCGGCAGCGGAACTGGACACATGGTCAGGCCGCCAGTTTGACCCGCAGGTCGTCGCCGCTTTCCATCGCGTTCCGCCTGAAGACTGGGAAGCGTTGCGCCGTCTCTCCATAATCAAGAAAGAGGAAAGAACTTCAACGCAACATCAAATCATCAGCGTGGCAGAATCTGACTTAGTTGCTCTTGTGTCGTAAGAAGGTAAAATGCAAAAGCCCCGGAGGGGCGGAATAACAATAGCCCAGCACGTCAGTGCTGGGTTCACGGCAGCCATCAATTATTTAAGCCCCGGAGGGGCGGCATATTATGCCGCCCCTCCGGGGCTTGGAATTCTAACTCGTGCCTATCCCCATGACTTACGTCATGGGCTACTGTTATTCCGCCCCTCCGGGGCTTTTTACTTCTCCCTTTTTACTTCTTCCGTCTTAGCTATATAGCCGCGACGAGTTCTGAGCCGAACTCCGGTTCTGCGGGGGGCGACTTCTATCTTGCGATACTCGCCAGCTTTGGCTGAGGCGAGGGGGCGCATCGGTGTGTAGGTGACGACATACTGCGCGCCGATGTCGCGCGCCACCACGTCGGCCTGTTTCAGAAAATCTTCCGTAGTCTCCGGCAGCAAGAGTTGTCCGCCCGTTTCTTCCGCCAGCGAGACCAATCGCTGCTCGTTGGACTTCGTCCCTTCCGCATACTTTTTATACCAGCGCCGCATGGCTCGATCGGTGTCAATCGTCATCAGCTTGAAAGAAGGAGTGCGATTTATACTGCCGTCAGACATGGTCGGGTCCATCGCTCCCACAGTTTGATTCCCCTGCTTGCCGTCACCGCCCGAAACGATTCCTTTCTTGTATCTTTGGGCGATGGCATCGCGGACAAGCTGTGTGTAGCTGATGACGTGAACGGTGGCCTGCGCCGCAATCAACTGCTTGACCGCATCCGCGTAAGCCACACGGCCTCCGGGCGTCTCTATCCCATCCGTAATCAAGATTACGTGGCGGCTGCCCGCGGGCTTGTCCTTCAACATCCCCGACGCAGCGATGAGTGCCTCTGAAAGCCGCCCGCGCTTGCCCCCGTAGAGCTTGGTTTTGAGAATCGCCGGAAGAAGCTCTCTATCCGTTGTCCAGTTCTGCAAGACCTGCACGCCCGTCCCGAACTGAAGCAGCGCCACTTCGTCACCCTTGCGCAAGTGCGAGACGAGGCGATTTGTGACGGCGCGCGTGGTCTCAGTCCTTTTACCGACCGTGATCTGGTTATCAACGTCCAGCACGAAAAGAACGCTCGCCGGAATGTGGCGAATGCTCCTGACCTGCTGCTGCACGCCGTCTTCGATGACGAGCACATCGCCAAGCTCAAGCGTCGGGTCGAAGTAGCCGTAATCGTCGAACGCCACGATGGGCAGTCGCACCTCTTCCGTAAAGACTTTGAGCGGCTCTTGATCTTCGCGCGGCGATTCTTGTGTTGAAGGCGAAGGGCTGGGACGTGTCTCCTGGGCTTGCAGGCGGGGCGCGGTGATAAATGCTAATACGATGAGAAGTATAAATAGACGGCGTAAAGCCATGTGTGAACCTCCACTGGAAAGCCTATAACTTTGTGATCGGCTCACATTTGATGCTGCCGGAGCATTCGATGAGTTGCCCGCAGGGGAATTTATTCTCAGCTAGGTTTTGCGCGCCTGCGCCTGCACGGCTGTAATCGCAACCGCGTCAACAATGTCCTCTGCTTTGCAGCCGCGCGACAGATCGTTGGCGGGTTTGTCCAAGCCTTGCAGGATGGGGCCGATGGCAGTTGCGCCCGCCAGACGTTCCGTGAGCTTGTAGGCGATATTGCCAGCTTGCAGGTCCGGGAAGATGAGCACGTTGGCGCGGCCTGCGACGGTTGAGCCGGGAGCTTTCGACTGCGCGACTGATTGGAGCAAAGCTGCATCGGCCTGCAATTCGCCGTCTACCTCCAACTCGGGCGCGCGCGCGCGAACGGTCCTGGTCGCTTCGACCACCTTGTCTATGAGCTTGTGCTTGGCGCTGCCTTTGGTTGAGAACGAAAGCATCGCCACGCGCGGGACGGTGTCGAGCAGCGCGCGGCATGAGTCGGCGGAAGCGATGGCAATCTCCGCCAGTTCAGCCGCTGAAGGTTCTATGACGACGCCGCAGTCCGCGTAGATTAATGCGCCATCATGCCCGAACTTTTCATCCTTGAGCGCCATCACGAAGAAACTGGAGACGAGCTTGAAGCCTGCGCGCACGCCGATGCAGTGAAGCGCGACGCGAACCGTGTGCGCGGTCGTATTGGTAGCGCCCGCGACAGAGCCATCGGCGCGTCCCATTCTGACCATCAAGTTGCCGTAATAAAGCGGGTCGGCAAGGGCGATGCGCGCCTCGTCCGGCATCACGCCTTTGGCCTTGCGCAACTCGTGATAGAAGTCCGCCATCTTCTCGAAGTCGGAAGCCTTGCGATGGTCTATCACTTCGACGCCGCCGAGGTTTGCTCCCGCTGCTTGCGCTGCGCTGCGAATCTTCTCTTCATTGCCGAGCAGTGTGATGCGCGCGATTTGTTGCTGCGCGCAAAGGGCTGCGGCCACAACGGTGCGCGGGTCGTCGCCTTCGGGCAGAACGATATGTTGTAAATCGGCTGCGGCGCGTTGGCGCAAGCGTTCGAGAATCATAAAAGCAGTGGTCAGTAGCCAGTGTTCAGTGGTCAGTTTCGGGTAGAGCGTTTCATCTGTTTGCGGAGTCTAACTGACATGAAACGAGAGAACAAGCTATTGACTCCTCTCTCTCAGGTGCTCAATACTGATTGCTGGCTACTGATAACTAAGGAGTGATACTGGCATGAGACACCTCACGCGATACTCTTTACTTCTGGTTTTATTGATAAGCTGCGTTGGCAACTGCTTTGCTCAGGGCGCTAAAACCTTAGCCACTAACCCACCACTTTCATCGCCTGACGAATATATTGAGCGTGGCACTGCCCTTTGGCAGAAGAAGGCAGACTATGACGGAGCAATCTTAAATTTTACGAAGGCCATAGAAATTGATGAGGCTGGCTTGGCGACCGCCGGGCCTGGCGGAACTCAGGCCGAGCGGCTGGCGAGGACTTACCACAAGCGGGCGATACTCGTTGGCGAGGTCTGGCGTAAATATGATGACGCTATTGCCGACCTCAATAGAGCGATTGAGCTCCGCCCTCAATTGGAAGAGGCTTATTGTCAACGCGGTCTCATGTATATAACCACGGGAGACTTTTACAGAGCCATCGCCGATTACACCGAAGCAATTGAGATCAATCCGAAATCTATCAACGCTCATTTAGGTCGTGGTCGTGCCCGAAAAGCGATACGCGATTACATCGGAGAGATGGAGGATTACAATACTAGTATTGAAATTGATCCTACTCATCCAGGTGCTTACTTTCATCGTGGCATAGTGCGGAGTAGCCGACGCGATTATAGAGGAGCGCTTGCCGATTACAACAAGCTCATTGAACTCGACCCTCACTCCTTCCCCGCTCACGAGTTGAGAGGAGAGCTCCTGCTGTTTCTCAATAGAGATGCAGAAGCAGAACAGGACTTTAAGGAGTGCTTTATCCTTAAACCTTCAGAAAGACCTGCAATTGAGAAAAGGATCAATGAGCTCAAACGGCTTCGTAGCCTGTCACGTTAAATTTAATCGCCGAAAAGAGAAAATTAAGAGATGGCAAGGCTTGAAGCAAAGTTCAGCGGGATTTCGATGGATGCAGATAACTCAAAAAAACTTCTCAAAGACTAACCTCGCTTCTTATCCGGCCTCACTATAAAACCTCGACTCTCCGGCAGTTTCTTTGTAGGAGAAGAAGGTCCCTGTTCCTTACGGTTCTCTGACCGCTCAGCGATGTCCTTCTTGATAGCTTCCTTCATTCGTTTTTTAGCACGTTTATTCATAGCAAAGATTATACAAAACATTAACTAATAAGCATAAAGCAGTAAACTGAACATTGGGTCACTTGACTCCAAACGGTTCGTAAGCGTAGAACCACTCAAATACTTTCATTAAAAGGCCAGAGGAAAATAAAGAAAATGGCGCGACTCGAAGCAAAACGTCGGATGAAGAATCTGTTGATGTTCCTGCCGAACATGGTTGCGCTGTGCGGGCGTCTGCTGATGGACGGGCGAGTGCCCGCGACGGAGAAGGCGCTCTTTGCCGGAGCCATCATCTATGCCTTGATGCCGCTGGATTTTATTCCAGACATATTGCCGTTCGTCGGGCAGATTGACGACGGCTATCTGATTTCGCTGACGCTGTTGCGGCTCGTCAGTCGAACGGATGACCGGGTCGTTCGTGAGCACTGGCGCGGGGGAGGGGACGTGGTTCAACTGGCGGAAGCAATCGCGGGCTTAGCACCGCGTCTTTTGCCGAAACGCATCCGCAAGGTTCTTTCGGCGAAAGTCGAAACCGTGCCCGGTGGTCTTGATGGCGTGTTGAAGGCGGCGAAAAAGTCAGAAGCCCTGCTCATAGAGTTGCCGGACGGGGAAGAGACGCAACCCGCGCCCGCGAAATAGAAATCCCTTTTCAAGCCGCCGCAGAGGAATCAATTAAACCATCGGCCATCGCCGCCAACCGTGTGACAATCGCAGGGTCGCTTGATTTGAAGGCGCGAAAGTTGCGCTCTTCCAGCACAGGCACGCCGAATCCATCTTCGTCCACGCCGATTAAAGCCGCGTGCTGTGTCGAAGAGTCAACAATCACAAACCATTCGCGCGCGAGCTTCTGGTCGCCGCGTAATTTTATCAGCTTAATGTTCGGGTGGCGCGGGGGCTTCCAGTCGGCTTCGCCGAAAACGTAAACCCGCTCGGAGATGTCTGCGATCCTGAGGTAACGCTCGGCGACCGGCTCCATCCGCGAGAGTTTCTCAAAGCCGACGTAAACTCTCCCCGTCCGGTTCGTCCTCAAGAGCAGCGCGTTTTCGATCATCAGGCTGATGTATTCAAGGCAGGGAACTTTCGCGCGGAAGAGGAACGTCGGGCGCTCTTCGAAATCGCGGCGCGAGATAATCGGAATCGTTCCCAGGTCTTCCGCCTGGGCCGTCCTGGCAATTTTAAGAGCTTCCTCGAACAGCGAAACTTCCTTCAACGCGCCTCGGCCTCCGGTCGCCTTTCTCATCAGCAACCTTTACTCTCCGCAGGCTTCGCCAAAGTTACGATTGTTTTGTGAAAGTGTGGCTATGAGCGCAGGGCTTTGAAATTATAGCTATTCGGTTTAGCGCGCCATCATCGGTTGAAGCTGTACCAACTGGGGTAAGGCTTCGATTGTCCTGTTAGCCCTCGCTTCGGCGCGCTCGCTTTCCTGCCGCTCGAAGTCGGTCGTGTAGGTCATCACGCCCAGGCTGAGGTATCTATTGCCTTCCTGCACCATCAATTTCCTATTGATGAAATCGTCCAGAATGCGGGTGACCTGCTCCTCTGTCACATCCTCCTCGCCCGTCTCCTTCATCACCTCCACTATCCGAGCGAGAGTTTGCGCCTTATCGCAATACTCATAAATCCGCGCCGCTATTCCTTTGACGCTCAACTCAGGGTAGGTGGCGACCACGCGGCTATCGCGGATGACCAGATCGTTGTTCAGCCGCTCAACGTAGAGGCTGTCCCTGACGTTTTTCCAGCGGATGACCGTCTCTTCCAAAGCAGGCACGTAACCGCCGTCATCAATCTCCTCTTTGTAGTCGAAATCAAAATAGTAGATCAAGTTCGACAGTGTGCGGTCGTCGAAAGCGTAGCAGTACTTATAGAACTTGAACGGTCTGACGTTGGTTAGTCCCTTCTCTCCGGCACGGTTGAAGTTGGGGCTGAAACGATCCAATCGAATCGGGCCGCAGCCAGCCGGTGGATCAAGATGCGTTATCATCTTCACTAAATCCAGATTCTTCCCGTAATCTTCCGCGACTTCGCCGGGGAAGCCGTAGATCAGATTCCAGTCAGCCAGCACCCCGTATTGCTTGCACCATTTGAGCGTCTGAATGTTCATCAGGGCATTGCTGCCCTTGGCCATGAGGTCCAGCACGTGTGTGCTGAGATTCTCGATTCCGGCCTGCACCGTCACCCCGGCTTCGGCCAGCACCTTGATCTGATTTTTCTTCAGATTGGATTTCACTTCGCAGATGTAGTTGGCTTTCAACCCCTGCCGGGCAATCTCCGGCAGCAAGTCTCTGAAATAGCTCGGAGCGAGGATGTTGTCTACGAAACGAACGATGCGAGCCGGGTAGCGTTCCATCAAGCCTGCAATCTCTTCGATGGTGCGGTCAACCGTTTTAGTGCGGAAGGCCATCGTTAGACCGTTCAACCCGCAAAAAGTGCAGTGCGATTTCTCCCCCCACCAACAACCTCTGGCGCTTTCGACGAGTATGGACGGCCCGATCCCATTGCGTAACGGGCTGACCCGGAGACGGTCGAAGTAGTCGTCGTAGTCGGGAACGGGCAGGACATCAAGGTCTTCAATAACACGGGCTGGCCCTGCGTAGACTGACTTTCCATTCTCCCTGTAAACCAGCCCCGGCAGCCCCTTCACCGGATGATGGTATTTGAGGCGCTTGACGAGTTCCGGGAAGGAATCATCAGCCTCGCCCGCACAAACAAAATCAACGAAGGGGAAACAGCGATGAAGCGTGACACCCATGATGTCTTCGCAGTTTGCGCCGCCGAAGACAATAATCTTTTCGGGATACCGCTCTTTGATGAGACGCGCCATCGCCAGACTCGCCAGATTCTGCTCGAACAGGGAAGTGAAGCCGATGATGTCGTAACTCTGCCATGGCGTGGTGTCCAGACAATATTGTAGGAAGGTCGTGACGGAACTTCTGAGCTGCTCCAGCCGCGCAACCGTCTCGGGGCTGGCAGAGTTAGACGAAAGCGCTTCGCGGTAGTATTCCTCGTCGGGCGGCAGCGCATCTCCGAAGACGGCTCTCGCAAACAGTTGCTCGCCTGCGAGAATACCGGACAAGCGCAGCATGAACTCGTAGTTCTCCTGACCGACGATCTCCGCAAAGGTGAAATTCAAATTTTGAACGTCACAGGGAATCCCGTCCTGCCGCAGCCGACTCTTGAACAGCCCTAAGGCGAGCGACGGCGTGTCGAGCGCGGCGAATGGCATGTTGACTAGCAAAACTCTGGTCATGCCGAACCTCCAATTCTTACTTGCTAACGGACAGGCTTTCGTCTGGGACGTGACCGTTTGCCGGCGCTTAGATGGGTTGCCATCGCCTCGGCAAGCGGTTGGCCTGTCCTATCCTCCAGGTACATGAACTCTCCATCCGGGTTGACTTCAAAAAAGATGTACTCGCCATCCGGCGTCACTCGAAAGTCAACGCCGCCAAACTCAAGCCCGAGCGTCGACATAAACGAGAGAATCTTGGTTTCCAACTCAGGCGGTAGCTTGTGCGTCCGGCAGGGAATCTCCATCATCCGCATTCGATAATCAACATCGCCCAAATTCTCTATGTCGAACTCGGTGGCGAAAATCCTCTCGCCGATGACGGTCACGCGCACGTCCCGGATACCCGCGACGAGCGACTGGAAAATCACGGGCGCATGCCGCAAGGTATGCAGCATGGCGAGGTCTTCTTCTCGCAGCACCCGCGTGGGCCGCCAGACCAGAGCGCGTTGATTGAAGGCTTTGTAAATCACCTCGCGGTTGTGCTGTTCCCAGAATTTCAACAGCTCTTCCGGCGAGTTTGTGATTAACGTCTCAGGAATGTGGAAGCCTTCTTCTTTGGCTACCTTGAGCTGGAGCGCTTTGTATTCGGCTGCCGTATCGCTCCGCATGTCGTTGACCCAGAGGGTGTCACAACATTCCAGAATGCCGTATAAAGCGCTGACACATTCCTGAAACGCAAAGCTGCGCGCCTGCGGGTCTTCTATGCGCGGGTCTATTCCCATCGGCTGAGGCCGTCGCCACCAGAAGCTCTTAATGTCCTGCAAATGGATGCGCCGACCGTCCTGTGCCAGCAACAAGTCCATCGCTCCATTGCCGAAGCTGCCGGTCAGAGATACAGAGGTCGGAAAGGCCGAAGTGTCGAAGATGAAAATCTCTTCCGAGTATCGGCCCTTCAGAATAGAGGCGACCTTGACCGTATGTGCGTCATCTTCCTTGGCGCAAATTAGAATCATGTGTTCCGTGAATCCGCCAGGTATTTAATACGGCCAATCAGTACTCAGGATGAAAGGCCCCTGCGGCCCAGTTCCCGGGTCTGCCTCCTTACCCTCGAAGCCCTTGGGATCATACTTCGGGTCGTACTTGGGATCATTGGGCTTGGGGTCAGTAAACTTCGGATCAGTATGCTTTGGATCCGTGTACTTGGGATCGAAGTGCTTGGGATCGTATTTCGGATCCGTGTACTTGGGATCGGTGTGCTTCGGGTCATACTTGGGATCGTACTTCGGATCGTTAGGCTTCGGATCCGTAAACTTCGGGTCCGTATGCTTTGGATCATACTTGGGATCGCGCTTGGGATCGAATTTCGGGTCCGCCCGCTTGGGGTCATATTTCGGGTCAGTGTACTTCGGGTCATACTTGGGGTCACGCTTCGGGTCGAACTTCGGATCGCCAGCTTTGGGGTCGAACCCTTTCGGCTCCAAGACGTGTTTAGGGGGCGGAGGCGGCGCATCGAGCGCGCCCGCATCCTGCTGTGCAAACTGCTCAAGCGGCCCTGGTCCGGGGTCTCCCTTCGGCTCAAATCCCTTTGGTTCAAATCCTTTCGGCTCGAAACTCTTAGGCTCAAAGCTCTTCGGTTCAAAGCTCTTCGGTTCAAACTGCTTCGGGTCGAAACCCTTTGGCTCTAGCTGCTTCGGGTCGAAGCTCTTTGGCTCAAAGCGCTTCGGATCGAACTTCGGATCGCTTATCTTCGGGTCGAATTGTTTCGGGTCGAACTGTTTCGGGTCGAAGCTCTTCGGCTCGAACTGCTTTGGATCGAACTTGGGATCCGACGCTTTTGGATCAAACTGCTTCGGGTCAAACTGCTTGGGGTCTGACGCCTTTGGGTCGAACTGCTTGGGCGGCCTCAGCAATGCTGCTGCCGGAAGCACCATCTTGACCGTCGCGCTCGGCGATAGTCTGACGCTGAAGCTGCTCTCGCCCGAAGTGTCCTCAAAAATCTGCTGGTGCTCGGTTACGTCGGAGGCTTTAATCTCCACCGCATGCTCGATTCCGGGTGTGTCGGAGGGCATCAGCAGAATCAAATTCCCGCCATCATCGGATTTTCTGATTCTCCCCACTAGCTCGATGTCGGGTGTCTCGGTCGTGCGAGGCTCAAACGCTATGCTCTCGCCGACTATTTCTGACAGTTTCCTGGTTTTCGAGGCTGCCGGTTCTTTGGGTGGTGTTGGCGCTTTTGATTTGGTGGCCATGATTTACTCCTCTATGCGGGTGATCGGCGTTTCGCGCCGACGCTTCAATGACTCTGTAACGGAGAGTTAATCTGCGTTGAGATTGCGAGGAATCCGTTCAGAAAATCACTCTAACGAGGCTATGGCTGTCTCCGGCGAGTTAGCGAGGGAGGGTTGCTCGTGAGAATTCAACCATGTATGAGAACGGCGGAACAATAATCCTGTCCAAAAAAAAAGTCAATGGTTTCAACTAACGAAAGCAGGGGTCAGTGGTCAGTTAAAGCTGAGAAGCCGGTTGAAAGTTACCGTTCTCTTCGTCCCTGACGGGACTTAAAACTTGCCTTTGTCTTTTAACTGACCACCGACAACTGACCACTTTCCATTGCCTACAGCTTTTCCCGGATTGCCTCAAGCAGCTTGTCGTGGATGCCGCCGAAGCCGCCGTTGGACATGATGGCGACAACATCACCCGCGCGCAGTTGTGGCGTGAGATGGCGCACGATGTCATCTGCGCCTTCGATTTGAAAGGCCGGTTTGTCCTGTGCGCTGATGTCTTCAATCAGCTTGTTGGTATCAAGCACGCGCCCTTTTTCAGTTGCTTTGCCGCTATCGAAGACGCTGGCGATGACGACGTAATCCGCTGGCTGGAAAGCGTGCGCGTAATCTTCCTGAAAGACTGCGAGGCGCGAAGACCATGAGCGCGGCTCGAAGACAGCGACAAGGCGGCGGTCTTTGTACTTGGTACGAAGCGCTGCGAGAGTTTCGCGCACGGCGGTCGGGTGATGAGCGAAGTCGTCAATCACCGTGACGCCCCGTTCCTCTCCACGCACCTGCATGCGGCGGCGCACGCTCTTGAATGTCCGAAGCGCCTCATTGATTGCTGCGCGCTCGATTCCCCAGGCGTCTGCCGCGATGATCACGGCGAGACAGTTGCGAATATTGAAATCGCCGATGAGCGGCGTCTCAAACTCAGCCCACGCGCGTCCTTCGCGCCAGACATGAAAGCGCGCCAACTCCCCTGAGTAGTCAATCTCGCGCGCCTGCCACGTCGCATCATCTGTTGTGCCGAAAGTTTCGAGATGTGTGTAGAGCTTCTGTCCCATCTCCGCGACCACCTCGCGGACGACCGGGCTGTCCCATCCGGCTATCAGGCGGCCATTGCCGGGCACAAGATTCATCAAGCGGCGAAAAGCCGTCTTCACCGCGTCGAGGTCTTTGTAGATGTCCGCGTGATCGAACTCGATGTTGCCGACAATCGCCAACTCCGGCAGGTAGTGCATGAACTTCGGGCCTTTGTCGAAGTAGGCCGTGTCGTATTCGTCGCCTTCGATGATGACATAATCGCTCTTTGTCACGCGAAAGCTGGCATCGAAATTCTGCACCACGCCGCCGACCAGAAAAGTCGGGTCGAGCCCGCCCTGCTCCATGACCCATGCTGCAATACTCGTCGTCGTCGTCTTGCCGTGCGTTCCGGCGACGACGAGCGAGCGGCGGCCACGGATGAACTCTTCCTTGACCGTCTCGGCCTGCGAGCGATAAAGCAGCTTGCGGCTCAGCGTCTCTTCGACTTCCGGGTTGCCGCGCGGAATGGCGTTGCCCACGATGACGCAATCCGGCGCTGGATTAAGATGCGCCGCGTCGTAGCCCTGCATGACGGGGATGCCTAAACCGGCGAGCATCGTAGACATCGGCGGATAGACATTTTCATCCGAGCCGGTGACCCTGTGCCCGCGCGCCTGAAGCATTCCCGCGAGCGATGCCATTGCCGTTCCGCAGATTCCGATTAAGTGATAATGCATATAAGAACAGTGACAAGTGACAAGTGACAAGTGACGAGTTAAAAGCATTTCGCTTGTCACTCGTCACTTGTCACTTGTCACTGTTTTATCGGTAATGTGAAAGAGAAGGTTGAGCCTTTGCCCGGTTCTGAGTTGACGGTAATCTGGCTGCCGTGAAGCTCGACGAGTTGCTTGGTGATGTAGAGGCCTAAGCCTGTGCCTTTCTCGCCGCGCGTGGCTCGGCTGCGTGTCTGCTCGTATTTGTCGAAGAGACGATCTACGTCGTCGGGGGCGATGCCGACGCCCGTGTCTGAGACTGAAATATGGACTCTCTCGTCCCCGCGCTCTACGCTAATCTCGACGCGCCCATTCTTGCCTGTGAATTTGAGCGCGTTGGAAAGCAGGTTGAGGAGAATGCGGCGCAGCTTGGCGCGATCTGCCACGATGAATGGTAAATCCGCCGGAATTGTTTCGACCAGCTTGATCTCTTTCTCTTTGGCCAGCGGCAGCAACATTGTCTCGCGGAGCTCGTTAATCACCTCGCGCAAATCAAACGAAGTTTTATCCAGGCGCATCGTCCCGGATTCGAGCTTGGAGGCATCCAGCAGATCGTTGACCAGCTCAATTAAATTCTGCGTGTTGCGCTCCATCATTGTGACCATGTTCTTCTGTTCGGGCGAAAGTTCGCCTAAGCGGCCCGAAGTGAAGAAGCTGATGACACCGCTGATGACCGTCAAGGGGGAACGCAAATCATGCGTCGTCAGCGCGAGAAACTCTTCCTTCATCTCGGCCAGCTCGCGCAGCTTGGAGTTGGCTTCGTTCAATTCGTGATTGCTTTGGTTAAGCTGCTGGTTGAGTTCTTCGAGTTGCGCGCGCTTGTCTTCAAGCTCGCTGAGAATCTTGACGAAATCGCGGTTCTGCTGTTGAAGCTCTTCGACCACAGAGTCTTCGACATCCTCGCCCAGATGCGCCCTTAATTCCTCAACACGGCTCTTGACATCATCGGCCAGACCGCGCGGCATCCACTTGACGAGCGTGACGCGTGTGCCCTCATTCGGTTTGGTTTGAATGTCAAACTCGTCCATCAGCTTTCGCGTGCCTGAGAGTCCGACGCCCAGGCCCGAAGATGATTGATAAGCCCCGCGCATGATGGAGCGCAGCGTCGTCTCGTCAATTCCCGGCCCATCGTCTCGCGCCGTGACCTGCAACCCGAAATCCGCCCCACGCTCGGCGAGGCTCAGCGAAATTGCGCCAGACTTCGCATACTCATAAATGTTGCGCGTCACTTCCGATACAGCCGTCGTCACCTTAATCTGCGTCGTCGAATCAAAGCCCATCTCGCGCGCCAACCGCCGCACACGCTCGCGCACCTTCACAATGTCGCCCTCGCGGCGAACATACACATCTCCAAGACGAGTCGAAACAATGTCCTTCATAAACAGTTTTCAGTTTTCAGTTTTCGGTTTTCAGTAAAAGCAACTTGTCTTTGCTTAAAACTGAAAACCGAAAACTGAAAACTGAGCATTATCTTGCCACAAGCACGGTCGCGTCGTCAGTGTCGCGGCCATAGTCGCGCATGATGATTCCGGCCAGAAGCTGAGGGCTGTGCTTGAGGAGTCCGGGGTAAGACTCTATGTCCCACGATGCGCTCACTCCGTCGCTGGCCATGATGAGAGTCGTGCCCGCACCCCATGCGTACGTCCAGACGCGCAACTTGCCGAGCCGCGCGCCGAGCGTGCCGTTGGCCGAAAGAGGTGTCGCGTGTTCGGGCGCACCGTAGACGCGCACCATCACATTGCCGACACCCGCATAGTGAAAGCGTCCGCTCGTCTTGTCAATAATCGCCGCGCCAATGACAGCGCCGCGCGTCGGGCGCAGGGCATTGTGAAGGGCGGGCAAAACTTCTTCAAGTGATTCGCCAGCCCACTCCTCAAGCTGGTCAACGGCCACGTCCGCTGCTTCCTGCGCGCCCGCCCCGTGTCCGAGTCCGTCTATCACGGCCAGAAGAGAGCGCCCGCCTAGCTCACGAATAAAATAAGCGTCGCCGTTACACACCTCGCTGGGATGCGGGCGACTCCAAACGCCGTAGCGTCTCGCCTCATCGCTGTCCTGCGTTTCGTCGTTCTCCTTGTTCAGCCATTTACGCGCGACGAGCGCCGTTCCGTGAAATGTGCGACGCTGACCGAGAGAGAGCCGCGAAGTCGTTCGCAGCGTTGAATAGACATCGAACTCGTTCATCAGGCGACGAATCGCGCCGAGTCCTGCGCCGAGGCTCCCGCTCGTGGAGACGCCGTCACGAATGGCGCGGTCCAGATCATAGATGCCGGGGCCTGCGTCCCAGTAAATAAGCTCAATGCCGGCAGCTTCTCCGAGCGTCGTCGTATAGTGAAGCCAGCCGCCTGAGGTGGCATAGCGCGCGGCGTTCGTCCCTATCTCCTGCACCACGATGTCCAACTCGGCCAACTCCGTCTCAGCGAAACCAAGTCCGCTCGCAAAGCCATGCACAGCCCGCCGCGCCGTGCCGACCTGGGCTTCATCTTTAATCTCGATGGAGTGGATTGAGCGCATAAAAACGAGTCTGGCGAGTCTATCGAGTTTATCGAGTTTATCGAGTTCGTTGACTCGCCAGACTATTACGTTATCCAGCGTAAGACGGTGACGCGTGTGCCTTGCCCGATTTCGGATTCAATCTTGAACTCGTCAACCAGACGCTTTGAGCCGGGCAAGCCTTTGCCCAGTCCGCGCCCGGTTGAAAATCCGTCGCGCATGGCCTCTTCAATGTTGGGGATGCCGGGGCCTTGATCTTCAAAGATCAGGCGCAAGGCTTGTCGCCCGTTCGGGTCCTGGGTTGGCTGCGCGATCAAGCGCCCGCGCCCGGCATACTTGACGATGTTGCGCGCCAGTTCCGAGGCGACTGTGGCGAGTCGTGTTTGATCCAGCATGCGGAATCCGAGCGCGGCGGCAAGGGAGCGCACCTCGTTGCGCGCGACCGCGATGTCGTGGTCGTATTCAAGAGCGATGGTCTTGCTTTCCAACCGCGCTCAACCCCCGGTAAGCTTGCTCTTCGTCTTCGTCCCCCGTGTCAATCTCGCTGCGGAGCAAGCGGAATCCCTCATCCACGTTCAGCACCGTGTCAACGCCCTTGAGTTCGAGGCCGAGTTCGACGAGCGTGATGGCGACGGCAGGCTGCATGCCGACGACGACCGTGCGCGCGTCCATGATGCGCGCCATCGCCGCAATATCGGAAAGCATCCGGCCAATAAATGAATCAACCATCTCAAGGAGCGAAATGTCTATCAACACGCCGCGCGCGCCCGTTCGTTCAAGCTCCGAGAGGATACGCTCTTGCAGGTGAATAACCGTCTGATCGTCCATGTCAACCTGAATGGGAACAATCAGCACACGGCCAATTTTTAAGATAGGGATGCGCGCGCCATTCATAAGTTTTTTACTCCGTAAAAAACGGGGTCGGGGGACAGGGGTCGGGGTCAGTAAGAACCAGATGTTAACTGAAACCCCGACCCCTGTCCCCCGCTCTTAGCTTTCTTCCCGCTGCTGGTTTCCGTTTGTGATGCTCGCTCCGTGGGCGGCCAGATTGCTGATGGTCTGCGTGGCGGCTTCCGTGCCGTTCGACATCTGGGCGAGAGCTTTGGCCGGGATGACCGTGCGCCCGATCATTTCCAGCGCGAGCTTGATGCCGTCGGACATCTGGGCGCGCGTGGTGATCTGGGTGAGGTCTATGCCGAGTTGCACCATCGTCTGCGCGATTGCCGGGGAGACGCCCGTCAGGATGCAGCGTGCGCCCATCAAGCGCGCCGCCGTCACGGTCTTAATCAAGTGGTTGGCGACGAGCGTGTCCATCGTCTTGACGCCGGTGATGTCGAGGATGGCGATTGTTGAGCCTGTCTCGACGATCTTTTGCAGCAATGCTTCCATCATCATCTGGGCGCGGCGCGAATCCAATGTGCCGATGATGGGCAGCGTCAGAATCTTGTCCCAGACTTTGATGACGGGCGTGGAAAGCTCCATCATGTCGTCGCGTTGCTGGCGGATAATCTCTTCGCGCGAGCGCATGTAGTTTTCCACCATCACCAGTCCCATCTTGTCCAAAAGGCTCGTGAAGAATTGCATCTCGCGCACTAAAGCATCGGCGTCGCCTTCCAGTTCTTCGGCCAAAAGTGGCAACAAGGTATTACGCAAAGAAAGAATGTAGGTGGCATTTTCCAGCGGCGTGTAGCCTTTGACGGCGCGCGCGCGCGAAATCTCATTGAGAAAAACGCGCATCTCGTCGAAAGCCACAGCTTCAAACTCGCCCCCCTCGGCGTCTTTGATCGAGCGCGCCAGCATGTCCACGATTTGCTGCGATTGCCGCCGCAATTCCTTCTTGGGAATCAGCTCGTCACGAAACTCGCCCGACTCAAGACGGTCCTTGATCCAGAGATTGATAATCTCGTCGTGCCGTTTGACGAGCAGATTGACGATATGCGACGTGTCGCTACTTTGGGCTGTGTTTTCAGCAGACATCTTTCGTCCTCAAGAGATGCGTGCGCGCTGCGCGCTACACGGGCGCTGAGCTTTTCAGGCACGCTCGGTTTTCCGAACAAGGGAGAGATAG
>CAWEPR010000004.1:0-446683 GCA_963811065.1 uncultured Acidobacteriota bacterium
CGACTTGAGCCACGCGCTCCTGCATTCCTAACAAACCCAGACGGCGCTCTTTGACGGCGCAGTTATCACTGCTTCAACGTCAAAACCGCGACCGTTATCCTCAACAATCACAAAAAGCTGCTCAAGCCGTTGCTCTAAGCTCAGACTCACGCGATCAGCCCCGGCATGTTTAAGCACATTAGTGAGCGCCTCCTGCACAATCCGGTAAACATTTGTCTCAAGATGCGGTGCGAAACGTTGACTGTCTATGCCGCCGGTTTGTAGATCAACGACGATTTGCGATTGTTTAGCCCATTGCTCAACATAGTTGTGAATAGCTGTCTGCAAACCCAGATCATCAAGGGCGGTTGGACGCAACTGCCACGCGAGAGTGTGAACTTGCTGCGCCAGTTCTTCGGTCAAATCCTGTAGGCGGTGAAGGCGCTCACGGGCAGCAGTTGCCTCACGCTCGGAAATATCCAGCGCTTTCAGTCCCCACGTCAGCGCGGTCAGGTGCTGTCCCATCTGATCGTGGAGTTCGCGGGCTATCCGGCGGCGCTCTTCTTCCTGTGCTCCGAGCAGTTGCCGCAATAATTCTTTCCGCTCGTCTTCGCCGCGCTCGCGCTCGATGGCTTCGGCCTTGAGCGCCTCGTTGGCCGAAGCCAATTCAGCGGTGCGCTCTCCAACGCGCCTTTCCAATTCTTCACGCGCATTGCGTAGTTCTTCCTCCACACGCTTCCGCTTGGCGATGTCGCGGACGATGGCTTGAAATATTCCGTCTTGTAGTGCGTTCCCGCTAATCTCGACCGCCAGCAGCGCCCATCTTTACGGCGCACGCGACGCTCGCTCATCACGGTCTTTCCGTCGCTTAACTCATCAAAACGAAGAGGGGCGAGATCAAAGTCCTCTGCGGGGATAAGAGATTTCACGTTGAGCCGCAGCAGTTCCTCGCGCGTATACCCGAGCATCTCGCAGAGCTTTGGATTTACTTCGATGAAGTTTCCATCCAGATCATACGTGTGGATACCGTCGGCAGCCTGTTCCAACAGGCTGCGATATTTACTCTCGCTTTGACGCAGCGCTTCTTCGGCAAGTTTGCGTTCCGTAATGTCGCGGACGATGGCGTAACCGCCGTTGGGATTACCTGAACTGTCTAAAAGCGGATAGTAATAGCCCTCAAAAAATCCCCGCCGGTTGGTTTCGGGTATGGAAAATGGCCTGTCCTTAGCTAGCACTGTCTGGCCGGAGAGGGCTTCAAAGAAAAACTTGTCGCTCCCGGTTTCCTGCAAGAACGGAAAGACCTCGAAAGCGCAGCGACCGAGCACCTGCGATTTACTCATCCCGGAAATCCGCTCCATGCCCTGATTCCAGAACGTATAACGGCACTCACGATCAAACGCGTGAATGCCGTCTAAACTACTCTCAATAATATTTTCAAAAAAATCCCTGCCGGCGGAACTATTCTCTTCTGCTATGATAGCTGCCACCCTTTGTTCGCACCCCTTCGAAATTTAATCTGATTGGCCTTAACAAGAAATCTGTCTAAAACTCTTTAATGTAAATACGGATGAAACTATTAAAGAGATTTTCCGTTCTTCACTCAAGTGGCGAATATGGAACAGTCTCTTAATGAAAAGTGGCGTTTTTATCATGAAAGCGTGGTAAGTTTACTGATACGTGGCATGTACTGGGTGTTGCAGCGCACATAATCGAACAGGCATTCAGGCTATGTTTCCCTTGATCGAATCTGCTCAGATGCCGGTGACTTCATCCAAAATAATTGAGGTAATATACAGTGGTCCTTTCGCCCCGGCAAGACTTAACGATTCGCCCCCTCCAAACGGAGGACGCGGCGGCACTGTCCGCGATGCTGCACGCGCAGCCGCCACGCTACGCGCGCTTTTTTTACGCTTTCGGCTTTGAGGAAAGCGACATTGCCAAAATCCTTGCAGCGCGTGCGCGTGACATTTATTCGGGTATTTTCTGGGAGGGCGAGTTGGCCGGTTTCTTCATGCTGCGCGGGTGGGACGCAGGATACGAAGTTCCAGCCTTCGGCGTCTTGATAGATGTCAAGCATCGGGGTCGCGGCTTGATGCAATTGGCGCTGGACATTGCCAAGCTCATCTCAAGAATGAGAGGCGCACCGCGTTTGATGGCGAAGATTCACCCGGATAATGTCTCAGCCCGTGGAGCGCGAAGGCTGGGGTTGATTCAGACAGGCGTAGAAGCCGAAACCGGAAACCTCATTTACCATCTAGACCTTTAGCTTAAAGGGCCACAGTTCATGCGTCTGCTCAAAATCGGCGTCTACGCGGACGCGTACCTGCGCTTCTATCACGCGAGACATCCCGCTCTGGCAACGCAACCCTTTGCGATTCAGCATTCCGCTTTGATGAACGATTGCTTCGGCTCCTCTGACTTCTGGACTACTGCGCTGACACAACTCGGTTATGAGACATGCGAGATAGTTGCCAATGTCGAAACGATGCAGAAACGCTGGGCGCTGGAACAGAATGTGAGCTATCGTGAAAGCGATTGGATGTTTGAGATCACAACCGCACAGGTTAAAGCCTTCCGCCCTGATGTCGTCATCGTCGCCGACTACTCGACAGTGACCGCCGCTTTCATCCATCAACTAAAGCTGGAATGTCCCGGTATTCATCAGGTGCTAATCTGGTGCGCCGCTCCTTACAGGGAGGCTTCGATATTTCGTGAAGCTGACATCGTTCTCTCGTGCGTGCCGGAACTGGTCACACACTTTCGTGAAAGCGGTCATCGCTGCCACCATCTCAACCACGCCTTCGAGCCGCGCGTTCTGGAAAAGTTAGACGCGACAATTGGAGCGAATACCGACTTCGCTTTTCTCGGCTCCATACACAAAGCGGCGCACTTTCATCATGAGCGTGAGAAAATCCTTTTGGGCTTGATCGAGGCGACTGACATTCGTATCTGGTCTGACCTCAAGCGCCCATCATTACGACACCGCCGCAGCATCGCGGCGCGTCAAAAAATTTATGATAGTCTTCGCGCGGCGCGGCGCATGGGAGTATCAGCGTCGCTCCTGAATTCGCTGCCAGTGGTTGGGAAAGCTGCCCGCTGGGAGTCGCGTCCCGAATCTCTGCCATCCGTTGATGATCGTCTCGCACGCAAGGCGCGACAGCCGCTGTTCGGGTTGGAGATGTTCCAACAGCTTCGGCAGAGTAAGGTTGTTCTTAATACTCATATAGACATCTCTTCAAACAATGCCTCTAACCTGCGCCTCTTTGAAGCGACCGGGGTTGGCGCTTGCCTGCTGACCGATTGGAAGGAGAATATGGCGGAGTTGTTCGAGCCGGACGTGGAAGCGGTTACTTACCGCAGCGTTGAAGAATGTGTCGAGAAAGCTCAATATTTGCTGGCGCACGAAGACGAGCGACGAAAGGTTGCCGCCGCCGGGCAGCGCCGCACGCTGTCTGATCACACATACGCGCAACGTGCCGAACAACTCGACCGACTTATCCGGTCAGCTTTACGCTGACAGTAGAACGCTCTTGCTCCCTGCCTGGTTTCGCCAGCTTGTTTCAGGATACGAATGAAGCCGATTGTTAAAGTCGAAGGTTTAAGTAAGCAGTATCGCATCGGGGCCCGCGGCGCATCGTATACGACTTTGCGAGAAAACCTGACCGGCTTAGCTCGTCGCCCGTTCAGGCGCAAGTCGCCGGAAAACTCCTCTGCCAATGGAACGATCTGGGCGCTCAAAGATGTCGGCTTTGAAGTTTATCCCGGCGAAGTGGTTGGTTTCATCGGGCGCAACGGCGCGGGAAAATCAACGCTGCTCAAAGTGTTGTCGCGGATTACCGAGCCGACTGCGGGGCGCGTTGAATTATACGGGCGGGTCGGAAGTCTCCTCGAAGTCGGCACGGGCTTTCACCCGGAGCTGACAGGGCGGGAAAATGTTTATTTGAACGGCGCTATCCTGGGGATGAGCAAGGACGAGATCAAAAGACGTTTCGATGAGATCGTCGCTTTCGCCGAACTGGAGAATTTTATAGACACGCCCGTCAAGCGTTATTCAAGCGGCATGTACATGCGGCTGGGCTTCGCCGTAGCGGCGCATCTTGAGACGGAGATTTTGGTAATGGATGAGGTGTTGGCCGTTGGCGATCACGCATTCCAGACCAAATGTTTAGGCAAGATGGGAGACGTGGCCAAGCAGGGACGAACCGTGCTCTTTGTCAGCCACAACATGGCGGCTGTCGAAAAGCTTTGTCGTCGTGGCGTAGTTTTGCATCGCGGGCAAATCAAATATATCGGGACACAGAGCGAGGCCATCGCCTATTACCTGACGAGCTTCAATGCTCAACAGCAATCTCTGCGCGAGCGTAATGACAGGTCAGGTTCGGGCAACGTCCAGATTGTCGCCATCGAAATTAAAGATACGAGCGGTCAGGCGTTAAGCGCCGCCGCCGCCGGGCAGGACATAGATATTTATCTTCATTACGAGGCGCAGCCGGGCTTCTCTCCCGAAAGAGTCATTGCCGGTTTGATTGTCACCACGCAGTTTGAAGTGCCGGTCTTCTTGCAGCATAACCGTTTGACCGGTGATGAATTCGGAGCGCTTCCTCCGCGTGGTGCTTTCGTTTGCCGTCTGCCGCGTTTACCCCTGCCGCCATCAACTTACCGTCTTGGCTATAGCTTGATGCTGGATGGCGAGTACCTCGATATGATTAACGACGCGGGC
Source organism: uncultured Acidobacteriota bacterium (assembly GCA_963811065.1). Lineage (GTDB taxonomy): Bacteria > Acidobacteriota > Blastocatellia > Pyrinomonadales > Pyrinomonadaceae > QHXM01. Next base: position 4,700 of record CAWEPR010000004.1, read on the forward strand.
GAGTTAACGGTCGTCGAAGGCGATTTCTTCGGCTCCGGTGAAGTGCCTCCATCAACACACGGCTGCTGTTTAGTTGCAGCCCACTGGTCTCTGGTCGAACAGGTAGCGGCTGAGCCGGACGTAGAAAAGCACGGCGATGAAAAAACAGCGGCCAGCAATCAATGAAGAATTATTTGAGAGCCATCGCCAGCCGGTTACGTCGTAACTTAACGCATCGCAGAAACCGCTCTGCTTCGATGCTGGAAGTCGAACGAGCGGAGCAGATGTTTTACCTTCAATACTTACGCGAGGGAATGATCGTCTTTGATGTCGGCGCGAGCGTCGGAGAGTTAACGCTGCTCTTTTCCAGATTCGTGGGCGCAGGCCAAGTACACGCTTTTGAAGCGAGTAGCACCGTGTTTGAGCGGCTGAGGACTGTAACAGGCGCAGCGGCGTGCCCGAATGTTTTTCTCAATCACCTTGCGGTGGCGGAAGCCGAAGGGAAGGCACAGCTTTACGTCTACGATGATCTTCATCTGGGCTGGAACACCCTGGCGAATCGCCCGTTGGAGAATTACGGGATTGATGTTAAGCCCGTTGCAGTCGAAGATATCGAAGCCACGACCATTGATCTCTATTGTGAGAGAGAAGGAATCAGCAAAATAGACCTTCTAAAAATTGATGTCGAGGGAGCCGAATTTCAAGTCTTAAGGGGTGCGGACCGTATGTTGCGAGAGAAGCGAATCGCCTGCATCACTTTCGAATTCGGGCAGACCACTTTCGATATGGGTAATGACCCCACTGAGATCGAAGCTTACCTGACAAAGCTGGAATACGAGCTTCGTAATATGGTGAACGGCGACCCGGTTTTCCCCGGAAGAGAAGCCGCGCAAAGCGCCCGCTTTTCCATGCACGTAGCAACACCTTCCACTCAATGCTAATTCTTCTGAAGCTAGAGTCGTTAAGCACCATTAACGAGGTGCTAAACTACAACTATTGCCCGAGAGCCCTGCGTCCCTGCATGTGCGAGCCAGTATCAAAATCTTGACAATCCCGGCTACCAAGAATATCGTTCCACCGCTTCACTGCGTCCAGAGGCGGAACTATAATATTTGCCAAGGGTGAGGGTGCTCATGCAATCTCATCAATGGTGAAAACACTTCAATGATTCTTGAAGGAGTTAAGGGCACGCTCCTTCGCCATTCTCTCCAGGTCTTCGCCATGAAGTTATGCCCCCTGTGCCAGCATTGTTATGAGGATAGTTTCATCTCCTGTGCCCATGACCGGAGCACACTTATCGGCGACCGCCCCGGTGCGTGCATCGTTGCCCGGAAGTACAGCCTCGACCGGCTGCTCGTCAGCGACGGCGCGCAGGCTATTTACGCTGGCAGGCATCTAGAGACCGACCGCCCATATGCAATCATGCTTCTCCTGATGGCGGCGGGTGCCGACGCCGACGCCCTCAAAAACTTCCGTCAGGAGGCGCTCGCCACGGCCCACCTGAACACCCGCTTCGACCACCAACACGCGGCTAAGACCTATGACTATGGCCTGCTTCCTGATGGTACTGTTTATGTCATCACAGAACTGATCGTCGGGCAGAGTCTGCGCCAGTACATGGACGAGGCGAGGACTCTCCCCGTCGCCACGGCCGTGCGCATCGCGCAGCAGGTCGCTGAGGGGCTTGAGGCCGCGCATCGTTGCGGCGTCGTCCACCACGGCCTTGAGCCGGCGAGCATCGTCCTGGTGCGTGACTACTATCAGCAGTTAGAAGCTAAGATCATAGACTTCGGCTTCGCCAGTCTGTTGAAACAGGGAGCGGAGGCTCAGGGTCGCGGAGCGTCCGAATCCGGACGTCCTGACGGCCTCGTCTCACCCTACGTTGCCCCCGAACGGCGCACGGGCCAGAACACCGACGCGCGCTCCGACATCTACAGCTTAGGCGTCATCCTCTACGAGATGCTCTCCGGCCGCCTGCCTCTCGTTGCTGGAGCAGCAACCGCAGTTGGGCAGGACAACGAGGCAGAGCAGCTACCCCTCGCCTGGTTGAACTATGAGATGCCGGAGCCGCTGGCGCGCCTCCTGACGCAACAGCTTCATGTTAGGCCAACGGCGCGTCCGCTCAGCGCAGCCGACGTGGCCGGGCGGCTGCGCGCCATCGGAAATATTCTCGTGTCGGACTACACGGTCGCGCCCGCTAAAGACCACAAGGCATCTGCCGCATCTGAGCTACCCATCCCGATCCCTCCTGCTCCCGCGGCTGGCCCACTTCCTATCCCCGACGCCAGCAGACAGCCGACTATACTGCCAATGGTTGATCTACACGCGTACACGCCCGAGTTCGAAACTGACGACACTAAAGCTGCGACCTACGTTGATCTCAACTTGCCGCAGGAGGAATCGGGAAGGAATCCAGATGGGATCATCGTCATGGCTCCGGCGACTGCAAAACTCGCTGAGCGAGCGAAACGGCCGCTTTCGCTAACGTCCGTAATCCTATCAGCCCTGTCAGTCGGTGCCCGCTCCCCCGCTGCCGAGATGCGCCGCGCACGTCTCCTCTACGCGACCTGCGCGACCGCGATCATTTTGGGCCTCGCGGGCGGGCTGTGGATCGGTAGTCGTGGTTCGTCCGTATCACTTGCTACCACATCCCAAGCGACTCCGGCAGGGGAGGCCGCAGGGCAGACGGAGCCCGCGGCCTTCGCGAAAACTTCGTCAGTTGTCGGAGTCGACGCGCCTTTCGCGGGCGATGTAAATTCCACGCCTGGGGCCGTTGAGAATCCGTCACATTCAGCGACGCCTAGTACAGGCGATGAGCACACGGCGCGGCGCACGACGACATCCGATGAGGCTCGGAGCTCGAAAGAGCTTGGGGCGAGTCCCTCGGCGGCATCGGCCGGGCCGCACGGCGGGAAGGCTGCCATTGGATCAAACGTGTCGGCTGGACGCGAGCCCGAACAGCGGCAGGGCGGCGGCCCTTGTAGGCTCTTGGTCAGCGAACGTTCGCTATCAATTCGTGCGGGCGGTGGCTCTGACACCATCACCGTGAGTTCTCAAAACGCAGTCGGCCCTGCCCACGTCACGGCGACCACAAAGAACTGGCCTGACATCGTAGTCTTCCCTGAGTCTCGGGGTAACCCGGCCGGCCCCGTCAAGTACTCGGTCACCTCCGTCAGCAAACGGGCTGGCACTTTCGCCGTAAATTTTAAATCTCCTTGTGGCATGAAGACCGTGCCAGTCACTGTCCAGTAGCACTAGCCTTGTAACGATACTCATTGGAAGCTGGATAAAAGTGACTGGCAGTCATGAGGTCAGGGGTTCGATCCCCCTCGGCTCCATAATTCCCTTACTTAGTGGAATCTGATGCCGCTACCGCGAGACGTAGCTCGCCAAACAGGCGTGCTAAATCTTTCGGCTGGTAGTGTGCGTTCAGGCCGCTTGGATTGGGCAGCACCCAGATGCGGGTCTGCCCAATGAGTTCGGGCTGGAGGCCGAGTTTGGCTTTGGGTCGGTCAAAGGCAGTCCGGTAAGCGCCGACGCCAAGCACCGCCAGAAACACGGGACGATAACGCCGCACCTTAGCCTCCAGGAGCCTGCCACCTTCGACGTACTCTTCAATTGATAGTTCCGCGGCAGTCGCAGTCGCGCGCTCAACCACATTGGTGATGCCGTAGTTATTCTGGAGAAGCTCACGCTCCTCGAAGGGCGAGAGCAATCTATTGGTGAACCCGGAAGCTAAGAGCGCAGGCCAGAAACGATTGCCGGGGCGGGCGAAGTGGTGGCCGACCGCTGCCGTATAGAGTCCGGGGTTGATGCCGCAGAACAAGACATGCAACCCTTGCGCGATCACATCCGGCACAGTCTTCCCCGCAGCGGCCAACAACTCTTCCTTTGAAGGTCTATAAATGTGCGGGCGCTCTATCATACCTGACCATTAACCTTATAGATGAAAGTAGTGCTAAAGCAAATAACAAGATAGAATGTGGAACACAAACTAGCATTCTCAATGTCCCGTATAAGATTAATTTTCTGAAAGAAATCATGAAACGCGAGACTCTCTCATCTTCTCTGTTCAGGGCCAATGTGGCCGCGCTTCTTCTACTCCTTTGCGCGGCAGCTTCCGTCGCTCAGTGGGATAATCAATCAAGTGGGACTACCGTTAGATTGCGCGGCGTGAGCGCTGTCAATCAATCAATCGCATGGGCGAGCGGCGACAAAGGAACTTACGCGCGCACCGTTGACGGCGGCCAGACCTGGGTTTCGGGCCACGTGCCGGACTCGGAAGATCTGGACTTTCGCGACGTGGATGCTTTCAGCGCGGATGTTGCGTACCTGCTTTCCATTGGCGAGGGCGAGAAGTCGCGGATCTATAAAACGATTGACGGCGGCCTTCACTGGACGTTGCAGTTCAAAAATACCCGTCCGACAGCATTCTTCGACGCGATGGCCTTCTGGGATGCTAATCACGGCATAGCGGTGAGCGACCCCGTTGATGGCCGGTTTCTAATTATCACTACGTCCGATGGAGGGACAACATGGAAAGAGATGCCTCCGACGGGGATGCCTCCCGCACTCGCGGGCGAAGGCGCGTTCGCTGCCAGTGGAACTTGTATAGCTGTGCAGGGCGGGCGAAATGTCTGGTTCGGTACGGGTGGGCCTGAGGGAGCGCGCGTCTTTCGCTCTACAGACGGAGGGCGGAATTGGACGGTAGCAGTAACCCCCATGACCGGCGGCAAGACGGCTGGCATCTTCTCCCTTCTCTTCTCGGATGCTAAGCACGGCGTCGTAGTCGGAGGAGATTACACGAAAGAACGCGAGGTGGAGAACAATGCGGCGTGGACGAGCGATGGCGGGAGAACGTGGCGGCTGGCAGAGAACAAGCGCCCGCATGGCTACAGGTCGGGGGTGGCGCGCGTTGGCGGAATAAAGAAGGGGCGGCTCGTGGCAGTCGGCCCTGCTGGGTCGGACTTTTCGGTGAGCGACGGGAAGAGTTGGCGCATCCTCGGCGAGGAAGGATTTCACAGTGTGAGTTTCGCAGCAAGCTCCAATGCGGGGTGGGCTGTGGGAGAGGGTGGGCGCATAGCTAAATATACGGGCACCCTCTCAAATGACTAGAGATTTGGCAATCACCTTCGCCGGTGGTGGAAACCGTGCTTTTTACCAACTGGGTCTGATGAACCGCTGGCGGGAGCAGTTGTTGCCGCGCGTGGCGCTCATGGCGACGTGCAGCGCGGGCGCGTGTGTCGCTACTCTGCTCTTGAGTGGAAGGGAAACGGAAGCCAGCGACTTCTGGAAACAGCGGCGTGAAGGGATAACCAAAAACTTTGAGTGGCGCAAGCTCCTGCGGGGCAAGCGCCCGACACCGCACGAGCCTATCTACCGTGACACGCTGCTGCATGCTTTTGCCGAAGGCGGGCTGGAACGCGTGCGCTCCCAACCGTTCCCCATACTTGTGTTAACAACTGCCTTCCCTAAGCCTGTGCCAGCTTTCGCCGCAGTGCTCCTGGCGCTTTGCGCTTACAACCTTGAGAAGAAATTCCGCAAAGAGATGATTCACCCCTCGCTCGGGCGACGTGTCGGCTTCAAGGCTCTGGCTTTCGATGCGCGCCAGTGTGAAACGGCGGAAGAGCTGGCAGACCTCATCATCGCCTCTTCTGCGACGCCGCCTTTTACCTCGGTTGGCAGTTTCGATGGTCGCCGCCTGCTCGATGGCGGCATCATTGATAATGTCCCGGCATTCCTGGCCGACGAAGCGCCCGAAGTGAAGCGAAATCTGGTGCTGCTCACTCGCCCTTACCCGTCTCATCTAATGGGCAAGCAAGGGGCGCGGCTCTACATCGCTCCGGCCAATACCCTGCCCGTGAATCGGTGGGATTACACTCGCCCGGAGTTGATTGATGCGACCATCGAAGCAGGCAAGCGCGACGCCGATCTATTTGCACCGATGCTGGATGATTTCTTAGTTTGATGACGGCTGTATTGCCTATCTCGAACTCGCGCTATTTCATCGTCAAGTTCCCTCGCCGTACCCACTCTCCGCCACGATAGATCGCATCCGGCGGAAAACGTGTTTCCAAATCCGCCGCTTCCCAATCAACTTGCACGGGTCTGTCTTTGCGATAGAAAAGGAGTGTGGCCTCGGTTCCCACTCGCGAATCCCCCTGCGAGGTAGTCACGTAATAGTCGCGTGCATCCACCTCCTCTAATCCGCGATAGACGGAGAGGTCTCCGACATCCTGTATGCTCGCCCGGCGCTGTGTGCCTCCCTCGACGCGACGCACCTCGGCGTTGATGGCCAGGTCTGCCGTGTAAGGCGGCAGCTTCGCTCCGGCTTCGCGTGTCCGGTTGACGAGGGTCGCCCCGCGCACGATCAAGTCATAGATGATTCCGCCTTCGTTCATCCTGAGCGCGTCATAGACGGCTGGGTTCGCTTCCTCGACGCTCCCGTCCGAGAGAGACTTCAAGGAGGCGGCGAACGCCACAAAGTTAAGGCCGACCAGATCATCGTTGCTCTTTCCTTTGAGAGCGCCGGTTTCGATGAGGATGACGGGCGTGCCCCACTGGCTGATGAGGTCTCCGAAGGCGCGCGGATTAAACGTGTCGTCGTAGCGACCGATGTGCCCGTAGATGAAGGGCGCAAGCGCTTCGACCATCACGGCGCAGAGCTTTTTGTTGCGGACGCGTCCCGGCGTGTCTGACCCGGAGGCATCCGAGACAACGGCGAGCAGTGAAATCGTGGCTTGCTTGCCAGTTGTGCCGACAGAGGTGCGAACGCCCTGATTGTGAAGGTTGAAGCCGATGTCAGGCCGCCACTCGTCGCGAAGCTTCTTTAACAATCGCCCTTCGGGTGTCGCCAGCGTGCGCGCGTCGCGGTTGATGTCAATCGCTTGCAGGTTGCGCCGCTGGAAGAGTTCAGCCCCATCCGGGTTGAGCATCGGGACGGCGCGCAGTGTGATTTTTTCCTCGATGGCTTTGACCCACGCCTTGCCTCGATTCTTCTGCAAGTAAGCGAAGAAGTCTACGAGCGCGCTGGTCGCCGTCGGCTCGTCGCCGTGCATTTGCGACCACATGAAGACCTTCAGAGGCCCACGCCCGAATTCAAGCTGGTAGATGGCGCGCTCCGCAACCGAGCGCCCGACTTCCATAACTTTAATGCCGCGCGAGCGAAGCTCTGCGAGATATTTCTGGAGATCGGCGTGCTTGACGAGCGCGGGGTCAAGGTTTGTCAGGCGATGCGTCTGCCATTCGCGCAAAAGCTCGCGCGGGGATTGCGCGCGGGTGTTCAAGCTGTTGAAGAGAAAAACAGAAGCGACGAACACTATCATCCAGAGTTTCACTGCGACGGGCGCGCCTCCCATGCTCCTGCTGCACTGAACAGCTTTGGTTCGTGTCATAAATTTAGCTGACCTTTCGATGATTCATCTGTGCGGCATCTTACACTGGCTGCTTTTGAAGCGGTACTTGAATCATGTGCTAAGATTCCTGCCTCATGGCAAATATTCTAAATGAAGTTGAAGTGCGAGTTCTCGGTTCTTTAGTCGAGAAGCAGCTCACCACGCCGGAATACTATCCTTTAACGCTCAATGCCCTGACCAACGCCTGCAACCAGAAGAGCAATCGTGAGCCGGTCGTCGCCTTCAATGAGCCGACGGTCACACAGGCGATTGAGAGCCTGCGCGAGAAGAATCTCGTCTACGTGTTCTACGGCAGCACGAGTCGCGTGCCGAAATACAAGCACATGATGCCTGAAGTCCTCCATCTCGATCAGCGTGAAGTGGCCATCCTCTGCGTGCTGATGCTCAGAGGAGCGCAGACCACGGGTGAGTTGAAGGAGAGAACCGGCAGGCTCGCGGATTTTACAGCCCTGGGTGAAGTCGAGGAGACGCTGAACTCTTTAAGTGTGCGAGAGGAGCAGCCCCTGGTCGTGAAATTAGCGCGCCAGCCGGGACAGAAAGAAGCGCGCTACGCTCATCTCCTGGCCGGGGATTATCCCGCCGACCAACTAATCGAGGCAGCATCTTTAGAAGGCAGGTCGGCTGAATCGGGCGCGAAGGCCGGAAGGCTTGGGAAACTTGAGGAAGAGGTCGTGGCTCTCAGAGCAGAGGTGACAGAACTGCGGCAGCAGCTTGAAGAGTTCATTAAGCAGTTCGAGTCCTGAATGCATATTCGACTGGACAGGATAAGCAGAGTCTGGCCCTGGCTTGCAATGACGGTGATTCTGTCGGGCGCTGTCTACCAGCTTCGCAGCCAGGGACGTTTGTGGTTTTGCTCCTGCGGCTATTTGCTCCTGTGGTCGGGCAAGGTCTTGAGTTCCGACAACTCTCAGCACCTGCTTGATCCTTATAGCTTCACACACGTCCTTCACGGATTCCTGTTCTGGTGGCTGCTCGGGTGGATTGCCCCCAGACTGTCAATCATCTGGCGTCTCACTCTGGCAGTTTCCCTCGAAGCCCTGTGGGAAGTGATTGAGAATTCAAACTTCGTTATCCAGCGCTACCGTGAAGCGACATTTGCGCTCGGCTATCAAGGCGACACCATCATTAACTCGCTTGCCGATATTCTGCTCTGCGCCCTCGGCTTCCTGATAGCCCGTCGGCTGGGGTGGCGTCGCTCGCTCGCGCTCTTTGTGTTGATAGAGGTCGTGCTACTCGTCTGGATCAGGGATAGCCTGATTTTGAACATCGTGATGTTGATTTATCCGCATGACGGGCTGAGAGAGTGGCAGATGGGGCATTAGTCAACGTGAATTCAATATAAAAGGCATTGACGTTGCCAGCCCCGGCAGCGGCGATATATCAGTAGCCCATAACGTCAGTCATGGGAACAAGCATGGAATAAATCGTTAAGCCCCGGCAGCGGCGACAGATTATGCCGCCGCTGCCGGGGCTTAAACATTATGCTTGCGTCTTCACCCAGAGCCGACGCTCTGGGCTACTGATATTCCGCCCCTGCCGGGGCTGTGTTTCAATGCTGTTTCCCGCTTCATCGAACTCTCGCTAGTTACTACGCTCCCTGACCGCTTCGATAACGCTGAAAGGTGATTTGGTCGGGACAATGCGCGTCAGGCGCAAGCCTGCTGCGGCGAGCAGTTCGCGATACTCTGTGGCCGTGCGCTCGACACCGCCGGGCGAGACGAGCATTTCAAGGTCTAACGCTTTGCTGTAGTGCGGCCCGTTGCCTTCGGGGACGACCACTTCGACGATTAAGACTTTGCCGTCTGCGTTCATCGCCTGCTGGATGTTCTGTAGAATCTTGATGGCACGCTCGTCATCCCAATCATGGATGATGTGCTTCATCATGTAGGCGTCCGCGCTCCCAGGCACTGAGGAGAAAAAGTCGCCGGAAACTTTTTCGACTCGTTCGGCCACACCTTGTTCTTCCAGCAGCCCACTGGCGCCCGTGATGACCGAGGGCACGTCGAACAGGATGCCTTTCATGTTCGGGTTCGCCTTCAAAACCTGCGCGAGCAAATAGCCGTGTCCGCCCGCGATGTCGGTTAGCGTCCTGATGCCGGAGAAATCGTAAGCTTCGACGATTACCGGGGCGATCGCGACTGACATATCGGTCATCGCGTTGTTGAAGATTTCCGCCTGTCGCGGATTCGCCGCGAAGTAGTCAAAGACTTCTGCGCCGTGGATGTGCCCCCAGGCGGGTTTGCCGGTCTGCACGCTATAAAGCATGTCGCCCCACACGCGCCAGTGCCATTCTTCGCCCATGAAGATTGCGCCGCCATGCATGGAGTTGGGCGCATCTTTACGGAGCGGCTCGCTGTAGGGTGTGTTCGCGAAAACTTTCGGCTCGATTTCTTCAAACACGCCGACGCTCGCCAGACTTCGCAGCAGGCGATAAAGGGAGCGCTCATGCGTTTTGGTGGCGGCGGCCAACTCGCTGATTGATTGCGGTCTGTCTGCGAGTAGATCGGCCACCTCTAGCCTGGCAGCGACATACAGGGCCTGCGTCATCATTGCGCCGAACGCCAGTTGTGTTAAGAAGGCCTGGGGCGGCAAAGGTTGCGCTGCTGTTGTCGGGACTGTACTGGATGTGGCTGCCGTGCTGATCTGGGTGCTCATTTATTGTTTCTCCTTCGGGAAACTTCCAAAATGTTTAAAGTAGTAGTACTCATCATCTAAGTTTGTGGGCCGTTTCGATTTCTGCCCTTCATTTACTAACGCGCAAGGCGCTCTTGAAAAGAATCAGCCAACGAGGATTTTATTTTTTCCCGGCTTTCTGAGCGGCAACCGGGCGCCTCGGAGGAGAGTCCAATGTCGTCGGCGGACGAATCGGGTTTTATGGCGGTCAGGTTTTGTTTATACTTAGGCGGTCCTAAACTTTCGGCGAGACAGAAACCTTGTACATGAACGATCCGGGAACGGAAAACATCACGCAACTGCTCATCGAGGTCACGAACCGCAATAGCGCCGCCGTTGACGTGCTGCTGCCGCTCATTTACGATGAACTCAGAAGCCTGGCAGCGAATTATTTACGGCGCGAACGTCCTGACCATACACTTGAGCCGACCGCGCTTGTCCACGAAGCCTACCTGCGAATGGTGGACCAAACGCAGGTCAACTGGCAGAACCGCGCGCACTTCTTCGGAGTGGCGGCGCAAATGATGCGGCGCATCCTGGTTGACCATGCCCGCGCGCACAATGCTGAAAAGCGCGGCCAGGAATTTCAGAAGCTCTCCCTGGACGAGAATATTGACAAGGCAGTCGAGCGCAGCAGCGAACTCATCGCCCTTGATGATGCGCTGCATGCGCTGGCCGAGATTGACGAGCAAAAGGGCCGGATCGTCGAACTACGTTTCTTTGGCGGCCTCTCAATTGACGAAACGGCTGAAGTTCTGGGCGTCAGTGCCCCGACCGTCAAGCGCCAGTGGCGCATGGCGAAAGCCTATCTCTACGGACAAGTTCAAGGACAGTAAGAATAGTGACAAGTGACAAGTGACGAGTGACAAGTTAAAATCTTTGTCTGACTCGTCACTTGTCACTTGTAACTCGTCACTATAGTTTTTATGACCCCCGAACGTTGGAAGCAGATCGAAGACGTGTTTCAGACGGCGGTTGATTTGCCGCCGCGAGAGCGCCGCCAGTACATTGTCGAGGCTTGCACGGGCGACGACACCTTGCGTGAGCAGGTCGAGCACCTCGTCGCGCAGCACGACCGCGCGGGCGACTTTATCGAAGCCCCGGCCATCGCCGTTGCCAATTTCGCGCACACGCCTGACCCCGACGCGACGACCCTCTCGACCGATTCTTTTGATGACCCTTCAATCGGGCGCATGGTCGGCGTCTACCGGATACTGCGCGAGATCGGGCGCGGCGGCATGGGCGCGGTTTATCTGGCCGAGCGCGCCGACAGCGAGTTTCGCCGCCAGGTCGCCATTAAACTAATCAAGCGCGGGATGGACACAGACTTCATCCTGCGCCGCTTCCGCAACGAGCGACAAATCCTAGCCTCGCTCGATCATCCTTACATCGCGCGCCTCCTGGACGGAGGAACGACCGAGGACGGGCTGCCCTACTTCGTGATGGAATACATCGAAGGGCTGCCCATCTATCGCTTCTCCGATGAGAGGAAGCTAACCATCCCGGAGCGCCTGCGTCTCTTTCGACAGGTCTGCGATGCGGTGCATTACGCGCACAAGCATCTCGTCATCCACCGCGACATCAAGCCCTCGAACATCCTCGTCACGGGCGAAGGCGTGCCGAAGCTGCTTGATTTCGGCATCGCTAAGCTCTTGAACCCGGAACTCGCCGACATCACGCTCGACCCGACGGCGACCGCCATGCGTTTGATGACGCCCGAATACGCCAGCCCTGAGCAGGTGCAGGGGCAACCCGTCACGCCCGCAACGGACGTTTACAGTTTGGGTGTGCTGCTTTATGAGTTGCTGACAGGCCACCGGCCTTATCGTTTCCTGAGTCGCGCGCCGCACGAAATCGCGCGAGTCATCTGCGAAGAAAAGCCCATGCATCCGAGTGTGGTGGTCACGCGCTCGCACGACCTTCTGCCCACGCACTTTGAGAGCAGCAAGGAGGCCGATACTCTCGAACAAGTCTACGGGACGCGCAAGGCGACGGCTGAGAACTTACGGCGTGAGTTGGCGGGCGACCTCGACAACATCGTGATGAAGGCGCTCAGAAAGGAATCCGAGCGGCGTTATCAATCGGCGGAGCAACTGCGCGAAGACATCACGCGCCATCTTGACGGACAGCCCATCTCCGCGCCTCCCTTCTTCCCGGCGGCGACCCATCCGGCGACCCCGGTCAACGCCGAAGCCAACACCGCAGAGAATTCTATCGCCGTGCTGCCGCTCAAAATTCTGGACACGCGCCGCACCATTGAAGGCACGGGCGACGAATATCTAGCGGTCGGACTGGCAGACGCCTTGATAACGCGCCTTAGCCAGCTCCGCCGTTTCAGCGTGCGCCCGACCAGCAGTGTGATGCGCTATCAGGCTATAGATTCAGACCCGCTCATCGCCGGGCGCGAACTGGATGTCGGCTTTGTCCTCGACGGGCGCTTACAGCACGCGGGCGATAGAATCCGCGTTACCGTGCAACTGCTGGACGTGTGGAGCGGCTCTGCCGTCTGGGCCGGACAGTTTGACGAAAAGTTTGATGACGTGCTCAGTCTGGAAGACGCGATCACGGCTCAAGTGGCCGAGGCCATCGTCCCGCACCTGACGGGCGACGAGCGGCGGCGTCTCGCCAAGCGCAGCACGAATAACCCGGAGGCGCACGAATCCTACATGCGCGGGCGTCACCACTGGAGCATGTTCACGGAGGACGGGCTGGCCAAAGCTCTCATCTGTTATAACCAGGCCGTCGCGCACGCGCCCGACTACGCGCTCGCTTACGCCGGCATTGCCGACTACTACAACTGGCTCGGCATTTTCGCCGTGCTGCCTTTCGCGGAAACTTCGGCGGCTGCCAAAGAGGCCGCGCTCAAAGCCGTCACCCTCGACGACACTCTGGCGGAAGCCTATGCGGCGCTGGGCTTCGCCACCATCATGCACGATTTTGATTGGGAGATGGCCGAGCGCCACCTGCGCCGCGCCGTCGAGCTTAATCCCAATTACATCACGGGGCGATTGTGGTACTCCTATTTTCTGGGAATGGCGGGGAGGTTTGAGGAAGCGCTCACACAGGTGCGCCGCGCGCTCGAAGTCGCCCCGCTCACGGCCATCGCCCATCAGGCTCTGAGTTGGACTTACTTCCACGCACGACGCTACGAAGAGAGCATCGCCACCAGCCGCAGTGTCGTCGCGAACGAGCCTGATTACGGGCTGGGGTTCGTTTTTCTCTCCGTCTCGCTGTCAAACGCCAAACATTTTGATGAAGCCTTCGCCGCCGGATTGAGAGGCGTCGAGTTGCTCGGCAGAACTCCGTATTCGCTCTCCTGGCTCGCCTCGGCTTACGCGACGGCTGGCAGACGCGACGAAGCGCACGCGCTCCTCGAAGAAATGCGGCAGATGTCCACCAAGCGTTACGTGTCGCCTTATCTGCTCGCGATGGTCTACTGCAAGCTGGGCGATGATGAGAACGCGCTGCTTGAATTGGAGCGCGCGCTCTCGATACGCGATGCGCGTCTCGTCTGGCTCGGCGTTGACCCGCAGTTTGATCGCCTGCGCGACTACCCGCGCTTTGATGAGTTGCTGCGCCGAACCCACAACCCGCTCGCCGCCCGGCTCGCGCCGACCCTTGAACCTGCCACAGCCCACAGGGCAGTCGCTGTTTTGCCGCTTCAGGTGCTCAGCTCGGAAACTACCGGCGGCACGAGCAAAGAATATCTCAGCGTGGGTCTGGCCGACGCCCTGATTACGCGTCTCTCCAACGTGCATCGCTTCGTCGTGCGCCCGACGAGCAGCGTCCTGCGCTATCAGGATAACCAGACAGACCCGCGTCGAGCGGGAAGCGAGATGGGCGTTGATTTCGTCGTCTCCGGCACGATTCGTGTGACGGGTGAGCGCATCCGCATTACGGCGCAACTCTTGAGCGTCTCCGACGGAGCGATTCGCTGGTCTGGCAGGTTCGACGAAAACTACACGGATGTCCTCCAACTCGAAGACTCTATCTCCGAGCAGGTCGCGATGGCGCTTGTCCCGCACTTGAGCGGAGACGAGCGACGCAAACTATCGAAGCGCGGCACGGACAACGCGGAAGCGTTCGAGGCGTTCCTGCGCGGTCGCTACTACTGGTACACGATGACCGAAGACGGCTTCGCCAAGTCAATCGTCTGCTATGAGCGAGCGACCACGCTTGACCCGGCTTATGCGGCGGCTTATGCCGGAATCGCAGAGTATCACTGCTGGCTCGCCGTCTATGGATTGATGCCGCCTGCCGAGCAACTCACGGCGGCGCAGGGCGCGGCTGAACGAGCCATCGCGCTCGACGACACGCTCGCCGAAGCGCACACCGCGCACGGCCTTGCCCTGCTCGCACACGAGTCGCAGTGGCAGTTGGCCGAAGTCCGCTTCCGTCGCGCCATTGAGCTAAACCCGAACTCGACGATGGCGCACGCCCACTACGCCTGCCAGCTTGCGATGGAAAGCCGCTTCGATGAATCCATCCGCGAAGCGCGGCGCGCGTGCGAGCTTGATCCGATTAATCCGTTCAATTCTTATTTTCTGGCGTGGTGTCTTTATGAGGCGCGGCGCTACGACGAAGGCATCGCGCAAGTCCGCCGCTTGCTTCAGGCTGAGCCGCAGTATGGCTCGGCGCACTTTGTCCTGAGCTTGATGCTGCGTCGCACCGGCAGATACGAGGAAGCGATTACGGAGGCGAAAAAGGCGATTGAGTTGCTCGGCCAAATCCCCATGTTCATCGCTACACTCGGTGCAACTTATGCCGAAGCGGGACAGGAAGAAGAAGCCCGCCGCGTGCTATCAGAGTTGCGAGAGATGAGCGCCGTTCGTTACGTCACGCCGTATCATCGCGCCTTCATACACATCTATCTGGGCGAGCACGACGAAGCGATTGCGCTGCTTGAACAGGGCATCGCGGTTGGCGACCCCTGGCTGGTCTGGATTGGCGTCGAGCCGCAACTGGATGCGCTTCGCAGCAACCAGAGGTTCAACGACCTGCTGCGACGAACTAAAAATCCGGCAGCCGCGCGGCAGGCAAGCGCTTTTGGCATCCGCGCCGAAGGTCAGGACGCGCAGGCTCCACGGCAGGCGGCCTCGCCCACCATATCCGTCCCGAAGCCGCGCGCGACTGAAGATGAAGAAGCGAATCAACTTTACGTGGCCGGTCGCTACTTCGCCACGCGTCGCACGGCGGAAGGCTTGCGACAGGCCATCGAAAGATTCATCCACGCCGTCGAGCGCGACCCGCAGTTCGCATTAGCTTATGCAGAGATGGCAGACTGCTACGCGCTCTTGAACTGGTACGTCGAGCCGCCGCCCGAAGGGGCCTGGGAGCGCGCGAAGGAAGCCGCGCTTCGTGCCGTCGAAGCTGACGAGCGTCTGGCCGAAGCTCATGCCTCGCTCGGTTTCGTTAAGCTTCACTACGACCGCGACTTTGCGGGCGCAGAGAATGAGTTTCGCCTCGCCATCGAGTTAAAACCCGACAACGCCGTCGCGCACCGCTGGCGCGCTTTCAACCTTTCGGCGATGGGACGCCACGACGAGGCCATCAGCGAAATTCGTCGGGCGCAGGAGATTAGCCCCCGCTCGCCTGTCATCGCCACCGCGTTTGCCAACGTCCTCTTCTTCGCGCAAAGGTTCGTGGAAGCCAGCGAGCAATGCCGCCGGTCGCTGGAACTCGACCCCGGCTCAATCCCCACGCACATCGTGCTGCGCTGGACGTATGAAATGAGGGGCATGTGCAACGAGGCGCTCGCCATCTACGAACAGGAGCGGGCGTTTGCGGGCGACGCTATCAATACTCGCGCCAAGCGCGCGCACGTCCTGGCATCATGCGGGCGTGTGGAAGAGGCGCGCGAAATTTTGCAGGAAATCGTCGCCCGGCGCGACGAGCAATGGGTGACGGCCTACGAAATCGCCGTCATCTACTCGCTTCTTGGCGAGCGCGACGAAGCGTTCAACTGGCTCACACAGGCTGAGAAGGAGAACGCCGTGGGCTTAACTTATGTCCGCGTAGACCCGCGCATCAACAGCCTCCGCAACGACCCGCGTTTTGACGAGCTCCTCAAGCGAAGGAGCAATCCGGCTGATACTACCGGCGGGAACGCCTCGTAAACCGCCGGGACTGTTGCTCAGGACGCCTTATACGCGATGCGCCCGCCGCGCGAGCGCCTCAGGCCTGAGGTGCGAACGCTTCTGAGCGCTGCCTTGTAATCTGCAAAGTCTGAGACGGCTGCGACGACGCGCGACAGCACGTAAGCGAAAGCCCCGGACCCGCGCGCCAATAGATAGCCGCCCACCATTAGCGCGACGATAATAATCGGAATCAATAACAGCATTTTCAATGTCCCCCGCCGTGCCTATCTTCATAAACCAAAATTCCGCTCCTCAACTGTTAACGCGCAAACCCCATGGGGAAAAGATCTCCCAATCTTTTTTGCGCCGCGATTGATCCTTTTCCTCGTCTGATTCCGCGTTACCAGATGAGAGGAATAATCTAATGAAACAGAATCGGGCAGTACGCATCATCAAACGAGGTCAGAAGGCGAACGTCGAAACGGTCGCACAAGCTGCGGGCGCGGCCAGCGCAGAGCCTTCCGAGCGCGAGTTGAAGTCGGTTGTGTCAGGCTGGATCAACGAACATCGCCAGCGGTCGGAGGAGTATCGCCGGGCGTTCAGTGACCTGCTCAGAGAATCAGGGTTCCGCTCGCCAAGAGCCACCACGCCTGCGTGAAGCGAGGAAGTTGCAGGCTAAGAGGAGGAAGACCATGAGACACGAAATTAAACGAAATGAGACGACAGACCAGCTGCTTCGCGCAATTCCGTCTCATTTCGTGGTTGGCTTTCTGCCACTGCTTTCGTCGCTATCCGGTCTTACGCCCGGCCAGAGCCAGACCGACGCCTCCAAGAATCATCGCCGCCGCAAGCAGTAGGCGCATTGAGATGTCTTCCGAGAGCAGCACCACCCCGCCCAGTGCTGCCAGCACGGGAACGATTAACTGCACCGTCGCCGCCCGCGTCGCCGTCAACCCTTTGAGCGCCGTGTACCAGACGACATAGCCCACACCCGAAGCCACCGCTCCAGACAAAACCGCGAAGACGAAGCCCCGCGCAGAGACAGAGAACTCGCGCAGCATGACGAGATTGACCACGACGACAAAAGGTAGAGCGCGAACGAAATTGCCGGTAGTGTCGGCCAAAGGGTCGCGTGTGCCTCGCCCGCGCAGCGAATAAAATCCCCACGAGATGCCCGCGACTGCCATCAAGGCAGACCTGAAAGGCGAAGGCGCTGTCAGTCCCGGAAACACCAGATACACTAGCCCTATCAGTGCGACAACCAGCCCCGCCCATTCCAACACGCGAGGCCGCTCGCCTGAGCGCAGCGCATAGGTAAGCATGGTCGCCTGCACCGAGCCGAAGAGAATGAGCGCGCCCGTGCCTGCGCTCAGGCTGATGTAAGCGAAAGAGAAAGCGACGGCGTAGAGGAAGAGCAGCGTGGCGGAAGCCCAACTGCCGCGAGGTAAAGTTGAATCCCCTTGCTTAAAGACGGCAGAGATAGCGAGCAGCACGAGAGCGCCGGAGAGTAATCGAACGGTCGAGAAACTGGCGGCGTCAATCGTGGACGCACCCAGCGCCAGCCGACACAACACCGAGTTCATGGCGAAAGCGATGAGCGCGAAGACTGTGCAGGAGAGCGTTTTCACTAAGTCAGGGACTTACTAAAGATGAAGAAGACTTTTCCGCTGTCGAACTGACGTTAAGTTATCAGCCAGCAACTATGCGGGGAACAGGAGCGCCAGCAGCGTAATCGCTCCGGCGGTGATGAGCGCGCGGAAATTAATCCGTCGAGCTTTGACGCGTAGTTGTTCAATCAATTTTTCATCGTCCAGGCTCTCTTCGCCATCGTCCATGTTGCGCTTGCCTGTAGCGGCCAGCGCAATGCAGGTCTTCTCCCGCGATTGTATCAACCCCAAGCCCGCTATCCAGATGGGAAAGAAGATGACGGCGCGCGACCAGCGCGGCGCTTGAAAGATGACGAGGACGAAAGCGAGGCCAACGCCCACAGTCAGAGCCACCACACCCATCAGTCTTCGTTTGCGCCGCTCGCGCGGCCCGATGTTGATTGCCTCGGAAACCATAAGGTTCGTTTACTACTGACCGGCGCGGAGTGTGGCTATCGGCTGCCCGGCAGTAACCCGATCTCCGACCTTCGCGTTGATGACGCTCACCGTCCCGGCGGAAGAAGCCTGTGCGGTAACGAGCTGCTCGGAGAACGTCCGTACCGGAGTTGATGGATTTTGTGGTTGCTGGCGCGCGGTGGCAAGACCCGTCTGCGCGCTCTCGGCCTTCGATTGAGCTTGCTGCAAGCGTCGCTGCGCTTGCTCAAACTCCGCACGCGCTCCGTCCAACTGCGCCTGCGGCGCGTCGTTCGTTGCAACAAGCGAAGACAGGCGCTGCATCTCCACCTCTTTACGAACCACATCGGCACGCGCCGCTTCAACCTCTGCCTGCGACGCCCGGATGTTTGTGGCGGCACGCGCCTGCGGGTCTTCCGTCTGTGCAGGCGGCGCGCTTTGTCCTTCAACGCGAACGGCGATCTCGACAACGGGTGCGCCTTCGTTGATTGTCATTCCTTCGCGCACGAGGACGCGGCGGATCTCACCCGTCGCAGGCGCATTGACGATGATGAGGCCGCGCGCGTCGCCGCTGTCACTACCTGTTTGTGATTGACACGCCGAAGAGACGACGAGCGTCAGCAGAGCAAGAAGCAAGAGCATCAATCCTGGCTTCCGTCGAACAGAAAACGGTGACGCGAAATTACTTCTCATTGGCCTTGACCCCGGTGGCGGCGCTGCCTGTTCCTCTTTCGCTGAAGGCCGGAAAGACGCTCGTTGCTTCTGCACCCGGCTGAGGCGCAGCGCGCAATTCAAGCTCACGCCGGGGCGAGTCGGAGCGCACGGCGACGTTGTTGGCTTCGAGCGTGTTGCCGGTGGCTCGCTGGAAATCGGCGATGGCTTTGTTGAGATCGGTCTGCGCCTGAAGTTCTCGCCCGCGCGCGGCCAGCACTTCGTTCTGTCGCTGCAAGACGAGAAAGACTGTCGTCGTGCCCGCCCTGAATTGTCGTTGCTCGCTCTCGTATTGCTGCTCTGTGGAGACGCGCGTGGCGGCGGCGGCTTGAAGGCGCGCTTCCGCCGACCTCAGCGTCTGCGTCGCGTTACGCACTTCAGCTTCAATCAATTGCTCGGCCTGTGCGCGTTGATTCTGAATAAAGCTGCCTTCGGCGAGCGAGCGCCCCAGATTGGCTTCGGCTGTTCGATTACGCAAAGGAAGCGCGACGCGCACGCCGACGCGGTAAGTCGGATAGTCCTGTCCTATCAAGTTCGATAATGACTTTGAGTATCCGCCGATTAAGTTTGGCGTCACTGTGTTGCCGACGCCGCCGGAAGGATTGTCGAGTGGCGGCAAGCCTGCGAGCACTGAAAGCTCGTTGACGCGCAGGCGCAGTAGCGTGTTCCCGCTTGTTCCCCCGGTTATAGCTGCTGGTGTCAGTGCCCCGGCAAGGCCGACGAGGGTATATGTGCCGACGAGATCAATCTGCGGCTTGGTCTGGTCGCGGAAGAAACGCGTGTCTATCTGGTTAATCTCGGTGTTGGTCTGAAGCTGCGCCAGTTCGGGGCGACTCCTGAGCGCGGCATTGACCGCTGTCTCAAGCGGCACGCGCGGGGCTTCCAGATTGATGGGCGTCACGGGTGTTAAGGGGCGCGACCAGAGCGCGTCTGTGCGCGTGGGCAGCATCAGCGTCTTCAAAGTATTCTCGGCGCGCGTCACGGCCTCCTGCGCCGTGTAGACGTTTTGCTCGAAGGTCGTTACCTGTGTCGAGGCGGCGATGATGTCAATGGGAGCAAGCACGCCTTTCTCCACCAGTCGCTGATTGCTTTCGACCTGTGTGCGCGCCTGTTTGACGGCGTCAATCTGCACCTGCAAATTCCTGAGCGCGAAGACCAAATCCCAGTAGGCTTGCTCGACCTGCGCGATGACCTCGATGGCGCGCTGGCGAAACTGCGCGTCCGTCAATGAGAGATTCTTCTTGGCAATCTCAATCTGGCGGCGGTTATTGTCAAAGCGTAAACCGCGCCAGAGCGGTTGCGTATAGGTCAGGGTCAAGGCTGTCGGGAATTGCGGGTTGAGCGTGACGTTCTGATTATTCGTCGTCAGGCGCGTCGAAGAGAAATCTAACTGGTAAGCTCCGCCCGCAAATGGCGAGAAGCCGCCGAGGCGGGCTGCGCCCGTGAAATCTGTTTGCGTGACTGAGCCGTTCTGCGCGCCGCCGAGGGTCGAACTGGTCGGGGTGACGCGGCTCTCGTAATAACTCTCGGAAGAGAACACCGGATCGTAGACGCCGCGCACAGACCGCAGGTTGAACTCCGCAATCTGGACGTTGATGCGCGAGCCGTCAATGTCGTTGTTATTTTGCAGCGCCAGCGCAATGGCTTCTCTGAGCGTGAGCGGCATCTGGTCTGACACGTCCACGCCGACGCGCTCGGCGCTGGGCAAGGGGCGCGCGGGCGCACGAAAATCCGGCGCGACCGGCGGAGGCTCGGTCGGCAATTCCGCAGGCGCTATCCCGCCTGATGCTCCGACGCTTTGACCCGGCGATTGAGGCACGCCTGTCGCGGGTGCGCCATTCGGAGTCGTGCCCTGTTGCTGCGGAGCTTGAGTTCCAGCGGGCGTAGCCGTTTGCGGCTGCTGTCCCGGCGTGGTCTGCTGCGATGGCGGCTGCACCTGAGGCTGTGTCGGGCGCGGCCCCCCCGTGTTAGGCGTGGTCTGCTGTCGCTCCTGCTCAAGACCCGTTTGCGGCTGCACGCTCTGCTGCGCTTCGTTGTCTGGACGCACCGGGGCCGTTGACGAATTCGGCGGCAACTGTGTGCGCGAAGGCGGGTTCGCGCCGGGTTGCTGCTGCCCCTGCGTCTGTGTGCCAGCAGGCGGCGCTGGCTGCGGCGTCGAAGAAGGCGTCGGCGCAGGGTTCTGCGCTTGAGCAACACCCGCCGTGAAGACAAACAATGCAAAGAGCGTCGTTATGATTGCGGAATTCGGATTGCGGATTGTGGATTTAAGAATGCGGGCGCTTGTCTTTCCAATCCGCAATCCGCAATCTGAAATCTGAAATCGGTTAGTCGCCTGAAGCTTGGTCAACATATCTATCCTTTACGGTTTTGCCGGAGGGGGGAGTGGCAACTTTGGGTTTGCGGGAGAACGTGCGGCGCACTCCGGCATACGCTTCGGAGATGCGGCGACCCGCGCCCCCCTTAAAGTTACTGAAGCCCGCTCCGATGTAGCCCCAGACACGCGAGTCCTTGGCATCCTCAAAGAGCGAGTAGAAGACCGGAACGGCCAGCAGCGTCAGCAGCAGACACAAACTCTGTCCGCCGACGACGAGCACGCCGATTGAGCGATTGGTCGCAGCACCCGCACCTGAGCCGACGATGAGCGGAATCATGCCCGCGACGAGCGCAATCGTCGTCATCAGGATGGGGCGCAGGCGGTCGCGGTTCGCTTGCAGGATTGCGCTATAGCGCTCCATGCCGTGCCTGCGTAGCTCGTTCGTGTGGTCAATCTGCAAGATGGCATTCTTCTTGACGATGCCGAACAGGAGCAGGATGCCGAGCGCGGAAAAGATATTGAGCCGCTGCCCCGCAATCCACGTTGAAAGCAGCGCAAAGGGAATGGAAAGCGGAAGCGTTAAGAGAATCGTCACCGGGTGAATGAACGACTCAAACTGCGCAGCCAGAATCAGGTACATGAAGATGAACGAGAGCAGGAACGCCAGCATGAACGACTGGTTCGCTTTCTGTAGTTCCTTTGACTGCCCCGTCACGCCCGTCCGGTAGCCTGCTTCCATATTCAGTTCATCTGCGTAACGCTGGATGGCAACGAGACCATCTGCCTCCGAGCCGTTCGGCGCGAGGCTCGCCGAGACCGTCACCTGTCGCTGGCGATTCAGACGATCAATCGAAGCCGGGCTTTCGCCCTCTTCAAGCCGGACGAGTTTCTCCAGGCCGACAGTGCCGCCCGAAGACGAGGCGACGGTGAAACGGCTCAAATTCTCGCGCGTGCGTCTGAACTCTTCTCCGGCGCGCACGACCACGTCGTACTGGTCAGAGCCTTCGCTGAAAGTGGTGACGCGCGCTCCGGCTGCGAGCGTGTTCAAAGCCTGCGCCACGTCGCCCGCCTTGACGCCGAGGTCTCCCGCGCGCTGGCGGTCAATGATGATTCGCACTTCGGGGCTGCTCAGTTGGAGCGAGCGGTCTGCATCGCGGAAGTTATCATCCTTCTTGATGCGCTCGACCAGTTTGTTCGAGTACTCGTCCAGCTTTTGAATGTCCGGGCCGCTGATGAAGAAGCCCAAAGATGAGCCGCCGCGCCCCTGTCCGAGACTCGCGCCGATGGACGACCCGCCCGACGCGTTGATGACATACTCTTTCGGATACTTCCGCTTGCGTACCATGTCGCGCGTCTGCTGAATCAAATCGGCCTGCGAAAACTTGCGCTCCTTAACCGGCTTGAGCCTGATGGAGACGGAGCCTGTGTTTGGCGAACCGCCGCCGCCAAAACCGCCCGCGTTGACGAGCGTGCTTTCGATGCCGGGAATTTGCTCGCGCACGTCGCGCGCAACGCGGTCAAGCACTGATTGCGTCGCCGCGAGGCTCGTGCCCTGCGGCATTCGCAGATTCACCTGATAAGCCGATTCGTCTTCGTCCGGCAGGAAGTTGTAACCGACCAGCTTGTAGAGCGGGACAATCGAGATGACGACGACGACACAGATGACCACGATGAGCCAGCGATGCGCCATTGACCATTTGAGCATCCACATGTACGAGCGATCAATCGGGCGATAGAAGCGACCGCCCTTAGACCCGCCGTGCGCGGCGGCGGTGTTCGGAGTTTCGGGTTGCGGGTTTCGAGTTGTATCTGAGTCCTGAACTCGAAACTCGGAACTCGCAACTTCGGCAGTCTCCGCCGTCGGCAAGCCCTCCGGTGTCACGGTCTCTTTCGGAGGCTTGATCCAGCGCGCCGCGAGCATCGGCGTCAGCGTGAATGAGACGATAAGACTGACGGCAATCGCCGCCGCCGAAGTCAGACCGAATGACGACATGAAACGCCCGACGATGCCGGTCATAAATCCGACGGGAATGAAGACGGCGAGAAGGCTGAGCGTCGTCGCCATGACCGCCAGCCCAATCTCTTTTGTTCCCTGAATCGCAGCCTGATAGGGATGCATCCCCTTCTCTTCCACGAAGCGGTAGATGTTCTCAAGGACAACGATAGCGTCGTCAATCACGATGCCGACCATCAAGGTCAAAGCGAGCATCGTCATCTGGTTGAGCGAGTAGCCAAGCGCCGAAATCAGCGCGAAGGCTGAGATGATCGAGGTCGGGATGGCGAGCGCGGCGATGATCGTTGAGCGGAAGTTCCACAGGAAGAGAAAGACGATGAGGGCGGCGAGAAGACCGCCGACAATCAAGTGTTCTTCAATGGCGTGGAGACTGGTTTCAATAAACTCCGACTGGTCGCGCGTGACGACGACTTTAATATCCTTGGGCAGCAGCGGCAGAGTCTCCGCCATGCGCCGCTTGACCTCTGCGATGACGGCGATGGTGTTGGCACCAGACTGCTTGCGGATGCCGAGCGAGACCGAAGGCACGCCGTCGAGCGATGCGGCTGACGTGGGGTCAACGCCGCCGTCTTCAACGCGCCCCACATCTTTAACCTTGACCGGATAGCCGTTCTTCGTCGTGATAACAATGTCGTTGAAATCTTCCACGCGGGTCACGCGCGAGAGCGTGCGAAGCGTGACAGTGCGTGCGCCTTCGTCAAGACGACCGCCGGGCAGTTCCAGATTCTGCGCGCGCAGGGCGTTCGAGACTTCCGTCACAGACATATTGAACGCGCGGAGGCGTTCGGGGTCTATGTAGATTTTAATTTCGCGCTGGCGTCCGCCGAAGACCACCACTTCGCCCACGCCGTCGGCTGATTCGATTCTTTCCTGAATCTGATTCTGGACAAGCGTGGTCAACTCAATCGAAGAGCGCGGCGCGCTGATGGCGTAAACCAGCACGGGCTGCGAGTCAGGGTCGGATTTGCGGACGACGGGCGGATCGGCGGTCTCCGGAAGGCGATTGATGATGGTGCTGACCTTGTCGCGCACTTCCTGGGTGGCGAGGTCCGGGTCTTTTTCGAGGTTGAAGTTAATGGTGACGTTCGAGCGTCCCTGCGCCGAACTGGAGCGCATCTCGTCAATGCCGGGAACGGTGTTGACGACGCCTTCGATGATGTCTGTAATCTCGGTCTCAACCTCCTGCGGCGCTGCGCCCGTGTTCGTCGTCTGCACAGAGACCGTCGGGATGTCGATTTTCGGGAAGCGGTCAACGCCGAGCGTAAAGAAAGAGAATCCGCCGATGACCGTCAGAATAAGAATGATGACAGTCGCAAAGACGGGACGCCGCACACAAATTTCAGCCAGCTTTTGCATTTAACAAACTCCGTTTGTCAGTTTTCAGTTTACGGTTTTCAGTTTTCAGCAAAGACAAGTTGGTTTTACTGAAAACTGAAAACCGTAAACTGAAAACTGTTTATTGCTTGACCCGCGCTCCTTCATACAGTTGCTCAAGATTGCTGGTCGCGACAATCTCGTCAGCCTCGACGCCCGAAAGGATTTGTATCATTTCTCCTTCGTCCTGCCCGATCTGTACGACGCGCAATTTCGCCGTGCCATCTTTAATCACAAAAACGCGATACGATTGCGTGTTCGGATCTCCGAGAACTGCCGGGCGCGGGACAAAGACAGCTTTGTTCCCACCCTGACGCACGATGCGCGCGGTGGCGAACATGCCGGAGCGGAGCGCGTTATCGCCGTTCTCGACCAAAGCCTCCACTGTCGCCGCGCGCGAGACCGGATCAATCGCCGGATTGACCGCCGAGACCTGTCCCGCAAACTTTTTATCACCATGCGCTTCGACTTCGAGCGACACGCCCATGCCGGGAATAATAGACGGGACATCTGCCTCCGGCACTTGCATCTGCAACTTGATAGGATTGGTGCGAAGCACCGTTGCCACCACGCTTGCTGGCGTCACGTATTCGCCAACCGCGATGGGACGATTGCTGATGTAGCCCGCATAGGGCGCGCGAACCACTGCATCTGTGACCGCTTTCTGCGCGATGGCAACTTGAGAGCGCGCCGACTCGACCGCCGCTTCGGCGCTTTGAATGGCTTGATTGCTTTGGCGCGCGGTGTTGATTGCGGAGTCCAGTTGCTGGCGCGCGCTGTTGGCGCGTGCCCTCGCCGTGTCTCGCTGCGTGCGGTATTGATCGTAGACGGCCAGCGACACGTCGCCCGTTTCTACGAGTTCGCGGTAACGTCGCTCGTTGGCTTCGGCAAAGCGCAGTTCCGCCACCGCCTGATCATAGTTGGCGCTGGCAGTTCGTACTTCCGGGTTGGAGCTGGCGTCAAAGTTACCACCGGGGCGCAGGCCCAAACGCGCTTCCGCCTGGCGGACTACGGCGATTGATTGCAGCACACTGGCCTGCGCCTGCCTGAGCCTGAGCCGCGCGTCTCTATCGTTCAAGCGAGCAATCACCGCGCCCTGTCGCACAAACGCGCCGACGCCAACCGGAGTTGCGACGACTTGCCCGGAGGTTTGCGACGCCACATCTGAGGTTTCATCTGCGATGAGACTGCCGGAAGCCTGAATGTACGACGGCACTTCGCGCGCCACTGCCGTCGCAGTAGTCACCGTCACAGGAGGTGCCTCGCCGCCCGCGCCGTCCGCGCCTCTCCTCGTATTCCCGTTAGCGCCTTCCCCGGCAGCATTCGCCCTCGGCTCAGAGCGCCCGCCGCAGGCTACGCCAAGGAGCGAAATGACGAGCAGACACGCGACGAGCGCGGGGGCATGAACCTTACGGACGAGAAATGAAAAAGACATGAGTGGCACTTGATTCCTGATTCCTATTTTAGTTCGGAGACCTTTAATTAAGACACCTTTATTTGAAGACGTTTAGCGGCTCTATCCGGTTACGATTATTTCGTGTGGCTTCAAAGATATACGGGTCGAAAATAGTCCGGGTTCATTGTATTAAACGCCTCGCGCTAACGACATCACAAGTGATTTGTGATTAAAATGTATTACGGTGTCAAATATGTCACTTCCTAAAGGCTTGGGGGATAAACCTTGATGTCTGATTGGATAGAAGAAAGCGCGAAGAGGTTGCGTGATTTCTTTGAGCTTGGGCGGGATGTGGAATTAATCGCGCCCGAAGCCTTAAAGCCTGCGTTGCAGCCGGAGATGATTGAAGGTCTGGAGCATTTCAACATCGAATGGCACGTCATTCCGTCCACGCAGGCCGTGCCGCTCGACGACTCATATCTAAAGCGGCTCTACCCCTCGGCCCCGCGAGATTTCACAAAGCCGCGCGAGCACTCAGTGAGCTATCACGACCAGATCATTAAGGGCCACGCTCTTCATCAGGGGCGGATTATCGGCGTGGAGACGACGCGCAAGCCCCATTATCTTCCCGAAAACCGCCAGTTCTACGGAACAGTTTACGGCCACGACGAGTCCGCCGACCCCTTTGCGCCCTACATGGGACGCGCCGGGATGGTCAACGGCACGCGCTACGCTCACAATTATCTATCTTTGCGTGAATTCATCCGCGTTGTAAATGAAGACTGGCGCAGGCGCTCGATTCTTCCCGCAGGCTATCGCGCGACCGTTTGCCCGCCCGCCGTCTTCAATCTCATCGGCACAGTCATGCACACCGAATGGAGCGAGACGGAAACGCTCGAACTCGGTTTCTATCGTGATGACCAGGGCAACGCCACCTGCTACGCCGTCGGCTCAAACGCACCCAATGATTTCTCCTACATCAACGAAGTCGAAGGCGAAGCCGAATGGTCTCTGATGGGATTCCGCGTCGCCCTGATACCTGAATAAGTGATGGGTGATTGGTGAAAGGTGGGCGCTTTTGCTAATCCCTCAGATGTAATGACCGATAACTTGTCTCATGTAAAAGCACAGGCTCATTTCCGCGTGGCCGACATAACCCATACCTCGTCCCGCTGCTCGCCTGGGCGTTGCTTCACATCTTCCGACCGCCTCAGACCCTCGCCGGGGCACCTCCGGGTTCGAGGCTACCGCGCAGTCTCGCGATGTCGCGCTGCGGCGGCGCGCCGAACAGCTTCTTGTAGTCGCGGCTGAAGTACGCTGGGTCTTCATAGCCCACTCGGTGCCCCGCGCTCGCCGCGTCCAGGTCTTCGCCGAGCATCAGGCGGCGCGCCTCCTGGAGCCGAATCTGCTTCTGGAACTGCAAAGGGCTCATCGCCGTGACGGACTTGAAATGATGGTGGAAGCCCGAGACGCTCATCCCCATCTCGCGTGAGATCTCCTCGATCTTGAGCGGCTCGTTGTAGTGCTCGCGCAGTCGCCCAATGGCCCTGGAGATGCGGCGGGTGTCTCCCCTCGAAGAGGCCACGAGGTGTCCGAGGCGCGCGCCCTCACCTCCCGCCAACAGCCGGTAGACGATCTCGCGCTTGATGAGCGGCGCAAGTATCTTTTGCTCGCCGGGCTTATCGGCAAGCCGGACGAGCCTGACGACCGCGTCGAGCAGGTCTGCGTCTACAGGGTTGACGCCTATCGCCTTTACGCTGGCGTCGCCTTTCCGGGTTTCGGCGCTGGCCTCCATCATGACCGAAGCGACGAGGGCCGGGTCGAGGTTCAGCCTCAGGCCGAAATAGGGCTTCTCTTCCGACGCCTCCTCCACCCGAAAGATGATCGGCAGGTCGACCGTGAACAGGAGATAATGCCCTGGGTCGTACCAGAGGACTTCCTCCCCCACTAACACCTGCTTGCCGCCCTGGACGACGAAGCAGAAGGCGGGCTGGTACAGGGCGAGCGTCGATTCCACCGGCTTAGTCAGGCGGGCCAAGAAGAGGCCGTCTAACGCCTCGCGTGCCCCGTCTTCAGATAGGGCCCGCGCCATCCGCTCCAGCAGCTCATCCCTATTGTTTTGCGTCCTCTGCGCCTCGCGCTTTGATCCTCTATGGCTCATAAACTAATCTTAGCCCCTTTTTTTCCTCCCGGCACGCCGTACGCGGATTTTTTGCAGGATAGTACAATCATTCGCGACTATCGTCATACCGCCCTGTATTCTGGAACCCTTAGAATTACACTGAATCACCAGGACATAAAAAATCGCCGTCGGTGAAACTGAAGGGATTAAATATGAAAGAGAATAAGGAAACAACCAAATCTAAAGCTCGGGAAAATGGCAGCGACAGCCGGCGTAATTTTATCGCTAAGACGCTCTATGCAGGGGCCAGCTTAGCCGTCAGTTCACTCGCATTGGCGGCTTCGCAGAATCAGGCCAGTGCCCAAACCGGACAGCGAAAAAATGAGCTTGCGAGTAATACGAGGGTTGCCACGGACCCTTTGCCGGGGCGAAGAAGGCTGGGCACGCTGGAGGTCTCAGCGGTCGGCCTGGGCGTTCAGAACATGAGCCGCAACTATCAAACGACGGTGCCGTACCGGCCGGAAATGATCAACATCATCCGGACGGCCTTCGACCGTGGCGTCACCTTTTTCGACGCGGCCGAGGCTTATGGTCCTCATGAGGTGGAACGCATCCTCGGCGAAGGCGTGGCGCCGTTCCGAAACAAGGTCGTGATCACATCTAAGTTCGGCTGGAACATCGATCTCAAGACCGGTGAGCGGCGCCCGGGGCTCAACAGCAAGCCCGAGCATATCAAGCTCGCTGTCGAAGGGATGCTCAAGCGCCTTCGCACCGACCGCATCGATCTGCTCTACCAGCACCGGGTCGATCCCGAAGTCCCGATCGAGGACGTCGCCGGCGCGGTCAAGGACCTGATGGCGCAGGGCAAGGTTCTGCACTGGGGCCTGTCCGAGATGGGGCTCAAAACGTTGCGCCGGGCTCATGCCGCGCTGCCGGTCACCGCCGTCCAGAACGAGTACTCGATGCTGTGGCGTGGTCCTGAGAAAGAAGTTATCCCGACTTGCGAGGAGCTTGGAATCGGCTTCGTGCCGTGGAGCCCGCTCGGTGTGCAGTTCCTAACCGGCTGGATCGACGCGAATACCCGGTTCGCCCCCGGTGACATCCGCGGCGTCGAGTCCCGATTCTCGCCGGAGAATCTGCCGCACAACCTGGCGCTCGTGGACCTGGTGAAGAGTTGGGCTAAGCGGAAGCAGTCCACCCCCGCGCAAATCGCGCTGGCGTGGCTGATGGCGCAGAAGCCCTGGATCGTGCCCATCCCTGGAACGACGCAGATGGCGCACATGCTGGAAAACAGCGGCGCGGCCGGTGTTCGATTCACACCCTCCGAACTCACTGAGCTGAATTCGTCTGTTTCAGCGATCGAGATTCGGGGGCAGCGTCTGCCAGACGCTGTGCTGGTCTTCTCGGGCGTGGAGGCGCCGCCGAAGAAATAGGAGATGGAATTATGAAAGTACGAACACCAGGAAGAAGCGGTAATGTCGAGGTTTTTGGGACGATGAAAAGCATAACCGTTTTGTCGCTGACGATCGCGACATTCATTTGTCTTCTATCTAGTTGTTCCAGGGCGCAGCAACTGCCCGCAAATGATCAGCTGCTGCCCGGGGAAAAGAAGGTACTGATAGTGTATCTATCCCGGACCAACAACACCAAGGCAATCGCAGAATTCATCCATCAAAAGGTCGGCGGCACAATGGTCGCACTCGAATTGGAGAGACCTTATCCCGCCGACTATAACGCGACTGTGCAGCAGGTCGCCCGGGAGAATGAAACCGGCTATTTGCCGTCTTTGAGGACAAAGATCGACCGTATCGAACAGTACGATTATGTGTTTCTGGGCTTCCCCACCTGGGGCATGCAGCTTCCGCCGCCTGTGAAGAGCTTTTTGCACCAATATGATCTAAGCGGAAAAACCGTTGTTCCTTTTAACACGAATGGCGGATATGGGGTCGGCAGCAGCATCCAGAACATAAAAGAGTTGTGTCCCAACAGCAAAATATTGGACGCCTTTGTGACCAGAGGCGGGTTGGAAAGAGACGGAGAGATCTTTGTTATTAAAGGCGAAAGGGGCAAAGAGGCTCAGGCCGAAGTGGATGAATGGTTGAAGAGGATTGGGATCATAAGTCCGTCAAGATAGTTTTTAAGAATCGGGCGCGCGGAATGCCAGAAGCGTGCCGGACGCCCTAGGAGTGGAAGCGCCACCCTGCTTAACGGCAATAAATCTTTGCCGAGTTCTCTTAAAAATAGCTTATGACAATAACCATTAATGCTCAATTAAGACCTAACTCCCAACACGCGCCCTTTCGCTTCCCATAAATTGCAATTGAAAAAAGCTGTAACCGCAATCCCCGACCGCGCGTCTTGCATATAGACTGGCCGGATTGGAGTGTCATTCTCTCCTGTGTCCGATGCGGCTCTACCACAATTTACGACAAAATGGAGAAAGACAGAATGAAATCAGTTAGCTCAAAGAAAATCATCACCACAATAGCGCTGGCCGGGGCGGTGTTGCTCATGGGAATCATCGGATTCGCGCAGGAGACTTCAACTCAGGGACAGGGCGGGCAGGAGCAGCGATCGGAGCGCAACTGGCACCGTAAAGGCGGCAAAGGCGGAAGGCACGGCGGCGGAATGCGTGGCGGCTTCGGCGGCGGTCGCTTTGCCGAAAAGCTCAACCTGACCGACGCTCAGAAGGCGCAGATGCAGCAAATCTCCGCTCGCTACAAAGAGAGCTTCAAGGCCCAGCGCCAGCAGAATGGCGGACAGCGCGGCGGCGGCGGAGAGTTCGGCGCGTTTAACGGCGGCACGTTCAACGAGGCTGCGGTTCGCGCGGCTGCTCAGGCGCGTGCCAACGCTCGCGTCGAGATGGAAGTGTCGCGTGCGCGCATGATGTCCGAGATGTTCAACGTCCTGACGGCGGAACAGAAAGCGCAGCTCGCAACGGAACGCCAGCAGCGTGAGCAGAAACGCCAGGAACGTCGCTCTAATCGTAAGGCGAACTCCGACCAGAATCAGTAAAACTGCTTCGAGGAACAGAGATAAAGAAGATCGCTTCTGATTAACTCAAGGCAGCCCTATACTTAAGGGCTGCCACTTTTTTTTTCGCGTGGCAATTGAATCGGCGGGCAGTTAACAACTCATGGATGAGATGACAGACAGCTCCGAGGCTGCGCTTCAAGAGCCGCAGGCGATGCCAACCACAGAGGGGGCAATCGAACCGTCTGACGTTGCGCTCGTCCAACAAGCCCGCGACGGGGATGAGGCGGCGTTTGAAGAACTC
Source organism: uncultured Acidobacteriota bacterium (assembly GCA_963811065.1). GTDB lineage: Bacteria > Acidobacteriota > Blastocatellia > Pyrinomonadales > Pyrinomonadaceae > QHXM01. The sequence goes on from CAWEPR010000004.1 coordinate 36,112, forward strand.
TTTCATCGTCACCGCCGCCGCGTCTCTCTTATCGCCAGCCGTTTTTTTCGCCAGCGCGAGCAGATGGAAGAGATCGTGCAGGAGAGCTTCACGAAGGCCTATTTCGCGCTCTCTGATTTTTCCAACATACAGGAGAATTCGTTCGCCTCGTGGCTGGCGCGCATCGCTTTCAATACGTGCTATGACGAGTTGCGCCGTTTGAAGCGGCGACCCGAAAGCAGTTTGAGCGATGTCTCGGAAGAAGAGTCCGTCTGGCTGAGAAAACACCTCTTTGCCGAAGAAGCGGGGCGCGACATTGAGTCCGCAACCATCTCGCGCGATCTGGCCGGGAAGCTTCTTTCCCGTCTCAGCCCCGAAGATCGCCTCGTTCTCATCATGCTGGATGCCGAAGGGATGACAGTCTCCGAGATAGCAAAGCTGATGAAATGGTCAGTTCCCAAAGTCAAAGTTCGCGCGCATCGTGCGCGGGCATCGCTCAGACGTGTGTTGAAGAAATTCCTGTAACCGTAAAACGCTCGCTCGCGTTTTCAACTATGAGGCCATCAGCAATTTGGTGGTCAGGAGTGGATAAGAAATGATCGGCAAAAAGAGAGATCGCAGATCAGAGGAGCAGCTAGACCTAACGGGTCGAGAGATTGTTCGTGCCTCGGCAATGAACGAGGCCGAAGGGGAGAGGGTCGCTGCCTCGCCTTTTCTTTACACGCGTCTTCGCTCGCGCATCAATGCCGAGCGAGAGCAGCGCGAAGAAGGAGAACGCTGGGGCGCAATGCTCAGAGTCATCTGGCGCGCAATCCCCGCGATGGCGATGGTCGCGATTCTCGCCGTCACCTTGTTCCTCTCGGCAAACTTCAGCACGCAGCCTGTGGCAGTCGCCAGCATGGAAGATTTGCTGGACACACAGGGCGCAGAAGTCGAGAGCGTAGTTTTCGCCGACAATCGCTCGCTTTCGAGCGACGAGGTGCTGGCAACCATTCTCAACGAGGATGAGCAGGAGGCTTCAAGATGACGCCGCGCGGTGTAACTCGACTCAAAATCTGGCTGGTGGTCGTGGGCGTCTTTCTACTCGGCGGCGTGACCGGCGCTTCGCTTGACAGCCTGTATCGCATGCGCGCCAGCGGCGACGGGCGGCATGAGCGCGGTGGAAAGCGGGGCGATGTCTTCGAGAAGATGAAGAAAGACCTTAATCTGACCGAGCAGCAGGGGACGGAGATACGCGCCATCATTGACCAGAGCCGGGAAGAGTATCGCGCGCTCCGCAATGAGGTCAGCCCGCGCTACGACGAGGTGAGGGCGCGTGCCCGCACACGTATCCGCGCCCTGCTTAACCCGGAGCAGCAACAACGCTTCGACGCCGAAAATGCTGAAAGGGACTCACGGCGCAGTGAAGGCAGAAAACGCGACCGCTGACGTTGCGAGGGGAAGAATTTTTCAAGCGATGCGCTCGCTTAAGAAGCTAATGAATCGAAAGCGGGCTAATCAGGTAACAGTCAAACCGCTCTCCCGGAAGGAACGGATGAGTGATGAACAGTTCGATGAATCCGATCAAGGCTCTTGCCCACCGTTTCGTGAGCTTACCGCCGCTGGTGAGGATGCAGGTTTCGAAACGACTGCTCGAATTGTATGGCTCGGAGCAGGCGTCCAGAGAAGTTGGGAAGTCCGGCGATTCATGTAGCCTGACTCTCAAGAAGAGTTTTCTCGAACAGTTCTGGGATGAGGTTGAGCAAGCGCACGGCGATCATCCTGACGCGGTCAATCCTTTCACACAAGAGAGAAGATTGAAAACGCCGAAGGTTAAAAAGACTGGTGAAGTGAATGAGCAAGGCGGGTATCTCCCCTGGCGTATGCGCCCATCCGATTTATTTGCTCTCCTTTAATCAAGAAAGTGTGGGAATGAAAAAGCTTTTTACGATTTCACTGGCGCTCTTGGTGTGCTCGCTCGCTTTGAGCGTGCATGTTTTCGGGCAAACTACTGCAAGCTCTGCTGCGAACGCGGGAGCGCAGGCTGGAGGCACGAGCATCACGCCGAATCGTGTCATCGGGGATGTGACGGTCATTGACCAATCGGCCATGAGCGTGACGCTCAAAGTTGAGGGGACGGCGAGCGCGGTCACAGCGGTGCTTAACGACAAGACAATTTATTACCGCGCCAAATCCGACATTCTTTCGCGCGCGGCGACGGCGACGATTTCGCCCGCCGATTTAGAGAAGACTTCGCTCTCCGAGGTCGGCGTTGGCGACCGCGTAGTCGTGCTGGGCAAGGTTGCGGAAGACAAAAGGTCTGTTCCGGCGCGCATCCTGATTGTGGCAACCAAAGCTGATCTGGCGCAGAAGCAGGAACGCGACCGCGAAGAATGGCGCAGGCGAGGGCTGGTGGGCACGGTCGCAGCGCTCAACCCGGAAACGAAAGAGATCACACTCCAACTTCGCGCCCTGGCCGGACAACAAACAATCAACATCGCCGCGGGCGGAGAGAAAATTAAGTTTCGCCGTTACGCTCCAGACTCCGTCAAATTTGATGACGCTGTGCCGAGCACCTTAGGTGAAATCAAGGTCGGAGACCAGCTTCGCGCGAAAGGCGACAAAAGCGAAGACGGCACGAGCTTCACCGCTGAAGAGATCGTCACGGGCACTTTCCGCTCGATTCGCGGTGCGGTCGAAAGCGTGAACGCGCAGGCGGGTGAGATCAAAGTTAAAGACCTGCTCACGGGAAAGTCTGTGACTATCAGTATCAGCAAGGACTCGATGGTGCGCCGCATCCCGGCTGAAGTCGCAGAGCGTCTGGCGATGCGAGGTCAACGAGGTAGTGGTGGTGGTGGTGACGCAGGTGCAGGCGCTTCAGGAGAAGCCGGCAACGAGCAACAGCGACCGCCGAGAGGCGAGGGCGGCGAAGGGCGGCGGCGTCCAGAAGGAGCAGGCGCAGAGGGAACGGGTGGCCGACGACGGATGGGCGGAGGCGCAGACCTTCAGGAGATGTTAGAGAAGATGCCTGCCGTGACGGTCGCGGAATTGAAGGCGGGCGAGATGGTGATTATCTCCAGCACAGCAGGCGCAGACCCGGCGCGCGCCACAGCCATCGCGCTCGTGACAGGCGTTGACGCTCTCTTGCGAGTGCCTGCGGGACAAACCCGCACAGGCGGCGGGCAAGGTACGTCTTTGGGTCTACCGAGCGGCGCGCTCGACATCGGAATCGGGTCGCCATAGTGATAAGGCAGGCTCGGGAATCAGAATCCAGAAGTCAGAATGAATTTGCTCGCCGCTCCTTCAGGGCGGTGATGATTGAGCAGGGGAGTAGTTTAGAGATGCATTTATTTTTACGATTTATCAAACAGGGGGCAGTGCTTGCGCTCGCCGTTATTTTGATCGCCGCCATCGCCTTCGGGCAAGCCGGGGCGAGCGGAACACTGCGTGGCCGTCTGCTGGATCAGTTCGGCGGCGCAATCGTCGGCGCGACCGTGACGGCGGTTGATGCAACCGGCGCGGAGAAGACCGCGACGACCAACGACGAAGGTCTCTATGTCATCAACGGGCTTGCTCCCGGCACGTACACCGTGCGCGCCGTAGCCGAAGGCTTCGCAGCTTTTGAGAACACGACCGTTGAAGTTGCGACGGGGCAGCGCGAGGCTTTTGACATCACGCTTGAAGTAACGATTGAGCAGGCAGAGGTGACAATCGCGAGCGAGCCGCCCGTCAGCACCGACCCGGAGAACAACGCGGGCGCAATCGTGCTGCGCGGCGCGGACATCGAAGCCTTGCCGGAAGACCCGGACGAATTGACCGAAGCCCTGCAAGCGTTGGCAGGCCCATCTGCCGGGCCTAACGGCGGGCAAATCTTCGTTGACGGTTTTACGGGCGGGCGACTGCCGCCGCGCGAGAGTATCCGCGAGGTTCGCATCAACTCGAATCCGTTCTCCGCTGAATACGACCGGCTGGGCTTTGGTCGGATAGAGATTCTCACCAAGCCGGGCACAGACAAATTTCGCGGGCAGGCGTCCTTCAGTTTCAACGATGAGAGTTTGAACTCGCGCAACCCGTTTTCGCCGAATCGTGCTCCGTTTCAATCGCGCCAGTTCGGCGGAAACCTGAGCGGCCCCATCATCTCGAAGAAAGCTTCTTTCTTCTTCGATTTCGAGCGGCGTCAGGTTGAGGACAACGACATCATCAACGCGCAGGTGCTTGATTCGTCGCTGAACATCTCGCCGTTCGTGCTGGCGGTGCTGACGCCGCAGACGCGCACGACGTTTAGCCCGCGCTTCGATTATGCTTTGAACGCGAGCAACACTTTGGTCGGGCGCTATACTTACACACGCTCTGAGCGCGAAAATGCCGGAGTCGGCGATTTCAATTTACTGTCACGCGCCTACAACACGTCCACGTCGCAGCACAGTTTCCAATTGACGGAGACGGCGATTCTTACTCCGTCCGTCATTAACGAGACGCGCTTCCAGTTTGTCCATAGCAACCGCGAGCAGGAAGGCGATAATTCCCTTCCGGGCATTCGTGTGCTGGATGCCTTCACGGGCGGCGGATCAAGCGTCGGGCTTTCTTTCAACCGGGAAACGCGCTGGGAACTCGCAAACAACACTTCATGGGCGCTCTCGAATCATGCGCTGAAGTTCGGAGTGCGACTGCGTCACATCTCGCTCAACGATGTCTCGTCGAATAATTTTGCGGGCACGTTCACTTTCGCCGGCGGCGAGGCGCCCCAGCTTGACGCAAATAATCAAATAGTGTTGGGCAGCGCTGGAGAACCCGTGATTGTTCCCATCACGAGTATTGAGCGATACCGTCGCACACTTTTCTTCCAACAGCAGGGACTTTCAAGCGCGCAGGTACGCGCTCTCGGCGGCGGCCCAACACAGTTCACGATTGCAGGCGGTAACCCGGAAGCGGGCATCAGCCAGTTGGACTTCGGCGCGTTTGTGCAGGATGACTGGCGCGTGCGCCCTGACCTCACGCTCTCGCTCGGACTCCGCTACGAAGCGCAGACGAATATCAATACGGGACTAAACTTCGCCCCGCGCATCTCTTTCGCGTGGTCGCCGGGCGGAGGTGGTCAACGCCAACCGAAGACGGTCATTCGCGGTGGCTTCGGCATCTTCTATGACCGCGTGAGCGAAGACTTGAGCTTGCAGGCCAACCGCTTCGACGGCGTCAACCAGCAGCAATTCCTGGTGACAGACCCATTGACGCTGGGTCTTTCGCAATTCACGTTGGACGGTGTGACGAACGTGCCGACGGTCGAAATGCTGACGGCGTTTGCGCGCCCACAGACCACGTGGCGCATGTCTGATGACTTGCAAGCGCCCTATACTATTCAATCATCCATCAGCCTTGAGCGGCAGCTTCCTGGTAACTGGACGTTCTCCGCGACGTTTATCAACTCGCGCTCGCTCCACCTGCTTCGCGCGCGCAACATCAATGCGCCGCTGCCGGGAACTTTCATCCCCGGACTGGCGGGAAGCGGCGTGCGCCCTTTAGGAAACCTGAGCAACATCTACGAGTACGAATCGAGCGGGCGGCTCAATCAGAATCAACTGCTGCTGGGCATCAATAACCGGCTCAACCGCACCTTCTCCATCTTTGCCAGATACAGTCTGGGCAAGGTCGAGAGCGACACGGACGGCGCAGGCTCGTTTCCGGCGAACCAGTATGACCTGGCGAGCGAATGGGGACGCGCTTCGTTTGACGTGCGCCATCGTTTCATCGTCGGCGGGACGATCAACGCGCCCTGGGGCGTGCGCCTGAGTCCGCTCGTCATGCTCACTTCAGGCCGTCCCTTCAACATCACGACGGGCCGGGACACCAACGGCGACTCGCTCTTTACAGAGCGTCCGGCGTTTGCCACAGACCTGACGAAGCCGGGCGTGATTGTGACTCGCTTCGGCGCTTTCGACCCGAACCCTGCGCCGGGGCAGGAACTCATCCCGCGCAACTTCGGTAACGGGCCGTCTTTCTTCAACGTGAACCTCGGTGTGAGCAGGACGTTCGGCTTTGGAGGCAACCGCAATAGCAACAGCGCGGCGAATGCTTCAGGGCAGGATGGAAGCGGAGCAGGCGCGGGCGGAGGTCGCGGCGGCGCAGGCGGAGGTGGTGGTCGTCGTGGCGGCGGTGGCGGCGGTTTTGGTCGGGGCGGTGGCGGCGGACGCGGCGGAGATTCTTCGTCGGATGGCAGCCGGTACAGCTTGACCTTCTCCGTGCAGTTCCAGAACCTCTTGAACAAAACCAATGAGGGGACGCCGGTCGGCAACCTGAGTTCGCCGCTCTTCGGCGAATCACTCTCGACCGCTGGCGGATTCGGCGGTGGCGGCGGCGGTGGCAACCCCGCCGCAGGCAATCGCCGCATCATCGGTCAGGTTCGCTTCAACTTCTGACGATAGCCCCGGCAGGGGCGATATAACAGTAGCCCAGCACGTTAGTGCTGGGTTCTGAACCCCACAAATAATCTAAGCCCCGGAGGGGCGACATCAGATGCCGCCCCTCCGGGGCTTAAATATTAATTCGGTGCTTGTTCCCATGACTCACGTCATGGGCTACTGTTATTCCGCCCCTGCCGGGGCTGGGGACATGGTGATCTCTTACGCCTTCTCAAGCCAAATGTCGAAATCAACCGCCGCATAAGCCACATTGTCTTTTGTAATCTTCTTGACGGGACGAATCAATTCACGATGCCAGACGAGGCTATCTCTGGTGTAGTTCTTGTCAGGATTGCCCGCAAACTTCGGGTCAGTTTCAAAGTAGAGTTGCGTGACGAGTTGCTTGTGTGCGGGGGCAGTAATCACGTAATGGATATGCTGCGCGCGGTCGTCGTATTGTCCGGGGATGATCGTCTCGAACCTGTATTCGCCGCTTTCGCGGACGGGAATCTGGCCGCGATGATGAAAGCCCTGATGGTCATAATTCCCGTGATGGTCAGAATGAAAGACTTCGATGGTGGCCGCCGCGAGAGCCTGCCCGTCGGTGTTGCGTACGCGCCCGGCGACGAGGAGAGGGCTTCCGGGTTCATTCTGCTCAATCAGTCTCTCTGTTCGCGGCGCGCCCTTCCTGTAAAAAGGTCCGAGCGTATTGCTCGGCGTCGGCGCATGGGCCTGAGCGTTTTTTCCATCTCTCGATTGAGAGATGACCCGCGCGAGAGGATAACTCGCGGCCAGCAAGCCTCCGCCAAGACAGAGATAGAAGAAATCCCTTCTGGAAAATTGCCTGTTCTTCATGTGTAGGTTCTCCTTACTTCGCGGGATTGCCGGGCGACCTGCCTGGGAGCTTACTCAGCCATACGATTGACTCGCGGATGTCGTTTCGGGAAAGTTTATAAAAACTCACCGGCCTTTGTTCACGCATTTTTGGATTAGTTTCCAAATAAGCGTATGGCAAATTGGGAACTCACCACAGAGACCGGAGAGAACGCAGAAGGGGCACAGAGTAATTCAAGCCTCTGTGCTATCTCTCTGTCCTCTCCGGTCTCTGTGGTGAACCTCAAGACAATGGCCGCTCAATAAATGAGCAATTACTCACCCAGCGCAGCATACTTGAACAACTGAAACCGGTAACGCTGCTGATCTCGAATGTTTTTTGCCACCACCCCGTGCAGATTCTCGTCCCACGTCGTGTACTGCTCGATGAATCTATCGGAGGCCGCCTTGTCCCCCTCGTACTGAACCTCAAGCACCTTCGTCAGCAACTTGCCTATCGTTCCATGATACTTGTCGTAGTTAATCTTGAGTTTGCCTGTAGCCTGATCAAACGCTAACAGCCCGTTCTCCATGAAGAAATTCCACTGCATGAGCTGCATCGTGTTGTAAGCCTGATCGCGCCGGGGCTTGTTGTTCTGCAAGACGCGCAGGATGCCGCTGGCATAAACCGCGCGAAGCTGCTCCGCCGTGTAATAGCCCTGCTTGCGCAACGCTTCGGCGACGAAGAGCGAAACCAGATCGGCCTTCATCTCTTCCATCGCAGAGGAGTTTTCCTGAAGCGCCGCGTCTAAGTCTTGCCCGGTTTTTGTTGAGTCAACGCCGAGATAGTGACCGACCTCGTGCCAGAGCGTGCGGTAAAAGTTCCCCTCGGGCTTCAACTCATTATGATGCGCCGTCGCCACTGCCGCTTCCCAACGTTTGCTCGTTCCCCCGAACAGGTCAGGGTTTCGCATGATGTTTGAGCGCAGCAGGATGGTGCGCCCGTAACGGCGCGCGAGATAACTTTCGTTCGGAAGAATCGTCGCCGTGTTGCCGCCGCGTGCCTGCCCGAAATCGGCCACGACATCGTAGACGCCGACGGGGATGTCTTCCCTCACCTTCTTGTGCTGACCGTATGGCAATGAGTCTTCGAGCGCCTGCAAGCCTTTCATGGCTTTACGCAGCGCTTCCGTTTCCTGCCCGCGTGTGCTCAGAAGACTGAAGGCGAAGAATGCTTTCACGCCGTACATATCGTCTGCATAAACTTCGTAAGACCCGATTTGCGCGTTCAGATTCTTGAAGCGACCAGTCACCCATGCCGCGTCACCCGACTCGTAGTCATCCGACAAAAGATCGCGGCTGCGATTACGCAGATAGCGCGCGAACTCTTCGTCCGACTTCTCAACCATATCGGCGGCTTCGTTGAGCAGAGCGTGAGAGCGCACGAGCTTGTCTGCGTAAGCGATTGAGTAAGGCACGGCATAAAAGCCTTTCGGATTGGGACGCGAGAGCAAGCCAGTCAGTTCACGTTGCAGACCGGGATGCAGTGTCGCCAGCACGGGGTATTGCCGGAGTTTAGCGAGGTCTTTTCTCAAACTCTCCACGGTGGAGCGGCGGACGACCGAGCGCAGGTCCAGCAGAGAGGCGCGGTTTTCAGGATGCGCGTTAAGGAACGTTTCAATCTCTTCTTTGGTGACGCCGGACGGATACATGTTCGAGCCGACCTGCCGCGGATTGACCGGCAGAAACGTCTCGCGCTTATTGTCAAGTGTCGCGGCGACTGGCCCCTGATTGAGGCGGTAGAGCGTCAACAGATTCTGCGTGGCGGCAGGTGAATTGAGCCGCTTATCGAGTTGCATCAACTCACGGTGCGCGGGAAGAGCCTGAGCGTGCAATTGCTCCTCGTAGAGTTCCTGAAAGATTTGTCCGACTTCGAGCAGTTTGTTGACGGCCCTGCGCTCATCTGCGGTCAGTTGCGAAAGATCGGGAGCAAGCCTGACGGTTTGCATCTTCTCGATGATGGTCTGGCTCTTCTCCAGTGGCCAGTAGCCGCTCGGAACATTTGCCCCGGAAGTTCTGCGTAAAGACGCTTGAGCTAACAGGGTGGAGAGCGCGATGAGCGAAATCGCAGCCGCACAAAGAGCTTTTTTCATAGTCTCAATCCTTCGGAACGTATTTTGGACAGTGGTTTAAGCAGCCACTACTTTAACACATGGAGTTTGAATTTTTAATGAATATGAAAATGCACGAATCGTCAGACTGACCATGAAGATTCATCTCAGCGAAGGGCAATCTTGACGGTCGTGCCTCGCCATTGACAGGCTTGACTCTCAGGAATATCTTGTCCGTGTCTGACAACCCTCGTTTAGGCGGCTGACGAAAGCCGTCCTCTTTAACCTCACATACTAAGTCTCTTGTCTCATGCTTAAAAGCATCTTTCGTTAATACTAATAGCGGCGCGGCGATTAGCTGCGGCGGGAAGGTGTTGACAATCAAGAGACCATCTTTCGCTCACGAAGGAGTAAATCTATGGTTAGATACTATTGCCCCGGAGGTCAATGGACTAACATTGCGGTGCTGGTCGGCTCGCTTCCTTACACTTGCTTTGTCACCTGCCCGGTGCGAGCCATTTGGCGTAAGTATTGTATCGGCACCTCCCTGCCTTATGAGGATGGCACATTTCCTAATGGGACGGTTCTTTTCTGGCATAGCCCGTTCGACATAATCTGGATACAGGTTCAGCCAGTTGTAGGAGCATATGTAGATGTCTCCACCCCCTTTGGATGAAAAGGCCGCGAGACCTACAGAAGTGTGTTGACAGCTTAGGAGTGTGGCCTGACAAATAAACGCCACCTGCTGATAAGCGGCCTCACAACTCATTGAACCCAACATCTCGATAGCATTCCTCAATAGTTGTCTTTGCGATTTGAGTTGGATGCTTCATGTCTAACGCAGATTAACTCGGGAGTTAGACACCTTAATTGAAGATGGAAACGCGAAATATGAAAAAGACTTACCGAAGTGGTGCGATTGGGGCACTAATGGACGAATATGAGCGCGCGGCGTTGGAACTCAGGCGCCTCGTCGAGCAAATCCCCGAAGATGATTTCGTGCGGGTGGTTGACTCGCAGACGAAGGATGAGGACTGCCGTTCGGCACAAACTATCATGTCGCATGTGGTCAGAGCAGCGTACGGTTATGCAGATTACATTAGAGAGCAGTTCTCAATTGCGTCCAATCGCCCTCAGAGCGAACTTCTCTCACGCCAGGAATCATTGGAGCAACTTGAGGCGGCGCTGCGCTACACTGTTCAGACTTTAGAGGGCAGGTGGGAGATGAGCGGCGAAGAGATTTCGGGGACAGTTATCAAGAGCCGGTGGGGAGCAGTATACGACGTGGAGGGACTGTTAGAGCATGCCATCGTGCATCTTCTGCGGCATCGGCGACAGCTAGAGAAATTCATCTGGCGGGGTCTGATTAGTATGCACCCCGACATCTAATAACTCATTCAACCAGACGCCTCGATACGGAAAGCACCTCAGCGTCTTCAACCAACTTTATTAAAGCTGGAGTTCTACGCTTTCGATGTCGCATTCGACGCTATGCTGACCCTCACGCGCGAATTGAGAATCAAGGACGCGGTTCTGGCGCGCGACGTTGAGTGACCTTTGGGCGCGTCGTAATAATAAGCGCCCACCATTTCCCATTTCTTAGGGTCAAAATTGCGGCGCGCACCGCACTCAAGACAGGTGCGGTAGGACTCGCCATCATGCGTGAACGGGCGGCTCATTTCACTGTGCCAGCAGCCGAAGACGCGCGTCAGCCAGTTTGAAAGATGCGCAGTCAACCCGTTTGGCTCGGTGCGGCTGTGCCCCCCGTGCCCGTACTGCTTTAAGGTTATCTGTGCGGCTTGCATTGTTTCTCTGATCCTCTCTTTTCCGGTCGCGATTATCGCTCCCAACTAGATAACGCGAAAATCCGGGCCGCGATAGATCACAAAAACACGAACAATTTTTATTCACGCCCCAACTCAAGTTTTTTTTAACTTCGCTTGATTCTTTTCGCCTGCGAACTGCGCGTTATTCAAGTAGGAGGTTAGAAAATAAGAATCATGAACATGAATCAGGTTTCCGTTAATAGTTTTCAGGGTCGCGCGCTCCAGCTAGTGATGGGAGTTGACAGAATTTTTCTTTTCCGAGAATTGTTCGTCGCGCTGGCGATGATTCTCGTCGTCACCGGCATGGTCGTCGCCCAGCGTCCTGTTAATCAAGGGAGCCAGCCGAATCTAAGCATCTCGCAACCAAACAGCATCGGCGCGAGTATCAACGACGCCAAAGATAAAACAATCGTCGGCGAGACAAAGCCGCTCGGTAAGGGTCAGGTTCGTTCCTGGGTGAGCCTCGACAAGAGCGGCAACCCGACGGCCATCGGTCTGACTTTCAGTGAAGCGGCGCTTGCAACGCTGCCGACGGGGCCGCTCCCCGGCGAAGGATGGACGGAAGTTTCGCTCGCCCTGCCCCCGCAGGCTTCGGCGACGGCGTTCAAACACATCGGGCTAAACTGGAATCCGAATGGACACTCGCCCGCGAAGATTTATGATCTGGCACACTTCGATTTCCACTTCTATATGATTACTGAAGCGGAGCGGGCGGGGATTACGGCCACGGGCGACGATCTTTTGAGAACCCGGAAACAACCCGCCGCCGAGTTTGTCCCGGCAGGCTACATCTATGTGCCCGATTCGGAACACGCGCGCATGGGGGCGCACTGGGTCAACCCGCTCTCGAAGGAACTTCACGGGCAGGCGTTCTCCACGACGTTCATCTACGGCAGCTACGACGGCAGTCTCATTTTCGCCGAGCCGATGATTGCCAAGTCGTTTCTGGAGACGAAAACGGACGTGACCGAGCTAATCAAGCTGCCCGCGCAGTATGCGCGCAAGGCTTATTACCCGACGAAGTACAGCGTCCGGTACAATCCCATCAACAAGGAATACACGGTCGCGCTTGAGGGTATGACGCTGCGGTAAGAGTTCGATCAAACTTGGCATATGGTTGAAGCTATGGCGGGCAAAATGTGGCTTCAATCCGAGAGCGGGGACTTTTTTGGGGGAGTCCCCGCTCTGTTTTTTTGTAAACCTTCTACGCTCGCGCTCGTTCTAGAACTTAGATGGCTTGAGTGCGCTTCGTGCCATCCATGTCATATAATCGAATTTAATTCAATCCGGGTCGCTTCGTTTAAGTCATGTCTATTGCCTCCGGCACACGTCTCGGTCGTTACGAAATCAGCACGCAGCTTGGCGCGGGCGGAATGGGCGAAGTCTATCTGGCCGAGGACACACATCTGCGGCGTCCCGCGGCGCTCAAGATTCTGCCCGCCAAATTCACAGAGAGCGAGGACCGCCTGCGCCGCTTCGAGCGCGAAGCGTCTGCCGCCTCCGCCCTGAATCATCCCAACATCATCACCATTCATGAAATCGGGCAGCAGGACGATTTGCATTTCATGGCGATGGAATTTGTTAACGGCGAAACCTTGCGCGCGCGCCTCGGTCGCACGGAAATCTCTTTGAAAGAGGCGCTCGACATCAGTGTGCAGGTGGCCGCAGCTCTCGCGGCGGCGCACGAAACTGGCATCGTTCATCGCGACATCAAGCCTGAGAACATCATGATCCGCCCGGACGGCTACGTGAAAGTTCTGGATTTCGGTCTGGCCAAACTGACGGAGCGACAGGCGGCATCCGTTGATTCACAAGCGCCGACCATAGCCAAGGAGGCCAACACCGATCCGGGCACGGTGATGGGCACGATGCAGTATATGTCGCCGGAGCAAGCGCGAGGTCTCCTCGTTGACCAGCGCACAGACATCTGGAGTCTGGGCGTAGTGCTTTACGAGATGGTGACGGGGCACGCACCCTTCGAGGGAGAGACCACGAGCGATGTGATCGTTTCGCTGCTCTCGCAGGAACCTTCGCCGCTTTCGCAGCAGGCGGAAGAAGTGCCTTACGAACTGGAACGAATCACGCGCAAGGCGCTTCAGAAGAACAGGGACGAACGCTACCAGACCGTCAAAGATATGGCGCTCGATCTCAAGAGCCTGCGGCGCGAGATGGAGGTCGGGCTGGAGTTGGAGCGATCCATTCCGCCGGGTTTGAGCGGCGGGCAAAGAGTCGTCAGAAGCGGCGCTAATCGCGTCGCGACGACCATCAAAGATTCCCGTTCGTCCACAGGCAAATGGGGAGAGGCTCACTCGACGAGCGGCGGTGGCGGGCGTTTCAGTAACATCATACCGAGCAACCGACGCGCCGCCACATTCATTGCAGCAGTAGTTATCGCTGCCATCGGTCTCAGCTTCGGGCTGTACAAATTCTTCGGCCAGAGTCAGACCAAAGAGACGCCCGCGAGACTATTCAAACAGACGGAGGTTATTAAACTCACCACCAACGGTAACACCAGAGTGGCCGCCATTTCTCCCGACGGCAAGTACGTCGTTTACGTGACGGACGAAGGCGGCAAGCAAAGCCTCTGGCTGAGGCAAGTGGCTATTTCCAGCAACGTTCGCCTGCTTCCTCTGGCCGAAGTTAATTACTACGCCTGCGGTTTTTCGGCGGACGGCGATTTCATCCTCTTTGCGATGGAAGAAAAGAACAGCCGTCCGGCGATCTACAAGATGCCCGTGCTTGGCGGCTCGCCGACCAAAATGATCGGGGAGTTGACCGGCCCGATTACGCTCTCTCCTGACGGCAAGCAGTTGGCCATCGTTGATATTAACCAGGCGAAACAAGAGGTCACGCTTTCAATCGCGAATCTTGACGGCACGGGAAAGCGGAAGATTATGTCGCGCAAAGCCCCTGAATTTTTCGATTGGATAGCATGGTCGCCCGACGGGGAATCACTTGCCGTTCCCATCAGCAGCTACGTCAACAACAGCCCTCTCACCACGATTATCGAAGTCCAGATAGCCGACGGTACGGAACGGGTCATCACTTCTCAGAAGTGGCTCGGCAGCAGCAGTATCGAATGGCTCTCTAATAAAGGCGCATTGGTTGTGGTCGCCCAACATCAGGATTCATCCTTTAATCAAATCTGGCAAATCTCTTATCCCGACGGCGCTACGCAAAAGATCACCAACGACCTATACGATTATCGCGGCGTCAGTCTCTCTCAGGATTCAAAGGCTCTCGTCTCCGTGCAAAGTCAAAGGCTCGCCAACATCTGGTTGACGAAAAGCGCAAACGACTACAGCGCGACGCAGATTACACCCGGTGTGGGCGCTTACTACGATCTGGCCTGGACGCCCGACAATCATATTCTCTATGCATCTGACGCCAGCGGCAGCTCCGACATCTGGGAGATGGAGTTAGACGGAACTAACCAGAAACAATTGACGGCAGGCGCTGAACGAAATTATTTCCCGTCTGCCTCGCCCGATGGTCGCTACATAGTCTTTCATTCCAACCGCTCCGGCTCATGGCAAATCTGGCGAATGGACCGGGACGGCAGCAACCCGAAGCAACTGACCTTCGATAAGACCGATAGCAACTGGGCGCAGGTGTCGCCCGATAGTCAATGGGTCGTCTACCAGCATCTAGATTCCGACAAGTTGATGAAGTTGTGGAAGGTGAGCATTGACGGCGGCACTCCCCTTCGATTGACGGAGAAGCTCGGGCTGCGTCCAACCATCTCGCCGGATGGGAAATGGATCGCCTACTGGCATTTTATAGACGAACCGAATCAGCCCGTTAAAATCGCCGTCATTCCTTTCGCGGGCGGGCAACCGGTCAAAACCTTTGATCTTGCTGCGACCGCTGTGGCGGGGTGGGAATCCGTCTTGAAGTGGACGCCGGACGGGCGCGGTTTGACTTACGTAGATCGCCGGATGAACACCGACAATATCTGGAGTCAGCCGTTTAGCGGAGGCTCCCCCACACAGCTAACGGATTTCAAAGATAATCAATTCTTTTCTTTCGACTGGCTACGCGATGGCCGCCTCGTCTCCTCACGCGGCTTCAGGGCTGGCGATGCCGTCCTGATAAAAGATTCGCGGTAATTTAGAACGTCTCAAGAAAGAATAGACCGAGATTAACAAGATGGACAGGATATAGGGAAGAAGACTCAAGCTTATCTGTCCTACCTCTTCTTCTTAATCTTGATAATCCTGTTAATCCTGTCTATTTCTTTGCCTCTCAAATGTCGCGTGCGACATTGAGAAACGCCCGCGCAGCGTGTGAGAGCTTCGCCCCCTTGCGGTAGATCAAATACAGCTTCCTTTCAAGTCGCATCTCGCGCACCGTGAGGGCTATCACCTGACCACGCTCGATCTCTGCCTGCGCCGCCAATCTGGGCACTAACGCCACACCCATTCCCTGTTCGACAAATCGCTTGATAGCTTCAAGCGTGGGCAACTCCATAGAGATGTTAAGCGGCGTTCTGTGCTTCTCAAACGTCTGCACCACGCGCTCACGATAAGGTGAGCGCACGTTGTGCGCGATAAAAGATTCAACCCCGAGTTCGCGCACCGAGACAATCTTCTTTCCGGCCAGTGAATGATGAGGGGCGACGATCAAGGCCAGCTCGTCCGTTGCCACCGAAACGGTTTGGAGCGCCGGATCATTCGGGCGAAAAGAGACGATGCCGATCTCGACATCACGCTTGAGCACCTCGGAAGGGATACGACTCGCCAAATCTCTCTTAACTTCGATCTTGATGTGCGGGTAGCGCACCCTGTAAACGGAGATGACTGGCAACAGGTACATCACTGTGTATTCGTTAGCGCCCAGCGTCACCTTGCCGCGCTGCAAATCCTTCAACTCCTTGACGGCCAGCTTGGCATCGCGCCTGAGATTCATTATCTGCTGCGCGTACTTCAAAAGAACCTGCCCCGAAGCCGTCAGCGTTCCGTCCTTTGACGAACGATCAAAGAGCGGCTCGCCCACTTCTTCTTCCAGCCGCCGGATGGCCTGACTGATGGCCGGTTGCGTCCGGTAGAGTTTATCCGCCGCGCGCGAGAATCCACGCTCGTTTGCGACCGCAATCAGAACTTCGAGCTGATTAATATCCATCGGTCTCCTTCGCTGGAACACCCCAGCGCTCAAACTTATGATCTTCGCGAGGAGGCTTATCTTAACTGCTGAAAGTTATCTTATCATAATTATTATAACTTTGACTTTTGAGAGTTCGAGGCTTAGGGTATCGCTTTTTGAAGGGAGAAGCAGATGACGAATCCCCCAAAGGTCGCAATTTTCGACACCACCTTGAGAGATGGCGAGCAGTCGCCGGGCTGTTCGATGGATTTGGAAGAGAAGGTTCGCCTGGCCCGCCAGCTCGAAACCCTCGGTGTTGACGTTATCGAAGCGGGCTTTCCCATCGCTTCCGATGGAGATTTCGCGGCAGTCCGGGCGGTTGCGACCAGTTGCCGTCAAGTGACTGTCGCCGCTCTTTGCCGGACGACCGAAGCCGACATTCTGCGCGCCGCCGAAGCGTTGAAGACAGCAGCACGCCCGCGCCTCCACACCTTTGTCGCGACATCCGACATACATCTTGAACATAAACTCAAAAAGACACGCGCCGAAGTGCTGTTGATGACGCGCTCCGCCGTCCGCTTAGCGCGCACGTTTTGCGATGAAGTCGAATTCTCCGCCGAAGACGCGACCAGAAGCGACGTTGACTACCTGTGCGAAGTGCTGGCGGCGGCTATCGAAGAGGGCGCTAGTGTCATCAACATTCCGGACACGGTCGGCTACACCACGCCCACAGAATTTGCGGAGTTGATTCGCATTGTTCGAGAGCGCGTCGTTCGCGAACGAAGCGTCACCATCAGCGTGCATTGCCATAACGATTTGGGGCTGGCTGTCGCCAACAGTCTTTCGGCCATCGAAGCGGGCGCGCGGCAGGTCGAATGCACCATCAACGGCATAGGCGAGCGCGCGGGCAACGCGGCGCTCGAAGAGATTGTGATGGCAATGCGTGTTCGCGCCGACCGCCTGCCGCATGAGACGGGCGTGCGAACTGAGGAGCTTTACCCGACAAGCCAGTTGCTCTCCGAGATCATCGGCTGCCCCGTGCAACCCAACAAAGCCATCGTCGGGCGCAACGCTTTCGCGCATGAAGCGGGCATCCACCAGCACGGCGTGCTCAGCAATCCGTTGTGCTACGAGATCATGACGCCTGAGTCGGTCGGCGTACCCAATAACAGAATCGTGCTGGGCAAACATTCGGGGCGTCATGCGCTCTTGAAACGCTACGACGAACTCGGCTGCTCGCTTACGCCCGCCCAACTCGACGCCGTCTACGTGCGGTTCACACAGCTGGCCGACAAAAAGAAGCGCATCTACGACCAGGACATTCTTTCACTGCTTCCCGGTGGCCAAAGTGCGAGCATTGAGCCTTTTCAGACTGAAAGCGCCCCCGCCGTAATCAAGGAGTGGGCGGTGAGCGGAAGTTATTAACAAACAAAATAGCGGTCAGCATTCAGCACGTCAGCCGTCAGCCGTAGAACAGTTTCCAGTTCAGCTGCCGACAACTTGAGATAAGTTTTCGCTGAAAGCTGATCGCTGATTGCTGAGTGCTGATAGGAATAAATCAACGATGAAATTGAAAATAACGGTGCTGCCGGGCGACGGCATTGGGCCGGAAGTGACACGTGAGGCCACGAGAGTCCTGCGCGCCGTCGCAGACATTTACGGCCATAGCTTTGAGTTTGATGAAAGATTGATTGGCGGCGCAGCTATCAAACAGCACGGCACGCCGCTGCCGGTTGCCACGCTGGATGCCTGTCTTGAAAGCGATGCGGTGCTGCTCGGCGCAGTCGGTGCGCCCGAATATGACCACCTCCCGCCGGACAAGCGCGCGGAAGCTGGCCTGCTAACTCTTCGCCGCGCGCTTGGAGCTTACGCGAATCTGCGTCCGGCCATCTCCTACGGGGCGGTCGTAGATTGTTCGCCGCTTCGCGCGGAGGTGGTCGCGGGCGCGGATATTCTCTTCGTGCGCGAACTGCTCGGCGGTCTCTACTTCGGCGAGCCGCGCGGTTTCATTAAAACGGACGACACTTCGGCAGCTTTCAACACCATGCGCTATTCTGTCGAGGAGATTGAGCGCATCGCCCGCGTGGCTTTTGAAGCGGCGCTGGGGCGTCGCCGTAAAGTAACATCAGTTGATAAAGCCAACGTGCTTGAAACCTCGCAACTGTGGCGCGAGGTGACAACGCGCGTCGCTCTCGATTACCCTGAGGTCACGCTTGAGCATCTGTATGTTGACGCCTGCGCAATGCATCTGGTGATGAACCCGCGCAGGTTTGATGTCTTGCTGACAGAGAATCTGTTTGGCGACATTCTCTCTGACGAAGCAGCCGTCATCACAGGTTCACTCGGCTTACTCGCCTCTGCCAGCATCGGAGGCCACGTTGGGCTGTACGAACCCGTTCACGGCTCTGCGCCCGACATCAAGGGACGTGGCATTGCTAATCCGCTCGGCGCGATCTCTTCGGCGGCGCTGCTCTTGCGCTACAGCGCACATCTTGAGCGCGAGGCTCAGGACATTGAAGCGGCCACTCGCGCCGTACTTGACGCGGGCTATCGCACGCCCGATCTTAATCAAGGACAGAAGAGCAAATACCTTGCAACGACCGCCGAGATGGGCGCGCTCGTCGCGGAATCAATCGCCGAAGTCGCAGACATGCGACATGCTTATCATGCTGTCTAAAAATAGTTTTCAGTTTTCGGTTTTCAGTTTTCAGCAAAGACCGTTTTGCTTTTACTGAAAACTGAAAACTGGAAACCGAAAACTGCTATGCCTACACTCTTCGACAAGCTCTGGGACGCTCATGTCGTCTGTGAACCTGAGGGCCAGCCCGCGCTTCTCTACATAGATTTGCATCTCGTTCATGAAGTCACTTCGCCGCAGGCGTTTGACGGATTGAGAGCGGCGGGGCGGCGCGTTCGTCGTCCTGACCTGACCATCGCGACGGTAGATCATAACGTCCCGACAACAGATCGCCGATTGCCAATCACAGACCCTGTTGCAGCCAAACAGATCGAGACGCTCAGACACAACTGTCGCGAGTTCGATGTCACGCTCTACGACATCAACGCTGCTGAGCAAGGCATCGTCCACGTCATCGGGCCGGAGCTGGGGCTGACGCAACCCGGCATGACGATTGTCTGCGGCGACAGCCATACCAGTACGCACGGAGCGTTCGGCTCGCTCGCCTTCGGCATCGGCACCAGCGAGGTCGAGCATGTGCTGGCCACACAATGCCTGCAACAATCGAAGCCGCGCACGATGAAAGTTCAAACGCGCGGAACTCTCTCCGAAGGCGTCACGGCCAAAGACCTCGCGCTGGCGATTATCGGCCAGATCGGAACTGACGGGGCGACCGGTTATGTTATCGAGTATGCAGGCGAAGCCGTGCGCTCGCTTTCGATGGAAGGTCGCATGACGCTCTGCAACATGAGCATCGAAGCTGGCGCACGCGCCGGAATGATTGCGCCGGATGAAACGACTTTCGCCTATCTCGAAGGTAGACGGTACGCTCCGCGCGGTGCGGATTGGGATGAAGCGGTCGCTTACTGGCGCACGCTGCAAACGGACGAAGGCGCGAATTTTGACCAAACGGTGGAGATTGACGCAAGCGCGCTCGCTCCCTTTGTAACCTGGGGAACGAGTCCGGGCATGGTCGTTCCCATCACGGGGCGCGTGCCCGATGCCGCCGAGAACCGGGCGGAATCAGACCAGCGCGCCACGCGTCGAGCGCTTGAGTACATGAATCTTGAGCCGGGCACGCCGGTCGATGAGATAGCGGTTGACCGCGTCTTCATCGGCTCTTGCACCAACGCGCGCCTTGAAGACCTGCGCGCCGCGGCGCGGGTCGTGAGAGGTTATAAAATCAATGGCGCGGTTCACGCGATGGTCGTGCCGGGTTCGCAAGCCATCAAACGCGCGGCGGAAGAGGAAGGATTAGACCGCATCTTCACGGAAGCGGGATTCGAGTGGCGTGAGTCCGGCTGCTCGATGTGTCTGGGGATGAACCCCGACATCCTGCAACCCGGCGAGCGTTGCGCTTCGACCAGCAATCGCAATTTTGAAGGCAGGCAGGGCAGAGGCGGGCGCACGCACCTCGTCAGCCCAGCGATGGCCGCCGCCGCCGCCATCGCAGGCCATTTCACAGACGTGCGCGAGTGGAAATTCAAGTAATTGCGGATTGCAGAAGGCGGATTGATAAAGACACGCGCCCGCATTCTTAAATCCGCATTCCGCATTCCAAAATCTTATATGCTTCCTTTTCGCATTCACACCGGAGTTGTCGCGCCGCTTGATCGTCCGAATATTGATACGGATCAGATCATCCCGAAGCAGTTTCTCAAGCGCATTGAGCGGACAGGCTTCGGCGAGTTTCTCTTCTACGACTGGCGTTACACGGCGGGCAATGAGCCGGAGCCCTCTTTCGTGCTGAATGAGCAGAGATACGAAGGCGCGACGATTCTGGTGACAGGACGAAATTTCGGTTGCGGCTCATCGCGCGAGCATGCGCCGTGGGCTTTACTGGATTACGGCTTCCGCGCCATCATCGCGCAGTCGTTCGCAGACATCTTTGCGAACAACTGCATGAAGAACGGCGTCCTGCCGGTGGTTTTAAGCGAACGGGAAGGTGCGGAGTTGATGCGTCGAGCGCAGACGATAGAAGGCTATCGCCTCACCGTTGACCTTGAGCGCTCGGTGGTTGAGGACGAGAGCGGCTTTTCCGCCTCGTTCGAGATAGATGATTTTCGTCGCCACTGCTTGCTGGAAGGATTGGACGACATCGGCCTCACCCTGCAATACGAGCCGCAAGTCTCAGCTTACGAAGCGCGCCGCCAAACGTGGCGAGTGTCCCTTCGAGAAGGATGAAAGACGCTGCGTCAATCATCAGATAGCCCCGACAGGGGCTTAAAGTAAATCGACTCCGAGTTTCCTCGCTAAACCTTCGGCTCCCCAGCGCATCACCACGTCGTGATTCCACTTGAAAAAGGGGCGGGCAATCGGGGTCAGCAGATTCATCCAGCGTTTCGTGGTTTGCACTCGCCAATCGTAGCGCGCGGTCGTAATCTCTCCCTCGCTCGAAAGCTGCCAGAGACCTTTGCCGGACAACTCGCCAAGAGCCGTTCCTTCGATGAGCGTCATCGGCTCGACGCGCGTCAATTCCATATCAAACGTCAACCTGTATGGCAGCTTGCTCTTCCACGTGTAACGATAGAGACTGCCGATGTGGTTCTCGTCTCCCTCTTTCAAGAGCACGACATTTTCCACACCTCTCCACCATGACGGCCAGCGGTCGGAGTGATAAATCATCTCCCACACGGGCGCGAGCGGTGACTTGAAACGCCAGATTGTGACAAACTCGTAATCGGCCATCAGACAAGCTCTCGCGAGGTCGGGCGCTAGGGGTAAGCAGTTGGCTTCTCAAACTCTCATCTGCGAGGGCAGCCATTTTACTAATTGGCGCGATACTGTCAATCACTCGTTGAATTTTGGCAGTGGTTCAAGTTGGAAAGAGCGTAGGGAGAGTTGATGTTCACCATAGAGACACAGAGGACACCCCTATATTATCTCGAAGCCTTGCCGCTCTTTAAGTGTTTGTCGAAGAAGGCATCCATCATTGCCGCGAAATCGTTTTGCAGCGGTGAGATGCCGTCAACTCCGAAATGTCCCGCGCCTTTGATGACATTGAAAGTCACGTCAATGCCTGCCTTCTTCAACGCCTCATAGAGCAACTGGCTTTGACCGAGACCGACAGTTCGATCCTCATCGCCATGCATGATGAGAAACGGCGGGTCGTCCCTGCTCACGTAAGTAATCGGGCTGGCGCTAGCAGCCTGTGCTTTGTTCTCTGAGACAAGGCCGCCGAAAAGCCGCTCCATAGCAATCTCTTTCCAGCCCTCGTCTTGTTTCTGCTTCATCAATCGCTCAAGCTCTTTCGGCTCAAGAAAGTCTACGGGGCCATTCCAATCAACCACAGCATTCACGCGGCTCGAAAACTTTCGCCAATCGCCCGTGCCTTCAAGCTCTTTAACCTTGCCGCTCGTGCCCAGGAGGGCGGCGAGGTGTCCGCCTGCGGATTGCCCCCAGACGCCGATGCGTTCGGGGTCAAGGTGAAGTTCTTTCGCCTTTGCGCGCAGGTATCGGATGGCGGTCTTGAGGTCTTCAATCTGCGCGGGAAACTTTGCTTCATCGCTTAGGCGATACTCGACTGTGACGCACAGGTAGCCGCGCTCCGCAAAGTGCAGCAGCGGCGCGATGCCCCGGTTATGATGTCCTTCAAACCAGCCGCCGCCGTGGATAAAGACGATGACGGGCAGAGGTTCTTTCGGCAGCACGCGCGGGCGCAGAAGGTGCATTTTGAGCGGGCGCTGTCTGCCCACGCTGCCATACTCCACGTCTGCCATCAGCTCAACCCCGGACGGCGCGCCAAGCATCTTCCAGATAGTCTCCGCCGAAAGCGGTGCGCCCAATCTTTCGAGCATTGGCACGGCGTTCGTGTTTTTCGGATTAAGTTCCAGCGACCGTCTGTAGTTCTGGATGGCGAGTTCCCTGTCACCACTCAGCATGTAGGCTTCGGCGAGGCTGTCGAAGGTGTTGAAGGATTGTGGATAGGCTTCCGTGTTGAGGCGAAAAACCTCTACAGCGTCTTTAACACGTCCTTTCTGGATGAGCCTGTAGCCTAGATTGTTCAGCGTCGCTTCCTGAAACAGCGTCGCTTGCGGGTCACGTTTTCTCGCTTCTTCAAAAGCAGCCCGCGCTCGCTCCGTTCCTTCTTCCCAGACGATTTTGACAAACTTCCACCCGGCGCGATCCTGCGGAATTTCCGCACCATTCACAAAGGTCGGCCCCTGTTCCAGTTCCTCTATGTATTTCACCAGCCAGCCCCGCTCAGTCTTAACCCAAAGCTCACGATGCGTGACGCTCGTCCTGACTTCGACTGGCTTTCCATCACCACCCGGCGTAGTCCTGACGAAACGCTGGCTGACGTGGATCGTCGCTTCCTCATTGTTCAGCTTGATGCTGTCGATCACAGTCCGCGTCTCGTCGCTGATGGTGCTAATGCTGCGATGCTGCTGCTCAAAACTTCGCTCCAAATCCTTGGCGGTGACAACGTCGCCATCTTTCAACTTTCCGGTGAAGCCGGGAGCGAGACCCGCGAGCCGCGCGGCCATATCCTTTCGCTTCATGGCTTCAACAGAAGCATCAATGCGCGCCTGAATCTCGCGTTTCACCTCCTCTTCGCTCTGGCTCGTCGTTGGACTGGCAGCATTCTGCGCTCGTGTTTCCCTGACGCCGATTAAGACGTTGAGGCAGAGAAATGTCACGGCGAGGAAGAGTAGCAATCTTTTCATAAATGAACTCCTGCGATGAAAGCTGAATTGAGTGAAGCGTGCGCGGCGGATTTCTGCATGCGCTTGAATTATTTCAAATGCTTTTTGAAGAATGTGAGCATGCGCATCCGTGCCAGACGTGCGTCGTCTGCACGATAGGTCGGGCGGTTGTAAGCGAAGAACCCATGCTCGGCTTCGTAGGTGTAAAGCTCCACCGGAGTGCCCTGCGCTCGTAGAGCCTGCTCGAATTGCCGCACCTCCGCCAGCCCGACGTTTTTATCCTTCGTCCCGTAGTGTCCCTGAACGGGCACGCGTATCTGCTTCACCACGTCTGCATCAAGCGGCTGCTTCGGGCGCTCCTCGCGCGTGACGCCGGGGATGGGCACGACCGGCCCATAAAACGGCGCGACCGCCCCGATGTCTCGGGAGCGCGCCGCAAAGAGCAGAGCGTTTCTTCCGCCGAAGCAAAAGCCCATCACGCCCTGACGCCCCTTCTTGACGAAAGCTTGTGATTTGAGGAAGTCAACTCCCGCCTGCGTGTCCCTATAGATCAACTCATCCGTAATCTGCTCACGTAAAATCTTCTGCGTCTCTTCCCAGGGTATTTGTCTTGACTCTTCAAAAGTCGGGCGCTTCGGAAAGAGATAGAAGGTGTTAACGACCATTCCGACGAAACCGCCCTGCGCCAGCATCGCGACCGTTTCCGGGATGTAAGGCTCTGTAATCCAGTTTCCGGGAAGAACCACGACCGCAGGATAACGCCCTTTCTTGAGGGGTCGCGCGAGATAGCCGTCAACGACATGATCGCCGCTTTTGAACTCGACTCTCCCGTGCGTGATGCGTGGGTCATCAAGCGCTCTCGCTTCATTGGACGGTTGCTGGCCTCGTGCGGTCGGGCCGAGCATGGAGACGCAGGCGACCGCCGTAGCCGCTGCGCCGCAAAGAAAATCCCGCCGAGTCACGCCCTCATCTTGAGAATCTTTTTTGTCCATCATGGTCTCTAGTTACGCCGGTAGAAGAGACGATTGAGCACTACGTCGCCATCCAGATGAACGTCCAGACCATCCACGAGGAGTCCGAAGGCGCTTTCGCCATTTAAGATTCGATTGCTGAAGGTGGCGTCGAATTTTCCGGTGCGCCCGTTGGCATAAAGTTTGTCGGCGGTGAGATGCGCGCCCGTCAACTTGAGGTTCGTCAGCGGGACGCTTTGGCCGTCTTCAAGATTATTGACCTTCAGCCTGCCATCCGTCGTGACCTGTATCTCAATCACGTAATCAGGCTCGATGCCGGTGTACGTCCCCACGTAATCTCTCAGGTTCTGCTTGACGACCGTCTCGAATCTCTTCTCTTTAACTTTCTTTTTTTGCCCGAAGAGTTCGCCCGCGAGGGTTGCGGTGAACACTAACGCGACGAGCGCAATTACAAATCTGGATTTCACGAGGTTTCTCCTTACAGAGATTACTTTCCTAGTATCTCTTCAAAGAAGGCGAGCGCGCGGGCGTCGCCTGTGCGTCCCAGCCAGAACATCGCCTGCTTGCGAACTTCCGGCTTCTGGTGTGTCCGGGCGATTTTAATCAGCAGCGGCACGGCCTCTTCCACCGGCCTGCGGCTGAGGACGAAAACGGCGTGCTTCTGAACTTCCGTATCGGCGTCCTCTTTTTCGACCACATCCTTAATCACGCCCAGGCTCTTTTCTCCCGCCTTGTGGCCGAGCCAGAAGAGAGCCTGATTTCTGGCCTCGCGGTCTGGCTCCGTTTTGGCGAGTTTGATTAGAAAATCTATCGCCGGCTCCTGGTTCGAGTTGATGGAGATGGAATGAATCAGATTTCGTTTGACCTCACGGTCTGCGATGGTTCCGTAAAGATTAATGAGAACATTGATAGCAGCCGGGTCGCTGCTGATGCCGAGCGCGTGCCCCGCCGACCGGCGCACGTCTTCGTCCTCGCCTTCATTGCGAACCACGTCGGCCAGAAAATTTGTTTCAGCGCCGATGACGCCGAGCCAGTGGACGGCGGTACGGCGCACGTCCTTGTTCTTAGAGCTGCGCACCAGCGTCTTGAGAACATCATTGACGCGCGGGTCATCGTGGATGGCGATGGCGAGCGTCGCATGCTCGACCACCTTGTCAGGCAGGTTCGATTCGGCCAGAGCGCGTAAAGTGCTAAGGCTCTCTTCGTTTCCGCCGCGACCGAGCCAGTAGACCGGATAGCCGCTGTATTCGCGTTTCCGGTCGAGGTTGTAAATTTCGATGCGGCTCACCACACTTCCATCAGCTTCGTGCAGGATGAAGATTCCCAAATTGCGCGTCTCGACGTTTACGCCGTTTGACTTGCCGATGAAGATGGTGGTGTCGCCGTAGTTGTTCATGCTGCCACGGAATTCCCCGGCCTCCGGGTCAACGGCGACACCGGGACGAACGTCGAACGAGTAGGCCGTCCAGAAGCGCGTCGGCGGCGCGGCCTTGCGTCCCATTCCTTTGGCCGTCTCTAATTTCGCGCGCAAATCTGCGCCCTCGACCGTGATGAAACGCTCGCGCTGCGCCTGAGCAGCGGGCGCGCAAACGGAAGCGAGCGCGAGAATCAATGTGACGATGGCGATTGGCATGGCTTTTACCTCGTTGTAGGACAGACATTCCTGTCTGTCGTTGAGCGCGATAGCGCGAATACTTGTCAGCGAACATCAAGAACGTGGCTTTAGCACGCT
Source organism: uncultured Acidobacteriota bacterium (assembly GCA_963811065.1). Taxonomy (GTDB): domain Bacteria; phylum Acidobacteriota; class Blastocatellia; order Pyrinomonadales; family Pyrinomonadaceae; genus QHXM01. The sequence goes on from CAWEPR010000004.1 coordinate 62,323, forward strand.
ATGACAGACAGGAATGCCTGTCCTACTTCAAAAGGTCTTCCAGAAACTTCTGCGCTTCCGGGTCGTTGCTTCGACCGAGCCAGAAGATGGCTTGCTTTCGTAATTCAACCGAAGGATCGCGCCGGGCGATGTCTATCATTTTTCGGATGCCGCGCTTGTCACCCGTCCGGCTCAGGGCGAAGATGATCTGCTGCTTGATCTCTTCGTCCTTTTCGCCGTCGTACATCTGAATCAGGAAATCTAGTGACGTGGCATCGCCGCTTTGCCCGATCCAGTGAAGCGCATCCTTGCGAACGTCCGTGTCCTCGCTCGCGTTGCGCGCGATTTCGTAGAGTTTGGCGAACGAGCGCGGGCTGCCCATGCGTTTGAGAGCGAAGACGATCTGCTTTTTCACCTCTGAGCTGCTCTCCGTCGCGTAAAGCCTCATCAACTCGTCCATCGCGGCATCGCCATGCTGGCTGAGCCAGAAGATTGCATCTTTGCGAACTTCAACCGATTTTCCGTTGCGCGCCAGGTCAAGCAGCATTGAGCGCGCACCGTCTCCCTCGAAACGCGAGATGGCAAACACGGCGGCTTTAGTTATCTCTTCGTCCGTCGAAGTGGTCGCCAAATCTTTCAGGAGCGGCAGCACACTCTCATCACCTGTGCGTCCCAGAGTATGAATCGCGGTGGCGCGAAGTTTCGAATCCGTCTGGTTGCGGATGATGTCGAGCAGCAAATCAACCGCCTGCTTCCCGCCGTGACGACGCAAGAGTTCGATTCCGGCCTCTTTCAAACGCGGGCTGGCTTTCGAGCCGGGTTTCATCATCTCCGAGACGTAAGCCATACCTCGTTCGGGATTCGAGGCGAAGAGACTTTCCAGGGCGACTATCTTCACCTCTACGTCATCCTCGTTGAGCGTTTGCTCGATGACGCGCTGGTCGCCGGAGTGTTGTGCGATCTGGGCGCGCAAGGCGTTGGCGTCGTCCGCCCAGTTGGAACGGGGAAATTCCGTCAGGAGCCGTTTCAATTGCGTGTCCGCCTGGCCGTACTTCTCCTGCTTGGTTAAAGCAAAGGCGAGCCAGTAGAGCGCAGCGTCCAGATTCTTCTCTTTCGGATAAGTTGAAACAAAGCTTTTGAACTTACCTTCGGCCTCCGCCCATTCTTCGTCGCCGATGAAATCCCTGCCCTCACGAAAAATGCGCGCGGCGGCAGCGTTCTGTGTCTGGACAAAGCGGTTGACCCGATCCAGGTCTTGCTGCGCGAAGCTTGAGACGAAGAAAGCACAGGCAAGCATGAAGCTCGACAGGGTCAGGGCCACGAAGCGCAAGAGGGCGCGATTATTTTCGATGGATGATAATTTGTTGTATCTCATGATTCTCCGGCTCATTTATCCCGTTCAGTTTGAAGCTACCAGCGTGCGGACTTGCAGCGTGGCGACAATCTCTTTCTTCTCCATGCGCTGCTCGATTGAGCGCACGTCGCGCGCTCTTGCCCTGTTCGGCAAATTGGCGATGTCGAGCAGAATTGGCTCAAGCGTGTTGAGAACTTCTGTGGCTGGCTGGTCGCCGCGCGTTGCCGCATCACGACGAAGCGCGATGTTCTGGTAGAGAAGTTTGCGTGCGTTCTCTTTTTCGTAAGAAACATCGAGAGAGCGCGTGTTCGCTGGCAGCCGCACGTTTCTGAAGGAACGCAGGAGCAACTGCGCCCTGTCGGCATGTCGCGCAATCTCAAAATCAAAGTCGCCGCTGGCTTCGAGCGCATTTCGACGCGCGCCGTTAATCAGGTTGTCGCCACCCGCAATTGTTTCAAACTGCACCAAGGCATCACGGGCGGGCTGCATGCTCCGGCGGTTTTCGGAACGTGGGACGTTTGCGACAACGGCAGTTTTTTTCCTTCCCACGGTGCGCGGCGCGGTGGCTACAACCGGCGTCTGGCGATTGGAATTGCTCTGCTCCTGACTCTTATCAACGGCGATTGTTCCGCTGTTTCGGTTACTTTCAGCAGGCAAGTCCTGATTTACAACGGCGGGCGATTGCGTCGCGGCTGGCTTCGGAGTTTCAGCAAGCTCGGTCTGATGACTACGGGAATTAAGGTAAACGACGCCAGCGGTGACGCCGACGACGAGCAAGATAAGCGCGGCAACAAAGGCGGGTCGAAACTGTTTCCTTGAACTGAATAGCTTACTGACCCGTTCGCGCAGCGGCGTGCGCGGCTTAAAGAGCGGGGCATCTTTCTCCTGCTCGATCCTCGCCTGCACGATGTTCCACTGCGCGGGCGAGACTTCGATGTCGCGCTGGTAGTGCGCGTAAATCTCCTGCTCGCGCTGTAAAGACGCGAGTTCCTGCGCGCACCCGGCGCAGGTCAAAAGGTGCGCGTGGATGCGCTCCGTCGTTCGCCCATCAAGTTCCCCGTCAACGTATTCTTCGATGCGGGGCAAGCATTCTTCACATTTCACAGGCTCACCTCCAGATAAGGGCGAACAAGGCGGCGCATCTCAAGGCGCGCGCGGTGCAGATCGGTCTTCAGTTTCGCAATTGAAAACCCTGTGATAGCAGCAATCTCTTCGTAGCTCTGCTGCTGGAAAACCTTCAACGCGAAGACGAGCCGCTTGTCATCGTCGAGCCGGGAGAGAGCGTCGCGGATCACATTGTTCAGTTCCTTGTTGATTAAGGAATCATCCGGCGGCAATTTTCCGTCGCGCAGTTCTTTAACCGCTTCGTCGTCCAACTCGACATTGCGCGAGGCCCGCTGCCGGGTTCGCGCGTGTTCGCGCGCCACGTTTTTGGCGATGCCAAAGAGCCACGTCGAAAGTTTGGCGTCTCCACGCAGTGTGCCCAGATTCTTGTAGGCACGGACGAAGGTTTCCTGCATCAACTCTTCCGACAACTCGCGATCATTCGTGATGTCGTAGATGAAGCTGATGATGGGACGGCTGTAGCGGTCAAAGATCAACTGGAAGGCTTTATGGTCGCCGGAGCGCACACGAGCTATCAGGTCTTCAGCACTGTTCATCAGTGTCCCCGGCGCTGTTGTTCCCAACTCTCCGACCTGTCCTAATGCCACAATTTCCAACCGCTTCATCATCGTTTTTGTTAGTGTCTCGCGCGGCGAAAAGGTTTCGTTTCGCGTGCCTGGAAATAGTGACCCGGAAGAATAGCCCGTTTAGTAAGTGCGGCGCACGCCGAAAAGGTTGCAGAAAAGCAGGAGTCAGGAGTCAGAATCCAGAATTCAGAATAAAAAGGCGGCGGCATTCCTAGCCCCGGCAGCGGCGACATATCAGTAGCCCAGCACGTCAGTGCTGGGTTTTCAACGCCACAAATCAAAGCCCCGGCAGCGGCGACATATTATGCCGCCCCTCCGGGGCTTACTACCTTTATTCGCTATCTATTCCCATGACTGACGTCATGGGCTACTGATATGTCGCCCCTACCGGGGCTTTCGGAAAATCTTACCTGACGGCTGGCGGGTCTGCGCCAAGCGGCACGATCCACAGTTCGGTGGTCGTCACGTCGCGCATCCCGCCTTCCATCGTGACGATGCGGTCGGAGCTTAATCCCCGCGTGTTGACCAGATAGTCGTAGGCTCGTTTGATGCGCCCCTGCTTCTCGGCGGGCTTGGCCTTCGCTCCGCCATAGACGATGACGTAGCCTTTCGCGTTCGGGTCGTTCTGCAATTGAATGGCGAAATTGTCGAGCCGCGCTTTTTCGTCGTTCAGACGAATCGGCGGGTAGTAGTCAACCATTGTTGAAGAAATCTTTCTGGGAACCTGCACCGTGCAGGTCGCAGGGCAGTTCAGGCTGTAGCCTTCGACCGCGAGATTCGCGGTGATGCTCTGGCCGCCGAGTCCGGTGGTGTCAACCTGAATGCTTGGTGTGCCCTGCCCGCTGATGATCGTGCCAGCCGACACCGTCCAGTTGTAGATGGGCGTAATACCGGCAGTGCCGCCGCTTAAGTTAGCGGTGAAGGTGACGGGCGCGCCCAGGGTGACGGTGTCCGGGCAGTAGATCGAGACGTTCGGGCAGACGACGGGCGGAGGCGGGCATGGCCTGACAACCACCTTCGTCGTGGTGAAAGCGACGCAACCGTCGTTGCGGTTATTATCCACTTCGATTGTAGCCGAATATGTGCCGGGGGTTGCGCCGGACAAATCCCACGTCGCGCTCGGCCCCTCGCCATTGATGCGGCCTCCGCTCGCTCTCCAGCTATAACGCAACTCGCCGGGATTGCTGAAGTTTGTGACGCTGGCGGTCAAAGGAATCTGCGAGTTGGATTGCGAATCATCGCAGGGCGTGATGATCGCGGCATGCTCCGAGAGCTGCACGACAGGGCTGGGGCCCGTTTGCGTTGAAATAATTTTCTCTTTCGGCTTCTTTTGCTGTGTCTGCTGTGTTTGAGCGTTGACGTTCAAGAGTCCTGTCAAAGCGAACAGCCAGCCCAGAGCGATGATTGCGTGCTTTCGCGAGAGCATATCTGGCTCCTCCATTTTGTGCGGGCAAGTTTTACAGGCTCGCAGGTTATGCTAAATCCGGTTGCGGCGTCAATAGTTCTTTGGAATTAACCGTTTGCGCCATTTGCCGAGGTTTAGATTCAAAAAACGATCAATAGCCCTCGTTTTCCAAGCTCTGCTCCTGTAAAGGATTACCGGGAAACCAGCTTGCTCGTTTTCTGCGTATGTTTCATTATTCGCCCCGGCTCGCGCCGGAGGAGGCTGAAAGGTTAAAGACGAGATGGCTCAACGAACTATTTTCATCACGGGCGGAACGGGTTTTATGGGACGCGCCCTGATTCCTGAGCTATTGCAGCGAGGCCACCAGGTGCGCGCGCTTGTCAGGCGCGGCTCAGAATCGAAATTGCCCGCAGGCTGCACCCTCATCCCCGGCGACCCGCTCGACCATGCGACCTTCCTTGAGCAGATTCGCCCCGCAGACACTTTCATTCAACTGGTGGGTGTGGCTCATCCGTCGCCAGCCAAAGCCAGAGAGTTTCGTACGGTTGACCTATCGTCTGCGCGCGAAGCAATCGCTGCCGCAAGCGAAGCCGGTGTTGAGCATTTCGTTTACGTCAGCGTCGCCCAGCCTGCGCCCATCATGAAAGCCTATCTGGAAGCTCGCGCGGAAGGTGAAGCGTTGCTTGGGAGCAGCGGTTTGCAGCGCGCGACCGTCCTGCGTCCCTGGTACGTGCTCGGAAAGGGGCGGCAGTGGCCGCGTCTGCTCCTGCCCGTTTACTGGATTCTCGAACGGATTCCTTCCAAAAGAGAGACGGCCAGAAGGCTGGGGCTTCTGACAGACAAAGAGATGAGAGGCGCTCTCGTTTCAGCAGTTGAGAACCCGCCGCAGGGAATCAGAATCTTGAGTGTTCCCGAAATCAAGGCGGCGGCGCAAAGTCTCAATCAGGCTTTGTAAAAAAAGACTCTTTGCGAGCGCCCACTCACAAAGAGTCTTTTCCGTCCCGGCTAACCCGCGAACAAAACTCAACCCTCCGGTTGCCCCGTACAGTTCGGGCCAAACAACGCGGGAATCTTCTGGCTAATGACCGGATAGTTCGGAGCCTCGTCAATGTTGATCTGAGTCCAGTGGGCATACTGCTCAGGCACATTAGTATCGGCGAAGATTGCCTCGACGGGACATTCCGGCACGCAGGCGTCGCAATCAATGCAAGTGTCGGCGTTGATGTAGAGGCGGTCGGGCAATTCGTGAAATGCCTCGACGGGACAAACCGCCGCACAATCCGTGTACTTGCAGTCAACACATAATTCTGTCACCACGTATGTCATCTTCTGCTTCCCTCTTTTATTTGATTGAAAAGAATGCCACTGCTTTGACACTTTGCTTCTAAGACAAATTCCGCAATGAGTCAATAGTAATTTAACATTTCGTAGGACAGACATTCCTGTCTGTCATTGAGCGCGTCAGCGCGAATAACTATTAGCTAACACCAAGAGCGTGGCTAGAGCCACGCTACGACAGACAGGAATGTCTGTCCTACTCGCAATATTGCTCCGTGATTTTACGGAAGTGATAGCCCATGACGGCCAGTACGACCGCGTCACCGATTAAATCCCGCCGCTCGGAATAGACGCGCCGGAGGAATCGCCAGAACTCCCTGCGCGATGAGTCGAACATCCCCAATTTGAAGAGCACGCGGAAGAAGCCCAGGATATACTCTTTCTTGAACGCCTTGGCCGGAGAATAGCCGGACGAGAAGGTGTTTCGCAGCGATGCACGCACGCGCTCGTAATATTCTTCCGGGCTGTAGATGGTTTGCATGATCTTCTTATAGCCGTCAATTAAGATCTGCCTGTCCATCTTGGGCACGAAATTCAGCGAGGCTTCCGTGTTCGTGCCCGCGCCTTCGCTCAAAAGGCGTCCCTCTTTTTCGAGCCTGCGCCAGAGTTGCGTGTCAGGCAGAGCAGAAAGGAGTCCGACCATCGCCATCGGAATCGCGCTCTCGCGGATGAAATCAATCTGGCGCTGGAAGATGTCCGCCGGGTCGTTGTCAAAGCCGACGATGAAACCGGCCATCACCTCCATCCCGTAAGATTGAATCTTGCGCACCGATTCGATCAGGTCGCGCTTCGTGTTCTGTCCCTTCTGCGTCTCTTTGAGACTCTCTTCGACGGGCGTCTCGATGCCGAGGAAAACTCTGCGGAAGTTGGCGCGCTTCATCATTCCCAACAGCTCGTCATCGTCCGCGAGATTGATGGAGGCTTCCGTGAACAATCGGAACGGCTGATTGTGGCGCTCCATCCATTCGCACAAATCAGGCATCAGCCGCCTTACGTTCTTCTTGTTGCCGATGAAATTGTCGTCCACGATAAAGAGCGGTCCGCGCCAGCCCGTTTGGTAAAGCGCGTCCAATTCCGCCAGCATCTGTTCGTTGGACTTGGTGCGCGGCACGCGCCCGTAGATTTCGATGATGTCGCAAAACTCGCAATTGAACGGGCAGCCACGCGAATACTGAATCGCCATTGAGGAGTAGCGGCTCATCTGCACCAGACCGAAATCGGGAATGGGCGATTTGGTTAAATCAGGCTTCTCGTTGGTTTGATAAACGTGCTGCGGCACGCCCAGCTCAAGGTCGCGCAAGAATTCCGGCACGGTCATTTCAGCTTCGCCGGGAAAAAGAAAGTCCGCGTCCTCGACGTGCTCCATGCCTGTTGAGACGAACGGGCCGCCAACGGCGATGCGGACTCCGCGCGCCTTGCAGCGGTCAATCACTTCGCGCAGGGAGTCCTGCTGCACGATCATCGCGCTGGCAAAGACCATGTCAGCCCATTCGAGGTCCGCGTCGCGTAAACGTCGGACGTTCAAATCAACGAGCCGCTTTTCCCACGTCTGGGGAAACATGGAGGAGAGCGTGAGCAGGCCGAGCGGCGGGTAGGCCGAGCGTTTCCCGGCGAAAGGCAGCGCGTGTTTGAAGCTCCAATAAGTGTTAGGAAATTCCGGGTAGACCAGTAAGACCTTCATCTTCTTGTTCCGCTCCGCAACAGATAGGCTTTGCAGGTGATTGCTGATTACGGGGGCACTCTATCAGAATCGAACTCGCGGATAAAGCTCAAATTAATATTGGTTTGCACATGGTCAGGGAGTAACAAAAAAGGGTCGCTCGCCTAAAGGATTTCAGGCGAGCGACCCGGGGCAAGGGAGAGACAGTATTACTTGATAATCTGCGCTGTCACTCTCTTCAACAGCGGATTCACGGTGAACCGCACAAGCACTTTGACGTTCGTCAGCACCGGAAGCGGATTGCCTTCACCCGAAGTGCCACCCGAGCCGGGTGTGATGGTTCCGGCGTTTTCGTTGGGCGAGCCTTGCGGCAGGAACTGGCGACTGACGATCTTGAATTCAGCCGGGCCGTTGGCGAAGCCTTTGACTCGCAGGATGTAGCGCGTGTTCGGCGCGACCTGCGACGATACGTGCTCGGCAGCGGTCGCCCCGGCGGAACTCGTAATCAACTGTCCCTCCGCCGTCAGTAAATCAAAGTCCAGGTCAACGGCGGTCGTCGAACTCAGGGTCGCGTCGAGGATCAGCGCGTCCGACTTCGTCGTCACAGGTATGTCTGCGTAAGTGATTCCGGCGAAGGTCGGATTGCCGTGCGTGGCCGACGTGCCGGAAGTTCCCGACGGGTCGCCCGCGATCAGGGTTCCGGTCAAGTCTTCGGAGAAGACCGAGTAGGTGACGGGCGCTGGCGGATCGCTCGTGCCGTCGCCGTTCTGGCTGCCCGTGCCGCCCGTAGAACCGTCGTAAGCCTGCCCCGTAATCGTCGCGTCGAAGGTGAACATCTTGGCCAAAGGATCGTTGAACTCAAGGCGATGCGCGGCGGAAGTTCCTCCGAGCGGTAACACCTGATTGTAGATGAAGGTCGGCGCAGGCGAAGTGGCGTCGGCGTTCTTCACCGTCACAGCCGGGTCTGAAATACTGTTGATGCTGAAGTGTAATGGAGCATAGATGGTCTTGTCGGTAGAATCAGCGCCGCGCGCATTCTTCAGCGTCTGGTCGAAAGCGAAGACACCATTTGTGAACGAGACGTTGGAAACCGCCGTATCAACCGCAGCGGTCAGGTTTTGCTGCGCGAGCGTCGGTTGGGCAGAGCCGCTTAAGGCGGAGATGCCGAGTTGAGCGTTCGGATCGGCATTGATGGCGCGCACGACGTATTCGCTGTCAAAGAGATTCTTCAAACCTTCCGGCGCGAAGACTTCGTGAACAGCCCCGCGATCCTCGTAAGAGGATGCGCTGCCGTCAACATAAGCGATGTGGCGGAAGCCCGTCGTCGCGGCGTCGCCATCGTTGTACTGGCGCTTGCCGTTCGGCTCGCGCTGGTTGCGGAAAGCCACCTTGCGTTTGAGGACTTCATAAGCCGTAGCGCCCTGCACAGGCTCCCAGCTAACGAGATTGGTCTTGGCCGATGCAGGAGCGACCGACACGTTCTGCGGAGCAGACGGCGCGCGCAGTTCACCGACGAATGGCGTAACCTGCGTGGAGATGGTCGCCGCGCCGCCCGTGACTTCGCGAGCGTTGACGCCCAGTTCATGCGCGGCAAAGATTTGCTCGATAAGAGCGCGGTGGCGGCCCGGCGCTGCCGGGTCTGACGTATCCGAAGAATAAAGCATCTGGTCTGCGACGAGCATTGCATCGCGTGATTTGACGAACGTATCGGGAGCGGTCGTGCCGAAAACGTACATCGAACCTAAAAAGACGCGCTCGAAGATGTCCGTGCCCTGTGTGATCGCTTTGGCGGCGAGGCCGTCTTTCGGCTGCGGGCGTTTGTAGGTGGTCTTGTTCGGATAGATGCGGTTGAGCATCTCGCGCACGTCCCACATCGTGGACATGTAGATTTCGCCGTCGTAGTGCTCTTCAAAAGCGTAGGCTCCCGCGTCATTGAGCGTGCCGATGTCTGAGAACTTCAGCGTCGAGCGGGCGCTGCGGATGTAAGCGATAGAGTCAGGGTCGCGGCCAGTGTCACGAAAACGCTGGCGATACTTGAAAGCGTTGACGACGTAATCGCCCAGGGAAGGATTGTCCGTAATCGTGAAAGCCCACATGTCCGCCTGACCTTCGTTCATGGCGTTACCTTCCGGGTCGCCTTCGAGTCCGGCGATGGGGCTGGTGATGGCGTGCATCCCTTCGTGATAGGGCACCGTGCCTTCGAGCGCGAGGTCATTGAAGAGGAAGCCATGACCGTAGGAAGTCGGATTGACGACGACCGGAGATTTCGTGCCTGAGAGCGCTTCGATCAGGCTGGTCAGGTTGAGCGCGAAAGCGTTGTCGAGACCGAGCACTTTCTGCGCGAGGTCCGGGTCGGTCGGGCTTGGCGTTTTGCCAGCCGCGATGTCGAGCGCCATGTAGATATTCGGAATATGCACGGTTGCCGGCAGCGGAATGGTCTTGTTCGGATAATCGTCCGGGAAACTGCCCTGACCAAAGCCGCCTCTGTCGCCGCCGACGTGCAGGTAGTCAACATATTCGAGCAGGTAGGTGACGAAGAAGAACGAGTTGATTTCGTCCTGATGCTCTGCCGGTTCGGCGGTCGGCCCGAAGTGGTCTACCTCGTTTGTCCGCGCCTCAAAGTTGGTCGGATTGTCGGTGCGGAAGTGCCATGTGCCTTTGGCCGCCTGCGCGAACGGCAGTTTGGAAACGAGCGCGTTGTTGACGAGGGCGTGCGTGCCGGTGAGCGTGCCGTTAATGCCAGTAACGATATTCGACTGATCGAATGCGCGCAGCTTAACGCGCTCCTGTCCGAGAGGCGTGCCGTCCGCGCCGACGCTGATCTTGCCCTGATTCTTCAACTCGTCGGTGATCGTCGGATACTTCGGATAAACGTCTGCCGTCATCGGCAAAGCATCCGGGTTCTGCTGGAAGTTGACGTAATCTTTGCGCGCGATGGTTTCGCCCGTGTGCGCGTCAACCGAGATGAGATACAGACCGAAAGGATTGGTGGAAAACTTTGCGACTTTCCAGACCAGCTTGTAGCCATCGGCGGTCGGGTAAATACCGAGCTTAGGTTCTAACTGCCCGACGATGGCGGTCTGCTTGGTCAGGTTATCCAGACCGGTCTTGAGCAGATTGGCGATGTAGCTGGGGATAGCGACCTGAAAACGCGCGAGGTCTGCGGCGGCGCTTACGAGCCGCGTCCGCGCTCAAAGTCGGTGTCGTGTCAACGTTGACATCGCGGAAGAACGGGCCGCTCGCCATGATGACCTGTTTGTTGGCGTTCATCACCAGACCGATGCCGCCGTCTTTAACATCAATGCCATTAAAGGTCTGCTTGAAGCGCAGCAGATGCCCGCCGAGCGCTTCACGGTTACTGACGAGTTGGAGGTCGCTCACATTATTGATGCCGAAGATGGCGGCGTTCTCTGAAAGGAAAGCGCGTCCGGCTTCTTCGGGCGTGCCCGTATAGGCGTGGCTGGCGAAGTTCATCAAGACATCGGGCGAGCCGCCGAACTCGTTCCAGCGCACCGTCATGCCGCTCGCTGCCGTGTTGGCTTTCAAGCCCTCAGCCGCGCCCAACTGGTCGGCTGTCGCCTGACGCAGGTTTCGCACGTTTCTTGAAAGATTCAAATCGAAATTGGGAGCGGGGCGAGCATACATTCTCGCCGCTTCATCTTTGGTGGCGCTCTTTGCGCCGGAAGCATTAACCCGTGTGCCGGGGATGCTGAGACCCGTCAAAGCGATTGCGAAAGCTAACAGGATCGTGAAAGCTCTGATTGAATTTTTGTACCGGCGCATTTGAGTATCTCCTTCTAAACAGTGGGAAAAATCTAATTGATGGCATCTGTCTCAATGACAGGGTGAAAATAACCTCTGGCACTTGAGAAATACTTGAGGGCAAAGAAGGAAAAACTTGAGGCTTGAGTCGGAAAACTTGAGAAAGCCGGCAAAGGCTTCGGGTTTTGACTGTTTAAGGCTGATTGGTGTCCTGAAATGAAGCAGCCACGGGAAGAAACCCGCACGAATATTGCGAACTCCTTGCAATCGCGTTGCTTGTAAAAAAAACTTCGACCGCCAGTCTGGTGAGGCTGGCGGTCAAAGCGCGGAAAGTCCCGAAGGGGTCAGAGCCGACCCGGCTTTCTATTCACCGAACATCAGGTTGATTAAACGAGACGCGGGATTAAGAAACTCCACACGCTTCACGTTTCTGCTCGGTTCAAAGCGCGGGCCGGGGAGAGCCTGGAACTGACCCGGCGCGACCTGCCGCATTTCCGCCGGAAACGCTTCCATCAATCCCTTGTCGAGCGCAATCTGCACGTAGCCCCGAAGGTTTCCGGGTAGCTGTGCGTTCTCAATAATGGGCTGCCCCGTGGCCGGGTCTGTGACGGTGGTGTTCGCTTTCGCTTTGGCTTCGGCGTCCATGCGAAGCGCGCGAACCAGTGCGACAGCCATGTCCAGCCGAGACACAGAAGCGTTTGGGCCAAACGTCGTTCCGCTTGTCCCCATCACGCCCTCACGCCTCAGCGATTCTGAGACGAGCGCGTCGGGTGTGCCGAAACCCACGTCCGAGAAGCTCGGCTGGTTGGGAATAAACTGCGGCACACGAGCCGCGAACATAACGGCACGTCCCAACTCCATGCGCGTCAATTCGGCTTCGGGACGGAAGCTGCCGCCCTCTGTGAACATGATGCGGTCGTAAACCAGACGATAGGCTTTCAACTGCGCTGCCGCGTCCAGTGCCGCGATGTCGTTGACTTCGTTCGGATCGTAAAGGAAATGTGTGACGGTGATACGATAAGGCTGGTCGGTCGCGGTCGTCTGTTGCAAGACACCTGCGCTGACGGTTGCCGTGTAAGTTCCCGCCCCCGGAAATTCGAGCTTGATTGATTCACGCGCAGCGAAGAGTCCGCCAAGATTGAGCCCGTCGGAGTCCGCCGACGTTGAGCCGTTCGAGACGTTGAGCGCAAGATCGTGGAGCGCGAGTCTCGTATTATCTACGACCAATTCCTCTTCGCCGACGCCGTTCCAGTCAAGCTGAATCATCGTGAAGCGCGCGCCTTCTGGAACGTCGAACGTGTGCGAGGTTGAGCCTCCGGGCGCGACGCTGCCCTGTAGGTTAGCGCCGTCTGTCCGCGTGAGCGTCAAGCCCTTGCCCGTGAAGCCGAAGTTGCCATAGGGCTTCTGTGGATTGAAAGCCAGATCAACCGCCGCGTGGACGTTTGCCATTCCAGCGCCGACCTCAAACTCGTCGTAGGTAGCCATCGGAGTGGCCGTGCGCTCGATGACGCTTCTCATCTCGTCAGGCAACAGGCCTGGATTCGCTTGCAGGATGTTCGCCACGACTCCGGCGATGTGCGGCGCGGCCATTGATGTGCCGCTGATCTGTGTGTAGTTGGCAACAAACGCTGCCGGAATCTCCGCGTCCGCATTAAGCCCGTTCGCCGCCGGATTAATACGGGAGCGGGCGGCGACAACGGCGCTCGTATAACCCGCCGATGCAGGCCCGCCGGTCCCCGGCGCGGTTATCGTGGGGTGAACTGTCGGATCACCTAAAATGCCGCGCGAAGAGAAGTCCGCGAGCCGCCCGTCTTTCGTCCCCGCCGCGACGCTAATCATCCACGGAAACGAGGCCCAGCGATTCTGCGTGTTGGGGCGCGGGCCGTCGTTGCCGTTGGCGAAGACGACGACGATGTGCGCTTCGTCGTGCAGCAGACGGCTTGCCACATTCACAGGATGCTCCGGGTCAAGCTCAATCGCGGAATTGCCCCAGGAGTTATTGACGACTCTCACGTTGTAGCGAAACTGATTTGAGTAGAGATAATCGAAGGCCGCGATTTGTCCGAGAATGAACAGGCCGCCGCCTGAGCCGAGTCCGAGGATTTGCGCGCCCGGTGCAACGCCCGCATAGAGGCCGCCGCTCGCAGCGCCTGTGCCCGCCGCAATTGAAGCGCAGTGCGTGCCGTGCCCGCCGTTGGTATCGGAGTTGATGACATCCTCCACGTAAGTAACGGGCAGGATTCCTTTGAGCGGATTGCCGAGCGTGTTGCTGCGGACCACCAGCCCGTCCTTGTCGTTCGGGTTGACGAGCACGTTCTGAACGGTCTGGCCTGCCGGGCGATTGAGCAAATCGAATTTGAGGTCAGCGTGTGTTCCGTCAACGCCCGTGTCGTTGATGGCGATGGTGATGCCCTTGCCTGAGACAGGTGCGCCGCCATTTCTACGCGTGATGTCCGCATCTTTTCTTAAACGGTCAACGCCGATGAGCGGCTTCGTCTGATGCATGTAGAGTTGGAGCGGGCTGTTCAGGTAAACGGAGCGAAGGTCATGCCAGCTCAACAGTCGTTGAATCTGTGCAGGTGTGGCGTTGACGGCCATGATGGGGAAGTTGGCCATGCGTATTCCCGTAGTGATGCCGAGCGCAGAAACAGCGGCCACCTGAGAGTTTGTGACGCGCGTGCCTTGAAACGTCAGGATAACGCCCAGTTGAGAGTTGCTCGCGACCGTTCTCAGGCGAGCAGTCAACTCCGGGTCAATTTTCGGCGCGGCCAGCGATGCGCCCATAAAAATCGTGAGCATGGCTATGAGAGCTAAAAATGGACGACTCGTTTTCATGGGTTTCTCCTGCTCATTTCAGTGCCCGCAGGCGGTTGAGCCGCCCCCGACAAGCGAGTCAACCACCCGCGGGCTCTACAACCGCGACGCTTGATGTGTGCAAAAAGCATCACGGTTGATCTCGTTGAATTTTCAAACTCCCTTGTCTGAACGCAAATACTTAGAAGCGATAAACTTTGCTCGCCTACTCGACCTTGAAGTCAGAACCGCTGGCCGAATCCGAATTCAAAAGCAGCCCGCCCGTGACCGACGCGCCGAGCAGAACTTGCGCCTCCGCTGATGTATTCGTCATGGTGGCGCCGAAAACATTTGAGCCAACCGCTGCGCTCACTTTGTCGAGCGAGAGACGGATGATGATCTTGTTGCCGCTAATCTCGCCGGAATCAACCGCACCGATGGTTTCCTGATTCTGCGTGCCCGTCGGCAGCGTCGTGATTTTTCCGTATTCATAAGTCGTGGCTGCTTCGTCAATGGAAGCCGTCACGAAAACATCGGTCGTGCCAAACGTCGAAGTCAGTGTCCAACGCATGTTCGGTGTCTTGACGGAGAGATCGAACAACTCAATCGTATAGACGAGTTGGTTGGTCGCGGCGTCGTAAGCGAAGTCGCCGGAGACGATGTCCTGCGCGTCAGAGCCGAAAGCGTCGCCAGTCATGTCCGAAATCTCAGCCGCATTCGGGTCTACGACCGGGAAGAGATTTGCCGGATGCGCGACGGCGCTCAAGCCCATCACACGGCGCACGGCGTTGCGTGCGTCAACGTAGCCAGCGCCGACCACTCTTTCTTCGTAAGGCATCGGGTTCGCCGTCGCGCGCAAAGCCGTGACGACTTCATCCGGCGTCAGGCGCGGGTTGGCTTCGAGCATCAGGGCGACGACGCCTGAGACGTGCGGGCAGGCGAAGCTGGTGCCCTGCGAAGTCGTATAGAACGGCAGGAACGCCGGTGGAATCGTGCTCACATCGTTTGAGCCGACGAAGATTGGAATAGTGCCCGCCGTGTTGGTTAGCCCCGCGCCTTTCATGCGTGCGCTCTTGATGTCAACGCCGGGAGCGGTGATGTCAGGACGCAGATTCGGTTTAGCCGTCACATCTGACGGTTGTCCGGCCACGTCCACGCCTGTGCCGTTATCCACGCCGCGCGAACTGAAATCCGCCGGTAGCCCCAAGCCCCGCTTCTCGCCCGCTGCGACCGAGATCGTCCAGGGCAGAGTTGAATAAGGATTGATCGAGGTCGGTGTATCGCCCGCGTTCCCTGCGGCAAAGACGACCGTGATGTTGCGGTCGTGCGCTTCGCGCGTGGCGACGTTGATCGGGTAATCCGGGTCAATGCCGGTGGGGTCAAGACTTCCGCCCCACGAGTTGTTGATGATGCGAATGTTGTAACGGAACTGATTGACCAGAAAATAATCGTAAGCGCCGAGGATGGAGACGAGCGGCAAGCCGAGTTCGTTGCCGGAATTGACGGCAATGATATTCGCGCCCGGCGCGACGCCGCCGTAGAAGCCGCCTGATTGCGCGCCCGTCCCGGCAGCGACCGCCGCGCCGTGTGTGCCGTGACCGGATTCGATGTCCGAATGCAATTGGTCTTCAAGATAAACGGGCGCGTAGAAGCCCGCCGATTCATAAAGAACGTCGAAGATGTTGATGCCGACGCCGACGGCTAAGCCGCCATCGCCAATGGTCGCCTCGGACATCGGTTGGATGACGTTCTGCACGACCTTCGTGCCGTACTTCAAATCGGCATGTGTGGCATCAGCGCCGGTATCGAGATAGCCGATGCCGATGCCTTTGCCGGAAACAGGAATTCCGGGATTCTGTTGATTGGCGCGCGTCACCTCGCTGTCGGCCATCAGTTGCGGGACGCCGATGAATTTCCGGCTCTCGTTGGTAAAAGTCTTCATGATGCGGTTGGCCGAAATCGAGCGCACGCCCGGCTGCGTCTTCACCGCCGCGAGTTGCAGGGCGTTCATCGGCGCAATCACCATCGGCAGTTCCCGCAGCGCGAAGCCTTTTTTGATGCCGATTGATTGCAGGCGATTAAACTCTGTGGT
This sequence comes from uncultured Acidobacteriota bacterium, assembly GCA_963811065.1. Lineage (GTDB taxonomy): Bacteria > Acidobacteriota > Blastocatellia > Pyrinomonadales > Pyrinomonadaceae > QHXM01. The sequence continues at coordinate 78,397 of CAWEPR010000004.1, forward strand.
CGAAGGCCGCGAGCTGTAAGTAATGACGACCGGCGCCCGTGTCCCCGCCGCGCTTGAACTGAGATACTGGATAAGCAGCGGGTCAACTTTCGCGCCTTTGATGGCGACGTTCGGCGTGGTGGTTACCGTGCCCAGCTGCGCCGCGCTGTGGCTTCCCGAAGATGGAATGTAAAAGATGGAAGTGAACACGAATGCGAAAGCCGCGAGGACTAAAACGAAGCGTGAAGTCGTGTTTCTGATCGCCGCTCTGGTTGCCATTGTCGTTATCCTTTCCGCCGTATCAGGCGTCGCCCGATTAAAAGTAAGGTTTGTTAAGTCACCACCCGCGAGACTCTGACAAAATAAGTAAAGCCATCGCGGGGCGTGTGTGATTGAAACTCATGCGCCCCGCTTCGATAGCTGTGTTTGGTTAGAGCAACTTCGCCGTCACCGCTTTGGTCAGCGGATTGACAGTGAAGCGCATCACCTTCGGAATCGTCGGCAGCCCGAGAATGTTGCCGCTAGTTTGCCCGCCAGCAGCGCCTGAGCCTGAGCCAGTAGCCTCAACAGTTGGGTTCGCGCCGCTTCCGTTCTGGTAAGCGGTGATGACCGCGTCGAAGCTGAACATCTCCGAAGCATTGTCGCGGAACTGGATGGTGCGCTTGCCGGTCTTCTCTGCCGGACTGAAGAGTTGATCTGCGCCCAGGAGAGTCGAGTAGCTAAAGAGTGCCGCTGTCGCGGCGCTCGTACCGTTGCCACTGTTTTCCGCGTTGATTACCTGCACAGTGCCAGAGGTCGAGGTGACGCGAACGATGTTGAACTCGACCAGCGGAATGTAAGTCGAGGTCGCGTTGTTCGTCAGGTCAATGTCCATCTTGAAGACACCGCCCACGAGCGAGACGTTGGAGAAGGCCGACCCGGTTGTGCCCGTGATGTCCACTTTGCCGCGACGGTCAACAGTGATGCTCTCTGTGTTGCTCGGAATCGTCACGAAGAAGCCGATTCTTCCCGGCGTAACCGAGCGCACGCGATAGCTGCGCGTTCCGTCCGCCACGTCCGTGAAAGAAACGCTCGTCGTGTTGCCTTCGACCTGACGGATGACGTTGTAGTTCATCCCGTCCGTTGATTCTTCGACTTCGTACTTCAGCACGTCGCCCTGCGGCTGCCAGTTGAGCGTGTAGTTGCCGTCAAAGTCCGTGCGGGCGTTATCTGTTCCCGTGAAGTCGCTGGCAAACGCCTGCACGATTGGCGGCGCTCCGCCCAGGGATTGCGTGCTGGTCAGCGTGTAGGCGGCTGCCGCGTTCATCCAGCCGACCACGCGGTAGACATAGTTGCCGCCGCCCGCGATGTTGGCGCTTAAAGTTTCGGGGCCGCCCGCGTTCGTGGAGCTTGCGACCTCGTTGCCGTTTGCGTCGTACAGGAAGAGATCAAGGTCGGTTGTGCCATCGTCGGTGGCGAAGTCGAGCGTGGCGTCAATCTTGAGAGACGCGGGGCTGACTGCGAACGGCACATCAACATAAGAGACGCCGTCTGCGGCCTGCGCGCCTGTGTCGCCAAGCAGTACCGTGCCCGTGAAGGTTTCCGTAGCGGAAGCTGCCGCACCACCCGGAACGGTCGGAAGCGCCCTCAGGTACAAAGGCATCCGCAAGCTCTCATTGCTGCCCGCGCGCTTTGCGACGACGTACCACTGAAACTGTTTCGGGCTTGAGGTGTCGCGGATTTTGTCGCCGTCAATCGTGATGCTCGCGGTGAAAGTGACGCTGCCATTGGCCGGAACTTCAACGCTCGCGGGGCTGACGGATGCTGATGCTCCGTCGAGTTGAAGGAAGCGATTGTTCGCGGTGCTCAGGTTGTAGGTTCCGCCCTGTCCCGAGGTGTCCTGGATGGTGACGGTCACGCTGCGCGTGTTGGCAATGCGGTTATTCAGGATAGGCGTTTCGCCGAACGAATGGCTCGCGAGAATCGCAGGCTCTATGATCCCGTCGCCTTCGACACCCATCAAAGCCTTTGCCCTGATGGCGGCCGCAACGTCAACCAGACCCGCGCCCTGTTCAATTATTGAATCTGCACTTAGCCCGTCGGCTTTCGGCGTGCGCGAGGTGTTGCGGAGATTGGTCGAAGTGTTCATCAGCGCCGCGCGAATCTTATCCGGCGAGTAATCGAGATGAGCCTGCTGGACAAGGGCGACCGCGCCTGCGACGTGCGGGCCGGAGAAGCTCGTGCCGCTCGCATGAACGTAACCTGAGGGATCGAACATCGTGCCGGTGTTGGCGTCCGCGCTGCCGACGCGCACGGTGGCCGAGAGAATGGCGACACCCGGCGCTGTCACATCTGGCTTCACCTGTCCGAGACCCTGCACGGGGCCGCGCGATGAGAAGTCTGCCATCTGCGGATTGAAGAGGAGCGCCTTGTTCAAGCGCACCTGCCGGGCGGAAATCGCGCCGACGGCGTTTGAGCCGATCAGCCCTTTCAGGTATTCGCCGTTCTCTTTCGACATCCCGACGACCGGAATGGTCGAAGCGCGCACGGTGGCGGCGGAGAGTTCGCCGTCAATGTTGTTGTAGATGATGACGGCAATCGCACCCTTAGCAAAAGCGAAGGCCGCTTTGTTTGAGAAGAGGCCAGTGCCCGCGCTCGTGGGCAATCCTTCGGGAGTATTGACGCTGCCGCCGCGCGCAATTAAGGCAATCTTGCCGCTGACGGAATCAGGCACCTGGTCGGGAGTCTCTGCGAAACCGCAGAAAACGTAGTTCTGTGTGATGTCGGCGCTCGGCGGCGTTGAGCCGTCCAGGAGGTTGGCGATCATCTGTGTGCGTCCATTGATGAGGTCAACTGTGTTTGAGCCACCAGCCGGTTCATTGTTTGCGCCAACCGCCAGGACGTGGCGACCTGCGGCAGGAGAGCCGACAGTGTTTTCGCCGGGGCCTTCGTTGCCAGCGGAAGCGACGACCGTTGTGCCGAGCAGTGCGGCATTGCTGGCGGCGACGGCTGAAGAATCATCAGGGCCGCCTGCGCCGCCTAAGGAAAGATTGATGACATTCGCCACAGGCTTCGGCTGCAAGGTAAGTGTGCGCGGGCTGACAGCGTCTTCGATAGCAAGATTCGTCGCAGCCGTTAAGCAGCTTCCCACCGCCGCGCAAACCTTGTAGCCCATCAGGCGCGCTTGCGGCGCGACGCCGTGAAGACGGATGTCGTCGGCAGTTCCGGGAAGTTTGTCCGCGCCGGGAGCGAAGCCCTGATAACCGGCGGCATTCGACGCGGCGGCTGTGCCGTGACCGTAGTCGTCAACCGTTCCGGTGAGGGGCAGGTAGTAGATAATTTTTTTATTTGAGTTGAGCGCGGCAACCGATGGCGCTAACCCATGACGCGGAGGGGTCGGGTCGCCGCCGAACATCTCGTGCATCCAATCAATGCCGGTATCAAGGACGGCGATGTTGATGCCCTGGCCCTCAAAACCTTCGCGGTTGTTGCTGTCAGCCGTCAGCTCCTGAACCTGTCCGTAAGCCGCCGGGGCGTTGATGTAATCCACACTCTTCGAGAGCAGAAGTTTTTGCACCCGGTTGGGCTCGACACGCTTGACCTGCGGCATGCTCTTGATGACGGCCACAGCCGATTTCGGCACATTCAGCGTGATAGCGTTTAAGACGAGCGTGTTGCGATAATCAACGCGTCCCATCGAAACACCGTCGAAGCCTTTCACGTCCACGCCATCAATCTGAAAGGAGACGCCGCGCGCGCTGAGGTCGCCGAGGAATTGATCTTGAGAGGCGCGCAGTTGATTACGGTAAGTTTGGAGTTGCTCGTCGGAGACGGAAGCCCCGGCCTTCTGCGCTTTGGCTTTATAAACTGCTGCCGGGTCGCCTTTCAGTTCCACGATCAGTGAAGTCGTACCGTTGTCTGCGCTGACCGGAACGCTGATTGTCCGGTTGAGCACATGGGCGGCGGCTAAGAGGAAAATCAAAAGGGTCAAGATTGAGCGGAGCCTGATAGATTTGCCGTACATTTTTGATAGCCTCCAAACGGATTCTTAAAATTTCTCGGATAATTCGGGTGCGGAGCTTCTTTTCATTTTCGTCCGACTCGAACGGGTCATGGCCGTCTGCCCCTTAGGCGGTGACCTTTTCTCAAGAGCGATGCGAGGTGTTCAATAACTGACGGTGAGAAAATAGCTAAAGGGGCTTGAGAAAAGGTTGAGCCGGTCCGGGCGATCCGAAGAAGCGGAATTCCTCAATAAAATCGGTGGTTTTTAATTTGTGAGGGGACTTGAGGAAAACTTGAGCTTAGAGATTGAGGGAGGAAAAAGAAAAGCAGGAGCCCCGCGAGGGCCAAAATATAGCTGACTCACTTATAACGTCGTTGCTGCCTGAAAAGTAAACCTAAAAGAGGGTCGAGATAACGGCGCAGAACGATTTCCTCTGAGACATCGTGGGTGCTCCCCTTAGCAAAGGTTTGTTGATGGCTACTCGCTCGCGCCGGGGCACTATCTAAGGTATGACGTACAAGGCTTCCGGCGGTTTAACACAGGGCTTGTCGGCGGAAGCATCTGCGGCGACGCGCGCTTCTTCGTTGGCCGTCGCGCTCGGGGCGATTTTGTCCGTCACGCAGATTTTCTGCGGCGTGATCTTGGCGACCGCCAGGTAGGAGACAAGCGATGTCGGTTTAGAAGTATCCCCGGAAGATTCGCTGGCGGTGAAGCGGACGATGAGAGCTACGGGGACGATCTTGCCGTTCTTTTTGATCACGCGCCACTCGGCCTTCTCGCCCACCTGGCTGAATGCACTGCTGATGACGTTCCAGAATTCAAGCTGATGTTTCTTCCCGTTCGGGCTAATCACCGTGATTGACTCACGATCATCGCCGTATTCACGTTGTAACTTGTAGCCACCAACGCCGCCGCAAAGATGTGTGGAAGAGATGACATCAGATGCCACCTTCCTGCACTTGGAAAGAGAGCTGTAGACGCTCGTGATTGGGCCTGCCGGTGCCGAACTCAGCGTTGCGTGATTCCCATCTGAATCACTGCCACCACAATCCTTCTCTTGCCACCTCTCGAGCTTCCACTTCTTCTTTTCTCCCCCTCTTGTGGGCGGGGCTGAAACAACAACCTCTACGGACTGAGCTTCCACGCCCGCGTCGGTTTCGTCACCCGCCTTAACTTCCAGGCAGAGCAAGTAAGCCGTATCCCGGGTCGACATAAGATTGGCGCTTTTGATTAAGACCAGTGAGAGCGGACCATTCTCTTTCTTCTTCTGCGCGCTGACGGCGAACTCTGCCGCGGAGACCACTTCCACGTCATCCGTGGCTTTTTCAGTGCTCCCGACCATGGGTATCTTTCCGTCATTTTGTCCAAAGCTGACAGTCGCACACCCAAACAGAATACCGAGCGCGACGAGAATCATCAGCGGATGCACACGCGTTCTCATTTTTGTTTCTCCTAATCACTATTGAAGGTTGAAAGGCCACGAAAACGGCGGAAGGGAGAAAACCGCTCTCAGACTCCGCATTGACGGAGGAAGTCGCATTACTTTGCACAGAAGGTCAAATAATTGATTTCAGGCCGAAGCCTGCGAGGTGTGGCCGCAGACCGGCTGGAATCCATATCGGTTAAACTAGTGAGAGAGTAACACTCTCCTGGGAGCAGGTTCAATCTTTAAGCCGGAGGGAGGCGCCGCCTCAATCCCCTCGACCTGTGGTCTCTTCACTGAGCACCTGACTAAGTTGGACTTTATAACTCTTCTGTGGAATTCGCGAGAGCAATAAAGAAGAAGCCCTGTAATGAGTGCCTGATGAAAATGTTAAAAAGCCTAGCAAAGAGGGGTTGGCGTGAGGGCGCGAATCCGTTGTCGCTTTCCAAAAGCGCGCGGACGCCGTTCCCCCTCAGACGGCGTCCGCGCGCATTAAACGCGAGGTTTAGTTTCCAGCAATGAAGCGCTGCACAAAGAGATTCAGTTTGGCGGCGAGCGCAGCGCGCGTGATAGTCGCGTTTGGCTCGACGCGCGGCCCCGGCTTGGCGATGAATCCCGTCGGCGTCTGCTCAACGGACGCCTGATAAACTTCCAAAAATCCCTTATCAATTGCGATCTGCATGTAGCCGCGAAGCGCAGGCGGAATCTGCGAGTTCTCAATCACGGGCTGTCCGCTCGTCGGGTCTATGACCGGAGTGTTCGCCTTCGCTTTGGCTTCCGAATCAAGGCCGAGAGCGCGGACGAAAGCGACGGCCAGGTCGAGCCGGTTGACTGTGCCCGCAGGGTTGAAGGTTGAGCCGTCGGCGCTCAATAAGCCCGCCGGAGCAGAGGAGTTTTCGGCTGTGTAGAAGTCGCGCAAGGTTGAGCCTTTCGCAGTGACGGCTTCGGCCAACGGCGCGAAGTCGGCGGTCACGTCCGTGTACTTCTGAGATGTGCCGAGCGACTGGCGAAGCGGCACGTTCAAAGAGAGCGAGCGTGCGAAGTCTTCGCGCGTGACACTGGCATCCGGTTGGAACGAATTGTCGCTGAACGTGTCAATGCGACGATTGAGAACGGCGAGTTCGATTTCAGCTTTCGCTGCATGACTCTGAATATCCGCGATGCTTGGTGAAATCGTGATGCGCTTTCTGGTGATTGTGCCGACCACGTCGCCGGGGAGTCCTGCGCCGGAGGCCGGGATGAGCGGTGTGCTGACGCCGCTCGTGTTGACGCCGCGTGCGCCGCGAACTTCCATCACCCAGTCGCCGGAGACAGGGTTCTTGACGATGACCTGGCGCGATGGAGCATTCAGGATGGGGAGTCCGATACCGCTTGAATAAGTCTTGTTGTTGGGGTCGGTCAAGACGATAGCGACCGGATTGGTCAGACCGTCATAGGAAACACTGGCGAAAACATCCAGCACATTGACTCCGGCTTCCACCCTGAATCTTCTGGCATTGGCGGAATCCGCTCCAGGCGTGGCAGCCGGGTTGTATGTAATGCTGAACGGCTCATTCTCCACCTGTGTGTCGAAGCGCGCGTTGAAGGTCGGGTTGCTGAATGAGCCGTAAGACTTCGAGCGATTGAGCACCTTGTCAACGGCAGCGTAAGAATTGATGTAGCCCGCGCCGACTTCCCATTCGTCGCGGTTGGGCATGCGGGTCGCCGTCGTGGTCAGGATGCTCTTGATCTCGTCCATACGGTTTCTGTCGAGCGAGCCGTTCAGCCAATCTGTGGGAAGCGACGGGTCGTTCGAGAGCGTCGGGTCGGCATCGAGCATCAGCGCAATAGTTCCGGCGACAAACGGAGTCGCCATCGAAGTGCCGACAATCTGCGTGTAGAACGGCAGGTAAGCGGCCGGAATCTCCTGATCGTTTGCGCCGCCGTTGGCGACCAGATTGGAGGTCGAGCGCGTGGAAACGAGCGCGGCAGTGAAGCGCGTATTGTTCGCAAACTCGCGTCCATGCCCCGGCGCAGTGATGGTCGGCGCGGCATAGTCGTCGAGAATATCTGTATTGGCGAGCCGCTCATCAGCCGGTGTGCCGCGCGAACTGCCACTACTGAGGCCGCCTTCCTTATGTCCCATCGCCACGCCAATCACCCAGGGCGCTTTCGCATAACGGTTCCAGGTTGATTTGCCGGGGCCGGAGTTCGCGCCTGCGAAGACGATCACGACGTTGCGCTCATAAAGGGTGCGGCTGGCGATGTTGATGGGATCGTTCGGGTCGAAGGCGGCGAAGCTGCCGTAGGAATTTGAGATGACGCGAATGTTGTAGCGAAACTGGTTAGCAAGCGCCCATTCCCATGCGCCCACCGCGTTGAGGACGAAGAGGCCAGCGCCAAGGCCAGCGCCGATGAGCTTTGCTCCGGGCGCAACGCCCGCGTAGCGACTGCCCGAACGCAAGCCTGTTGCGCCGATGATGCCCGCGCAGTGCGTGCCATGCCCGACCGATTGATCTGTGTTCGGCACATCCTCTGCAAACAGGAACGGCAAGAACTGGTCTGTGGAATCTCCGTCATGCGTCAGGACCTGCACGTTCTGGACGACCTTTGTGCCGAGTTTCAGATCGTCGTGCGTGGCGTCAATACCGGAGTCAATGACCATCACGGAGAAGTCGCCTTGGCCCGAAATAGGCGTCCCGCCGTTGGCGTTTGTCATAGCGGCATCCCTGCGAACCCTGTCCACGCCAGCCAGCACGCGCGCCTGGTCCATGTAGTATTCGAGCTTGTCGTTAGACCAGATTGAGCGCACGTTCGGGTTGGCGCTGAGCGCCTTGACCTGCGCGACGGTCGCGGGAGCGGCGACCATGCCAAGGTTCTGGAACGTGTGGCCACCCCGGATTCCGAGGGCGCGAAGCTGCTCAAGATGAGAAGCCTTCAAGCCCTCGCTCGTTTTGAAAGAGATGATGACGAGGCCGAGGCTGGCGCTATCCTTGAGCTTTGCCACCTGAGTTTTGAGCGCGGGGCTAAGCGTTGCAGCCTGTGCCGCGAGGCCGAGCGCAGAGCAAAGAACGAATGCGGTGATGATGGTGGTGGTGGTGATTCTCTTAATCATGATCTTTCTCCAGATGGTCGGGCTTTTCGGGCCTTTGTTCCTGAAATTTTCAATGGCGATTCCGCGTCTGTCTGTTCGAATCGGCGCTTTTTCATAACCGATGCAGACAAATTTACGGATTTCGATTGAGAAAAACTTGAGCAGGCCGGAAGATGAAGAAACGCCCGGTTTTCTTAGGAAACCAGGGAGTTTTAAGGAGGCTTAGAGACTTGAGGAAAACTTGAGCCGAAGGGGAATAGATATCGGACGGGCGAGATTTGTAGAGGCAGGGACAAGCCCTGCCCCTACAAATTGCCGTAGAGATTATCCACTTGTGGAAAATGACAGGAATCTAGGTCGAAGGAAACTCACTCTTGAGCGCGCCGAAGCGGAAAGGCTCGTTGATCTGAACCTTCGCTTTGCGGCGAAGTTCCTTGAGCGCTTCGGTCAACTTCGCGGCCTCGCGTGCGACCATCAGCAAGCGGCGAATCTCCGGCGTTGCTTCTGGGAGAGTCTGCGCGCGTGCGGCTTCGCGCGCCGTCAGCTTGATGACATGAAAGCCATATTCCGTTTGCACGACCGCGCTCACCTTCCCTGGCTTTAATGCAAACGCGGCTTCATCGAAGGCACGCGTATGCGAGTTGCGGGCGAATGTGCCGAGGCTTCCGCCCTGTTCGCGCGAGGATGGGTCTTCCGAATGCTGGCGCGCGAGTTGAGCGAAGTCAGCGCCTGCGGCTGCTTTGGCGCGCAGCTCATCGGCTAATTTGCGGCGCTTCTCCATCTCTTCGCGTGCGGCTGTGGCTAACGCTTCGCCCGACAACTGTTTCTCGCTTTGCAATTGCTGCGAAATCAAGTTGGGGCGCGCATTGATGAGAATGTGCGAAGCCATCACACGCTCAGGCTGCTGAAACTGCGGGTCAGACTTGTGCGCTTCGTAATATTTCTGAATCTCCTCGTCCGTGACCGTAAGACCTTTGCTCAATTCTGCGCGCATCAACTCACCATAGATTTCGCTCTTGATGGTTTCGCGGTATTCGTCACGCGTCAAATGATGTTCATTCAGATAAGCGTCGTACTTCTCGTCGCCGCCAAATTGTTTGACGGTTCGCTCTTCGGCTTCCTTCATCTTTTCAGGAGAGATTTTAAGGCCAAGCCGCTCCGCCTCCTGCGCGATCAGCGTGCGATCAATCAACTCGGCGACGATGCCTTCACGAAGCTGCTCAATCTTAGTGCGCCCTTCTTCGGTCTTCGGGTCGAGTCCCAATTCCTCACGCCCGTTCTTCAGGTACATCTCATAGAGCTTGGTCGAGATGGGGCGGTCATTAACGGTGGCGACGATTGGAGGAAGCGTTGTCGCGTTCGCATTGGACGGCGACGACGTTGTGTTGCTGGCGCAGCCAATGGAAATAAGACAAAGTGCGAGCGTGATGGCGGCGCGCGGTTTGGTAGCAAGAGCTTGAAGAAAAGTTAGCATATAAGATTAGTGGCGTGCGCTGGAATCTCAAATCAGCCCCGGAGGGGCGATATATCAGTAGCCCATGACGTAAGTCATGGGAAAGGACACAAATTTGATTTTAAGCCCTGTAAGGGCGACATATTATGCCGCCCTTACAGGGCTTAAAATCATTTTCTCGCTTTCACCCAGGGCTGACGCCCTGGGCTACTTTTATTCCGCCCCTCCGGGGCTACGAGCATTAACTGCCTGAAAAATACCAGAAATAGAGAGCCTGTGCGATGCCGATCATAAAGCCGATGACCGCGCCGAAGAGTTCTATCGTCTTTAAGTGCTGCTGCGCGACCGAGAGGACGAGTTCTTCCAGTTTCTCGACGGGGTAGCCCGCGACCTTCTGGCGGACTATCTGGCCGATGTCGAACTCGGCGATGGCCGCGGGCAGGCGCTCGCGCGCCGCGCTCGTGATACGCTCCGTGAGCGCGGCGGACGCCTTGCGGATTGAGGCCTCCGGCACTTGCTCGGAGAGGCGCCCGATGGGCGTAATCAGTAAACGCTCGACCTGCGCGGTCAGAATGTTGTTGATGGTGCGCGCCGTTTCTTCGCGCGAGAGCACCTGAAGCAACCCCTTCGAGAGAAAACTTTTGAGGCGCTGCGCCGACTCCGGGTTGAGATGCTGCAAGAGAGCGCGCAAAGTGTGAGGCCGCAGGCGCGAGAGCGCGTCCGTTAAATAAGCCGAGACGGTTGTGGCCAGTTCAGGGCTGCGTGCCAGGCTCAACACCCGCTCCGTAATCTGATCTTTAATCGTCTCCAACTTGTCGGGCGCAATCTGGCCGAGGATGTCGTTAATCGGGCGCGAGAGAAGGTCGTCAATCGTCGTGTCCAGAAACCTTTCGGCCTCCTGCTCGAACGCGTCGCCGAGCAGAAACTCTTCAACGCGGCGCGGCAAGGTGTTATTGACCATCTCGTCAACTTCGCTGTGAATCTTGCCGCGCGAGACGAATATTTTTTTGAAGAAGGAGAGTTGCCCGTAATACTCGTCAACCTCGCGCTTAATCAAAGCGCCGATGCGCGCGCGCGTGTTCTGGCTCGTGACAAGCTCCGCCAGATGATGAGCGACGGGCGGCACCTGCTCGTCTATCCGCTCCTTGATGATGGAGACGGTTGCGGGCGTGAACACCTCCGCGAGCGTGGCGCGGCTGTTTGCCAGATCGTCAAGGCGAGCGCTGATGAAATCGCGCACCTTCGCTTCCAACGTGGGTTCGTTGACGAGGCCGCGAAAGCGGTCTTCGATAAACCCTAAGATTTTTTCAAACGTCTCGTCACCCACCGCATCGGTCAGACGCCGCGCGAGCAGTTCGTTGATGCGGCGATCTATAAAGGCGTTAAGCTGGGCGGCGGTCTCTTCCGATTTCAGAATGTTGCTGATGTAATCCGAGATGCGATATTGCAGCGCGGAGATGGCGTCGAGCACTGGCGCGCGTGCTGCTGTCGGCAGAGCTTCGATGAAGGAAGGATAAGAAGTCGAGAGCAGTTCTTTCGTGTAAGCGTCAACGAAGCCTTCGACCTTGCGGCGAAAGAAATCTGTCTCGAAGAGCGCATTGACGATGGTCTCCTGCGAGACAAGCTCGTTGCCGACGGCGTTGCCGATAGTTTCGGCCAGACGCTCGCGGTGACGCGGAATCATGCCCTGCGGCCAGATGGTTTTGCCCCAGAGCTTGACGGGCTTGCGCGGACGAAACAGCATCCGAATGGCCAGCCACGCCGCCCCGTAGCCATGCACGGTAGCGATGACGAGCCACGCGATGGCCACCAGCAGCTTATGCGTTTGCGGGTCTATGGCGAGAAGTCCCTCTCTCTCTCGAAAGCGCGACGCGAAAATTTATCGGGTCGGATGAATGTAATAAAAACAGGAGCAAAGAACAAGTGATGAGTAATGAGTGATGAGTGATGAGTAAAACATGCTCTTACTCATCACTCATCACTCATCACTCATCACTCATTGCTATTTTTTAGTATCTACGATTCGCCCGGAGCGTTCTGATGCGAGAGTGAAGTTGGGTATCACGCGGAATGATGTCAGGCCGACGGCGACGCGATCATTGATGCTGAGGCGCGTGGCGGCGGCTTCAGGCTTGGGGCGCGTGACGATGATGGGAATGCCCAGTCGCTGTTCGGGCGTGTTGATGGTCACGTTGTAGAGCGGAGGTTCATTCGGCACAGCCTGGCGTGCGACCAGATCGAGCCGGAGCACGAGGCGTTCGTAAGCGCCGACGAAGTTGATCTCTTCGATAACGCCATTGCTCAAGCGGCGACAACCTTCGGGAAGCTGGCCTGTCTTGCTCAGGCAGGCATCTTCCGGGCGAAAGACCAGCTTGACGGCCTGTCCCTCACGAAACTTTGCGGTCTCTTCCTGCGCCGGAATCCCGGCTGTGCCGATTTCGACCGTGCCGTTATTAACGACGCCGAGCAATAGATTAGCCGCGCCCAAAAACGTTGCGACGTATTCGGTCTCAGGCCGGTTATAAACGTCGTCGGGCGTGCCGATCTGTTCGAGGCGTCCGGCGTTGAGTACGGCGATGCGGTCGCCCAGCTCCAGGGCTTCTTCCTGATCGTGCGTGATAAAGATGGCGGGCAGATTAACCTGCTTGAGAAGCGCATGAATTTCACGCCTGAGACGAACGCGCATCTGCGCGTCGAGCGCGCCGAACGGCTCGTCGAAGAGCAGCACCTGCGGTTTATAAGCGAGCGTGCGCGCAATCGCCACGCGTTGTTGCTGCCCGCCGGAAAGCTGCGAAGGATATTTCTTGCGGTGCTCTTCGAGCTTGACCAACTCTATCAAACGATTAACTGTCTCTTTGATCTCTTTGCGCGCGCGACGGTGAATGCGGATAGTCGTTGGCAACGATACTATGCTGATAATAGCCGCTAGAAACGGTCCTAACCACGCCCAACCTTCGATCTCTTTACGCGCGCGAAGGCGAATACGCAAGCCGTAGCCGATGTTCTGCTCGACCGTCATGCGCGGGAACAGCGCGTATGACTGGAAGATGACGCCGACGCCGCGCTCGCGCGCCGGAAGTTCGGTCACATCCTTGCCGTGCAGGATGACGCGCCCCGTGTCCGGTTCTTCCAATCCGGCGATGATTCTGAGGATGGTCGTCTTGCCGCTCCCCGACGCTCCGAGCAGAACCAAGGATTCGCCCTCGGCGACATCGAAATCTATATCTTCAAGCACCATCGTCTTCTTGAAACTCTTGCTCAAACTACGCACGCTGGCGGCGGGCACACGCTCACCCGGCGGCGCTGTGTCCGCCACATTCATTTCATCACCGAAGATATTTTTGAACTCGCCCGATTGCATTTGTTGATTCCAGCCTTCACTCCGTGTCCAGCCAATCGCGCGCGAGGAAAAGAATGCTGAAAATTCCAAAAGAGAAAAGCGCCAGCACGATGGCGACGGCGTTGGCGGCCTCGACCTGTCCCTCGTTGAACTTGGCGAAGATGTAGAGCGGCGCGGTCTGCGTGCTCATCGCCAGGTTGCCGGACACCAGAATGGTCGAGCCGAATTCGCCGACGGCACGGGCAAAGGTCAAGAGCGCGCCCGTGACGATTGCGCCGCGCAAAGATGGCAGCGTCACGTAACAGAAAGTCTGCCAGCGCGTTGCGCCGATGGTGGCGGACGCTTCTTCCAACGAACGGCTCATCGTGTCGAAGACGGGCTTGATGACGCCAAACGCCAGCGGGAACGTGACGAAGATATTGGCGAGGATGACAGCCCACGCCGTGAACATAATATCAACGCCGTAAGGAGAGATCAGGCGACCCAGCGTCCCGTATGGCCCCCACAGAAGGAGCAGCGCGAAGCCCGCCACAGCCGTCGGAATAGCAGTCGGCAAAGAGATGATGACGATCAGGACGTTGCGCCCGCGAAAGTCGTAACGCGAGAGGACGTAGGCGGCAAACAATCCGAAGATGACGTTGAAGACGGTTGCCCAGAAGCTCGTGATCATCGAGAGCTTGAGCGCGAAGATGGCTTCGGGCGCGGTCAGCGCACCCCAGAAGCTGCCCAGCCCGTTCTTCATCCCGAAGTAAAAGATCGAAGCCAGCGGCAGCAGCACAAGCGGCAGCATGATGGCGACGATCGTCCCAATACTAAAGGGGCGCACGACATCAAAGCCGCGCACATGCCGCATGGGAGAGAGAGTCGAACTCATACAAAAACAGTGACGAGTGACGAGTGACAAGTGACGAGCAAGAAGAAGAACAAGATAGGCGAACAGGTGCGTGTTCCTGTTTCAACTTGTCACTCGCCACTTGTCACTTGTCATTGTTTTTTCTGCACCCGGTCGCGCCAGACGTGCTCGATGATGTCCGGGTAAGCCTTGCCCCAGCCGCCGAAATATTCGATGGTGAAGGGCAGCTTGATATCGCCGAACTGCGTGTTGGTTTCGTTCAGCGCCTCGTTGTTGATGGAGCGAAAGTGATACTGGACGAAGGCACGCTGCGCTTCTTCGCTCCAGAGAAACTGCATGAAGGCGTCAATCACCGGGCGCTTTTCCGCCGTCACGTTGCGGTCAATGACGACCGCCGGGTGCTCGCTGAAGATGGTGGATTCCGGGATGATAATTTCGATGGGCGCGTTCGCCTGCCTCATCAACAGACCTTCCAACTCGTAGGTGATGAGCGCGTCGCCGTGCCCCGTCTCAAACTGTGTGCGCGCCGCTCGCGCCGAATCCGGCGAAGCGATGACGTTCTTCCAGATGGCTTGCAGCGTCTTCAAGGCTCGCCCTTCGTCGCGCGCGCCCTCGGCCTCGGACTTCTTCAACTCCGAGCCGTAGATGGCGAGCAGAGACCATTGCGCGCCGCCCGACGAGACCGGCTCAGGGTGAATCAACTGCACGCCGGGTTTCCCCAGATCGGCAAAGTCGCGTATCCCTTTCGGGTTTCCCTGGCGGACGAGAATGATGAAAGGCGTTTTGTTGACGATGCCGCTGTTCGGCAACTGATGCCAGTCGGAGGTGACAAAACCTGCCTGCTTCAAACGCTCGGCATCGCGTTCGATGGAGAGGATGGCGATGTCTGCTTTGACACCCTGCAAAATCTGATTCGTGACGGTTTCCGATCCGGCGAACGATGAGGTGAAGATGACATCCTGCCCATGCTCCTTCTTCCACTTGGCGGCGAAGGCCGGAAAGACAGCTTTCTCCAGGACCTCTTTCAGGATCGAGAAGCCGTAGAGCGTTATATTCTGTGCCCCGCTGCCGGTCTGTTGAGACTGCGGCAGGCAACTGCTTGTCACAAGCAGCATGGACAACATGAAAGCGAAGCCCGCTCGCAAAATCAGGGGCGCTCTATTTTCGGATATAGTTATCCGCATAAAGGATTTGATAACCTCCCTCGTTGCTCACCGGCGTTGACCGCGTAATCGTATTCAGTTGCTAAGGTAAGGCGAATCTATAGCACAGATTCCGCATTTTGAGGAAGATTTTTAGAGGCGGCGCTGCTCCGCCTTGCTTAACTCACACCGGCCTCTTTGATGTCCAGCGTGCCACCTGTCGCATCGAGCGTCGCCATCACGCCGAGCGGCAGAGTCAATTGGTCTTCCGTATGGCCGATGGTCATGCCTGACAAAACAGGGATTTTCAAGCCGCCCAGAATGTTGTCAATCACTTCGCCAGCCGAGAACGGCGAGGCCAAAGAAGGCTTATAGTCGCGCGGCTTGCAGTCGGCGCACTCGCCGAAGATGACGCCCGCAGCGTGGTCAAACTTTCCGGCCAGACGCAGTTGCGTCAGCATCCGGTCAAGGCTGTAAGGCTGTTCGTCAACGTCTTCCAGAAAGAGTATTCGCCCGCGCGTTTCAATCTCGTAAGGCGTGCCGAGGGTGGTGGCGATGAGCGTCAGATTGCCGCCCACGAGTGGCCCGCTGGCCGTGCCGGGTCGAATTGTGCGAAGGGGGTGCGAGGGGCGCAGGCTGGTTTGATCTCCGGGATTGGTCACTTTGCCGATAGGCGCGGTCTCGAAGAGAGCCTTGGTGAAATACTTTTGTGTGTAGTCCGTAAAATCCGAGACGATCATCGGCCCGTGAAAAGTCACCAGTTTTGAATGTCTATGAATCGCCAGATGCAGCGCGGTGATGTCGCTATAGCCGAGAAAGATCTTCGGGTTGCGGCGAATGAGATCATAGTCAACGCGATCCAGAAGCTGAGACGCGCCGTAGCCGCCGCGGATGCAGACGACCGCCTGAACCTCTTTGTCACGGAACATGCTGTGGAGGTCGTCCAGCCGCTCGTCAATCGAGCTGCGGTACGTGCCCAACCGCTTGCCCGCATACTTGCCCATCTTCGCGCGCAAACCGAAGAACTTCATGGTCGGCTCGATGAGCGAGAGCCGTTCGGGGTCGGAGACGTACGTTCCGGGCGTAATCAGCCCGACGGTATCGCCGCGCCGCAGGACTTTCGGGTGGATCAGGTCAGAGGCGCTTTGTCTGGATTGGCTTCGGCCATTGAGGGCGGCGTTTCCAATCAAGGGAAGGGCGCATCCGGCGGCGGCGATTGATGAAAGAAAGTTGCGTCGTTTCAATTTCAGTCTCCTTGCAGACGACATTCTAAATCGAACTATAGAAGAGATAGACAGGATTAACAGGATTAGCAAGATTAAGAAGATAAGACAGGACAAGGAAGCTTGAATCTTTTTCTTTCATCCTGTCCATCTTGTTAATCTCGGTCTATTTCTTTTCCTATTCCTTAGGCTACTTCTTGCTGCACCTCTGCTTTAAGCTCTCTAAGGAGCGAAGCAGCCGTTCTCGACTTCTCTTCCCAGACCACACTGATTCCACCGAGTGTCTCCCGGTGTTCCTGATGACGTTTCGTCCAAACGGTAGCCTCTTCAATCAACCAGTCGAAGATGGCTGAAGCATCCTGAGCGAGCAGCGCCTTGAGAATAAACTTGCGCTCGCCCATTCTCATTCCCATTCCCAGCTTGCGCCCGGCTTTCGTCAAATCCGCGCGAGTCAGAATCATGCCGCTACGCGCAGGTGTCAGGATAGACTGACAAAACTCTCCGGCATCCTCGCTCTGGCGCGGGTCGACAAGGCCGGAAGCCTCGCGCAGGTGAAGCGATAACGCTTCCTGCTCGCCCAGAGCCGTCGCCTCAGCCAGCAGCGACTCCATCAAAATCTCGCCCCACTTCCTGTAAAAAGGCGGCGCAAGATGAGCGAGCTTACTCAAATAAACCGGCAGCCAGCTTAAAAGATGCTCCCAGAGATATGCCTTCCGCGCGCGACGCCAGCCCGCGCGATGCTTCGCCTCGTCTTCCGTATCTTCAAGCTCGGCCAATCGCGCATAGAGCGCCAGCATGACTGCCAGATGATCTGCTTCCGCCGGAGGCACCTCCCCCAGAGCGCGCCAGAATCCACTGATGGCATCCCGCGCCTCGCCGCCCATCATCCCTTCCGCGCCGAGATAGACAGAGGCGTAAGGATAAAGCTGGAAGATGAAAAGCTCCGTGTACTCATCAGCCGTCGGCAACGCCCCAAGCCGAAGGGCTTCGGCTACGCGCGCGGTTTCTTCTGTCGGAGGCTCTGCCAGCACGGCGAGAGCGCGAAAGAGTTCCATGTTTGAATAAAGATTATGTAGTCTGAGCTAAACGCGGCACACTCATTCGCGTTCGTTAACTCGGGCTGTGCTAAAATGCGAGCCAAGCATTAACCATGTTTGCGTTAAATTATGACTATTCGCGATTATTCAAGGTAGCAGTGACGAAATAGTGATGCAAGGTTGCACGATTAGCGAGAGGATGGGCGAGGCATGAAACAAAACTTCACCGCCAGTGTCTGGCAAGAGGACAAATGGTTCATCGCTCAGTGCAGAGAGGTGGACGTTGCCTCTCAGGGCGAAACAGAAGAAGAGGCACTTGAGCATCTGCGCGATGCTTTAGAACTGCATTTCACCCCACCCGTTGCCACTGTTGCTCCGCAAACCCGCACAATTGAGGTCGAGATAGCGGCGTGAAGCCACACCCTTTCCGCGAAGTGAAGCGCAAGCTGGAAGCGGCGGGCTTCTTTGCAGTGGGTCAAACAGGAAGTCATATGAAGTTTGCTAAGACCACAACCGAGGGGACACGCACGGCGACTGTGCCAAAGCACCGCGAAGTTGCCGCCGGAACCCTCCGCAGCATTCTCAGGCAAGCAGGATTAAGTGAAAACGACTTTGAAGAACTTTGATGAAGGTACAGTTGATAAGTCATCATGAAGCAAATAAACATCGATCTTCGAGAATGGCTGGCCGACGTTGAAGAGTTGCTCGACCTACGTGACTCCAAAGACGACGAGCGTGCTGCGCCGACCGTCTCACTCACGGAAGTTGAGAGCCGCCGCGACAAAACCAATTAGCATCTACGCTCGCAATTTTACTGGGAGAAATTATGAAACCGTCTCGTCTCTTCAGTCTGACGGCTGTCGTCTTGTTGTCAATCGTTCTGCTCGATTGTCGTGTGCGCGCAGGAGCAGTTGAGTCCACAGCAAAAGGAACTCGCCGATTACATCAAGAATAATTATACGAAGCGTGAGGTGACGATTCCGATGCGCGACGGGGTGAAACTCTTCACCTCTATTTACGAGCCGAAAGATGCTTCGCAGAAGTACCCGATCCTGCTCAACCGCACGCCCTACAGCGTCTCGCCTTACGGCGCTGACAAATACAAAACATCTCTCGGCCCCGACGACCTGTTCGCACGCGAAGGCTA
The DNA here is from genome assembly GCA_963811065.1 of uncultured Acidobacteriota bacterium. Lineage (GTDB taxonomy): Bacteria > Acidobacteriota > Blastocatellia > Pyrinomonadales > Pyrinomonadaceae > QHXM01. The sequence goes on from CAWEPR010000004.1 coordinate 97,049, forward strand.
TATCTTCGTTTATCAGGACGTGCGCGGGCGACTGATGAGCGAGGGCGAGTTCGAAGATGTGCGCCCGCACATTCCAAACAAAACGGGAAAGCAGTTTGACGAAGCTTCAGACGCTTACGACACGGTTGACTGGCTCGTCAAAAACGTCTCGAACCACAACGGGCGCGTCGGCGTTTACGGCATCTCGTATCCGGGCTTTTACGCTTCGACTGCCGCGATTGATACTCATCCGGCGATTAAAGCCGTCAGCCCGCAGGCTCCCGTCTCAGACTGGTTTCACGGTGACGACGCGCACCACAACGGGGCGTTGTTCCTCGCACAGAACTACGGTTTCTTTGGCTTCCTGGATCAGCCGCGTCCCGTCCCCGTTTCAAATTTCGAGTATCTCAAAGAATTCAAATGGGGAACGGAGGACGGCTACAAGTTCTATCTGGAGATGGGCGGGCTGGCTAATGCCGGCGAGCTTTACCAGAAAAGCTACGGCACACGCATCAAGTTCTGGGACGAGATGACGGCGCATCCGAACTATGACGAGTACTGGAAGGCGCGCAACATTCTGCCGAATTTGAAGAACATCAAGACAGCCGTGATGACCGTCGGCGGCTGGTACGATAATGAAGATTTGTACGGCGCGCTCAAGACCTATCAACACATCGAACGCCAGAATCCTGGTATCTTCAATGTCCTCGTGATGGGGCCCTGGTTTCACGGCGGCTGGGTGCGCTCAGAAGGCGACTGGCTCGGCTCGGCTTACTTCGGGCAGAAGACCGGGCTCCATTATCAGAAAACTTTTGAGCTGCCATTCTTCAATCACTTCCTGAAAGATAAAGGCGACATCTCGCAGATCAAAGAGGTCAACACCTTCGACACCGGCGCAAATGAGTGGCGAGAATTCGCCGCATGGGAGCCGCAGGTCGCAACCGAGACGCCTCTCTATCTGGGGGCGGGAGGCCGTCTCTCATTCACAGACGCGGTTGGCAAAGGAGGGCGCGCGGACTATGACGAGTACATCAGTGACCCGATGAAGCCGGTTCCGTATACGCAAAAGATTACGCTCAATTATCCGAAAGAATTTATGACGGAAGACCAGCGCTTCGTTTCGGGTCGCCCCGATGTTCTCGTTTACCAGACCGAACCCTTAACCGAAGAGATCACGGTCGCGGGCGACATCAAGCCGCAACTGATAATTGCTTCGAGCGGGACGGATTCGGATTTCGTCGTCAAGTTGATTGACGTTTTCCCTGACGATTATAAATACCCGGAAGGCGTCAAACCGCCTGAAGCTTCGGGGGGCTACCCGTTTGTGCCCGGCGGTTATCAAATGCTGCTTCGCGGCGAGCCATTTCCGGCGCGCTTCCGCAACAGCTTTGAGAAGCCCGAACCTTTAGAGCCGAACAGGCCAGCCAAAATCTCTTTTGTGATGCCCGGTGTGGTGCATACCTTCAAGAAGGGACACCGCATCATGGTGCAAATCCAGAGCACGTGGTTTCCGCTCGTCGCGCGCAACCCGCAAAAGTTTGTTCCGAACTATAAACAATCCGGCAACGCTGACTTTCAAAAAGCGACCGAGCGCGTTTATCGCGGCGGCGCAAACAACTCGCGCATCATGCTGCCGATTGTGAAGAGATAGATGAGCAAGTGCGCCTCTTATCAGTACCGTCTATAGTAGGGTGTAATTTCTGAGCCTGAGATTTCAAATGAACCCTGACTTCGGTCTTCTGACTCCTCTTATGTCACCTGCTATGTCGTCTGACAATCATCAAACCATCCTTGTCGCAGAGGATCAGAACGACAATCTGGTGCTCGTCAGTCTCTGGTTACAGAATCTGGGTTACCGCGTCTTAACCGCCGTCAACGGTGAAGCGGCAGTGGAGATCGCCAAACTAGCCAGGCCCGACTTAATCCTGATGGATATCGGCATGCCGTTAATGGACGGCCTCGAAGCGACTCGCGCTATCCGCCAGACCCCGGAGATACGCGATTTGCCAATCATCTTCCTGACAGCTTTCGACACGAAAGAGTTTCGCCAGAGAGCAGGCGACGCAGGCGGCGATGGCTACCTCACCAAACCTTTTGAGTTTGACCGGCTCAGCAAGTTGATCCTCAATCTCCTGCCCAAAGAAACGCCGCAGGTAAAAATTGAAGCAGAGAGTTCAAAGGGCGGTGGCATCACGGATGAAACGGGAAATCTCGACCCAAGATTCATGCTCTGGCGCATGTTCTGCGCCGAGAACAACGTGCCCCTTGAAACCATACCCAGCAGCCTGACGCGAGAGCTTAGAAAGAAGTGGCAGCAACTGAAGAAGAAGCCCAGACCGTTATTCAAATTCTGAGAAGAGAGACGATGGGCGTCTTTAAGTACCTCTACCATGCGTTAGGCGCAAGGTTGAGTGACGAACAGCGTTCATAGTGAGGCATTCTTGAATTTATTAATCACTCCGAGGTCTCACTATGAAAACACCCAAACGCCTCTTATGGCTTGCTGTTATTTTCCTCTCAGCAGTTTTAGACACTCGCGCGCAAGAGGATTCGCAGCCTCAGCTTCCTTCGAAGCACCGGATGGAGTTGGTCTACATCTTTGAGGAAGGTTCGACGGAGTTCATCTTCGTCATCGGCAATGTCGGGTTTAAGTCCGTCGCGTCGCTCAAGAATTACGTGGGTAATCTGCCTCCCGGTTCGATACTTGAATGGTCGCCCGGTTGCATGAGGATGGGCGGCGAGCCGCTGCTCTCATCCGAGCCGGAGATGGAGGAGTTCAAGGCGTTTTGTGAGGAGAAGAATATTAAGTTCGTTCTGGTGCCGTCCGGCTAGGGCTTGTCCACGTTGAAGCGGCCACTCGCAGGCTGCTTGCGCTGAGCCGTCATTCATTAGCTGTCCCTATATCTGCCGGATTGTTCGATAGCCATTCAATATGAGAGCTGTGATAAGGCAGGCGGCACTTCGCCCTACAGGGTTGCCCATCCTTCTTGAAGGTCACAGCCTAATGGCTCTTCCAGATTCGGATTTGGACGCCTTCACAGCCGAAGCTTTCGCAGTAGCCGCGAATGCGTCGGAGATTTCTCCGTTCGATGTAAATGCTCCAGCCGATGACGACCGGCGACAGGAGCACCAGAGAAACAACGAACGCTTTCAATAAAACACTCCTGAAAATTCAGAATAGAATCCTTGAAGCAATCAGGCATGAAAGTTTGTAGAAACTTCAGACTACTTCACCTCCACTAATTCCTCCTGCTCCGGCAAACGGAAAAACTCTCTGGCGGGTTTGAGCGGGCGCAGCAGCCAGTAGGGGCGGCGCGTGTTGTCGGGCGAATGCGTGTCTGCGGGGCGGGTCATTGAGAGCCACTTGCGGTAGACCTCGTGCGCGAGCTTGGCGTCAACCGAAATATCGCCGTAACGGTCTCCCGATTCGGCTCGTCGGACGCGCACGGCCTGATGCCAGCAGTGTTGCCCCGACACGGGGTCTGGATGCACTGGGAAAGTTAAGTTCTGATGCACACCCACGTCCGTCCACCAGATACGCAGCGTATCCGGGTCTGAAGATTCATATGGCGCAACGCCTTTTTCACGCTTCAAGCCCCAGCGATCTCCCTCGTGGTCGAGCGAGACGGTCGCCATTAACTGTCGCTGCCCTTCATCCGTCAGCTTCCAGCGCCCCATGTGATGGCTGCACGCCACGATGCCGGGGCGAATGCCTTCCGTCACCCATGCGCGGACGACGAAGTAGCCGATCTCAGTTTCGACGCGAACCACGTCGCCTGTCTTCACGTCCAAACGCGCAGCATGACTGGGGTGAATCCACAAAGGGTTCGTGTGCGCGATTTCGTCCAGCCACTTGGCGTTGGCCGAGCGTGTGTGAATCTGCACGGGCAGGCGGAAGGTGGAGATTAGCACGGTCTGATCTTCCGCCAGGTTTTCGGGATGAATGTGGCTCTTGAGATAAACAGGGATGCTCTCATCCGGCCAGCCCCAGTCAGAGAGCGTGCGCGAGTAGAACTCAAGCCGCCCGCTCGGTGTGGGAAAGCCGCGCACGATGCGCTCGTCAATTTTGATACCGACAAGGCGTCGCCCTTCCCCGTCAGGGTCAGGTGTGGGCAGTGGAACGATGTTTGGCGAAGCGGGCTTCGGCGCTTTCGTATAGACACGGCCAAAACTGTCCACGTTAACGTCTTCCAGTTCAGCGCCCGGCACAGTCTCTTCGTAAATCGCCCCGACCTTCTTGCTGATCTCGAACGCGCCGTAGCGTCGCATGAACTCAAGCGGCGTCAAGCCTTCCTGCGCGGCCCGCTCTTTCAATCCCGGCACGGAATGCTCGAACATATACTCATAATATTCGTCCACCGTGAGCCGCTCGCCCGCGTGGCGTTTCGATTCGACAAACTGCCGGATGCCTAAATCTCCCATCGGATCAATGCGCCACGTCAACTCCATCCAGAACTCGTTCTCTTCCCAGACCTCGCCGGGATTGACGAGGCGCGTATCGCTGACCTTCACGCCCATGCGCTCACGCGCGGCGCGCAGGACCGGCTGGCGAAAGCCTATCCACTGCGCGTCGTGCGTCTCGTAGGAATGAACATCATGCCGTTCGGAGCCATGACCCATCGGCAGAATGTAATCGGCAAAATAGGCGGTCTCGTTCCACGTCGGCGTAAGAGCGACATAGCAGCCAACCAGATTCTCATCCGCCAGAGCTTCGACCCACGAGAAGCCGTCGGGGTTTGTCCAGACAGGGTTGTAAACGCGTGTGAAGTAAACATCCAGTTGCGCGCGCCCGTCTTTCAAAAAATGCGGCAACAGAAAAGATAGCTCGTTCATGGCGAGCGGATACTCACGCGGCCACGTCAATTCGTTCCAACGGGGTGGGTGCGGCGGCGTGTAAATCGGCTTCGGAACAAACTTGTTCCAGGCGTTCGGGAAGACTCCGCCTTCCGTAGCCACCGCGCCAAGGAGCGCATTCAACATAAAGAGCGTGCGCGCGACCATCCAGCCGCCGCTGTTGCCCGCAGCCGCCGAACGCCAGTTATGACTCGAAAACCGCGTGCCTGCCTCTGAGACGACTCGCGCAATCTCTTCAATCACACTCGCGTCAACACCCGATTCGGCGGCGGCAAACTCAAACGTGTAACTTTCATAAAGCGTTTTCAGCACGCTCTCGAAGTTCTCGAAGTTGGTCTCAAGCTCAGGACGCTCTACGCTCAAGTACTCTTCCCAGTTCCACCAGCGGCGCACGAACTCGCGGTTGTAGAGATTTTTTTGGATAAGGAAGTTTGCAATCGCGAGCAGGATGGCCGCTTCAGAGCCGGGATAAGGCGAGATGAAATGGTCTGCGTGCGTCGCCGTGTTTGAGAGCCGCGTGTCGAAGACGATTAATTTAGCGCCCTGCGCTTTGGCTTCAATCACACGCTGCGCGTGTGGGTTGAAGTAGTGGCCTGTTTCCAGATGCGAGCTGATGAGCAGGATGACACGAGCGTTCGCGTGATCCGGGCTCGGACGGTCAAGCCCCAGCCAGTATTGATAGCCTGCGCGCGCACTCGACGAACAAACGTTCGTGTGCGAATTATGCCCGTCCACGCCCCAGGCCGCCAGGATTCTCTCCGTGAACCCATCTTCGCCGGGACGCCCCACGTGATACATAATCTCGTTGTGCCGCTTCTCAACGATGGCCTTGCGGATGCGCCCACTGATGTCGTTCAAGGCTTCATCCCAACTGATGCGCGTCCACTTACCTTCGCCGCGCTTGCCCGCACGCTTCAACGGATAAAGAATGCGGTCGGGGTCTGTGACCTGATTGAGCGTCGCCGGGCCTTTGGCGCAGTTGCGCCCGCGCGAACCCGGATGCTCCGGGTTGCCCTCAAACTTCTGCACCTGCAAGCTCTCTCGATCAATGTAAGCCAAAAGCCCGCAGGCCGACTCGCAGTTAAAACACGTCGTCGGCACGAGCATGTAGCGTCGCTCTTTCCGCTCAGGCCAACTGCGAGAGTCCAACTCCACCCAATCATCCCAGCGCTCTTTCGGTGGAAACGCTGCCAGATGAATGCGGCTCGGCCCAGGATAAAAGGTCTCTCCGCGCGCTTCTGTTTCTTTTCGGGCGGCGCTGACCCGCTGATTCAAGTCATTGAGATTCATAGTCATTTTGCAGACAGGCGAATCAATTCCGAAATCCGCGCCAGATGATGATCGTCATGCTCGGCGATGAAGAAAACGAGGTCAAGCACACGTATCTCCTGTTTCAAACGTGGATGAATCGCTACTCTTTGGACAAACTGCTCGTCGTAGGCGTCCAGCCGAGAGACAAATGCAAACCTTTCGGCACGGAAGGCGGCGAGGATGTTTTCGATAGTATCCGCATTATGATTCGCCTCGTGCGTCTTGCGATTCTCCATGTCGGCGGCATGAAGTGTCTTGCGCCCGGCTTCGTAATCGTCAAGGCGATTCATTCCCAGCGGCTCAAGGTCCAGGAGATGCCCGGCGTGCTCCTGCATAGACCATTTATCACCGTCGCGCCGCGTCAGGATTTCCTGTGACAATGAGCGTGTCAAATCTTCGAGGCGCGCGGGTGTGCCGCGCGCACGCTCCACGACGTTCGGGTACATCCAGAGGGGAAGAAAATCGAAAGAGAATTCGCGGTCGAACCAGAGCATTCGTTCCCCCATAAAACCATCACTCCTTCAAGGTAGCGAAAACTCAGAACCTCGCTCTCTTCGAGCGAGCGATGAAAGCGACGCCGATTATGAAGAGCGGTAGCGCTATCCAGCGCGATCCCAGATCGGCGACCCGCTTGAGATTGAGAACCAGCAGGATGGCGGCTGCCAGCATGAAAATGATTCCGATCAGACGCATGTTTGCTCGTGTCATGTTTATTTCCCCTCCTAAGCCAAAGGCACGGACTGGCCTGCCTGAACGTAAGCGTGCTCGTAAAGTAGAAGGCCGACGAGCGCAAGAGGTGCGGCGACAAGGCCGATGAGAATGTCTGAGTCTCCCATCAGACTGAGCCAGGGAGCGACGCCGCCGATAAAGGAGAGCGCAATGCCGAGCCAGAAGAAGAGGCGGTATCTCCCTCGCGTCATTTCCCAGACGGCGAGGCGCGCGTGAGCGGTTGGATGTGTGAGTGTGACTTCGCCCCAGACCATCAGCAGGTGCAGGAGGCTCGTCAACGAGAGCGCCCAGAGCAGCGCGAAGAAAACCTGCGGCGCGAGCCAGGCGGCAAACGGTAGCAGCGCGGCAGCCCCGACGAGTAGAGCCTGAACGAGCAGATGCGGCGGGAGCAAAGGGTTCTGCCACATATCGCGCGCCTTCGCCTGCGCGAAAAGATAGGCCGTGTAGACGGCTGTCAACGCAGCGAGCGGCAAGCCGCCCAGCATCAACCAGCTTTGAATTGAGCTACTGCCAAAGATGCTCGCCAGAAAATGAAGCGCCAGCACGATTGAATACCCGGCGATGATAAAAGCGCCTTTGACCAGCCAGCTCCGCCACTGCGGTCGAGTGAAAATCAACAGGAAGCGTTCCGGGTGCTCCAAATCCCAGATGAGTAATGCGCCCGTGATGGCGAGAAACGCGCCTGAGACGATGGGCGCGACCCACAGCCAGAGCGGATTGGTCGTCTCCATCAAACCGAAGATGACCAGGAGCAGCGGAATCAGATAAGCTCCGGCGGCGATGCCCTTCGTCCACGTGTAGAGGCTGACGCGCCAGTCCCAGGGAATCGAGTGCGGCACATCGTAAGAGAGAAGCGCGGCGGCAGACGAGTTGTTATGATGTGGTGAACCTGAGACGACCCGTTCAGCGCTCTCAAGCTGCTCGCTCCACATGAACAATCCGCCCGTTGGGCGCTTCGCCGCGAGCGGGTCGAGTGTGGCCTGATGCGCGCCCTTGTAGAAGAGCTTGGGCTGCGTCTCTTTCTCAGGCCGACGCACCGTGACCGCTTCGCGGTTCACAATCTGCGCGACCTTTGAAGTGGGGTCGTGCATGTCGCCGATTAAGATTGCTTCGGTCGGACAGACCACCACGCAGGCTGGCTCAAGACCTATGTCAATGCGATGAGCGCAGAAGTTACATTTTTCTGCCGAATGATCTTCAGGGTTGATGAAAATCGCATCGTAGGGGCACGCGGCCATGCACGCTTTGCAGCCGATGCAGATTGATTTATCGAAATCAACGATGCCGTCCGCGCGTTTGAACATGGCGGTGGTCGGGCACGCCGTCACACACGGCGCATGAGCGCATTGATTGCAGCGCGTCACCTGATGCGCTCGCCGCGTCTGGGGAAACTCTCCCACGTCTACGTGCTTGACGTAGGTGCGCGTCACAGAGAGCGGCACAACGTTTTCGGATTTGCAGGCGGTCGTGCAGGCGTGGCAGCCGATGCAGCGCGTGTGGTCTATGACCTTAGCCCACTGAATCTGAGCGGGGGCGGGATGAATGGGGAGTTCTCTCATTGTGTTTGCGCCGCATCTTAACTTAACGCTGTGCCCCGCTCCAACTGATTTCTCAATTCGATGACGGATTGAATTGAAGTTGAGCCATCGCCAAAAATAATTGAAGTTTTCGGCAAAAGCTGGTTTAGTGTCTGTCGTTTCATGGAAGAACGAAAGTAGCGAGCAGGTTTTCGTTACTTTTCCCGCACTCAAAAAAGTCCCACCCGAAGCCGCGCACCTCGGTCGCTTCGTACAAACAGGAGCACACCACGATGTCCAGAAAACTCAACTCCCTCTTAGTAGCTCTCGCAACCGTACTGTTGCTTTCACTCGCTGGAAGCGCGACGGCACAAACCGAAGCCAAGCCTGGGAGAACAGACCCGATCAAGAGACCAAACAATAAAGTCGAAGCGGCACAGGACAAAGGCTGGGACGGCAAGGTGCAGGGCAAGCAGATCGTCACGCCGGTCGAATTCACTTTCGAGAGCGCAGAGGACTATGACAACTTCGCTGCGGGGAAATTCAGGCTGAACCTCATCCTGAGGAACACGCTCTCCGGGCAGATTATCCGGCTCGACTCGAATCTTTTGCGCGAGGGCTTCAGACCTTCCAGTGATAAAAGCAATCTCACCGCCTACGTCGTGATTGATAACGCCAGTGCGCCCCTCGGCAATGCGGCCTGCGTCGAGACGAAGCTGGGCGCGGACAGAGTCGCCGACGGCTCAGGCGTGGATGTTACTTTGAGTTACGCGGCGTGCGGGGGCGGGGCTGCTCAGGGAAACGGGTCAACTGCGGCACAGAGACCGGGTGAGCCTATTAGCGGCATCATTGTTAAAGGCGGGAAGAATGAGGGCAGCCAGATGGTAGCCGGTAATCCTATTCACGGAATCATCGTCAAAGGCGGGAAGAACCCCGGCGGGAACATGCGAATCGCGGCGGGCGGCAGCGAAACCAGCGATAACGCGGAGCAGCAATTGAAATTGAAAATGAATCCGTCGAACCCAAAAAACGCAATCATCATCAGTTCGAGCAAAGGCTCAGGCTCACCAAAACAAGCTGGCTTCTAATCGAACCCGATAGCCGGCCATCTTGTCGGCACTTTCCACGCATTCAACCGCTCGAAGGAGAAGAGTAATGAAGAATCAAAAGCTCAGTCGCGTCGCTCGACAATGCGCGATGTTGTGTGTCTGCCTGCTGGCGTTGACGGCTGCGGCAGTCGTCAACGCTCAAGGTAAGACCAAAGGCAAGGTAGTCAAAGCTGGCGATCTTGGGATTGCCAGCAAGTCCAACGCCGAAGGCTCTACTGCCCAAGCGGAAGTTGACCCGAAGATTGTCAAAGGTCTGGAAGCGGCGGCAGCGGCGGCAAAGCACACGGGGAAAAATCTGGTGTTCCCCTCCAGCACCCGCACTTCATTTGTGCTCATCGTCGTGGTGATGTTTGAAGAAAATGAGAAAGTCACCAGAGAGGATGTCGGGCGCGGCGTTGACATCGGCGTGATCTACGTCGGCGCGGGCAACAAGGAACTGCCCACAGGGTATTACTACGTCAAACTCTCAGAGCAGGTAGAAGCTGGCAAAGACGCCGCAACAGCCAAACCGATGTACGCCGTCACGCTGAGCGATGTGGAACCGGGCAGCGCGGGCAAAAAGCCTGCTGGGTCTGGCAATGCGACCGGCAGAAGACAGTACCGCCCAATCCTCATTAGGAAGGATATTGATAAAACCACTCCCTTGATGATCAATACGGCCACGTTCGCGGGCGACATCATGGCGGCGGTCGAGCAATCCATCGTCAACACTACAAAATCGAACGTCAAAGAGCACTGATGGCTCAAGGAGACGCCCCTCAAGTTCAAGAAGAAAAGTGAGAGCTTCATCCCGGCGGGCGCAGAGCGCGCTTAATCGTCAGCGCGCCCATCTTGAAGAAGAGCGTCGAGTGCATGAGGTCGCGCGCGATGCGGCGATAGGAAGATTGCCCCGAAATGGTGTCGTAGAGAATCGTGTAAAGCTCCTGATTGGTCTTGGCAAGCTCCACGACGTTGTCCATCGCGCCCGCGTTCATTCCCATGCGACAGAGACGCCGAAGGGCGCGTCCGTGATAATGGTCTTCGGTCAGGTGTCGCAGGCGCAGGCTGTAGGCCGCGAGCGCAATCCCGTCAATCCCCCGCTCCATCATCACGTCCGCCGCGGTCGAGCCTGTTTCAATCGCCGTCGTGATGCCCATCCCCTTAAACGGTCTGAGCCAGCCCGTCGCATCACCGACGGCGACGAAGCGATCCCAGGAGACGTGGCGCGCATGACGCACGGGCGCGCGACCTTCGTAGTAATTCAACTGCTGCAAGTTGTAGCGCGGAAGCAGTGAGCGCACCTGTTTGTGCAGCAGGAAATCCTGCATGTCGGTCGAGCGCACGCGGCTGCCCGCGATGTTCACGAGCACGTGGCCTAGCTTCGGCGTAATCGCGCCAAACTCTATGCGCGGCAAATCCGATAGCAGAAAAGCGTGTATCTCGCCGTGCAGCCGCTGTTCGATGTAGCGCTCATCGCACGGCAGCTTGATGATAATCGAGTGCATGTACTCTTTGGGGCGCTGGTAGCGCCACTGGCGCGGGCTGACCTGTTCCAGCACGGAGAGCAGACCGTCATCGAGGCCGCACGCGGCGACAATCATGTCCGCCGAGCGCGACGCGCCTTCGGAATAGACGCGCACCGGATGCTCCAGATTGTCCGGGTGAAACTCAAGTCCCGTCACGCGGTCGTTCAAAATCGTTGCGCCTTCCGAGGCGGCGCGCTCAAGCAGCAGTTGGTCGAAGTCAGAGCGCGAAACCATCAGCGCGGGGTCTTCTGTGGTCGGCGCGCGCAGCTCTATTTCGCTGCGGTCGCTGTGCAGGCGATAGCCCTTGATCGTGCGCTTGACCATCTCAGCTGGTAGATCAATCTTCAGCTTGTCGCGCAGGAGCGCGGCGGTCGGCGGCGCGAGCACGCCGATGCAAGGGTTGTGATGGCGCGGAAACTGCTTCGGCTCGTAGATGGTGACGCGCAAATCAATGCCTCGCACGCGCGCGTTGCGAAGCAGCCGGATGGCGACGCTCGCTCCGCCGGGGCCGCCGCCGATGATGGCGACGCGCGAGCCGTCGCGCAGGCGCAAACCCCGCGTTGCCTGCGGCTCGGTGCGAGAGACGGTTGACTTGACGCGATTGTAAGAGAGGTTGACGGCTCGTCCGGCCATTCGCGCGGCGAGGCGCGGGTTGAGAGCGCGCAGCAGGATACGCTTGTAAGACTGGTCGCCTGTGAAGGCCGCGAGCAGCGCGTTTGTCAAAAGCGCCCCCGGACGTTTTAACTTTCTTTCGGAGCGCAGCACGGCGAAGTAAACGGGAGCCAGCAGCGGGTGCGGAAAGATGCGGTCGTAAATCTCAAACAGCATCCGGCCATAGATGTTGTCGCGCCCAAACACCCGGCTGCAACGCCGCCAGAAATGCTTTTCAAAATCTTTCGCCGTCAATCCATGATTGATGACGCAATCAACCGCAAGCCGCGCCGTCACCAGCGCAGACTCCACCCCGTTCTTCAAATATCTCGAATCCGACGCGTCCCCTACGATGACGAAACGCTCGCTGTAAGGCAGACGCGCCGCGCCCAAGGCCACGCGTGGGTGGCAATGACAGTCGAGCTTCCAGTCGGGCGGCAAGTAATCGCGCATGTAGGAATCGCGCACGAGGCGTTCGGTCGCCACCACGTCCACATTTTCGCCGATGGCCGTAATCGTCACATGCTCGCCCTTCGGAATCAGCGCGACGTAGCGTATGTCGGGCTGCTTGAGGACGAAGAAGTGAATCATGTTATGGAGCTTCTCGCGCTGAAACTCTTGAGGCACGCGCGCTTCAATCACACACGTCTTCCATGTCGGCGGCGGAACATAACCGTAGAGCAGGCGATTCGCCAGTTGGGAATTGACGCCGAATGCGCCGACGACCAGATCGTACTCGACTCTTGAATTGTCCGCGAGATGCAGCACCGGGCGATGTTCGAGTGTGGTGGGTACATCAATGTCGTGGATGCTCTGCGGGATATGAGTCGCACCGAGTTTGATTGCCTGATCGAGCAGGAATTGATCGAAGCTGCGCGCGCCGTCGGGGTTTTCGGTGCTGACGGGGCCAGCGCCACGATAGACACCGTAAATCTTCTTCGACGTTTCGTTCTCAAGGCGCGCGTAAGAGTCCTGGTAGTGAACGGCGTAGCCTTCGATCTCGTAGTGGATGACTTCGCGCGGGATTGCTGTGGCCGTGGAGCGTTCTATCTCTTGAATGAGACGCGTGCCCACCGCCCCGGCGCACATGTTGCAGCCGGGAGCGCCTTTCCGCGCGAAGTTCTTGCCGTCGTAGATGTCTACTTTGAGGTCGAGGCCGAGGGCGCGTGCGCGGCGCAAGAGTTCGATGGCGAAGAAAGACCCGGCAGGCCCCGCGCCGACGACGCCGACAGAATTACCGGATTGAAGATAAGTTGGCTGCGACATCTACAGAACCCTCGCTGGGCTCGGCGATTGATGGGGGAGAATTTAATCAAGACAATCAAGTGTTAATGAGTTTAGAACTAAAACAGCTTCGACCTCAATGCGGTGGGCGGTCTTAAGAGCAATGCCTTGAATTCATCTGCCGTCAGACCAGTCCCTTTTTGTTAAAGACCTCGTAGTAGATCACCATCTCTTCAAAAAATCCCCAGAACGAGTCGTAGATTTTTCTGAACGTCCCGTCGTAGTTATCGCCGAACGCATAGACAGGCGGGTCTTCGTCGTCAGTTCCGTCGGCGATAAAGAAGAGAAAGATACCGCCCAGCCGCGAGGCGAAAACAAAATAGTGGCTAGGCAAACCGTCGCAGTAATCTGCATATTGATCGCCCTGGCCGATTTCAAGCAGGTAAGGATAAAACGCATCCCAGTGATCGGTTTCCAGAAAGCCGCCCGCGCCTCTTCCCATCAGACGAAGAAACTTTTTGTAAGACTCCGGCAAAATGACGTTGAACTCTTGCTCCAAAAAAGCAATCTCATATTCCGAACAGGGCTGCATCGCCTCCCTGCCGAAGCGGGGAATCGCAAACAGGCGTTCAACGAGTTCGTCCGGCGTGGGGGAGACGTTCGGCACGTCGCGGCCAAAAGGTTCTAAGATGGGACGGAGTTGAGTTGAGTCTTTAACTAAATCCCACGGCGAACGCTTAGAGGCATCCTTGATATTTACGTCCGCACCGCGCTCGACAAGCAATTTGACGAGTTCGACGTGCTCTTTCTCCACCGCCTCATGGAGCGGCGTCTCATTATTATGGTTCTGGAAATTCAGGTCTGCCCCGCCGTCCAAAAGTAGACGCGCAATGTCTGCTCGCCCTTTGGAAGCGGCAATGTGCAGCGGCGAATTGCCGAAGAGACTCTCCCCAAGGTTAGGGTCAGCACCGTAATCAAGCAGCTGCTGTATCTGATTGAACTCCTTCTCTTCGTTTCGCTCATCTCTACAGAGAGATGAGACCACGGCGTTTAGCACAGGCTCGCCGAAGCCCGGAACGTGGTTCACGTCTACCCCGCGCTCAAGCCAGAAGCTGAGGAGATCAGGGTCGCCGACGTAATACGCGTGATATTCAAACGGGTACTGATTTTCATCCGAGATAACATCAAGATCAGCCCCGTATTTTGCCAGCAACAACAGCGAGCCCAGATGCCGGGCATGAAAAATCGCCGTCTCCGAGCGGATACAACTCTGGATGTTCGGGTCTGCGCCATTCTCAAGGAGCAGTTGCGCGCACACCATGTGCTCGCCCGTTTTGTCGTCTCTTTTTGAACTTCCAATAGTCTCGAACAAAGCCGTCGCCGACCAGAGCTGGCTGTACGCATTAAGGTCCGCCCCGCGCTCAATCAAAAGCCGAACACAATCCACATGCCCGAACCCGGCAGCGCAATGCAGAGGCGTGCGATCAAACCAGCCTTTCGCCTCTATCAATTCCGGTTTCTTGTCGAGTAGAGCTTTGAGTTGTTGAACGTCGCCCGCAAAAGCTATTTCGTGAATCTTCTGGTCTTCGCTTCCAAACATATCACTCTCCTCTCGCACGTTGATGGAAAGAATTATAACAGCCGGACCGGGACCCACCCCACGCGCAGCCTCAAGTCAACCGCCAGGCATTCCAGAGTTATAGCGTCAGGCGTTCCGAGTTTACTTTTACGCCGCAACGCCTGAGCTAAAGACAAATCAAATCCCGCAATGCTTTTTGCGATGGAGGCGAGAAAATGGTAGAACTGTCAGGGTCAGTTGACCAATTGTCTTCGTTCAATCTGTATAGGGACCGTCGCCTCCCCTCGAACTTCAGGAGGTTCATTCGATGCGTTATCTTATTTCAATTGCCGCACTGTTCGCGCTCTCCGCGCTGCTGATGGTCGCGGTCACTGGTCAGGCGCAGGGTGATGGCGTTCGTCGCGTCACGGTCGCAGAAGCGCGCGAGGCGGTCGCACAAGGCAAGGCCATCATCGTTGACGTGCGCGGCGAGGATTCCTACAACGCAGGCCACATCAAGGGCGCGCGCTGGATTAATTTGAACGACATCGGCTCGCGCACAGGTGAACTGCCGCGCGGCAAGATGATTATCACCTACTGCTCCTGACCGGCTGAACACACCAGCGCCCGTGCGGTGCAGATCATCAAAGAGAAAGGCCTGGAAAACGGAGCCGCCCTGCTCGGCGGCTACAACGCCTGGCTCAATGCAGGATACCCGACGGAAAAGAAGTGATGAGTGATGAGTCATGAGTGCTGAGTAGTCAGAAACTGCTTGTCACTCATGACTCATCACTCATCATTCATGACTGTCTTTTGGAGGTTTATTGAATGCGTCTTTTATTTCAGTTGTCGGCTGCAGTTGTGCTCGCAACTCTCGTGCTCGCGGCGTGTAATTCCAGCGAGACGAAGGGCAATAAAGCAGCGGGCAGCAGTGCTGGCTCTAACAACAGTAGCGCGGTGAAGGCTCCAGACGCCCCGTCTGGACACATCGCGCCGAGCGATGGGGTGAAGCGCATCACCACCGTCGAGTTGCGCGATGCGCTCGATAAAGGCACGGCCATCGTCGTTGATGTGCGTGGCGACAGTATTTACAAGCAGAGCCACATCAAGGGTTCGATTAGCATTCCTGAGAATCTGATAGCAGCGCGCCTCGGCGAACTGCCGCGTGACAAGATGATTGTCACGTACTGCTCTTGACCCGCCGAGCATACCAGCGCCCGTGCGGTGCAGACGATGAAACAAAATGGGATTGAGAACGCGGCGGCCTTACTCGGCGGCACTGATGCCTGGAAGAACGCCGGACTCCCGATGGAAAGCGGACAATAAAACAGTGGTCAGTTTTCAGTTTTCAGTTTTCAGTTTTCAGTTAAAAGCAATAGCACGAAGGCTGCTTATCGCTTGTTCTTACTGACCACTGACCACTGATTACTGACCACTTTCACATTTGCGGTACTGGCTCTGTGACCATCACCGGATGTGGGGTGACGACTTTGCCCGATGGCACAGAGAGCACTGGGCAGGGGGCGTTGCGGACGACGCGCTCGATGTCGGGGCCGAGCGCGGGTGCGCCGCCGAAGATTGATGAATGAACGCTTGTGCCGATGATGATTAAATCCACGTCCTTTTCAGTCGCCAGCCGCACGATCTCCTCGTAAGGTCTTCCCTCCCTGATGTGCGTGACGGCACGGCCTCCCGCTTCGCCCTCGAAGGCCGCCATCCTTTCCGCCACATACTCGCGCAACTGAGAAAGTTTTGGCCCCGCGCTCTCAGGAAACATCTCCGCCATTTGATCCAGATAATCGCCGATCACGTAGATGACGTGCAGCTCTGCGTTGAAGCGCCCGGCAAACTCCGCTGCCACCTGCGCCGCCATGAGCGACGACGGGCGAAAGTTCGTCGCCAGCAGGATTCGGTTGAGGTGAATCTCCGTGTGACTCCCACGGTATTCGACGAAGTCGCGTTGCGGCGGGCGAATCGTCAGCACCGGGCAAGGGGCTTCGGCAATAATCTCTTCGCCGGTCGAACCCCACAGCGCGCGCGACAAACCCTTGCGGCCATGCGTCACGATTGTGACCAGATCAATATTGAAATCTCGCACGGCGCGTGCAATCTCCGGCGCAGGGTCGCCTTCGATGATGACCGGATCAACCTCAAGGCCGTCGAGCAGAGGGTCTGTCAACAACTCTTTGACTTCGGCGCGCAATTGCTGAAGCCAACGCTGCTCCGGCTCGTCAAAGACGCGTTCGGGGAGCGTCAACAAATTGGCAGGCACACTGCCCTCCTGCACGCTGAACAGCACGACGCGCCCCCGGCCTTCGCGCGCAAACGCCGCCGCATACTTCAAAGCAGCCCGCGCGTGCGGCGTAAAATCCGTCGGGAAAAGAATATTTTTGAATGGGAACATGGTTTTTGAGTTTTCAGTTCTGAGTTTTCAGTTCTGAGTTTAACTGTTCAGCGAAACGTAGCCATGCTGAAAACTGAAAACTCAAAACTGAAAACTGTCGTTACAGGACTCTTGTGCCCGCGATGCGATCAAGCTGCGGGGTGAATTTGAATTTTGCGAGCTGCGATTGCCGCCTGCGTGCCAGCACTGCAAGCTCCAGCGCGACCCGTTCGCGCACGCTCTGGGCGCGCGGCCCCGCAGAGATTTTATTAACCACGCCGCGCAGGGCTTCGCCGACGCCGGAAACAAAAGCGTTCGCCGAAGGTGTAGCGCGAAGCTGCGCCGTTCCGTTGCCATATTCAAAGCGCCCGCTGCCCGGATCGAGAAACGAATAATCGTCGGCCAGCCCCAGGCGCACTGCTCGAAAGAGACTTGTGAAATCTGCGCCCGTGCTCAGCGTCGCGCGTTCCACCGTAGCGATTAATTCCCCGCTCAGGCGCACGAGGTCGTGCCAGTCAAGCTCCTCCGGCGAAGCACTCTTGTTTTCCGCCTGCGCTTCGTAAGGGATTACTGCTGACGAAGCTTCATCGCTCGCCATCTCTTCCCGTTCGCCTTCAAAGACGCTGACCAGGCCGCCCGGCTCTCTGGCGCGCACGAACAGGCGTTGCAGTGCCGCTTCGCCTTCGTCCGTGCGATTCTTCGCGTGATCCGTCTCGCGCACGCGTGGCGGCTCTTTCGCCTTTAAGAAAACGTCCGCGTCGTATTCGTCCAGCTCGACATGAACCCATCCCTTAAACTCGCGCTGCTGCAAGTAATGAACGAGCGCCGCCACGTTGACGTAAGCCGTGTCAAGGTTTTCGTGAACCGGACGAGATTTCGCGCTGCGTTCGTGCATGACTGAAACTTTAACCTAATGTGGAATTGCGGCGGAGTCTAGCAAAAAAGCTGTAAATCGTGAAGGGCAGACGATGGACGATGGACGATTCTTTTGTTAGACTCCGCCGCACGAAAAGTTAGCCCTCGTTTAGTTTAAGACCGCTTTACAATTTCTGAAGTCAAAGTTTACCGGGAGCGAAGACGCGTGATCGAAGTCACAGACATCGTCAAACGGTACGGGTCAAATACCGTGCTTAACCATGCCACGTTTCAGATCGAGGAAGGACAACTGACCACCATCCTCGGCCCTTCGGGTTGCGGCAAGACGACCATGCTGCGCTGTATGAACCGGCTGGAGAAATTTGATCGTGGCCGGATGAAGATCGGCGGCGTCGAAGTCCTTGGCACGGAAGATAAAAAGCTCACGGCTGCCGAGGAGAAAGAGTTGACCCGGCAGCTTCGTGAACGCGTCGGCATCATCTTTCAAAATTTCAATCTCTTTCCGCACCTGACCGCACTCGGCAACTGCACGGAAGCACCCACGACCGTCAAAGGGATGGGGCGCGCAGAGGCCGAAGAGATTGCGCGCCACTATCTGGACAAAGTGGGACTGGGCGGCAAAGAAGAGCACTACCCGGCGCAGCTCTCCGGTGGGCAGCAACAGAGAGTCGCCATCGCGCGTGCGCTCGCCATGGAGCCGGAAGTCATTCTTTTTGACGAGCCGACTTCAGCACTCGACCCGCAACTAATACAGAGTGTGGCGCGGATGCTGCGCGCCCTGGACGATCTGGGCAAAACGCTCGTCGTCGTCTCGCACGACATGAACTTTGCGCGCCGCATCTCGGATCAGGTGATCTACTTCGAGGGCGGCCACGCCGTCGAATCCGGCACGGTTGAAGAGGTCTTCAGCAACCCGCAACAGAAGGAGACGCGCGCCTTCATGCAGAGCTTTCATGAAGACGAGCCCTCTTCGATAGAACAGACCGCGACGGATAAACCAGAGGACAACAAGCTCGAAACGGACATAGGCACGCGCGGGCAACTTGGACAGGAAGAGTGAGACATCACATGACGCAACCGAACCGACGCATCGCCGCCGCATTCCTTCTGCTATTTCTTTTCCCAATCCCTTTATTCGCTCAGACGGCGCTCCAACGCGTTCGTCAGAGCGGGGAGCTACGCATCGGGACGGATGCCACTTACCCGCCGTTTGAGACGGCTGAGGGCGGCGAGTTTACGGGTTTCGACATAGATCTGGCGAACGCCGTCGCACGCGAAATGGGTGTCCGCGTGGCTTTTACCAATTCAGGTTTCGACGGTATCTTCCCGGCACTGCAAAACGGGACGTTCGACATAGTAATTTCCGCCGTCACCATCACGCCCGAAAGAAGCGCCACCCTGCTCTTCTCCGACCCGTACATCAACGCCGGGCAACTGATAGCTGTCCACAAAGAGACCGGAGGGATAGAAAAACCGGACGATCTCAAAGGCAAACGCATCGGCGTCCAGATCAACACGACCGCGCAATTCGATTTCGAGAAGCGCGAAGGCGTCGAAGTCGTCAAATACGACTCGGTGGCTCTGGCCCTGACCGATCTCCGCAACAAACGTATTGACGCGGTCGTGAGCGACGCGCCTGTCTTGCGCTACATGATTCTTCAGAGCTTTCAGGATTTAAAAACGGTCGGGCGTCAGTTTACAGACGAGAAGCTGGGCATCGTGCTGGCGAAAGACAGCGACGAGTTGCGGCGCGCGGTGAACGCTGCTCTCTGGCGAATTAAGGACAGCGGCGAATATGATCGCATCCATCAAAAATGGTTTGGCGAAGTTGCTGAACAGACGGCGGCCAGCACGACGCAGCCGAAAGCTTTCGACCTCAGTATCGTCCAACGCACCTGGCGCTTCTTTCTGACCGGCATCTGGCTGACGGCGCGCCTGGCCATTCTCAGCTTACTGCTGGGATTGCCCATCGGCCTGCTGCTGGCTCTGGCGCGTGTTCAATCGTCACGCCTCCTTTCAGTTCCGGCAGCAATTTATGTAGAAGTGATGCGCGGCACGCCGCTCCTCGTGCAAATACTTTTCATCTATTTCGTGATGCCCAGTTTTGGCATCTTCATCCCCCCGTTCTGGAGCGGCATCATCGCGCTCACCTTGAACAGCGCCGCTTACATCGCGGAGATTTTCCGCGCCGGAATTCAATCCATAGAGGCCGGACAGATGGAGGCAGCGCGAGCGCTCGGCATGACGCACGGGCAAGCCATGCGCCGCATTATCCTGCCGCAAACTTTCCGGCGCGTCGTCCCACCGCTGACCAATGAAGGCATCGCGCTCCTGAAAGATTCGTCGCTCGTCTATGTAATAGGACTCTCGGAACTGACGCGCACCGGCCAGGAGCTGGCGAGCCGCTACGCCGCGCCGCTGACCATCTGGCCGATGGTCGCAATTTTCTATCTACTGATGACGTTTCCGCTAACGCGCGTCGCAAACTACCTGGAGAAACGCTGGCGACCAGTCACACGGTCATAATCAATAGGGGCGGAGGACTTGTCCTTGCTCATACAATCTTCATATGAAAATACTTGTTCTTGGCTCAGGGCGGATGGGACTTGGTGCAGCGTTCGACCTCGCGCACAATTCGGATGTCGAAGCGGTGACTGTCGCCGACCTCGACATTGAGCGCGCTCGTTCGGTCGCGGCTGCCGTGAAAAGCGATAAGCTGACGCCTGCACGGATTGATGTCACAGATGCGGGGGCGGTCGTTGAATTGATGCGGGGTCACGATGCGGCGATTAGTTGCGTCACCTATTTTCACAATGTGCGGCTGGCGCGGGCGGCCGTTGAAGCGCGCGTCAACTTCTGCGACCTCGGTGGCAATAATGCGGTCGTGGCCGAAGAGCTGGCGCTTGATGAAGCGGCGCGTGCAGCCGGGATAAATATCATCCCCGATTGCGGCCTTGCGCCCGGCATGGTGTCCGTTCTGGTCGCGCACGGCGCGAAGAGGTTCGAGCAGCTTGAGGCAATTCACATTCGTGTCGGCGGCCTGCCGCTCGAACCCCGTCCTCCGCTCAACTATCAAATTGTCTTCGCGGTCGAAGGCTTGATTAACGAATATGTCGAGCGGGCGCGTGTGATTCGCGCTGGCAAACTCATCGAGGTTGATTCGATGACGGAAATCGAGCGGCTTGAGTTTCCCGCACCGTTCGATGAGATGGAAGCCTTTCAAACTTCCGGCGGGACTTCGACGCTGCCCGAAAGCTTCGCGGGGCGCGTTTCTGAACTCGACTACAAAACGATTCGCTATCCGGGACACTGCGAGCAATTCAAGCTGCTCATTGATCTCGGCCTGGCCAGCGGCGAAGAGCTTGAAGTTGACGGCAGAGGGGTGCGCCCGCGCCGCGTGCTGGGAGAAATGTTGCGGCGTCATCTTCCGGCAGACGAGCCGGACGTTGTCCTCATCCGCGTAGAGTTTCACGGCACAGCCGAAGGCGCAAGTCAGAGGCTTCGCTACGACATCATAGACCGCTTTGATGAACGAACCGGACTGAGCGCGATGATGCGAACGACCGCTTTCCCCGCCTCGATCATCGCGCAGATGATGGCGCGCGGCGACATCAAAGAGAAAGGCGCAATCCCGCAGGAACTCTCAGTCCCACCCGATGCCTTCGTCGCCGAACTGTTGAAGCGCAATATCCAGATGACAATTAGCAATTTATAAATGGTCAATGGTGAATGGAAGAAAGCAGTTTCCACTCACCATTGACCATTTACCGCTTTTAGAAATTGCCTTCAGGCTCTCCCACCCAACAGAGCCTGAAGGTGATAGTTCAGAGCGCTCGCACCCTGAGCACCCATCTCAGGGTAGTAACTCTACGGTTCGACCATGAACACTTCCCGGACATGAATTCTGCGGTGCGTGGAGACCGAATGAACGCACCTCAGATCAAATCACAAACAAAGAGTAGCAAGAGCCAGACGCGATATTTGAAGTAGAGCTACGTGTCTGTTCAAGAGTTTCCTCATTTGTGAAATTCCGGGAAGTGGCCTCGTCAGAATAATCGCCTGACAGAGAAAAGATCGAATCGGAAAAGCCGTGAGGCCGCTTCTCGACAGATGTCGCTTTGACAGTGTGAGGACTGCTGCATGCGCATCAATCCAGCGTTACTTGTCTAAAGCGAGGCTGCAATGAACGTAACGTGGAAAGTAGAACCATTCCCGCGCGGCGTCAATAAGAATTATATGGCCGAAGTGAGGATTTATTGGCCGATTTGAGGATTTTGCCTAGTCGGAATCATTTTCGAGGCCCAAACCGTGCTGTCGCGCCCTGTATTGAGCGGGACTTGAGCCATAGACCTTTTTGAAATCTCGCGTGAAGTGGCTCTCATCGCTGACTCCGATTCTGTACATGACCTCTTTCACGCCGAGGAACGTGGTTTTCAGAAGACGCCCGGCCTCCTGCATTCTGAGCGAACGCAGATACTGCGCGGGCGACATCCCGGTCTCTGCTTTGAATAAATATCGCAGATGTGCGCGCGAGAGGTTGACCGAGGCGGCTATCTCGCCGGGAATGAACTTGCGCCTCAGGTCTTCCTGCATGAGGCGGATGGCCTTTTGCACTCTCTGATCCATAATTGGCTCGCGAAGGGAGCGCCCGCTTCAGCGCGCGCTGATTAGTCGTGTGACGGTCTCGATGATTGCGTCTACTTCCTCCGGCTTCTTCAAATAGGCATCTGCCCCGGCCTGACGCGCAGCTTTTGCGGAGTCGCTGGCCGAGAGCATGATAATGGGCGTGCGTCTGCGATGCGTGAGGCGTCGCGCACGGCGCACCAGCTCAAGACCACTCATGCCGGGCAAACCGTTATCAAGAATGAGTACATCGAAGAGGCTTCTGCTCTCGATTATCTCAAGCGCCTTCGTTCCATCCTGGCAGGTTTCCACGCGCCAGCCCTGCGCTTCGAGCATATCTTTCACGTAAAGCAGTAACAGTTTGTGATCTTCGACGTAGAGGATCGTGAGCGACCTCATACAAGTCATCCGCCTTGAGCCAAAATGCAAAGACAGTTCCAGACAGCGCGGCGAGTTGAATTGGGGTGGAAGAAAGCAGTGCCTCCGGTCACCGAGAAGCACGCTCGGTCATATCGCCGCGTCGGCCCGCTTGTTGCACGAAGTGGGCCACAGCGCCGGAAGTCGTATTTTCGTTGGGTTTTCAGTAGTGAGGGAAAAGCATCTCGAGAAGAATTTATACGATGCTTTTCATCAAGAGCACCGTTACCTGGTAATAATACTGCGCTTGCGCTGTTGCGCTGGTTTTTTTGCAAGGAGCAAATTTTTGTGCCTTCCCTGAAGCATCGCGCAGAGCCGCTGGTGAGTGACGTTGAGCAGGCGCGCGGCGCGCGTCACGCTGCCCCTGGCATTCTCAAGGGCGAGCTTGATCAGATTGGACTCGTAGCGTAAGACCTCTTCCTCAAACGAGCAGCCCGCCCAGGCATCGCCCAGCACGGCGTTACTCATCTGTCTGGTTGCAATGATTTCGACCGTCGCTCGTGTAATCTCCGCTCCTTCCACAGCCGTCAAAACCGTCCGCTCGATCAAAGAATGCAACTCACGCGCGTTACCTCTGAGCGGCAAACGACTCATAGCTTCGATAGCTTCAGGCGTGAATCTCACACGCCGACCATGATGCCCTGTCAGCTCTCTGGCGAAATGCACGGCGAGCGCGGAGATATCTCCCGGACGTTTTCTGAGCGGCGGGATTTCCAGTTGGAAAGTGTTGAGGCGGTAAAGCAGATCATCGCGGAACTGTTTTTGGGCGGCCTGCTCCTTGAGGTTGCGGTTGGTAGAGGCGATGATCCGCACATTAACTCTCTCAGGCTCAGGCATGCCGATGGTATGCGCCTCGCCATATTCGATCAGGCGTAGAATCTTGCCCTGATTGGCGGGACTCATCTCTGCAATCTCATCCAGAAAGAGCGTCCCGCCCGCAGCCTGTTGAACGACACCGAGGCTATCCCTGTCAGCATCTATGAAACTGCCTTTTTTGTGTCCGAACAGAATAGATTCAAACAACGTCTCGGTCAGTGCCGCACAGTTAATCACCACGAACCGCCCGGCACGGCCACTCCACTCGTGAATCATACGCGCCAGCAACTCTTTGCCCGTGCCGGTCTCACCCATAATCAGCACGGTTGCCTGCGTCCCGGCGATTCTATGAGCCTCGCGCAAGAACTCCGCCGTCCGCTGTTCAGCGTAAATGAAGTTCGGCGCAGCGGGCTCCCTGCGGCGCACGCGTCCCGCCTCGAAAATGCGTTGCACACATGAACGCAGGCGAGCGAGCGTCTCAGAGTTCTGCGTGTTGTGCAGCAACTCGTCGGCACGCGCGTAGAGATTGGCCATCTCGTCGGCGTTGAGCCGCTCATTTAGTTCTTCAATGATCGTCAGCGCAGCCACACCCGCGCCTTCGTTGTCACCTGCTTGAGACGCCACTTCCATTGCGCGCTCAAGCGTCAGACGAGACTCTTCATAACGACCCAGCCGCGCCAGCGCTACCCCACGCGTCGTCAACGCCTCAGCCAATAGCGAGTGTTCATCGCCCTTCTCTAACTGGCGAACTACCGACTGAGAGATTTTTTCAGCTTCGGAATTTCGTTTCTGAGCGAGCAGCGCACGCGAGCGCGTGTCATCCACCTGCGCCGTATGTACGCTATCTTTGAGGCTGGCGAAGAGAAGATGAGCGCGATCAAGATGCTCGTGAGCTTCAATGAACCTCCCTCTGAGGAATAATAGATACCCTAAGTTGTTCGCAATCACAGCCCGGGAGTGCGTGTGCCCAGCCTGTTCGAAGTGGTGACTGGCAACGGCGTATTCGACCAAAGCACGATCCGTGTAGTCCTCACGCTGCTCCGCGGTACCCAGCTTCTTCAGCACAAGAGCTAGATTCACATGGAATCTACCTTTGGCCGCATGGCTTTGGCTCTTTTCAAATAAAGGCACGGCTTCGGTCAAAGTACGAAGGGCATCATTAAACCTGCCCAAATGCATTTCGACTATGCCGCTATTCAGTAAAGCCCTTGCCTTTTGCTCGCTATCTTTGCCAGCTAATCGGCTTAGCACCTGCCGCAAGGTCACGCGCGCTTCATCGAAAGCGCCCTCGCGCCAGTAGCAAATTGCCAACTCGATATACGCCTCGGCTATCTTTTCAGTCTCCTGTAATGCCTCAAAAGTCGTAATACTCTCACTAATTAAGTCTTTTGCTACCTCCTGAGCGCCCTCAAGTTGATTAACACTGCCGATCCATCCGCTGAGCGCCCCGGCGCGCAACAATACTTCGACGGAGGTGCGCTGATCGAGACCTTCAAGCTGCGGGCGTTCGCCGACGCGCTGCCACAACTCGCCCAGGGCGGCACGGGCAGCCTCATAGTTACCGGCATCCTCCAGTTCCTTTGCCAGATGGCAACGCAGCTGGGCACGCTCCGCGTGGTTAAGTGCAGGGTTATCTATCTGTCTGAGAAGCTGAGAAGCCAAAGTCATGTGAGGATTATACCTTTCTCCACCTTGCAAAATGATTTGCTAGTGCTGCCTGAGCTTTGTACAGTGTTATCATACGCTAGTTCGCGGCCTTAATTTAGTCCTAACGCTCTGCCACTTTTTTCTTATAGAAATTTCTCTAGGAGAAGCTTAATGAAAAACCTTCAACGATTTTGCACCGCCGTTGTTCTGACATTGGTACTTACCCTGGCTGCTATTGGTGGTGATATCAGCATGCCCGGCGCAACAGCTCCGCCGCCGCCTCCTCCTCCGCATTCCTCGGTAACAGGTGACAGGGGAGCTCCAGGTGCAACCACTATGGGCGAAATATCAGAACTGGACGTGGTTTCACTCAATCCGGTGACGGAAGCTGCGCTAAGCCTACTCCAAAGCATACTGTCTCTCTTCTAGACGGTCCGCTCAATTCAAAGCTTCCAGGCTGCCGTGATCGCCCCACGCGCGGCCTAAGCGTTAGTGTGCGCGAAAGTATCGCCGGAAGGCTCTAGTAGGCACCGGCGAGGGGAGAAGCTCCTAAGCCCCCGCAGCTTAACCGTTCTCAGCCGTGAAAATCAATTGAAATCGGCACTGAACGGATACTTAAAGTCATATTTCAGACTTGCCGCCGACACTGCGTTATTATCCAACGCCGCTCCACTAAATTACACGAAATGGCATAAAGCACAATTTCGATTTGTTTCGCGTCTCTTCGTCTGCTTTCGTGGAGAGACCCTCAGCACTTTTTCTGAATCACCTTTAGGCCGCAAGAGCGCAGGCGAGAGTTAGCGTTTGCTTTGAGATGAGTGTGGGGTTATTGTGTTTCCCTCACAAAACGGGCCTGGCCGTTTCCGGCTTGCCGTCAAAAGGTCAATCATCACAGGTAGGGGTAATCTCTCACGAGGAGAATTATCGAATGAGTGCTTTGCCAATCATTATCGGCGCGTTATGCGTGATGGCTATTGCGTATCGTTACTACTCCGCTTTTCTGGCCGCAAAGGTGCTGGCGCTTGACGACACACGACCCGTCCCGTCAAAGACGATGTACGACGGGCATAATTATTACCCGACGAACAAATGGGTTTTGTTCGGTCATCATTTCGCTGCTATCTCGGGCGCGGGGCCACTTGTCGGGCCTGTTCTGGCGGCGCAGTTCGGATTTCTGCCGGGCTTGTTGTGGCTGGTGATCGGGGTGTGTCTGGGCGGAGCTGTCCATGACTTTATGATTCTGGTGGGAAGTGTCCGGCGGCGCGGGAAATCGCTGGCCGAGATGGCGCGCACGGAGATCAGCCCGCTCTCAGGTCTGGTCGCGGGTGTAGCGATTCTTTTCATCGTCGTCATTGCGCTCGCGGGTCTCGGTCTGGTGGTCGTCAACGCGCTCGCCGAATCTCCCTGGGGAACGTTTACGGTCGCCTTCACGATTCCGCTCGCGCTCCTGATGGGGCTTTACATGTACCGCATCCGCCCCGGGCGCATCGGGGAAGCAAGCGCCATTGGCGTCGCTGGCTTGCTCTTTGCGGTGTGGCTGGGCGGGCGCATCGCCGAATCCTCCTGGGCAGCGAGCTTCACGTTCTCACGCACCACGATCATCATCATGATGGCCGCTTACGGTTTCATCGCGAGCGTGCTGCCGGTCTGGATGCTGCTCTGCCCGCGCGATTATCTTTCGTCTTATCTCAAGATCGGCACTATCGCCTTTCTCATCATCGGGGTGATTCTTGTCGCCCCGACTCTCAACATGCCTGCCTGGACGCCCTTCGTCCACGGCGGCGGCCCCGTCATTCCGGGCAAAATCTATCCATTCGTCTTCATCACCATCGCGTGCGGCGCAATCAGCGGCTTCCACGCGCTTATCTCTTCGGGCACGACGCCCAAGATGATCGCGAAGGAAACTGACGCCCGGATGATTGGCTACGGCGGGATGTTGATGGAAGGCGTGGTTGGCGTCGTCGCTTTGATTGCGGCCACGTCCTTGTTTCCCGGCGATTACTTTGCCATTAATACGGCGCAACGCACCGAAGCACAAAAGTCAGCTTACGTGCGAATGGTGGACGAGCACACGGGCGGGGATTTTGACCTTCAACCGAAAGAGATTGATCGCCTCGAAAGAGAATCGGGCGAAAAAGATTTGCGGGGTCGCACCGGGGGCGCGGTTACGCTGGCGCTCGGCATCGCCAAGATTTTCGATGGCATTCCGGGGCTCTCGGGGCTGATGAAGTATTGGTATCACTTCGCCATCATGTTTGAAGCTCTCTTCATCCTGACGACGATTGACACGGGCACGCGCGTCGCGCGCTTTCTGGTCGGCGAGTTCGGTGGGAGATTTTACCAAAAATTCGAAGAACCGAATTGGCTGCCCGGTTCATTAATTACCACGGCGCTGGTCGTTTTTGGCTGGGCGGCGTTCATCTGGTCGGGCTCGATCTCGACCATCTGGCCGATGTTCGGCATCGCCAATCAACTTCTGGCGGCAGTCGCGCTCTGCGTTGCCACGACGATTCTCTTCAATACGGGCAAGGGGCGCTATAGTTGGACGACCATCGTCCCGCTCGCGTTTGTCGCCACGACCACGCTCGTCGCGGGCTGGAAATCCATCACGGATAATTTCTGGCCTCTCTCGCAAAAACCCGAGACGGCCACGCAGGGCTACATCAACGTCGCGCTGACCGCCATCCTGATGATCGCGGCGGTAATTGTCCTGATTGATTCCATCCGGCGCTGGACTGGCGGCGGGAAGCGTCCAGAGACTATGGCTGATGCGAGCTTAGCCGAAGCGAGTACGTGAAGAGCAAGGCAGCGGTGGACAGTTCAGGCATAAATCGGCAATAATGTCCGCTTTTAGCGCGACTGGCTTTGAGCGGTAGAGACACGGGACGCGCTTCCTGTGTGTTTTGGTCTGCCTGAACCCGCTCTCTGATAGCCGGGAAGCGCCTGCGGCTGAATTATCTCGCCATCTATCGAACGAACAGAAAGGAATCTCTTAATCGTGGAGAATTTATCGCTCTACTTTATCTCTGGGCTGCGCCGCACGAAGGCGACCTTTTCATCAGCGGCCTCGCAAGCTTGCCGTCCAGTCTTATCAATCGCATCCGCTCTGGCCTTATTGTTGATCACCGCCTCATCTGCTCTGGCTCAAACGACGGGGCATAAACCGGGTGGGGAAGCCAACCTGATATTGCCCGACCTCTCGCGAGTCACCTTCTTTAACGGGAGCGTGGACGGCCACACGTTGCTGCTGGTCGGCATCGGCGTTTGCGCGCTCGGGCTACTGTTCGGGCTGTGGATTTACATGCAGCTCAAGAACATGCCCGTGCATAGCTCCATGCGCGAGATTTCCGAACTCATCTATACAACGTGCAAGACCTATCTAACGACGCAGGGAAAATTCATTCTCGTTCTCTGGATCTTCATAGGGCTGATCGTGGCCGTCTATTTCGGCGCGCTCGCGCAAACCGTCAACGCCGCGACCGGAGCAATCGAACAGGGTTTCCCGCCGCTCAAGGTCGCAATCATTCTGCTCTTCAGTCTGGTCGGCATCGCAGGGTCATATGGTGTTGCGTGGTTCGGCATTCGCGTCAACACGTTCGCCAACTCGCGCACGGCGTTCGCGAGTCTTGAAGGTAGGCCATACCCGATCTACGCGATTCCGCTCAAGGCTGGTATGTCAATCGGCATGATGCTCATCTCGGTCGAGCTTCTGATCATGCTCTGCATTCTTCTTTTCATCCCGCTCGATTACGCTGGCCCGTGCTTCATCGGCTTCGCCATCGGCGAAAGTCTGGGCGCGGCTGCATTGAGAATCGCGGGCGGCATCTTCACGAAGATTGCCGATATCGGCTCGGACCTGATGAAGATCGTCTTCAAGATTAAGGAAGATGACGCGCGCAACCCCGGCGTGATTGCCGACTGTACGGGTGACAACGCGGGCGATTCCGTCGGCCCATCGGCTGACGGTTTTGAGACTTACGGCGTGACGGGTGTTGCGCTCATCACCTTTATCCTGCTGGCCGTCCCCTCGGACACGGTGAAGGTGCAACTGCTCGTCTGGATTTTCGTCATGCGTATCATGATGGTGATTGCGAGCGCTGTCTCCTACTTCATCAACGAAGCCATCGCCAAGGCTCGCTACGCTAAGGCGAGCGTGATGAACTTCGAAGCGCCGCTCACCTCGCTCGTCTGGATTACTTCGATCATCTCGGTCGTGCTCACTTACGTTGTTTCGTATTTGATGATCCCCGTGCTCGGCGGCGACTCCACGCTCTGGTGGAAGCTGGCTTCGATTATCACCTGCGGAACCTTAGCGGGCGCGATCATTCCCGAACTCGTCAAGGTCTTCACCTCGACCGAGTCAGGACACGTTAAAGAAGTCGTCATCTCTTCGCGCGAAGGCGGCCCCAGCTTGAACATACTTTCGGGTTTGGTTTCGGGCAATTTCTCCGCCTACTGGCTCGGCATCAGTATTGTGGCGCTGATGGCTATCGCCTATTTCTTCACTACGCTTGGCGGGGACGGCAGCCTGGGACTCAGCGCGCTCATGGTCAGTCCACTGGCCGCGCCTGTGTTCGGCTTCGGCCTCGTCGCTTTCGGCTTCCTTGGTATGGGGCCGGTGACGATTGCCGTAGACTCTTACGGGCCGGTGACGGACAACGCTCAATCTGTGTATGAACTGTCGCTCATAGAGCAAGTCCCGAATGTCGCAGAGGAGATCAAGCGCGACTACAACTTGGACGTAAACTTCGACCGCGCCAAGCATCTCCTGGAAGAGAACGACGGGGCGGGTAACA
This sequence comes from uncultured Acidobacteriota bacterium, assembly GCA_963811065.1. GTDB lineage: Bacteria > Acidobacteriota > Blastocatellia > Pyrinomonadales > Pyrinomonadaceae > QHXM01. Next base: position 127,044 of record CAWEPR010000004.1, read on the forward strand.
CCTTCAAGGCGACGGCCAAGCCCGTGCTCATCGGCACGGCGGTCGTCGGCGCGACAACGATGATCTTCGCGATCATCATGGCGCTTACCGAAGGGTTAAGGCCGGAACTCCTCGTCAACATCTCGCTGCTGCACGCCCCGTTCCTGCTCGGCCTGATTACCGGCGGCGCAATCATCTACTGGTTTACGGGCGCTTCGATTCAAGCAGTGACGACGGGCGCTTACCGCGCTGTCGAGTTCATCAAAGCCAACATCAAGCTCGACGACACGGTCACGAAGGCGTCGGTCGAAGACTCGAAGAAGGTGGTTGAAATCTGCACGAAATACGCGCAGAAGGGGATGTTCAATATCTTCCTGACGGTCTTCTTCTCCAGTCTGGCCTTCGCTTTCGTTGAGCCTTACTTCTTCATCGGCTACCTGATTTCCATCGCCGTCTTCGGCCTCTATCAAGCCATCTTCATGGCGAACGCGGGCGGCGCGTGGGACAACGCCAAGAAGATCGTCGAGGTCGAGTTGAAGGCGAAGGGAACGGCCCTGCACGACGCGAGTGTGGTCGGTGACACGGTCGGCGACCCGTTCAAGGATACTTCGTCGGTCGCGCTGAATCCTGTCATCAAGTTCACGACGCTCTTTGGCCTTTTGGCCGTCGAGTTGGCGGTGAGCCTGACGGCGCAGTATGGTTCACGGCTCACACATATCTTAGCCGCCGTCTTCTTCCTGATCTCGGTCGTCTTCGTCTGGCGCTCGTTCTACGGGATGCGCATCGGCGGGAATATAGCAGAAGAGCAACTTGAGGGCGTGGGCGAGATGGGCACAGACCGCGAGGGTGTGGCGACACGCCGAGCTTAAGTTTTTAGTTGCGAGTTTCGGGTTAAGAGTTTAGGCTTTGAACCCGAAACTCGTAACTCGTAACCCGAAATTTGAGAATTGAAACCCATGAACACTTCATACGCTGGAACTCAAACCTTGACGAGTGCCGTGCTCGCGCCGCTCGATTGGGTGCGCTCACTTGCGCTCGTCATCGCTTTCAGTCTGCTGACCGCACTCGCCGCGCAGATCGCTATCCCAACCGCGTGGAGCGATGTCCCCATCACGGGGCAAACTTTCGCGGTGCTTCTGACGGGTGCGCTGCTGGGATCGCGTCTCGGCGCGCTGGCAATGATCGCCTACCTGATAGAAGGCGCACTGGGGCTTCCATTCTTCGCCGCAGGCGGGAGTGGGCTAGCGCGGCTGACCGTCAGCCCCTGGGCGGGTTATCTGTGGGCATATCCGGTGGCTGCGTTTGTGACAGGCTGGCTCGCGGAGCGCGGCTGGGACAGGCGTTATCTCAAGGCAGCGGCGGCGATGGCCGTTGGCTCGATATTCATCCTGCTCGGCGGCATGATCTGGCGACTGAGTTTTATGTCGTTTGAGCAGTCTTTGATGACGGGTGTTGTGCCCTTCCTGCCGGGCGATGTAATCAAGATTGCGCTCGCGGCTGCCGTACTTCCTTCCGGCTGGGCATTGCTGCGCAAGAGTTCTCGTAAAAGTTAACAGCGCTCCTTTGTTCTTTAACTCCGAAGCCCCTGATCGCGCCGCGGTGTCGCAGATTGGGGGCTTCTTTTCTTCATACTCGGAAACTGTAGCGGCGACTCACATGCAAATCATAAGGGTGCGTTCACGTGAGCGCGAACAACTTGTCGAGTTCACAGACGAAGTGCGGCGGAGGCTGAAAGAATCAGGACAGCATGAAGGCATCTGCATTCTCTACGTGCAGCACACGACCGCCGGGTTGACCGTCAACGAAAACGCCGACCCGGATGTGCCACGCGACATGCTCCACGCCTTGCGGACACTGATTCCGCAGCACGGGATGGATTTTCGTCACGGCGAGGAAAACTCCGATGCACATATCAAAGCCAGCCTCACGGGGTCGAGCGTCACCATTCCCTTTCACGAGGGTGAGCTACTTTTGGGGCGCTGGCAAGGCATCTTCCTCTGCGAGTTCGACGGCGGGCGCGAGCGTCAGGTGATTATGATGCTGCGCTGAAAAGGGTTTGAGTAGCGAAGATGAAAGGAAGCCAGCAGAAGACGCGCACGAAGCCAGCCGTCTATGACCGCCTGGCAGGCCACTACGACCGCGCCATCGCGCCGCTCGAACGAATGTTTTTAGCGCGCCTGCGTGCTCAGGCTCTTCATGAGCTTCCACCGGAGAGCCGCATCCTCGAAGTCGGCGCGGGCACAGGCTTGAACTTTCCCTTCTACCCGCAGGGCGCGCATGGTGTAGCGAGCGAATTTAGCTGTGAGATGCTGAAAGTGGCGCGCGGCAAGAATCGCCCATTAAGCGTCCATCTCGTGCAGACGAGCGCCGAGCAGCTTCCCTTTTCCGCAGCATCGTTCGACGCGGCCTTTGCCACGCTCGTCTTCTGTAGCCTGCCTTCACCTCAAGCTGCTTTCAGAGAGCTACGCCGGGTGGTGCGTCCCGGCGGCCAGATAGTTTTGCTTGAGCATGTTCGCCCCAAAGGAATACTGGGCTACTTCTTCGACGCGCTCAACGTCCTGACCGTCGCGCTCTTCGACGATCATTTCAACCGCCGGACGGCTGAGGAAGCCGAGAAAGCCGGACTCCAATTGCTGCGTGTCGAACGGCGCTATCTTGGAATCTTTAATTTAATTGTGTGCAGGGTGTAGAAAAGGGATGAGGGCGGAGGGATGAAGAAAGAAACTATGGGAGCTAGAGAACAAGGGGTGAGCGCCGCGTCTTCCACTACTCGCGATTCTTCTTTCCGCCCTCATCCCTCATCCCTCACTCATCCCTGCCTCGTCGGTTGTCAGGGATGGAACTATGACGATTGGGTGACGGGGCCGACGGAGCGTGTCTTTTATCCGCAGGGTACGCGCGCTAGCGGAATGCTGGAAGGTTACGCGCGTGCCTTTGAGACTGTAGAAATCGACTCGACCTTCTATGCCATTCCGCCCGTCTCGACCTTTGAAGGTTGGGCGAAACGAACGCCTCCCGGTTTCACTTTCTCGTTAAAACTGCCGCAGGAGATTACGCACGAACGCCAACTGGGAGAGGGAAGCACCATTGTCCTCGAAGAGTTCTGCGAGCGTGCGCGCACACTCCAGGAGAAACTCGCCTCTGTTCTCATCCAGTTGCCTCCGCAGTTTGAATTGAACCGTGAGAACGGGGTGGCCCTGCGCGCCTTTCTGCCGCGATTGCCGCGCGACATCCGATTCAGCATAGAGTTTCGCAGCCGCGACTGGCTCAAGGAAAGCGTGCTCGAATTTTTAGCCGAACACAACGTTGCGCTCGCCCTCGTCGAAGGCCAGTGGATTGCGCCTGAAGACACCGGGCGTCTGGCTGAGCGCCCGACAGCCGATTTTGTTTACATCCGCTGGATGGGCGCACGTAACCTGACCCGCTTCGATATTGTACAGCGCCCGCAGGACGAGAATCTCTCCGATTGGAGCAAGCTGATTGCACGCCTCACCGAGCGCGTCTCGCACATCTACGCTTACTTCAGCAACTTCTACGAAGGCCACGCCCCGGCAAGCGCCAACAAGCTAAAGCGACTGCTCAATCAGGCCACAATTGAAGCCGCAGACCTCGAAGACCAGCCGTCTCTTTTTTAAGAAGACCTATAGATTGAAAGTGTGGCTAAGCCGCATGATGCAACTTAATACTCCAATGCTGCGTGTTATACTGCATATTGCAGCTTAATCAATAGTTAGACGCCTGTTGAATGTAGTGAATTCCGAGGATTGAGTATGAAGACCTATAACTACATCGTAGAAAAATGCCCGGACACTGGCCTGTATGTCGCTTATGTGCCTGGATTCCCCGGCGCTCATAGCCAAGCAGAAACGCTTGATGAGTTGCAACATAACATGCAGGAAGTAATTGAGATGCTGCTGGAAGATGGTGAGCCGGAGTTGGAAGCTGAGTTTATTGGCATGCAGACGGTGAAGGTCGCTTGAAGATGGGCAAACATCCTGTCTTGAAGCCCAGAGAGGTGGTGGCTATTTTGGAGAAGCTTGGCTTTGTTGAGGCTCGCCAGCGTGGCTCGCATAAACAATATCGCCATCCTGATGGGCGGAGTACGACAGTGCCATTTCATGGAAGCCGTGACCTCTCGCCTATACTTTTACGGCAGATCGCAAAAGACATTCGCCTCACTATCGAAGAGATGCTGCAATACAGGTAACGGCATCTAATAACGCATTCAACCCAACCGCTCACTACTTCACGTCATCACTTTTCCAGTTGCTGAAATGAGCAGAGAAAAAGCATTGGATTTGGCTGGCAGGCAATTGACTTCGCTCCCTGACTCGATTGAGCAGTCTCTCACGCTTGAGGAATTGGATTTAGATCGGAACATTTTGACTTCGCTTCCCGAATGGATTGGTCAGCTCACGAAGCTAAAACTCCTGAGTCTCTATAGTAACCAGTTGGCTTCACTCCCCGATTCAATCTGGCAGTTAATCAACCTCCGAACGTTGAATCTGGGGGAGAATCGCTTCGCTTCTTTACCTGAGGGCATCGGGAAGCTGACGCGCCTAAGCATGCTGGATGTGGGTCATAATGAATTGAATTACCTGCCGGAGTCTCTGGGCAATCTAAGCAGTCTAAATTTCCTCTATCTGAGTAATAATCATTTGTCTTCCCTGCCGGAGTCGTTCAGGAATCTCAGCAGCTTGATCTATTTGAACATCACCGATAACAGGTTGACCTTTCTCCCCGAACTGATCGGCGACCTGATTCATCTGATTGAACTGCGGCTCTACAATAATCAGATTTCTTTTCTCCCAAACGCTCTGGGTCAACTAACGAAGCTCAGAGAATTGCACTTGATGAACAACCAGTTGACAACGCTCCCCGCTTCGATTGGCGAGATGACGGAGCTGAGGAAATTGGATTTGCAGGATAACAGGTTGACTGCGCTTCCCCGCTCGCTCGGCAATCTCGAAAATCTTACCGACCTGAATCTGAGAAATAATCAGTTGACGGCACTTCCTGAATCAATGGGCGGTTTAAGGAATCTACGGTATTTGGATTTGAGAGCGAACAGAGGAGTATATCTGCCAGCGAGTTTGGGAAGACTGCCAAAGCTTGAGAAATTGGATTTGAGATGGACTAAGCTGTCTACTCTTCCTGCATGGATTGAACAGTTGGAACAGCGTGGGTGTGTTGTCTTCACGTAATGGCCGCCCAACGGTCACGCGCGGGCGGCGGCATAATTAACGGCGCTTAAGCTGTCTCTTCTTCGGAAAGTCTCTTCATCATTTGCGCGAATGTCTCCATGTCCGCGCGGGTCTTCTCCATCGCGCGGCGACTGTCGAGGTAGGCCGTCCACTGCGGCGTGTTCGTCAGGGCTTTGGTCGTCTCTTCGTCAAGCACCTGCGCCATCAAAGCGATGAGGTCGCTGACGACGCCAGTGTGCTCAAGCAGGGATTCGATGATTGAATAAGCCAGACGCGCCTGCTCGAAATCGAGATCGCGCGCAGGAGGTGTGACAGCTTCTGAAGTCTGCTCGCTCATGGATGAGCCTCTGCCGAATTGCCTGATTCTTCGTACCAGCTTCCGCGCACGTGTGGCAGCTCGACGACATGCGCCGCAAGCTCCGTTTCATTAGAGATGACACGCACCTGTGTGCCTGGCGCGAGATAATCGTATTTGACGTAGCCGAGCGCGACCAGACGGTTCAGTTGCGGTGAAAAAGTGACGGAAGTCAGCCGCCCGATATCTTTGCCATCCATCGTTCTGATTTTATCGTCGCGCTTGGTCTCGCCCTGCTCGTCAAAGCTGAGGCCGCAGAGTTTCTTGGCAACGTGCCCGCGCCAGTGTATCCGCGCGATAATCTCCTGCCCGATGTAGCAGCCCTTCGTAAAGCTGACGGCCTCATCCGGCGCGGCTTCCAGCACCACGTTCGTCTCATCCATGTCCACGCCGTAAGACGGAAGCCCTGCTTCGATTCGCAGGATGTCGAGCGCATCGAACCCGACAGCCCGCGCGCCCGATGCCGTGAGCGCCTCCCACAATGAAACCGCCTCCGCTCCATTAACGAACAAATCAAAGCCGTCCTCAGCCGTCCATGTCGCGCGAATGACGTGAAGCGGTTGATTGTTCCACTGCGCGGCGTGAACCCGCCCGCGCTCCACACGCGCCGCATCTTCACCGAGCGTCGTTCCTATGACTTCGGCGGCACGCGCGCCCTGCACGGAAATGAGCGCCGTTTCCTCTGTCAAATCCTTGACGTGGAAATCGCCCGCGAGCGTGAAGCGTTCAAGCGTTTTCAGCACGCGCGCGTGCGTCGCGGCCTCAGTGTCGAAGAGGAATCTATCGCCGCCGAATCTGAGGATGCGCGCTTCAGCGATGAGCCGCCCCTGCACGTTCGGAAATGCGGCGCGCATCCAGGCATTTTCTTCCAGGGCTTTGACATCGTTGGTGATGAGGCCGTTTAAGAATTGCACGGCCTCCGCGCCACTCACCTCAATGCGCCCACGCGACGATAAATCCATCACGCCAGCGCCGCCCCCACGCACCGCCTGGTACTCCGCCGCCGTGTCGCCATAAGAGACGGGAAGCCGCCACTCGCCCATCTCCATCATCGTCGCGCCGAGCCGTTTATGCGTCTCATCAAGAGGCGAACGATGAACCGTGATTTGTTCCGTTATTTCAGCCATGAAGGAGATTAGACCACTCGCCTTCCCTACTGTCTCCTGACTCCCGATTCTGCCCCTATTTCAGCTTCGTCAATTCTTCTCGGAGGCGGTTGTAATCCTTCGCGTCGCCCGCTTTGAATTCGAGATTGCTGTAGCGCACGACACCATCTTTGTCTATCAAAAACACCGTGCGCTTGTTGTAGCCGACCGCTTCGTTGAAGCTCCCGTAGAGGCGTGCGATCTTGTGGTCGTGGTCTGAGAGAAGTGGAAACTGCAATTTATGAAACTTCGCCCACTCGTGATGCGAGAAGACGTAATCGCCGCTGACGCCAAGCACCGCAGCGTTCAGCTTCGCCAGCTCCGCGAAAGTATCGCGCAGCGTGCAGACTTCTTTCGTGCAGCCGCCAGACCAGTCTGCCGGATAGAAGGCGAGGATGACGTTCTTGCCGCGAAGCCCGGAGAGCGCCAGATACTCTTCCGGCTTGAGATAAATCTGTTCCAGCGTCGCGTAAGGCAGGCGGAAATCCGGCGCAGCCTGCCCGACCTTCGGGGGAATCGCGGTCTCGCTGGGTCTGTCGCTTGTGTCGACCGCTCTTTGTGCGAACGCCTGCGCGCCCGTTGAGACAAGCACCACAAAGGCAGCGATGAAAAGTATGCTTCTCGTCTTCAACGCTGCGGTGAACCTTGCGGGTGTAACGCTGATTGCTATCATCTTTATAACCTCACTTCAACGCGGTCGCCTTTGCCCTGTCGCGCGAGGCAGGAGAGATGCGACAGAGGGCACTGGCGACCGATTCGTAATCCCGCAACTGCGCCGCGTCACGACGATGTGAAGCCAGCACCTGCGGGCTTGGATGGTAAACGGGAACGAGCAGACGCCCGTTCCACTCATGCACCTGGCCTGCGGATTCTTTCAGAGACAATTCATGATACTCAACCAGCTTAAGCGCAGCAAGCGAGACCGCGCCGAGCGTGACGATGACCTTTGGGTCAAGAATTTCTATCTGTCGGCGCAGGAAGCCGGAACAGTTAGTGACCTCTGCGCTGGTCGGCTTGCGATTCGCACCCGACGCCTTGCGCGGATTGCAGAGGACGGCGTTGGTGATGAAGATTTCTTCGCGTGGCAGATTAATGGAGGAGAGGAAGCGCGCGAAGTTGCGCCCCGATTGATCGCCGGACAGTGGCACGCGCGTGCGGTCGCCGCCCTGTCTTCCCGGAGCTTCGGCGATGAAGAGCACGCGCGGGCTTAAATTCCCGTTGCGGTGGCTTAAGACCGCCCTGCGCTCGCACATCGCAGGGCACAACTGACAGGCAGCGGCCTCAGCCGCGAGCACCGTAAACGACGCCTTTCCCGAATCCGCCCGTCTCACTTCTTTGAGATTGAGCCTGCCCCGCTCGTGTCTTCGCTGACGGTTTTCGGATCACCGTAATAATCAACGTTGCCCGCACCGGAGACGCTGGCGCGCAATTCTTCCGAAGCATACACGTCGGCGCTGGCTGCACCGCTGGTCGTGACAGTCACCTTCTGAGCTTTGAGGTCTTTGGCGTCGAGACCGACCGCGCCGGACATGCCGACTTCAAGCGTTTTCGTTTCGCCGGAAATTTCTATGCTCCCTGCACCTGAGGCTTCTATGTTGAACTCGTCGCTCTTCACGTTGGTAACGGTAAATTCGCTCGCGCCGGAAGTAGAGATGGCGTCGAGGTTTTGGACGGAGATTCGCACGCGCAACGCCTTCTTGGTGGAAAAACTCTTCTCGTTGTTAATGCTGAGCACACCATTTTTGACTTCCGTCTTGATGAGAGGAAGCAGGTTGTCGTCGCCTTCGATCTCCAGGCTCTGCTCTTTCTGCACGACGATCTCGACATCGTAAGCACCGGAGATGTTCACAGCCGAGAAAGCGGGAACATCTCTTTTTTCGAGCTTCATCGTGCCCGAGCCAGTCGCATTTCCGAAATGGCGACAGCCACCCAACACGAGCAGCGCGAGTGAAAGAAAAAGAATCGTCTTCTTCATATTCTCCTCCTACAGAAGTGATGAGTGAGGAGTAATGCGTGATGAGTAAAAAGCAAGAAATTGTCTTTCACTCATTACTCATCACTCATCGCTTTCCTTTCAGTTTCCTTTGACCAGCACCGAATTGGTGTTGCCGCGCCCGTCCGCTTCGGTGGTCGAATTGGCGGGGTCAGTTATCCAGTTGCCGTCAACGATAAACTTGTAAAGATATTTCCCCGGCTTCAGTTCAACGCGGCAAATCCATTCCGCGCTCTCTTTGCCGCAAACGATTGCGGACGGCTTCCAATCATTGAACGTTCCGGCCAGATTGACGATCTTCGCATCCGGGTAGCCTTTCAAACGAAAGGTCGTGTTGCCCTGCAAACTCGGTGCAGGAATAGCCACACGCTTCAATGTTCGCTCAAATTTCGGGACTTTGAATTTATAACTGTCAACCACGCCTCCGGCGTCACGATTGAAGATGAAATGAACGGCGAAATCGTCTTCCATCACGAACTCATCTTTGGCTACGGGCAGGAGAACAAACTCGCCTTCGCCTGAAACTTTTATCTTCAGGCGAGTTCCCTCGACGGAGATGTCTTCCGTCGGCGTATTGTCCGCCATCTGGTAGCGACCCGCATATTGCTGCAAGACCTGCGGCGCGACAGTGATGATGCTCGGCAATTGAACTTTATCCGCGTACACCATGCCGCCCAGCCGCTTTGCGACCATTCCTGAGTTGGCCGAATCCATGTTGCTCAAAACGATGATCGTGCCGTCTCCATCCGTGAACCGCGTCAGGAAAGTCGAAAAACCTTCGATGCCGCCCCCGTGAGCGATAGTCTTCAAGCCGTATTGTTCGCCGATACCGATGCCGTAGGCGTAGCCGTCTTTGAAAGGTGCGGTCATCGCTTCCAGAGACTTTTTCGAGATGAGCTTTTCCCCGTACAAGGCTCTATCCCACAGGTATAAATCTTCAACGGTCGAATACATCGCGCCAGCCGAATAGGGAATCGTCATGTCTATGTATTGCGCGTTGATGATTCCGCCTGGCCCGCGCGTGTAACCCGCCGCACGGTTCTTGACGATGGCGCTGTTTGTGTCCAGGTCAGTGCTCTTCATCCCCAACGGCTGAAAAATGTTCTCGCGTAAAAAGTCCGCATACGGTTTGCCAGCCGCCCGCTCGACGATGTAACCCAGCAGGATGTAGCCCGAATTGCTGTAGTTGAATTTCTCGCCCGGAGCAAATTCCAAGGCTTTGTCTTTGAACATCGCGATGGATTCCAGCGGCGTCATGGGAAAGAATTTCGCCTTCTGAAATTCAGGGAAAGAAGTCATGTTCGGGATGCCGGAGGTGTGCGTCAGGAGATGATGAACCGTGATTGCCTGCCACGCTGCCGGACAATTTTCCACATACTTGCAGACGGCGTCCTGCACGCTGAGCTTCCCGCGTTCCTGCAAGAGCAGGATAGCGGCGGCTGTAAACTGTTTGGTGAGCGAGCCGAGGCGAAACTTGGTCTGCGGGGTATTGGGAGTTTCGTCCTCAAGGTTCGCCATTCCATAGCCCTTGCTCAAAAGCACCCTGCCATCCCGTGCCAGCAAGATAGCGCCACTGAAACGATTCTGCTTGACGAGCCCATTCACGTACTCGTCAACTCGCGTCGCCAGTGCCTGACTGGTAACACCTGTCTGCGCCGCGCAACCCGCGACGACGAGCAGCACCAGCAGCATCAAGCTAACGACTTGTTCTATTCCTGCTTTGATGTTTTTCATTGGAAACACTCTCATGCTTTCGGAATAGGACAAGATTAGTTGACGGCTGCAATTTTGTACAACGTAGGACAGGCATTCCTGCCTGTCATTGAGCGCGGAGAGCGCGAATACTTATTAGCTAATCTCAAGAGCGTGGCTTTCGCACGCTACGACAGGCAGGAATGCCTGTCCTACGCATCTTTGCCCTTCAACCCGTCGCTCAACAATCTCACGCCGAGCACAAAAATGAAGATACAGAACGCGGGCGCGAGCAGCGTGAAGGGATGATTACGCAGCAGATTAGTGTCTCCTGCCGCCGCCAGCATGTTGCCCCAACTCGCTTCCGGCTCCTGCAACCCGACGCCCAGAAAAGAGAGCGCCGTTTCGGTCAACAGAAAATACGGCAGCATCAACGTGACCTGCACAAGCAGAGGCCGCGCGGCGTTTGGCAGGATGTGACGAAACAGGATGCGCATTTTCGATAGTCCCAGGCTCTCGGCTGCCAGCACAAACTCTCTCCTTCTTAGCTCCAGCACCAGCCCGCGCGCCAGCCGCGCCATCTCCGCCCAGCCGACGAGCGCGAAAATCAGGATCATCAAGAAGGCTGCACGCGCAGGTGGCAACTCAAGCGGAAATGCGGCGCGCGCCGCGAGGATTAAGACCAGCGTCGGCAAAGCCATCATCGCGTCTGCCACACGCATCAACGCAGCATCAATGAAGCGCCCGCCGAAACCTGCAATGCAGCCTAAAAAGATACCGAGCGCGCTGGCCAGCAGCGTCCCCGTTGGGCCGACCACGAGCGAGAAGCGTGAAGCTATCAACAGGCGCGAAAAGCGGTCGCGGCCCAAGGTATCAGTGCCGAGCAGTTGCACGCGCGGCTGCGGCGTCGTTGTTCCACTTTCATCACGCAGGCCGAAGAGATGCCGGGTCGTCGGCAAAACGCCGAGAAGTTTATAGCTATAGCCTTTCGTCAGAAACGCGAGCGGAAGGGGGCGCGATGTGTCTTCCGCGTAGCTGCGTTCGAGCGGGTCAACCATGCGGCGCGCGTAAATGAAGGGACGCGCGTGCCAGTTGCTCTCCGTGTCGCGGAAGTGAATCTCGTTTGGCGGCGACATCGGCTCACCGCGAAGTTGTGAGCGATAATCATAAGGCGCGAGGAAATCGGCAAAGATTGCGACCGCGTAAAAGAAGACGACGAGAAGAAGCCCGGCGACGAATTTTTTGCGACGACGAACAAACTTGAGACCCCTGGAAAAGCGCGTCTCCAGCGTTTTCTCACGCGTCTCTTCTCCCGCGAGAGAAGCAGCTTCAGTTTGCTCTGTCGTTTCGTTCATCGTCTCCCGGTCAGGCGGCTGGAGCAGGCGTTTGCGTTTTGGAAGGAGTCGCGGCTCTCGTTGCGTCTTCGCGAAGGCGCGGGTCATTGAACCTGAGCAGGATGTCCGCGATGAGATTGCCAATCAGCACGGCAATCGAAGTGACGAGCACAACGCCCATCAGGAGCGGCACGTCGCGGCTGCGTACCGCCAGCACGCTCAACAGTCCGAGTCCCGGCCAGCCAAGCACCGTTTCGACAATCACAGACCCGCTGACCAGACCGCCAATGCTGTAGCCGAAAATCGTAATCAACGGATTGAGCGCGGCGCGCAAAGCGTGTCTGAGCGTGACGACTCTCTCCGACAATCCCTTGGCTCGCGCCACCTGCACAAACTCTTCGCGCAGCGCAGCGCCAAGGCCGTCGCGCACCTGCGCGAGAAAGAGCGCGATGAGCGGAACTGAAAGCACGAAGGCTGGCAGGAGTATGTTCAGGAGTGACCCGGTCGTGCCGCCTGTAGCTCCGCCGACGCTGAATAAAGAGGTGCGCGCGGCAAACGCCAGCGCGACGAGCGCCAGCACGATGCGTGGCGTCGAAGAGGCGAGCATGATGACAGCGCCGCACAATCTGTCTATCCAGCTACGCGGGCGACGCGCCGCCATCGAGCCGAGCGGGAGCGCAACCATCCACGCCAGCAGCAGCGCGACGCTAGCAAGCGAAAGCGTGCTCAAGAGGCGCGGCCAGAGAATCGTCCACACGGGCGCACGGAAAGAGAAGGATTCCCCCATCTCTCCCCGCGCCAGCCCCCCAAGCCAGCGCGTGTAGCGAACGGCGAGCGTTTGATCTAATCCGTAGATGCGGCGCTGTTCTGCAAGCGATTTGTCCGACACCAGCGGATCGTTTCTCAGCGTCGTCAACGCATCGCCCCCGGCTGCCGCGAGCAACGCAAACGTCAGCATCGAGACGACAAACAATACAAGTATTCCCTGAAGCAATCTTGAGAGTATCAGTTTCAGCACGCTTGCGGCCTCTGTAGAGCTGGCAGAAGATGCCAGCCTCATGTTCGACGGCTCTGAAGGCTGTGAAAAGTCCGAAGGTTATCTACCACCTATTCACGAGCGGCGACAAGAGGAGGGCGGGTGCAAATAACATTCCGGCTTAGAAACTATAGATAAAGCCATCCGGCAAGTGAGGTATAATTTTGGATTGAACCGGCGATGATAGAACTTATTTTCCTGCTAACATTTTTACCCAAGCGGATGAGCAGCTTAGCCAAAGAGCGCGGCCAAAATGCTTTCGCCTGGACTCTCGCGGCTATTGGTGCGTGGTTAGGGGCAGAGGCGCTAATTATTTTCACATGGTTAGTAGTTCATAAGTTAGGAGCAGAATTCTGGGGATGGACTGAAGGTATTGCGACAGACCCGATCACGATCATCGTATATTTAATCGCTCTGATAAGCGGTTTAGTAAGCGCGGATTTGGTTCGACGGCGGCTGACGTCTAAGCCCGTAATAAAGCATGATATAAAGCCCTGGGGCGGGATATGGTCTTGAATGAAAACGGGAGCAACGCCTAATAAGTTGACGTTTGACGCTGATAAAGAAAGGGAGACTTATGAATTTAACTGAACAGATTTTAACGGAGCTTCGGCAGGAGGCAGCAACGACGCGAAAGATGCTCGAACGAGTGCCGCAAGCTTCATTCGAGTGGCAGCCGCATGAAAAGTCTATGACGCTGGGGCGGCTGGCATCGCACGTCGCCGGTCTTTACGGAACATGGCTCAAAGCAACCTTGAGTCAGGACGAATTCGACCTTGCCGACAGCCTGCCGCTCAAAGCCGAGAACGTTTCAGACATCCTGGAAGCCTTTGACCAAAATGTTTCCGCCGCGATTGAGCTATTGCAAGCACACTCTGATGAGAGATTATTCACCACCTGGCGCTTGAAGCGCGGGGGTCAGGTACTTTTTGAGATGCCTCGTTGGGCGGTGCTTCGTTCGATGGTTATCAATCACATCATTCATCATCGCGGCCAGCTCTCGGTTTACCTTCGATTGCTGAATGTTCCGCTGCCGTCTGTTTACGGGCCGACCGCCGACGAGCCAATGTTCTAGCAGTCACCTGAGAGTCTTTAACAAAGTAGGAAGGAATAGACCGAGATTAACAAGATTATCAAGATTAGGAAGACAAGACGGGTCAAGCATACTGAATGCTTTTCCTGCCATCCTGTCCATCTTGTTAATCTCGGTCTATTTCTTACCCGGCTCTGGACATCCGCCCATATCCGTGATTGAATCCGCCTGCTGCCCGACTTGAGAGAGAGGGCGTTTTGAGACTCCGCCCAAACGAACCGATAAACTAAAAATGAAAAGCTCAACAATCAGACGACTATTTCTTTTGGCCTCGCTCGCGCTGCTTCTGCTCACAGGAGCTTGCCAGCAGCAGCCTCCGGCTCCGGGGCCGTCGCAGAATCAGCAACAATCGCGCGAGCGCGTGGTCGGCACTTCGGGCGGCTCGCTTACCTACAGGATGACTTCACCGCCGCAGACGCTTAACTGGCTGATGGCGAAAGAAGAACATTCAATCACCCTCGGCTTTTATCTGCTGGGAGGCCGCCTCGTGGAGTTCGATCAGGATCAGCAGAAGCATGTTCCCGGCCTTGCCGAATCGTGGAAGTGGGGCGAAGACAAGCGCACACTTGAACTGACCTTGCGCGACGGCTTGAAATTTTCCGACGGGCATCCGCTGACCGCCGATGATCTGCTGTTCACAATGCGTGCCCTTTACGACGAGCGCACGCAGTCGCCGATCTACCGCGATACGATGATGATTGGGGGTAAACAGATTGAGACCAGCGTCGTTGACCCGCTTCACCTCCGCATGGTCTTTCCCGAAACGGTCGCCGCGCCCGAAGGCTATCTCTCAAACATCGTGGTGCTGCCGCGCCACGTCTTGGAGGAGGATTTTAACAAAGGCACGCTGAAAGATGCCTGGGGCATCACGTCCGACCCGCAAAGAATCATTACAGCCGGGCCTTTCATCGTCGAAGCGGTGACACCGGGCGAGCGCGTGAAGCTCAAGCGCAATCCGAACTACTGGAAGAAGGACAGCGCGGGAAAGCAACTTCCCTATCTGGACTCGCTGACAATCGAAGTCGTCTCGGATGCCAATAACGCCATCACGCGTCTTCAGCAAAACTCGCTCGACGTCATTGACCGCATCCGCCCGACAGACTATGCGACCTTGCGTTCTTCGCAAGGCACGGTGCGCGGCTACGACCTCGGCCCCGGTCTGGGTTCGGATTACATCTGGTTTAACCTGAATGAGGGAACGCAGAACGGCAAGCCGATTGTTGACCCAATCAAGCACGCCTGGTTCGCGGACGCGCGTTTTCGCCGCGCCGTCGCGCACGCGATTGATCGCAATTCAATCGCCACGACCACCCTGCAAGGACTGGCCACGCCGTTCTACGGCTTCATCTCGCCGGGAAATCGTGCATGGGGGGCGAGTGACATTCCGCGCACCGAATATGATTTAGAGAAAGCGCGTGCGCTTCTCAAGGAGGCGGGCTTTACACAGCGCGGCTCGCAGGAAGCGCCCGAGTTGGTGGACGCAAAGGGCAATCGCGTCGAGTTTACAATGATTGTTCCGGTCGAGAACCAACCGCGCGTTGAGATGGCGACGGTGATTCAGGAAGACCTCGCCAAGCTTGGCATCAAGATGCAGCCTGCGCCGATTGAGTTTCAGGCGCTGACGGCGCGCTGGTCGCAGAGCTATGATTATGATGCCGTGCTGCTGGGAATGGCCGTCACCGATCCGGACCCATCCTCTTACACGAGTTTTCTGCAAAGCAGCAGCGGGAATCACCAGTGGTATCCGAAGCAGCCGAAGCCCGCGACCGAGTGGGAAGCGCGGATTGACCAACTCGACAACGAGCAGGCGCACGAACTTGACCCCGCGCGCCGGAAAGCGATCTTCCGCGATATCCAGATTATCATCGCCGAGCAACTACCGATTATTCCTGTGGTCGCGCGCCACATCGCCTCAGCCGCCAACACGCGCATCGGCAACTATCGCCCCGGCACGATTCTTCCTTATTCGCTCTGGAACGTCGAAGAGCTGTTCATAATGAAAAATTAAAAATTAAAAATGCAAAAGGAAGGCGGAAGCCACTTTTATTTAAGAGTGGTTCGCCGCCTCAATTTTGCATTTTTAATTTTTAATTTTTAATTCTTAGTTGACTTGTCTCCACGTCACAACTAACGAGTGAGCGAGTTGGGCACGTGTGATTGCGCTTTGCGCTTTGAAGTAGCCGTCTTCCGCCACGAGCAGCCCGCGTTCGAGTGCGACCCAGACGTAGCCGCGAGCGGAGGCCGGAATCTCGGCTGCATCTTTTACGGGCAAAATCCGCATGGCTGCGGCGCTGGCTTCCGCCTGAAGACCTGCGGCGCGCACCAGAGCGATGGCTGCCGCGAGACGCGTGGCGTAATCGTCCGGGCGGAACTTGCCGCCAGACTGAACGTCCGTAAAGAGCGCACCATTCGGCGCAGCTTGCGCGCTCTCGACAAAGAGCATCGTCGTCGAATCCGTTACGTCTGTGAAGCTGGGTTTGCCCGGTAGATACTGCGGCACGCGCGCTCCCTTTACGAGCGCGGCAGCGAGATCGGCGCGTCTAACTCCAAAGTCCGGACGAAAACGATTGCCGTAAGACGCCAGCGCAAATCTTCTGAGAGCTTGCCGGATGTCTCCGCGCGCCTCCGGGCTAAGTCCATTTAGATCGCTCAAGGGCGCATACTCGGCGCGCGTTACTTCCATCACGCCTATCGCAGGTTGACCTGCGCCGATGGTTTGCGAAAGCTGAACGCGCAGCGCTCCAGCCGCAGGCGACCTCAAAGAATAGCCTTCACGCTTACCCGTTAGCCCCGGCTGATTGGCGGAGATAGCCTTACCCACCTCGACGCCGCTCGCGTTGTAGAGATAAAGCGACAGATCGTTGGCGTTCGCGAGAGGCCCCCAACTGGCCTGCACGGAGGCCAGCACCGCATCTGCCGGAACGTTGACGTTAGTGCTGTAGCTGCCAAGCGGCGAGACGAAGCCGTTGATTTGCTGCATCGTTTCGTTGATGAAAGTCACCTGACCCTGATCGAGCGTGGCGCGGTACATTCCCATGCGACGCGAGGGAAACGCGGCTTCCAGCACAGCGGCGTGCGCGTTGAGCATCCCTGCGCCGACTTCGTGTTGGAAGTAGTTTGGTAAGGCGGTCGCCGTGCGTTGCAGGATGTCGCGGATTTGACGCGGTGTCAGGCTTGGATTGGCTTCGAGCATCAACGCGATTGTCCCGGCAACCTGCGGCGCTGAAAAACTGGTTCCCGAAGCTGTCGTGTAAAAAGGAAGCTCCGCCAGGTTGAGACGATTTTTGTCCGCCTCAACGACGCCGAGAGTTCCCGTGATACTTGCACCAGCAGAGCGCAGGCTGACGACGTTAACGCCGGGCGAAACGAGCGTCGGGCGAAAGAGTGCGCTTCCCATCGCGCCACGCGAAGAGAAGTTTGCCAGGCGTCCCGTTTCGTCCGTCGCGCCGACGCTGACGACCCAGGGAGCGACCGCATAAGGATTCAAAGTGTGCTGTCCTGAGCCTGTGTTGCCCGCCGAGAAGACGACGTTGACGCCCCTATCTGTCAGCATCTTGGTGGCGACGTTGACGGGATCGTTCAAATCGAAAATGGTGTTGGCCGAGAAGCTGCAATTGAGGACGCGGGCGTTGAGACTTGCGCCGCGCGTGAGCAGGTAGTCGAAGCCCGACAGTATGTATGAAAGATTCAAATCGCCCGCGCTCAGACCAATCAGATTTGCTCCCGGCGCGACGCCGCCATATTTGCCGCCGGAGCGCACGCCGCTTCCGGCAATCAGCCCGGCAACAAACGTTCCATGCCCGTATGCCAGGTCGGTGTTTGGCAAGCCCTCGATGTTGATCGGCTCTGTGAACCCGACACTGAGGCTCTGCGTATCCAGCAGCTTGACGTTCTGGACGACGCGACCCGAGAGGTCAGCGTGCGTTCCGTCAATACCTGTGTCGAGCACGGCGATTGTCACGTTGCGTCCCGAAACCGGAATGCCAATGTTCTTTTTCGTCAGGTCGTTGTCACGCCGCACGCGCTCCGAGCCTGTCAGTGCGAGATACGGGTCAACGGTCGGTTGCAGCGTGCGATTGCCGTAGATGGAGCGCACCGCCGGAAGATGAGAGATGCTGATAATCTGGCTGCGTCTGGCCGTGAGCGCAATCATCGGCAACTCGCGGTAGCGCGTGCCGCCCAGCACGCCCATGTTCCTCAACTCCGCGATGTCCGCTTCCGTTGGCTTCTGATGATAGACGACGATGGCGTTGACGTTGCTGTCGTCGGTCAGCTCGTTAATGAGGACGGCAAGCTCAGGATCAATACTCAGTAGCCCGCGTCGCGCCGCATCCGCGCCCGTCGCAGTGATGCCGTCGGCGGAAGTCTCCGTAAAAGTGTCCGCGCCCGTGATGGTGATGCCGTCTGCACCCGTGATGGTAATTCCGTCCGCACCTGTAATCGTGATGCCGTTTGAGCCGATGCGCTGAAGCTGCCCGTCCGCGCCCGTCGCTGTGATGCCGTCTGCGCCCGTGAGGGTGATGCCGTCTGCACCCGTTGCAGTGATGCCGTCTGCACGAACTATCTGGCGGCTGTCTGCGCCTGTCGCAGTAATACCGTCTGCGCCTGTGGCGGTGATACCGTCCGCGCCGGTTGCCGTGATGCCGTTCGGCTTGCGTATGACGACTGAATCGGCGTTGTAGTGTGTGCCGTCCGCGCCTGTGATGGTGATGCCATCAGCGCCGATGGCGGTGATACCGTCCGCCCCGGTGATGGTGATGCCATCCGCCCCGGTCGCCGTGATGCCGTCTCCGCCCGTATAGGTGAAGCCGTCCGCTCCGGTCGCAGTAATACCGTCAGCGCCTGTGGCGGTGATTCCGTCTGCGCCCGTCGCGGTGATGCCGTTTGGTGTGAAGAAGAGAAAATTGTCTGCGCCGGTGATGGTGATGCCGGAAGTTCCGACGTACTGGATGCCGTCAGCGCCGGTGGCCGTGATGCCGTCCGCGCCCGTGATGGTGATGCCTGCGCGAACCGAGCCGAGACACAAGAGGAACACCAAAGCGAGAGCGATGGTCTGTCGGGTTCTCTGGGCAATTCTCATACGTTATTCAAAAGCCGCCTTAAAGGTAGCGTTTCCTCGTGTTGTACTTCTCTGGGGCTACGGGCTTACTGCCTTTAGCGAGGAGGGGAATCAAGCACGCGGGATAACTCGACCCGCGCGAAAGTCCCCAAGTATAAGTTAAATTCGAGACACGAACATTGCAATTGCGTTATAAATTCCACCAACGTCCGCCGGGAGCGTCTGCGGTCTGTTCCCTCCCGACTCTTATGCGATCAATTCCCGGTAAACTTTCTGCGTCTCCGGGGCTGGCTCGACGCCAAGCTCTTTCTTGAGCAGTTTGCTCAAGGTCGCGTACTGCTCCTTGACGGCGTGACGATTACCCTGCCCGGCGTGGGCGCGCATCATCATGCAATGCACGTCCTCGCGAAACGGGTCGGCGCGCAGGATTTCCTGAGCCAGATGCAATGAGCGCGTCCAGTCCTCGGTCTTCTGCGCGACTGCGGCCAGAGCTTCCAGCATCCGCAGGTGCTGCTCGCGATAGTAGGAACGCTGCTCCTCAACCCAATCGTCGTAACTCCCCTGCATAAACTCGCCGCGATAAACCGCGATGGCCCACTCGTAAGCAGCGATGCAGCGGTCAAACTCGCGTGCGCGCCGCGCCGTCTCGCCCTCACTGATGAGGCGGTCGAACTCTTCCGTATCAATGTGGTAAGAGAAATTCGGGCTGAGTTGATAATCGCCGTCGCGGTAGAGCAGAAAATTCTGCTTCAGGGGCTGATTGCTGTTGAGCGCCTTGCGAATGTGCGAGACGGTCGGGTGGAAATTCTTCTCGACGACTTCAAAGTCTGCTTCGCCCCAGAAGGTGTCAATGATCGTATCTTTCGAGGCGCGGCGATGACGACGCGAGGCGATGAAGCACAGGATGTCGCGGGCGCGTTTGGTCGTCCAGGCGTCCGCCGCCAGCGACCTCACAGGGTCGCGGAAAATCTCCACCGGACCGAGCATGTTGATCGTCAAATCCGTGACCGGCTGCGACGCGACCGCCGCCATCTCGATGACGCGCGCCCCCGGCGCTTCTTTCTGCTCAACGTGTCCGGCGCTTGCCGCTAACTGCTCGCGCACATCCGGCGGCAATAGCTCGGCGGCTTCCGGCTGAGCGAAAAGACGCGGGTTACTCAAGACCTCGCGCTGGAGCCAGTATTCGTAATCGTAGCGCGCGGCCAGATCGAGCGAGCGGCGCAGGTGTTCGAGCATCAAGACCTCACGGCCCCCCGCCTGATCGCACGCGGCGAGCGCGATTGACGCCTGCGCTTCATAGTAGTAAAGCCCCTGCTCGTGGAAGTACGTGAGCGCAGGCTCAAGGTCACGGCGCGCCGCTTCGTGATCGTTCTGCGCCAACAGCACGCGGCCACGCGAGAGCATCGCCGTGCGGCTGCCCATCTCGTTGTTAGCGGCCACGCGCGCTTCGACAAGGCGATCAAGGAGGCTGCGCGCCGCCGCCAGATTGCCGAGTTGCAGATTGAGCACCGCCTGCTCTTCCAAAAGCTCGCAACGCACCAGATCAATTCCCGCTTCGTCGTAAGCACGCGCGGCGCGTTCGTAAAACTCCGCCGCACGCACGGCATCATTGCGCTCACGATGTAGATTGCCGTAAGTCTCAAAGGCTTCGGCGAGCGAGACGACGAGGTTGAAGAGTTGGCAGCATTCGAGCGCGGCGTCCAGGTGCTTTTCGCTGGCTTCGATGTCGCCGCGATAGAGATAGCAGCGAGCCATATTGAGATGAGCGGTGGCTTCCTGCGGCATCGGAGGCAGATTCTTTCCATCGTGCAGCATCCGGCGCAACCAGCGCAAGGCTTCTCCGAAATCTCCGCGCAAGAGCGACGGCAGACCCAGATTGTGCGCTATCAGGCGCGCGTAGTGCTCGTCATTGCGCTCTTCCGCAAACTGCAAGGCTTCACGAAACTCGCGCTCGGCTGCCGTCCATTCGCCTATCGCCGTCAGGCACAAACCGCGCGTGTTGCCGCACTTGATTCGCACCGTTGAATGCTCATCCGTTAACTCGACCGCGCGATCAAGATAGGTGAAAGCCAGCGTGCAATCGCCGCGCCTGCGAGCGATGGTTGCGAGCGAGTGCAGGGCTTCGGCCTCGCCTTCCTTATCGTTCTGCTCATGCAGCAAGGTGGCAGCGCGGCGAAAGTGTGACTGTGCCGCGTCGTACTCGCCTCTGAGCCGTGCGACCTCCGCACGGTGCGCGAGCGCGCGAGGATGCGCTTCCAGCACCGCATCGGGGAGAGCTTCCGCCGAGGAAACAAGCGAGGAGAGAGCGCCCGATGCTATCCACTCGTTGCCATGCAACGCGATAACCTGCGCCGCACGCTCGAAATCTTCAGCTTCGAGCAGATGACGCATGGCCTGTTCCCAAGCCCCGCGCCCAAGAAAATAGTCTGCGTAGCGTTTATGCTCTGCGGCAATCCCGGTGCGTCCAAGCTCTGCGCGAAGTCTGCGGCGCAGGAAAGCCTTGAAGAGCGGGTGCAGGCGATACTCTTCGCCGCGCTCGTCCGATGCGACCGTCATGAAGACGTTGCGGCGCACTAGCTGAGGCAAGAGCACACGCCCCTGCGCCTCCGGGTAAACTTCTTTGATGATGCCCGTCTCGACACGATCAAGGAGCGAGATGTGAAGCAGAAGCTGCTGCACGTCTTCCGTCTCGTCTGCGAAAACTTCTTCGGCGAAGTAGTCGAAGATGTCGCGCTCCGACTGGCGCAGGATTTCGACAAGGTCGGGCGCATCGCCTTCGCGCTTGCCTTCGGCGAAGGCCTGCCGCTGCGCGACCTGCCGGACGAGTTGCAGCGCGGTAATCCATCCATGCGTGCGCTCGCGGTATTCGGACAGTTGTTCAGGCGTTAATTCCAGATCGAAGACTTTGCGGAAAAGCTCCTGCGTCTCTTCATCCGTAAACAGCAACTCGCCCCTGTCAATGACGGTCAGCGAAGCCTGCGAGCGCAGGCGCGCAAGCGAGAGTGGCGGCAGATCGCGCGAGATGATGATGACGTGCAGGACATCCGGCAAGTATGCGAGCAGACGGTCAACGACGGCGTGAACCGCCGTGTCCGCCCCGAGATGATGGTAATCGTCGAGGATGAGAATTAATTGCTGCTCGACGTTTTCGAGAACTTCGTTCAGGAGAACATCAACGGCGCGTTCGGGCTGGCGCGCGAGTTCGTCGGCAGACTGCTGCAAGTAGGAGAACATCACGTCACCGAAATTCGGCGCGGCTTGTTTGATGCCGTGCGTCAGGTAGCCGAGGAAGACGAAAGGATCGGCGTCCGTGTGATCGAGTTGATACCAGACGAAGTTGCGCGCGTGTGTGCGAACGAAATCTGCGACTAAAGTTGTCTTGCCTGAGCCTGCGTTAGCGGTGACGAGTGTGACCGGATGCTGGAGGTTGGCGAGCAGGCGTTCGGTCAGGCGCGGGCGCGAAAGCAGAGCCGGAGCGGGGCGCGGCGGCAACAGCTTCGTGCGCAGAAAGAAAGAGGTTTGCGCCTGCGTCCCCTTAGGGGGCGACGGCGCTCCGGCTGCCGGGGGCTGTGGTGTACCGGGAAGCGGCCCTTGTTCCATCAACCTGTGCCTCGTGTGTCTCCTGGAAAGTGTCGTGAGCTTATCACAGCGAAACGTCGCCATTCCATGAGATTCAGCAAACGCACTTTGACCGCTCGTCGCCGCAGGAAGCGCGAGAGGCGGTTGTGAGGCCGTCCAATTTTCCGATTGCATCGGGGACATGCAATTGTTTCTCGTCTGTTTAAAGAGCGTAGCCGTGCCGGTGTCGCACAGGGCGTTTCCGAAGTTTCTGCCCGATGGCGATCAGTTGTTCTTTCGCAATCGCATTTTCCGCTTCACTCAAGACTCGCCCCATCGCATCAAGCGTCGAGGCCCGCCCGCGCGTCTGCTTCAAAGCGGCGCTCGCCTGCGCCTCGGTCAAGCCATAGGTAGCAAAGAGTCGCTTCGCTTCAAGCTCTGTGAACGAGAGCGTCGGCTCTTCAATCACGCACAGGGTCTGCTTGGAGCGCATCCGCCACAAAGGGGCAGGTGGAAGACTCCTTCCGGTAATCAGCATGTGAGCTTCGACGGGCAGCAGCGGCAGCAGCCGACGAAAGAACGGTACGACCCATTCGGCGTCGTAAACCAGATGCAGGTCGTCTATGACGATTAAAAGCGGCTCGCCTTTCTGCTCAAGCAGTTCATAAACGAAAGCCTCTGCGAGCATCGGGATATCTTCGAGCGTGGCGGTCTCGACCATCGCCATCAGGGCTTCCTGCCCAAAAGACGGTCGCCACTGCCGGACGCTCTCGACCAGATATTTGAAGAAGACCTGAAGATCGCCGTCCGCCGCATCCACCTTATACCAACTGACGCGCCGCCCGCAGCGATACGCGAAATCCGTAGCAAGCAGAGTTTTCCCTGTGCCCGCGCGACCGTTGACGATGGTCGAGGTGCAATTGCTGAGGCTGCCGTGAAGCATATTGAGCAGGCGCGCACGCGAGAGGCGGGGCTGCTCGTTGGGGGTCGTGATTTTATCGAGGATGATCTGCATGATTCTTTCTTGGTCTCCTTTGGAGACTTTATTTTTCAGACGAGCCAATGAGGGTTTGCCTGGGGAATCAAATTTTCGCTTGAGCCCGCGCGTCCTAATCAGTGTCGTTGCGGAGCCGTCTGCCCCACATCCTTCAAGTCTTTGACGCTCCAGGGAGTCGGCCTGCCCGACGAAGTGATGACTCCCCGTTCGTCCGTTTCGTACATCGGCGGCCCCTCGTATTTCCAGGCTAACGGGTCATAGAGCCTGAAAAAACCACGTTTGCCGCCACTGTGCGCGATAACTTCCCTGCCATCAGGAAGCGCGTAAACACCACACTCTCTGATCTCCTTTACCTGCATAAGCCGTTCTCCCATTCCCGCCAAGTCAAGCAAGTGCTGGAAAATCTGTTCGGATTACTGCCGTAAAAAGAGCGAGGTTTTCGGTGCGGGTTCCGGCGCGCTTTTCAACGCCGGAACTGTCAGGAGTGTAAAAGACGAGACTTGAGGAATTCTTGAGGTGTTGAACGATTTAGGGAAAAAGGAGGAGAAAAAGGCAAAAGTTTGGCGAAAATCAAATAATTTAAGGTGGAATACGTCGGAAGACCGTGTGATTAGAGGCTAAGACGCCATGATTATGACCAAAGCGTGCAGTCTTAAGGCATAACCATTGATGACTAGGGCTTAGTGATGCGTCACTAGAACGTAGTGATGGATGACGAGAACCTAGTGATGCGTGATTACGCCTTAAGCACGCCAATCTATGACATAATCACGGATGATTAGAGCGTAAGACGGCGTGATTAGAACGTAATCATTGACGCTTAAAGCCTAAAATCGTCAGATTATGTCGAATTCACGCCTCACTTTGCCTTATTTCTCCGCTCCCAGCCCTGTATTTGCCCTGACGGTCAGTTCCGCGAATTTGGCTTCCGCCTCTGGCTCGCGTCCCAGCAAAGTGCCGATGACAGCCCCCAGAAAGCCGAGCGGGATGCTGATGATGCCGGGATTCTCCAGCGGGAAGATGGGTGGGCGTTGAATCAGATGGCGCGCTGCGCCTGCCACCCCCGGCGGGTCAACAGTCATAATGCTGGGGCTAATCAGAATCAGGATGATGGAAGAAGCCAGCCCCGTAGCCAATCCTAAGACCGCGCCCTTCGTGTTAAAGCGTTTCCAGAAGAGCGAAAGCACGATGACGGGCAGATTCGCCGACGCCGCCACGGCGAATGCCAGCCCGACCAGAAACGCGACGTTGATGGATTGACCAAGCAGAATGGCGAGCAGAATGCTCACGATGCCGACCACACAGGCCGTGACGCGCGCCACACGCACTTCTTCGCCGGGCTTGCGCTCCGTGCCTTTGTGAATCACGTTTGTCCAGAAGTCGTGCGCGAAAGAGGTTGACGCGCTGATGGTCAGACCTGCGACGACCGCTAAGATAGTCGCAAACGCGATGGCCGAGATGAAGGCGAAGAAGATGTCGCCGCCCAAAAACTTCGCCAGCAGCGGCGCGCTCATGTTGTTGTTCGCCCCAATCGCGTCTCGGCCCACAATGGTTGCTGCGCCAAAGCCTAAGAACGTCGTCATAATGTAGAACGCGCCGATGAGGAACATCGCCCAGACGACACTCGTGCGCGCCGTCTTCGCGTCCGGCACTGTGTAGAAACGCACGAGGATATGCGGCAACCCGGCTGTGCCGAAGACCAGCGCCATGCAGAGCGAGATGAGGTCAATCACGCCGTAGGGCTTGTTCGCCCCGAAGTAGTAATGTCCCGGCTGTAGAAAATTCTTCGTCACCTCAGCGCCCGTCTTGTCGTGATAGGTGACGTGGCTGATGGCGTCGAAGAACCTGCCGAAGTTGAAACCGAAATGCCCCAGCACAAGAATGCTGAGCAGGAGCGTTCCAGACATCAACAGGATGGCCTTGATAATCTGCACCCACGTCGTCGCCAGCATCCCGCCGAAGACGACATAGACGATCATCAAGATACCAACGCCGACCACAGCCGTGCTGAAGCCCACACCGGGAAGCAGCAGATTGACTAACGCGCCCGCGCCGACCATCTGCGCGATCATGTAGAAGGTCGAGACCGTGAGCGTGCTTAAAGCCGCCATTGAGCGCACGGGTCGCGGGCTGAGACGATAAGCCAAAACGT
The DNA here is from genome assembly GCA_963811065.1 of uncultured Acidobacteriota bacterium. Lineage (GTDB taxonomy): Bacteria > Acidobacteriota > Blastocatellia > Pyrinomonadales > Pyrinomonadaceae > QHXM01. The sequence continues at coordinate 152,641 of CAWEPR010000004.1, forward strand.
CCGCCATCGTGTACTTGCCAGCGTTTCTGAGCGGCTCGGCCACGATTAAAAGCACCGTCAGGTAGGCGACGAGAAAGCCCACCGAGTACATGAAGCCGTCGTAGCCATTGAAGGCAATCAGCCCCGCGATGCCGAGAAACGAAGCGGCGCTCATGTAATCGCCCGCGACGGCCAGCCCGTTCTGCCAGCCCGTAATCTGGCGATTCGCAGCGAAATAGGCGTTCGCTCCCTGCGAGCGGCGCGCAGCCCAGTAAGTAATCACTAATGTCACGGCGACGAAGCCGAGAAACATCAAGAGCGAAGTTGACATGCGCTTTTATTCCCCTCTTCCTTTCTTGATGCTCTCTTCAACAACCTCGCGAGCCATCCTGTCATGGCGGCTCGCCGCCCGCACATAGAGAAGCGCGACGACCCATGCCATGAAGAACTGCGAGAGCGCAAACAAATACGCGACGTTAATTGAACCGATAACTTTTCGGTTCATCAACTCCGGCGCGTAGCCAACCAGCACGGGCAGCGCGAAGTAGTAAACGATGAAGAAGATTGTGGCCGGGATGATGAACTTCAGCTTCGCCTTGATGAGCTGCTTGAACTCGTCGCTCGCCGCGATGCGATTCCAGTTGACCACGTCCACGTCTTCGTCAGCCGTGCGCTCATGTATTGGCTTCACGCCTTCACGCCCAAGCGGAGAGACATCCGTTTCCGCTCCAACGACCGGAGTCGCATCAGATGCCTTTTCATCTTGTGTCATTATTTTCGCTGCTCCTACCAAATCTCATTTGCCTGCGTGCCGATCTAAGTAATCAAGCAGAACATTCGACATCACTTTCACGCCAACCACCAGACTTTCTTCGTCAATGTCGAAATCCGCCGTGTGCCAGGGGGAGCTGATTCCGCGCGCGCGATTCCCCACGCCGAGAAAGTAGTAGAAGCCCGGCGAGACTTTCTGAAAATAAGAGAAGTCTTCCGCTGGCATGAACGGTTTAATGGAGAGGGTGTTCTGGTCCCCGACAATGCGACGAATCGTCGGCAGCGTCTCATCAACGAGCCGGGGTTCGTTGAAGGTCACGGCAGCGTTCTCTTCAAACTTGAGATCGAATGTCGCGCCGTAAGCCGCCGTGATGTTTGCCAGCGTCTCTTTCATCAAGATTTGCGCGCGCTGTCTGACATCTTCATTCAAAGTCCGCATCGTCCCTTCCAACTTCACCTCATCGGCGATGATGTTATTGCGGCGGCCTCCCTGAATCAGGCCGATGGAAATGACCAGCGGCTCCTGCGGATCAATACGTCGGCTGCGCACTGTCTGGAGAGCGGTGATGCACTCGGCTGCAACCACGATGGCATCAATACCCGTGTGCGGCTGCGCTCCATGTGAACTCTTGCCGTGAATGGTAATGAAGAAGCGGTCGGATGAAGCCATCGCAGGCCCGGAGTGATAAGCAATCTGTCCGGCCTCGATTGACGGCAGAGTGTGGAGTCCGAAGATGGCAGAGGGGCGCGGGTTATCCATCGCTCCCTCTTTAACCATCAGGCGCGCGCCGCCCTCTTCACCAGCGGGTGCGCCTTCTTCGGCGGGCTGAAAGATGAATTTAATCGTGCCGGAAATTTCTCCGCGCAGTTTGCTCAAAACTTCCGCCACGCCTAGCCCGACAGTCGTGTGCGCGTCATGCCCGCAGGCGTGCTTCACACCTGCGACCTGCGACTTGTACGGCACATCGTTCGTTTCCTGAATCGGCAGCGCGTCCATGTCTGCGCGCACGGCGACGACCGCACCGGGACGAGCGCCCTTGAGCAGCGCCGTCACACCGTATTTGCCCACTCCTGTTTTCACATCCGTGAGACCGAGCGCGCGCAGGCGTTCCGCGACGATGCGCGAAGTTCTTTCTTCGCGGTTGGAGAGTTCCGGGTGCATGTGAAAGTCTCTGCGCTGCGCGATGAGTTGCTCGCGCAAGCCTTCGGCAGCCTGCGCGATTTTTTGCTCGCGCGCCGAATCAACGCTCTTGTGATTGCCAGACGAGGCTTGTGGGAGAATTGAAGTAAAAAGCGCCAACAACAGAATGAACGCGAAGATTGGAGCGAGCCTCTCTTTCATCAAGAACCTCCGGTAAACCAAACGGACTAAGAAAAGAAGCCACGCTTCTAAGGTGTCCGGTTATTTTTGAATTTCAGGACTCTCTTTTGACGGTTGGACTAGCTCGCGTGAGGTTATGTGTTTGCGCACGACAAGTCAACCAAGACTGTGTGCTTTTAATCTCTCTCGATGCTCTCTTCTTACCGAAAGCGAATCAACTTCAAACAATCAAATTGAAGCATACATTAACCGTAATAATATTCGTACCAAACGGGTACGTGAAGATGAAGTGAGCGCTTTGAAACCTCGCTCATCTTGAATGAATAAGGAGTGAAGTCGTGCCGCTAAGGGACTTATCCTCGGTCGGATTAAGTACATACAAAATCAATACTTTACCGGACCTTTTTGGTGCGCTTCAAGCAACCGAAAAGTAACTTTACCCATCTTACTCCCGAACTTCGATTAACTGATCTTTGTAAATCGAATTCGCCATGCGTAGCCCCCAAAACCTGCGCACTTAATGCGCGGCCATGATGGTTTGAAGCCATCGCTCACATGGAGAATTGATATAGATGAACCTGACCCGATTTGTTCCCCACTTTCGCTCTTTTAAGTTCGCTCCTTTTGCAGTTATCGCTTTTTTCCTTTTTGCTAATTTAACTGGTCTGATTTTCAATCGTGTTTACGCGCCTGCCGTTCAGGCGACAGAAGTTTCCACCACCGTTGTTACGCCTGATCCTGAGTATATCCCTGCGGACGTGCCTACATCCGGCGACCGCGAACTCGATCTCATCATCTTTCGCGCAGGCGAGCGTCACGGCGTTGACCCCCGCTTCATTCATGCCGTTATCTGGCAGGAATCGAAATATAAAGTTCGCGCTCGCTCATATGTCGGCGCGCAGGGGCTGATGCAATTGATGCCTCCGACGGCCAAGCGTTTCGGCTGCATGGATGCGCACGACCCGGCTTCCAACATTGAAGCGGGAACAAAGTACCTGCGCTGGCTCTTGAAGAGATTCAACGGAAACGTTTCGCTTGCGCTCGCCGGTTACAATGCAGGTGAAGGCGCGGTTGATAAATACAACGGCGTTCCGCCCTACAACGAAACGCAGAATTACGTTCGCATCATCACCGGGCGCTACGGCAAGAATTTCCACCCGCTGCTGACGCCGGAAGAAGCTCGCGTCGAGTTTCGCCTCCTGCCGCAGCAGGTCGCACAACTACAGCAGTAAACATCCGCCATCATCATCAATATCTCCGGTTCTCCAGCACCGCGCGCCTTAGTTGCTTACTTTGCAACTTGGCGCGCGGTTCGCTATCATCCGCACACAAAAAACGGATGCCAGATGTTAGATAGCAGTTTCAACCAGTAGCTAACATCTGACATCCAGCATCTGCCTATTATGTCTATCACTGCCGAATCACTCTCGCTCGAACGAAAGATCAAGATGCACGAAGCGCGCGAAGCGATTATTGATCGCCTCGCGCTTGAGCTTCCCGCCAGCATTGATCTGGATAGATTCCTGCGCGCGGTCGTCAAGGAGTTGGGGCGGATGATGAATGCGGATCGCTGCGATGTGATTCAGCTTGCCTCGGAGACGGAGCTTCGCATCAGCCACGAATGGCGCGCCTCAGACGATGTGCCTTCGAGCGAAGGCACGGCGATTCCGATTGACCTGCGCCAACTCTCGGAACACGTTGACCTGACCAAGCCGATTCGACTGGACGACACTTCTGCACCCGGCCTGGATCACAAAGTGCGTTTTCTGGCGGCGAGTCTGGGGACGCGTTCGCTCCTTGTCGTGCCTGTGATTCTCGGCGGCGATGTGCTGGGGCTTCTCGGATTGCACAACACACGCGCGCCGCGCACGTGGCTTGACGATGAAGTCTCTTTCCTTCAATCCATCGCGCGACACATCGCGGTCGGCTACCAGTACACGCGGCTCTTCACGGGCAAGCAGCGCGAAGCTGAAACGACAGAAGCGTTGCTGGAAATCGCCAACGTCTTGAATGCGCGCTCGGATTTCGGCGAAGTCACGCAGCTTGTGTTGGAGCGCGCCATCGCGCTCGTCGGTGCCGACTACGGTGCGCTCGGCGTGCTCGACCCGGCGGGCGGGCGCATCAGCCTGGCCGCTTTCAAAGCCGCGCCGCACGCTTCGATTGACGCCGTGCAGGGGCTAATCAACGCGCACGGTCAATCATTGGACATCACGGCGTATCCCGCGATGATGGAGGTGGTCGCGCAGGGGAAAACTTTGCGCCTGCTGGATTCAGACTTACCGTTTCCGATTCGTCTGGTCTTCAATGCGACGCTCGGCGGGCGCGCGGCGCTCGTCGCTCCCGTTCGCATAGGCGGACAGACCTTCGGGCTGCTCGGTTTCGTTTGGGGCGGGGCGCGCGAAGGTTTCGAGAATCACGAAGTCTCGCTCGTCGAAGGCATCGCAGACCAGATCGGCACGGCGCTTGAGCGCGACCAGCTCTCGGCGGAAGTGATGCGACTCCGAAGCGCCTTGCACGAACGTCATGCCGAAGACCGCATCATCGGGCAGGCTCCGGCCATCCGCCGCGCCATCGAGCTTGCTCTGACCGTCGCCGACACGCAGACTTCCGTGCTCATTCAGGGCGAATCCGGCACGGGCAAAGAACTAATCGCCAACCTGATTCATTTCAACTCTGGCCGCGAAGACCAGCCCTACATCAAGCTCAACTGCGGCGCGATTCCAGAAACCCTGCTCGAATCGGAACTCTTCGGCCACGAAAAGGGCGCGTTCACGGATGCACGCTCTCGTCGGCGCGGGCGGTTTGAGGAAGCCAACGACGGCACGCTCTTTCTGGACGAAATCGGTGAGATGAGCCTTTCTGCTCAGGTGCGCTTGCTTCGTGTTCTTCAGGACGGTGAGTTTACGCGCGTCGGCGGCAGCGAAGTGCTGAAGACGGATGTGCGCGTCATCGCTGCCTCAAACGTTGACCTTGAGCGCGCCGTCGAACTCGGGACATTCCGCCGCGACCTCTTCTATCGTCTCTCGGTCTTCCCGATTCACCTCCCTTCCTTAAGCGAGCGCCCTGAAGATATTCACCCGCTCGTCATACACTTTATCGAACACTACAAACAGAAGACGGGGCGCTTTATCTCCGGCATCTCTAAGGATGCTTTGCACGCGCTCGTTGAATACGACTGGCCGGGCAACGTGCGCGAGCTTGAGAACGCCGTCGAGCGCGCCGTCATCATCGCCTCCGGGCGCAGCATCGAGTTGGACGATCTTCCCGAAGCCATCAGCAAGCGTGTGACGGACGAGCGCGCGCAGGTCAGGCGCGAGCGCATCGAGGCCGCCAGCGAAGGCCGCGCAATCCAGCTGGAAATCAACGTCCCCTCAACGATTGACGAGATTGAGCGTCGCGCCATCGAAGCCACGCTCGACTACACCGGAAACGACAAGACGCGCGCCGCCCGCGCCCTCGGCATCGGACGCAAGACGCTTTACAGGAAGCTGCTCGAATACCAGAAAAACAGTGATGAGTGATGAGTAATGAGTGATGAGTGGAAGACAATTTCTTGCTTTTACTCATCACTCATCACTCATTACTCATCACTTCTTTTTCCGTTACCGTTCTTGTGCTATATTCTGACTGTAATTTCTCTCGCTATTAAACGTTCGTCGAAGCCAAAAGCTTCGACCAGGAGAAAGGAATCTCTTATGGAAAACGACGACAGGCGTGGAGGGTCTGATGTTTCGACCCGTCTCACTTATCTACTCATCGGTGGCGGCATCGGCGCTATTATTGCCCTGCTGTTTGCGCCGAAACCCGGCTCGGAATTGCGCGGCGACATCGCTGACGTGACGCGCAAAGGCATTGATAAATCGCGCGAGGCGGCTTCATTCGTCGGCGACAAAGCCGGTGACTATTATGGAACGGTGCGCGACAAAGCAACTGACTGGGTTGGCGGCGCGCGCGACGCGGCTTCACAAAAACGCGGGCAATTCTCCGCTGCTATCGAAGCCGGGAAACAGGCTTACAACGAAGAGAAACGGAAAACAGAGCTTTCCGGCGCTTCCGAAGCCAAGCCGACCTATCCTCCGCAAGGAGACCTGAGCTAGGGTATTTTCAATTTCTGATTTGCGATTTTTGATTGGATAAGGCGGAATGAATTAAAAACTTTCTATCCTTATCCAATCGCAAATCAAAATCAAAAATCAAAAATTCTTATGAATCTAAATGATCCGATGTTCTGGGTGATGGTGGTGATCGCCGTCGCGTTTGTCGTGATTGCGATTGCGATGATCGTCATTGCCATGCTCGTTGGCCGCGCCGTCAAAACGGTTGCCCGGCTGGAAGAGCGCACCGAGCCAATCTTGAAGAAGGTCACGGAACTGAGCGAGCAGGGCAAGCAGATCGCCGTCCAGGGCAAAGAGATCGCAGAGCAGATCAACACCATGTCGGGGCATCTCTCGACAGCCACGATGCACTTCTCCGAGTCAGTCGGAATCATCAAGGATGAGGTGCGCGAGCTAAAACAACTCGTCGGCGAGACGGCTGAAACGGCGCGCGACAAGGTGGCGCTCGTCAGTAGCACGATAGACAAGACACACCAGCAGGTGACGACGACCACCACCTTCATCCGCAATAAGGTGATTCAACCGGCGCGCGAACTGGCGGCGATTATGGCGGGCTTCCGCCGTGGCCTCGAAGTTCTCGTTGCGCCCGCGCCGAAGCCCGTTAATCAAACCTACGGAGAAGATGAGATGTTCATCGGTTAACTCCAGTCCAAAGTCCAAAGTTCAAAGTCCCATGTCCAAGGATTGACTTTGGATTTGGGACTTTTAGTTTTAGACTTTGGACTTTAGACCTTGGACACGGGATTCGATTATGTCTACTGAAACACCGCTCGATTTGAAAAGAACAGTCAATCTGCCGAAGACCGCGTTCGCGCAGAAGGCCAACCTCGCCCAAAGTGAGCCCGCGCGCTTGAAGAAATGGACGGAGATGGGTCTCTATGAAATGATCCAGCGCGCACGCGCGGGGCGCGAAAAGTTCGTCCTCCACGACGGCCCGCCCTACGCCAACGCAGACATTCATCTGGGCACGGCGCTCAACAAAATCCTGAAAGACCTCGTCGTCAAATCGCGTTCGATGATGGGCTTTGATGCGCCCTACGTTCCCGGCTACGACTGTCACGGCCTGCCGATTGAGCAGCACGTCGAACGTGACCTCGATAAGAAAGGCAAGAAAAAGTCTGACCTCTCCATCAATAGCTTTCGCCGCGCCTGCCGCGAGCACGCCGCGAAATCTTTGAAGAGCCAGACAAGAGATTTTCAACGTCTCGGCATTTTGGGTGAGTGGGATAATCCGTATCTCACCATGTCGAACCGCTACGAAGCCGAGACGGCAAGACTCTTCGGACGCTTTATCGAGCGCGGCTACGTTTACAAGGGAGCGCGTCCCGTCTACTGGTGCATTCACGACCAGACGGCGCTGGCCGAAGCAGAAGTCGAATACAAGCAGCACAGGAGTCCTTCCGTCTATGTGAAGTTTCCGCTCGCGAGCGACCCCGCGCAGATTGATGAAGCGCTCGCGGGGCGCAAAGTCTTCTTTCTCATCTGGACGACGACGCCGTGGACGCTGCCCGCGAATCTAGGCATCACCGTTCATCCTGATTTTGAATATTCGGCGATAGAGAACGGCGATGAAGTGTATGTGGTCGCCAGCGAACTCGTCGGCGCGGTCGCCAGCCTTTGCGGTCTCGGTGAACGCGACGCGAACGGTGACGCAATCGCGCCCGTGGTGCTGGCACGCTTTCCCGGCTCAAAACTCGACCGTCTTGAATGTCGGCATGCGTGGCTCGACCGCCCCAGCCTTGTGATGGTCGGCGAGCACGTCACGCTCGGCGGCGAGGCCGATGCCGAGACGGAACTCGACGTGAAGGACGCACGCGACACGAAGGTGACGGGCAAAGCCGGAACCGGACTGGTACACACTGCGCCCGGTCATGGCCATGACGACTTCGTTATCGGGAAGCGCTACGGGCTTGAGATTTACTGTCCGGTGGATAACGCCGGAAGGTTTATGAGCGAGGTCGAGCATTTCGCAGGCCAGCGCGTCTTTGAAGCTAATCCGAAGATAGTGGATTTCATGCGCGAGCAGAATGTTCTGCTCTTCACGGAAGATTATGAGCATCGCTACCCGCATTGCTGGCGCTGCAAGAACCCCGTTATCTTCCGCGCGACGCCGCAGTGGTTCATCTCTATGGACTTGTCCGCTTCCGTTCGGCACACGGTCGTCGAAAAGGATGAGGACGGGCGTGACCGCTCCAACTTCACGGATAACTTTGCGGAGAACGAAGAGGAAGCACCCTCCGATTCTTTGCGCGCAAGCGCATTGCGCGAGATTGAGAATGTGGAGTGGATTCCTGCCTGGGGCGTGGACAGGATGCGGAATATGTTCAAGGGTCGCCCGGATTGGTGCGTCTCGCGCCAGCGCGTATGGGGCGTGCCTATCCCTGCGTTCTACTGTTCAGGCTGCAATGAGGCTGTCGCTGACCCGGCGGTGGTTAATCACGTCGCGGATATCTTCGAGCGTGAGACGGCTGACGCTTGGTACGCGCGCGAGGCTGTTGATTTGTTGCCCGAAGGATACAAGTGTCGCAACTGCGGCGGTGTTGAATGGACGAAAGAAACAGACATTCTGGACGTGTGGTTCGACAGCGGCTCGTCGTCCATCGCGGTGCTCAAACAACGTGAGAATCTGAAGTGGCCCGCGGACGTTTATCTTGAAGGCGGCGACCAGTATCGCGGCTGGTTCAACTCCAGCCTGATGGTGGGACTCGCCGCGGGAAATCAAGCGCCGTACAAATCGGTCATCACGCACGGCTGGGTGATTAACGTGCAGGGCTTGAAGATGTCGAAGTCCGAGGGCACGGGCATCTCGCCAAACGAGGTGGTGAAGGACTCCGGCGCGGAAATCCTGCGCCTCTGGGTGGCATCGTCAAACTATCAGGAGGACGTGCGCTGCTCGGACGAAATCCTTCAGCGCGCCTCGGACGCCTATCGCAAGATGCGTAACACGGCGCGCTTCGCGCTCGGCAATCTCGCCGGTTTTGACCCGGCGCGCGATAGCGTTCCCGAAGATGAAATGCTTGAGATAGACCGCTGGGCGCTGGCGAAACTCGACGAAGTCGCGGCGCAGGTTGGTGCGGCTTACAAGGCTTACGAGTTTCACACCGTCTACCACGCGCTCTACAACTTCTCGACCGTGACGCTCTCGGCGCGTTACTTCGACATCATCAAAGATCGGCTCTACACGGCTGCGCCGCGAAGTCAGGCGCGGCGGTCAGCGCAGACTGCGCTTTACCGAATCGCGGACGCGCTGGCACGCATGCTTGCGCCTATTCTCGTTTTCACCTCGGATGAAATCTGGGAGAACTTACCGCAGGCAGGCGATGAGGCGCGCGCCGCATCGGTTCACCTCGCAGAGTTTCCGCAGGCGCGCAAGGAGAGTGACGGCGAACTCATCGAACGCTGGACTGAGCTATTTCACGTTCGTGACACGGTGTTGCAGGTGCTTGAGCATGAGCGCGCCAGCAAGGTCATCGGCAGTTCACTTGAAGCGCGCGTCAACATTTCAGCCAGCGGAGCGACCTACGAGTTGCTTCAGCATTACAGAGACGAGCTTCGCTATCTCTTTATCGTTTCTCAGGTGAACGTTCAGCAAGCGACGGATTCTTTAACTGAGAGCAAGGTAGAGGTCAGCGTCGAACGCGCCGCGGGCGAGAAGTGCGAGCGTTGCTGGAACTACTCAACGCGCGTCGGCGAATCGGCGCGTTACCCGACCGCCTGTGAGCGTTGCGTTGAAGCTCTCTCCGAGATTGAGCGGGAGGAAACGGCGTGAGCGAGCGACGAATTGCGTGGCGCATGGCATATCTCTTCGGTGCGCTCGGCATCTTTCTCGTGGATCAGGCGTCGAAGGCGTGGGCTGTCAAGGCGCTTCGTGGCGGCGACTCCGTCACCGTCATCAACGGCTTTCTCGATCTGGTCTATGCGGAAAATCCCGGCATCGCCTTCGGGCAGTTGCAGGAAGGCGGCTCTTTCGGGCGCTGGTTCTTCGTCGTGCTGGCGACTGCTGCGGCCATCGCCGTTCTCATTTACTTCTTCCGCACCGTGCGCTCGGACGACCGCATGTTGGGCGCGTGCGCGCTCTTGCTCGCGGGCATCACCGGCAATTTAATTGACCGCGCGCGTCTCGGCCACGTGATAGATTTCATTCTGCTTCATTACAACTCTTATCACTGGCCTGTCTTTAACGTCGCCGACATGAGCATCTGCGCGGGCGCGTTTCTCCTCGTCTACGATATGTTCGTGACGGGCAGGAGCGAACGACGAAAGAAAAATGCGGAGGTCGCAAATGCGAAGTCGGAAGCCAGCACAAGCTGACTCGAAGCAATCGCTTCCCTTCTGACTCCTGACTCCTGCTGTTCATTATGTACCCTGAAATTTTTCGCATCGGCAATTTCCCAATCAACACTTACGGCGTGCTGCTGGCGCTGGCGTTTCTCTCCGCGATTCTCATTGCCGCACGGCTCGGGGCGCGTGATGGATTACCGCGCGAGCGCGTATACGATCTCGGCTTGTGGATACTGCTCGCGGCGATTGTCGGTTCAAAGGTACTGATGCTCTTCACAGAGCCGGAGTATCGCGAAGACCCGATGCGGCTCATCTCGCTCGATTTCCTGCGCTCTGGCGGAGTCTTTTACGGGGGCTTCATCACCGCTGTCATCGCCGGATATTTTCTGATTCGTCGTTACAAGTTGCCCTGGTGGAAAACTGCGGACGCGTTCGCGCCGGGCATTGCACTTGGCAACGCCATCGGGCGTCAGGGCTGCTTTGCCGCCGGGTGCTGCTGGGGCAAGCCGACCACGATGCCTTGGGGCGTGGAGTTTACGCAGGCCGGGCACGAGGTGACGGGCGTTCCGCTCGACGTTCATCTTCACCCGACGCAGCTTTACGAATCTTTCGGAGCACTTCTGGTCTTCTTCTTTCTCATCTGGCTCCACCGCCGCAAGCGTTTCAGCGGGCAGGTCATACTTTTCTACGCCGTGCTGTATGCCGTGATGCGCTTCACCATAGAGTTTTTCCGCGACGACCCGCGCGGCGACATTTTGGGACTAACGACGCTGACAGGTCTCTCGACCTCGCAGATGTTGAGCCTGATTGTCGGCATCGTCGGTCTTATCTTTCTCATCCGGCGCTGGCGGCGCATAGATGAAAAGCCGGAGAAAGTCTCGCGGACACCGGATACGGCGCGGGCATGAGTCACGTAACTCCACCGATGAGCACGGAAGCGCCGGAAGGGGAAGCCTTAATTCTCACGTTCCTCGTCGCCGGAGAAGATGCGGGCACGCGTCTCGACTCCTATCTCGCCGCTCGCATCAATGATTGGAGCCGCGCCCGTATTCACCGGCTAATCGAAGACGGCGACGTGCTGGTCGGAGGGCGAATAATTAAGCCTTCGTACAAGCTGCGCGCCGCGGACGAGATCGAAGTTGAACTAACCCCGCTTGCCTCTACGGAGTTCGCGCCTGAAAACATTCCCCTCGAAATCGTTTACGAAGACGACGACCTGGTAGTGGTCAACAAGCCCGCCGGGATGATTGTCCATCCGGCAGCGGGCATCTCTTCAGGGACGCTCGTCAACGCCCTTGCATTTCATTTCCAGCAACTCTCGATGCGCGCGGGGAAGGCTCGCCCCGGTATCGTGCATCGCTTAGACCGCGATACGTCCGGCCTCATCATGGTCGCCAAGACCGAAGCCGCGCATGAAAAGCTGGCAGACCAGTTTCGCGCCCGCGAAGTTTTCAAGTCATACGTCGCGCTCGTTCACGGTCACGTCGCGGAGGAGAGCGGGACGATTGACCAGCCGATTGCGCGCGACCCGCGCAACCGCACGCGCATGGCGGTCGTGCGTGGCGGCCGCCCATCGCTTTCGCTCTATCGCGTGCGGCAGCGTTTTGAGCGATTCACCTTGCTCGATGTGGAGATTAAAACTGGACGAACGCACCAGATCAGGGTGCATCTTCAATGGCTGAAGCATCCGGTCGTCGGCGACGCGGTCTATGGCGATGGACGTGACAAGACTGTGCAGGATGCTCAGGTGCGCGCCCGCATCAACGCTATCAAACGCCAGTTCCTACATGCCGAACAGCTCGCCTTTCGTCATCCGCGCACAGATGAACCGTTGCGCTTCACCGCGCAGCTTCCTGATGACCTGACAAAACTCCTTGGCGAATTAGAGCGTCACGGCTGAGACAGTTCGCAGAGCGCATAACCTTCCGCCAGCCTCGCAGAAAACTCGTAGCGTCAAACCCGCTTTACTGATATAAACCTGCCCCTCGCACAAAGAGGAGGAGAGCGAAATGCCTTTCAAGATATTTTCGGAAATTTCAAAAGTTACCAAAGGCTTGAAAGCCCCGATTGAAGGCGTGGCTTCGGGGGTCGCCGACAAAGTTAAAGCTATCTTCAACGCCGGAGAGGCAGGCATTGTCGAAAGGGTGAACGACTTCACTCACGACGGCGAAATCGAGGCGACCGTTTACTCGACCTATGGCTACAGGCAAGACGGCAAGTGGGTCATCCCCGTGCGCGGGCGGGTTCACCAGAAGCGGCGACTGCCGGATGATTTGATCGCGGGAGTGGTGCAAAGGCTGATTCACTGTGAGCAGCCTGACATGAGCACCCTCGTCTCACGTTCACATGAGTTCACGGATGACAGCCGGTCGGGACAGGCAGTCACAATCGAATTTGATTCCGACCCGGATGAAGAGAAATACGACTTCCCCAAAAGCGATCTCAACGGGCTGATTGAGCGTGATATAGAATTATCAGAAGAGAAGGGGCGTCAACTCTTAGACGCTCAAGGCTCGTCCCGGTGGCTGACTTTCAAGGTCGTGTCGGAGGGTCATAACGGGAGAGGTGAGGTCAGGTTAATTGAACCCGAAGGAGTGTCCGTCATCTCCGACATTGACGACACCATCAAGGTGACGATAGTTCCCGGTGATAAAGACGAAGTGCTGAGGCGCACACTCTGCCGGGAGTTTGAGCCTGCGGCGGGCATGGCGAAAATGTACAGGGATAATTGGAATGACGCCTCTTTTCATTATGTTTCCGGCGGGCCGTGGCAGTTGTACAGGCCGCTTCACGAGTTCCTGACTAAAGGAGACGACGAATTCCCGAAAGGCTCTTTCCATCTGACCTACCACCCGAAGAATTTTCTCGCAGAGGATACAAGGGAGATTCTGATAGACAGCATCGTCGGCTCGCTCGGCAACACTTTTAACCACAAGGTGAAAGAGATCAGAAAGCTGATGCAGAGATTTCCCGGTCGGAGTTTCGTTTTGGTCGGAGATTCCGGCGAGGTAGACCCGGAAGTTTACAGACAGATCAAAGATGAATTTGGCGGGCAGGTGAAAGAGATATGGATACGCGACGTGCTAAATGATGCTGAGGTTAATGAGCACCGTCTTCCCGTTGGAATTATCAAGACGATCAAGGTAGACCCGGCAATCTGCGCCACCATCCATCATTATCAGAAACTATCCACCAGATTTCAGGAAATCTACAACGTGCCATACGCCAGAAACACCGCTCCGCCCTGTGGCTCAGAGCAATAGACAGGATTAGCAAGATAACGTGAGTTCAATCAAGCGGGAAGCAGCATTAACACCTGGCCCCGGCAGGGGCGGAATAGCAGTAGCCCATCACGTCAGTCATGGGAACAGGCATCGAATGTATAATTAAGCCCCGGAGGGGCGACATATTATGCCGCCCCTCCGGGGCTTATAAATTTGCGATGGCTGTGAACCCAGCACTGACGTGATGGGCTACTGATATGCTGCCCCTCCGGGGCTGGCAAGGTACTTGTTAATCCTACCTATTCCTTCTCTCCTTCGATTCACGGAATCGGCTCAAAGCGTCGCAGGAGTTCCTGAAAACGCTGATCGTCGCGCAAGGTATCAAACAGCGGCTCGACTCGGATGAGAACCAGACCCGGATGCCTGTTGTCGTAAGCCTTGTTGAGTTGTTCGATGGCCTGATCTTTATCCCCCAGCCCCGTGTAGACGGTCGCCAGGTAGAGCGGCGAGACGTAGCGGCGTTTCGATAGCTCGATCATCTTGCCCAGCAGGCTTTGAGCTTCGGCGCGTCTCCCCGACAAAGCGTAAGCGTAAGCGAGCGCGGCAACCGATTCCAGATGGCTTCCGTCCAGTTCATCCTTCGCCGTCGTAGCAGCGTCGCCTGAAGCGTTCAGCACCGTCTTAAACTCCGCGATTGATTTGTCATACTCCTTCTTTTGCAGGTAGGCCAGCCCGAGATAGTAGTGCGCGACGCCGAACCGGGGATCTATCTCAAGCGTCTTTTGATATTGCCCAATGGCTTCGTCGTGCTTGTGCGCGTAATAAAGATAGAGGCCGGAATTCGCGCTGATGATGGGCGAGAGCGGGTCGAGTTGTTGCGCCTGCTCGATCTCGCGCCGCGCGAGGTCATACTTTCCCATCTGCGTTAGGTAAGAGGCGTACCATTGATGGGCGGTCGCGTATTTCGGATTCAGCTCAAGCGCGCGGCGAAAATCGGCTTCCGCGCCGCGCCAGTCCCAGTCGTAGGCGAGCTTGACGAAGGCGCGTGAGGTGTAGCCTTCGGCCAAGTTAGGGTCAATTTCGAGAGCGCGCGCGGCGGCCTGTTTGGCGTGCGGCATATCCTCAAGGGGAGGGACCGCGCCGATGTCGCAGAGCAGCGCGTAGGAATCCGCGAGGCCGGAATAGGCGAGCGCGTAATTCGGGTCTTTCTCTTCCGCCTCTTTGAAATACCTGATGCCGTTTCTGAGGCTGGCTTCGCCGCGCTTGTTCCAGAAGTAACGCCCTTTGAGGTAAAGCTGATAAGCCTCCGTGTCGTTCGTATAACGCTTCGCCAATCGCTCTTCATCTTCGCCCGTCAATTTCACGCGGAGCTTCTCGAAAATCTTGCGGGAGATTTCCTCCTGCACCGTGAAGATGTCCGACATGCTGTTGTTGTATTCTGCGCCCCAGAGTTGCGACCCGTCGGCGACATTGATGAGCTCTGTCCGGATGATTAACTTCTCGCCCACCTTGACGACTCTGCCTGTAAGCACCGCGCCGACGTTAAGGCCGCGCCCGACTTCCTGCGGGTCAATCTTTTGTCCCTTGTAACGGAAGACCGCGTTGCGCGACATGACCTTCAGGCGTGGCAACTGCGACAAATTGTTAATGATGCTTTCCGTGATGCCGTCGGAGAGATACTCCGCGTTCGGATCATTGCTGTCGTTGACGAAAGGCAAGACCGCCACCGAATTGATCGCCGCGCTGCCGCCACCTCTACTCAGGTAAACAATGCCCGCGGCCACGAGGACGAGCGCGCCGATAACCAGCAGCGTTGCCGTCTTGTGCCGGCTGACTCCGGCCACAATGTATTCGGCGCTCGACATAGTTGGCGCGGGACGGGCGTCGCCCGTGCGTGACGCACGGGATTCTTTTCCGGTTGCAACCGCCGCGCGCCTGCCATCATTGTTTTCATCTGCGTCACTTTCCGGCGCGACCGAGAGGTCGAGGGCATCCCTGTCCAGCTCGTCTCTCAGGTTCTCCAAATCCGTCTTAAGGTCTGTGATGGTCTGATACCGTTTCTCCTTATCCTTCGCCAGCGCCTTTTTGACGATGCGTTCCAGTTGATGCGGCAACCGCTGAGACTTACTCACCAGCGGCGGCGGCTCGTGGTCGAGAATCGAGACTTTGACGTGGCTGTCGGTTGGCCCTTCAAACGGAGCGCGTCGTGCGACCATCTCGTAAAGCACAATGCCCAGGCTGAAGATGTCTGTCCGCGCGTCCACCTCAAGCCCGCGCGTCTGCTCTGGCGACATGTAGCCGGTCGTGCCCATCACCGTGCCCGGCTCCGTGTTGTGAATAGGCATCGTGACGGCATCGGGGTCGTGGATTGACGAACGCTTTTCCGTGAGTTTGGCGAGGCCGAAGTCCAGAACTTTGACGAGGCGGTCGCGCCCGACGCGATCATGGCGGAGCATGATGTTCTCCGGCTTGATGTCGCGGTGAATGATGCCTTCGGCGTGCGCGGCTTCGAGTGCGCGCGCCACCTGAATGCTGATGCCCAGCACATCGTCAATCTTCAACTCGTTGCGCCAGAGGTAATCTCTCAGCGTCTCGCCGTTGATGAACTCTGTGGCGATAAACTGAACCGGGTCTTCCTGTCCAATCTCGAAGATGGTCAGAATGTTCGGGTGATTGAGCTTGAGAATGGCGCTGGCTTCCTTCTTAAAGCGCAGCAGATTGTTTTCGTCTTTGACGACGTGGGAGGGAAGAATCTTGAGAGCAACCTTGCGCCCGTGTCTGGTGTCTTCGGCGAGATAGACTTCGCCCATCCCGCCCGTGCCGAGCTTTTCGATAATACGGTAATGCGAGATTATCTCCGGGGACACCGGATACTCCTTAAGCTGGATTCCTGACACCATCAACGACTAAGTCAGGAGCGATTGAAGAGAGCGGCTTTCAGCGCCGAACGCGAGCGCAGGACAAGAGCCGACGAACCGGAAAGACGACCAGCCGGAGGCGCATTGTATCATCACTCGAAAAGAACTCGCCAAAAAGACCTGGAGTGCCGAAACCCGGCATGCGCTTTTCCACCCGATTGCTGTACTATTACCTCTTCGCTTCTTCGGAAGAGGGCAACGGCATTTCGATTGCCCGGCATCCAAACCGCGAGCCTTTGGTCAAGATAGACTCAAGCTTCGGTTTTCACCCTATTTTAAGTTCGATAAGTTATGAGACCTATTATTCATCGTTTCCTCTTTATCGCGGCGCTCGCGTTTAGCGGTTTCTTTGGCGGCTTCTTCGGGTCGCAGCCCGCTGTCCTTTCTCAGCAGAACCCGCAGCCGACGCAAACACCTGCCGCTCAGGATCAAGGTGATGTTGAGCGCGTCAGAATTAACGAGGTACGCCTGCCGGTCACAGTTCTGGATAAAAAGAAGCAGCCTGTTTCTGACCTGACCAGGAATGACTTTCTGATCTATGAGGATAATCAACTACAAGCGATCAGAGGCTTCTCCAGTTTCACGGTCGAGAAAGACAGCCAGCCCATCTACGTCGCCGTCCTGATGGACACTTCGGGGTCTGTGGCGGGCAAGCTCAAATTTGAGCAGGAGTCGGCCAAGAATTTTATTTACACGGTGACGCGCCTGCGCAAAGACCGTGTGGCATTCGTCACTTTCGATCACGAAATCAAGCTCAGGCAGGATTTCACGGACAGGCTAGACCTGCTCGACAAGGCCGTTGACAGCGTCAAGAAGCCGGGAAATCGCACGCTCTTTTACGACGCCGTCTGGCAGTTCTGCGATGAGAAGATGCGAAGCGTTCCCGGTCGCCGCGTGCTGGTCGTCATCACGGACGGCGACGACAATAACTACAGCCGTGCTACCTTGAACGACGCCATTGATATTGCCCAGCGCACCGAAACGACCATTTTTGCCATCTCTACCAAGGCCGGACTTTTAGGCACAGTGCCGGGCGTCGAAAGCGGAATGGTGGCAGACAGCGGTGATCGTAATCTTCAGAAGCTCTGTGAAGAGACCGGCGGCTCGGCCTTTTTCACCGGCGACATCCTTGCGCTTGAGCGCGCTTTCACCAGAATCTCGAAAGAGCTGCGTGCGACCTACCTTCTGACTTATAAGCCGACGAACGATAAGTACGATGGAAGCAAACGCAAAATCGAAGTTAAGCTCGCCGGCAATCGCAGCGGATTGAAAGTGAAAACCAGGAAGGAATACAAGGCAATCTCGGATAGCCTTAAAAAGTAAGACGATTCACGAAGATGTTTTACCAAGGCCACATTACGCGCGTTCTTGCATTCACGCTCATCGCTTCACTGGTGTTGAGCGGGATGCTCTCTGCGGGAGCGAGCGCGCAGCAACAACCGCAGCAAGAGCCCACTGCTCCGCAGGGCACGAGTCGCCCGCGTCGCAGCGGAGAGCCGCAAACAACTCCGACTCCGAAGTCTTCGCCGAAAGAAGACGAGGTGACGCTTCAGGACGATGAAGTGGTACGCGTCGAGACGGACTTAACCAACATTCTCTTCACGGCGGTTGATAAGCAGAAACGCTTTGTCACCACGCTCAGGCAGGAAGACATCCGCGTGACGGAGGACGGCCAGCCGCAGGAGATTTTCACCTTCGCGCGCCAGACCGATCTCCCGCTCTCGCTCGCCATTCTGATTGACACAAGCATCTCCGAAGAGCGAACGCTCCCGGCGGAAAAGGCCGCTGCCGGTTCTTTCGTTGATGCGGTCTTGCGCCCCGACAAGGACGAAATGGCTGTCATCTCTTTCACGGGCGAGTCCACACTTGAGCAGGGCTTGACGGGCAACGCCTCGCGCGTGCGGCGTGCGCTCGACCGCGTGGAGTTCGTTCCGCCCTCCGGCTACGTCAGCGGCATCGGGACGGTGGGCACGCCTCCCATCTCCGGTCAGAATCAAGCAACGGCAGGCTCGACCGCCATCTGGGACGCCATCTGGGTCACGGCGGACGAAGTTCTCTCTCAGACTTCCGACAAAACGCGGCGCGCCATCATCCTGCTGACCGACGGCCACGACACCAGCAGCCAGCAGAAGATGGACGCGGCGATTGACCGCGCCCTGAAAGTTGACGCGGTGGTTTATGCCATCGGCATCGGCGACGAGTATTACGGCGGAGTCAATAAGGGCACGCTGCGGAAGATTTCCGAGCGCACGGGCGGACGCGCCTTCTTCCCCGAAGATGAATCAGAATTGCGCGCCGCCTTCGCGCAGATTCAACTGGAACTGCGTTCACAATATCTGGTCGCCTATTCACCCACCAACCGGAACAAGGACGGGTCGTTCCGCCGCGTTCAGATTGAAATCGTCAACCCTGAGCTACGCAAGCAAAACCTGCGCATGACCTACCGTCAGGGCTACTTCGCCAGAGGCAACGCGAAGGGGTAAGAGCAGTGGCCGGTGGTCAGTTAAAAGCAAGAAGGCAGTAGAGACGCTTCATGTCTTTACTGCCTTTTGTCTTTTGTCTTTGCTGACCACCGACCACTGACCACTGACTACTTTTCTTCTTTCCCGTGACAATCTCTTTTTCGCTTTGTTATACTCCGGGTGGCGCTCTTATCTGCCTCTTCAGGTGAGCGCCCGAAAGCAGTGATAATTGAATTATTGTTCATAGTCTTATTGTTCCGAGCAGTTTTGGACACCCTCACGAAGTGCTCCCACGCCATTTAGTGATGCCCAGACACTGAGGTAATTTGGCCTGAGGTAGTGGTGTCGGCCCCAATGTCAATGATGAAACCCGATCAGATGCGTCCCGTTGTGCTTGCCGTCAACGACGAGCCGAAAGTGCTTGAGTTGTTGACGGTTTTGCTCGAACACGAGGGTTACAGGGTGGTGACGGCCAACAACGGCCAGAGCGCGCTCGAACTCGCCTTTTCTCTCGAACCGGATATTGTCGTCAGCGATGTTGTCATGCCGCAGATGGACGGGCTTCAACTCTGCCGCCTGCTCAAGCAAGACCCGCGCACGTCTGGTATTCCCGTGCTCCTGGCAAGCGCCGTTCGCACGGGCAAGCGCAACAGCCTGTCGGCTCTGACGGCGGGCGCGGACGATTATCTTGAAATGCCTTTCCGCCGCCAGGAACTACTGGTCAAGGTCGCGCGGCTCACGGAGCGCCACCGCGTCGAGCGTCATTACCGCGAGATCGTCGAGCAGGCCGCCGACATCATCTACACGCGCGATATGGAAGGCTGCATCACTAGTATCAACGAAGCGGGCGCGCGGTTTTTCGGTCGCCCCGTGGCAGAACTGGTGGGCGCGTCCCTGAACGACCTGATAGGCGAAGAGGCCGCAGCCAAAGACAGCAACGCGACGGAAGCGAGCGCGTCGGGTGAAACCTTCCGCTCAGTGCATTGCGTCGCGGACGCGCAAGGCGCGCCTCATTACCTCGAAGGCATCAGCACGCTTGTCAGCGATGCTGAAGGCAGCCCCGTAGGGATGCGCGGAGTGGTGCGAGACATCACCGAGCGTGTCCACGCCGAACAGGCCATGCGCGAGAGCGAAGAACGCTACCGCTCGCTTGTGGAGCAATCATCGGACGGAATCATTCTCATTGACCCTGAGACGAAACGGATTCTGGAAGCGAACCCGTGTTATCAAAGGCTGCTCGGCTACAGCACCAGCGAGCTTGCCGGGCTAACGCTCTCTGACATTACAAGAGCGGATCAGGAGCACATTGATTTTAATATCCAGTCAGTTCTGTCCAAAGGTCATCACTTTATCGGCGAGCGGCAGCACCGTCGCAAAGACGCCTCGATGGTCAACGTCGAGGTCAGCGCCAACATTATCTCTTACAGTGGAAAGAAAGTTATCTGCGCGGTCGTGCGCGATATTACAGAGCGCAAGCAGGCGGAGCAGGCCATGCGCCAGAGTGAGGAGCGATACCGCGAGCTCTTTGAAAACGCCAACGACCTCATCTACACGCACGACCTTCAGGGCAATTTCACTTCGCTGAACAAGACCGGCGAGAGAATCACGGGCTACTCGCGCGAAGAAGCAACGGGGATGAACATCGCTCAGGTGGTCGTTCCCGAACAATTGGAGAAAGCGCGGGAGATGATCACGCGCAAACAAGCGGACGACGTTACGACCATCTACGAGCTGGACATTATCTCGAAAGACGGGCAGCGCGTGCCGCTCGAAGTCAGCACGCGCTTAATCTATCAGGGGGGCGTGCCCGTCGGCGTACAGGGCATCGCGCGCGACGTAACCGAGCGCAAGCGCGTCGAGGCAGAGTTGCAGTCTTCGGAAGCCGAGTTGCGCGCTCTTTTCGCGGCCATGCCCGACGCCATCATGGTATTGGACGCGGAAGGACGCTACCTCAAAATCGCGCCGACAAATTCCGAGTTGTTGTATAAACCTGAGACCGAGCTGGTGGGTAAAACCCTGCACGAAATCTTCCCGCGCGCTCAGGCCACACTCTTTCTCAACCACATTCATCGCGCGCTGGAGACGCATCAGCCCGTCAATATTGATTACGCCCTGACGATTGACGAAAGGGAAGTCTGGTTTGAAGGCACTGTTTCGCCGATGCCGGGAAACTCCGTCATCTGGGCGGCGCGCGACATCACGGAACGCAGGCGCACGCAGGAAGCTCTGGGGCAACAGGTCGAGCGCGAGGCCGTCATCAATCGCATCTCGCGCGCCGTGCGTCGCTCGCTTGATACGACGGTCGTCTTTCACACAGCCGTTCAGGAACTCGGCTCATACCTCGGCGTTGATCGCTGCTCGCTCTTTATGAGAGACGAGGAGGCCGGGCGCGTGCGAATGGTGGCCGAGTATCACGCTCCCGGCGTGCGTCCGGCTGAGCGTGATTTTCCGATGTCGCAGGTCAGGAATCTGCTGGACAGCGTCGAGCGGCAGGGCGTGCTGGTTTTTAACGACGTGGCGAATGATGATTGGGTCAAACAGGTCTACCAGGAAATTCTGCAACCGGCGGGCGTGCGCTCGATCATGTACGTGGCAATCAAGACCGGCGCTGAGCTGCGCGCAGCCTTCGCGTTTTCGACTACGCGCAGTCTTCGACACTGGCGCAGCGAAGACATTGCCTTAGCCCGCGCGGTGGCCGATCAAACGGGTCTGGCGATTCGACAGGCCGAGCTTTTCCAAAAGGCCGAAGCGACTTCGGCGCGCGAGGCTCTCATCAATCGTTTGAGTCTGGCCATTCGCGCCTCGCTCAGTCTGCCCGAAGTTTTAAGCACGGCGACGCGCGAGCTTGGACGCGCGCTCAATGCTTCTCGTGCTCATCTCTACATGTACGATCAGCAGCAACCGGTCGTCCATGCCGAACACGAGTACGTCGCGCCGAATTCCGCGAGCATCAAGTCTCTTGAGATGAGTTTTGACGAGCCGATTGCCCAGCGCATCCTGCGCTCTCCCGGCCCGATTGTGATTGCCGATGCGCTCAACTACACGGACGGGCCGACAGAATTCAACGAGCAAATCCGCACGCACGCCGTTGAAGTTCAGCTTCGCTCACAGATTATTTGTCCTTTAATCGTCAACGGACGCTTTCGCGGCGCGCTCTGCATCCACCAGACGGATCGCGTGCGGCGTTGGACTGAAGACGAAGTGGCGCTCGTCGAAGCGGTCGCCGCACAGCTTGCGACCGGCATCGCGCAGGCCGAACTATTCGAGATGACCGGGCGCGCCAAGAAAGAATGGGAGACGACCTTTAACGCGATGTCGGACGGCATCTTCATTTTCGATAACGAGGGCCGTCTGATTCGCGTCAACCGTGCGGGAGCAGCGATGGAAGACACCTGGCCGCACCTCATGCTGGGCCGCCGTTGCTGCGACATCCTCAGAACCAGCGAAGGCAATACCTGCCTCGTCGAGACGACGCTTGAGGAAGGCCGGAGCGTGACCATTGAAATCGTGCCCGAACGCTTCAACCGCCCGCTCTTAGTGACAGCAGAGCCGATTATCGAAAGAGGCAGCAAGACGATTGGCGCGGTCTGCACGGCGCGCGATCTTTCCGAATTGCGGAAAGCGGAGGCCAAAGCGCGCGAGCATCAAACGCTCTTGATGAACATTCTGGAGAGCGCCCGCGAATCTATTTATGCCGTTGATACGGAAGGCCGCTTCCAGTGGTGCAACCGCGCAACGCTTGAGGCGACCGGATACAAGTCCGAACAGTTGATCGGCCATTCGTTCCTCGACATCACGTTCGAGGCCGACCGCGAGATGAGCAACGAACACTTCAGGCAGACGCTGGAAGGCAAACCCCAAACCTACGAAGCGCGCTTCTTTTCATACGACGGCAACCTGCGTTACGCGCTCTTCGACACCGCGCCACTTGTCGTTGACGGTTACACGACCGGCGTGCTCGGCATTGCGCGCGACATCACGGAACAGAAGCAGGAGCGGCAGCGCGCCGCGCAGGCAGATAAACTGCGCGCGCTCGGCCAGCTTGCTTCCGGTGTGGCTCACGACTTCAACAATGCGCTGACGGCCATCCTCGGTCGCGCGCAGCTAATGCGCCGTCAGGTGAGCGACGATTCCTTAGTGCATAATCTGGACGTGATTCAAACCGCCGCGGAAGACGCCGCCGCCACCGTGCGCCGCATACAGACTTTCGCCCGTCAATCTCCGGCCAAAGAGTTTGAGTTGCTCGATGTCAGCAGCCTGTTGCGCGATGCCATTGAAATCACACGCACGCGCTGGGAAAACGAAGCACGCGTGCGCGGGCTGCGCTACGAGGTCGAACTTCAAGCCGACTGCCCTTACCACGTGCTGGGAAGCGCATCGGAGTTGCGCGAGGTCTTCGTCAACTTGATAGTCAACGCGGTGGATGCGATGCCGCTGGGCGGTCGTCTCAGCATCAGTTGCGAGCGCGTTGGCGAGCAATTGAACTTGCAGTTTGCTGACACCGGCATCGGCATGCCGGAGGACGTGAGAGAGAGAATCTTCGAGCCTTTCTACACGACGAAGGGAGCGCACGGCACGGGGCTGGGTCTCGCCGTGAGCTACGGCATCATCGAACGCCATGAAGGGCGCATCAGTGTGGAATCCGAGGTGGAGCGCGGGGCGATCTTCACAATCGAGCTGCCTGCGGCGGATGCCGCCGTCGCGCGCGAAACTGTGCCTTCGCCCTTCATGGAAGCGGCTTCATTGAATGTGCTGGTGATTGACGATGAAGAGTTCGTCCGTGAGACTCTGGCCGATATGCTCTTGATGCTCGGTCACAGAGTGACGGCGGTTGATGGCGGGCGTGATGCGCTCTCGGCGCTTGCTGCCGGAGAGTTCGATCTGGTCTTTACAGATTTGTCCATGCCTGTGATGGACGGCTGGGAAGTGGCGCGCGAGATTCGCCGCCGCTTCGGGCATGAGATGAATATCATCCTCGTCACCGGACACGGCGCGGGCACTCCCATTGCTCCCAATGATAAGCACCTCATCAACGGCATCATCGGCAAACCCTTCGACTTCGATCAGGTCACGGAGATAATCGCCCAGGCCACTCAAAATACAGTTACGAGTTACGAGTGACGAGTGACGAGCAAGAAGAAGCAGCAGGCTTCAAGTGATGAAGGATTTTCTTTATCTCGTAACTCGTAACTCGTAACTCGTAACTATCTTATTTCTCCCCTCGTTCCTTCTCCACTTCGCTTTCCAGTTCGACGACGAGTTGACGGATGCCCGGTTGATCCATCGGCTCAAGCAGGCGGAGGGCTTCGTCGAGGATACGGCGTTGGTGTTCGGGCCAGTTGGGGCGGCCTGCGACGCTGCCAAGCTCGCCCCGGTAGTAGCCGCAGCGCGGCGGTTTGACGAGCGTGACGACATCCTTTTCGACTCCCAACATCATCGTCGGGATGCCTTCCGCTTCGAGGCCACGCGCGACCAGAGCGATTGATTGATGGCACAGGCGCGAGGCCGGAACGAGCAGGGCAGCCTGAACTTCGTAACGCTTCACGCGCTCAATTAATCTCGGCAACATCTCTCCAACCAGATTGGCGGCGTCGGGAATGTGTCCGCAGAAACTCCACCATACCGGATTGAGACGCCCGATGATGCCGTTGCCTTCAAATTCCGCGAGACGGTCAATCGGCACTTGCGCGTTTCTGTCCTGCATGACCGCCGCCGTATCCCAGCCGCGCGCACAATAAAGTAAATCCCCGGCTTCAACCTCTCGCGGAATTTCGCGCAGGTCTATATCACCGCCGACCATGTTCGTGTCGTAAGACTCAGTGCCATTGATGTACGCGCCTGCCGACGAGATGAGCGCGAGATTCATCATCGGCAACGCGCGTCTGGCCGGAGTAAAAGGCGCACGCTTGTTCTCGACAAACGGGTAATCGCTTCCGACTTCGCTACGGGGCGAGCCGCGCGTGCGCCCCTGCTGCCAGTGTCCGTAGCGTACACGCCAATCGTCAATTCTCTCGATTATCTCCATCAAAAGATTCCCCTCTTTAGTGCAGATGTTAGATGTCAGATGCTAGATGCTGGTTAACAACTAACATCTAATATCCGGCATCCGGCATCTGCTTTCCTCTTCGTGCTATGAGCAACAAGGCGACTGCGGCGGCGATGATCGCTACACTGAGCGCCGTCACCGAATAACCATGCAAGCTGTTGAAACTCACGCGCAGCGGGTTGTCGATGGCTACGTCGTCAATCGGTCGCCCCATGACGGCGCGTAAACTGAGCATCCGCGCGGCAATTATCCATTGCCCGACGCACGTTGCAAGGCTTACGACCGAGAGCGAAATGATTTCTGCAAGAAAAGCGCGGCGCTTCACGCCATGACGGAAGAGAAACGCGCTCGCCAATAGCAACAAGGCGATAATGAATCCGCCCGTATTCAAAACGGCGAGCGTGCGCGTCACTATCGCGCCTGCCGCTTCGTTTGCGTAAATGACGTTGCGCGCACGCAGCACGCCAAAGGCGCTCGGCGCAACCGTCGCGCTGAAGAAGACCGCACCGCCCAGCCACAGCGCGATGAGCAGCAAGCGGACATCGCGCACCACCGTGACAACCCGCCCGCTTCGCGCGACTTTTTCTGCGCGCCGCGCTGTCGTGATTCCAGCCCGGCTTTCTTCAAGCTCGACGCTCATCAATCAAACTCCATCACTTCCGGCAGCAGCCTGATAACGGGAAGTGTCATCTCCGGCTGCGCGAGTTCGCGCGGGTCCGGCACAGTCAGCAGCCAGTCGAGCGCGCGGTCAAGCTGCGCTTGATAATCTTCGAGGTCAAGCGACATAAAATTTTTGACGCCGAGCCGCGCAAACTTCTCCTTCGCCATCTGGTACATCCGGCGTGCCGCGCCGGGTCGCCCGATTTCCAGATGATGAAACGCCACCGCCGATTGAATCATCGCCTGAAGGAAAAGCTTTTCGTCCTGCCCGACCTCGCCCATCCAGCGATCTTCCCAGGCGTCGTGCGCCGCGTGAAACTCGCCCTCGTTGAAGAGGTCAATGCCCGCGATATACTCGATGGGATAAGCCACGACGTGCATCTCTGTG
The DNA here is from genome assembly GCA_963811065.1 of uncultured Acidobacteriota bacterium. Taxonomy (GTDB): domain Bacteria; phylum Acidobacteriota; class Blastocatellia; order Pyrinomonadales; family Pyrinomonadaceae; genus QHXM01. Next base: position 178,806 of record CAWEPR010000004.1, read on the forward strand.
TACGCCGGATTGCTTTCTTCGCTCTCCATGCTTGCGCTCATCATCATTATTTCGGCTTTCAATCCGCCCAGTCACGCTTGAGCAGCAATTCCTCAATCCGGTAGGCGTGCAGCATGTCGTGCAGCACGACGTGGCGACACATGATGAGGATGGAGTAGTGATCGTATTCCTCATGCTCAGCCGTGCGCAGCCAATCATCTTCCGACAAATCCTTCAACTCCTCGACCAGCCGCGCGCGGTCAAGCGTGAAGCGTTCCAGAGCTTCTTCTAAGTCAACTTTGAGCAGCGAGCCTTCCTCCATCGCTTCGTCCGGTTTGTATGATACGATCGCCGGGTGCGATTCATTCAACATCAACTCCAGCCGCGAGAAGAAGAGCGCATGCGCTTCCGCCAGATGACAGGTGTGCTCATGCGCCGACCACTTGCCAGGCTGCGGGCGACGCTTCACCACACCCTCAGGAACTTCACGCACGAGCGGGACGATAATCGCCGGGGCATTCTCCAGCGCCGTGATTACTGCTTCAGGTTTGTTTATCATCCCTCATCCCTTCAGTATCGCGGCACACTGCGGTCAACCTCGCAAGACCAGAGATCAATCCCGCCCTCAAGGTTGCTGAGGTTTTTGAATCCCTGCCGCGCGAGATAAGCGCAGACCTGCGCGCTGCGAATTCCGTGATGACACATCACAACCGCCTCGGCTTCAGGGTCGAGCGACGCGCCCCACTCGTTGAACTGGCTGAGCGGCAACAGGCGCGCGCCTTCAATGTGCGCGAATTCGTACTCTTCCGGCTCGCGCACGTCTATGAGCAACACCTGCGCCCCACGCTCGCGTCGCTCCTGAAGCTCCGCCGGAGTGATCGTCCCGTAGTTCACTCGGACACCGATTACCTTTCCCGTTCTTTCTCAGAAAATTAACAGCGTCCTCAAGAGAAAGCAAATAGCAGTTAGCGTATCCCTTGATGCAGACGCGTACTGATGATTTTGGCGGCGGTTGCGCCGGCGCCGGTTGCGCCGCTGATGGTCGGGGCAAGCGGGTTGGAAACGTCGCCCACCGCGAAGACATTGCCCACACTCGTTTCCTGTTCTCCCGTGACGACGATGTAACCGCGCTCGTCCACGTGCAACTGCTCACGGAACAATTCCGTGTTCGGCTCAACGCCGATGCGAACCAGCACTCCCTGCACGGCCATCTGAAAGGGCTTGAGCGCACCACCACGCATAATCTCCACGCCCTCGACTTCCCCTTCGCCGATGATGCGGCGCAGCTCGGAATTCGTAAACACGGTAATGCAATGCTCACCGCGCAGGCGCTCGACAAACTCTGGTCGTGCGCGAAGTTTTTCACCGTGATGCACAATCGTCACGGTCGGGCAGACTTCCGCCAAAAGCAAGGCGTTCTCGGCGGCAGCGTCGCCACCGCCCACCACGCACACATCTTTTCCGGCAAGCTCGTCGCGGTCGCGCACGCCCGATTCCATCACGCCGCGCCCCGCTAATTCCGTCTCGCCGGGAACATTAAGCCGCCTGCGCCTCGTACCCGTCGCGAGGATGAGGCTGATTGACTGTAGCTCTTCGCCGCTTCTGAGCGCGATACGTCTGGCGCGCAAATCAACGCTCTCAATCTCAACACCTGTCCAGAGGTCGAACTCCGCATCCTCGACCTGCGCGGCAAACAGTTCGCGCAACTCGCGCCCGTTCTCTGTACGCACGCCCGGATAATTTTCAATCCGGTTATAGATTGAGAGAAGCTGTCCGCCGACTTCCCCGTTTTGTTCGAGCAACAGCGTATCCAGCCCCATCTCGTCGCACCACAAAGCGGCGGACAATCCGGCTGGCCCTGCACCGATGATGATAACGTCATGCATAAGAGCAGTGATAAGTGATGGGTGATAGGTGGTAGGAAACTGCCTTCTCCTTATCACCTATCACTTATTGTAAGTCCATCCAATCGCGCAACGAGCGATCCAGATTTCTGGAATCTGTTGCCGACAATTTGCCGACGCTCTTAATAATCAACTTCCGATTTATAGTGAAGATTCCGCGCTTGACGGCTGTTTCGACATTCAGACCCGCGCTCTTCCATTCAGTGAGGGTGAATTCGCCTGCCAGCAAGGAAGCTGTCTTGCTCGTGAGCGCAACGATTATGACATCTTGTGAGACATGTGGAGAATTGATAACGACGGCGGGGCGTATCTTCGAGTTTGATAGATCAGAGAATGGATAACGCACGAGTACAACTTCATTTTTCGAGTAACTCGGCATAAACATCGTCCTCTACGTTGTCCCAGATGGCGCTCAACGAAGATTCACTTGCCGCCAGCCAGAGATCGGACTCCTCTTCGTCGGGTAGCAGCGTGACCAGTGCACGCGTTCCCTCCGGGGCTTCGATTTCCTCCAGCGGTACAATCTTACCTTCAAGAATCACTGCCCAGATTGTATTTATCATTATGCTTACCTCACCTGTCTGTCAGCATACAATAGCTGATATGACTACGCCAGAGCCTGACGAAGCTTCTCTTTTCACTTGTCACCTGTCACTGCTTTCTTGCAACTATCTCCGCTGTGCGCCGCTGGTGGCCGCCTTCGGTCGGCGTGCCTTCGTAGTCGTGCAGTATTTCCCAGCCGTGAAACTCGGCGCGTAGTTCGCCCGGTTCAAGCAGGAAGTCCGGGTTCATCTGTTTAATGTCTGGAGATTCGTCCACCATGTGAATCGCTGCGATGACGAGGCCGCCCCGGACAACGCCCGCGCGAATCTGCGGAAAGAGGTCGCGCTGAAGATAATAGAAGACGCCGATTAAATCATAAGCCTCAGCTTCGATCTCAAAGCTCCCGCGCTCAAGATCAATCACGCGCCAGTCAACTTCAACGCCGCGCTCGCGCGCTGCCACCCTTGCCAGTTCAATCCCGACACGCGAAGCATCAACTGCCGTCACCTGCCAGCCGCGCTCGGCCAGAAAAATCGCGTGGCGTCCAACGCCGCAGGCCAGATCAAGCGCGCGTCCCGGCTTTAACCGGGAAGCGGCGCGTACGAGAAGCGGCATCGGCTCTCTTGTAATATGCTCACCGCGACTGTAACGCTCATTCCAATCAGCCACCTTGAACCGCTCCGACGCCTGCCCCTTCCGCTTCATTCAAAGTAGCGCGCAGTTCTTCCGCGACCTGTTCAGGATGAAGGGTTGAAGCGCATAGCCGACCCGCCTGATCCAGAAACTTGACCGCCGAAGTCATCTCGCTTCGATCCAACGCCCAGCTACCCTGCGTGTCTCCTCCATTTGCCTTATGTTGCTCAAGCTCGTTGAGCCGATTGATGAGCGCGTTGAAATCGCGCCGCTCGATGGGCGGGCGCACAATGGTTTCAGCCCATGAGTAGTAAGGATAATCAATGCGATAGCTCCACCCGTTCATCATCGGCAGCGCGATGAGAAAGAGCCGCCCGCGCGCATTGGCCGAGATAGCCGTAAACGGCGCGTTGTGGCGGGTCGGGCTGAAACCACGCGAGCCATAGAGACCGGGCGCGAGGGTAACGAGCGAGAGACCTGTGGAGGCATCCTCTTCGACGTGAGATTCACCGCGAGTAAAACTCTCCATTGCCGTTTCGATGCGTTGCCAGACATCGCGCCACAGAAATTCGTAATCGTCCGTGCGCGTGATGACGCGCTCGACCTCCGGCAGGATGAGTTCATAAGAGCGCGCTTCGTCCGTCGTCGCTCCACCTGACAGATGACGCGCCAGCGGCGAGCCAGCGTCTTCACCGGGAACGGTTGCATCCGAGCCTTGAATGACGATGCTGGCGCGCACGCCGTCCACACTTGAATACTCCGAAAAATCTCCGGCTTCGGCGGCGGCGATCAATTTCTCGCGCCACTCAAGCGCCCGCTCACCGGTCAAGACCGTCCAAACCGACAGCATGCCGTCCGTGTCGAAATGGTTATTGGTGACAAGCTCTATGCCTTCGGTCAACCGCTCGCGTTCACGCGATCCGACAAGATTCAGGGCAATCTCCGTCGAGGTGTCTGCTTTGAGGGCGGCGGGGGTGTGGTTGCCCTCCCAGTGTGAAAAGTGGATGCTGTTTGACACCGTGCCATCAATGGAGAGCTTACGAACATCGTCAAGCCCTGCGTGGTAATATTCAAATCTCATGGTGAAGCACCTCGATGCGCTCAAAGGTTGTCCCGCTTGTTCAGGCTATGCAGGAAGTTTAACGCATCTGCCGTTGAAGCGGAACTGTGCTTGTCTGTGCCAGCGTGAGCGCCCGCGAGTTTGACTGTCAGAAATCCGGGGATGTATCCTCCGAGCCGTAATCAGCATTCATCACTATAGGAGACTTATTCGATAAGCCATGCAAGAGATTACCGCAACTGAATTGAAGCAGAAGCTGGATGACGGCGAAGACGTGCAGATCATAGACGTGCGCGAGCCTAACGAATATGAGATTGCGCGCATTCCGAATTCCATGCACATCCCGCTCGGGCAAGTCTTGAATCGCATGTCCGAGATTGACCCGGCGCGTGATACGGTCGTGCATTGCAAGATGGGCGGGCGCAGCGCGAAAGCGATTGAAGCCCTGACACGCGCGGGCTTTTCCGGCAAGTTGACGAACCTGAAAGGCGGCATCACCGCATGGTCGAACGAGGTTGACCCAAGCGTGCCGAAATATTGATACTGAGCAGAGAGCTTAGGCGTACAAGTAGAGCTGACCGACCGCGCGTTTAGCGTATTGAGAGAGGAAGTAAAATGAGTGAAGACGAGCGCCAATGCCAGATGGATTTCATCCTTAACAATTTGGCACAGATATCTGCAAAAGTGGATGCACTCTCTGATGCTCAACTGAAGTCAGACCAAGTGCAACGCGCCGATGCTGTCAGAATTGGCCGACTTGAAGAAGCATTTGTCACACTGACACAATTATCGGAGCGGGTCGTTGAGCGCTTAGATGAACACAACGCGCGCATCACTACTGTCGAAAATGCGATTGTGACGCTGACCCGCCTTGCGGAGCAGAGAAACGGCGGAGCTTAATCTCTCCATTCGTTGCAGGCTTATTCCAAGAAAATCATTTAGCTGTTTCCTTTCCCATCACTTCATAGGGCTGTCGTCTTTATTGTCCTTCACCCGCTCCTTCAAAAAACTTCGTCCGGCTGCAAGGCACGTGCGTCTAACAGAACAGCAAGGGGTCGTCCGGGTGAGTTAATACAAACCTGACGTTTGCGGCGCACTCGTGCGCGCAATCCAGCGGTGTAGTGTTCTCTTTCCTTCAGTCCTTCGGCGACAACTGATGAACGGCGAGTGGCTTAAGAGCGCGTCGCCGCTCAACTAATATTTTTTGAAGTCATGGAGGGAGAGGGAAAGATGAAAAAGCTACTTATCCGCAGCACGCTGTTATCGGGTCTGCTGCTCGCCAGCCTGAGCATCACGGCGCAGGCTCAGGGTGGAAGTTCACTGGGCCATATTGATCCACAGGAGCGCAGGGAACTCCGCGCTGATCGCAGGGAAATCAGAGGTGATACAAGGGAGATACGCGAGGACAGGCAGGAGATTCGCTCAGACCGCCGTGATTTGAGAGCCGACGTGCGCGATTATCGCAGAGACCGCCGCGACGGCGCATCACCGGCTGAATTGCGCGCCGACCGTCTTGAGATCAGAGGAGATCATCGCGAGTTGCGCGGAGATCATCGTGAGGTTCGCTCGGACCGCCGCGACCGCCGCGCTGATGTTCGCGATTATCGGCGTGACCGCCGCAACGCCCGCAGGGATTAACGTGGGTCTGTAACGGTCATTGCCAAATGAGGGCAGGCATCGAAGGGCTTGCCTGCCCTCAAAAACAAAGGGGAAAGGCGAAGGGTGGAAGGCCCAGGTGAGGCGTGTCCTCACCTTCTGCCTTCGCCTTTCTCCTTTCCTCTTTAGTTAACGAGGTACGTGGTCTTCTCTTTACCGAGAAAATCACGGCCTGTTTTTTTCTTCACCAGTCCGGCTCTCTCCAATTCAAAATAAGCGCGCTGAATCTCGCCTTTGTCTATAGAGAGTTGTTGCGCCAGCGTCGCTGGCGAAGGCAAGGCGTCGCCGGATGCCACCTGTTTGTTTTTGATGTGCGCTTCAATCTGCTCGCGCACCTGCGCGTAGACGGGACCTTTCAATGTGCGGTCGCCGATTTCGATGTCCATCTTTTCGCTCATCTTTGACTTTTACTTGTTGATTCCTTCCAACTCGACGAAGCGGCTGAGACGTGTGATGACCATCCCTTCCGAGACGTTGGTGCGACACGACAGCGCAGGTTTATCGTCGACTTCGGTCTGCCCTTCGCGGTGATACCAGATTTGGCAGTTTGTGCAGTCGCCGTTCCAGCAAAAATCCCCGTAAGAGATCGTACGCATCGAAAGATACTGGAAACATCTGAGCAGCCGATTGTTTTCCGGGACCTCGACGCGATGGCCCACGATTTCGATTGAAATCAGTTTCTCGTAAGGGTCGAGAAGGTCGCTGTCCATCATCTGGGCAATTCGGCTCCAACCTTGAGACGCTCTGTAAAGCGTGGGGAGTATAGCAGAAAAGCAGAAGTCAGAAGACAGGAGTCAGAGGACAGAAGAAAAGAAAACCTGTGGCAGTGATTCAGTTTGAAAAGAGTGCAGGGAAAGTTGAGGCTCACCACCGCAGACAGAGAGCGCACAGAGGGGGCACAGAGATTCAAGCCTCTGTGCTATCTCCGTGTTCTCTGTGTCTGCGGTGGTGAGTCTCACCCCGGCGCGCATTCGATTTGAAAATTGAACCTCTACTCTTCTGACTCCTGACTTCTGCTTTTTGCCTTGTCGCTGCTAAACTACCGGGTCGGAGGAGAACAAGCTGTGGCAATTGTTATTTACACGAAGCCGGGGTGTCCCTATTGTCAGCAAGCGCGCGATTATTACAACTCGCAGGGCATCGCGTTTACGGATTACGACGCGCAGAACGACCCCGCGCGGCGCAAAGAGATGTTCGCTTTCTCGGATAATGACCCGACCGTGCCGTGCATCGTCGAAGACGGCGAGTATATGGGGTCGGGCTGGGGGCAGCCTCCGCGTGGTTGAACGGTTGACTAACCCGTTGGGCCGTGCGCCCACGAACAAATCTCCTAATTCAAGCGTATATCAATTTCCTGAAGCCAATCGGGCAGTCTGGGTTTTCCGGTCTAGAGGTTTCCGGCCTTAGCCTTTGCCGAAGGCCAGGCCTGAGCCACCACTTTCAATCTTTCACCAGAGAAGGCAAAATTATGAAAAACCCCTTAAAAGTTTTCGCTCTCTACATGCTGGCCGCCGCGACGCTTCTGTCCCCTTTAGCTGCGATCGCCGTCGCCCAAAATAAATTGGTCAACCCTCCACCACCACCTATGGCAAAAAAGATTCCCAAGACAACTGACATTCATGGCGTCTCCTTGATTGATAACTACTTCTGGCTGCGCGAGAAGACCAACCCGGAAGTCACAGCCTATCTCGAAGCCGAGAACGCTTACACCGAGTCTGTGATGAAGCCAACCGAAGCGATGCAGGCCGCGCTCTACAAAGAGATGGTCGGCCACATCAAGGAAACAGACGTGAACGTTCCCTATCGGCAGGACGGTTATTTCTACTACTCGCGCACCGTTCAGGGAATGCAGTATCCGATCTATGCGCGCAAGCCCAAAACCGTCGAAGCCAAAGAAGAGATTACGCTCGATATGAACGAGATGGCGAAGGGTTTGAAGTTCTTGAGCCTTGGAGCCTACGCCGTCAGCGATGACGGAAACTATCTGGCTTATTCGACCGACACGACCGGCTACCGCCAGTACACGCTCCAGATCAAAGACCTCAGGACGGGGCAGCTTCTTCCCGAAAAGATCGAAAGAGTCGGCTCGGTCATGTGGGCGAACGACAACAAGACCGTCTTCTATTCGACCGAAGATGCCACGACGAAACGCTCGGACAAATTCTTCCGCCACGTTATCGGAACGGACAAGCATGATCTCGTTTACGAAGACAAGAACGAACTGTTCGATGTTTACGGCGGACGCACGCGCGACAAAGCGATGATTTTCATCGTCTCGGCGAGCAAGACCTCGACCGAGTATCAATACATCCCGGCGGACAAGCCACAGGATGCGCCGAAAGTCATCCTGCCGCGCGAGGCCGACCATGAATATTCGGCTGACCATCGCAACGGTCTCTTCTACATCCGCACGAATCAGGGTGCGAAGAATTTCCGTCTCGTCACCGCGCCCGTCTCAGACCCGCAGAAGAAGAACTGGAAAGAAACAATCGCGCATCGTCCGGCGATCAAGCTTGACGACATAGACCTCTTCGCTAACTATCTGGTCGTCTCGGAACTCGAAGGCGGCTTGCAACACATTCGGGTCGTTGACCTGAAAACCAACAAGGCGCATCGCGTGGAATTTCCCGAACCCGTCTACACGGCGTTTGTCAGCACCAACCGCGAATTCAACACGAAGACCCTGCGTTTCGGCTATCAATCGCTAGTCACGCCCAATTCCGTCTTCGACTACGACATGGACACGAAGGCTCGCACGTTGATGAAGCAGACGGAAGTTCCCGGCGGCTTCGACAAAGCGAACTACCAGTCGGAACGCATCTTTGCGACCGCTTCCGACGGCACGAAGATTCCGATCTCGATTGTCTATAGAAAGGGCACCAAGCTTGACGGCAAGAACCCGACGCTGCTCTACGGCTACGGCTCTTACGGCGCGTCTATGACGCCGAACTTCTCCTCGAATCGTCTGAGTCTGTTAGACAGGGGCGTGGTCTACGCCATCGCGCACATCCGCGGCGGCGGCGAGCTTGGCGAAGAATGGCGCGATGCAGGGCGCATGATGATGAAGAAGAACACCTTCACGGACTTCATCGCCTCAGCCGAGCATCTCGTCAAAGAGAAGTACACTTCTTCGGATCGTCTTATCATTCAGGGCGGGAGCGCGGGCGGGCTGCTCGTCGGCGCGGTCGTCAACATGCGCCCGGATTTGTTCAAAGCCGTCATCGCCGAAGTTCCGTTCGTTGATGTCATCAACACGATGCTCGACGCCAGCCTTCCTTTGACGACGAGCGAGTACATCGAGTGGGGCAATCCGAATGAGAAGGCCGCGTTCGATTACATCAAGACCTACTCGCCTTACGACAACATCAAGGCGCAGAATTATCCGACGATGCTCATCAAGGTCTCCCTGAACGACAGTCAGGTGCCATACTGGGAAGGCGCAAAGTTTGCCGCCAAGCTGCGCGCCATGAAGACGGACAATAATCTGTTGTTGCTGAAGACCAACATGGGTGCAGGACACGGCGGCTCTTCGGGACGCTACGACTACCTCAAGGAGGTAGCCTTCAATTATGCGTTCATACTCAACCAGTTTGGATTAACAAACTAGGGATTGAACCACAGAGGGCACAGAGGGCATAGAGGGAAGAAAAAGTAATCTCAACTTCCTTCTTTCTCCTCTGTGTCCTCTGTGGTTTAAAACTTCCTTTCGCCGAATTGCCTGTTTCCTGTCTTCACTCTCAAATCTTTAACAGTTGCGGTAATGTGCAGTTCGGAGTTAAATATACCTCTCCATGATCGGCGCAACACTGGACAATTACCGCATCCTCGAAAAGCTCGGTGCGGGCGGGCAGGGAGAAGTCTACAAAGCCGTTGATTCTAAACTCGGTCGCACGGTCGTCATCAAAGTTCTCCCGCCTGAACTAACCGTCAAGGAAGCGAATCTTAAACGCTTCGAGCGCGAAGCCCGCCTCGCCTCATCCTTAGACCACCCGAACATCTGCACCATCTTCGATCTCGGCGAAGCGGGCAACGTCCATTACATCGCCATGCAGCACATCGAAGGGCGCAATGTGCGGCAACTCGTCAATGGCCGCCCGCTCGAATTGAAAAGCGCGCTCTCCATCGCCATTCAGGTCGCGGACGCGCTCGCCACCGCGCACTCGAAAGGCATCATTCATCGTGACATTAAAGCGGGCAACGTGATGGTGAATGACGCCGGGCAGGTCAAGGTTCTGGATTTCGGTCTCGCCAAGTTGCTCGACGAAGAGGCGGCTCGCACCGGAGGCATTCATCATACGGAGTTGACAGAGGTCGGCGTTCCCTACGGAACGGCCACCTATGCTGCGCCGGAGCAGGCGCGCGGCGACCGTGTGGACAAGCGCGCTGACATCTTTTCGACGGGCGTCCTGCTCTACGAAATGCTGACGGGCATCTGGCCTTTTCAAGGTAAGACGAGCGTAGACGTGCGCCACGCCGTCATTCATGCTCAACCAACGCCGCTCGCAGAGATGCGCCGCGACGCCGTCCCGCCGCGCCTGCAACAGATTCTGGACCGCGCAATGCAGAAAGAGCCGGGTGACCGCTACCAGAAGATGGAAGACCTCCGCGATGAGTTGAAAACAGTGTCGCGTGAAGTCTCGGCCAGAAGCGGCGCGCAGTATGTCGAGGAAGTTCAGGCAGTGGCCCCGCGCCATCAGCCCGGCACAGGCGGCGCGTTCTCCAAATTCAAACATTGGTTTCGGACAATCACCAATACGGAAGCTCAGCAGCCCCCGACGACCGCGCCCTTTTCACCCGCAGGGCAGACATCACAGGATATTCACGAAACGCCTTTGACGAGCGTCGGCGATCATGAGAAGAAGAGCGTCGCCATCCTTCCTTTCAAAAATCTGAACAACGACGCGCAGTCCAGCTTCTACGAATTCTCGCTCGCCGATGCAGTGATTACAGAACTCGCGCAACTCAAATCTCTGGTGGTGCGCCCCTCCTCGGTCATCGTTAAATATCAGGGAATGGAGCGAGACCCGCGCGACGCCGGGCGCGAGTTGAATGTCAGCGCCGTGCTGGCTGCCGGATTCCTGCGCGCAGGCGACCGCATTCGCGTCACCGCGCAACTGCTCGATGTCAGCACAGGCGACATGCTCTGGAGCGACCGGATAGACGCAGACTCAGCCGACATCATCACTGTTCAGGACACCATCGCGCGGCGCATCGTCGAGGGCTTGCGGCTCGAGTTGAGCCAGGATGAGAAGAAAGACCTGGTGCGGCCTGCTACCGCCAACGCCGAAGCCTACGAAGAATACCTGCGCGGGCGCGACCGGATGGGACGTTTCATCTACCACACGCTCGCGCGTGAAGATGTTGACGCAGCCATCGAACATTTCAAGCGTGCTGCCGCGCTTGACCCCAATTTCGTGCTCGCCCACAGCGCGCTCGGCGGCTGCTACGCCAATCTCGTTCGCAAGGGTTTCGGCGACGTGGAAGATTACCACCACGCCGAAGAAGCTTTTGAGAAGGCGCTCGCGCTCGATCCGAAGAATTTTGAGACGCGCATGCACATGGTCTTCATACATCTTTCGCGCGGCGAGAAAGCAAGAGCGCGCGAGCTTCTTTCCAGCCTGCGCCGCGAGATGCCCAACGATGTCGGCGTGCATTTCGTCTCCGGCATCCTGCGCCGTCTCGATGGAGATTACGAAAGGGCTTTGCGGAGCTTCGACCGGATGGTCAAACTAAATCCGGCGGAGCGCGTTGTCGTCAGCTACAATCGAGCGCGGATTTTCATGTACCAGCGACGCTTCGACGATGCGCTGCTCGAACTGGATCAGGGCGCAGCGATGGAGCCTGACCATCCTTTAATCAAGACTTTTCGCGGGCGCGTGCTTTATTATCGTGGTGAAGTTGAAACAGCGACCAAACTGCTCGAAGAAGTTCTGGAAAAAAATCCGCGTCTTGACGGGGTGCGTCCCATCTACGCCATTTGCTTGAGTCGGCTGGGAAGGCACGCGGAAGCACAGGCGCAGTTGACCGAGCAGGTCAAAGACGTGGCGGCAGCCGACCACGACATCGCTTACTGGACGGCTTCAGTTTATGCGCTCGAAATGGAGCGCGACCTGGCGTTTGAATGGTTAGAGCGCGCGATCAGCCTGGGCAACGAGAACAAGCTGTGGTTTGAGTCAGACCCGAACTGGGAGAAATTGCGCGACGACCCACGCTTTGAGGAATTGATGCGAAAGATCGAACGCTCGCGTCCCCCACAGAGAGGCTGAAACAAAAAGATGAAGACTTTTGTTGTCGGAGACATTCACGGACGCCGCGCGCAGCTGGCTGCCTTGATTGAAGCCCTGCCGCGCGATGAAGCCTCCGACACGCTCGTCTTTCTCGGCGATTTGATTGATCGCGGCTCGGACGCGCCCGGTGTCGTCACTGATGTCACGAAGTTGCAGCGCGAAAACCCGGAGCGCGTCGTAGTCCTTCGCGGCAACCACGAGCAGATGATGCTCGACTTCATAGATGAAGACTCGCGCCTCTGGCTCTCGCCCGTCACAGGCGGCGAGCAAACGTTTCAGCAATACACCGCCAGCCCCCTTCGCCTCGAAACGGACGAAGACTTTGAGAACGCGCGCCGACGAATCGAAGAGAGCGTGCCCCGTGAGCATCTGGAATTTTTCCGCCAGATGCCTCTCTACCACGAAGACGACTACGCTCTTTACGTCCACGCCGGATTGGATCACGGCAAACACCCGCGCGAAACGGACGCGCATCAATTGTTGTGGACGCGCGACGCGGATTTTTACAAAAAGTATCGCGGCAAGCCGTGCGTCTTCGGCCACACGCCGACCGCGTTTCTGCCGCTGCTCGGACGCCTCGGTCGTCACGGCATCTACATCTCGCACAGCGCCATCGGCATTGACACGGGCTACAACTACAACTCGCCTCTAACGTGTCTCTCGCTTCCAGACTTCACGCTCTATCAGGCTTTCGCCGATGGTCATCTCGCCACACACCACATCACATCCTTCATTCCGGAAGAACTGCGCGCGATGCAGAAGGCGGCTGGCAGCGCATGAACTTCGGTGACGGCTACGCCAGCTCAACGTCAATGCCGATTAAGGAGAATGCGCTATGGACTTAAAACCGTCTCGAATGGTCCCGATTATTTCTCTCATCATTATGCTGCTCTCTCTCTTTCCGGGACAGGTATCCTATGGTCGGATGAATCTTGAGACCGCTGTGCGGCGCTCACAAAATTCGGCGAAGACAATTAAAGTGGTCACAGACCTGCCCGAAGATGAGTCTATTCCGAAAGAGTTTTTCCAGCGCGCACAGGCCATCGCGGTCTTCCCCGATGTGGCCAAGCTGAACTTGCTTTTTTCGCAGGGGATGAAGGGATACGGTGTCGTTTCTATTCGGCAGCCCGAAGGTTGGAGCCTGCCTTCTTATTACAGATTCGGCAGCGCACACTTTAGCCTGAAAATCGCCGGAGCCAAATCGTTCGACCTCGTCATTTTGTTTATGAAAAAAGATGTGCTCGACTGGTTTCGGGAAGGAAGATTTCTCTTCAAAGGGCTGAGGGCTGGCGTGGCCGGGCCGATCGGAAAGCTGACGCGACAGGCAGACCTCGATATGAGCGGCATCGGCGTCATCATGTACATGCTCGTTGATGGGAAATTAAAAGGGATGAATATAGATTCGGACCTTTTCGATGGTGCGTATATTGACCCGGATAACAATATCAACAAATCAATCTATGGAATCAAGGGGCGAGAGATTTTAGAGGGGAAAGCGCCTAAATTGTCTCCAACTACGCCCGGCTTCACAGCTTTCAGGGATATTCTCAACGAGAAGTTCCCAGCCTCCAAGTAGTCGAAGACGATCAACATAAAGATTGATAGCTGTGATAAATTGTTTGCATGAGCAAGCATAGCAAACTGCTGCGGCAAGTCTTACAAGGACAATCCGATGCTAATATCCCTTTTGATGATTTGCGCCGACTATTAACTCATCTTGGTTTTGAAGAACGCATCAGAGGTAGCCATCATATGTTCAGGAAAAGTGGGGTTGAGGAGAAAATCAACCTACAGCGTGATGAGGGGAAAGCTAAAGTTTATCAAGTCCGGCAAGTCAGAAATGTTTTGTTAAAGTATAAATTGGGAGGCGAACAGTAATGCATAAATACGAAATAATTATTTACTGGAGCCGCGAAGATCAAGTGTTCGTGGCAGAAGTGCCGGAATTACTTGGTTGCATGGCACACGGAAATACTCAGCAGGAAGCTTTAGCAAATGCTAATGAGGCCATTCAGCTTTGGATAGATACAGCCCAGGAATTTGGTGATCCTATTCCAGTTCCTAAAGAGCAGCGATTAATCTTTGCTTGACGTAACAAACGCCGATGCCTGACAAGCCATCAGTGAAGACAAAGGAAGGAATCTATAGAGCATGAAACTGATGAGGACTCTATTCCTCTTATTGATGCTTGCAGCAAGTTTCGCAGTTGCGCCCGTGAGCGCGCAGGATTTAAGCCCCTTCTTCAAAGACACTAAAGGGGCGTTCGTGCTTTACGATCAGAAGAATGATCGTTATACCCGCTACGACGAAGAGCGTTGCCGCGTAAGGTTCAGCCCGAAGTCAACCTTCAAGATTCCGAACTCTTTAATCGGACTGGAAACGGGCGTCATTCGTGATGCCGAGTTTGTTATTCCGTGGAATCGTCAGAAGTATCCGCCGCATGATAATTGGGATCAGTATCCATTCAAGCATTGGGGGCAAGACCATCAGCTTCGCTCCGCGATTAAATACTCCGTCCTCTGGTACTACCAAGAGCTTGCCCTGCGCGTCGGCAAGCAGAGAATGAAAAAACTTGTGACGGCGTTCGATTACGGAAACAAGAACATCTCCGGCGACATTGATTCCTTCTGGCTCAACGGCGGATTGAAAATATCAGCCGACGAGCAGGTGGAGTTTTTGAAAAAGTTTTACGCCGGACGATTGCCCGTCTCCAAACGTTCAACCGAAATCGTCAAAGATATTCTCGTGCTGGAGCAGACGCCCGAATACAAGTTGAGCGCCAAAACCGGAGGCGGCTCGATAGCGGAAGGGACGTACATCGGCTGGTTCGTCGGCTACCTTGAAACCAAAGGCAACGTTTATTTCTTCGCCACCAACATCGAAGGAACGAGCTACCCGGAAATCCGCGAGAAGCGAATTGATGTCACCAAGCGCATCCTCTCCGAACTGGGTCTGTTGCCAAAATAAGAGGGAGCCGAAATGACCAAGCTCAGTGTGAATCTCAATAAGATTGCGCTTCTTAGAAACTCACGTGCTATCGGCATTCCGAGCGTCACCCGCGCGGCGCGCATTTGTATCAAAGCGGGCGCGCAAGGGATTACCGTTCACCCGCGCCCGGACGAGCGTCATGCCAAGCCTTCTGATGTTTACGAACTGGCAGAACTTCTGAAGGAAACGCCCGCTGTTGAATTCAATATCGAGGGCAATCCGTTTCCGCAATTCATGGAAATAGTTCGTCGCGTGAAGCCGACACAGTGTACCTTAGTGCCGGACAGCCCTGAGGCGCTCACCTCGGATCATGGATGGAACCTGGACGAAGACGGCGAGCGGCTGAAACCCATCATCGAAGAACTAAAGCGCCTGGGAATCAGAGTCAGTTTATTCATGGATGCCGACAGCCCGCACATAGAGAAAGCAGGGGAAGTCGGCGCAGATAGAATTGAGTTATACACAGAGCCTTATGCGGCGGCTTATGGCGGCGATGACTCAGAAGCGGCGTTCGAGCTATTCAGACTCGCGGCGGGGAAGGCACACGAAGCTGGCCTCGGCATCAACGCCGGACACGATCTCAATCTGGATAATCTTGGCAAGTTCTGCTCAATCCCGAATGTGCTGGAAGTTTCAATCGGTCATGCTCTCATCTCGGATGCTCTTGAGTTAGGGCTGTTCGATGCGGTCGGAGCATACTTGAAAATCCTGTGGGAATGTAATGAGCGCCACAAAGGAGCGGTCTCAAATTTCAAAGTGAGATGAATCTGGTCTACTACATCAACCGGTTATCCGGCAACGCAATCGTGTTTGAAAATCTCGCCCGCGACATCAGCGGCGAGCAGGCGCGTTGGAAACCGTCGCCGGAGAAATGGTCAATCCTCGAAGTCGTCAATCATCTTTATGATGAAGAGAGAGATGATTTTCGTTTCCGGCTGGATTCAGTGCTTCATCATCCCGAAAAGCTGTGGCCGCCGATAGACCCGCCGGGGTGGGCAGTGGAGCGCAAATATAACGAGCGGGAGTTGAAGGAATCGCTGGACAGATTTCTGGCAGAGCGGCGCAAGTCCGTCGAGTGGCTGAAGGAATTAAAAGAGCCGCGACTTGAGAATGAGTATGACCATCCGCAGGGCGTTATCAGCGCGGGCGATTTGCTGGCGTCGTGGGTCGCGCACGATTTTCTTCACATCAGGCAGTTGGCGAGGCTGCACTGGCAATACCTGAATTCTATTTGCGCGCCCCACAAAACCGCATACGCCGGTGAGTGGTAAACCGCAAGCTACAGATCAAGCTGGTTGTCTTACCCGAGCTTTCCCAACTCAACAGAGGAGAAGAGTACCTTGAGCGAGACAATTGACGAGAAATCAGAGCCGTTCGACAAGTTCGAATTGTTTGCAGCCATTCTTCTTGGCCTTGCTGCCATCGGGGCAGCACTGGCTGGTTATCAATCGAATCTCTGGGGCGGCAAAAGCACAGAGGCTTATGGCGAGGCGGCGACGCGTTCGACCAAAGCCTCCACCCAGTATAACCTCAGCGTGGTCGGCGTCGCGCATGACCTCAATGTGGACATCGAGGCAAAGAAGCTGATCGCCGAAGCCGCCTACAGCAATGACCCGGTGGTGAAGAAGCGCGCGCTCGATCTCGCCAGCTACCTCTATACCACACAGTTGGATATCGAGGCTTACAAGGCGCTCAAACTTCCACCCGAATACAGAGAGGGCGACCGGGAAAAGCGATTCGAGATACCCGAAGAGACGCTCCTGGGATTGTTCGACGTTGATCTGGAAGAGGATTACTACGCCGCGGTGCTCACCGAAGGGAATCAGGCGTTCGCCGACGCAGATAAGAGATTTGATGAGGGGCGCGAGGCCAACGACACCGGGGACACCTTCGATCTCATCGGGGTTATCTACACCGTCGGCCTCTTCTTTGCGGGCATTGCCCTGGTCTTCAAATCGAACCTTCGCTGGATAATGCTTTATCTCGGCGTCGCCGTCTTCGTCGGAGCCACCATCTACCTGTTTCTGGTTCCCTGGGCCTGAGGCAAAGGGGAAGTTGGGAGATGAGCCAGAGTATGAAAAGAAGTCTCCTCGTCATCGCAACGGCGCTGGTCTTCAAGCTGCTCCTCGTCCCGGCCGGCGCTCGCGCGCAGGCGAATCCGCCGGCGTCCACGACCACAATAAGCCGCGACGGACAGACCAGCGTCGAGCAGCGGCAACAGCAGTCACGGCGCGTGAAAGGCGGCACGCTCACGTCAGACGCGCTGCCGCCAATCAAAATCAAGGTTGATAAGGCTTTCAAGTACGTTGGCCATCAGAGCTTTATTCTCTACAACAGCGCGCAGGTGGAGCAGTACTTTTTCGTCAACGCAGCTCGCGGGCGCATCAAGCGCATGTTCATGGTACAGTTCGAGGGCTATCTGCCGGACAACACGCACACCTACAATTACAATCTCAGCAACACGGTCGGGCTCGGCGCGCTGGATTTCATGTACGACACTTCGGTGGTCAATGTCCCGGCGTTTAGAAAGCAGTATCCCGATTCAGACGCCGGACGCGCCGCCGCCTTTCTCGAAAAAAAGGGCTACCAACTGGAAGGCGAAGATATTGTTTATCAACGCTTCGTCCGGCTCGTTGACGAGGCGCGGCGCAACGAACTGCTCATCATCTACTACGAGAATCTGGAGGGCACGGGCTTGACTGCCGCAGACCTTTCCGAGAAGGGACGCGCCGCCGGGCAGCGGGAGAAGGTTTTTGAGGAAGTGATGAAGCGCGCTTTGAAAAGTTTTACGGTTGCTAAAAGATGAAAAGCCTGTCCACGAAGAGACACAAGACAGGGCTGAATCACGTGAGCTTTCTTCGCGTCTCTTCGTTTATCTTCGTGGGTCTTTCCTGCCCGATTTCCCAGTCTCTCCTGTTTTGATTTAGAATAAGCATCAAGCTGTAATCCATTAACATTTCACAAGGGAGACAATCATTATGCTTAAAGAAGGTGATGCTGCGCCGGATTTCCAGACGCGCGACGAGCAGGGCAACGAGGTTAAGCTCTCGGACTTTCGCGGCCAGAAGGTGGCGCTCTATTTCTACCCGAAAGACGACACTCCCGGCTGCACCAAAGAAGCCTGCTCTTTCCGCGACAACTACTCGACGGTTGAGGAAAGCGGCATCAAAGTGCTTGGCGTCTCACTCGATGATGAGGCGTCGCACCAGGCTTTTATCTCCAAATTCAATCTGCCCTTCACGCTCCTGAGCGACACGGATCATTCGGTCTCAGACGCTTACGGCGTTTATGGCGAGCAGACGTGGGGCGATAAAAAGTTTATGGGTGTCGCGCGCAAGACCTTTTTGATTGACGAAGAAGGCAAGATCAAAAAGGTGTTCGATAAAGTGAACGTCGAAGCGCACGCCGACGAAGTTGTGGAAGGTTTCCGCTAATTAAGAAGATTTCGACCCTCAAAGGGTCGCATAAAATAGCGGGGGGCAACGCCCCCGGTCACACGCGCCAACACACGTTCCGGCCCTGAAGGGGTCGCACATGCAAGTTGAGGTGCGACCCCTTCAGGGTCGGAACCTATGCGTACAGCAAACCGGGGGCGGCGCAAACTTCGTTTGCTTGCCCCCGGCTATTACATCTGCCCCTTTCAGGGTCAGGGAAAATCAGTCCCAGGAGATTGACATGAATGCCAGCCGCCCTTCTCTCTTCATCATCATGCTAGTTTGCTTCTCAATTCTCTTCGGCAGCTTTCCCCTCGCTCTTGCTCAGGGAGACTCAAGCGGCGCGCTCGATAATTTATCTGCCGGGAAAACAATCAACAATTTTCGCACCGCGACCCTCTACGTGAACGACGCAGACAAGGTGGTCGGCGGGCGATTCGTCCACACGCGCACAGGCTTTGTGCTGGACTACCTGCAAATTCAATCCGTCCCGCAGGGCTTCATCTGGGTCAATTCCTATCCGACCTCAGACATGGGCGAACCACACACGCAGGAGCATCTGCTGCTTGGCAAAGGCAACGTCGGGCGCACTGTGGCCAGCCTCGAAAACATGACGCTCACCAGTTCCACAGCTTTCACCGAACAGTGGCGCACCTCTTATCATTTTCACACCGCCGCCGGAGCAGATGCTTTCTATCAACTGTTCGAGCGCAAGGTGGATGCGCTGATTCATCCAGATTATACGGATGAAGAGATTCGCCGTGAGGTGCGTAACTTCGGTGTGACGGAGAACCCTGCGGACAAGACGCTCAGGCTCGAAGAAAAGGGAACGGTCTATAACGAGATGGTCAGTTCCTTTGATCGTCCGGCAAACCGTCTTTATCGCGCGCTGGATCAGGCGCTCTACGGCCAGTCTCATCCTCTGTCTTATTCTTCGGGCGGAATGCCTGCGGCGATCCGTGAGATGAAGGCCGAAGACATCCGCAAGTTTCACCGGGACAATTATCGCCTCGGTAATATGGGCATGATCGGCTCTTTTCCGAAGGAGATGCCGCTCTCCGGTGCGCTCAGTAAACTGGACGCGATTCTGAATCGTCTTGAGCCGAAAGCGGAAGAGACGAAGTTTATGACGGAAGCTGCGCTGCCCGCGCCGCAGATGGCATCACCCGGCAAAATCCAGATCGTTGACTACCCGCACAAGAACGACCAGCAGCCCGGCTCAATGATTTTCGTCTGGCCTGCGACTTTGAAACTGGACACGCGCGAGTCGGTGCTGCTCGACCTCTTTCTCGAAAACCTGGCGGGCGATGCGACCACCAATCTCTACAAACGTTTTGTTGATACGAAGACGCGCGAGATAGAGACGGGCGCAAAGAGCGTCTTCGGCTACATGAACGATGATCCGGGGCAGCCCGTCTACATCGGCCTCAACGACGTTGCGCCCGCGAACATGACCGAAGAAAAAATCGCGCTCGTTCGGACAAAGGTACTGGAAGAACTCGCGCGCGTGGCCGCGTGGAAAGATAATTCCCCGGAACTCGTGGAGTTCAACGTGCGTCTCAAAAACCGCGTCATCCAGAGCCGGCGCAGCCTGAGCAAGTTTGTCAACTCGCCTCCGGGTTTTGGTTTCCGCGGCACGAGCGCGGCATGGATTTCCCACATTTATCGCCTCACTAAATCAAACGACTTCCGCAAGTCGCTGACGATGAAACCTGAGCTTGATTTCGTAGAGAAACTGCTCGCGGGCAATCAGAATTTCTGGCGCGACTATCTCCCGAAGTGGAAGCTGACCAACACCACACCTTACGCCGGGGCCGTGCGTCCCTCGCCCGATTTAGTCAAACAGGAAGAGCAGGACAGGCAGGCGCGCGTCGCCGCAGAGATGGCGCGCTTGAAGACAAAGTACAAGGTGACGGACGATCAGGAAGCGATTCGCCGTTATAAAGCCGAGTACGATGCTGAGACCGTCGAGCAGGAAAAGCTGGCGAAGCAAACGGGCGGCACGCGCTTCGTCGAATCGCCGCCGCTCAGCTTAGACGATCAGCTCGACTACAAAGTTCAGACGTTGGCGGGCAATGTTCCCCTCGTCGCCTCGACTTTCGACAACATGACGAGCGCGATCACCGGCCTCGCGCTGCGTCTCGACGGTGTGCCCGAAAGCGAGCTTGTCTATCTTTCAATTCTCCCGTCGCTGCTGACGCGCGTCGGCGTTATCAAAGACGGCAAGCCCATCTCCTTTGAAGAGATGAGCGAGATGCTCAGGCAGGAAATCCTGAGCCTGGGCGCTTACTTCAGCACAAACTTTGCGACCGACCGGGCGGAACTCGTCGTACGCGGCGCAGGCAACGATGCAGCGGAATCACAAAAGTCTCTTGAATGGATGAAGCTGGTCTTGCTCAATCCCGATTGGCGTCCCGAAAATCTCGCGCGCATTCGCGACGTGGTGGATCAAACCCTCAGCAATCTCAGAAACAGGATGCAGGGGTCGGAAGAGTCATGGGTCAACAATCCGGCTGACGCATACTGGCGACAGGATAATCCGCTGCTCTTAACCACCGCGTCTTTCCTGACGCAGACGCACAACGCGCACCGCCTGCGCTGGATGCTCAAGGATGCCGGAACGGCTGAAACACGCGAAGCAATCAACACCTACCTCGGCAAGCTCGCGGACGCAGGCGCGAAAGGCAATCGCACGGAACTCAAAGCCTTGCTCGCCGCGATGCAGGGAAATAAGGAGTCGGCAGAGAAACTAACAGTGGGCTTAAAGCCCTACAGGGAAGAGTTCGCCCGATTGCCGGAAGCCGCGAAGGCTCTGGCGACGGAAGCGGCCAAAGATCTAGACCAGATTCTCGCGGACGTGCCCGATTCCTCGCTCGTCTCAGACTGGGCTTATCTTTCAAACCAGATTCGGCAAGATTTGCTCGTCTCGCCGGAAAAGACGCTGGCAGATTTGAACCAGCTTCGCCAACGGCTTTTGAAGACGGGCAACGCGCGGATGTTTATGACCGCATCGCGCGCCACACAGCAAAAACTGGAGGAAGGTGTGCGTCATCTCCTCGCAGGCTTACAACCCGCGAAAGCAGAGACAGTCAAACACTCGAATGCGAAGTTGATTGACGCGCGTCTCAGAGAGCGTGCGACGGATGCTTCGTCGCCTATCTTCGTCGGCCTCGTCAATCCCAACTCGCAGAGCGGAGTTTTTCTCAACTCCGCGCCGCTCGCCAGCTTCAAAGACACGGATACGGAGAAGCTCTTGCAATATCTCGCCTCACGTCTTTACGCGGGCGGCGGAGCGCACGGCATCTTTATCAAGACGTGGGGCGCTGGCCTTGCCTACAGCAACGGCTTTCGCGGCTCCCCTTCTCAGGGTCGCATCGGCTACTACGCCGAGCGCACGCCGGAGTTGCCGCAGACGCTTCGCTTCGTCATCGAAGAATTAAAGAAAGCGCCGCGTGACCCAGGGCTTGTCGAGTATGCCATCGCGCAGGCGTTTCTTGGCTTTCGTTCGGCTTCGGAGTATGAGGTACGCGGCGAAGCGATGGCGGCGGACCTCACTGACGGGATGACGCCCGAAGTGGTCGCGCGCTTTCGCAAGGCGATTCTAGAACTGCGACGCAACCCAAAACTAGCCGATGAGCTTTACAAGCGGATGGAGCAAGCTTACGCCAGAGTCCTGCCCGGCTACGGCATCAAGGCCAGGGATGTCACGGGCGGCATCTTCTTCGTCATCGGCCCGGAGAAACAGTTTGGGTTGTATGAAGATTACCTGAAGACGGTCGAAGGAGCAGATACGCGCGTCTTCAGACTTTATCCGCGCGATTTCTGGCTGACAACAAAAGGATAGATGCAGGGAATTTGCGGAATGCGGATTGAAGAACAGGCAACTGTCTTCCAATCCGCATTCCGCATTCTAATTCATGCTCGTCGTTCGAGAATGAGTCGTGCGATAGCGTGCAAGGTGGGTGTCGGCCTTTCGATTTCATCGAGTGCAACGCATGCTTCCGTGTAGGCAGCACGGGCGCGCTCGCGTGTGGCGTCTAGTCCGTAGAGCGCAGGATAAGTGGCTTTGCGCGAGCGCGCGTCTTTACCGGGTGTCTTGCCCAAATCCTCTGCGGTCGCCGTCACGTCCAACAGATCATCCGTAATCTGAAACAGCAGGCCGAGAGAGGCGCTGTAGCGTCCGACACTCTCAAGCTCCGCGCGGCTTGCGCCCGCGATGATTGCGCCTGAGCGCGCTGCCGCAGTAACAAGCGCGCCGGTCTTGAGACGATGGATGCGCTCCAGTTCCTCACTAGAGACCTCGCGCGATTCGGCACTGATGTCGTGCGCCTGCCCCGCAACCATCCCATCAGGTGTGGCGGACGCCCGTGCCACTTCACTCACTAATGCTACACGCACAGCGGGTGATAATTTTTCATCTTCCGCGATTGCCTGAAAGGCCAGAGTCTGAAGCGCGTCGCCCGCGAGGATCGCCGTCGCTTCACCAAAGCGAACATGACAGGTCGGACGCCCGCGCCTGAGATCGTCGTCGTCCATTGACGGCAAATCATCGTGAATCAGCGAATAGGTGTGAATCATCTCAAGCGCGCAGGCCGTGTCCAGCAAATCATCCAGCCTTGCGCCAAACTCCAGCCCTGTCGCCAGCACGAGCAGCGGGCGAAAACGCTTGCCGCCCGCAAACAGACTCCAGCGAATCGCGCCGTGAACACTCTCAGGCCCAACCGTTTCCTCTGGGATGAGAAGGTTTAGCCGAGCGTCAACCAGCTCACGGTAGCGCGCTAACGCCGAACTCACTTCCCTTTCATCCATCAATAAAGGGATTTCAGAAAACGCTTTCATCATCTCCCGTCTCTTCCGTCCCATTCGCGCGCGTGAAATCACTGGCGTCCTCTTCATCAAACGCGCTCAGCACGGGGCGGCCTTCGCCGTCACGCAACAGAACTTCGATACGGCGCTCCGCCTGGTTCAATCTCTCCTGACACTCGCGCGACAAGCGCACGCCATCTTCAAACAGTTTCAGGCTCTCTTCGAGCGGCAGATCGCCGCGCTCCAACTCACGCACGACCTTTTCCAGCGCCGCAAGCTGCATCTCGAAAGTTTTGCCCCTCACTTCACTCTTTTTCATTTTGATACGGACGTGTGGACGATGGACGATGGACGATGAAAGGCAAGCTTTTATCGTCTATGGTCTATCGTCCGCTTGAATTCTATCGTCCCGTCTTTCTCCCTCCCGGTAAAATCCCCGGTAATCTCCGGTCAATCTCCCTGCGTATTTCGTTTTCCACATCTGCGCCGCCGATGGCCGGGAGGAAGCCTGCGATGTCATCAACGATGCGCTTGGCGAGCGCCTCATCTTTGACCGCGACGACCTTCCAGCGTTTTTCAGGAGTGCGCTGCATCGTCAACTCAAACTTACGCTCGCCCGACTTGTCTGTCACGGTCGCCGTATCGCCTTCCTGTTTGATCTCTACAATGTAAGGCATAAACAGCGCCATCAGGAAAAAGGGCTTGCCTTCGGCACGGGTCGTCTTTTCCCTGACGCGTTTCATCACTTCGCTACGCAAATTCTCCGTGACATTCGGAATCAGCGTTGGCACGAGCCTTTCGATCTGCTTGCGCATCGCAGGGGTCAGCGCCGTTCCCAATCGCCCCGTCGCTTCGTCTATCACCTGCGGCGCGAAACTCCCTATCACGGTCCCCGTGTCAACCACCTTGTCGAACGCCGCCGCGTCGTTGCGCTGCGCCGCATCAACCAGGAGCGCGAGCGAATAGGCCGGTCTGGTTTTGTAGTACTGCCAGAAGATGATGCCTCCGATGATGGCGAGCAGCAGGATTGCGCCAAGCACGTAAGGCCATTTTCTTCTCTTCCTCGCGACGCCGTAAGCCTGCTGCCCCTGATAGGGTGGCTGACCTTGCGGCGGAGGAGGCATGCCCGCGTGGGGGTTGTCCAGGTTGACGACGATGCGGCTGCGCTTCTGCGCCTGCGGGTTGTTTTGCACAGGGGGAACGGACATCAATTATTCTCCACTTCTTCTACGCGGCAGCGTAACAGCCCTTCCGCTAAACGTAAACGCAAGACATCACCGACCTGCACGTTGCGCGCATCGCGCAGGAGTCGTCCTCGCTCATCATCAGCCAACGCATAACCGCGCTTTAGGACCGCCAGCGGCGAGAGCGCATCAAGCGAGGCTGAAGCCCTTGCCAGCTTCCCCCGCGCAACCTCGAAGCGCGCGGCGACCGCCGCATCACGCGACGCGCAAAGAATGATGAACCTCGCTCGCGCTGCCGCCACGCGCCCGCCGAGGCGCGCAGGCGACAAGCGACAACTGATAGCATCCGCGCGCCGCCGCGCCCGCTGCGCCGCGCGCATCATCAGGGTTTCGAGCCTGTGCGCCGCATCGTCAACAGTGGTCTGAGCATCGTGCAATCGCTCGCGTACTTCGTCAAAGGCAGGTGACATCGCGGCTTCCTGCATGCGTAAACGCGCGTCCACGAACGACGAGCGGGTGGCGCGCAGGAGGTCGCGCGTCAGAGCCTGCACGTAAGCGCCAATCTCATCTTCGCGGGCGGCGACGAGTTCGGCGGCGGCAGAAGGTGTCGGCGCACGCAAGTCTGCGGCAAAGTCCGAGATGGTCACGTCCGTTTCATGCCCGATTGCCGAGATGACCGGAATCCTCGAAGCACGGATAGCGCGCGCGACACCTTCTTCATTAAACGCCCAGAGGTCTTCGGCTGAGCCGCCGCCGCGCCCGACGATAATCACGTCAATCGCCTCATCCGTTAAACCGTCAGCGAGAGCGCGCTCGTGGTATTCGTTCAGGAGACGGATAGCCTGCGCGATTTCAAGGCCAGCGCCTTCGCCCTGCACGCGCGTCGGGGCAAAGAGGACGTGAACGGTGCGCGTGCGGCGCGCGAGAATTGTCAGGATGTCGCGGATGGCCGCCCCCGTCGGCGAAGTCACAATCCCGACGCGGCGCGGAAAGAGCGGCAGGGGCTGTTTGAGTTCTTCGTCAAACAATCCTTCCGCCGCCAGACGGTCGCGCATCTGCTCGAAAGCAACGCGGAGCGCGCCCGCGCCGATGGGGTCGAGCGCCTCGACGATCAATTCATATTCGCCACGCGGCTCGTAAACCGAAAGACGCCCGCGCACGCGCACCTGTAGACCGTCCGAAGGGCGAAAGCGGATGCGCCCGTTGACGCCGCGAAAACATTTCGCGTGCAGTTGCGCGCCTTCATCCTTGATTGTGAAATACCAATGGCCGGAGGCGGCGGCTTTGAAGTTTGAGATTTCCCCTTCGACCCAGACGGAAGCGAAGCGCGCTTCCAAGTGCCCGCGCACCTGCATCGTCAACTCCGTCACGGAGAGCGGGCGGCGCTCTGATTCGTCAAAAAGAGATTGGAGCAGGGGATGAGTCATATGTCAGGGATGAAGGATGAGGGATGAGGGATGAAAAAACAAGTCTTTATCCAGCCTTTCATCACTTATCATTTCTTCGCGTAGTAGCCCTGCGGGTAGGATAGCTGCAAGTCCTGCTTGCGTAGTTCGGGATTGACGATTTCGATTTTAACTTTACGAAGCTTGTCGCCGGGTTTCCTGTTGGCTGGAGAATACGAGAACAAATATTGAGAACGCAGTTCCTGCTCAAGCTCTTTGAAAGCGTCCCGAACGTCTTGCACGATTTTGGGGAAGAAAGCGCGCCCGCCCGTCTGCTCCGATATTTTCCGCAGCGCGTCTTTGTTCGTCCCTCCGTAGTATTGATCTCCAAGCCCCATCGAATAAACAGCCACACCTGATTTAATCGCAGTCTCCACCGCGCCGTCTAATTTCCGCTTGCTGCTGGTATCCTCCCCATCAGTGATAAGAATTATTAGGCGGCGAGGGTTATCTGAAGCCTGAGCGCCGATTTTTTCCGACGCGAACGAGACGGCGTCCCAGATTGCGGTAGAACCCAGAAGCATTTGATTAGGGCTGATTTTTGGCAGTTGCGCCCGGTTGGTAACGATTATCGGGCCGCTGACATAACCCGGCGGTGGTTTGACTTCTACGCGCTCGATTGCATGGCGCACTTGTTCAAGGTCGCTTGTCAGTTCCTGCTCAAACTTTGCCTCGCCCGTGAAAGTGACGACGCCGACACTGTCCTTGCCCAGGCGAACAATCGAATTCACGAATTCCCGCGACACGAATTTTGCGATTGGGATTACCTTCTCCTGCGACATGCTCACGTCCAACATGATGACTATTGAAAGAGGCTTGTCGGTTTGCCGCCCGAAGGCTGTGATTTCCTGTGGCACCCCGCCCTCCATGACGCGAATGTCTTCTTTGCGTAACGTCGTGACGAAATGCTTCTTCTTATCAATGGCTGTGAATACAAGGCTGACCGCGCCGCTGTCGTTCGTCGAAGGCGCTTGCTGTGCGCTGACGGGAAGCAGGAGGGCGAGCAACACGAGCAGGACGAGAAGCGAGGAGTACGGGCGCGCGCGTTTGTGAAGATGGGGCATGGGAGTTTTAATCTCCTTCGTTTATTTCGGGCTGCTCTCTGTGGACGGCGTTCCTGTGAGAGTCGCGTTGCGGGCATAGTAGCCCTGACGGTAGAGCAGGCGCAGTTTCTGTTTGCGTAGCTCAGGATTGATGATTTCGATTCGCACCTGCCGGAACGAGCCGTCGTGTTTGCGATTGGCTGGCTGGTAGGCGACGAGGTATTGCGAGCGCAACTCAGTTTGAATTTGCGCGAAGGCGGCTTCGAGCGCGGGCTTATCCTCTGGGAAGAAAGCGCGCCCGCCTGTCCTCTCTGATACCTTCCGCAGCGCGTCATCGGCGAGTTCGCCTTCCGCTCCGTCATCGTGAATCCCGATTGAATAGATCACGACATTGTTCTTGAAGGCAAAGTCAATCGCCTCCTGCCGCTTCGTCGTGCTGCTGGTGTCATAGCCGTCTGAGAGCAGGATAATGGCGCGTCGTGCGCGCTCCGGCGTCTGCGCCAACACCTCGTTGGTCGTTACCCACAAAGCATCCCAGACGCCCGTATAGCATCTAGGCTCACGCTCACTGTTAACGTTTCCTTCGCACTCAGGAGAGCCTTCTGGAAACTCTATCTGGATGCTCTCAACTGCGCTTCGCAACTTTTCCAGATCGTTCGTAAGGGTTTGTTGCAGCACGGCCTCGCCCGTAAACGAGATGACCGAGGCTTGATCTCTATCGGGACGAACGACCGCATCAATGAACGTGCGGGCAGCAATCTTTTCATCCGGCAGGATTTGTTCCTGCGACCGGCTCGTGTCAATGAGAATACTGATCGTCAGCGGCAAATCCGTCTCGCGCTCGAAGAGGGAAAGCTCCTGCGGAACATTGTCCTCCAGCACGCGCACGTCTTCCCGTCTGAGGGTCGTGATGAATCGTTGATTCTTATCAATCGCCGTCAGCAGGATATTCGCCAACTCCGTATCAACGCGCACGACTTCATCATCGTCCGCAGGATTTTGAGTTTGCCCCGAAGGAGTTTGCCTCGTCTGACGAGTTTTAGGCTGCTCGCCTTTGACACGACGAACGCGCCGGACAGGTGCAGGTGGTGGCGGTGGCGAATCCTGCGCTCGCAGGGAGCGTGTAGATGAAAGCCCAGGGAGCAACACTGCCAGAAGAAATAGAGTAATGAAGAGACGCGTGCTCTTCTTCCGACCTGTCATTAAAACAACCCCTCTTCCTTGAACTACAGGCTTCTCTCGCCAGAGAGAAACATTCCGGTGTCACGGCGCAACCGCCTCTGTCGCAGGACTCACGCGCACGCTCGCGCCGTCGCGGTTGACTCGGACACGAACGCGCCGCGCGCCGCTCTCGCGCCCCGCATCATTCGAGGCATAAGTTACCCGGTAGGACATACGCAGTTGCCCAACAATGTCATCATAGGCGCGCTGCAACTCATCGAGCCGCGTAATCGGGTAATAGATGCCGCCGGAGACGCTCGCCAGTTGGCGTCCTTCTTCTTCGGCGCGCGTCGTCAAGGTGAGAAAACGCCTGCGCGTCGGGTCAATGGTCTTTTCCGGCGCGAGCACGCTCGATTCGCGGATGAGCCCCGACGGAACGTACAGCGGATAGATGAGAGCGCCCGATTCAAGCACAGCATCCAGCACCGCGCCAAACGGGACGAAGGATTTATTGTCGTCGCCGTCGGATAAAATAACCACCGCCGTTCGTTCGCCGCGAAGTTGCTTGAGCTGTTCGACGAGCGTAAAGGCAAGCGCGTCGTAGAGCGCGGTCGCACCGCCCGCCTCTATATCTTTCAGGCGCTCGGAGAGAAGAGCGCGGTCGGTCGTGAAATCCGAGATGACCTGGATGTCGTCACGGAAACTGATGACGGCGATGCGATCCTGATTGCCTACGGTGTTGATAAAGTTGCGCGCGGCCTTGCGGATGAAGTTGATGTGCTCGTCAACGCTGCCCGACACATCAAGCAGGAGCACGAGGTTGAAAGGCGCGCTCGCTGGCTCAACCTCCGTTACCCGCTGCTCCTTTCCGTTCTCGAAAATGGAGAAGTCTGTCGTTTTCAAATCTGCGAGGGCGCGACCGTGCCGGTCTGTCACGTTGACATTGAGGCGCATCCGTTGCGCGCCAACGGACGTAGGCATAACTCCGGGCGCGCGGCGTTGAACGAGGCTCGGCGTCTCTTTGGGCGGCGGGAGCGTCTTCGCGTAGTCACCGAAATAGCGCGGGCTGACCTTTCGGATGGCGTCCACAAGCGCGCTGTCGCCACCGCGCACGATGGCGCGCACGGCTTCTGTCAAAGGCCGCTCGCGTAAATCTGACGGAACCATGTTCGCATCAACGTTGAAGAGCATGAGGCCGCGTTGTGTGGTGAAAGCAAGCTCGATGCGGTCGTCTTTTTTCGCCTTCTTATCGCCGATTTTGCCGCTAATCTCGAACCAGCCGCCGCGCTTTTCCTTAACTTTCGGCAACTCTATATCGCTGAAAAATCGTGGACGGCTGGATTGCCAGAGCAGGTTCAGATGAATTGCATCCGTCGGCACATCTGCGCGAATCGTGCCGGTGTTGGTTTCAACCTCGGCGGAAGCCACGTTGCCGACGACATCAACCGCCCCGGCTTCGCTGAAGACTTTCAAGCGCGCACGCGCTGGGACAAGCACGGTCAGGTCTATGCGATCCTGCTCGCGCCGCGCACGCACGTCTATCTCGATTGAGTTGCCTCTGGGGATGGAGACGACATCCGTTTCGGTAACAGCCTCGCCCGGCGAAGTAGCCTTCAGAGAGATGTTCTTCTGCTCATCTGAAGCCGTGATGATGACACGACCGTTGCGATTTTTAATGGAGATGGTGACCTTCTCGCCCGCGTTCAATTCGCGTTCGACTGATTGAGCCGAACAGACTAAGCCTGCACCGCCCGAGAGCAGCAGTGTGAGCAGAAACGCGGAAAAGATTTTCCGATTGCAAAGCAGGATGCGCGTGGGGAGATGCGCGGCGGAGTTCCGACAAAACATAACGTATGAATCTTGCCTGCGCTCAGTGCTGCCGGTCAAGCGTAGGGGAAAGGAGTAGGAGAAATAGACAGGATTAACAAGATGAGCAGGATAAGAGAAGAGGCATCAAGCCTCCTTGACGATTCTTCTTTTCTTAATCTTGATAATCCTGTCTAAATCTGCTCTGAGCATCTCATGGCGTAGTATCTGCCAGATTGGATTTGTACTTGGTATTGGTTTTCCGGTCGTTCAATTCAATGTAAATCCAACTCGGCGGGATGACATCTTCCTCAAGGGCGAACCATATCTTGTTCAGGTCTGCGGCCTTGCCGAGCGCGCAAAATCCGTAGAGCCGCTTGCCATTCTGCTCGTAGATGTCCACCCAGGTACGCGCGGATTTCGCATTATTCCCACAGGGCGGAAGGTCTGGCGCGGGGGCAAACATTTCGTTTGGGTAAGCGTCATAATTCATCACCGCGTACATGTACCGCGTCCATTGCTTGCCGTTTGCCGTGTAGTGCTGTTGGTCTACTAGATAGAGCACGGGATTGGGCGGGCGCGTCTGCGGCGGCGGAGAGTTGAGGATGGAGAGTTGCTGCGGTAAGGCTATTTGCGTGGCGAACACCATCAAAGTTAGCGCGGCTAAAAGCACAAGAGCTTTTCTTCGGGCAATCGGGTTCATCGCTGATGCCTTTCTCACCTGTGGACGAAAGAGAGTTTGCTGGGAACTCTTCTCATCGAGGGGTGACGTGAGTTTTAGGTTTGAATCTTGAGCGGCCTCTTGGCGCTCCGTTATCGCCTGGCTCGAAAGCTTTTATGACAGAAGTGCCTTGCAAGGAACGGGAGAATCAGCCTCTATTTATTTCAGTTCGATGGATAAGTCAATAGTTAGCGCGCGCACGAGTTTTTAAGCCCCGTCAGCGGCGCAGAATTTTAGCCCAGCCACTCATGGTCTTTAGCAACTCAATTCTGTAATCGAGCGTTCCCCCCGAAGGGGATACATATAATAGCCGGGGGCAAAGCGACAGCGCCGCCCCCGGCTATTATCTTTGCCCCTTTCAGGGTCAGAGAACGCTCGCTGATTATTGAATCGTCCCTCACGGGACTTCTAAGGCGCAACTGTGATGTCGCGTGAGGTCGAGTTGTAGTCGCCGTTGGCGACCACGTTGCCAGCCTTGTCCACGAGTTCGAGTTTGACGGTGTGCTTTCCGGCCACCCAGCCTTTCAGCCAGATGGGTTCCCACTTCTCAAGGAATTTCGCCTCGCCTCCATCCACCGAATAGCGCACGCGGAAGTCTCCGCCATCACCCTGCAACTTGGCGTTTGCGAGCCAGAAATCAATCATGATCGCTTCGGCGTCCGCGCCCTTGTATTCACCTTTCGGGCGACTGTAGGTCAGCAGCGGCTTCTTAGCATCAACCTCGCTCGCCGTGCTTGAAGCCATGTCTTTGCCTTCGCGCGGTGCGGCGGTGTTTGCGTTGGCGGCCATGTTCGCGTTGCCGCTCTTATTCGCCGCGCTCTTGTTGTCCGCCATCACCTGCCCGCTGTTGGTCGTCGTCGGCTTCGAGGCATCGCCGCCGCCTTTGACTGTGAAAGTGACCATCTGAAAAGAGCCTGCATTCTTGTAGCTCTCGTGCCAAGGGCGCGAGGCGAAGACGCGCAGGGTGTGCTTGCCCTCCGCAACATTACGCAATTCAAATGGCTGATCCAGATTGTAGTAAGCCTCGTAAGGCTGATTGTCGAGGATGACATGGATGTGATTGCCCATGCCGGTCGCAGGGTCTTTGGCGGGCTTGTAGCCTTTCAAGTCTCCGCTCAAAGCCAGTTTGACGTTGATGGTTGAGCCGTTGATAGTCGCACCCTCGCGCGGCTCAAGGAAGCGAAGCACAGGCGCGGCATTGTCCTGTTCACCGCGCCCGGCCATCTGGTCTTTAATCTTCTGTGGGCGTTCCACCACAGTTAGATTTTGCGCGGGCGTCGTCGTGGGCGTCGCCCCTGGCGGCGTCACGTTGGTGGTCGCCGTCGTATTCCTGTTCGCGTTGTCGTCAGAAGCGCAGGCAGCGAAGAAAAGGGCAACCATCACCAGAGGTGCCAGCGCAAGTAGAGTCCGTCTCATAGATTTCGTGTCTCCTTATTCAGTGGGCAGCGGGCAGTAAGAACGGGAGATAAGCAGCGTTGAGTTCTTGTCTTTAGCTGCCCACTGCCCACTGCCTACTGCACACTGCTTTTATGCTTTCTGTTCTTTTGACGCTGTGCTGGTCGTCAAGCGCTGGCCAACGGCGTTCCAGTCAATATTTGAGAAGAACGCTTCGATGTACTTCGGGCGCTCCGCAGGTTTGTAGTCGAGTAGAAAGGCGTGTTCCCAGACATCCATCACGAGCGCCGGATTAAAGCCGGAGACGTTGCCCGTCTCGTGCAGCGTGATCCAGTGATTCGAGAGTCGCCCGTTGGCTGGATTCTCATAACAGATAGCCCAGCCGACTCCGCGCATCTTGCCTACCGAGACGAAATCGGCTTTCCAGATGTCGTAGCTGCCGAAAGAGGCTGCGGCGGCTTTGTAAAAGTTTGAAGCTTTATCGGGGTCGCCCGAACCTTGCTGCTTCATGTTGCCGAAGTAGTATTCGTGCAGCACCATGCCGTTGTACTCAAAGCCCAGCCGACGGGTCAACTCGGAATAGGCGGGCATCTCCTCCTGATCCACGTTGCCGTCTTTCAGAAACTCAGAGATTTTCTCCGTCAGCTTGTTGGTCTCCTTAACGTAGCCCTCGTAGAGTTTGAAGTGCATCTCAAGCGTCTTATCCGAGATGCCGCTGAGCCCGCTCAGGTTGAATTGTTTGGCCGTGTATGAATTGTCGAGTCCCATGATTTTCTCTCCTCAAATTGCTGCCAGGCGCTTCGACGGGGGAAAACCGAAGCTGAATCCGAAACAGTCGAAACAAAACTTGTTTCGGCTCACTATCGCGTTTGATTGTGGCGAATCAATTGAGAGCATAAATCTTTAGTGTGGTGAAACGCAAAAGCAGAAACGGGATGACGCCCCATAAAAGTTTCTGAAGCGCCATCCCGTTTTGGTCTTGAATCAATCCCGTGCGGGACGATCAGGCTTTAACTATTTACCGAACATCACGTAATCGCCGTGCGATGTCGCCATGAGAAAGAGCATCGGCAAACTGAGCCACGCATTGGTGCGCGAGGCTAAGAAGGCTTTGCGTCCGAGCGCGGCTGATTCGGGCGGAATCGGCGTGCCGTTCTGGGCGTTATCTTTCGTCCACGCGATGATGCGTTTTTGCGCAGGCCAGATAATGCCCCAGACGTTGAAGAGCATGATGATGCCGAGCGCGCCGCCAATGCCGATGGAGAGTGTCTTGTTGCTTGCCCAGGCGTCGCCATCGGGACTCGTCAGTTGCGAATTGAGCCAGTAAAGAATTCCTGCGGACATCGCAATCACCAGCACCGCGACGATCACCGCCAGCACCCGGCCGTCGTTGATTCCAGACTTCGTGATGATGAAAAACTCTATGGCGAACGTGATGAGCGGCATCAGCAGCCAGACGAGGAGGATCATCCAGACGTTGGCATTCGTTCCGTCCGTGTTGGCGTTGGTCACATCCGGCTTGAGGATGTACATCGCGTAGTACATCAGGCCGACGAACACCGTGACGACTGCGCCCCAGCGAAAGAACCAGAGGGCGCGCGGCATCAGTTCGGGAATCACCTTGCCTTTGGTCGGCGCATCGAGCGCCTTCATGAAATTGACGTTGACGAGATTGAAGAAGTAGAGAATCCCGATCCACGTGATGCCTGCGACAAAGTGCGACCAGCGCAGCAGGATTCTGGGGAGAGCATCGCCGGTCGGCCCGTGAATGATTTCCTGAAGTATCGCCAAGCCAAACGGAAGATGAGCAATCGAATCTATCAACATACGTCCCTCCGAAACCTTTCAATAATGTAAAGGCAAAAAGCGCCCCGCGAGATCACAAACGCGCCATGAGCGCAAATGGACGCGCCGAAACAGCACACGCTGTCTCCTGCCAGAGCCTGATTGTCATGAAAGTACGGGCGAAGGTTACTAAATACAATGGCGAGTGACAAGTGATAAAGCAGTGATGAGTGATGAGCAGGAATGAGTTTTTAACTCATCACTCATGACTCATCACTCATCACTGTTTTACTCTTCCGAAGGTCTTGGCCCCGCGTCTATCCCCTTCACGCTCGCCTGATTGATGACGCGCACCTTGAGGTCATCTATGATATGCACCTGGCAGGAGAGGCGGACGTTTTCCGCCAGTCCCGTCTCCATCGCCAGCCGGTTGCGCTCGGCGTCTCCGATTTCGCCGGGGTCGCCCGCGAGCACCTCTACGCGGCAGGTCGTGCATTTGGCGTTACCGCCGCAACGGTGCAGGATATCAATTCCTGCGTCTTCAATCGCCAGCACAAGTTTGCGCTCCGGCTCTGCTTCAAAAGCCTGCGCCCCGGTCGCGGTTTCAGCTTCGATCCTCGGCATCGTTTATGCTCCCTGAATTGTTTTTGTATGAAAGGCAGAACAAACTTTGGCACATCTTAACGGGTCGCCGCAAGTCGCGCCCCCGTCACTTGAGAGTTAATTCCATGAACATCGCGCCCTTGACAGGGTTGTGGTAGTAAGGCTCAATCTCGCGAAATCCGAACGCGTGATACATTTTAATAGCTTCATTCATCTGCGCGGGCAGCGTATCGAGCCGCATCCGTTCGTAACCAACGAGGCGTGCTTCTTCGATGAGCGTTGAGGCCATCATTCTGCCGATTCCCTTACCGCGAAACTCCGGCCTGACATAGAGCCGCTTCATCTCACAAGTGCGGTCGTCGTCGCCAATCTTTCTCAAGCCGCCGCATCCGGCGATTTTTCCATCAAAGACGGCTAGAAACAGACGCCCCTCCGGCGGAGCGTAGCTGCCGGGAAGCTCACTCAACTCCTTCTCGAAATTCTGAAAGCAGAGATCAAGGCCAAGCCGTTCGGAGTATTCGATAAACAGTCTTCGCGCATCTTCGACCTGCGCGGGTGTCTCGGCTTGAATGAATTGAATCTGTTCTTTCATGGCTTAAAAGAAATGGCGCGATACACGAAGGCAGGCACAGCCGCTTCTTCCAGATTGAAGAAAGTTGCTGTGCCCGGCCCGCGCACACCGCGCCATCAGAAAGTCTCTGAGATTCGAGTTATGAGACTTAGGCCGTGAAGGATGAGCCGCAGCCGCAGCCGCCCGTCGCGTTCGGATTCTTGAAGGCGAAGCCCGAACCCATCACGCCCGACACGTAATCAATCTCGACGCCGTTGAGATATTGTGCGCTGAACATATCAACGAAGAGACGGACGCCCTTTTCGTTCAGGATGAAATCGCCCTGACGTGAATCCTCTTCGATGTTCAGGCTGTACTGAAAGCCTGAGCAGCCGCCCGGCACGACGCGCACGCGCAGGCCAGCGGTTTCCGGCAAGCCTTCTTCACTCGCCATAAATTTTCCGATCTCAGTTGCCGCCGATTCCGTGACGCCCAGCGTTATCGCCGGAGCAGTTGGGACGGCCGGTGTCGTCGTAGCAGTTGTTGCAGACATTTATTTCTCTCTCCTTAGTAATCAGTCATCAGTAATCAGTCTATCAGAAAAAGCGGTATGTCTTAACTGACCACTGACTACTTTCATTATTGCATTATCGAGCTTTGCCCAAAATGACAAGCTCGGGTTTCATTGCTTCTATCGAGACCTGGCGCGCGACCTCTTCCGCCACTTTGCGGAAAGCCTGAGCCTGCACCGATTCCGGCTGGCTGACGACCACAGGGACGCCCTTGTCTCCACCTTCTCGAACTTCCAATCCCAGCGGAATAGCTCCCAGAAACGGCACGTCATATTGAGCTGCCAGCTTCTGGCCTCCGCCTTCGCCGAAGATATTATAGCGTATGCCTGTGTCCGGCGCGACGAAATAGCTCATGTTTTCGACCACGCCGAGGACGGGAACGGACACCGTCTCAAACATCCTCAAAGCGCGCCTGACATCCATCACCGCAACTTCCTGCGGCGTCGTCACGAGCACGGCACCCTGCACGGGCACAAGCTGCGCCAGACTTAGTTGCACATCGCCCGTTCCGGGTGGCATGTCCACGATCAAATAATCAAGCTCGCCCCATTTCACGTCCGTCAAAAACTGCTTGACCAATCCATGCAGGATAGGCCCGCGCACGATCATCGGCTTATCGCCCGGCTGAAGGATGGCCATTGACATCAACTTGACGCCATAGGCTTCGACGGGCAAGAGCCTCCCCTCTTCAACTTCGGGTTTCGCCTGACTTGCGCCGAGCATCAGGGGCACGTTCGGGCCGTAGACATCCATGTCCATCAATCCGACGCGCGCGCCGTCCAGGGCGAGCGAGACCGAGAGATTGACCGCGACCGTGGATTTGCCGACCCCGCCCTTGCCAGACGAGACGGCGATGATGTTGCGCACGCCCGGCATCGTCACTTTGTCGCCGAGACCACGACCTTTGGGCACTTCCGCATCCATCGTCACGTTGACCGAAGTCACACCCGGCAACGCGCCGACGACCTCACGGGCTGCGCCTTCCATCTCTTCTTTGACGGGGCAGGCTGGCGTTGTTAAGACGACGCGGAAGGAGACGACGCCGCCTTCAATCTTCAAATCCTTGATGAAGCCGAGCGTCACAATGTCCTTGTGCAAATCCGGGTCTTTGATCTGCCGCAGGGCGTCGAGCACACTTTGTTCCGATATTTGAGTCATAAACTGTTTTCTTAATCTTAATTTTTAGTCGTGAGCGTCAGTCGCACGCTTTAACGTAACATCATCTGTAGTAATTATGCCGGAAATAAGCTGTTTTGTCATTCCAACGGAATTCAAGGTAAGGGCGCAATTTGGAAGTTAAGATTGAGTGAAGGGCTAGTTTTATTCACCTCATCATCATCTGCTCTCAACACTGAACCCTACCCCTGAGATTGGCTACTTCGACTAGAGATTTTCACGTCCCCACTTGAGCGCGCGGCTCATCCAGACAAGCTCATCCAGAAAGCCCGCAGCCCTTTTCTCGTAAGCCTTATCAAGTAAATTGCCGTCCGCATCGAACTTGGTTTGAACTGAAGGGAAATTGAGATCGGTGAACGTGACAATCAACCCCAACTCCCTGACCATTGGCACCAGAGCTTCGACCACTCTAGTTCCACCCCAGGGGCCAGCCGAGACACCGACCAGCGCCACACATTTATGAATGTACTCTTTCAGTAACAGGTCTAAAACGCTCTTCAACGACCCCGGATAGCCGTGATTATACTCAGGACTAATTACCACCAGCCCGTCAGCCCTGATAATGCTGTCTCTCCATTCGGGGAAGCTGTCCCGGAGCGCAGTGCCGTAATCATCCTGCGGCAAGTCGAAGTCGCAAACATCAAACAGCTTGGTTTCGATGTCGTCTCTTTTCTCCATCTCACCGACGAGCCATCGCGCAACGTGAACGCTTTTCCGCTCCTTCCTGTTCGTACCCAGCAAAACCGGGATGAATAATTTGTCCATAGCATTTACTTTCCTTTCGTGTGGGGGTCGTCCTTCGGCTTGAGCGATTAGTTCGGCCTCCTGGTCTCCTGTCCCTTCGATGGGGGGCTTGAGGTGTAGCTTTCCTTCGCCTTAACAACTACATTTTCCCGATTGACCCTGACCTTGATCTTCCGCTCCTGCCCCGTCGTTGAAGTCTCCTTCGGATAATAGCCGAGGCTGTACTGGCGTCGCAGTTCCTCTGCGATTGAGGCGAATGATTCTTTGAGCGCCTCAAGGCTATCCGCCCTGTAATGCCGCCCTCCGGTTTTAGTCGCCAGCCCCAGGAGATATTTGCTTGCCACTTCGTACTCCTGGCGCAAGCCCTCCGGGTAATCCTCTCGATACATTCGCCGCATGTCGTCGAGAGTGTTGTACTGAACAGGGTAAATCAGGATATCGGATTCTTCGGCGTCCCGCATATTGGTGTTGAACGTCGCTCGGCGCTGCGTGTCATGCGGGGGGATGAACAAGGTATCAACTCCGTCTGTGAAAAGCACCAGAGCCTTTCGTCCGGGGATGCGCCGAAAGAGCCGGTTGAGCATCACGTCAACCGTCGCGTAAAGATATGTGCCCGACGCGGTCGAGATATTGCGAATCGCTTTGCGTAAGCCCTCACGATCCCGCATCATTCTATTCAGGACGCGCAGTTGACTGTTGAAGGTCACGCCGATCGCCCTGTCTTCCGGGCGAAGCTGGTCTATAAAAGCGATGGCGGCATCCTGAATGTCCCTGAGCCTGAACCGGGTTGAAGGGCTGGTGTCGAGCAAGAGCACCACCGTGAAGGGCTGTTCGACGGGGGCAAAGAAAGTGACCTGCTGCTCAATTCCATTCTCGTAAACGCGGAAATCCTCGCGGCGCAGGTCGGTGATAAACTTCCCCCCGCGATCCATCACAGCCACCGGAATGCTGACGAGGTTAGTATCTACGCGAACCACATCCTCGGCGAGTTCGTCTTGTTTATTTCCGGGAGAGGGCGAAACCTGCTGACCCTTATTTATTTCATCTTTCGATTCGGGCGGGCGCGGGAGTGTTTGAGCAGAAATTGTGAGCGCTGCTCCGAGGCAAAGGATTAATGTAGCGGCGATGTACTTCATAATTCCGATTCTTTCAAACAGGACGGCGTTTGTGTTGTCCCTGCAAGCTGACAAACTGCGTCGTGCGCTCTTTACCCCCTGCGTCTTTCCACCTGACGGTCGTCAAACGAGAAACGTTATGTGTTTCTACACCTTGCTCGTAAGTCACAACTTTGATGAGAACGTGTTGGGAAGATAACACCCTTTCCGCCCCTAGCTGAGCGAACTCGCGCGGCTGTCCCTCTGCGACGTATGCCCATACATCTTTGCCGAGTTTTTGCATCCGGTATGTTTGCCCGAATACTTCGAGGAAATAATCGCCGAGGCTTCCATCTCGATTGAGCAAGTAGCCTTCTGTTCCCGGCACTCTCGCCGGCGGAATCCTGCCACCTTCAAACACCATCTCGTCTGTCGTCGTGACATACGCCCGGTCTGCCGCGACCGTCGGATTCTCAGCCTTGATTAAATCTGTCCAGGCCGCTTGCCTCACGACCTGTCCCTGCTCATTTAGTACGTAACTCGTCCACGCCCCCGTGTAAGTGCCGACGATGGCTTGAACCTCTTTAGGAACTTGCTGAGCTTTGCTTTGCCCGGACGCGAGGGTGCCGAAACCGGCGACGAGCGACATTAAGAAAACAACGCGAACAGCAATCGTAGACACTTTACGCATAATCGATCTCCAACTTGAGTATTCGGGTTCAAAGAGTTAGTAGGCCGCCCCTTAACTATATCACTCAACTGTAGCAAGCGAGTGGTCGCTCCGTTTCACCGGAACTCTTCGATTCCGATTGGTTGATTGATGCTGTAGCTTGACACCTTCGCCTCAGCTACCAGCCGCATGGACCCGTCAGCCAACATCTGTGAGACCCGCCATCCATTGGGAATCCAGCCCCATCGTGCGTCCTCCACATAGTCGATGTCTATGTCCACGATGAGTTTTTGTTCGAAAAGGACTTCGTAGCGGCTCACCAGGAAATTCCGTTCCGGTTCGATCCGGAGCACCGTTTTCCAGCCTGACGGATCGTGCCGCTCCTCCAGAAGGAACGTGGACCTGCCTTTGTAGAATGTCCGTGCCTGATTGGTGACTGCGCGATCTATGAGGAGATGCCCCATCGCAGGATCAAGGGGGCGAAGCGCCATCATAATCACCCTGGTGTCCAGGTTCTGGGCATCCACATTCGTCATCGCTTGACTGGTAGCAGCGGGAGGCGAGTCCAGCAGCGAAGAGAGACGTGTCTTCCCCATCTGGCCATCGAATACACTTATGTATGAGTAGTTCCTTCTAACGCCCAAGCCATCGGCGCGAGTGCTTCCTGGCGCCATGACGCGAACACCATCTGGCTCCTCCTTGCGGTCGAGTTCGAAGGTATATCGCATCTTATTACCATCCACAGCCAGAGTCTTGGAGACGGTATAGCTCCTGTCAATGAGCAGTCCAGGTATGTTCGACCATTCGTGCTGCCGATACCTTGGGTTGGAGAGCCACCCTTTGGGATGAGTTTGTTGTTCAGTCCAGGAGAATCGAAATGTCTTAACCGCGTCCTGGCGCTTCTGCCACGCCTTTATGATCTCGGCTTTTGGAGGAACGGGTTTACTACGATCCAATTGAAGTCTTCCGGCTTGATCCTGTTCTGCAAAGGCTACACTCTCATCATCAGCCGCTGTGATGGCTCCATCACTAACCGCCTTCGATGTACAGCCGAGCAGACCCACTGTTACCAGGAGAAGTATTACCAGTCGATTCATGTTGACCTCCATTCTTCGGCAACAAGCAAGCGACCTGACTACTATTAGACGTACTAATCACCGCCACCAATTACGCCCATTTTGCCGCCTAATCCAATAACGAGCAAGAGAACGACAGCCAAAAACGCAACGTTACAGAATTAGACTGCTCTCTGCGAAGTCAGCCTCGTTTTTGACAAACAAAGAGCCGTGAAGTTAGGCTCCTCGCTTGACCTGTCGCGCGAAAGCTCTATCTAAGCAATGCCATATTATCCTGACCGCATCAACGAGCATT
Source organism: uncultured Acidobacteriota bacterium (assembly GCA_963811065.1). Lineage (GTDB taxonomy): Bacteria > Acidobacteriota > Blastocatellia > Pyrinomonadales > Pyrinomonadaceae > QHXM01. The sequence continues at coordinate 219,416 of CAWEPR010000004.1, forward strand.
TCCTGAAGCCGCGTAATGTCGGCGAGGCGCAGGACGCGGACGCCATCGGAGAAGCCGGGGCACTCACCTGCGGCGCTATCCTGCGCCTGACGCTGAAGATTGATGCCGGGCAACAGAGAATCGAGGACGCAAAGTTTAAGGCCGTCGGTTGCGGATTTCTCATCGCCTCGGCTTCTGTCCTGACGGAGACGATTAAGGAGATGGCGATCAGCCGAGCGGCCATGCTGGAAGAGAGCGCCATCACTGATTGGTTCGAGGAGTTGCCGCCGGATAGAAAGCACTGTGTTGCGCTCTGCCGCGAAGCCCTCCATGCGGCGCTGGCGAATTATCACAACGCGACGCGCGAAGAATGGATGGGCGACGAGGCGCTCATCTGCACCTGCTTCGCCGTCTCCGAAAAAACAATCGAAAGGGTAATCGAGACGCGCTCGCTTCACACAATTGAGCAGGTGACGCGCGCCTGCAACGCCGGTGGCGGTTGCCAGTCGTGTCACCCGCTTATCTTAGACATCCTCGATGATTACTGGCGAACCGTTGAAGTTGCGAACACACAGGTCGAGACAGGCAAACCATGAAAGAGATCGTTTATTTAGACAACAACGCGACTACGCGCGTCGCACCTGAAGTTTTCGAGGCGATGCGCCCGTATCTCGCAGACCTTTACGGCAACCCCTCTTCGGCGCACACGTTCGGAAGAGAGATGCGCCGAAGCCGCGAGCGAGCGCGCGAGCAGGTGGCAGAACTTTTAGGCGCAGCAGACACTTCGGAGATCGTCTTCACCTCCTGCGGCACGGAATCCGACAACTGGGCGATTCGCGGCATCCTCGAACAGCGACCCGACAAGCGTCACATCATCACAACCCGCGTCGAGCACGAGGCCGTGAGGTATTTGTGCGAGCGACTGGAGAAAAGCGGCTACGAAGTTACGTGGCTGGATGTGGACTCTGAAGGCTTGCTCAACCCGGAAGAGTTGAGCGCCGCGCTACGCCCTGACACAGGCTTAGTCTCCGTCATGCTGGCGAACAATGAAACGGGCGTCCTCTTTCCCGTTGAAGAGATCGGGCAGATAGTGCGCGAGCACTCGGATGCCGCTTTTCATGTTGACGGCGTGCAGGCCGTCGGCAAGATTCCCATTGACCTCAAGAACACGCACGTTGACTTGTTCGCTCTCTCCGGCCACAAGTTTCATGCGCCGAAAGGCGTGGGTGCGCTCTACATTCGCAGCGGTGTGAAGCTCGCGCCATATTTTATCGGCGGCGGTCAGGAGCGCGGGCGGCGCGCGGGAACCGAAAGCCTGCCCTACATCGTCGCGCTCGGCGCAGCTTGTGAGCTGGCGAGAGATTTTGACGGGCACGCGAGTATTCGTCACTTACGCGACCGCCTGGAATACACGATTCTCGCCACCTTCCCGAACGCGCGTGTGAACGGAACGTTGCATCGTGAGCGTCGTCTGCCGAATACGTCGAACATTTCGTTTGAGCACATCGAAGGCGAGAGCATCCTCGCTCATCTGGACGAAGCTGGCATCTGCGTTTCGACCGGCTCGGCCTGCAACGCAGAATCGCACGTCTCCTCCGCCGTGCTGCGCGCTATGAACGTTCCCTACACGGCGGCTCAAGGCTCAATCCGCTTCTCGCTGGGGCGCTACAACACCGAGAGCGAGATTGACTTCACGCTCGCCTGCTTGCCCGACATCATCAGTCAACTCACAGAGATGTCACCAAAAGCAGACGATTGCTGATAGACCATAGACGATAGGAAAGCGTGTTCTTATCGTCCATCGTCCATCAGCAATCGTCTGTTCAGTGATTCACCATTTACGATTTCCGAGCCTTTGCTGTTACAATTTGAATTCGGTCACGACGAAAGATTTTCCACCAGAGATGGAGCATCCCTGATGTCAACCGAATACCCCGCCACGCAAAAGAGCGAGCCGCAGACGCCTGCGGACAAAACGGACGCACCGCATCGCGCGCGCCAGGACAGCGTGACGCTGCTCCAAACGGACGACTTCTTCTGCGTCCGCCCCGACACCCCCTTGTCCGAAGCCATCGAACAGATGAAAAGAGACGAGGGCGGCTGCGTCATCGTTTGTGAAGCAGCGGAGAGGAACATCGTCGGTATCTTCACCGAGCGCGATTTGCTCAATAAAATCGTCGGCCAGCAAGTTGACATGAACTCGCCCGTCGGCGATTGGATGTCGCCGGCGGTTGAAACACTGACGACCGACGCAACGATTGGCGACGCCGTGAAGGTGATGAACGCCAAGAGCTACCGCAACATTCCGCTGGTCAAAGACGGTCAACTCATCGGCTCAATCTCCGTCTTCGACATCATCACGTATCTGGCCGAAAGCTACCCGAAAGAGACAATGAATCTGCCGCCCGTCCCGGCCCAAGTCATGGACACACCCGAAGGAGGATGAAAGGAATTTGCGATTTTTGATTTTTGATTTGCAATTGTTAAAGCAATCAAAGCCGCCTCGTCCTCTTCCAATCAAAAATCAAAAATCGCAAATCAAAAATCGCAATTATGAGTACCGTTATCGAAAATATCATCGAGCAAGATAAGAACCTGGAAGAACTGGAGACCGTCACCATTCGCTTTGCCGGGGATTCCGGCGACGGCATGCAGTTGACGGGCACGCAGTTTACGAACACGTCGGCGGTGGTCGGCAACGACATCTCGACGCTGCCCGATTTCCCGGCAGAGATTCGCGCCCCTGCCGGAAGTCTGCCGGGCGTCTCCGGCTTTCAACTCAATTTTTCCAGCCAGGACATACGCACGCCCGGCGACGAGCCGAACGTCCTGATCGCCATGAACCCGGCGGCGCTCAAAGTCAATCTCCCTGATCTGGAAGATGGCGGCACGCTCATCATCAACACGGACGAGTTTACGAAAGGCAATCTGGAGCATGCGGCGTACACGTCGAACCCGCTTGAAGATGATTCGCTCAAAGGCTATCGCGTACATCGTCTCCCGATCACGACGCTCAACATGAACGCGCTTAAAGGCAACGTCGAATTGTCGCGCAAGGAGATGGATCGCTGCAAAAACTTCTTCGCATTAGGAGTTCTCTACTGGCTCTACGACCGCCCGATGGAGCAGACCGTCAAATGGATTCACGACAAGTTTGGGAAGAACCCGGAGGTGTTGAAGGCCAACGAAATCGCGCTCAAGACGGGCTACAACTTCGCCGACACGACCGAAGTTTTCACGACACATTTCACGATTAAGAAAGCGCAGATCGCTCCGGGCAAGTATCGTAAGATCACCGGCAACGAAGCGACGGCCATTGGCTTCATCGCCGCTTCTCAACTATCTGGCCGCCCGCTCTTTTACGGTTCATATCCGATTACGCCCGCGTCAGACATTCTCCATGAATTAGCGCGACACAAGAATTTCGGCGTCAGGACGTTTCAGGCCGAAGACGAAATCGCAGCCGTCTGCTCGGCCATCGGCGCGAGCTTCGCCGGACAAATTGGCCTGACGGGAACATCCGGCCCCGGCGTCGCTCTCAAGCAGGAAGCTATCGGTCTGGCCGTGATGACGGAATTGCCGCTCGTCATCATCAACGTCCAGCGCGGCGGGCCTTCGACGGGTTTGCCGACGAAGACCGAGCAGGCAGACCTCTTTCAAGCAGTCTGGGGACGCAACGGCGAATGCCCGGTCATCGTGCTTGCGCCGTCCACGCCCGCCGATTGTTTCATCATGGCGGTCGAAGCCGTCAGGCTGGCGTTCAAATACATGACGCCCGTCTTCTATCTCTCGGATGGTTACCTGGCAAACGGCGCGGAACCATGGGCTTTGCCGAACGTCGAAGACCTGCCGAAGATCGAGGTCAAATTTGTGACCGACCCGACGGACTTCATGCCCTATGCGCGTGATGAAGAAACACTCTCGCGCCCCTTTGCGATTCCCGGCACGCCCGGTCTTGAGCATCGCGTCGGCGGCATCGAAAAACAGCACCTGACAGGGAACGTCAACTACGACCCGGAAAACCACCACTTCATGGTCAAGCTCCGTCAGGAGAAGGTTGACCGCGCCGCGAACGACATTCCGCTGATCGAAATCTTCGGAGAGAAAACGGGCAAGGTGCTGGTGCTTGGCTGGGGTTCGACCTACGGCTCGATTACCTCAGCCGTCGAGAAGTTGCAGCAAGAGGGCAAATCTGTTTCAAGCGCGCATCTTCGGTATCTCAACCCGTTCCCCAAGAACCTGGGCGAAGTTCTCGGCGGCTTTGAGACGGTGATCATACCGGAAATGAATCTGGGACAACTCTGCACGATGATTCGCGCCAAGTATCTGGTAGACGCCGTTCCATTCTCGAAGGTCAAAGGCCGCCCGTTCCAGATTCGTGAGATCGTGCGTAAGGTTGAAGAGTATTTGTAATGGCTGCTTCAACTGTTAATTCTCGGTCTATCCATGATGTGTACGCGGAAGGGCTGCGCTACTTTATGGGAGAAGGAACGCTTCAAGGCACGCTGGCGCAAGTTTCTTCCGACCTGAAACGGCACGGCATAGACTACATGGTCATCGGCGCGGTCGCTTTGATGGCTTACGGATATCCGCGATTCACCGAAGATATTGATCTGGTGCTGACAAGCGACGGGCTGGAAGCATTTCACCGCGAGTTGATCGGATTGGGCTACGTTCCGGCATTTCCGGGTGCGAAGAAAAGGCTGCGCTCAACGCGCGAGGGCGTGACGATTGAAGTGATCGTCGCAGGCGACTATCCGGGCGATGGTAGACCTAAGCCCGTGAGTTTCCCCGTGCCCGCCACCTCTTCGATTGATATTGACGGCGTGCAAATCGTCACGCTTGAAAAACTGATTGAATTGAAACTGGCGTCGGGTATGACTGCGCCCGACAGGCTGAAGGATTTGGCAGACGTGCAGGAACTGATTAAACTGCGTGGCCTGGCTTCCGACTTCGCGCAAAGGTTGAATCCTTACGTGCGAGAGAAATTTTTAGAGTTGGTGGTTGCGGTCGAGCACGCCAGAAAAGCAAATGATATCAAGGAGCAAGAATGAACGAGAACGCTAGCGGAACAAATGACAACGGACATAAAGACAACGCGGAGGCCGCTGCTTCGCCCGAAGCCTACGCGGGTTCGATGGCGGCTGGTGAAGTCGCTCCGCCGCCCGTGAAATTAACGAAAGCGGATTTCGTCTCCGGGCAGGAAGTGCGCTGGTGTCCCGGCTGCGGCGATTATTCGATTCTAAACAATGTGCAGAAGGTGATGCCGGAGCTTGGCATCCCGCGCGAGAAGATCGTCTTCGTCTCAGGCATCGGCTGCTCCAGCCGCTTTCCCTATTACATGAACACCTACGGCTTCCACTCGATTCACGGACGCGCCCCGGCAATCGCCACCGGCATCAAGGCCGCCAATCCTGACTTGAGCGTCTGGGTTATCACGGGCGATGGAGACGCGCTCTCAATTGGCGGCAACCACTTCATGCACGCCATCCGTCGCAACCTCGACATGAACTACATCCTCTTCAACAACCGCATCTACGGGTTGACGAAGGGGCAGTACAGCCCGACCTCCGAGCTTGGCAAGAAGACGAAATCAACGCCGATGGGTGTAATTGATTATCCCTTGAACCCGCTCTCGGTCGCCATCGCATCGGAAGCCACGTTCGTCGCGCGCTCGCTCGACATTGATGTCAAGCATCTCGGCACGACTGTTCAGGCAGCGGCTCATCACAAGGGCGTCTCATTCGTCGAGGTCTATCAGAACTGCAATATCTTCAACGACCACGCGTTCGATTATTTCGCCGAACGCTCAATCCGCTCAGACCACATGATCTACCTGGAGCATGATAAGCCGATGGTCTTTGGCAAGGATCGGGACAAAGGTATTCGCATGAACGGCGCGCAGCCGGAAGTCGTCCAACTCGGCAGCGAGACGGGACTCAGTGAAAACGATCTGCTCGTCCACGACATCCATCTGAAAGACCCGTCGGTCGCCTTCATGCTCGCGCGCATGGAGCAGCCCGATTTCCCGCAACCCGTCGGCATCTTCCGCGCAGTCGAGCGCGCCACCTATGAAGACATGATGACCGACCAGATTAAAGCCGCCATAGCCAAGTCTGGCCCCGGCAGCCTGGAGAAACTAATCAACAGCGGCGATACGTGGACGGTGGAATGAATGCAAAAATAAACAGCGGCATCGCTAACGCGCCGCACGCTGACTTCGCGGGCGAGGTATTGACCCCGCCCTTGACCAAAGGGAACATTGTTCCCTCTGGACTCCCTTATTTTCTATCGGCGACCCCGCAGCGAGCTGACGGGGAATTTCAGATTAAAAATGAAAAATGAAGAAAGCGGAGAAACACTTTTTATTAAATGTGGTTTCAGCCTCACTTTTGCATTTTACATTTCTTAATTTTGCATTTAATGAGGAGTGAAACGACGAATGCTTTGCCCATCGTGTGGACACGACAATCTTGAAGGCATGGATCGCTGCGAGAACTGTATGAAGTCTCTGCGCGATCTGGATGTGCCGCGCGCCGAAGCCACCGCCGGACTCGTGCGGTCGGTGATGGAAGATGATCTGAGCCACCTTGACCAGATGGAGACGCTGACGGTGCGGCCTGAAGACTCCGCGCTTGAAGTGACGCGCCGGATGAGAGAGGCTCAAACGGGCTGCGCGCTCGTGCTCGACGAAGAGGGCAAGCTCGTGGGCATCTTCACCGAGCATGATGTGCTGAATAAATTGATGGGCGCTGAGGGAGAGGCGCGAGACGGTGTTTCCGTCAATGAACTAATGAGCGGAAATCCAGAAGCCTTACGTGAGTCGGATTCGGTCGCCGCCGCGCTCAATAAGATGGCGATGGGGCGCTATCGCCATGTTCCCATCGCCAGAGAAGACGGCAGCTACAGCGTGGCTTCCATCAAAAGCGTGCTGAAGTACATCGCACAGGAAGATTGGTAACAGTCCCCCACATTTAATTCAAAGCGCCCGCGCGAATCACCGTCAATCTCGGTTCGCGCGGGCGCATCTTCATCTTCACAAATGAATTTGCGGATTAAGGCCCGAATCTCAGGCGATACTCGGCAGAGTTGAGGAACCCATCAATCATCTGCCGATAATCTCCACCATTAGAATTCATCGTTTGAATCCAATTCAAATAGGAAATATCCGCCGAACGTCTGAGGTAGCCGAAGTACTGCATGATGACAAACGCCTCATTGTAGTACTTCTGATAGACCTCCGTACTCTCCACCAATGCTCGCAAGACCTGCCCCCTCGTCATCGAACCATTCGTCAACGCCGCTATCCAGGCACTCTTGCTCGGATGACTCAGTAGTCCCACCGTTTGCAACAGCGCGTCAACATAGGCAGTCGGGTCAGTCAATGCTCCGTACTTCGTTTGAAAATCAGGTCTGGCCATAAACTCGTTGACGAAGGCGACCTTGTTCTCTTCCAGTTGCTGAGCGGAGAGAAATCCACTGACCTTAGCGAAATCAGGCATGAAGTTCTCGTACAGTGGAATCCTGCCTACTGCTGAGTAAAACCGATAGATGAGATACGCCCTGTTTTGAAACTCTTCACTGCGGAAGAACGCGCTGCTGATCTCAATGCGGTCGCAGGGTTGCTGAACGGTTATCCCGCAGTTGTTGTAGACGTTGAGCCAGCCTGAGAGTCCCGCCGGTTCAGGTTCACGTCCCAGAAAGTCTATGTAATGCTCACGGATGAAGAAGTCAGCCGTGTCTATCGGATTGCCCGCTGTGTTGGCATTGTCTGTGATCGTGATGGTGGCTGAGGTGGTCGAGCCGAGACTCGCTCCCGAAGGATTACTCAACGTGATAGTGAACGTCTCGTTGCCGTCAGTGATGTTGTCATCAATGACAGGGATGTAGATGGTCTTTGATGACTCTCCGGCGGCAAAGCGTAATGTCCCAATCGAAGTCGCATAGTCGCAGCGCGAGGAGGCCAGACCCGTCACGCTGCTACAGGCGTTGAGTCCTGAGGTGTCCGAGGTGGCGTAGTTGACGGTCGCCTCACCTGATGTGTTCCCGGTTCGCGTAACGACGACGGGAATATGGCCCGCTCCCTCTAATACGCTGTGGGCTGCGGAAGCAAATCGCACGCTCATCGGTGTCCCCGTAAAGTTAGCCGACTGGTGGGCGCTCAGGTTATTGAAGGGACGGCTCACAGGCTCGAAAGTGTAATTGGCTTTCGACGGCGTTAGTGTGTAGCTGCCTCCAGCCGGTAAATGAAGAATGTAGCTACCGTTAAGATCGGTCATGATCGTTCCTGAGCGTGTGCCACTGAAGGCGACCACCACGTTACTGATCCTCGCCCCGCTCGGCTCAGTAATCCGGCCATCGATTTGGAATGAAGGGAGCGCCGTGAAATTGGCCGTCTGATGCCCGCTCAGATTATTGAAGTTTTGCAGCGGAGGCTCGAATAGAAAGTTAGCCTTCGAGAGCGTCATCACATAATCCCCGCCCGCGGGCAAATCGTTTATTAAGTAGTTACCGTTACTGTCGCTCGTCGTAGACCTGGACATCGGCCCGCTGACTGAAACAAAGACGCCGCTGACGCCTGCACCGCTGGGGTCTGTGATGCGTCCTGTGATGTCATAGAGAGGAATCGCCGTGAAGTTAGCTATCGCGTTTCCGTTGAGGTTGGTTATGTCAATGGCAAAGGGATTGAACGTGTAATCCAGACTCGCCGGCCCAACCCGATAACTCTGCCCGGCAGCCACATTTGTAAATATGTAGTTGCCGTTGGAATCGGTTTGTACTGTGTTCCCCGGATTCATATTTAAGACGATAGTTATGCCCGCCACCCCAACGCCGTTGGGGTCAGTCACGCGGCCACTAATGCTATGAGCTACCAATGTCTGGGTAAAGTCAGCCGTCTGGTTGGCGCTCAAGTTGGTAAATGTCTGGCTGGGCGGGGAAAAAGTGTAATGGTAAATGTTATTGGCGGAGTATGGTGTGACAGTATAAGTGCCTCCGGCGGGCAAGCCCAGAAATTTGTAGTTGCCATTCTCGTCCAGTCCGACCTCACCCCCCTGAGTACCGCTTAGTTTGACAAACGTAAATGGTGCTCCGCCATTCACCACCCGACCCGAAATTGAGTACGTTTCTCCGGGCGTAGGCTCTGTCACAGGTTCGGGCACAGCATTGCATGAGTTGAAAAGGATAGTGACCCGCCCGGCACTGCTCAAGTCGCGCGATACGGCCAAATCCGACTTACCGTCCTTATTGAAGTCTCCACTGACAATAGAAATCGCCCCTTGCAGGATGACATATTGCGAATCTTGAAAATTACCGGCACCGTCCCCCGCTAAGACCGTGACGCCACCCGCGTAGTAATTCGCTATCCCGATGTCAGCTTTGCCGTCACTATCGAAGTCTCCTATCGAGAGAGATGTAGGATAACTACTGACGTTGTAGAAAGTGGGTTGAGAAAAATTCCCCGTTCCCTTACCCAGCAAGACAACGACCTGTGCGGGGGGAGAATTAATATTATTTGTAACGACCAGATCAGGGTTGCCATCGCCGTTCAAATCACCGGCGGCGACAGTCTGCGGCCCCATTCCAAGCTGGATGTCAGTTGATGCCCCAAATCCACCCGCTCCATTACCCAAGAGGATCGAGACATACCCAAAACCAATATGTCCTACCGCCATGTCTAACTTGCCATCACGGTTGAAATCTTCGACGGCGACAAAAGCCGGGCTTGCGTGAGTTACATTGCTCAGGGTACTGAAGTGGCCTGCTCCATCCCCTGCTAAAATCATAATGCTTGAGGAATATGCGCTGGTGACAGCTAGATCGGCTTTGCTGTCGCCGTTGAAGTCTCCCACCGTTACAGAATGCGGTTCTATGCCGACGGGATAATTCACCGCCGCTCCAAAATCACCTGACCCCGCGCTTAAGAGGACTGAAATATTATGAGAACCGGAATTCACCGTCACGATGTCGGATTTCTGGTCGCCGTTAAAGTCGGCAACTGCCACGCCTTCAGGTCTGTCTCCAACACCGAACCCTTTGGCCACGCCAAACCTCCCGACGCCATCTCCTAAGAGAACTGAGATATTGTTGAAGTCTTTATTAGCGGTCACCAAATCGAGTTTGCCATCGCCATTAAAATCCCCGGTGGCGATGGAATTCGGGTTTCTTCCCACATTATAGCTTTGGGGTCCGGCACATAGCCCGGCAGCGGCAGCAGCAGCCATCGAAACTAAACCGCCCGGCAAGATCGCCGATAAAAGCGCCAGCAAAAGCAAAGTCTGGCTAACCCTTTGGAAGGTACGCCGGTTATATTTTGTGTAAAAGTGGCTGCGAGGCATTGCTACTCCTGGTTAAATCTATCCGAAGACAGAGCTGTCCTTTAATCTCCAGACAAATCTCTCCCAAAGGTTCTATGACAGGAGACACGGCTATAGTGTGAGGAGATGGCAACACTTATCCGGATTGTCTCACTCTTTCTCCTGCGCCTGCCGTATCTCATGAATAACCCACACAGAGATGTCCGGGTCACAGGCTCGAAAGAGGTGCTTATGCGTTTTATGCGAAACAGACGCCTTCATGGATGACGACCATCCCACAGTCTTGCTCGATTATCTTAGTTCCCGAACCGATTGCGATACTCAGCCGAGTTGAGGAATCCATCAATCATGGTGCGATAATCACCACCCGTACTGTTCATCGTCTGAATCCAGTTCAGGTAGGAAGCATCGGCACTGCGTCTGAGGTATCCGAAGTACTGCATAATCACAAAGGCTTCCGTGTAGTACTTCTGATACACCTCTCCGCTTTCCACCAACGCTCGTAAGACCTGCGCTCTCGTCAAAGAGCTATTCGTCAGCCCTGCGATCCACCCGGCCCTGCCCGGATGAGTCGGTAACCCGACCGTCTGCAAGAGTGCATCCACATAGGCAGTTGGATTAGTCAAAGCCCCGTACTTCGTCAGAAAGTCACCCCGAGCCATGAACTCATTAATGAACGCGACTTTGTTATCTTCCAGTTGCTGAGCGGAGAGAAATCCACTGACTTTAGCGAAATCAGGCATAAACCCTTCATAGAGTGGAATCTTCCCTACCGCTGAAGAGAAGCGATAGACGAAATAGCCTCTCTCCTGAAACTCTGGACTACGGAAGAAGCCTGCACTGACTTCAATCCGGTCGCAGTAGTTGCCATTTGCGTCTTTGCCGGACGGTGGGCAGTTGTTCAGGATGCTCTGCCAGCCGGTATAGCCTCCCGCATCCGGCTCACGTCCTAGAAAATCTATGTAATGCTGGCGCACGAAGAACGGCGTCTGATTCATAGGGTTTGCGCCCGCCGTTGAATCATTATCATCAATATAAATCATTGCTGACTGATACGGCCCGTAAACACCTCCGATGAGATTGTATAAAGTCAGGTTAAGGCTCTCTCTCCCTTCAACAAACGCATCGTCCACCAGCGGGATGAAGATCGTCTTTACCCTCTCGCCGGGAGCGAACCGCAGCGTGCCGAGGGTAGTTGCATAGTCGCACCGGGACGAGCCGAAGCCGCTTACTCTGCTGCACTCGTTCAGGCCAGATGCATCGTTCGTCGCATATCCCACTGTCGCCTCAACCAGCGCATTCGGGCCACGATTGACTATGAGGGCAACCCTTCCTTCGTCCTCTCTGACGATGTACTCAGCCTGAGCGAGTGTTACGGTTTCGGCTTGCCCGCCGAGGACAATCTGGTAATTGCCGGTCACATTCGGGTCGAAAGAAGTAGCTTCGATGGTATATGTCCCGGTGTACGTAGCGAGGAAAGAAAGGGTTGAACCGGGCTTACCCTGGTTCGGATCATCCGAAAGGGCATTCACTGTCAGAAAAGTGTTGAAGGAGGTTTCCGGTATCATCGAGACGGCAATCTGCTGTCCCTGCTGCGCGGTAAAGGAATAGCGGTCTGCAAAGAAAGTACCGTTCGTGGAAGGCCAGGTGCCCCGCCACGATCTACAATCGGAAGAATTGAGCGAGCCATTTATCGTCTGCCCGTAATTGACCGGCGTAGCCGCACAGGCCGCACCTGTGCCGCCGACGGTGAGAGTATATGTATTCTGGACTCCGGGAGGCGCGTAGACTCTCAGATAATAGTCTTCCGTTGTCCCCGATTGATTAACATAATTCACTCTCTCTGAATCCGATGTTCCATCGGATGAGGAGACGGGAGAGGCGTCGCCCGCGCGGTAGAGTTGCAGATTAATGTTGCCGCTGCTATGCGCGAAAGTAATCTTGGCACCGACGATGTTTCCGGCAACGCCACTCAACTTGTACCAGTCTTCATCAATCCCCTTGACGACCAAGTTGCTGTAGGTTCCACCATCAAGCGCCTTGGCCACTGAGCGGGTATCGTTATCCTCCAGAGCATCGTCAGCCCCGTTATCGCCGTGCTGTAGAAATGAGGCGATAAATGGATAGGTCTGTGAGAAACTGCCGTAATAGTCAGACCCTGAAGGATTGCTGCAAGAGGCGGAGCCGCCGGACAATGTCCCGACAAGTCTGGGGTCGGAAGAAGAGCCTTTCCAGAGTCCGGAGCCCGACGAGCCCGGTTCCGTAGTGCCGGAATTCCAATGTACGCGGGTATAGTACTGGCACTGTCCCGGGAATCCATTCTCGCAACCGGAGATGGTGCTTCCGAATGAAATGCGTTTGTGCGATCCATCAGGGTGATGGATGCCTGTGATCGAGGTTGTGACAGGGGTCGGTGAAGCATCCCAGCCTGAGAAAAAAAGCCCCGCAGGCAGCGCACCCGTCAGCCGAACGAAACTAAAGTCGCTCGATGAACTTGTTGATAGAAGATTCGCGCCGTCCGTGAACGGTGTGCCTCCTGGCGGGCTATCGCCGGTATTATAATTCCAATAGACTCTCAGTGTTTGAGCTTCCGTCTGCGTGTCAAAACAATGGTTAGCCGTCAGCAGATACGGAGTCTGGTCATTGTCCGGGTTGTTAAGCAGAGTGCCGGTGCAGGCGTACTCGAAGCCGCCGCTGGTGAATTCCAGATAGCCGACAGACTTAGCAACGTTGAGCCAGTCGCTCGCCACTTCCAGATTACACGCGCCCGCCGCCTCCTCTGAGCTTTCTTTCGTGAAAAGACTTCTGTAGATGTGACTGATTTCCGAAACCTGAAACGGAATAGTCCGGGAATCAATCGCCGTGCTCGGACTGAAGTACTCTATGACAGCTCCATCGCCTTCCATCGGCGGTGTCCAGAACGTGCCGTCAGGAGATGCCCCGTGACCTTCATAAGGGCCGTAGAATTCCTCCGGGTTCTTCAAGGAGTAGACAAAAACTCTCGCTCCCTTTGGCAGTGACATATGGCTGAAATGAACGCGCGTGTAGAGCGCCCCTTCGGAGACAATGCCCATGACGCGCACCTCGCCTTCGGCCACGCGGTAGAGAGCGCTGTCTGACGAAACATCGAGCGGACGCTGGAACGCTCTGACCGTCCCGACGCGCATCCTCTTGCTCGTTGCCTCTTTCTCCATCTCGCGCGCTTCGAGCGCAGGCAAGCGCCGAATCTTTAGCGGCTCGACCTTGAGGTTATCGTAAAGTCTGCCCAAGGGGGCTTCGCCGCGCGCAGCCCTGATCCTGGATGGCAACTCTTGCTTGGCGGATTTTTTCTCGGCGGGGCTTTGAAGACCGGGAACGGATAATTGCTGCGCCTGGATGCCCGGCACAAAGACCAGCAAACATAGAGAGGCAATGCTGAAGATAAGAGAACGCTTTCCGCGTAATGATAAAAGGCGAGGAAAACTAAACACTACAAATGCTCCTTAATGAGGCCCAGGGGCACAAAGGCTTCCCTGATTTTTTCTATTTCGGTTTGCGGGTGATGGCCTGCGGCGTGAACTGCAAGCGTGGAGTTAATGGAATCAGGCTTTAACAAGCACGCGGAAATAGCAAGTTAAAGACGCTGACGAAAAATGTCAAGGCAAGATTCCAGCGCAAAACATACAAGAAGGGGGCAGTTCGGGCGAAAAATCTCCCGCCGATTTTCAACCTACTATAGATGCTCAGAGCTACTTCGTGGATGTCTGACGCACAGAGGTCTCCTCGCGCGTCAATTTGTCTTCGAACGAGGAATCACGGGCGGGCGCAGGCGGGCGACCCATCATCTTTGCGAACAAATCTTCGTAGCGGTCAACCACATGCTCCCAGTCATAATACTTCTTGACACGCTCCTGTGCGCGCAGGCGATAGGCGCTCACCAATGAGCCGTCTCTCAGCACGCGCTGAAGCTGTTCTGCGAGATCTGCCTCGTCCGCAAAGAAGATTCCCGCTTCGCCAACGGCTTCGACGTTCTCCGGTGTGGCCAAAGTCAGGACGCAGTTGCCATAGCCCATCGCTTCCAGCAGCGCCGGATGCGTGCCGCCGACCTCTGTGGCATGCACATAGCAATAAGCGTTCTGCTGCAACATGCGATAGTCCTTGCCAAAGACAAAGCCTGTGAAGATGATGCGCTTGTCGCCGCGAGCGCGGGCGCGAAGCTCTTCGATGTAATCGTGCGCGTAGGGAGCGTCGCCGACGATTAAGAGTTTATGGGCGGTTCTGACTTTCTTGAAAGCTTCGATGACAAGATGCGCGTTGTTCTCAGGCTCAAGACGCGAGACGTAGAGCACGTAGCGATTGGGTTCAACGCGCCACTGGCGCACGGCCGGTTCCGGGCGGCGTTCGACCTCCGCGCCGTAAGCTATCATCGTTGAAGAGGTGTTATAGCGTGCCAGATAATAGTCCTGGATGACGCGCGCGTCCGTGACGATCTCGTTTGGCAGAAAGGTGGCGAGACGCTCAGCAAGGCGGTAGTAGTTTCGCCCGAGCCAGTTCCATTTCTTGCGCTTATGCTCAAGGCCGTCAACGTTGACGACAACAGGCGTGCCCGTCAATCTGAGGATGGGAGCGAAGAGCGCGTTGGCGGCGTTGCAGATCAGCGCGGCGTCGTAGCGCGACGGGACGGCATGCAGCGCGGAGAGAAACGTGTGAACGACCGTGTCGAAATACTTGTGGCGGATGGTTGGCAGCACCTTCAGACGCACGCCGTGATATTCGATCTGGCGCGGAGAGATGTAATGCGCGCGCCCATAGACGGTCACATCATGGCCGCGCGCGACCAGGCGAGTCGAGAGATGCTCAGCGAAAGTTTCAAACCCACCATAGCTGGCAGGCACCCCGCGTGTTCCTAGGATGGCTAGTCGCATCAGTAAAACAACGATGAAGGATGTGCGCTGAACGCGAAAGCAAAGGACACTGCCTTCGGTTCATCGCTCAGTGTTCATCCTTCATTGTTCCCCCTGTAACTCTGTTCGTAGGCCTTCAATGTCAGACGCGCCGTCTCGCGCCAACTAAAATGGCTCGCGCGCTCCATGCCTTTGACGCGTAAACGGGCGCGCAAGTCTGAATCATCAATCAGGCGCGCCAGCGCTGACACCAGAGCATCTTTGTCAAAAGGATCAACAAGCAATCCGGCGTCCGAGACGACTTCCGGCAAGCTCGTTTGATTGCCTGCGATCACAGGCGCGCCACATTGCATCGCTTCGAGTGGGGGCAGACCGAAGCCTTCAAAGTATGATGGATAAACGAAGCACAGCGCTCCGGTGTACAGTGCGGGCAAATCCCCTTCTGCTACATACCCGGTCAGGACCGTGAGGTCGCCAAGGCCATACGCCTCGATAGCACGCAACGTCTCAGCATAAAGCCAGGCTTTTTTTCCAACCAGGGCAAGTTTAGGAAGATTAGCGTGTGGACGCGCGCGGCGCAAGTCCGCGTAAGCGGCAATCAGGCGCGTTAGATTTTTCCGGGGCTGGATTGAGCCGACGGCCAGAATGTAGTCGCCCTCGATTTTGTAACGACGGCAGACGCGCCTCACTTCTTTTTCATCCAGGACCGGCGCGAAATGAGCGGGCGCGGCCAATGGCGTCACGCTCACGCGCTCAGGCGGGAGGTTGTATGTCTCGATGATGTCGCGGCGCGTGTGCTCCGAAGGAACGAGGACACGCTCGCTCGTGCGTGCTGTTCGGCGCACGGTCAGGCGGAGTTGCAAACGGCTTCTGCGTTTGAAAGTCTGCGGCAGATGCTCGAATGATAGATCGTGAATGGTGGCGACCACGGGACAGGGCGCAAACGGCGGCGCGGTGTACTGCACATGCAGCAGGTCAACTGGACGGCGGCGCAGCTCCTGAGAGAGCGTCAAAGGGATTCTCACGAGCGGCGTGTGGGGCAGCGTCCGGCGAACCGCAACGTGCGGCCAACGATTGTTGTAACGTTCGACGGCCTCGCGCCTGGTCACGTACAGAGTGTAGCGATTGACCTCATCAACTTCGGCCAGAGCTTCAATCAGATTTGTGATGTAGCTCTCGTTGCCAGCCAGACCAGTACCGACGGAATGTGCGTCAATGGCGATGCGTAAAGGACGTGATGAGTGATGAGTGATGAGTGATGAGTCAGAGGCTAAAACTTTCGCCTTCCGCCTTCTGTCTTCATCCTTGCTTTTCATCACGCATCCCTTCCGTCAGGACTCCGTGAAAGCTCTTGCGGTGAATGCGGCAGGGGCCGTGCTCGCGCAAAGCTCCCAAATGCTCGCGGCTGCCGTAGCCAACGTGTCTGGCAAAGTTGTATTGCGGATAAACTTCGTGAAAGGAGCGCATCAAGGCGTCACGATAGGTTTTGGCGATGATGGAGGCGGCGGCAATCGAGGCAGAGATGGAATCGCCGTGAATAATCGCCTTCTGCGGCAACTCGGCTTCTTTGAGTTGAAGGGCGTCTATCAGCAGGTAATCGGCGCAGGGGTCTAGCTGCCTGATGGCTTCGAGCATCGCCAGACGAGACGCTTGCAGGATATTGATCCGGTCAATCTCTTCCGGTTCGACCTGGCCGACGGTAAAGGCGACGGCCACTTGCAGGATTTCACCCGCGAGGCGTTCGCGTTGCTTGGCGGTCAGCTTCTTCGAGTCGTCAAGACCAGGCGGCACTGGCCGCTCAGGATCGAGAATCACAGCCGCCGCCACCACCGGCCCGGCCAGCGCACCGCGCCCGACCTCGTCAACCCCAGCGATGAACCGGAAACCACCCGCGCGCGCTTCATCTTCAAAATCCGTGCAGATGGAAGAGACGCGGCGACGACGAAGGAAAGAGGAATGAGGCTGGAGGGATGAAGAAGAAACGGCATCGCCCTTAATTTTCATCCCTCCGCCCTCGTCCCTTCAATTCATCCCTTTTTTCCCGCTGCCGTAGCGCCCTGCGCGGCTGTTGTCTTGGTGCGAGTGTCCCTCTCGCGGATGCGGGCAGCTTTACCGCGCAGCTCTCTCAGGTAGTAGAGCTTGGCGCGACGCACGCGGCCACGCTTGATGACATCTATGTGGTCAACGATTGTTGCGTGCAGCGGAAAGATTCTCTCGACGCCGACGCCGAAGCTCGTCTTCCTGACCGTAATCGTCTCACGCACCCCACCGTGCTTGCGGGCGATCACGATCCCCTCAAACACCTGCAAGCGTTCTTTGGTCTCCGACTCCTTGATGCGCACGTGAACGCGCACCGTATCGCCCGGCTGAAAGTCCGGGACGCTCTCGCGCAACTGCGCCTTTTCAACACCATCTAAGCGGTTCATCTCTTTACTCCATTTGCGATTTTAGATTTTTGATTTGCGATTGGATCAGGAAATAAAATTTACTTCCATCCTCTGGCAATCAAAAATCGCAAATCAAAAATCTAAAATTTCACTTCTTCTCCAACAGGTCTGGCCTGTTGCGTTCAGTCTTTTTCAAAGCTTGCTCGGCACGCCAGCGCGCAATCTCCGCGTGATGGCCGGTGAGCAAAATTTCTGGCACACGCATTCCGCGAAACTCCGGCGGGCGCGTGTAGTGCGGATAATCGAGCAGCCCGTCGGAAAATGATTCGTTGACGGCGGAAGTTTCACTGCCCAAAGCACCGGGAAGCAATCGCACGACTGAATCAACCATCACAACCGCCGCAGGCTCACCGCCCGACAACACGTAATCCCCGATGGAGATTTCATCCGTCACGAGCGTCTCCGCTACCCGCTCGTCAACGCCTTCGTAGCGCCCGCAAATCAGCACGACGTGCGAGGCTGTGAGCGCCAACTCACGGGCAACCGCCTGCGTGAACACGCGCCCCTGCGGTGAAAGAAGCACGACGCGCGTGCCTTCTGCGAATCGCTCGCGTGCGCTTGCCCCCGTCAACTCTTCAACCGCTGCAAAGATCGGTTCGGCCTTTAGGACCATCCCGTCGCCACCGCCGAACGGCCGGTCATCCACCATCCTGTGCTTATCTACAGTCCACTCGCGCAGGTCGTGCGTTCTGACATCCACCAACCCCGCCACTTGAGCACGCCGGATAATCCCGTAATCAAATGCCCCACGAAAGAAGTCCGGGAAGATTGTGATTACATCAAATCGCATTGCGGAATTCGCAATCTAAAATTCCAACAGCCCTTCCGGCGGATCAACCCGAATCAGCTTGTTTTCAATATCTATCTCGACGCAGATGGTTTCCGCGAGCGGGATCAGGTGTTCGCCTCCGGCGTCCGCCTTTTCAACCACGAGCACCTCGGCATCGCCGCCCGTTCTTAAGACTTCACGTACCAACCCAAGCACTTCGCCTTCGACGGTCTCGACGCGGCAGCCGATTAACTCCCAATCGTAAAACTCATCCTCTTCGAGTTCCACGCGGTCATCTTCTGGCACTGCGAATTCGTAGCCGATGAGCGCGGACGAGGCTTCGGTCGAATCGTACCCGGCGAATTTCAAGACGATGCGCCCGGATTGAAACCAGTAATCTTCGAGCGCGAGTTCAGCGCGCTTTCCGTCGGGCGCGACCGCGATCAATTCATCGAGTCCGTCGAAGCGTTCGGGGAAATCCGTTAAAAGCTCGGCCACTATCTCGCCGCGCAAGCCCCTCGTCCTCACCGCTCGCGCCACCGCAATCAGTTCGCCCGCAGTTGTGTCCGCCTCGCTCATTCCACGATTTCGAGAACGTAACGGCGGTTCTGCTTCACACTCGCCGCATGGATGAGCGACCGCAGAGCGCGAACAGTGCGTCCCTGCCGCCCGATCAGCTTGCCCATATCGTCAGCGGCAACACGAATCTCTATCAGCAGCGTGCCCTTGTGCTCGACTTCGCGCACGTCAACTGCCTCCGTGTCGTCCACCAGGGCTTTCACGATCATTTCGACAGTCTCACGCATAAAGGTCTATCGAGTCTGGCGAGTCCGGCAAGCCTACCGAGTCCGCCGAGCCTGTTTGACTCGCTAGACTCGATGGACCCGCCTGACTTACTAGACTGTCTCCGGCTGCGCCTGCGCTTTCGCGTTGGCCTTAATCAAGCGGCGCACGGTCTCGGTCGGCTGCGCGCCGTGCTCGATCCAGTACTGCGCCCGCTCGGCGTCGAGGCGAATCTGGCCTTCTTTACCAATCGGGTTGTAAGTTCCGATGCTCTCGATGTATGCGCCGTCGCGCTTCGACAGCTTTTCCTTAACCACAATCCGGTACGAAGGTCTCTTCTTCGCGCCCATTCTCATCAATCTAATTGCTAACAAATCTCAATCCTCCAAATGAACTGTTTTCAGTTTTCGGTTTTCAGTTTCCAGTAAACGCAACTTGTCTTTGCTGAAAACTGAAAACTCAAAGCTGAAAACTCATCTCTTCTTCTTCCAACGCTTCTTCTTCTTGCGTGACGATCCGGCAGCGGGAAGCGCGGGCATGTCGCCGTCGTCGCCATTCATTCCTTCGAGGCCGGGCATGCCCGAAATTCCGGCTACCTTGCGCATCAGCTTGCCTTTGAGGCCGCTGCCGCCGAACATGCCCGAAGTCGAGAGCTGCCGCATCATCTGCCGCATCTCCGTGTACTGCTTAATCAAGGCATTGACTTCCGCCACGTTCGTTCCCGAACCGCGCGCGATACGCCTGCGCCGGTTCGCGTTCAGAATCTTGTGGTCGTAGCGCTCTTGTTGCGTCATCGAATCAATGATCGCTTCGGTGCGCTTCAACTCTTTCTCCATCTGCTTGGTCTGCTCTTCATCCAGATTCGGAACCCCGATGCCACCGAGAAGTTGATCCGGCAAGAGCTTCATGATCTTTGAGAAAGACCCTAGCTTTTTAACCTGTCTCAGTTGGCTGCGGAAATCGTCGAGCGTGAACTGATTCTTCTGAAGCTTCTTTAACTGCTCTTCGGCTTCCGTCTGGTCAACCTTCGACTGCACCTCTTCGATGAGCGACAGCACGTCGCCCATGCCGAGGATGCGCTGCGCGATGCGGTCAGGATAGAACGGCTCAAGCGCATCGTATTTCTCGCCGACGCCGACAAACTTGACGGGCTGTCCAATCACCTGCTTGATGGAAAGCGCCGCGCCGCCTCTCGCATCGCCATCCATCTTCGTCAGGACGACGCCTGTAATCCCGACGCGGCGATGAAACTCTTCCGCAGATTTCACGGCATCCTGTCCCGTCATCGCGTCCGCCACAAAGAGCGTCTCGACAGGATGCGTCTCACTCTTGATGCGCTCCAGCTCGACCATCAAATCGTCGTCAATATGCAGACGCCCGGCGGTGTCTATCAGGAGCGTGTCGAAGCCTGTCTGCTGCGCGTGCTTGTGCGCTTCGCGCACCAGGGTCAGGGGGTCGTTCGTCTCAGGCATCTCAAAGATCGCCTGCCCCGTCGCGCGGGCGATAACTTTCAACTGCTCGCGCGCCGCCGGACGATAAACGTCAACCGAGACGAGGAGCGGCTTTCGGTCCTGATTCTTCGCCAGCCAACGCGCAATCTTGCCCGTCGAAGTAGTCTTACCTGAGCCTTGCAGACCGACGATCATCACGACATTCGGGCTGGTTTTCGTAAAGACCAACCGTGAAGACTGCCCGCCCAGAAGCTCCACCAGTTCGTCGAAGACGATCTTGACGACCTGCTCCGAAGGCTTCAACTCATCCCAGACATGCTGACCTTCGGCCTTTTCCTTGACCGAGGCGATGAAATCCTTAGCGACCTTGTAATTAACGTCCGCTTCCAATAGGGCGAGACGAATCTCGCGCAACGCCGCATCCACGTGCGCCGGGGTCAGGACACCCTCGCCACGCAGGTTCTTCAGCGTTCGTTTCAGCTTGTCGGATAAATTCTCGAACATATAGACAAAGCTCCGCGCTCCAGACGGAAACGAAGATGATAATGGCGGCTGTGGGGAGTGTCAAGGAAAGGTCTATGACCATTCGCCCCCGAGACGGTATTCCCGGTCTGTTGTAGGACAGGAATTCCTGCCTGCCGTGGGACAGACATTCCTGTCTGTCGTAGCGTGCGATAGCACGCTCCTTGAGGTTCGCTAAGATAGTATTCGCGCTCTCCGCGCTCAATGACAGGCAGGAATGCCTGTCCTACGACAGTTTTACAAACGTGTAAGTTGGCTGATGCGCTCCCGTAGCGTTTGGACGTAGCCCTCACGCGTCGCCTCGTCGTAGTTCGCGGCATCGAAGGCATCGCGCAGTTGGTCGTCGGTCAGTTGCGAAAGGAGTAGCCCAATCCAGCGTGCATGCACGTCGGGGATGCCGCGCATGGAGTTCTCTTTCTTCACCTCGCCCCGGTAGTAAGGCGGATAAAAAACTGTGAACATGCCGAGTTTGGTCGGGCGCGTGTCGTAATCAAACTCGACCGAGCCGTCATCCTCCAAACCCGTGACGAACCGGGTCGAGAGGAAATCCTTCAAATTGTTCTTTGAGCGCTTTCCGCCAAGACCACCGGCGCGACCGAGCGTTGCGCCCAAATCCGAGACGATGTAGCGCGCTTCCGCGCGGCGGCTTCCGGGTCTAGTCGCATAGAAAATCCGGTTGTTAGCCGTGCGCGCGTCGTAGTTGTTAAGCAGGATCATAATCACTTTTAGCCCGTTCAACTCGCGTGTCCGGGCAAAAGGGTTTTTGTCCCAGTCCCATTCACCCCCGCGCTTGACGTTCTTACGTCTGGGTTCAAAGCGCGCGCCCCGCACGAACATGCGATCTTCCACGTAATCGCGACCGCGCGAGAGGCGCGGCAGCCCATTGATGCGCGCACGATCCAGATAGTACGACTCCTCTGCGAAGTAGCCGACCGACCAGACCAGACGCGTTGCGACCGTTTCAGATTGAGCCTCCGGCCCAAGCTTCACCTTCCATTCGACTCCGCGCGCGTCCTTCACGTCGAACTTCGGCGACTCTCCATCCTTGTCCTCTTCAACAAAAGTGAAGGGTGCAACAGGAGCGAGTCGCTCCGAGCCGGGGCCGTAGCGTAGGTCACGGGATGAAATTTTTCCGGGATTACGCCAGAGAACCGGAGTGCCTGATAGTTTCTTGTCCTTTCCCGCTTTCTGTGCGAAAGCAGGCTGCTGGGGAGATAAACTAAAGGTTAGCAGGAGAATAATCGCCGGGATTACTTTCTTTGGTAAATGCATCGAATCTCCTTCACACTCGGAATGTCGCCGCGCCGTATTATCATAATACAAGTTCTTTACTGAATGGAGACACGCCGCAGCAGGTTGCTCAAGTATATTTAACAAAAATCTCTGATTATTGCTGGCATCCTGTTTGCAAATTCGTTCTGTTAATGAAACAAGACATTAAATATCGCACCTGTTTAGTAGCTTTTGCGACAACGTTTTCCATCATCTTCTCGCTGAATCTGTTAATCGCCGGCGCTGCTTTCGGACAACAGGCTCAAGCAACTCAGCCTGCTGTCTCGGACGAGGACAAGCAGGCGATTGCTGCGTTCGAGAAACGCGTCAAGGACTACGTCGCGCTGCGCGAGGGTTTGGAAGACAAGATGCCGAAGCTCGCAACGAAGAGCACGCCGGAACAGATAGAGGCGCATAAGACGGCGTTTGAGGAAACGGTGCGGATGGCCAGAACGGGTGCGAAAGCCGGTGACGTTTTCAGTCCTGAGATTGCCGAGTACATCCGAGCGACAATCCGCGATGAGTTCAAGGGAAAAGACAGGCAGGAACTACGCAAGATGGTGCTGGAAGCTGATACGAAGGGCGTGCCCTTGAGAATTAATTATCCCTATCCAGACGACAAGGAACTGGTGGAGATGCCGCCCACGCTCCTGCTGAGACTTCCCCAATTGTCAAAACAGGTGAGGTATCGTTTCGTCAACCGGCACATGCTGCTGGTGGACAGAGAAAATGGTCTGATTATTGACTACATGCTTGACGCCCTTCCGTAAAGTAGAGGGGCGCGCCCGAGGGAGAATAAGATGAAACGGCTTGTTGCTTCATTTGTCACTATCGTCGTGTTGCTTTTCGGCGGGCCGGGGGAAAACGGTTTCGCCCAGAGCGTTTCTTCGGCCAATTCCAAAGCCACCACGCAAGCCAGTGCGCCTGTCAAACTCATTTTGCCATTGAAAGACGGCTCGGTTCGTTTCATGGTCGTCGGCGACACGGGAACTGGCTCAGACAAGCAGCAGCAGTTGGCGGATTTGATGGTTCGATACAGACAGGTCTTCCCCTTCGAGTTTGCCCTGTTGACGGGTGACAACATGTACGGTGGGGAAAAGGCCGAAGACTTCAAGGCGAAATTCGAGAACGTTTACAAGACGTTGTTGGACGACAAGGTTAAGTTCTACGCCTCGCTCGGAAATCACGATGAATCCAATCAGCGCTTTTATGTCCACTTCAACATGAACGGGGAGGAATATTACACGTTCAAAAAAGGGAACGTCACATTCTACGCGCTGAACAGCAACTACATGGACAAGCGCCAGCTAAAATGGCTGGAAGATGAATTAGCGAAGGACACCTCCGAATGGAAAATCGCTTTCTTCCATCATCCTCCGTATTCATCGGGTAAAGCGCACGGCTCCGATTCGGCAGTGCGTGAAATCGTCGAGCCTATCTTCACGAAGTATGGCGTGAACGCGGTCTTCAACGGTCACGACCACTTCTATGAACGGATTAAGCCGCAGAAAGGGATTTATTATTTCGTCTCAGGCGCAGGAGGCAAATTGAGGCCGGGGGATATTCAAAAGGGGTCGCCCCTGACGGAAAAGGCATTCGACTCGGATATGTCCTTCATGCTCCTCGAAATCGTTGACAACCAACTGCACTTTCAGGTCATCTCGCGCACCGGCGAAACTGTGGACTCAGGCATTCTGTCGAACCAGCGAAAGAAAGCGATGAGTGCTTCCAATTAACATGAGTTCGAGATAAGAAGGGCAACACTCTCAGCCCCGGAGGGGCGGAATAACAGTAGCCCATGACGTAAGTCATGGGAACAACATCCAATAGGTGAGTAAGCCCCGGAGGGGCGACATAATATGTCGCCCCTCCGGGGCTTAATATTATTTTCTCGTCTTAACCCAGGGCTGACGCCCTGGGCTACTGATATTCCGCCCCTCCGGGGCTGGTTTGGTTAGCGGCTCAAGTTTACGGGCTTCTCGTGTTGAAGCTATCGCATTGCCTGATGTCAGCCGTTTCCAGTCCACGCCGAAACCAGCGCATCCGTTGCTCTGAGCTGCCGTGCGTGAACGAATCGGGCACGACGTAGCCCTGCGATTCCTTTTGCAGGCGGTCATCGCCGATGGCAGTCGCGGCGTTCAAAGCCTCTTCGATGTCTCCGGTTTCAAGGATGCCTTTGCGTTGCGCGTACTGCGCCCAAACGCCCGCGTAACAATCGGCCTGCAATTCGAGCCTGACAGAAAGGTCGTTAGACTCCCGCTCGCCCGCCCTTCCCTGCATCGAGTTGACCTTGCTCATCGTCCCCAAAAGATTCTGGATGTGATGCCCGACTTCGTGCGCGATGACATAGGCTTGCGCGAAATCGCCGGGAGCGCGGAAACGCGATTTCAGCTCTCTGTAAAACGAAAGGTCAATGTAGACTTTTTGATCGCCCGGACAGTAAAACGGGCCGACCGCCGAGGTGGACGTTCCGCAGGGAGATTGGACCCGCCCCGTAAAGAGCACCAGTTTTGGCGGGCGATATTGCTGCCCCTTTTGCCGGAAAATCTCCGTCCAGGCATCTTCGGTGTTAGCCAGCACAGAGGAGCTGAAAGCCTTTAGCTCATCTTCCTCCGGGTTGGCGGGGCGCGTGGCCTGCGTGCCCGGCGCGGGACTACTATCACCACCGCTTAGCAACCGGCTGGGATCAACTCCGAGCAGGAAAGCTATTATCAGGACGACGACCGAGCCGATACCGCCGACGGCCAGTCCCTTGCCCCCGATGCCTCGCCGGTCTTCGACGTTATCGCTTTGGCGACCTTCTCTCCAGCGCACGGTTGTTACCCCCTCGATTGAAGTTTTCGCTCTTTATAACACGTCGCCGTCATTTCCGCGCAGTGATGATGACATTCCACCCACAGCTTTGGCGCAGGCGACGAAACATTTTTTCGGAAACAACGGGGCGCAAGACTCTGAGTTCCTCACGAATCATCTGCTCAACTTCTGTTTTGATCTCACCGAAAGGCTTGAACAAAGAGCGCGCCTGCCGCTGGCTATAAACTTTCACCAGCGGCCTTGCTTCATGTTCCGAGTATTCCACGTAGCGGCTCATAATCTCTTCGGGCGAATGGCCGCGCAGAAAATGGCCGCGCAGAATGCCGCGATGCAGGACGATCTCCGTCCAGTAATAGAGCGAGTTGCGATGATAGAGCATCACACGGGCTATTCCGCCGGGACGCAAAACGCGGTGAACTTCGCGCACTGCCTGCGCCGTGTCCGGCGTGTGATGCAGCACGCCGTTGGAATAGACGACATCGAAACTCTCGTCAGCGAAAGGCAAACGCTCGCCGTCCCCCAGCACGAAATCCGCGCGCATGTCGTAAAGCCCGAAGTGAAGACTCGAAATCTCGACCGAGCGCGGCGTCAGGTCAACGCCCGTGCAGATTGCTCCTCCGCGCGCAAACTGCAAAAGGTCTGTGCCCATCCCGCAGCCGACTTCGAGGAGGCGCTTGCCCTTGAACGCATCGAAGCCCATCACTTCAGGCATCCAGGGCGCATACTCCTGATAACGATGGCGCTCGACCTCGTCGAAAAATTCCCTCGTGGCGAATTCATATTTTACCCCGTACTTCGCGCCGCAAGGGTCTTGCGTCCACTGCTCACGCGCGTGCTGCTTCTCCGCCACAAGCTGCTTCTCGTCATCTTCCACTTTCACACGTCACCTTCACTGCTTTACTTGGAGATCATCACCTGATAAGCCTCAAGCACCCGCCGGGCGTTGTGCGTCCACGTATGCCGCGCGATTGCTTCGCGTCTGGCTGCCGCTCCGAGTCGTTCGCGCAACTGCGCTGAATTGACCAGACGCAAAATAGCTTCGCTTAACTCGCGTGCATCGCCCGGCTCAACCAAGAGTGCCGTCTCTTCGTCCGTCAACACTTCGCCAATCTGCCCCAACCGGCTGGCGACGATGCCTTTGCCCATCGCCATGTACTCGAACAGCTTTGTCGGCGAGCCGAAAAATTCGCTTCCGTCTTCGAGTGGGACGTGCGGCGAGGCGAGCACGTCGCAGGCATCAAGCAGCTGAGGCACACGCTCATGCTCGACCGCGCCCGTCATAATCACGCGCTGCTCCACACCAGCCTCGCGCAAAATTCGCTCGACCTCACCTCGCAGCGCACCGCTGCCGACCAGAAGGAATCGCACGCGCGCATCCTCCGGCATGAGCTTAATCGCTTCGGCAAGCGCGAGCACACCGTGCCAGGGGCCGAACGTTCCGACAAACCCGACGAGCGTTTCATCCCTTCCAATCCCAAGCTCTGCGCGCACACTTTCTCCACCGATGTTCGGTTGAAAGCGCTCGGCATCCACGCCGTTCGGATTGACGACGATCTTTTCATCCTCAACTCCGGCGCGCAAAAGATTACGCCGCTCGACCTCCGAGACGACAAAGATGCGCGCCGCTGCTCTCAGGTTCAAGCGCTCGTAGCGCTCCAGCAGACCGAGGCTTCCGACGCGATCCCAGTAGCGCCCGACCCACACCTCCGAGCCGTTGTATTCCAGAAACAGAGGCCGCCCGGTCTTCTGGCTCGCTTCAACGCCAGCCCAACTGAAACGACTGTAGCGTTGATAGATGAAATCAGGGGCGGCGCGCTCAATCTCCAGCGCCGCGCCCTGCGTGAAACGCAGGTTGTTGTAGATATCAAACGCCGCGCGCGTCGAACCCACAGGCTTCGGCCAGATGACTTTCAACGGCGTCCTGTCTTCATCAAGCCCGGCGATCTGGTCGTTGCTGACAAGGGAGATGCGCGCACCGAGTTTCAATGCTGCGCCTATGAAGCCGTTGATGTGGCTCGCCGCGCCTCCAAGCTGCGTCCCCGGCCCCGGCGTGGCGCGCAGATAGACAATCTCCGAAGCAATCGCCTCCGCGCCTTTCTTGACGGGGCGACTTTTGAGATGTTCATGACGCTTAACAGCAAGCTCAAGCCTCCGCAACCGTCTTGCCGCGCGCACAAGCGCCGCCGCGCTGATCGTCGCTTCGCGCGCGAGGCGCGACGACGAGGCGACAAGGCTTCGCGCGCGACTCTCCTCACGCCATCCGTCGTGAGCATCCATGATGATGGTGCGTCGCGCTCCGGCCAGTGCGCCGAAAAGCAGAAAGGCGTTCTGGCCGCGTTGCCACGCGAGGCGCTCAGTCGCAACAGCGAAAACATCCGGGCGAAGTGCGCGCAGAACGCTGAGACGCTGCGCCATCCCGCCCGTTTCGATCTGTGCGCGCGGAATCTCCTCTATCTCTGCCTGCTGCCCGTAGCGTTCAACTAAAGCAGAGCGAGCACGCTCGCCGTCACCGCTCAGGACGAGCAGAACGATTCTCAACTGCTGTTTGTGCCGCGCTTCATCACGCGTGCCTTGCTCTCTCTTCATCAAGCTCTTTTTGAAGACACGCGCTGAAGACGCGCCCCCGCCAACAATGCGCGCAGTTCCGCTCCGCTCAGCAACAACGCTTCTGAAAACCTGCGGCCCGTGCGCGAGCGAAAATAGATAACCACCAGCGCGAAGATCAAAGCATAGCTTAAGGTTGACGCCAGCGCCGCGCCGCGCGCTCCCCACAGGGGCACGAGCGCGAAAACGAGCGCGACGTTGACGCCGAGCGTCACCACCCAAAAGAGCGGAATAATGATCGGCAGCCCCATCGCATTGAAGTGCTGAACCAGCACGGATTCAAGCCCGACGAGATACACGCCCGGCAGCAAAATCAAAAGCTGCACGCTAAGGTCTGAGAATCTCTCGCCGTAAAGCACGGGCAGAAGGAAACTGAGCGGCACCGCCGCCAGACAGATAAACAGCATCACGAACGCCGTGTGGCGCGTGACAACGCAAGTCAACTCGCCCGTCTCATCCTTTTGGGCTGCGACGCGCGGGAACAATAGCGTGGCGATGATGCCCGGCAACAGCATCAGCATCATTGCCATCTGCGAGGCCACGCCATAAACGCCCGTCTCCGCATCGCCGCGAAAATAATTAACCACAAACACGTCCGCACGAAAGATCAGCAGGCCAGCTAAGATGGAAACATGAAACTTGACGCCGTAGCGCATCATGCGCCCGAAAAGTTTCAAATCAGGACGCCACGCCGATTTCTCTTTCAGCTTCGCGCCGTAAGTCGCGACCAAAGCGACAATCAAGAGACCCACCACGACGCTTGCTCCCGTGTTCAGAGAAACGAGCGTCCACAATCCCATATTCAAGATGACGAGCGCGACAATCGCGTTGACGAGCACAAACGATTGCCCGGCGAGGTCGAGCAGATTGAAACGTTCCACGCGCCCGACCGCCAGAAAGATGTTGAGGCCGATGAGCGTGACGAGTTGAAACGGAATCGAGATGGCGGCGATACCGATCATGCGCGGCGGAATGAATCCGAACCAACGGGGTTGCCACATCGCAAGTCCCATCAATCCCAGAGCGAAGAGAGTGCCCGTCACGAGAGCAAAGATGAGCGAATTGATGGCGGCGGGCGCAAGGCGGGTTTTGTCCTGCGCGATGAAATAGGTATTGGCTGAAGGCAGCCCCGCGCTGCCGAGTTGAACTACTGTGGCGACCGCCGTATTGATGACGATCAACTGACCCACGCCTTCCGCTCCGAGCCAGCGCGCGACGATGACTCCGGCGGCGACGCTGTTAATCGTCATCAGGACACGCGCAACGAGCGTCCACGCCACATGCACGGAGAAGCGCCGCCGTGACGAGACGGCGACTGCGGAGGTTTCATCTACAGGCTGCTCTAACATTTTATGAAGTCACGGAGACACGAATCTAGGCTCGATATTCAGCTAAAACTTCAATGTCACCGATGATGTTTCGATTCAGCTCATCCAAGTCCTCTGCCGGAATCCAGTATTCCTGATGCTCAGACCCGCCGACAGTTTGAACTTCATATCTTTGAAGGAAAGCTGAGCGCACTCGAAAACGAGTGACGTACCCGCACTTCGAGGTGTTGTACTTAGCATTCCAATCGCGAGCTATCTGCGTGGCGTATTCTTCGTTGAGAACTGGATAAAAGATTGGCTGTTCAGGAAGTCTCGGCGGAAAAGTTTTATAGCCGCTCTCTTTTATCAGCTTCAGTTCCTCTTCCCCAACCGGACGGTAGAGAACCGTAATCTCATTCATACTCTTAACCGCGCTCAATCCATCGCTCATACCACAAGCTGAGATTGAGCAAAGCCCACAGGTGAAAGCCCCAGTCTTTCGTGCCGCGCCGGTGCTCATCCAGCAGGCGCGCGATGAATTGATAATCGAAGAAGTCGCGCCGCCGCATCGTGGAGTTCATCAGGTGCGAATCAAACCATCCGGCCAGCCCGTTTCTGAACCACTCGCGCACGGGCGCACCAAACCCGCGCTTGCGACTGTAGAGCAAATCACGCGGCAGAATCTCTTCGAGCGCGCGTTTCAGGATGTGTTTACCGCTGCGTCCCTCCACTTTCAATTCACGCGGAACTCCCATCGCGTATTCCACCAGATGATGATCCAGAAACGGCACACGCGCTTCCACAGACGTAGCCATCGTGATTTTATCCACGCGCATCAAGAGCAACTCCGGCAGCCGGAGCTTTAATTCCAGATAGGTCATGCGCGACAGGAAATCCGAACGGGGTCGCTCTTCTTCGATGTAGTTTAAGTATGAGTTGACGACTTCGAGCGACGAACGATTGCTCATCCGCTCGCGCATCTGGCTCGATAGCACGCGCGGCTTGAACGTCTCGTCGTAAACCACCACGCCGCCCCAGAACAGGGGTTCATCCGCGCCGAGACGACGAATCAACTCAATCGCCGCTCGCTTTCTTCCCGTCGCTTCAAGGGCGGGGCGCGAGAGCGCGCTCGCGGCCCTTCTGAGAGATGACGGCACGCGCTCCGCGTGCTGCCAGAACTTTTCGTAAATCCGCAGATGCCGCACGTAGTTTTCATAGCCGCTGAAAATCTCGTCCGCGCCTTCGCCAACCTGCACGACGATTGTGCCGGAGTCGCGCGCCAGCTTCGACACGTAATAGAGCGGCACACAGACGGGGTCGGCAATCGGCTCGTCCTGATGAAACACGAGGTCTGGAAGAAACTTCTGCATCTCCGATTCCGAGATGATGACCTCGTGATGATTCGTCTGAAAGTCGCGCGCGATGCGACGGGCCGAGTCAAGCTCGTTGAGATACTCGGCATCCTCAAAGCCGACCGTGAACGTCTCAACCGGGCGCGACATCTGCTCGGACATCAAGGCGACGTTTGCCGAGGAATCAACTCCGCCTGAGAGGAAGACTCCGAACGGCACGTCCGACATCATGCGCTTTTTGATGGACGCTCTCAGCAGACGCAGGATTTCCGTCTTGTGCTCTTCTTCGCTCCGCGCATCTATCTGTTCGGGCGGCAGAGCGTCCCAGTATTGCTTGAGATTGATTGTGCCGTCGCGGGAGACTACGAGCATGTGTCCGGCGGGGATTTTCTGTATGTCGCGGAAGAGTGTGCGCGGCGCGGGCGTCGTCAGAAATGTCAGGTAATGATAGAGCGATTCTTCGTCAACGTCGGGCGTGACAGCCGGATGCTGGAGGATGGCTTTGATTTCCGAAGCGAAGATGAAGCGCCCGTCTTTGTGATAGAAATAGAGCGGCTTGACCCCGATGCGGTCGCGCACCAGCACAAGTTGCCCGCGTTTCTCATCCCAGATAGCGATGCCGTAATCGCCTTCGAGGTCGTGAACGAAATCCAGCCCGCGTTCCTCGTATAGATGGAGGATGGTTTCAGAATCCGTGCGCGAGGCGTAGACGTGGCCGCGCTCTTCCAATCCTTCACGCAAAGAAGCGTGATTGTAAATCTCGCCGTTGAAGACGAGCCACACTCCATCCGTGCAGCCGTGCATCGGCTGATGACCGGCCTCCGAAAGATCAATAATCGAGAGGCGACGAAAGCCCAAGCCCCCTCGCCCTTCATCGAAAATAAGCGCGCCCGCATCGTCCGGCCCGCGATGCGGCATCTCGTCGCGCATCCGCTCGACCAGAGAGCGCTCAACTCCTCCAAGCGCCGCACCGTATTCCCACACTCCGCAGATTCCGCACATCAGTTTTTGGCCTCAATCAGCTTCTCGACCACACTTTCAAAAAGCCTTGACATGACGTAATACCTGCGCCCGCTTCCGTCGTTGAGCTTATATTGGAGATCGTGGGAGCGCAGCAGTTCCAGAGCGCGCCGAAAGAAGACGGCATCAAGCTCGAAGAGATGCCGCTTGGCTTTCTTAATCGAATTGTGGCGAGAGATGTCCACCTCTTCGCGTAGGACGATGCGCTCGCCCGTATCAATTCCGGAGTCTATGAAGAAGACCGTCACGCCGATTGGCTCGCCTTCAATCAGCGCCCACTCCATCACGTTGCGCCCGCGGAAGCCGGGCAGCATGCCGATATGCGGGTTCAGAATACCGAGACGAAAACAGTTGATCGTCTCCTCGCGGTAGATGACGCCAGCCTTGTGCAGGCCGACATCCAGTTGCAGAGCCTTGAGTCTTCCAAGCGTTTCCGTGTGGTCTAGGGGTTTCCGGAAAAGAAAGACTTTGCGACCGAAGACGAGGCGCAAGGATTTCAGGCCGCCTCGTTTGAGAAAGACTCGCGCGAGGTGCTTGAAGAGACTCCTCTGGCGCGACTCTCCCGGCGTCGGGCAAAGAAGGATGAAAGTGTCGCAACGGGGAACAGCGTTCACCTCGTCGTAAATCTTCAGCGCCGCCGGAAGAGAGTTTGCCAGGATACCTGTCCGCATCAATTGTCTTCTCGAATCCATGCCGCCAGCGCGCCCGTGTAGAGGGCTAAGTAAGAAGCCAGGAGCACGGCCTGCTGCCGAGCGCCGCGATGCCACCCCGCAGGCAGCAACTCGTAATAGTAGTTCAGCGCATCCAGAAACCTCAAATCAGTGCCGCACGCAGCATGGATGGCGACATAGTTAAGCATCACCAGCAGATCGTCCGCGTTGACTCCAGCAACCGCGCCTTTCTCAACTCGCACCCGGTCATGCGTCATCAATCGCGCCAGGACGAATTCACGCACCTTCGCTTCTTCCGGGAGAGCGAAGTTCAAAGGGTTGGTATATCTTTCCGTGAGAAGTTGCACGCGTAGCTCAGCGTCGGCGCGAGATGTGGTCAGAAGCTCAAGGAAAGGCTCGATTGGAGGATGTTCGACCTGATGAAGAGGTTGCGGATAACCGAGAGCGCGGGCGAAGAGAGACGCGCGAAAAGTCGTTTCTTCCTGTGATTCCATCCAGGCGACGGGTTCTTTGATGTCCCCCATGAAATTGCGGACATCGATGAGCGAAGCATTGGTCAGCTTCTGACGCACATCATGGACGAATGTGTCTGCCCCGCAGCCCGCGCTTTCGGTCGAGAGACGGGGGATGACCTCGCCGACTACTTCATGGAAGCGTTCCTTAAGCGCCTTCGAGATGAGTTTGATCCGCATGCTCATCTGGGCGCGGCTGTCCTGACCTGAAATTTTCCGCTCTTCAATTCTCTCGCCAACTCGGAGAGCGTGAGACACTTGATATCGTCGGCTTCTGATACGTCTTTGATGAAGCGTTCGATGTCGGAGAAATCCCGAACGTCTTTGGTGTGGTTTTCGAGGATGACGGGAACACTGTCAAGGCCGCTCGCCCGCGCTCTTCTGCGGATTGATTGAAGCATCTCTCGCAAGAGCGCGTAATCAAGCTGCGCGATGTCGGAGATGAGATGCTTGCCTTTCAGGTAAGGCACGATGCCCTTTTCATAAACGCGCAGCAGGCGAGACGTGTGGCGAGTCTGTGCCCATTCGTGGCCGTAGGCTTCAACGCTCCGGCTGCTCTTCGGCGCTGCGGCGGCAGGCGCAACGCGCTGTTTGATTTTTCCCAGCGCCTTGCCCAGGTGATGCTTGAAGACCTGACGGCGCGAGCCGTAGAAATAGTTCGTCGGGATGCAGATGATCGGTTCTTCTTTGTCGGAAGCCTTGCGTGCATCGGTCATCACAGGATAGTAAGGCAGGAAATCTTCGTCGCAGTTTGTATAGTCAAGATTGATATTTTTCGTTTCGTAACGCACGCCGCCGACGATACTCATATCAAAGACGATGCCGAGCTTGACCAGCAAATCGAGCATGTGCGGTGAAGGCGCGATGCACCATGAGCCTGAGCGAAAAGAGACGCAGGCGTAATCAGAATTGACCGGGCGCAGCAAGTTTTCCAGATACTCTTTGCCAGCTCTCATCATCTGATAGGCTTCATCCGCCTCGTAATTGAGAATTGACCAGTCACTGGTCAAGCGCCACTGGCCCTTTTCATATTCCGCATTCTGCCATTGCGGATGAATGTGTAGCTGTATGTCGTGGCCCTGACGATAGGTCTCCCGCACGGCCTCGTCCCACTCGTCGGCCAAAGTTTTCAATTCCGGGTAATCATTCTCGAACTTCCTGAAGGTGAGTTGCTGCATCACCTCCGCATTGAACGAGCCACGCACTCCCTGCGCGTTGTAGATTTTGACAAGCTCGCGCATCGGGCGAAACTGTAGTTCGCGTGGGCTGCCCGAGCCGTTTCCGCTCAGTTCCCAATCATCAACAAAGGCCAGATAGATTGTCGGCTTCATGTTTAGAGTTCGTAACAACACCGGATCGCTGAAATACCTGAAGCAAATTTAGACCGAGATTAACAAGATGGACAGGATAAAAGGAAAAGCATTCAATCTGTCTTGCCTTATCTCTTTTCTTAATCTTGATACTCCTGTTAATCCTGTCTATTTTCTTTCCCGGCATAGCCCGCAATCAAGCTCAAGCGTTCCGTTTCATCCTCGCCAGCGCAGGCGGGCACAATCGCCCAGCGGAACTTGCACGGCACAGTGTCACGCACAGTCCAGCAAGCGGCAACGGAAGCAGACTTTGCGCCGTAATCGCGCGAGATGAAACGCGGCTCAAACTCCGGTTCACTATCCAGATCAAGCGCGGCGACAAGCAGCCGTGCGCCTGTCATCTTATCGCAGGCGCAAATGATTCCCTGAGCGCGCATGCTAGTCTCAAGATTTTCCGCGAAATGAAAACGAAAGCGAAAGACGTGCTCGCCCGCGCCTGTCAGGGAATCTTCGACTATCCACCATCGCTCTCGCTTCTCGAATCGAACGGAGCGGCGATGCGTGACTCCTTCTGCAAGCCGTTTGTACCCGTCATGCTCGGCGATGATGAGGTCATGCTCTCTTCCGGTTTCCCAGCGCAGAACGCGCGGGTGCGCCTCATCACCGATGACGAAAGGAAGGTCTGGGTCGGTTGAATTCTGCTCAGTATTGTCAACTTCGACGGTTGAATGATACGCGGTTGAGCGGAATAGCTGACGCTCCTCCAAGTTTGCCGAGTAGACGTATGTGCCAGGGTCAACGATGAATTGTGTGCCGCAGGCGCTCACTTCCAACGAGAGCGCATCGTTGTGCCCGTGCGAGCCGCGCCCCATCAACCCGTTGCCGCTCGCGTTGAAGAGAAGATAAAGATCATTGTCCCGCAGGAGATACGTGCCCGCGTCTCTGAAAGCCTGCGATGCTGTGCCTTTATCAGTCTCCGGCAGGTTTTGAAACGCGCGCACTCCTTCTTCGCCTAAAACCCACAGCAACTCTTCCGGCATCGCGGCGGCAAGCGCCGAAGACTTGAAACGCGGCTCGTTGAAAACAACTGCGCCGAGAGCAAGCACGTAGGCATGATCGTCCGCTGCGCGATGAACAAACGGCAAGACCTGCCCGCTGTCCGTATCGCCGACGAGCGGCGCGCGCCCATCGGGCCGAAGATACGCGCGCACGTAATCGAGCATCGCGCGGAGCTTCTCCCAGTATCTTTTGTCAATCTCTATTCGATTGGCGCGACATAGAATGAATGAGTAGAGAAAGAGTTCGAGGACGAGACGGTGATAGCCCGTAGAGGCTTCGGAGTCCACGCCGTCTGAGAGCACCTGCTTGTCCATCTCTCTGAAAAGCTCGCGCAAGGAGAACGCGCGCCACTCGTTTGCTGCTTCCAACTCCGGCAGCATGATTCCGAGCCACAGGAGTCCAACCACGTCCGAGAGATAATGATTGCTCGTCGAAAGATAAGAGAACTCAAGGTTGCGCCGAATGTGCGCGCCGTGCTGATCGAGCATTTGAAGCAAAGAGGAAAACGCCTCTTCGTTCAACTGCGGTGAGCGGCGCACCAGTTCAAACACGGCGAGCAGATTGACGGCGCGCAGGGCTGCTTCCATCGCGCATGCCCAGTTAGCCCCGCGCCCCGTTGGATTCTGCTCGCGCCAACTCTCAAGCTGAATGAGGATTTCAACAGCGTACTTTTCATCATTCGTCACTGCGTAAGCGCGCGCGAGCGTGACGAGATGCGCGAGGCGATTGACTTCCCACAGGACGCGCGCGTCCGAGCCGTCACCACGAAAAAGCTGCACGTCGGCGTGATAGGCAAGCGGCCACATTGCCCCCGACAGCGGGTCATTCAGCCAGTTAATTTTTTTCCCGAAACACTTTTCGCCATAACCCAGCACAGGCCAGCAATGCTCGTCCGTGATTCGCGCCGCCCTTTCAAGCAACTGCGCCGTTTCAAACGGAAAGAGGCTGCGCTGCAAGTTAGCCGTCACTTGCGATAATGCGTTACAGCCCGGCAAAAATTTGGGGTTGGTGCGATTGCGGAAATGATCGAGCAGTTCGGACGCGGACATTCGCGCAAACTCCGCACGCAGGCGCGCAGGAGTGTCGGCCAGACGCTCAAGCGATGCGCGCTCACTGCGACGCTCGCGTGCGGCGCGGCTGCGTCTCCAGGCTTCGAGCGCGAGGGTTCTGGCATCAACATCCCCACGCAAAGCACGTTTGACCTTGTTGACGATGCCCATGACGTAGGACAGACATTCCTGTCTGTCATTGAGCGCGAAAGCGCGAATAACTATTGGTGAACATTAAGAGCGTGGCTTTAGCACGCTTCGACAGGCCGAGAATGCCTGTCCTACTCCAGCAGTGCGTCGAGAATGCGGTCAGCCGTGTGGCCGTCCCAGAGCGGGGGGATGCGCGCCTGACCTTTGTCCGGTGGAGCGTCGAGCGCCGCTAAGGCTGCCCGTATGATTCTTTCCGTGTTTGTGCCGACGACTGTGTTTGTTCCCATCTCGACCGTGATGGGACGCTCCGTGTTCTCGCGCAAAGTCAGGCAGGGAATCCCAAGCGCGGTCGTCTCCTCCTGAATGCCTCCCGAATCTGTCAGCACCAGCCGCGCCCCGCTGTAGAGATGCAGGAAGTCAAGATAGCCAAGCGGCTCGACGAGCCGAAGATTCCCGGCTCTCTCGACTAAATCCGTGAAGCCAAATTCAGCGAGGCGTGTGCGCGTGCGCGGATGCACGGGGAAGATGATGGGCACGCGACCGGCTATTTGTTCGAGCGCATCGAGGATGCGGGAAAACGTCTCGCGGTCATCAACGTTCGAGGGACGATGAAGAGTCAGTACGGCGTAATCTTTACCATTAACTCTCAAATTTTCACGAACGGTTGATTCTTCGGCGCGTTTGAGTTGAGTGAAAAGCGAGTCAATCATCACGTTGCCGACAAAACGTATGCGTTCGCGTGGGATTCCTTCGGCGCGCAGGTTTTCGTCCGCATCAATTGATGGTGTCAGCAGGAGGTCTGCGAGCTGGTCTGTCAGAAGGCGATTGATCTCTTCCGGCATAGTGCGGTCACGGCTGCGAAGTCCGGCTTCGACGTGCGCCACTTTTACATTCAACTTCGCGCAGACGAGCGCACAGGCAAGCGTGGAGTTCACGTCTCCGACGACTACTACCCAGTCAGGCTTCTCTTCGATTACGACAGGCTCGAACCGTTGCATCACGGCAGCCGTTTGCCGCGCGTGAGAGCCTGAGCCGACTCCAAGATAAACGTCCGGTTCGGGCAGACCCAGATCACGAAAGAAGGCATCCGACATCTGCGCGTCGTAATGCTGCCCCGTATGAACAACGAGCGGCGCAAACTCAGCCTCGCGCCGCTTCATCGCTTCGACAATGGGCGCGACCTTCATAAAATTGGGGCGCGCACCGACCACGTTGAGAACTTTGAGCACTACTGAATTTGTCCGTGTTATTTTACTACCCTCGGCCTACGCCGCTTCACGCCTGAAATTAAGCCGCATGAGTTGTGAGTCATCGGTAATGTCAGCGTGCGCGTTTACGCTGCCCGATTCCGCCACAAACTCGACCACGTAGCCACCGGGATGATGTTCGGTTTTAGTAAACACATTAATCACCGTTCCAACATCACCGCGATGTAGACTCTGCTCCGGCAAATCAACTAACAGCGCAACCACATCATTTTCTTTGATCTCTTGCATCGCTATTTTCCTTTCATAACACATAGCAACTCGTTAGGCGTGGATAGTCCGCACCGTATTCCACGATCCATGATGTTCGCACCTTAGCGCTACGTTCTCCCCTGATAATCAAGACGTCAATTATATATTTTTCTCCAAAGACTGAGGTCGCTCCGGGCACGGCTTCTTCATTCTGTGCCGCTTGCAACAATTTCCCACGTAGCCAATCTGCATCATCTAACGTCAAACCTAAAGCTGCCTGAAAAACACGCGCCTTATGTTTGCCAACTTCATGCAGGAAATTCAGGCTATATTCGCGTAGCTTCGCAATTTCCACAACGGCATGCCCAAAATTTGGTAGTTTCATGGCCGTCTATCTGCGATAGCTCCAAGTATTCCTTTTATAAGCTACAAGCGAATGATTCTGGCCCGGCTCTCGCGCCGTAGTTCTCCGCCGAGCGCGTTGCGTGTGTCAACGATGAGCGGGGCGAGCTCGGTGACTCTCCGGTAGTTGATCTCGCTGTGGTCTGTGACAATCACGATGCAATCGGAGGCGCGCAGTTCTTCATCCGTCAGCGCGATTGATTCAAGCGGATCGCCTGCGCTTTGCGTATGCGCGTCGTCAAAACGCACCTCGGAGACAAACGGATCGTGATAACTCACGCGAGCGCCTTTGGCGCGCAGGCGGTCAATAATGGAAAGCGCCGGACTCTCGCGCACGTCGTTGATGTCCTTTTTGTAAGCCACACCGAGCAGCAGCACGCGCGATCCCTTCAAAGGTTTCTCCGCATCGTTTAATCCATCCGAGATAAGCTGCACGACATGCTCAGGCATACGCGAATTGACTTCTTCAGCCAGCCCGATGAAGCGCGAATCAAAGCCGTGCTGCCGGGCTTTCCACAAAAGGTAATGGGGATCCAAAGGAATGCAGTGCCCCCCAATTCCGGGGCCGGGATAAAACGGCATGAAGCCGAAAGGTTTTGTGGCCGCCGCACTGATGACTTCCCAGGTGTCTATGCCGAGCGTGTAGCAGAGCCGCGCCATCTCGTTCGCCATGCCGATGTTGACGGCGCGAAAAGTATTTTCGAGGAGCTTGGCGGCTTCGGCCACGCGGGCGGAACTGACAGAGTGAACGTTGTTGACGATTTGCGAGTAGAGATGTGCAGCCACTTCCGTCGAGGCGAGTGTACAGCCGCCGACCACTTTCGGGATGTTGTGCGTCTGAAAGTCGGGATTGCCGGGGTCAACGCGTTCGGGCGAGAAGGCGAGCAGGAAGTCTTCGTCAAGCTTCAGTCCCGTATCTTCAAACATCGGCAGCAGGACTTCATCGGTTGTGCCCGGATAGGTGGTTGACTCAAGGACTATCAATTGGCCGCGCCGCAAGTTTTTCTTAATCTCTTCGGCTGCCGCGAGGATGTAAGACACGTCCGGTTCTTTGGTCTTTCTGAGTGGTGTGGGCACGCAGATGATAATCGCGTCGCAATTCTTCAGATGCTCGAACTGAACGGTTGCGCGCAAAATGCCAGCTTCGGCCAATTCCTTAATCGCCGGCTCAGGCACATCGCCGATGTAAGAGCGCCCCGCGTTAATCTCAGCCGCTTTCCATTCGTCAACTTCAAAGCCCGTTGAGTCAAAGCCCTTGCGCGCAAATTCTACGAGGAGCGGCAGGCCGACGTAGCCCAACCCGATGACGCCGATGCGCGCGCCTCTTTCTGTTATTAATTTTGTGATGTCGTTTTTGACCATATTCGCTTACTTGTCTTCTCGATGATTGTTTCAATTATTATCAGGTGGGATGAAAGCTACTTCAGCCCGAACCGATTAAGACTATTTGAGCGTCGCGCAGACTGTCAACCGAGACAAGAGGCAGGTGGTGGTTCAGTTTAGAAGTTAAGATTGAGTGTAAGGAGAGAAATATTCACCACAGAGACCGAAGAGAGCGCAGAGGGGGCACAGAGATTCAGGCCTCCGTGCAATCTCTGTGTCCTCTGTCTCTCTGTGGTGAATCTCCCTCTCGCATTCTCTCAATCCCAATTGAACCACCATCATTAGTCAGAAGAAGCGAAAATCCGTAACAGTGTTTCTCAGCATTATCATTCTGGCTTCTGACTCCTGACTTCTGTATTCTGCTTTTGCAGATTGGGGAAAGGAAACCTGAATATCTCATGATGGATTCGAGAGAACGAAGCCGCGCAGTCTTGACAGCACTCGTGCTGCTCGTTTCATTGATGGTCGCATCCTGTCAGGCGCTCAGAAAGCTCGGCGGCGGTGGCGAGATGGACGAGGCCAACGGGCTCAACCAGAGCGCGGGCGAAGACATCCGCGAGATAGAAAAAATCGTTCAGGCGAATAAGAACAGGGAAACGGAGGTCACCCGCGCGCTCAACGCAAACGATTACGCCGCAGCCAAAAGGATAATGGATGATTCCGTCAAGGCCATTGACCAGGGTCTGGAAAAGGGACAGAGCGCCGCCGACAAGTTTGACAAAGCCTCCAAACTGGACGTTGATGCGACCATCAAAGAATACCTCTCCCTGCGCGCACAATCTGTCAACAAAGCCATCGAAGCATTTAAGGAACTGCGTCGCGGCATCATCACTTTACGCGACGCCACCGGAAGCACAGACAAGGCCACAACGGAGAAAGCCAAGAACGAGATTCAACAGTCAAGCGGGCGGTTCGACAAATTAATCAGCGAGGCCGAAAAGCTCGAACGTCAGGCGAGCGAGATCGCGCGCCGCAGCCCAGACAAGATCAAGCCCGGAAAGTAATCCCGCAAAACGAGCATGGGGCATCAGCCTTGATTTCATCAATCGAGATGGAGACTACCCATGAGCAATCAAAAAAACGACGATGACGGGAAACTCATCCGGGGCTTGAGCCTGCTAGATGCCACGATGATCGTCATCGGCTCGATGATCGGTTCGGGCATCTTCATCGTTTCCGCTAAATCCTCTGCGCTCGTCGGCTCACCGGGATGGTTACTAATGGTGTGGGCGCTCGCGGGCGTGTTGACGATTACGGGCGCTCTTTGTTGCGCGGAACTGGCGGCGATGATGCCGCGCGCAGGCGGGCAATACGTTTTTCTGCGCGAAGCCTACGGCCCGGCCACAGGCTTTCTCTTCGGCTGGTCGCTCTTCTTCGTTATCCAAACCGGGACGATTGCAGCCGTCGCCGTCGCCTTCGCAGATTTTCTGGGAGTGATTGCGCCCGGAGTTTCTGCCAGTAACTATCTCATCGCGCCCGTTCATCTGGGAAGCTATGCGCTTAGCCTTTCAACACAACAACTCGTAGCTATCCTGCTCATCCTGCTGCTCACTTTCACCAACACGCGCGGGCTGAAGACGGGCAAGCTCATTCAGAACACTTTCACATTCACCAAGACAGCGGCTCTTCTCGGTCTCATAATCTTGGGCTTTGCGCTCGGCTGGAACAAAGGAAGCGCGGCCTATACCTCTTCCTGGTGGAATCCCGTAGCTAACGGGTGGAGTCCTCAAACGACGCCACAGGCTTTGGATTCAACGGGGCCGCTGGCGCTCCTGATGCTGGTGGGGCTGGCGATGGTCGGGCCGCTCTTTGCTCAATCGGCATGGAATAACGTGACGTTCACGGGAAGCGAAATCCGTGACCCCGGACGCAATCTGCCGCGCGCCCTGCTCATCGGCTGCGGCGCAGTCGTCCTGCTTTATCTGCTCGCCAACGTCGCCTACGTCGTCACCTTGCCGCTCTCAAGAATTCAGAACCCGCAACACAGGGTTGCCACAGACACGATGCAGGCCATCTTCGGTCAGCCGGGTATGGTCATCATGGCTGTGG
The DNA here is from genome assembly GCA_963811065.1 of uncultured Acidobacteriota bacterium. GTDB lineage: Bacteria > Acidobacteriota > Blastocatellia > Pyrinomonadales > Pyrinomonadaceae > QHXM01. Next base: position 260,977 of record CAWEPR010000004.1, read on the forward strand.
CAATCATGATCTCGACTTTCGGTTGCAACAACGGCTTGATTCTGGCGGGGGCGCGTATCTACTACGCGATGGCGCGTGACCGCCTGTTCTTTGCGCGCGTCGGAACGCTCAACGAGCGCCACGTGCCTGTGGTCGCCCTCGTCGCGCAGGGCATCTGGGCTTGCTTGCTGACGCTGCCGCGCACAATCACGGCAGGCGCTAATCCGAATGAGTTTAAGTACGGCAACGTCTACAGCCAACTGCTCGACTACATTATCTCGGCTGATCTGGTCTTCTACGCACTGATGGTCGGAGCCGTGATCGTCATGCGCCGCAAAGCTCCCGATGCCGAACGCCCCTATCGCACCTTCGGCTATCCGGTAGTTCCCATCATCTACATCACGCTGGCGCTCCTTCTGGTTCTGGATTTGGCGTACCTGACGCCCAGGACTTCCGGCATCGGCTACCTGCTCGTGCTGACAGGCATCCCCGTCTATTTTATCTGGCGCAAGACAGCCGCGCCGCGCCCGGCGTTTGAAGAGCAAGAATGAAAAGCAGAAGACAGAAGTCAGGAGTCAGGAGTCAGGAGTCAGAATAAAAACAACAGATGTTCTTCTCACTCTTCATTCTGACTTCTGTTTTCTGTCTCCTGATGCTCGAATTAACCGGGCGGCGTACAACGAAACAAGCATTGAATCCTGCGGATGAAAGCCACGCTATATCCGCTCCGGTTCGATGAGTTGTTAGGTTGCGCCCACATCACCATCAGTCGGTGCTCTCGTTTAGCTGTCTTCATCTTCAAGGTTTGACGCTCGCTTCTTAGCCCGCGATTCGTATGGCCCGGCTAGTGTGAGAATAATCAAAGTAAATAAGGTGCTCAGCAACGCAACGCCCAAACTACCCAAGCCGACAGCCACGCCGATGGCCGCCGTCATCCAAACGCCTGCTGCCGTTGTCAATCCTTGAATGTCACGCTCTTCATTCAGCTTGAGAATGGAACCGGCTCCGAGAAACCCGATGCCAGTAATGATCCCCTGGATTACTCTTGATAGTCCGTCCGAAGACATCCCAATACCAGAACAAGCCAGGATGAATACGGTTGTGCCGAGGGTGACTAAGATATGTGTTCGCAACCCTGCCGGCTTACCCGCTCTCTCCCGCTGGATTCCCACGATCGCACCCAACAGCGTAGCAGCCACCAACCGGATAATCACATGCACCAACTGCCTCGCATTAGGCAGTCCAGAAGTTAATTCCTCCCAGAATATATCCATTTTTGTTCTCTCTTAAATTTGTCATCAAGCCCCATATTTCAGCAACCTAACTCCTGCTTTACTTCACCCACTCGTCCGACACTTCGGTTTCCACCTTCACCGGAACTTTCTTGACGTACTCTTCGCCAGCCTTGCACATCGCGTCTTCGACCTTTTTAGCGATAGCTTCCGTTTCATTAGCGTCGGCTTCAACCACAATCTCGTCATGCACGATGTTGACGATGCAGGCTGACGTATCTCGCAGCTCGTCGTGAAGAAGCCGCAGAGCGCGCTTGAGAATGTCCGCACTTGAATTGTGTGTGACGAGACCATTCGCCATGAACTGCGAGGTCTCACTGTTTATCACGTCATACATTTCGACCTGTTCGTCCGTAAATTCCACCGACTTGATTCTCGCAGCCCTGCCGTAGATTTTGTTTTCGTGTCCGGTGCCGTCTTTAATCGCCAGAGCCTTGAGTTGTTTCTGAGGATTAATGAAGCCAATTCGTTCGCAGAACAGCGACATGTCGCGCTTTAGCACGCACACGTTGATTCTATCGGCGCACCTGTTTATCCGGCTACGGATGCCGAAGAGCAGAAGCGCTTGCTGGATTTCCCGCGCCCATTCAAGATAGAAATCAGGACCTTTGCCAAAAGTCAGAACTGCACCATCCAGATTGACAGTGCCGTCCCCATCAAACATACCGCGCAAATACCCAGCTAAGATTCGGCTGTCTTTCCATGCACAGTCAGGCACACGGGATTTAATACCAATTTCGATCAACTGATAAGCAAGGCGCGCAAAAGTTAAGTTGAGCAAGTAAATTGGCAGTATACCTTTTCCGCCGCGCGTCATTTTCTGTTGGACGTATCCGAAGGAAGTTGACAGCCGAAGCAGATAAGGAAGAATCTGCTTTTCATGTTCTGCAATCAGCAACCTGATGTTAGGTCCGCTTACATTTCCATCAGATGCTATTCGGCCAAGCCAGACACCTAAGTCAAAACGCTCGGTCAGATCTTCCAGACCACCTTTTTTCGCTGTTGGACTTTGAATGTGATTGGCTATAGGTAGTTCTAAAGGCACAGACCACTTCGGGAGCGTATCGGTCAGAACCACGTAGTTACCTTTGACGAATTGCGATGGAGTTCGCCAAGAAGCGCGTCCGTTGACATCTATGGTGAAAAATTTATGGTCAGGACTGCACTCGTTATAATACCCGCCCCAAAACTCCACTTTGACTTTCTGTTTTTTTCCGCTTGGGCGGACATCAGCTCGAACGAATCTACTACCGTCCCAAACATGCACATCGCTTAAGCCAGATAAGGTGCCGATCTTGCTATAGCCATGCTCCTTTGTCAGTATTCTCGAATCAAAAATTTGGCATCCTTGGATCGGCGTATTTTTTCCGTTGCGCTGGGCGAGCGAGACGGCTTGCCTGTCTTCCGAATCGAAGCGAAAGCGCGCGAGTCTTCCTGAAGCGGTGCGCGCTGTGCGTTCGCGAACTGCTCGTTGAGCGGCGTCGCGCAGCCAGGTGTCTAGTTGGCGATAGGTGGCGAAGTAGCGCCGCAGGATGTCTTCGGCGTCTGTCAGCGTGAGTCCCGTCATCATCGAGAAGCGCTGCGCGCCGATGCCATAGACCACGCCGAAGTTCAGCCGCTTGGCGAAGTCGCGCTGAACCTTCGTGACGCTCTCAAGCGGAGTGTTGAAGACCTGCGCGGCGGTGACCTTGTGCAAGTCTGCGCCGGAATTGAAGGCATCCACAAACCCTTGATCCTCTGTGAAGTCGGCGAGAATACGCAATTCTATCTGGGAATAATCGGCTATCACAAGCTTTCTTCCTTCGGGCGCGCGGAAGCAGCGACGGTATTCAATCGAGTGCGGCACTTGTTGAATGTTTGGGTTGTTGCAGCTAAATCTCCCGGTCGGCGCACCGATCTGGCGAAAGTCCGCGTGGATGCGACCCGTCACGGGGCTGATTTCGTTCAGGATGTTTTCGCCGTAACTGGTGAGCGCCTTCTGCACGGTGCGGTATTCGAGCAGTGTTTTAATCTCGATGTGTTTTTCCGCGAGCGGCTGGAGTTTCCAGTTGCGCGTCCCGTCGGTAACTTCTATACCCCGCCGCTTCAGGGCTTTGGTCAATTGCACATGCGAATCAATGTTGATGTCCACGCGGGTCGGGCCGCCGAAGAGCGAGCCTTGCATGGATTCTTCCGCCAGCAAATCCTGTAGCTGTTCCGCCAGCTCAGCGCGCCTTTTCTCGACAACGGCCAACTGCTCGCGCCATCGCTCCTTGTCCAGATAGATTCCCGCCAGCTCAAGAGACGCGACGGGCAGCACACATTCAAATTCGAGTTGCGCGCATCGGAGAAGCGCGTCCGCCTTGAGCTTGGTAATCTGTTTCTCACGAAGTGCTGGAAGGACAGATGCGTCGCGCGCCGCATATTCAAGTTGAGCATCGGAAAGCTCACCGCTCCAATCGCTCAACTGTTCGGCCTTGTCAACAGTCTCATTCAAATACCGCGAAGCGACGGCTTCGAGGCTGTGTCGTTCATCCGTGTCGCCTGCCGAAATAATCTGACTGGCGAGCAGAGTGTCGAACAATCCGCCAAGCTCGACGCCCAGCGTATGCTTGACCCACTTCGCATCGAACTTGGCGTTGTGCGCGATCTTGATGGGACGCGCCGCGGCTAATAGTTCCCTGAGCGGCGCGAGAGCTTCACTCTTTTTCACATCGCCATCAGCGAAACGATCCAGGTCAATAATGCGGACGCCGTCGGGCGCGGCCAGTTGGACGAGCCGCAGGCGACCGCGATAGGGATCAAGCGAGGTCGTTTCCGTGTCGAAGCCGATGACGGCGTGCTGCCTCATATCTTCGACGGCTGCGCGTAGTTCTCCGGCTGTGGTAATCAGTTGATAGTCTGTAGCAATCATCAGTATTTTATGCCGATCAGGTAAACGACAGGTTCGTCTCTGGGAACAATCGCGGAATGCTCTGTGTTGGCCGGAAGGTAGTCGCGGTCGCCTGCGCGCAAGGTGTACTCTTCCCAACCGACGCGAAGAATCAGCGTGCCGCTGACAATCCAGTGTGACTGATCTTCCGCATGTGTATGCGGGCCATAGGTCGTGCCCGCCGCATCTCTTGATTCAAACACACTATAGCCTTCCGCCTTCATGCGCTTACGCAGGGTTTGGCCGTCAGGCGGCTCACTCTCATTCCATCTTTCAATTTCGAGATTCAACTTTATTACTCCCCCAGTGAAAGAGCGCTGATTAAGGAATAGACCGAGATTAACAAGATGGACAGGATGGACGAAACAATCAAGCTACCTTGCATTATCTGATGTTCTTAATCTTGATAATCCTGTTAATCCTGTCTATTTCTCTTCGGTTTTGTTAGTGACTCTAAATCAAACCTTCCGTCTTCGCGCCGAGAAGACGTTTCAACATCAGTATCTGCCCCTTGTGCTGTGCCTCGTGGTCAACGAGGCGGTGCAGAATCCAGCGCAAGGTAGCTTCCATTGTTCTTTCGCCTCGCGTGTGGCTGTAAACGTTTTCCAGCGCGGCGTCCGTGAGCGAGGCGAGGAAGCCGCGCGTCTCTTCTCGAATGGCGTCAATCGTGTCCAGACAAAAGCCGGCGGAATAATTTTTAGAACTGAAAGCATCCGGGTCTTCGAGCACATCCCAGTAAGGCTGTCGGCGATCCTCGTCCGTCAATTGGTGTCCCTGAATAACACAATTCATCCACCACCATTCGGCTTCGCCGATGTGCAGGGTGAGCGCGCCGATGGTGTGCATGCCCGGAGCAGCGCGGCGCGCGAGGTCTTCGTCAGACATCTCCTTCACAGCTTCGCGCAATTGCCCGCGCACCTCTTCCATCGCGGCCAGCGACAGACCTATGCCCGGCGCAACGCCTGCCACTGGTGAAAGACTATGTTTGATTAATGCCATGTGAATGTCTATACCTGCGACGAGCGAGTCAGGATCGCCTGACCTGAAGTTGCTGCCGGCTTGTTGGCCGCCCGCTGACAAACAACACCAGGAGCAGCGCGGCGGTCGCGCCGATGCTGGCGCTGACGATGAAAGCCGGTCGCGGCCCTCGCCAGTTCCACAGAGCGCCCATCAAGAGCGAGGCCGGTAGCACCGTAATGCCGAACGCCAGATTATACAACCCGTAAGCCGTGCCGCGCTGTTCGGGACGCACGAGGTCTGCGACTAAAGCCTTCTCCGCTCCTTCGGCTAATCCGAAATAGATGCCGTAGATGAGAAACAACACCCACGTCATCCCAACCGAGTCAACGAACGCGAAACCCGCATAGACACCGACGCGCAGCAGCCAGCCCGCAGCAATCAGGCGCTTGCGACCGAACCTGTCTGAAAGGTCTCCACCAATGAGCGAGCTTAAAACCTTGACGCCGTGCAGCGCCGCCCACATCAATAAAATATTCACGATTCCGCTGCCCGCGTTCTGCGCGCGGATGAGCAGAAACATGTCCGAGAAATTCGAGAGCGTAAAGAGCGCGATGATTGCCAGAAACCGTTTGAAGTTTCCGTCAAAGCCGCGCAGGGAGAACCGGGGCGGCTGCAACTCGTCTGCCGGTGCGCGCTTTTCCTGCGGCATCTCGCGCACAAAGAAGATAGCAACCAGCACAGAGGCGAACGCCGGAATCGAAGCCAGCAGGAAGAGCTTTTGATAGTCGCCGACCTCCGGCCTGTTGATGTCCGTGGCAATCCACAGGAGAATGACGAGACCAAGCAGCGGCCCCAGCACCGCGCCTCCGTGATCCATCGCGCGATGAAAACCGAAGGCCAGTCCCCTTTCTTCCGCCGTCGCTGCGTCGGCAATCATCGCGTCGCGCGGAGCAGAGCGAACTCCCTTGCCGACGCGATCCGCCACGCGGACGGCGAGCACTTGAGACCAGCTTGCAGTAAATGCGAGCAGCGGGCGAGCCACACTTGCCAGCGCGTAACCGAAAACCACCAAACCTTTTCGCCGCCCGCGCTTGTCCGAAAAGTAGCCCGCGCAGAGCTTGAGCAGGCTTGAAACGGATTCGGCTGTGCCTTCGATAATGCCGATGGCGGCGGGCGGCGCACCCAGCGTAATCGTGAGGAAGAACGACAGGAGCGGATAAATAATCTCGCTCGACGCATCGTTCAAGAGACTAACGAGACTGATGGCGAAGACGTTCTTCGGGAGACGCCGGTAGCGACGCCAGAGCCCCGGCGTGCCTTCATTAAGTTTTCGCTGGCTGATCGCAGCGTCAAACTGGTCGGCAGCGTCGGTGTCTGTTTCCCCCATGTTTTCGAGATTCGCGGTTCGACCTAAGGCGCACGCTGCGTTCGTCGCGGACGAGTATTATCGTTGGTGGTTGAGTCATCAGACTTCGACCACCACCACGCGCCGACGATGACCGCCACAATCAACACCCCGGCCAGGATGATGCGAAAGACCAATCCGACAACGCGCTTCAGAATGATAAACAGCACCAGAATCCCGACAATCGCGCCGACGCTGTAGAGGGTAATAGATGTATCCATAAGGCAGTTTTTAGTTTTCAGTTTCCAGTTTCCAGTTTCCAGTTAAAAGCAAAGCGCGCCGGGTCTTAACTGAAAACTGAAAACTGGAAACTGAAAACTGATTACTTCTTTTCATATTTCGCGCGCACCACAGTCTTGATGTTGCCGCGAATGTGGAAGTCGCCTTCAATTTCGACGCGAAGGGGATCGCACGCACGAACGAAGTCTTCGAGGATGATGTTGATGACGTGCTCGTGGAAAATCTTCACTTCCCGAAATGAATTGATGTAGAGCTTCAGGCTCTTGAGTTCGATGCAGCGCTCGTTCGGTACGTACTCCAGACGGATGATAGCGAAGTCAGGGAAATCCGAGAACGGGCAGATGGCTGTGAATTCCGGTATCTCGAAATTGATGCGGATCTCGCGCCCGACGAACTCATACGGGAATGTGTCGAGCGGGTAAAGGCTCATCTCCGCTCGCGGCGTCGAGCGAATATCGAGTCCCTGTTGATTGACGGGAGGAAGAATGGTTTCGGTCGTTGACATTTGGGTCTTACTCCTGGCTTGATTGACGGCTGATATTACAGGAGCGGCGCGGGATAATGCAAAATGCAAAATTAAAAATGCAAAAGTGAGGATGGAAGATTTGCTCTTCGTCCTCACTTTTGCATTTTACATTTTTAATTTTGCACTACTCTTACGCGCCTGCGCTGGTCGCCTTCTCCAACGCGCGGATGCGGTCGTGCGCTTCCTTGACCTGCGTGAATTGCCGCTGAACGATTGATTGAACGTTCGCGGGCAGGTTTTCATTCAAAGCGTTTGTGTAGTTTTTGACGGCTGAATCTTCGCCGCGCTCACATTCAGAGATGACTGCGCCTTCGTCTTCACCCGTGACGGTAGACTTGATGTTGATCCACCCGCGATGCAGGGTTGCGGCGACGCTGCCCGTGTTCTCCGGGTCGCCACCAAGTGTGCGAACTTCCGCCTGTAGCTCGGCGGCAAACTGCGCGCGTTGCTGCGAGTAGGTATTAAAGAGCGTCGTCAACTCAGGGTTCTTGACGCCATCGGCAGCAGTGCGGAATCCATTCTCACCGTCCTTGCAGGTTTCGATTAAATTGTTGAGTGTCGAGATGACGTTGTCGTTATCCATAGCCATATTCCTTGTTTCTCCTTGCCTTGTATGTTGAACCGGGGGGCTTAAAGTTTAATACGGTCATGCGGTCGCTGCCGGATTGCGTCCGGCGGCGAACAGCTTGACGAGAATCAGACCAGCGACGAAGCCGCCGACGTGCGCCATGAACGCGACACCTCCGCCGGATTGTGGGCCTGCCGCGATGACACCGAACGCTTGCACCAATTGCAGGACGAACCACATACCGATGGCGACAATCGCGGGCACGGTCGTCAACATTCGCATCAAAATCACTTTCACCTGCCGTTTTGGGAACAGCACCAGGTAACCGCCCAACACACCTGAGATGGCCCCCGAAGCGCCGAGGCTTGGGATGTACGGGTTGTCGCCGAACGTGAACGTCGAAATAACATGCGCCAGTGATGCGGCCAACCCGGTCACAAGATAGAAGATTAAATACCTAAAACGTCCCATACGGTTTTCGAGATTGTCACCAAATATCCACAAAAAGAGCATGTTGCCCAGGAGATGCATCCAGCCACCGTGCATGAACATTGAGGTCAGCAGCGTGATGTAAACGGGGCTGGGTGTCTCTCCGAGATTAATCACGGCTTCCTGCGTTCCCACCTTAATCGGCACGGCCCCTTTGACATCCTGCCCGGTTCTAATCTCTTCGGGGACGGTCGCAAAAGAAGCTGTGAAATTGTTTTCACCCGTCGCGCCTTGCAGAAAAACGAAGACGAGAATGTTAATCGCGATGAGCACGTAGTTGATAAACGGCGCGCTTGTGCGGTCGGAGTTATCATCGCCTATCGGGAAGATCATTTCGCGGTTACCTCACAAATCAAAGGCGCACGCCTCGCGGCAAATCTGGCCGGACGGCGGCGCGCGTGTCCAACAAATTAATCGCGAGGTTTTCCAGCCGCGTGAAAAAGCTCCGAGCAGCGCGGCCAAACAACTCAACTATCAGTCGCCCCTTCGTGACAGAGAAGCATGATTTTATGCACCTACTGTTCCGCTCGCACGGGCAGCCAGGAAAACTAAAAACGCGCAGCATATTTCTATACCGCGCGTTTTCGCGCTTCAATTAGAGCGAGCAAAACCGCCCACTTAAAGACTCATTCTCATACACTCACGCATTTCACGGGCATGCTTTCATTCCGCCCCGCGCTCGATATTCGGGCGGACCTCGCTCGCGTGAACAATCGCGGGCGTATGATGCGTCAGGAGCTTGTAACCTTCACTGCGCGCGACATAGGTGGCCGCCGTGATGTCGCCCGCGACGTTCAGCGTCGTGCGGCACATATCCAGAATTCTATCTACGCCGAGGATGATGGCGATGAGCGCCGGATTGACGTTAATGGTCGCCAGCACACCGATGATGAACGGAATCGAACCCGACGGCACGCCCGCCGTCCCGACGCCGCCGAGGATGGCAAGATAGACGACCATCAACTGCTGACCCAACGAGAGGTCAACTCCGGCAAGCTGCGCGAGAAACAGAACGGTCACACCTTCATAGAGCGCCGTCCCGTTCTGGTTGGCCGTCGCGCCCACCGTCAAGACGAAGCTGTTAATCTCCTGCGGCACGCCTAAGTTTTCTTCCGAGATGCGCAGCGCCGTCGGCAGCGTCGCATTAGATGAAGAGGTTGAAAAGGCCGTCAGGAGCACGGTCTTGATGCGACGGAAGAATTCCAGCGGGTTGATGCGCGACAGAAAATAGACCGAGAGCGAATAGACGCCGAACATGTGTATGGCTAACCCGGCGATCACAGTCACGATGAACCAGCCCAATGCCTGAAGAAGATCAAGCCCGAAGCGCGCCGTGTTATTAAAGAGCAGGCACGCGACCGCGTAGGGCGCAAACTTCATGATGATCTCGATGATCTTCGCAGTAATCTCATAGAGCGCCTGCAAGCCTCTCAAGAAAGGCGCGGTCGTCTTAAACGGAATGAGCGTGACGGCGATACCGATAATCAACGCGAAGAACATCAGGTGAAGCATGTTCGGCGTTTCACTTGCGACTGCGGCCACAGGATTCGAGGGCACGAGGGTCTTAACAACTTGCAACAACGCGGAGTCTTTATTCGTTTCGCTCTGCTTCTTCTGGTCTTCGACGCGCTTTTGTGCATCGCCGCCGAAGCGCTGTTCCAGCTTGGCTTTTGTGTCCGGGTCAATGCGGTCGCCGGGGCGGATGGTATTGGCAAGCGTCAGACCGATGACAACCGAGATGGCAGAGATAATCAGGCAATAAGCGAATGACTTGAGACCGATGCGACCGAGCTTGCGGATGTCGCCTATCCCTGCGACGCCGACGACCAGCGAGGAGAAGACGAGCGGCACGACGATCATCAACAGCAGGCGCAGAAACAATTGTCCCACCGGCTCGGTGACGTTGGTCACGATTAACTCGACAATTCTGTTGCTGTCACCAAACAGAGCGTTAACGGTGACTCCGGCGATAACCCCCACCGCAAGGCCGATTAGGATGCGCGTGTGCAGAGCCATCCCCTTCGGACGATCCGGCGTCTCCTCATCAAGGTCTGTCGTGACCTCTCGCTCAAAAGCGTCCCGCTCTATCTCCGGCTTCTGCCCGGGTTTCTCATCATGTTCGTCAGCCATCTCGTCTCCAAGTGATGAGTGATGAGTAATGAGTTAAAACTTGCTCTTACTCATCACTCATCACTCATTACTGTTTTACTTTCCCCACCGTAATTTTTCGCGCAGCACCTCAAAATAATTTCTGTTGGTGGGCTGCACGATCTTAAAGGTCGTTCGGCTTTTTCTAATCAGCACGCGGTCTTCCGGGTGAATGGGCACGCCGACCTGCCCGTCTAGCGTTAAGACCACTTCCTCTTTCGGAGTTCTCAGGCGCAATTCAATCAAGGCATCATCGGGGACGACAATCGGGCGATCCGAGAGGGTGAAGGGACAAATCGGCGTAATCACGAGCGCGTTCATCGAAGGATAGACGACAGGGCCGCCCGCCGAAAGATTGTAGGCGGTCGAGCCTGTCGGCGTGGAGACAATCAGGCCGTCAGCGCGAAACCCGCTGATGAGATGCCCGTCCATCCGCGCTTCGATCTCGATGATGCGCGCCAGCGCAGACTTGTTGATCACCACATCATTGAGGGCACGACTATGCATCAACAACTCTTCGCCGCGAAAGAGATCAACCGCGAGGCGGACGCGCGCGTCTACGCGAAAATCTCCGGTGAGGATTGATTCGAGCGCCTCATACATCTCTTCGACGCGAAACTCGGCCAGATAACCGAGCGTCCCGTAGTTGATACCCAACACGGGCACATCGTAATCGCCCATCATGCGCGAGGCGGCGATCATCGTCCCGTCGCCGCCAAGCACGACGATCATGTCAACGCTGGCCGCCAGTTTTTCCTGCTCGACGATTTCGATGGTGCAGTGGGTCTCGTGCTCTATCTGTTTGTGGTCGAGGTCAGGTGTGCCGACGAGCTTGATCCCGCGCGCATCAAGCCACTCGACGAGATGACAGGTGGTCTTCAGCGCCTCCGGTTGATTCGGTTTGACGACAACGCCGACGCGACTGATAGAGGATTGAACCATCAATCAACCTTGAGATCGGGCAGACTCTTCTTTGATGCTGGTGATAACTTTCGAGAGACGGCTCGGATGATACCCGCCCGCGCTTTTGAGTGTCAACGAAGATGAAGTAAGAGGATTCTGATAACTCACTTCGCCAAAAAAAAATTGCGCCGCTTCCAACTAGTGAAAGCGGCGCAACCTTTAATCCCTTAAAAACCACCGAAGCGATTCCGAAGGGGATTATTTGGCAACAACGCATGTACACGCTAATTGTTGCCGATTTATATTCCGAAGGTTGGCTGGCGGTCAGCCTGTAACTCCGGTCGGCACACGATTCGTTTTCACAAATCTCGCACGCCCTTGCGGGCAAACGGTGCCGTTTGGTTTTTGTTGTGGTGGCTTTTCCTCCACCGCCGGCTTACGTGCCCGGCAACGAGGCTCGAAGTCCGAAGACTGCGAGCGACTTACGGCTACTTCAAGGTTGATCATTTCCTCAAAGCGCGACTGCGTTTTTATCCGCGTCGCTCGAGGCGAGCCTTGCGACTCTCCCGAAGCCCAAGCCTTTCGGCTTCAGCGCGGGGTGTGATAGCTGCAACAGCCGCCTGTTGCTACTCTCAAACGATGCGTCACCGTACCGTTTGCCTATCCCCTCGCTGGTCACAACGCCCGTGAGCATCGCGACGAGGATGTGGGTTATACGCTCGCCTCTCAATCAAGTCAAGCAGAAAATACTTTAAGGTTTGAGATTACTGGTTGTGGAAAAGTCTGTGGAAAATTCTATCTACTCAAAAGGCTCAACAAAACTACAAAGGCACAAAGACGGAAAGGAAAACTCAGCTTCTAACGCCTGTTTTTAATCGCATTTTTCTTCGCGCCCTTCGTATCTTTGTGACGAAATTTTCTAGATGGGCGATAGCTCAAATCCGTACTCAACCGAATTATTCGAGTCGTGCAGCTCGCGCATCCCCGTTTCACGAAAACCAAGGTTTCGATAAAGGCTGTGCGCGTCCAGAAAGCGAGTGTCGCTCCAGAGAATCATCTTCCGCTTTTCATTAGCCCGTGCGTAATCTATCGCCAGCGTCGTCAATTTGCGTCCCCAGCCCTGTCGCCTCAGCGATGAATGAACGTAGAGCGATTTCAATTCTCCAGCATCCTCATCCAGCATCACCGCAGCGGTCGCACGAATCCGACCGCCCTCTTCAACCACCCAGAACTCGCCGCCGTGAGCGCGAAAGTAAGGACCGGGTTCGAGCAGGTGACGCTCTTCCTTTTCAGCATTGAGCACGCACCCGTACTCTGTATAAACTTCAGCAATCAGGGCAAGGATGCCGGGCACATCTTCGGGAACGGTCGGGCGTAGCTGTAGTGAACTCATTAGATTGATGGATTATCTTACCTGGTTTCGAGTGTGGATGACGGGCAGGCTCGCGCGCTTGCGCGAGTTGTGACGCGCCACCCGCTGCGCCTGATGCTTTGAGTTGCTCTCGCTCTGGCTGTGATGCGCGCTCCATTCACGCACGAGACGTTCAAGCTCTGCGCCGTCCGCTTCCGCGTCAATCAGCGTGAGCCAGAGCGGAAGCGGCAGCCATGCCCAGGCCGCGCCGTAAATCTCTGTGTTCAATTGTTCGACGCGATGTTCTGTGCGCGCCTGCAAGCTCGTGGGTGGCAAATCTTCCCAGTTCTGATAACAGGCGTGCTGAATGCACGGGGCGGGTTTGGCGCGTGCGTGGACGAGACACCCAACCGATGGCTCATACAGCGGGCACGAAAAAGTCTGGCTGAAGGTGTCACCGGCAGCGCGCAAATCGTAACGCTCGACCGCTTCTCTGGCGCGCTTGTAAACCGCGCGCCGTCCCGCTTCCGTGAGGCGCGGCGTCCGCGAGATGGTCTCGCGGATCGCCACAGCTTCGAGCCTTGTGATGTGAACATTGACGAAATGCGCGTCCGTGCAACAAACGCCGCGCGTCGGACACGTGCGACAATCCTCCGCCGCATGCTCATAATTCAACTTGATAAAACTCTGGTAAGAATTCTTGACGCGCTGTAATTGCGCGAGGGCTCCCGGCTCAGATTGTTTCCGTCTCATCACTTCACACGCTCATAGAGTGCCAGGAATTCCAGATTACCGTCCGCGCCGCGCACGGGCGACTCGATTACGCCGCGCACTGTGAGACCGAAAGAGAGAGCCGCCTCGTTAACCTCTTCAACCACGCGCGCGTGCTTTAATGGATCGCTGACGATGCCGCCGCGCCCGACTTCACCACGCCCGACTTCAAACTGCGGCTTGATGAGCGTAACGAGGCGCGCGTCCGGCGTCAACAGCCCTGTGACGGCGGGCATCACTTTCGTTGCGGAGATGAACGACACATCCATCACCGCCAACTCAAACTTCTCGTCAAAATCTTCCGGTTTCAAATAGCGTGCGTTGACGCCCTCTCTCACCTCGACGCGAGCATCGTTTCGCAAGCGCCAGTCGAGTTGATTATGCCCGACATCAATTGCGACGACGCGGCGCGCGCCGTGCTGCAACAGGCAATCTGTAAATCCCCCGGTCGAAGCGCCAACGTCCAGACAAACAAGCCCCATCACGTCCAGCTTAAACGCCTTGAGCGCCGCTTCCATCTTCAGGCCACCGCGCCCGACATAGCGCGAAGCGGGATCATCCGACCCCTTGACGCGAATCAAGGCATCAACACTACACATCTCCGAAGGCTTACTGACACGCTGGTCATTCACGAGCACCACACCCGCCATCACGAGCGCCTGCGCCTTCGTGCGCGACAACGCCAGCCCACGCTCGACCAGCAACTTATCAATGCGCTCACGCTTCATCTGAATTCAAAATGCAAAATTAAAAATGAAAAAGTGAGGCTGGAAGATTTGCTCTTCGTCCTCACTTTTGCATTTTACATTTTTAATTTTGCCTTGTCTTACGGCTGCCTGCCCTCGAAGATTTCTCTGATGCGGTCAACTTCTCTTCTGCCGCGCTCGATTCCACGCGGGACGTTTATTTCATCCTCACGCCCGCGCCGCCGTCTCTCTCTGCGCTGCGCTCTTCGCTCCTCGCGTCTCTGCTCCTTCTCCGCTTGCCTCGCTTCGCGCCCATCCTCGACGACATATTCATCTATTTTGACGGGCTTTTTCTCACGCACAACTGGCTGCTTCGCTTCGACGGGCGGCCTCGCTTCATCGTCATCATCTTGCCGCTCGTTACGGGCGGTTCGTTCGCGCTCTTCAACCTTCGGCGCAACGGGCGCCTCGTCCGGCTCATCCGGCTCGTCCGCTGGGACAGCGGAACTCGTTTGTTCTGCGGGTGGCGGCTGCGGCGGCTGTTCGACAGCTTGGCCGACGTTAGCATCTTCCACTGTAGAAGATGGAGTGGTCGCAATTGGAGTTTCCGCCGCGTTGCGATTCCTGTAGATGCCTATCATTAGCCCTGCTGCGACGCCTAGCCCAACGGCGACCAGAACGATCAAGGCGAGCAGCGCCGGACGCTTCCAAAACGGTTTTGCTGCGGTGTGTCCGGCAGGATTGCCGTAATGCATTTGATGAGCTTCCTGGTCCGTGAGCGGTACGACAGGACGCGCCGTCAAGGTCGCCTCAGCATCGAAGTGCGGCGTCGAAAGCGGCTCGTCCGGGGCTGCTCCGGTCTGGATAATGATTTTTCGTCTCTCTGCCATATTCTTTATCTTAAGGCGAACTTGATTCGATATCTCGCTGTCCGAATTTGTTGCGAATAAATTGCTGCCGGGGGCTCTCTATTAGTTTCAACTGCAAAATCGAGGCCACGCAGATTGTCAACTTTAACAAAAGGCTAATTGTTGAAAACCAACTCCAAACCCGCCAGCTTTGATGCAAATGTGCCCGATTGCGTCCGCTGGCTGCTCCAAAAATGAACGATATAGTGCATAAAAACTGGAGTCAGAAAACCAAAAGTCAGGAGACAGAATGAGCAGCGTGCGTTTCTTCTGTCCCCTGACTTTCGGTTTTCTGACTCTTATGTTCTGACTCTGCCTTCAGCTTCTCACTGTTTGTCTTTTGGCGCGGCGATCTTCCAGAACCTCTACGCTCTCTTTGACGCGCGTGTAAATTCCGTCGGCATCAAGCCCGTACTTCGCAAGCAACAGTTTCGCGTCGCCGTGCGTGACGAGACGGTCTGGGATGCCCATCCGCACGACCCTCGTCTGATCGAGCAGCCCATTTTCTTCCAATAGCTCCATCACGGCTGAGCCGAAACCGCCTGCGAGATAGGCTTCTTCGACTGTGACGATCAGACGCTTCGTGCGTGCCAGTGCCAGCAGGAGTTCTGCATCAAGCGGCTTGACGAAACGCGCGTTGACGACTGTCGTTTCGATTCCGTCTTTCGCCAGATTCTCAGCTGCCGCAAGCGACGGATGCACCATCGCGCCGTAAGCGACAACAGCCACATCGCCGCCATCACGCAGGATTTCTCCCTTACCGATTTCCAGAAGCTGCGGCTCGCGGCTGATGTCGCAGCCTATCCCATTGCCGCGCGGATAGCGCAAAGCCGCAGGCCCCGGATGCTCTATGGCCGTCAGGAGCATGTCGCGCAGCTCACCTTCATCCTTCGGAGCCATCAATATCATGTTCGGCATCGGCCTGAGATAAGCTATATCAAGAAGCCCGTGATGCGTCGGCCCATCGGGTCCGGCCACCCCACCGCGATCAAGCGCAAACGTGACATCCAGATTCTGAATGCAGATGTCGTGCATCACCTGGTCGAAGCCGCGTTGCAGAAACGTCGAGTAAATGGCCGCGACAGGCTTCAGGCCCTCGCACGCCAAACCGCCCGAAAACGTGACGGCGTGCTGCTCCGCAATGCCGACATCAAAGGCGCGCTCAGGAAACTTTTCGAGAATCTTATCCACGCCCGTTCCATCGGGCATCGCCGCCGTCAAAGCGACAACGCGGTCATCCTTCGCCATCAACTCGCACATCGTTTCGCCGAAGACAGCCGTGTAGGTCGGAGCTTTGGATGAAGACTTGACGGGCTGGCCGGTTTTAAGCTCGAACGGGCCGGTCGCGTGCCAGGCGTAGTAATTTTTCTCGGAAGCCGGAAAGCCTTTGCCTTTGGTCGTCAGGGCATGGACGATGACGGGGCCGTCCTTGATCTGCTGCGCTTCGCGAAGAGCGGCGACCAAAGCGCGCGGGTTGTGGCCGTCAACGTAGCCAATGTACTTAAATCCTAGCTCACTGGTGAGCGCGCCCGGCAGAACTGCCGCCGCGAGCGCGTCCTTAACGGTCTTAGCCGCGTGATGCAAGCGTGCGCCGAGCGCCGGAATCGAGAGCAAGGTTTCACCCACCTCGTCTTTGAAGCGATGATAACCTTGCGCCTCGCGCAGGCGATTGAGATAGCCCGTGAGCGCGCCGACCGCAGGCGCAATTGACATCTCGTTGTCATTGAGCAGCACGATCAGGCGCGTCTTCAAGTGTCCCGCCTGATTGATCGCCTCCATCGCCATCCCGCCCGCCAGGCTAGCATCGCCGATGATGGCGCAGACGTGATGATTCTCGCCTTTGCGGTCGCGCGCAATCGCCATCCCCAAGGCAGCCGAAATAGAAGTCGAGGCGTGCCCCGCGCCAAACGTGTCGTATTCCGATTCGTCGCGCCGGAGAAAGGGGCTTAAGCCACCGTACTGCTTAATCGTCGGTAACTGATCGCGCCGCCCCGTCAGAATTTTATGAGCGTAAGCCTGGTGTCCAACGTCCCAGACGATGCGGTCGCGCGGCGTGTCGAAAGCATAATGGAGTGCTACAGCCAGTTCGACCGCGCCCAGGGAAGCGCCTGTGTGGCCGCCTATACGCGACATCGTTTCCAGAATGTACTGGCGAATCTCGTCGGCGACGGCCTGCAATTGTTGAGGCGCGAGCCGACGCAAATCCGCCGGCGAGTTGATGCTTTGTAAGAGTTTCATGCTGGTCACTTATTGTAGCGCGGGAAGCAGGGTTTTGCTATCTCACGCTCCATTTCATAATTCGCTCGCGGCTTTCCCAATTCACACCTTAACTCCCATAGCTTTCCTTCCAACATGCTCGGCACTGCCATGGTTGCTTTGCCGCGTAAAGCGCTTTATACACCCGAACCAGCGGGGTGTCAATAACGTTTTCGCTGACAACTCATTTTTTGAAGATGGCGCAAGACAAAATTCAGACCGGAGGCGCAAAGCGGGCGTCTAAAGAAATGAGGCAGCCGAAGACCTCACAGGACTAGCGCGTGGCTTGAGCGAAACAGCCATGTGCCGCACGATAAATAATGCATCAAGAATTTATTCTGAGGAGCAGCGAGAAACAATGTCTTTACGAAGAAAACTAACCTTAACCGGCCTGACACTCGGTCTCATCTTCGCCTTGAGCGCCGTCGCCTTCGGGCAGCAGCCTCCGCAGGACAATGGGCAGCAGCAACAGGGACCAGGACGCAGGGGCGGCGGTCGTCACGGCATGGGCAAAAGAGGTCATGGCGGAATGCTCCGGCTGATGAGCCAGCTCAATCCGACGGACGCTCAACGACAGCAGCTACGCGCCATCGCAGAGCGATTTGAATCCAGCACGAAGACTCAGCGCGAAGAGATGCGCCGCCTACATGAAAGCGCTCAGGGCTCACCGAGCGCCGACGCGGAAGCTCGCATGCAGGCGTTGCGCGGCGAGATGGGCCAAGCCATGAAGGGCATGCGTCAGGAGATGGTCAACATTTTGACAGAGGAGCAGCGCACGCAGCTTGAGCAACTGGTGAAAGAGCGCAAAGCCCGCCATCAAGAGAGGCGCGGTCGTGGGATGAACCAACAGAACAACGACGACGACCAATAGACACCAGAGCAACCTCAACTTTAAGCAGGCGGTCAAACCACAATTGACCGTCCTCGCAGGCAAGTAGCAAAGCGTAAGGAGTCCCAGCAGGACTCCTTACGCTTTTAAAATTTTCACACACGGTTTGTTGATGTCGGAATTATTGATGAATCTGCGCAGGCGACTCTTTATCTCATGCCGCACACGACGGAAGACGGCCAGGGGCGCAGTCTTTCCCGGAAACAGAAAGGGCTTTTGAAGTAGTTTGATCTGGTTTGACGAGGGGCGGTTTTACTACCTGCCAATACGCTGGAAGCGCCCTTCTGTTTTTCGATCCTGTTTGACCCTTTTTGCTCCGGTCGGCACACTTTTCGCACACCGGGAGGCGCAAAACAAGTATCAATTTTGATAGATGCTATTACCACTTACAGACTACGTTACAGATTATTGCAGAAGCTGAGTGGTATCGTTTTAACTATTGACATTCGCCTTTCAACGGGGATATCTTGCGCCCGGTCTCAGTCTTCCCACACTTGCTGACGGGAGCCTAACTCCTGACCCGTTAGCCTCACATTAATCCATAGTGTTGAAAGCTGGAGGGAGATGACCGAATGGGCGTAGTTTGTGACGCCTGCCAACTGCTCGGCGTGCTATGCCAGCCGATAGAAAGGGATACTCATGAGACGAGTATTTGTCAGTTACAGCCGGAACAACCTGGACTCGGTCACGCAACTCGTAAAGGACCTGCAAGCGGTCGGCATTGATGCCTGGCATGACCAGACCCTCACGGGCGGGCAGCGTTGGTGGGACAGTATTCTCGCCAGCATTCGAGAGTGTGATATTTTCATCTTTGCTCTTTCGCCCGAGTCCTGCGATTCGGAGGCCTGTAAGAGCGAGCTCGGCTATGTCGCGCAACTGGGTAAGCCGATTCTTCCCGTGCTGGTTTCCGACGGCATCAATCTCAACCTCCTATCTCCGCCGCTCAACGAGATTCAGGTCACGGATTATCGGCAGCGCGACAAGAATGCGTGCCTTGCGCTGGTCAGGTCCATCAATACGGCGCCGCAGCCAATGCCCTTGCCCGACCCGCTTCCCCCGCCCCCGCGCGTTCCGGTCTCGTATCTGAACACCCTGAAAGGACGGATAGATTCCACCGAACCGTTGAGTTCCCAGGAGCAGGTTATGCTGCTCTTCGAGCTTGAGACAGAGCTTCGGGATGGCCGCTCTCCGACAGAGGTTCGCGACCTGCTGCTGAGGCTGAAACGGCGCGACGACCTGCTGGCCAAGGTCGATGCGACGATTGATGAGGCGTTGGAAAACCTGGAAAACAAGGCCCCCGTTCCGCCCCGGGAAAACCCCGCACCCGAAGCAATCCTACCAGAATATGCACACCAGAAGAGGGGATTTGGTGACTTTCGGCGGGATGCGGAGCCGAGGCTTTGCCCGAAGTGCGGCACACAGGCTGAGGTAGGACCGAAGTTCTGCGGGAACTGCGGCGGTGCGCTGGGGGAATCAAGCGGCGCGATAGTCCCTGTGCCGATCCCGCCTCTGGTTCAGGAAGAGAACGGTTCTAAGGAAAACTCAAAAAGTTGTCGATATAGATGCGCACCGGGCGACGCTCCGCGGCTGATCGCTGATGTTAAAGTCTGGCTGGACGGCCAGGGGTTTGATTCCCAGGAGATGAACACTGAAAATAAGGGTCTGCTGCTTCAGATCAAGAAGCGAGGCGGCTGGCGCCGTTACTTTGGCATGGCGACGTCTCTGAACATCTTATTCCAGCAGTCGGATGACACAATGACTGTGGAGATTGGAGCCGGAAAGTGGATTGATAATGTCGCCGGCGTGGGCTACGTGGGCATGATCTACACGTGGCCCTTGGCGGGGTACGGCGCTTGGGAGCAGATGAAGATGCCCGAGAAGGTTTTCGACTACATCGCGACCCGAATAGGCTACAAGTAAGAACGCGGTGACCTCACTGACTTTCCTTTCTCGGGGAAGGCGAGTCACCAGAAGAAGTTGAGGTGCGGGTTACTGATGAACGCACGCAAACGAGCCTCAATCTCATCGCGAACGCGTCGAAAGACGGCCAAAACTGTCCTTTCATCTCCTTCCGCCGCTGCCGGGTCGTCAAAGCTCCAGTGGATGCGTTTGGTCTTTCCCGGAAACACGGGACACCGCTCATTCGCGTTGTCGCAAACGGTAATCACGTAATCGAACTCCTGCCCCGCAAACTCGTCCACAGACTTTGAGCGATGCTCGGAAATATCAATGCCAATCTCCCCCATCGCTTCGATGGCCTGCGGTCTGACATGACTCGGCTCGACGCCTGCGCTCTCGACTTCAAAGCGGTCGCCCGCGAGGTGGCGGAGCAGTCCCTCGGCCATCTGGCTGCGCGCAGAATTTCCGGTGCAGAGAATCAACACGCGCTTTTTATCGCTCATTCGCTTTTTCCCTTTCATCATGCGGCACGAGAAGCGCCCGCGTGTCTTTCGGCAGCGCAGGAACGAGCCAGCGAAAGAGCGCGGTTGCCGTCGCTGCCCCCGCGAGTTGCGCAAGGATAAAGCCGGGCACATTTGCGGGACGAATCCCGGCAAAAGTATCGCTCATCGAACGCGCTAAGGTTACAGCAGGATTGGCAAATGACGTTGAGGCTGTGAACCAGTAAGCCGCTACGATATACGCGGCAACAGCGAAAGGAACGACCATCGCTCGCTGCCGCCTGGCACATCCCCAGATCACCGCTAGCAATCCGAAAGTAGCGACGAACTCGCTGAACAGTTGCGACGTTCCAGCGCGCCCGTGACGCGAAGCGAAGAAGACTGGCAACTCGAACATCACGTTGGCGCAGGCTACACCAATGAACGCTCCAGCGAGTTGCGCGCCGATGTAGGCTGGCACATCCGTCCAGGCAAGCCCTCCCTGCGAAGCATCCGAGAGCGTCACCGCCGGGTTGAAGTGCGCTCCCGAAATTGGCCCGAACGTGAGGATCAACGCCACAAGCGCCGCGCCGGTGGCAATCGTGTTGGCGAGTAAAGCCACCGCCACGTTGCCACCGGCCAGCCGCTCTCCCATGATGCCTGAGCCGACAACGGCAGCGAGCAGCATCGCTGTTCCCAACGCTTCGGCAGTTGCGCGTCGTGCCAGCGATGCTTGCTCGGGATTTCGCTTTGAAGATATCAACTGTTTCTTATCGCGCAAGGCCGCCGATCTCAACTGCCTGCGGTTGCCCGTCACCGCAGCATGAGACCGCTTCGGTAGTTGCGGAAACCGACGCATCTCCGGCGGTCGCGCACGCAGAGACCTGAGCATCCACCTCCTGCTCAGTTGCACTCGTTCCGCAACACGACGCCGTCTCTGTGAGATTGTCTTCCAGCACGACGAAGACTTCCCACTCATTGCCGTCCGGGTCATGCACCCACGTCTTGTCCTGAAGCGCGTAGCAGCAATTGGTCTGCATCTCGTCGCGTGTGACGAGTCCGGCTTCCGCCCATTTCTCACGCATCGTTAGCACATCATCCGTTGAGGCCACCTGAACGCCCAGGTGCGAGAGAGCGCCACGCTCTTTGAAAGCGACTTCGTTGAGCGTCAAATTGAGCGGCGGGTTCTCGACATCGAACTTCGCGTACCCCCGGCGCACCTTGCTCGGCTCAATTCCCAACATCTTTTGGTAAAACTCCGTGCTGCGCTCCACATTTTTCACATTGAGCGCCAGATGCGCCTTCAGCGCCTGCACCCGTTTCGTCTCAGCTTTTTCCATCTCAATCTCCTCAAAACCAATCGGATTTCATATTCGCCTTTACGAATATGAGCGCAGCATAAACCCGCCGAACATATCTGTCAAGGCATATTTGTTCATCCTGTGTTAAAATTTCTCCATGAGTAAATCGAAGAGGAGTTTTGACGACGAGCTATTGTTCTTCCGCGCGCTGGCCGATCACACGCGGCTGCGGCTTTTGAACCTGATGGACACGGATGAAGTCTGCGTCTGCTTCTTCGTCGAAGTCCTCAGAACCAATCAGCCGAAGATTTCTCGCCACCTCGCGTACCTGCGTCGTGCGGGAGTTGTTGAAGCGCGCCGCGAAGGCAAGTGGATGCACTATCGGATTGTTGAGCCGCCCGACCCGCACGCGGCGCGTATCTTCAAAGAGGTGCGCGAGTGGTTGAAAGAAGATACGGAAATGCAGCGCGACCGCGAGCGTCTGGTCAAATTCTGCTGCGCACCGCAGCCGCCAATTCAACTGCGCGGCGCACCGCGCCCGGCGAGTCTCATCACATAACGCTCAAGCTGATGGCAACGTTAAAAGGTTTGTTTGATAATTCTCGTTATTGCAGCGAGCAGTTTCAAAGCCACGCGCTTTGAGACTTCCCTACTTCGACTTTGTCGGCTTCGATGAAGGCACGATAGAGCCGATATTGAATTTCGGCAGGGGCGGCAACTTGAGAGCGGGCTTCGTCGCCGCATCTCCAGAAAACCCTGACGAAGCCGGGAACGGAGACATGCCGTACTTCTCGAATAAATCTGTGGTGCCCCAGTCGTGTTTGTTAATCTTATCCCAAAACGAGAATGCCCATGACCCGTCCTCCTTCGGGGTTGTGCAATTCCAACAAACGACGTAAGCCATCCCGCCACGCAGAAAGCCTATGCCGTTCACGCTTGTCCAGTAGCTGCCGCCTTTGACACCCATGTAGATGCCTTTAGCTACGTCCATCGCGACGACATTGTCGAAGCCGTGAAAGCCCCACGCTTTCGTGTTGCCGCTGCTGTTTTTGGCGAGTTGTTTATCGGCGGCGGCTGCTGCCGCGTTGGCTAACATGGTCGTAATCATCTCGTCGTCCAGCATGGGGTTGTTCTTCCGCACGCTGAGCGCGGCGAGCAGGCGCGCGACATCCGTCACTGCGCCGGAGAGCCCGCCAGCGCCGTCCACGTTCTCAAGGTTCGTGTCGCCGTAGCCCAATGCCACCAACGGCTGCTCGGGCGACATCACGCTGGTAGCTGTCCGAATTCTGGGGAAGAGACGGGTTGTGCAATTCCCTTTACTGTCAAAGGCAATACACTCCTCGGTCGAATGATAACGCGCCTCGTCGGATGGTTGCGCGGTGACGAGGGAACGTGTCTCGCGGACGCGCTTGATGCCCAACGGCTTCAACAGCGATGCCTTGATTGATTCTTCAAATGAACTTGCGCCCCGCATCGTTGCGATGACCTGACTCAGCATGAAGTAGCCGCCGTTGTTATAGTTGGCGATTGCCTTATTGCCCGGCTCGCCGCTTAACTTCTGCGACGCGCAAAACGCCGCGAGGTGCTTTGGTTTCGCCGGTAACGACTCCGGCGGATTGAAAGCCTTTGTCGCTTCGAGATCACGGAAGACTAACCCCTTGTCTATGCCGGAGGTCATTTCGAGCAGGTGGCGAATCTTGATCTTGTCGAAGTTTGCATCCGTCGGCTGCCCACCGGTCGGAGTTTTCAGTTTCAGGACAGACTGCATCGTCGTGTCGAGCGAGAATTTTTTCCCGCCAACCGGCTTTCCTTCCTTAATAAGTTGATAGGTCGCAATCGAGGCGAAGACCTTTGACACGCTCGCCTGTCGAAAGAAGGTTGTCGGCGTCACCTTCGGATAGCCTGCTTCGGCCCAGGTATAGCCTTTCGCGTAGACGAGCCTCGTGTCCTTCACGATTGCCACCGCCGCGCCGCGAATCTGGTTCTTCTTCATCACTGCCTCGATGATGGCGTCTATCTCTGGTGCAGACGGCTCTTCTTTGGGGCTGGGGGTAATGGTGAAGGCGCGGGGCGTAATCTCCTCGCGGGTGGTGAAGATGGCGGCGAAACGCGCGCTTGCGCCCGATCCTTGCGCCGCCACGCAGACGGGCGCGAAGCCCTGCTTCTCAAGCTCGTCTTTCTTCGCTTGAAAGCCCGCGCTCGTCATATTTCCAAACGAGAACCACCCGCCGATGTCTGTGTCAACGAAAACTTGCAGAAACCCTTGCGACGGCGTGATCGCAACGTGCTGGGCGCGTCCCCCGCCCGACACGAGGGCGTTGAATCTCTGCTGCATGGTTTGAACGCCGTCGTTGACGCCGTCGCAGTTCCACGCTGCATTGTCTGTGTTGGGCTGCCATACAGCCATGTAGCGCGGATCGTCGGGCGTGCCGTAGGCGTCCGCCCATTTCAGGATGTTGCCGTCCTTCCACGCCTGCTGATTGGCCATGAGCAAGTCGTCAGCCGTGAGGTTACCTTTCGTCAAGGGAAGCGGCTTCATCGGGCGGAACACCGCCGCAACCAGAGGACTGTTCGCAGGCCCGGTGGCGGAGATGATCGCCGCCCCGAAACCTTGTTTCGTCAGCTCATTAGTCTTCTTCTGCATCTCAGCTATGCTGAGCGCGATAAACGGCTTTTCATCGGCGGGGTTGGGACGTTTCACCATCACGGCGGCGTAGCGCGGGTCGTTGGGTTCGCCATATACGCACAGCGAAACGGTGCGAAAACCCTGCTTGAAAAACTTGTCTGCCTTCTCTGTATGTTGGGCTGCCGTCTGGTCGTGCCACGCTTTGAAATTAATTGGCATGATGGGTCTCCTGTTCCTGCATTTCGCGCGTCAGTAGTGGAAGCCACGCTCGCGCTTCATAGTCTTTAGCGGGTTATCTCTGATTCCACTTGTTTAGCTTTCGGGCAACTAACCCTAAGCGGAACTATTTTTCTCGGACTTAAAATCGGGAAGCCCTGCATACAAAAGCCTATGTCGCCGAGAGGCCCTGTGATCCGGTACGCCTGCCCGATTCTCAGCTTTTTGTTTCTGGTGACGCTGTATTTGTCTTTGCCGCTGAGCAACGTTAAGACCAGACATTCGACGCCCTGACTGATACAGCCCGTCACGGTGACAGTCTTTGCTCTCTTCCGCGCTTTGTGAGACTTATGGCCGAGAGCCATCGCGTTGGAACCGATGACGGAAAGGCAGAGAAGGATGAGTGCTATCTTTTTCATTGCAGACTCCTTTCAAAACGGGCGAGATCGTGGAAAGGCCACGCATGTGAGAGGTGAAACATGAGAGGCTAACGAGATTCAGGCTCTCGTCATCCGGGGATGCCAGCGATTGAGCGAGGGGAATCTATTCTCGTTCCTGCCCGGTGTCAAGATTTACTTTGCCGGCGGGCAGGAGTTAAGGCGCTGACGTTTTCCGCCTTGACAATCTCGCCTTGCGGATTAGAATAATTCCTCGCCTGAAAAGAGCAGGCTCCGGGGAGATGTGGCCGAGTGGCTGAAGGCGGCGGTTTGCTAAACCGTTATGGGTCAAAAGCCCATCACAGGTTCGAATCCTGTCATCTCCGCCATCACTTCAAAAGAGATTGGACGGGTTATCTGAAACAAATATCAGATAACCCGTTTGTCTTTTACGGTGCAGCATTCGCAACGTCGCTGCCCGTTGGTCGTTAATTGAAAGACGCGTGACTTTCCAGCAAACAGGTTTATATTCTCCTTTCGGAAAACTGTCTAAGAAGACCGACGATTGAAGGAGAGGACACGCCCATGTCACCTGCTTTTTGGAATGAAACCGTCACGCAGAATATGTTTCATCTGGCTATCCCCATAGCCGAAAAGATGCTGCGCCCGCTCGTCGTCTACATCTTTCTGGTCGTGGTGCTGCGCATCTTCGGTAAGCGCGAGTTGGCGCAGCTCAATCCTTTCGACCTGGTGGTGCTGCTGTCGCTCTCAAACACCGTGCAGAACGCCATCATCGGCGAGGACAACACGGTCACGGGCGGGCTGATCGGCGCTTTCAGCTTGCTTGCCATCAACTACTTTGTGGTACGCTTTGTCTTCAAGCACAGACGCCTCGACCAGATAATTGAAGGCACGCCGACCGTGCTGATTGAAAACGGGCAGGTACGCCGCGACGCGCTGGCGAAAGAGCTTTTGACGGAATCGGAACTGCTCACGGTCGCGCATCGTCAGGGCTTCGACAATCTGGATGAGATCGAGCGCTGCGTGCTTGAGCCGGGCGGCACGTTCTTCGTGGAGGGCAAAACGCCCGCGCACACTGATAAACTCCACGCCGAACTCATCGCACGTCTCGATAGCCTGAGCGCGCAGGTTGCGAAATTACAGAAAGGCTGAAGGAAGGCAAAGGGTTCGTAAATGGTGAATCGTAAATAGAAAAAGCGTTTCGTCTATTCACGATTTACCATTTACGATTTACGATTTTTTTACTTATGACTGTTCGCGTTCGTTTCGCTCCGTCACCGACGGGCTATCTCCATATCGGCTCGGCACGCTCGGCGCTCTTTAACTGGCTGTATGCGCGCAAAATGGGAGGGCTTTTTCTGCTCCGTATTGAAGACACGGATTTGCAGCGTTCGACCGAAGCCTCTACGCGCTCTATCCTTGAGGGTCTGGAATGGCTCGGACTCGATTATGACGAAGAGATAGTCTTTCAATCCGACAACGCGCCGAAGCATAAAGCGGCAGCACTCAAGCTGCTTGAAGAAGGCAAAGCCTACCGCGATTTCACACCGCGTGAGGAACGCTCCGACGCCACCATCAAGCAGGGTATCGTTGACCGCGCACGCACTCATGCAGCCGAAGGGCAGGATCACAGAAGCAATCCCTTTCGCGACCTCTCGAAAGAAGAGTCCGACCGCCGCGCGAGTGCTGGAGAGCCGTTCGCCGTCCGCCTGAAAGTCGCGCGCGAAGGCCGGACGCGTTTTGAAGATGCGGTGTACGGCACGCAGGAGCGCGACTACGCGGAGATTGAAGACCTCGTGCTGCTGCGTTCCGACGGTCATCCGCTCTACAATTTGTCGGTCGTTTTGGACGACATCGAGATGAAGATCACGGACGTGATTCGCGGACAAGATCACCTGACGAACACGCACAAGCAGATTCTGCTCTATCAGGCTCTCGGTGCAGCATCGCCGCGCTTTGCGCACCTGCCGCTGATTCTCGCACCAAACAAAGGCAAGCTCTCCAAGCGCAAGCACGGCGAAGTTGTGTCTCTCACGACCTATCGTGACAAAGGATTCGTGCCCGCAGCGTTTCGCAACTTTCTGGCTCTGATGGGCTGGTCGCCCGACAGCGAGCAGGAGATTATGACGCTCGACGAACTCACCGAAAAATTTTCGCTCTCCGGCATCAGCCGCTCGAATGCCATTTTCAACTTCAGCGAAGCAGACCCGCGACAATGGACGGATGCGAAAGCTCTCTGGATGAACGCCGAGTACATTCGCACGATGCCGTTCTCCGATTTGCTGCCGATGGTCAAGGCGGAACTGCGCGCCGCCAAGCTCTGGCGCGAGGAGTATGAAGAAGACGACAGCGCGTGGTTTCAGAAGACCGTTGATTTGATCCGCCAGCGTTTTCACACCCTCAAGGATTTCTCGGCGCAGGGTCGCGCCTATTTCTCCGACGACTTCGATTTCGACGAGGCTGCCGTCAAAAAGAATCTACTGAAAGAGCCGCGCCTGCGAGAACTGCTGCCTGCGCTCGCTGATAAACTCGAAACGGTCGAGCCGTTCACGGTGGAGACAAGCGAGGCAGCTTTGCGCGCCTACGCAGAAGAAGCCGGGGTGAAGCCCGGCCTTTTAATCAACGCCGCGCGCACGATGCTGACAGGGCAATCGGTCGGCCCATCCATGTTCGAGGTCTTCGAGGCAATCGGGCGCGAACGCTCCGTCCGCCGTCTTCGTAGTCAGGAACCCTGGCCGGGCGCTTAAATCATAAGTTTTCCCTAATTCGATTTTTAAGGAGTTACCAAATGCTGAAAAGATTATTTTTTATCATCACCATCACCTGCGCGCTCGCCGCCGCAGGCTTAGCGCAGAATACTAATTCGTCAACGACCACACGGCCACGCACTTCAAATCCCGCGACGAGTCCCGCCCGCATTGTCGAAGAGCCGGGCACACCGCAGGCCACGCCGACGCCCACGCCCCGCACGCCGGCGGGCAGGCGCGCAGCCGCCAGCAAAACCAATCCGACCTCGAAAGATGTCCTCGCCGCTTTCGATGCGCTGCTCGACGGCATCCGCAAGGCAGACGTTGATGTTGTCACAGGCGTTTACTGGAACTCGCCGCAACTCGTTCTCTTTAACAACAACGGCACAGTCACCCGAGGCTGGGAGCAGATGCGTAAGAATCGTGAGAGTTCCTATCCGAATATGAAGGACGTGAAGCTCGACGCGAAAGATGTGCGCGTGCAGATGCTCGGCAGCGGCGGCGCGGTCGTGACTTGCCTGTGGACGCAGTCGCAAACCTATAAAGACACACCCGAAACTGCGACGGGACGCATGACCATCGTCTTTCGTCACATCGGCACGACATGGAAGGCAGTTCACCTGCACACTTCGCCGGACGCGCCCGACCCGTCGCGCCTGCTGCCGTCAGAACAGACGACGCCAACGCCGACGCCTAAAACGACTCCTTAGCAATTTAACAGTCACCTGTAGTAAGCTCTCTCGCGTAACCATTAACAAAAAATAAGCCCCCGTGCCTCAACAACCGCGCCCGGCCAACATTAGTTGTCACTGAGGGCGCATTTCCAAACTGAAGCGACGAGAGAGGTAACAAACATGGATCTGATGAAAGAACTCAGCGGACTTTTACAGCAGTATCAGGGCGCAGAGCCGAATCAGGCACCGGATACAATTGACGACGATTTTGACCAGGTTGCTCAAGCCGCGCCGCAACCGGCGCTCTCCGACGGATTGGCCGCAGCTTTTCGCTCCGAGCAAACGCCGGAATTCGGCCAGATGACCGCCAACCTTTTTAACAACTCCAACCCTCAACAACAGGCCGGACTGCTCAACACCATACTCAAGTATGCCGGGCCTGCGATTTTAGGGCGCATCATGTCGGGCGGAGGCGGTGGCGGCGCAAGCGCCGGGGGCGGGGGCGGCCTCTCTGACCTCATCAACATTTTCAAAGGCGGCGGCCAGCAGGAACTGACGCCCGAACAGGCCGGACAGATTCCGCCCGAAGCCGTGCAGCAGGTCGCAGATGAGGCGCAGAAGCAAGACCCTTCGATTATAGACAAGATCAGCGACTTTTATGCGGAGCATCCGACGCTCGTTAAATCGCTCGGCGCGGCGGCTCTGACCATCGCGCTCTCCAAGATCGCTAATCGCCAATTCAAGTAAGGCAAGGCAAAAGTCTAAAGCCCAATGTCCAAAGTCAGAGAGCAACCTTTGACTTTGGACATTGAGCTTTGAATGCCCTTCTTTTGTCTTACCCAAACGAGTTCAGGTATTGAACAAAACGTTCGCGGTCTTCGTCGCTGATTTTCGTAATCTGCGCGCCGATGAGGATGAACGATCCCGCTTCGCCTTCGTTGATGTGCTTGTAGCGTGCGGGGACGGCCTCCAGTTCGACCGGCCCTGTCGGGAGCGTCAGCACCAGTTGCAACGTGTAGTTTTGGCCCAGACTGTAGAGCACACTCATGCTCTTGGCGGAGACCAGCAGCGCCAGCCCTGATTCGCTGATGTCGCGCGTATAGCCGATCAGCGGAAGCGTGTGCTCTTCGCCTTCGGCACTCATCTTCGTGGCGACGAGCAAGACTCTAAACTCAAGTTTGACGCTGCGCCGTGGGGCTGCCCGCCGCTCGGTATTGAATTCCCACATTATTTTTTCATTTCAACTGAGGTTTGTAGATGCGAGGTAATTTTCATAGCTCGGCGCGGACGAATAATTGAAAGCGTGAGCGTCCGCCACCGGCAATAATCACCTTACCATTGCCGCGAACCATGCGACAAGTCTAAAGAAAAAGGCCGCTCGCGCGTTACCACGCAAGCGGCCTTCCGGTGAACTGATGGGATTGCCCTGCACATCGCGTCCGTGCGCCCTTCTTAAACCGAATGGCGCGACTGAACGAAACTACCGGACGGAAATCCTGTAAAAAATCCTGACTCTATCCGGTCTTCAGGACTCAGCCACCTCACTGTGATTAGAACTCATATATTTTTTGATCACCTCCTTTCCAGTGTTGGCGCGAATAATAAATGACAATAAGTTGTGCGTCAAGCACAATTTTCATCCACTATCTTGTGGCTTTACTTTAAGCCTCGCGCGGGTAGGACGGCTCGCCCGTTAACGTAAACGGTGTGCGCGTGTTCGACGCCGAAAAAGTAGGCCACCTCGCGATAGTCAGCGCAATCGTGGATGACGAAATCGGCGCGCTTGCCCGCTTCCAGAGAGCCTATCTCTTCACCACGTCCCAGACTATACGCGGCGTTGATGGTCACGGCGGTCAGGCTTTCGGCTGGCGTCATTTTCATGTGCGTCGAAGCTAATGACAGCACCATCGGCATCGAGGGCGTGGGCGACGAACCCGGATTGAAGTCTGTGGCGAGAACGACCGCAAGCCCAGCATCAATCATCTCGCGCGCCGCAGGGTAGCGCGAGGAGCCGAGCGCATAAACCGAGCCGGGCAAGAGTACCGGCTGTACATTCGCAGATTTCAAGGCAGCGATGCCGCGAGCGTCCGTGTGTTCCAGATGGTCTGCGGTCGAAGCCCCCAGTTCAGCCGCAAGCAGCGCGCCGCCGGAGAGCGACAATTGATCCGCATGAAGGCGCAAACCCAAGCCCCGATCGCGCGCCGCCGTCAGGATGCGACGCGACTCTTCGACAGTGAAGACACGCTCCTCGCAAAACACGTCCGCGTATTCTGCCAATTCTTCATCCATCACGCGCGGCAGCATCTCTTCGATGACGAGCGCAACGTAATCCTCGCGCCGCTCGCGGTAATCATCCGGGATATCGTGCGCTCCGAGAAATGTTGGGACATACCGGAGCGGCGTCTCCAGATTCAGCCTTTTGATCGCGCGCAGTATTTTCAATTCGTCTTCGACTGACAACCCGTAGCCCGATTTCGCCTCGACAGTGGTCGTGCCGCCACGCAGAAACCACTGGCTATAACGTTTCGATGCGTCAATCAACTCTTCGAGCGTTGCGGCCTGTGTCCGTCTGACAGTCGAGCGAATGCCTCCGCCTCGCGCCGCAATTTCCTGATAGGTCACCCCGCGCGCCCGTTGCTCATACTCGTCGGCGCGTGTGCCCGCGAAAACCGGATGGGCGTGCGCGTCAACGAATCCCGGCATCACGACGCGCCCGCCTGCGTCAACAACTTCACCATCAGCTTCGACGAGGGATTCAATCTCGCTCCGCGTGCCGACTCTCTCAAGACGCCCGCCGCGCACCAGCATTGCTCCGTCTTCGATAATGGAAAGCTCCGCCATCGCCGCGCCGGTGCGTGCTTCCTTAACCGGGCTGGCGAGCGTGACGAGCTGCGAACAATTGAGGATGACGAGCGTTTCTGACATAGGTCAGTCTAGAGTCTCAAAGTCCGGGGTCTGGAGTCAAAAGCTAAACCAATAAACTCGCGCTCTAAATCAAAGTAGGCTAAGATGCTCAAGTCCTGTGACAGATCATCCTTTCAAACTTTGAAACCTTCTTGCTCTTGATTGAATATGCTGAAAAACAAGATTACCCTTCTCGCCGTTTGCTTTGCTCTCTTTATCGCTACCGCAGGCGGCAACCAGCGCACAAATAACGTCACCAATAATGTAGCTAACATCAGAACAAATCCTCTTTCTTCAACACAAGGCACGCCGTTACTTAAGAGTTCCCCTAAAACAGTTCGAGTGCGCCTGACGGAAGTTGAAACCAACGCCGATGTTGTAGATTGGCCTTCCCCCGGCTCAGAAATTATCATCAAGGCAGGAGCAACAATCCTCAACAAAAAAACTGACGATAACGGCGTTGTCGTGTTCGATGCAGTTCCATGTGGACAGCAGATTGTCATAACCAGAAAGGATGAATACGGCGGTGAGGATGGCGTCTTTCATCGAAAGTTGATATGCACAGGAAGGCTAGTTGATTTCGGAATAATTGAACGAGTATTTGGTGGGAAATACACGCTGCGACAACGCAAGCTGCAACGCATGGGCTATGACGCCACCAAAAATGTTTGGCGAGATGCTAACGGCAAAGCAATCTCCATGAGAACATTCAATCGTATTATGTCACAGAGACAATAACGGCAATTTCAAGCTGGTGGACTAAATCCAATCCGTAAAATGCGAATAGGCGCGAGCAACTTTGGAGTCGCTAGAGCGCCTATTCTGATTGGAGGGCGTGTCATCGCTTTCGCCCAACAGCATTTTCCAAAATTTAAATCTATCTGCTACCGCTCTTCTTTCGCTTTGTGGAAATCAGAGCGATTTCTGAACCTTTCCAGTCCCAAGTCTACGGCGTGTCGGTCCGCTTTTTCTTCTCAAATTTGACCTGCTTAAAATTCCTGCCTGTCCATTCGAGATAATAAACTCCACACGGCGCGTTTTCCACACTAAGGTCGCCGCCTTTGAATCCGTTTAAGACGAGCAAACGGCTGTCGGCTTTATGAACTATTGGCTCAGTGTCGTCCGGCAATTCACAAAAGCCGAAACCTGCACCTTCGAGTTGGTCTGGAAAAAACACCTTGCCGTTGCGAGCGTCAATGATCGCGCTTTGCGAGCAATTGGTCCCGCAGCCCCAGGTCGTCAGGATGTAATGTCCGGCAAAATTCACGCCTTCTTTCGCGGCGTTCCGCAAATTAGTGCGGAACATGTTCGCATTTTTGTGGCTTTTCAGATTGACCCTGACGTTTCTGGGTTTCTCGACTCTGGCGGCATATTGCTTAAATGTCGGCGTCGTTGATTGGGCAAAACCAATCGAGTTAAACGCCAAAAAGAGTGCTGTCAGCAGAACGAATTTAACTTTCATTTTTCTCCTGGGTTTTTAAGTTTTACGGACTTTACCACGAAACGCATCAATGCCCTTTTCACGCGTCTGTAGTTTCAGCTAACAAGCCGATTTGTGACGAGCGTTCTTTCAGCTACTGTGATTCTTTTACGAAGCGGAAGAGGTGTGGTCGTGGACGATGCGCCAGTTCTGCCCCGTGCGGCGGAAGATGAGCGTAAAGCGTCCGTGCGGAGTATCTTTGTCGCGCGTCAGTTGCCAGCGGCCAATCACGACCGCCGCATCTTTGCTGACGAGTTTGACATCAAGGTCGGAGAAGGCGAGTGTCCCCATCTTCTCGCGCGTGTCGTAGCCTTTTTTGTAGCGGTCAAGCACTGTCTGCCAGCCGTGCGTCAGCGAGTCGCCGGAA
This sequence comes from uncultured Acidobacteriota bacterium, assembly GCA_963811065.1. Taxonomy (GTDB): domain Bacteria; phylum Acidobacteriota; class Blastocatellia; order Pyrinomonadales; family Pyrinomonadaceae; genus QHXM01. The sequence continues at coordinate 294,350 of CAWEPR010000004.1, forward strand.
ATAAAAACGATGTCCGCGGAGCGCGCATAGCCGTCCATGAACCCTTCGATATCGCCGCGATTCCAGGCAGCCGTCTGTGCATCCAGCACCGCGCGAATGGCCGCGATTGTCTTCATATCCTGTTTGCTCAACTTGCCTCCAGCGCCCACGACTTCCTGTTGAGCATCGGCGGCAGATAGATTCAGCAACATTGCAAACGCGATGGCTGCCACGAAAAGAAAGTTTCGTTTCATAATGTCTTTCACTGATGCGATGTGGGAAGAACTCTGTGAGCACTATACTTGCAGCCCATCTACGGTTTCAACCTTGGATGGTGTGCAGAGCTGCTACTTAGCGGCGCGCTCGCATAACCACTCGCGCACATCTTCACGCATGGGTTGCGTTATCTCATGCTCGGCATTGTAGCTTTTAACGCTGACATCGCTCGCCCGCAGGCGGAGTTGTTCCGCGTAACCGGCAACACGAGCCGGAGGATAAAACTCATCCTGCTCGCCGTGAAGATGAAACACAGCGGCGTCTGTCGGCTTGTATAGTCCGCTTGATTCCCAATCGCCGGGCAGCCCGCCGCAGATACCGACTACGCCGCGCAAAAAGTTTGGTTGCGTGAAAGCGAAGCGGTAATTAAGCGCACACGATTGAGAGAAGCCGAGCAGGAAGATGCGCTCGCGGTCAGCCGTACCTCCGTCAACAAGCGAAGCGATCAAATCGAGCAGAGCGCGATGATGAACTGCGATTGAGTCTTCCGGATGAAAATTCGTCAGCCAGCCGAAGCCAAACCGCAGCGGCCCGCCCTTCTCTTTTGGCTCTCTGATATGTTGATGAAAACCCTGCAACGAAGCGACGGCGAAACGGGTCGGTGCGATTGCGCGCGCCTCGCGCATCATCTGTCTTTTGTTAGCTCCGTAGCCGTGCAGCGCGATGAGCAGCGGGCGCGGGGCGTCCGTTTCAGGGACGTGAAGATCGTAATAGAGTTTGATCTCAGCCTTGAGAGTGCGTTCCTCGGTCTGCGCTTCGTCTGTAGTTTTGATTGGTGATGACATAAAGTTTTGGCAACAGGTTCAATTGATGTACTTCTGTGACTCATCCTCAGCCGCAGCCAGCTTGCCTGCACTCTCTTCTTCCAGCGACCAGATGTCGTAAAGCTCCGGCGGAACTTCCGTCACGAAGCGCGATGGCTTCTGAACAACCGTCTGGCGACTATAGTCCGTAATCATCAAAGGATAGGTGAGGTAAAGCTGCTCGCCCGCGCGCGTCAGCGCAACATACCAGAGACGACGCTCTTCCTCTTCGCCTTCCGCAGTCGCGCAACGAGCGCGGGCTGGGAAACTTCCCATCTGCCGCCCAGATGATGAAGACCGCGCGCCACTCAAGCCCCTTCGCCTGATGTACGGACGTGAGCGTCAAAAGCTCGTCTTCGTCGCCGCCCATCACGACATCTTCGCCCGCCACCCCTTGCGGCGCGCTGTAGCGTTCGGTGGAAAGCAGGGCCAACTCGGACAGAAAATCTTCGGTCGAATTGTAGCGAGAACTGTAAAGCGCAAGCTGCCGCAAATCTTCGAGCCGCGCTTCGGCGTTTTCGTAATTGTTCGCCAGATGCGCTTCATACCCGCGCGCCAGAATCAACTCGATCTGCCGCGCAGGATTGCCGCGCGTTTCATCCTGCACGAGACTTTCGAGCAGGCGAGAAATTCCGTCCAGCCCGCGCCGCGTTTCGGCGCAACATTGAAATCTTCACGACGCACGAGCGCCAGCGGGTCTGGAGCGTAGGCGAGCCGCTCCCAGATTCTGTTGGCCGTAGAGTTTCCGACCTGTGGAATCATCCGCAGGATACGTTTCCACGCCAACTCGTCGCGCGGGTTGGTGATGACACGTAGATAGGAGATGACATCCTTGATGTGCGCCTGCTCGAAGAAGCGCACGCCGCTGCGAACGCGATAGGGGATGCCGCGCCGGGTCAGTTCCAGTTGCAGTTCGAGCGAATGATAGTGCGAGCGATAGAGCACCGCCACTTCTTCAAGCGGGATGCCTTCGTCGCGCAGTTCGAGAATGCGTGAAGCGATGAAGGCGGCCTGCTGGTCTGCGTCGCGCGCCGGGATGAGCGCCGGGGGCAAACCTTTCGAATCACGCGCGGCGCGCAGCGTCTTTGGGAAACTGCTTGCGATTCGAGGCGATGGAGACGTTGGCGAGCGCAAGAATTTCCGGCGTCGAGCGGTAGTTGATTTCCAGACGAAAGATTTTCGCCTCCGGGTATCTGTGGGAAACTCATAGATGTTCGTAAACTCTGCGCCGCGCCACGCGTAGATGCTCTGCGCGTCGTCGCCGACGACCATCACATTGCGATGCTTGACGGCCATCAAATCAACAATCTCCGCCTGTAGCTTATTCGTGTCCTGATATTCGTCAACCAGAATATGCTGAAACTGGTCTGCGTAGAGATTGGCGATGTCCGCCTTCTCCATCAGCAATCTTTTCCAGTTGAGCAGGAGATCGTCGTAATCCATCACGTTGCGCTCGCGCTTGCGCTCCATATAGATCATGTCAACGCGTTTGACCTGTTGTGTCAGCGGCTCGAAATGCGGGTAACGGCGCGCAATCACGTCCTCGATTGGACGGTCCGTGTTGTTGGCAAAGCTGATGACGTTCTGCAAGACTTCCGCCTTTGGGAAAGCGGCGCGCTTTCGTGTCAATGCCAGCTTCGTCAACGCACGCGGAGAGAAAATCGCGCGCGTCTTCCGAATCCAGAATCGAGTAGTTCGATTCATAGCCGATGGAAGCGGCGTGGCGGCGCAGGATCAGGTTGGCGATACGATGAAACGTTCCGCCCCAGACTCTTTTGACATCTCCGCCGCTCGTCAGCAGTTCGACGCGGCGCAGCATCTCGCGCGCCGCGCGGTTGGTGAACGTGGCGAGCATGATGCGAGCCGGGGCAACGCCCTGCTCAACAAGATAGGCGACGCGGTAGGTGATTGCGCGCGTCTTGCCTGAGCCTGCGCCCGCGATGATGAGCGCCGCGCCCGGATTGGCTGTGGCGACCGCGAACTGTTCTTCGTTGAGTTCCGCGCGATAGCGCGCCAACTTGTCTGGCGCATCGCCTCGTTTGATGACGTAACGTGTCATGTTCTACCGCTGGCTTATAGCATGTCCAGACGCCGTAGGAAAACCAGAAGCAGTCTCAGTATTGGTTCAATTTCAAATCGAAGGCGCGCCGTGAGGCGATTCACCACAGAGACCGGAGAGGACACAGAGGGGGCACAGAGAAGACATCTCAAATCGGATTTGAAGTCTCAATTCACTGGATATCCTCCGGACTCCTCCGTGCTTCCTCCGTGTTCTCTCCGGTCTCTGTGGTGAACCTCAACTTCCCCTCCACTCAAATCAAACTGAACCTCTACCGCAGTTATCATTATTGACTCCACATCGGCCATTGCCGTATCGTGGCGGCGCATTGGAAAAACTACAAGCCGAGCATCCATCGTTCACGCCAACTTTTTTCGCGTAGCTTTCGATTCAGCTTTTACGCGTTCACGCGATGCTCCGGGTGAATGCCTTTTCCCTCAAGGAGAGTAGAAATGCTAAAGAAAACAATCTGCCTGGTAAGTCTCCTCGTCTGCATGTTGCAGCCCCTGACCGCTCGCACTCCCGCCCCGGCGGCTTCGCCCGATTTATGGGTCAGGCAATACCAGTTCGTCCCAAACAATGACAAAGCAGTGCGGGTACAGGTGGCGAATAAGGGCAACGCTGCGAACGCGGCGTGTCGTCTGGAATTGACCGTCCGCAAGATCAACGGCGCGGCGGTCGGGAGGACGCTGTTTCGTGTGATTCAAGTCATTCAACCGGGTCAGGGTGATTGGGTTCTGGTAGATGCTACGAGCATCCTCCCGAAAAACGTCAGTCTGGAAAGCACCACTTTCAAACTCATCGCCGACGCCAAAAATCAGGTCAACGAGTTGGACGAAACCAACAATGAGAAGTGGCACAATTTGAACTAAACGCGACCGCTCATCTTCAAGGAGAGTCTCCCGCATGGCCCTGACGATTAAGGTCAGGGCCATACGCTTTATGGAGGGCTGATGTGCGGTCAGGGCAACTCAAGGGCGCGCCGCCGGGGGGCGTTTGCATTCATCCCTGATGAAAGTTAGGATGAAGCCAGGCATCAACATCCGAAACTTTTAACTAAGGCAAAGAGAGGTTAAGCAGATGAAATTTCCGGGCGGCATGAATATTCAGCAGATGATGAAGCAGGCGCAGCAGATGCAGGAGAAGATGGCGAAGGAGATGGAAGAACTCGTCGTCGAGGCTTCTTCGGGCGGCGGTGTCGTCACCGTCCAGATGAAAGGAACGCACGAGATAACGCAGCTCAAGATTGACCCCGAAGCCGTCAAAGAAGACGATCTGGAGATGCTCCAGGACATGATCGTCGCCGCCGTCAACGAAGCGAACCGCAAGATCGACGAAGCGATGAAAGGCAAGCTCGGCGGCATGCTCCCGCCGGGACTCGGAGGTTTATTTTAGTTACGAGTTATGAGTTTCGGGTTTCGAGTTGGTTTTGCTTTAACCCGTAACCCGAAACTCTAAACCCTAAACATCCATGCTTGATTACGCCGAATCAGTCACGAAGTTAATTGACGAGTTTAAACGCCTGCCGGGTATCGGGCACAAGACCGCGCAGCGGTTGGCGTTTTACATCATGCGTGTGCCGGATGCTGAGGTCGAGCGTTTCGTTGAGGCGCTGCTCGAAGTTAAACGGCGCATCATCTTCTGCTCCGTGTGCAACAATCTGACGGATGTTGACCCGTGCCGTTATTGCGCCAACCCGTCGCGCGACCGCTCCGTCATCTGCATTGTCGAAGAGCCTTACAATCTGGTCGCAGTGGAAAAGACGCGCAGCTACAAGGGACTCTATCACGTGCTGCACGGCAGCCTCTCGCCGATCCGTGGCTTAGGCCCGGACGACCTGCATCTGGCCAACCTCTTGCCGCGCTTGAAGCCTGAGAATAATGATGGGGTGGAAGTGCTGGAAGTGATTCTCGCCACCAACCCGAACACGGAAGGCGAAGCGACCGCCAATTACATCAGCCGCCTGCTGAAACCCCTCGGCGCGCGTGTCACCCGCATTGCGATGGGGATGCCCGTCGGCTCAGACCTCGAATACGTTGACGAAGTGACGATGGACAAGGCGCTCGCCAACCGACACGAGATTTAGAATGCAAAATTAAAAATGTAAAATGCAAAAGGAAGGCGGAGAGCCACTTTTCAATTAAATGTGGTTTCAGCCTCACTTTTGCATTTTTAATTTTTAATTTTGCATTTCAGAACCTGACGTGCTCTTCGGGCGCTCCGCTCTGGCAGTCGCTGCAATCCTCAGCCTGGTCGTACATATGGGATTCAAAATCTACCAGTGACTTGATGGGTACGTCGCCGATGCTTTCGGGCGCGGAAGTGAAGCGCACGATTGTCCCGCAACCGATGATCGGCGCGCCGAGTTCCTTCAACAGGGCGACGGTCTCCTCAATTGCGTGGCCGCTGCGAATGATGTCGTCAACGATGATGCACGGGTTGACTTCGCCCTGATTGACATACTGGCGAAACATGCGCTTGCCACCTTCTTCTCTCTCCGCCCAGTAAATCTGTTCGGCGCTCAAGGCTTCGCGCACCCCGAAGGCGACGGGGATGCCGCCCGAACTAGGGCTAATGACCGCGACTTTTGGCAACTGGCTGGAGACATCGCGATCAATGCGAAACTTGCGCGAGAGCGCGACCGCCAGCACACGCGCCGTGTCGTAGTAGCGGAAGGCGAGCGGCATCTGGAAGTAATGCGGCGTGTGTTTGCCCGACGGGTAGACGAAATGGCCTTCACGATAGGCTTTCGTGCGCGTCAGAATCTGCATTACGGCTTCGGGCGATGGAATCAGGTTTACCATTATGTTTGTCTCCGACAAAGATTAAGTGCTGAGTGATGAGTGAGGAGTGAGGAGTGACAAATTCTTAACTCATCACTCATTACTCATCCCTCATCACTGCTTTTCGTTTCCAGACAGCATACATCAATCAGGCGGTTTTGCTCCATTGCTGAGGACGCGTTCGATCAATTCGCGTTGATCTTTGGAAAGCCCCGGCGGGAGACCATCTGGCGCAAACCATTCGGCGCTTTTAATCTCGAAGCTCTGCTCGCCGTGAGTCCCGCGCGGGCGGCAGCGAAAGATAATCTCAACCTGCGTGGGCCGCCTTAAAGTTCGCACCAAAGCGATCTCGGCGCTATCAAGCTCAAGCCCGATCTCTTCGCGTAGCTCGCGCCTCAAGGCTTCTTCCGGCTGCTCGCCCTTTTCCATGAAGCCGCCGGGAATGCCCCAGCCTGAGCCGACGCGAAAGACGTGGTTAAGCAAGAGCACGCGCCCGCCATCATCAACGACGACCGCCCCGGCTGTGACGGTAAAGCGCGGCTCGACGAGGCGCACGCCCCACCGCCGCACCCTCTTCGGCGCATGACGCCACAAAGCACCAACTACTTTTTTCAACATGCGCTCGCCAATATAAAGGGAAAAGTTAAAAGGCGAAAGTGAAGAAGAGGGTAGGCGGCGAAACGTCGGGTCTGAAAGCGCGAGTAAGCCGCACCGCGCCGTCTAACACGTTTGATGGTGGTATTATCACGCATCGTGCGGTCCAATCAGCAGTTGGACGGCTGTCGAAAAAACATCCGACATTTTGATAGAACCTGGAGGAGGGGCGATGCTTGAAGTCAGGGAGTTGAAGAAAACTTACACGGGCGGAGTTCAAGCACTGAAAGGAATTAATCTAGAAGTTTCTGCGGGAGTGTTTGGGCTGCTCGGTCCGAATGGCGCGGGCAAGACGACGTTGATGAAAATACTCGCCACTTTGCTCGAACCCGACTCTGGCGAAATTGCGGTTAATAAGGTTAACTTTCTCAGCCAAAAAATGATGGCGCGCAGACTGCTCGGATACTTGCCGCAGGAATTCGGGCTGTATCCGACTCTGACGGCAGAGCAGACGCTCTCCTATTTCGCAAGGCTGAAAGGTGTCATGGATGGAAAAGAACGCGCCCGGTTAATTGATGCTCTGCTTGAGAGGGTCAATCTTTCACAGGCGCGACGGCAGCCGGTCGGGGGCTTTTCCGGCGGGATGCGGCAGCGTTTGGGGATCGCGCAGGCGCTCATCGGACAACCCAGACTGATTATTGTTGACGAGCCGACCGCCGGATTAGACCCCGAAGAGCGAAACCGCTTTCATAATCTGCTTTCCGAAATCGCAGGCCAAGAGACGGTCGTGCTGCTTTCGACGCACATCGTCTCGGATGTCTCCACTCTTTGCGGCACAATGGCAATCATTCGACATGGCGAAATCATCGCGTGCTGCAGTCCGCGAGCGGCTCTGGCGCAAATTGCGAACCTCGTTTGGGAAGCCGCAGTGCCACGCGAACAAGTCTCAATTCTCAAATCGCGCTTAAAGGTGATTTCAGCGCAAATGTTTGAAGGGCGGGTGCGTGTCAGAGTGTTGTCGCCGGACGGCAGACCGAGTGAAGAATTCAGCCCCGTACTCCCAACTCTGGAAGACTACTATCTCAGCCTTGTCAGTCAACTGGAGAGTGTTAATTGAGAAGCGCAGTTTCGACTCCGTTCGGCGCGGTTTTTCAGACCGAAATGCTGTTCAATCTGAAGCGCGTCGCACCTTATGCGCTGATGATTATCTTCAGCGTGACTGCCGTCCTGTGGTGGGGCGGGGGGCCTGCCGTTGCGAGTGGCTGGGCGACGAACAGCGATTATTATATTGTCAGGAACCTCCAGGGTTTCTGTTTTATAACGGGTCTGCCGCTGTTCATCGCCTTGATGATGGGAGACCCCGTGATCAGAGATTTTCGCATCGGAGTTGACCCACTCATTTTTTCAAAGCCCGTCAGCCGAGCCGGGTATCTTTTAGGAAAATTTTTCGGCAACTTCTTCGTGCTGGTATGCTGTCAGGCTTGTTTCGCATTGACGCTACTGCTGCTTCAGGCTTTCAGCACAAAGGGCATGATTGTCCTGCCGCTGCGTGTGCTGCCCTTTTTCCAACACTTCTTCTTTTTCGTCGTCGGGTCGAGTCTGGCAATTGCGGCGGTTTGCTTTACCGTCGGCACGCTCACGCGCAACGTCAAAATCGTTTACGGGCTGGTGTTCTCCTGTTACTTCCTCTACATCGCGTGGCAGCAGACGATTAAAGGGCTGCCCCTCGGCTGGCGCATAGTTCTCGACCCGTTGCTGTTCAATAGTGGCGAGCAATACAAAGGACGCAGCGCCGATTGGCTAAACCAGGTCACGATCAGCTATGACGGATATATGATAGCTAACCGCGTTCTGATGATTGCCTTCTCGCTTGTTTGTTTAGCAATCCTCTACGCGCGTTTTTCGACAATCGAACGAGCCGGAACGAACGCTGAGCAGCATCAGACTTCGATTCTTAATCTCACGCCGAGAACGGAGAGAATTTATAACGACACGGAAAGTTTCGGCGTAGCGCAATCCGTTCGAGCCGTTGAAGCCGTCGCCGTGAAACAGATGACGATTCCGCAGGTCAACATCGTCACCCGTGGTTGGCGCGCGGGCTTTGCACAATTTATGGCGGCATTAGGAGTGGAGTTTCGCCTGCTTCGCGCCGAACGTAGCCTGGTCGTCGTCGCGCCACTAATCACGTTGATGTGCGGCCTGGAATTGGCCGCTTACACAGTCGTTCCCGAAGTCTCATACTCGGCGACCTACGCGGGCAGGACCGCGAACGCACTGCTATTGTTTCTCTTCGGCATCGCCGTCTTCTACACGGGTGAGGCGATGCACCGCGACCGCGAGTTGAGAGTTGAGCCTGTCGTCTGGAGCGCGCCTGCGTCTGACTTTGTGTTGCTGCTCTCGAAGTTCTCGGCCACGCTGCTCCTTTCAATTTCCCTGATGGTGCTGGTCGCTTTGACCGCCACGGGCTTGCAGATTTACAAAGGACACGCGCCGCTCGAACTACCAATATATCTCAAGACCTACGCGGTGATTTTAGTCCCGAGCGCGGTATTTATGATTGCCGCGTCCGTTGCCTTAAATGTTTTGTTGCGCGATAAATACCTGACTTATGCCATTGGCCTCACTACGGGCGGCGCATTTTATTACCTGACCGGTCAGGGCTATAACCACTGGCTTTATAATCCTCTCCTTAATCAGCTGTGGACACCTTCTGATTTGGTGAATGGCGGAAGTTCTCTAACACGCATCCTGGTTCATAGGATTTACTGTTTCGCCCTTTCGGCCTTGCTTCTTGCGCTGGCGCTTCTCTGTTTCGAGCGCAAATCAACGAAAGGTTTAAAGGCGCAGGGTCGTTTGAGCGGCGCGGGATGGTCAATTCTGGTAATGATAGTTTCTGTATTGGTAGCCGTAGTCACAGGTCTAATGGTCAGTAATGCTGGGTAGCTATTATTCGCGCAATCTTAGTTATTAGCTCAAGCCGCGCCCAGCAAGCCATTCGACCGGACGCTCTCGTAGTAGGCTTTTTCATCATCACTCTTTGCCATAATGCTGAAGGCTGTTCGCGCGGGCGGGTTAATTCGAGCATTAGGTCGCTTCCATAAATGAAGGCATGTAAAATCATGGGTATGAAAATAGATAGACATAGATTGCTTGGGTTCTTGATAGCTTTAGCAGTTTTATCTTTCATTTTTCAGAGCGTTCGGCTCAATGTTAAGGCTCAAACATCTTTACCAGAGCGAAAATCATATCAGTTTATAAATGGGCAGTGGTTTGACGGAAAGAGTTTTCGCCGCCAAAGCTTCTTTTCTGTCAACGGTGTCCTGACGCGCAAGAAGCCTGTGAAAGTTGACGAAGTGATTGACCTGCAAAACAGGTATGTCATACCGCCTTTTGCCGACGCGCATTGTCATCATTTCGATAGCCCATATAACATCGCGCAACAGGTTGCGATGTATCTCAAAGACGGCGTTTTCTACGCCAAAGTGCAAACCGATGTGCGAAGCGGCGCATTGCAGGTTGCGGATAAAGTTAATAACCCAATGAGCGTGGACGTTTTATATTCTCACGGGGCGTTGACTTCAACTTATGGGCACGGGGTTGAGGTTTATGAAGGACTTGCTCTTTTCTATAGAACGGGCGGATTTACGCCCGAACAGGAAAAGAAAGTTCGGGCCAGCCGTCTCCGCGAAGACGATGCTTATTACATCGTCAATACATCGGCAGACCTTGAGCAAAAATGGCAAAAAATTTTAGCGGGCAAACCCGATTTTCTCAAAATCTATTTACTATCGAGCGAGGATTTTGAGAAAAAGAAGCAGGATTTGAATAATATTCCGGTTGGGAGTATCGGCTTAGACCCACGTCTCGTCCCGCAGATTGTCGAGAAAGCTCACGCGGCGGAATTGAAAGTGAGCGCACACGTTGACACCGTCACCGATTATCGCATCGCCTTAAAAGCAGGCGTTGATGAAATGGCGCACTTGCTCGGCTACTATATTGATGTCAACGACGATCCGCAAAAATATGAACTAACGGAAGCAGATGCAAAAGAAACGGCACAACGCGGAGTTCGGGTTGATATTGCACCCGTCGCTTATGAGTTTTTTGATCCGCAAAGTCCTTCGTTCAAACCCCAGATTCGAGAACGCACGGATGCGGTTAGAGTCCGAAACCTAAAACTTCTCAAGCGTCACAAAGTTAAAATTGCGTTCGGGTCTGACAGGTATGGAAGCACACCCGTTAACGATGTTCTCTACCTCCAAAAACTCGGCGTGTTCAGCAATCTCGAAATGTTAAAGATATGGTGTGAGGAGACGCCGCGAAGTATCTTCCCCAATCGCAAAATAGGACTATTAAGAGAAGGCTACGAAGCAAGCTTCTTAGTTCTCAACGAAAATCCTTTGCTGGATTTCGAGCAAGTTAAGAATATCCGGTTGCGCTTCAAACAAGGCTATTTCCTCGATTTGCCGAAATGAACGCCGCCTCGGACCTAACCAGTCGTCGGAGCGCGACGCTATTACACAATGAGCAAAATGCAAGTACTTCAGACAGCCACGTTTCCCTGTTGCTTGCGGAGGCCGAGAGCGCCGCGCAGAAGAACCAGGGTGAGATAATCAAAAACCGGGCGTTAGACCATCTGCGATGATGGGAAGAGGAGAATTTATCTTGTCTGCAAAATGCGACTTAACTGTCAGTATATCTTTCGAGTTCGAGCAGGATTCGTTGAAAGACGTTCTCATGCAGCATTATGAGAATTTCAGCAAAGCGTTTGCCGACGGCGGGTTCGGCCAATGTGGGGGTCCAAGGATACTGTTACCACAGACCGTAGAAATCGGAGGCGATCAGAAGGTCATTCCCGGAACGCTTGGATTTGATTGTGAGCTATCCCTGTCGGATATAGAGTCTCCGCTGAGAAAGATTCAGGAGATTTTCAAAGACATGGACCCTAAGCCCTCTCTGAAGGTGACACTACATAACAGAGACGACCATAACCATATACGCCTTTACCCTCGCAGCGACATTGAATTCTATCTCTCCGGCTGATAGCGGCGCGGTCTCATACCTCATTCAACCAAGACCGTCCGCGCGAGCCGCTCCATTCCGACGCTGTCACTACGGGGACTTTCAAATTCAACCGCTCCTGCCCGAGTCCTGAACTTTTACCTTTTACCTTTTTACGTTTGCCTTTATTATTAGCCTCGTTCCCGTACAGCACACTTTCCATTACGGGTGAGAGTCTTCAAACAAGAAGGATAGAACCAACGTCATGTCAGCCAATGCGACCGACACGCCGACCGAGAATGTTGTGAGCGTTCAAGCGCAGCCCATCGAAACGGCGGGCGTGCCCAAGAAGATCACCAACGCGCAGACCGTCTGCAATGTGAAAAACGAGAAGGGTAAGCTGTGCAACGGCCACTTGAAGCAGTTGCAGACTGGAGGCGAGGAAGCGAAAGTACACCTGCGCGGCGATGACGTGCTTTACAAGTGCCAGTCGTGCGGTGCGCTCTACATGGGGCCGCCGCTTGGCCACCTGCGCGACCCCCTCAAGCAGGAACGCTTCGTCGAGTTGGAACTCTCGATGCTCCTGCAAGCGGCGGGCGGAACATTGCCGTCAATCGTCAAGAACGAGCGGGGCGTCTTTGTACTGGCGGAAGAGACTGCTCATCACGCGCCCGCCGCCAAGCCTCCGGCGGCAAAACCCGCAGCCGCTCAGTCAACAGAAGCCACCGAGAAGAAAACTTCGGCAACCGCGAAACCAACCGCCGCACCGGGAGCGCAAACAGCGCCGCCACTAGCTTCACTCGGCCCGATCCCCGGTGCAGATGGCCCCGTGCCCGGCGAGACGCGCGAACAGAAGTTAGCTCGCCTGAGATCGGTCGTCGCCGAAGCCAAACGACGCCACGAACTGTATGGCGGCGAAGCGCCAACCGCCGCAGAATCTACAGCGCAGACCAAGCCGACAGCCGCTTCGACTTCCGGCACGGATTCGTCCCCGCAGGCGGACGCGCATCGTCCCGCCGCAGAAGCACAGGCCGCCACAGGTCAGGCTTCAGCCGCGCCTTTGAGTCCGGCGGCAGCGACCGCCTCGCCCGTCGCCGGAGCCGAGACGCCCGCAGACCTCGCGCCCGACACCGTTAGCGAAACGACTACGCCAGCGCGCAGAGCAACGCCGGGAGGCACACTCTATCGCGCGGCTTTCGATACAGGCCCCGTGGCGGGTGAAACACAGGAGCAGAAGATTGAGCGGTTGAAGTTAGTTGTTGCCGCAGCTAAAGAGCGCGCGGAAGGATAATCACCCGGAAAGAGCGGAGTCGTCCCGAAGGGACGATTGACAATAGCCCAGACTTCAGTGCCGGGGACAGAAACGCAAAAAAGAGTGAGTCCCATAGGGACGGCTGAACAACCGCGAGTTTCAGCCGTCCCTATGGGACTCACTCTTTATTCTCTAACTTTATCCCAGCCATAAATGGCTGGGCTATTATCATTCGTCCCTGACGGGACTCTTAAGAAAATCGTCCTCCGTGCTTCGTCCCGGCACTCTTTCACATTCCATGCAGGCGTTTCAGAATCGTCGCCGCGTTGCCGTTCGACGGGTCTAGCGCCAACGCCTTTTCGTAGTTCTTAATCGCCAGTTCCTTGTTGCCCTGGTTCATGTAGGCTTCGCCGAGGCTGTCCCAGACGTTTGAAGACTGCGGGTAGGCTTCCGTGTTGAGCTTGAAGATTTCGATGGCCTGATCCAGACGTTTCATCCCCATCAATTTGTAGCCGAAACTGTTCATCGTAGCTTCCGTGTTGAGATACGTGTTGGCTGGATCATCCTTAAACTCACGGAAGCGTTTGGCCGCAAGCTGTACATCGTTTGCCGAGAGCGCGTCCATCAACTGCTCCGTCAGCTCTTTCTTCGGACTGTAATTGAGGATGGCTTTCAGGGCCGGGTCGTTGTTGGTGACGTAGTCTTTCGAAGTCATTTCGGCGGCGATCTGCGGCCCGGTCCAGAGGCGACGGTCACGTGGGTCCAGATTCTGCCACCAGAGAGTCGAGGCGCGCACGACCAGTTTGCTGTTGGGCAACTCGATGCGCGCCGCATCCCCATAGAAGTTGACGTTCTCACCCGTCGGCTCGCCCACAAAAATCGTGCTCGTGTATTTCTCAAGCTCGTTGACGAGATTCTGCGCCGCAGAGAAGGTATAGCGGCTGATGATGGTAAAGAGTTTTCCGCGCTCGTCCACCTTCGACTTAATCAGGCCGACGATGAGCGGCTTGTTGAGATAGTTGTTCCCGCCGCCGTTCCAGCGCAGGTCAAGAATCAGGCGGTCAACCGGATTCTTCTCGACGAAAGCGAACAGGCGCTTACTGAAATCAGCAACCGTTTCATTCTCCTTATCCGCCACGCCGTTGAACTGCACGTAAACAGTCTTCGAGTCGGCGAGGTATTCAAACCAGAACAAGTCTCTCACGTTCTTGAGCCACAAAGGAGTCGGGGCCGAGGCCGCATCGCGCGCGTCCACCCAGCCCTGCGGCTTGATATAATCCCAGACGCTGCTGTGCTCCCCCATAGTATTTCTCACCACAGGCTTCAATTCAACGGTCATCTGCTTGCCGTCTTTCTCAAGAACGAACTGCGCCTTTTCCATATCCTCGATCAGACCGACCGCGTGCAGAACTTCCGGCGTGACCAGCACAAACGGGGCGGAGGCTTTAAGACCAAACTCATTCTTGTGATCGTGGAAGACAAGCCCCTTGATGGCGTCGAAGGCTTGCTCGGCGCTCTTGTTGCCTATTCTCAAGACCCGCGCGCCGACTGCCTGTGAGTGTTCACGATCAGCCGTCATCACGAACAAGCCGTCTTTGAAGAAATGCAGTGTGAGAGGATAGGAACGAAAGCCTATCCTGGGGTCAGACATCAAGCCCGCGATGCTCGTGTGGCCGTCGCCGACCATCGCTACGATGCGCGTAAACTCGACGATAATCTGGTTGCGCGTCAGGGAAGGGATGCGCTCGTTGAGACTTTTGACAGCCGTTTCATACTGCTCGCGCGTCATCGCATGAAAGAGATTCCGGTGGCGTTTGGGCATCTCTTCGGCCATGAAGCGCAAATCCTCGCGCCATTTCTCGGCTTCAGCAGCGCTGATGACGGCAGCGCCCGTCACGCTGTTTTGCGCGAGCAGTGGACTGACGAAAAGGGCCAGACAGAAGATTGCGCTGATAAGCAGTCTGCTGATTTTCAACATCGCTTTTCTCCTTTGAGGGACAATAGAGCTGAGATACTGGCAAAATGATGGGTTTCCGGTTCCCCGCCGTTTGATTATGGGATGACCGCGCCCCGCAGTCTTGAGATGCTGTCCAGCTTTACGGTCAGCGCGGGCGTGAAGTTCACTAAAGATTTTCAAATCCGGGATTTCAAATTTAATCCCTTTGTACTTATGAACTACTCGCCTCATCCGCCCAGTAATCCGGGCTTTCCTCTGTCTTCGGATCGCGCCTCTCCATCCATCTTTCGGGGCGTTTCAATTCAGAGAACCCGAAACTGCGGTAGATTTCGTGCGCGTCCTTCGTGGCCAGACTCCAGCGGCGAAACCCCTGCAACTCTGGATGTGCCAGCATCACTTCGACGAGCCATGTGCCCAAACCCCGCCCGCGCGCTTCTTCAAGTACGAACACGTCGGCCACCCACGCAAACGTCGCGTAGTCCGTGACGACACGCCCAAAGCCGACCTGCTTCTCATGTTCATAGATACCGAACGCGAGCGAGTTCTCGATTGAGCGTTTGACGGTTTCCAGCTTTCGACCCACCGCCCAGTAAGAAGAGTTCGTCAGGAAGTCGTGAATCAGGTTCATGTCGAGCCGCGCCTGATCCGTGCTGATGGTGTACTCCCCGCGCTGCCATTCGTTAATCATATTTTCGCCTCACCTTTAATTCATGCCCGCTTCCATCTTCTGAGCACGATCACCCCAATGCCTGCCATGATACAAGCTCCGCCCGCAGCGATTCGCCACGTCAACTCTTCGCCTCGCACAATCATGCCGAGACTAACCGCCAGCAGCGGAGTGAAGAGCGCGATCAGCATTGTCTTTGTCACTTCCATGTGTCTGACCAGCCAGTAGTATAAAAGAAACGCGACCACCGAACCCACGATTGCCAGGTAAAAAAGCGAGAGCAGGGCGAGCGGCGTCCAGTGCAGTTTCAACGGATTCCCCTCAAAGGTGATGCCGATGATTAAGAGCGGAACGAGGCCGAAGAGCATCTGCCCGCCCGCCAGCACCGCATAATCCAGATGGCCTCCGCGCGATTTAACCAGCACGTTGGAATAAGCAGCCCCGAATGCGCCGACGACAATTGCGACGCTTCCCTGAAAAGCAGACGGGCCACCCGTCTCCATCTGATTCGAGAAGATAACGCCCACGCCCGCGATGCCTAAAACCACGCCGATGAATTTCGGCCATGTGATGCGCTCTTCCGGCAGATGCAGATGAGCGAGGATGAGACCGAAGACGGGAATGATAGTTTGGAGGATGGCGGCGAGTCCTGACGAGGTGCGATGTTCTCCCCAGAACAGCAGGCCGTAATTGATGCCGAAGGCCAGGACACCCGTTCCCGCAATCAACACCCAGTCGCGCCCATCCTTCGGCAGCGGCCTGCGGCGGATGGCAATGATGATCAAGAGAATGATGGCTGCGATGACGAATCGGATACCGGCGAAGGTGAAAGGTGGCAGTTGTGCGTCGAGGCCGAGCTTGATGAAGAGCCACGTCGAACCCCAGATTAAGGCCAGAATGAGCCAGACGATTTTGGGCAGCTTTGAACGATGCGTCGCGGCCAAACGGCGCGGTAAACTCTTTCCCTCCGCTCTTTGAATCTCAGCAGGTATGGGCGGAGCGTTCGGCTCGGTCACAGGAATCTCGTTATCTATGGATCGCCGGGGCATCGAGACATCATAAACTGCCAGCCTGTTCTTTATGAAACACGGGTTGCAGCCGCCGAGCCAGTTGTTAACATTAAGTTCGGATGGAGTTCAGATGGATGTAACACCGCTGGCTTATCCTTTCGGGTTTCAAAGGTATTAAATTCCCGAAGGAGACTATCCCAAGTGCCTCCCTTGAAAATGCTGACACGCGCCGCTTGCGCGCTCCTCGTTGTTTCCCTCTCCGCGCTCTCGTTTGGTTGCAGCGGCAATTCCGGCGGAGGCAGTGGAAGCTCCATTCGCTTAAACGGCATGGGCGCGACCTTTCCGAAGCCTATCTACGACAAATGGGTGAGCGAGTACGGAAAGCTCAACCCCAATATCAGAATAGATTATCAATCCCAGGGGTCGGGCGCGGGCATCAAGGGCATTCAGGCACAGACCGTTGACTTCGGCGCTTCGGATGCGCCGATGAGCGACGCCGACCAGAAAGCCGCTCCCGGCGAAATCCTGCATATCCCGACGGTGCTGGGCGCGGTCGTCATCACCTACAATCTCGTGGGCGTGTCTGAGCCGCTGCAATTCTCGCCGGAGACGCTCGCAGACATCTTCCTGGGCAAGATCAAGCGCTGGGACGATGCGAAGATCAAGGCCGATAACGAAGGCGTCCAACTCCCGGCGGAAGACATACGCGTCGTCTACCGCGCCGACGCCAGCGGCACGTCCGCGGTTTTCACGGAATACCTGTCAGCGGTCAGTCCCGAATGGAAAGAGAAGGTGGGAGCAGACAAGTCGCCCAAGTGGCCTGTTGGTCAGGGCGGCAAGGGCAACGAGGGAGTGATGGGCCAGATCAAGCAGCAGCCAAACACCATCGGCTACACGGAACTGACCTACGCCCTGACCAGCAAGCTTCCCGTCGCAAAGGTAAAGAACAGCGCAGGCAAATACGTCGAGCCCTCTCTAGACGCCATCACGGCTGCCGCTGCCGAGTCCGTCTCGAAAATGCCGCCCGATTTGCGCGCCTCAATCGTCAACGCCGCTGGCGAAACCACCTATCCGATTTCGAGCTACACCTATATTCTTGCCTACAAAGATCAGAAGGACGCCGCGAAGGGTAAAGCTCTGGTTGATTTTCTCTGGTGGGCGATTCACGATGGCGAGAAGTTTGCCACAGACTTAAAATACGCGCCCTTGCCGGACGAGGTTGTGAAACGCGCCGAAGAGAAGATCAACTCGATCACTTCCGGCGGCAAACCATTAAGACAATGAAAAATGCAAAATTAAAAATGCAAAAAGGAGGATGGAAACCACATTTAATTAACAGTGGTTCTCCGCCTCCCTTTTGCATTTTTAATTTTTAATTTTGCATTCCCGCTATGGCAAACCCGCAATCAAAATTACCGTCGCCTGCCGATGAGTTTGGCGCGCGTGCCCGCGCGTGGAACTGGCGACGCGCGCTGTCGCCAACCGGCAGCCATGGCGATGCCGTATTTCGCGGCATCCTCTTCTTGAGCGCGCTCGTCATTGTGTTGATCGTCGCTTCGATGATCGTCACGATGTACTCAAACTCGCGCGCTTCGATAAGCGAGTTCGGCTGGGCGTTTTTGACGGGGCGTGAATGGAATCCCGTCCGCCATGAGTTTGGCGCGCTGCCCTTCATTTACGGAACGGTGATGTCGTCTGTCATCGCTCTTATTATCGCCGTCCCGCTCTCGCTCGGCGTCGCCATCTTCCTCGTCGAACAAGCCCCGCGCAGGCTGGCGCGTCCCGTAGGTTTTTTGGTCGAACTGCTCGCCTCCATCCCTTCGGTCGTCTACGGTCTCTGGGGCATCTTCGTTCTCGCCCCTTTCCTGCGCGAATATGTCGAACCATTTCTCCAGCGCGTGTTCGGCTGGCTGCCGCTTTTTCAGGGCACGCCGACAGGCATTGGATTGTTTACGGGCGGCATCATCCTGGCCATTATGATTACGCCGATTATCTCGGCTGTGGTCAGAGACGTGCTGACCGCCGTGCCCGTCTCGCAGCGTGAGGCGGCGCTCGCGCTCGGTGCGACCCGTTGGGAGACGACGCGCGTGGTGCTGGCAAATGCTTCTTCGGGAATCGCGGGCGCGATTATTCTTGGACTGGGACGCGCCATTGGCGAGACGATGGCCGTCACGATGGTCATCGGCAATCGAGCGGAGATCAGCGCCTCGCTTTTTGAACCGTCTTACACCATCGCCTCTGTCATCGCCAACGAACTCAAGGAAGCAACCGACGACCTACAAATCAGCGCGCTCATCGAGATCGGGTTGATTCTGTTTCTGGTGACTTTCATCATCAACGGCGCGGCCAAGCTTCTGGTCTGGAGCGTCACGCGCGGGACAAGCGGGACGGCGAGGGCGACTTAGATGGAAGAAGCGCTGGTGCAGCCGAAGATAAATCGTCGTAACCTGACGAACGCCATTATGACAAGCGTGACGGCTGTCTGCGCTTTTCTGGCCGTCGTCGTGCTCCTACTGATTCTCGGCTACATCGCTTATCAGGGCATCACGGCGATTAACTGGCAATTTCTCTCCAGCGAGTACAAACCGCTCGGCGAAGGCGGCGGCATCGGCCATGCGATTGTCGGCTCCTTGATTCTGCTCTCGCTCGCGTCCGTCATCGGGATGCCGCTTGGCATCGCCTGCGGCATCTACCTTGCGGAGTTCGGCCAAGGCTGGTTTGGGACTACGGTCCGTTTCCTGACAGACACGCTGACGGGCGTTCCTTCCATCATCGTCGGCGTCTTCGTCTACACGCTGCTCGTGCTTCCGTCAAAACATTACTCGGCCTATGCGGGAGGCGTCGCGCTCGCGCTGGTGATGATTCCGATTGTGGCGCGCACGACTGAAGAGATGATCCGGCTCGTTCCGACCAGTTTAAGGGAAGGTGCGCTGGCGCTTGGCGCTCCGCAGTGGAAAGTGACGATGAATGTGGTGCTTCCGGCGGCTGCTTCCGGCATTGCGACGGGAGCGATGCTCGCCATCGCGCGTGTCTCAGGCGAGACCGCGCCGCTGCTCCTGACGGTGCTCGGCAGCCGTTTCTTCAATTGGTACCTGGATCAACCGATGGCATCGTTGACCGTAGAGATATACAATAACGCCATCTCAGCTTACGAAGAAGAAAACGCCAGGGCGTGGGCGGCCACCCTGGTTTTAATGACACTCATTCTGGCGATCAATCTCATCGTGAGATTTTTTACGAGGAAGAAGAATTAAAAAGTAATCAGTAGTCAGTAATCAGCTATCAGCCAAAAGCTTTTTACTGACTATTGACCACTGATTACTGACTACTGCTTTATGTCTACTCAAACAACTGCGCCGAAGCCCTTCGTGCCTGAATCGCGTGACGCGGAGCGTCGTCCTTCGGGGAAGACGGAAGGCACGGGCGCGGGAACGAAGATCAGTGTCCGCGACATGAACTTTTTCTATGGTCGTGCGCAGGCGCTGCATAACATTTCGCTGAGTGTGCCTGAGCGAATGGTGATGGCTTTCATCGGGCCTTCGGGCTGCGGCAAGTCAACTTTCCTGCGAACGCTCAACCGGATGAACGACACGATTCCGGGCACGCGCGTCGAGGGACGCGTCGAGATTGATGGGCGTGACATTTACGCGCCGGGAACGGACGTGGTGGAGTTGCGCCGTAAAGTAGGGATGGTCTTTCAAAAGTCGAACCCGTTTCCCAAGTCTATCTTTGACAACGTCGCCTACGGCATCAAAATCAACCGCATGGCGTCGAGCAAAACGGACATGAACGAGCGGGTTGAAAAAGCTCTCGCGGACGCGGCGCTCTGGCCTGAAGTGAAAGACCGCCTGAAATCTTCCGCGCTCGGTCTCTCAGGTGGACAGCAGCAACGCCTCTGCATCGCACGCGCTCTCGCCGTGCGTCCCGAAGTCATCCTGATGGATGAACCCGCAAGCGCGCTTGACCCGATTGCCACACAGAAGATTGAAGAATTGATTTTTGAGTTAAAGAAGGAGTACACCATCGTCATCGTGACGCACAACATGCAGCAGGCCGCGCGCGTCTCAGACCAAACGGCCTTCTTCTGGCTCGGCAAGCTGGTCGAAGTCAACGACACGGAGAGGATGTTTACCAACCCGGAAGAGAAGTTGACGGAGGATTACATCACGGGACGGTTTGGATAGGAGCAGTAATCAGTAGTCAGTAATCAGTTATCAGCTAAATGCTTTTGACTGACTACTGACTACTGATTACTGATTACTGCTTTATGGAACAACACAGAAGACTTGATCGTGAACTTGACCACCTGCGCGACCGGCTGTTGCTTCTCGGCGGGGAGACGGAGACGGCGCTTCAGCGCTCAATCTATGCTCTCGTCGAGCGCGACAGCGACACGGCGCAGGCAGTCCTGAGAGACGACGATGCGATAGATCATCTGGAACTGGAGATTGACCGGCTCTGCGTAGATATTATCGCGCTCCGGCAGCCTGCGGCGCGCGACCTGCGCTTCGTCATCTCGGTGGCGAAGATTACGCCGATCCTGGAGCGCATCGCCGACCACGCCTGCAACATTGCGCGTGCCGTTCTTGACCTCAACGACGAGCCGCAGCTGAACGCTTTCGTTGATCTGCCTCGCATGGCCGAGCACGCATCGCTGATGCTGCGCGCTTCGCTTGACGCTTTCACTTCGAACGATGCAACGGCGGCTCGCGAGTTGATCGCACGCGACGACGAGATAGACGAAATCTACAATCACATCTTTCACAACCTGATTGATATGATGGTGGCCGACTCCACGACGACCAGGCGTGCCGCCCGCCTGCTCTTCGTCGCCAAACACATCGAGCGCATCGCCGATTACGTCACAGACATTTGCGAGCTGACCGTCTATATGACGCAAGCAGAATTCATCAAACACAGCAACTGAAAGAAGTGATGAGTGATGAGTGATGAGTGATGAGTTAAAAACTCTTTCTTCTACTCATTACTCATCACTCATCACTCACTACTTTTCTTATGAGACCTGTATTGATTGTTGAAGACGACCCCGACATCGCGGAGAGCCTGCGATATAATCTGGAGCGCGAGGGCTTGGCGGCGCGGATCGCGGAGACCGGGGAAAAGGGTCTGGCGGCGGCGCTCGATGCGAAGAATCCACCCGCGCTGGTGATTCTCGATTTGATGTTGCCGGGCATGAGCGGGACGGAGCTTTGCCGCCGTCTCCGGCGCGAGCCTGCCACGCGCCGTGTGCCGATCATCATGCTGACGGCGCGCACCTCGGAATCCGACCGCGTCGCGGGATTCGACCTCGGCGCGGACGACTACATCACGAAACCTTTTTCGGTGCGCGAATTGATGGCGCGCGTGCGCGCTGTGCTCAGGCGCGTTGACGAAAATTCGACCGCGCGTTATGAAGATGGCCGGCTGATGATTGATTTTGCGGATATGCACGTCACCTGCGACGGAGAGAGCATCAAGTTGACGCGCAAGGAGTTTGCCTTGCTCTCAACACTTGCTAAGAGCGCGGGGCGTGTCGCCACGCGCCAGCGCCTGCTGGATGACGTCTGGGGCCACCAGTACTACGGGGATACGCGCACGCTGGATGTCCACATCCGCCGCCTCCGGCAAAAACTCGGCGTGTGCGACGAGTCGATTGAAACCGTAGTCGGAGTCGGCTATCGTTTCGTCGGCTGCTCGCAAAAATCAACGATGAGTGACGAGTGAATATTAAATACTAAAGCTTGCCTGTCACTCGCCACTCGTTAGACATCACTATCTTTATGTCTCCTCTGCTCAAGTTTATTCTTTTCATGTCGAGCATGGTGACGACAGGACTGCTCGTCAGTTCCGTCTGGACCCTGCGCACAAGGCTGGCTATTTTCTTTTCACTCGCAGCGGGCGTGATTCTGGGAAAGCTCTTCTCGGACTTGCGGAAAGATATGAAAGAGAAAGCGCTCACCGTTCCTGCCCCTTCTGATGAGCGAATAAAAGAGGTGCGTCGCGCCGAGGCGCGTGCGGGCACACTGCTTGAAGTGATAATGAGCGGCATGCGCGAGGGCGTGCTGGTCGTGGACGGGGAGAAGCTCATCGTCGCGTCGAACAGAGCCGCGCGGGAGATTTTCGGCCCAAGTAAAGTCGCACCTGAAGGGCGACGCCTATCTGATTTGACGCGCAACCCGGTAATTCATTCCGTCTTCACTTCCACCCTCGAGAGACGCGAACAGGCCGGCAGTAAAGTCGAGATGCAGGGCCCAGGCGGGCCAATCTTTGATTTAAGGGTAGTTCCCTTACGACTCGATACGGAGGAGAACTCTCACGGTGCGCTGGGTGTCTTCTTCGACATCACACGCCTTGAAAGGCTGGAACGCGTGCGACAGGAGTTTCTCTCAAACGTTTCGCACGAGCTACGCACGCCGCTCACGGCCATCATCGCTTTCGTCGAGACGCTGGAAGACGGCGCGATGGAAGATCAGGCGAGCAACCGCCGCTTTCTCTCCATCATTCGCAAGAACTCGGAGAGAATGCACAATCTGATCGACGACATTCTTGAGCTTTCCGCCATTGAAGCCGGGACGGTGCAGGTCGAAGCCGAACCCGTGCGCCTTCACTCGCTGGTCAACGACGTTCTGACCGCGCTCGCCTCGCGTGCCGAAGCGCGCCATGTGACGCTCGATAACGAAGTCGCCATCCAGGCGGTTGTCTTCTCGAGACCGACGCCGTCTCGAACAGATGCTGACGAACCTCGTGGACAATGCAATCAAGTTCAACCGCGAAGACGGCTCGGTGAGAATCAGTCATGAGCGGGGCGTGCGTGACCGCATCACCGTGACCGACACGGGCGACGGCATCTCACCAGAGCACAGCAAGCGCATCTTCGAGCGATTCTACAGAGTTGACCGCGCCCGCTCGCGCGAAATGGGCGGCACAGGCTTAGGCTTAGCCATTGTCAAACACCTTGCACGCGCGCACGGTGGTGAAGTAAGCGTCGAATCAACTCTCGGCGAAGGCTCGACGTTCGTAATTGAATTGCCCGTTGATGAAGTGAAAGAATCGGAAGACTCGCAATTACCCACGCAGGCAAGAGAGCAGGAGAGCGCTGCACACTCAGTTCAGTCATAGGAATTCACCACACAGGCACGAAAGGCTAAAAGTTTTCCTTTTGTGTCTTTGTGCCTTTGTGGTGAGCTTCTTACTTAACCCCGCGTCAGATGGCGATACTTGATGCGGTGCGGTTGGTCGGCTGCCGCGCCAAGCCTCGCTTTCCTGTCAGCTTCGTAGTCCGAATAGTTGCCCTCGAACCAGACGACGCGGCTGTCGCCCTCGAAGGCGAGGATGTGTGTGGCGATGCGGTCCAGAAACCAGCGGTCGTGGCTGATGATGACGGCGCAGCCGGCGAAGTTTTCGAGCGCCTCTTCAAGGGCGCGCATCGTGTTGACATCGAGGTCATTGGTCGGCTCGTCAAGCAGGAGAACGTTTGCGCCTTCTTTAAGCACCTTCGCCAGATGAACCCGGTTACGCATGCCGCCCGAAAGCTCGCCGACCTTCTTCTGCTGGTCTGCACCCGAAAAGTTGAACCGTGCAACGTAAGCGCGCGAGTTGACCTCGCGGTTGCCGAGCATGACTACATCCTGTCCGCCGGAAATCTCCTCCCAGATGGTCTTGTCCGAGTTAAGCTCGCGGCTCTGGTCAACGTAGGCCAGCTTGACCGTTTCTCCAATTTTGATAGTCCCGCCGTCGGGTTGCTCCTGATTGGTAATCATCCTGAAGAGTGTCGTCTTGCCTGCGCCGTTCGGCCCGATGATGCCGACGATTCCGCCTGGAGGAAGTTGAAACGTCATGTCTTCGACCAGCAGATTATCGCCGTAAGATTTGCTCACCTGCTCGGCTTCGATCACCTTTTGACCGAGACGCGGCCCCGCCGGAATGTAAATCTCCAAATCCTGACGATCCTTCTCGCTCTCCTGATTGAGCAGCGCTTCGTAAGAATTGATGCGCGCCTTGCCTTTCGCCTGACGACCTTTCGGCGACATACGAATCCATTCCAACTCGCGCTGCAAGGTTTTCTGCCGCTCGGATTCAGACTTCTCTTCACGTCGCAGGCGCTCCTGCTTCTGTTCAAGCCATGAAGAGTAGTTGCCCTTCCAGGGGATGCCCTCGCCGCGGTCCAACTCAAGAATCCAGCCCGCGACGTTGTCCAGAAAGTAACGGTCGTGGGTGACGGCGATAATAGTGCCCGCGTATTTTTGTAGATGCTGTTCGAGCCACGCGACCGATTCGGCGTCCAGATGATTCGTCGGCTCGTCGAGCAGCAGGATGTCCGGCTTTTGCAGGAGCAGACGGCAGAGCGCGACGCGGCGGCGCTCGCCGCCCGAAAGATTTTTGACGGGCGTGTCGCCGGGCGGGCAGCGCAGAGCGTCCATCGCCATCTCAAGCCGCGAATCCAAATCCCAGGCATCCGCCGCGTCCAGCTTTTCCTGTACCGCGCCCTGACGTTCGAGCAGGGCTGTCATCTCATCGTCCGTCATCGGGTCGGAAAACTTCGCGTTGATCTCGTCATATTCTTTGAGCAGGTCAACGGTTTCCTGCGCGCCCTGCTCGACGATTTCTCTCACAGTCTTCGTCTCATCGAGGCGCGGCTCCTGTTCGAGGAGTCCGACCGTGTAGCCGGGCGAGATGACGGTCTCGCCGACGAACTCTTTATCAACGCCCGCGAGAATTCTCAGGAGCGACGATTTGCCGGAGCCGTTGAGACCGATGACGCCGATCTTCGCGCCGTAGAAGTAAGAAAGATAGATATCTTTGAGAACGGGCTTTTTGTCGTAATATTTTCCGACTCCGACCATCGAGTAAATAACTTTATTGGGAACAGTGCTCATCTTTTATTTCGGTTGACCTCCAAATTGAATCCTATCAAGTTTGATAATAAGCGACGATTAAGACTTAACGAAATGGAGGGGCTGAGCGTTGAGCCTGATCTGGCGTTTGCTCCCATCTGCGCCCACTCTTCCAGCAAAGGTTTTACTTCCGGAAAACTTAACCCCTCGCCGCCAGCCCACGCATATTCGCTCAAGCCCGCAATCGCGTTCCACGTCGGGTGATAGCGCATATAAATATCCTTCTCTTTTTCATCACCCCAACTGCCATCACGATTCTGGTGTGAAAGATAATACTCCATACCAGCGCGGATAGCCGGGTCGCCCGTGGTGAGGCCAAATGCTCGCAAGCTGTCCATGAACTCGCCGAGCATGTCCGCGTCGTTGTCGGCAATCGCTGCCTTGAGATTCGCTTTGAGAAACTCAAACTCCTGCGGCAACAATTGCCGGGAGAGTTTGTACTGGCTGTAGTTGTTCAAGGTGTAAACGATGTGTGTGATGGCGTAGACAGTGTCGTGGAATTCTTCGCCAACATCTTCGGGGCTGGCGCGGTACGGGCGCAAAGTCGGCAGCCACCTGAGCACGTCCTGGTAGCGCGCGCCCAAGTTGATGCCTGAGCGCTCCGCCACATAGGCGGTAATCAGCGCATCGTACCAGACATCGTAGCGAGTCCGCATGACGAGCGGAGTTTTGCAAATAAAGCAGATCTTGTTTCCGCGCTCATTGCTGGCTCCGCAGCGTTTGCACTCGTCCGGCACATCAACGGGTGGAGGCTCAAAGAGCGGGTCAAACAGCAGGTAATCACGCGCCTTGAAACGCATGGCAGCGAGCTTGAGTTGCTTTTTTAATTCGTGATCGTAGACGCCGAGGCTGTCGGCGGCGTCGTTGCCGTAAGCCAGAGTGGAGATCGTCCCCGCATCGGCGTCCGGCGGGACGGTGCGGTGCGTGCGCCGCCAGAAGCGTGCGCGCTCCAATCCCATTCGCCGCGCCGTGCGCCGCACTTCACGGTCTCGCACAGCCGCCGAAAGGGTGTAGAAGCACCAGAGGTAATCCTGCCCGTAGTCCTCAAAATTTTTTCGTTGGCGCGCGGTGCGATAGATAAAGTTTAGCCCGCGCAAGATGGCGCGCCTGCGATCAGCTTCCGTGAGACTTGAGCCGGGCCAGAGTGGTCGCCCGCGGGTTTCCTTCGGCGAAGCAGCGCCTGTGCGGAGGTGCGCTGCATCGTGAGAGGGAACCCCATGACGCTCAGCCCTTGCGACAAACGGCGACCTGTTAAGTGAAAGCGCCGGTTGGAGAACAAAGAAAAGCAGGGATAAGCAGAGAAGTTTTCTGAGCATCATGTTTCCCTGGTGTGCGGCAGATATCAGAGGCAGTTTATCTGAAGCAGAAAATTAGTCCAGCCCCTTGCGCTCTAGAGTGAACGTCTTGCATACTTGGACGCGTTAGATTCCTGCTCTCGCGCATCAACGGTGACTGCGCCTGTCCGTGACCATAAAGCGACGAGTGTTCGGCTGAAGAGAGAGTGAGGCTAGTTGTAAACCAGTCAGAAGCCGCTCCGGGTAACAAGCCGGAGCGCCGGGCGCGCGTCGCGTTTCGCCGAAGAGGGTCAGGGCTCCCCGCCTTATCTTGCGATTCCATACTGCCCACAGCTTCCTTTAACCTTAAAGGATTAGAAAGAAGATATGGCTACGAAACTCTATGTCGGTAATCTGTCGTTCAAAACAACGGGCGACGATCTGCGCACGCATTTCTCGGAGGCGGGCACAGTCGAATCAGCATCAATCATCGAAGACCGGGAGACGGGACGCTCACGCGGCTTCGGCTTCGTCGAAATGGCAACCGCTGAAGAGGCTGCTGCGGCCATCGAAAAGTTTAACGGCAAGGAACTCGACGGTCGCAGTCTGACCGTCAACGAGGCCAAGCCGAAGACTGATCGTGGCGGTGGTGGTGGCGGCGGCGGACGCGGTGGCTACGGCGGCGGCGGTGGCGGCGGGCGCGACCGTGGCGGCTACGGCGGTGGCGGCGGCGGCGACCGTGGCGGTTATGGTGGCGGCGGTGGTGGCGGACGCAACGACCGCGAGCCTAGATGGTAATGCAAAATTAAAAATGCAAAATGCAAAAGGGAGGACGAAGGGCATGCCTTTCATCTTCCCTTTTGCATTTTGCATTTTGCATTTTTCATTTCCTCGCCGTTGGAGTGAGCTTCAACTTGAGAGTCTCGCTGCCCCGGACGACTTCCACTTCATATTCCTGCCCGGCTTTCATCTCGCCAAGCGCATAGGTGTAATCATAAACGTTGCGGACTTCGCGTCCAGCCAGCTTCGTGATGCGGTCACCTGCCATCAGTCCGGCCTTCGCCGCCGGAGAGTCTTCCCGTACGCCGTCAAGTTTCAATCCGTCGTTCGATTCAGAATAGTTGGGAATCGTGCCGAGGTAGACGCGAAAGCCCATTGAGCGTCCCTGCGATTCGCTCTTTGCGGTGGTGTAGACGGGCCTGCTCGCGCCCGCATCAATCGAGCGGATGATTCCGCCAACGAAAGAGAGAATGCGCGCCTCGTCTTCATAGTTGATCTTCTCCGCCGTGTCCGAGGGCTTGTGATAATCGTCGTGTGTGCCTGTGAAGAAGAAGAGCACGGGGACTTGCTTGGCATAGAATGAAGAATGATCGCTTGGGCCGTAGCCGTCTTCATTCAAGGTGAGTTCAAATTGCCGGGTTGGGTCGAAATTGACAATTGCCTGCCCGTTAGCAGCAACGACGACCGGCACACCTTTGGTTTGAGCATTCACGCCGCCCGACTGTGTCCGCACGCCTGAGCCTGCGGCGGTGACGTTCATACTGCCCGCCAGATTTGTCGCCGCAATCATGTCGCGCCACCCCTGCGACGTGCCGACGCCGCCGATCATCAGTTTTCGCTCTTTC
Source organism: uncultured Acidobacteriota bacterium (assembly GCA_963811065.1). GTDB lineage: Bacteria > Acidobacteriota > Blastocatellia > Pyrinomonadales > Pyrinomonadaceae > QHXM01. The sequence goes on from CAWEPR010000004.1 coordinate 322,524, forward strand.
ATCCGCCCGATCATGTCCATGTTAATCATCGCCACGGTTTGACCAAGCGGCACGATTGGATGGTTGACATAAAAGTTCGAGCCGAGCAAGCCTTCCTCTTCGCCGCTGAACGCGACGAAGACGAGCGTGCGTTTCATCCGTCCTCGCTTTGATGAGAAGATGCGCGCCAGCTCAAGCACTCCGGCCACACCCGAGGCGTTGTCGTCCGCGCCGTGATGAATGTCGCCCTCGCGCGTGGCGAGGCTTCCGCTTCCGCTTCCGCCGCGTCCCAGATGATCGTAGTGCGCGCCGATGACGATAACTTCATTCTTCAGGACGGGGTCAGAGCCATCGAGAATGCCGACGACGTTGTAGGCTGGAGCATTGCGGCGCACGATGTCTGTTGAGAGCGACAAACTAAAATCCAGTGGCTCTGGTATAAACTTGACCTTAACATCGTATTGGTCTGTCGGAGCAGAGGGTTTTGGGTTGAGCAGTTCCTGTAGCTTTTTCTCTGACCCGGCGAGTTGCGCGGCGCTGCTCAACTTAAAAAAGCGAGTCGCCACTTGACGGGACACGACCACAACGGGCAAGCCAGCTTCGCCCGCGTTGTTGTCATAGCTGAGGCGTGAGAGCCTATCGTCTTTGAAATTCTCTTCGCGCGTGATGACGACAAGGGCAGCCGCGCCCTGCTCGCGCGCCGCAATCGCTTTCCAGCGCACGCCCGCGTAGCGCGCAAACTTCCCGTGAGGATTGTCGCCATCAGGCGTCCCGTCAAGCGCAATGACGATGTGATCCTTAACCTGTGCGTTCCCGTAATCATTGTAGCTCAACTCATCGGCCTTGATGCCATAGCTGATAAAGATGGCAGGTTTGGCCGTCAGCTTTGCGTTGGACGAAAAGCCGAGCGGCATCCAGTCTTCGCCTGCACGAAGATCGAGCGAAGCGGCGCGTGTGCCGGGCTGCGTGGACGGCGTTTCACTTTGTGCAGCGGCAGCCTGCACGCGGGGCGTAAAGAGCATTGAGTTGTTCTTACCCAATTCGACGCCCGCGACGAAGGGAAACTCCTGCATGTAGCGGCGCGGGCTATCGGCCTCAAGGATAGACATGCCGGGCAAATCACGCCCGATGCTGCGCCGCAGACCATACCGCGCAAACTCTCCGGCGATGTACTCGGCTGCCGCGTTTGCCCCAGCGCTTCCCGTTCTGCGTCCCTCCAGCTTGTCGGAAGAAAGATAAGAGACGTGAGCACGCAGGCGCTCGACATCCGGCTCAGATTTGTCCGCTTGCCTTTGCTGCGCGAGGGCGCTGAAGGCAAGAGCGAAGATCATTAAGAGGGAAAGAATTTTTTGTCGCATGATTTCAAATCTCAAACTTCAAATAACGGGTGTCAGAGACCATCAAACTCAAACCGTCCCCCGACCCCCGTTTTAATCCACCCAATCCGCGATGAAGACGTTCGTGTCGCCGCGCGTCTGCGCGTTGCGGTTCGAGGCGAAGACGAGTTTCCTGCCGTCGGGCGAGAACATCGGGAAGCCGTCGAAAGTCTCCTCGTAAGTGATGCGCTCCAGTCCCGTGCCGTCAGCATTCACCATGTAGAGATCAAAGTTGCGCCCCTTCGGATCGTTCATGTTCGAAGCGAAGATGATTCGTTTACCATCGGGGAAAAAGAAGGGAGCGAAACTCGCCGCACCCAATCGCGTCACCTGCCGCTTGTTCGTCCCGTCCGCGTTCATCACCCAGAGCTCAAAGACGGTCGGCTCGATCACGTTCTCCGCGAGCTTCTGCTTGTAGCGCGCAATTTGTTCCGGCGTCTGCGGGTGATAGGCGCGATAGACAATCTGCTTGCCGTCGCGCGAGAAGAACGGGCCGCCATCGTAGCCAAGCGCGGTCGTCAATCGGCGCACGTTCTTCCCCGAAGCATCCATCGTGTAAATATCCAGATCGCCGTCGCGCATCGAAGTGAAAACGATTTTGCGCCCGTCCACAGAGATGGTCGCTTCGGCGTCGTAGCCTGCCGCGCTCGTCAACTGCTTCACGTCTGAGCCATCGGAGCGCGCAGTGAAGATGTCATACGAAGCATAGATCGGCCAGACGTAGCCGCGCCTGAAATCCGGGCGGGGCGGGCACTCCTTCGCAGCCGCGTGCGTTGACGCGTAAAGAATGCGATTCTTTTTAGGAAAGAAGTAGGAGCAGGTGGTGCGTCCCTCGCCGGTCGAGACCAGGCGCACGTTCGCTCCGTCCGCACCCATCGTAAAAATCTGGTCGCACTCAAGCCGGTCGCGTTTCGATTGAAAGATCAGCTCGCGCCCGTCGCCGGAGAAATACGCCTCGGCATTCTCGCCGCCGAACGTCAACTGCCGCACATTACGCAGGTGCTTCTCCGCCGGCAGCTCGACGGGCGAAGGTTTGAGTGCGGGGCTCTGGGCGGCGGAGAAAGCGGCGGCCAGGAGGCCGACGAGGAGTGCGAAGGGGAATAGGATTTTCGTGCTCATTAATTTTAAGAGGGAAAAGCGTTCACGTTCCGCGCGGGAGACCGAGATGGCGCGCCCTTACTTTAAACCGCGCCCGCCTTTATGCCAAGCGCGCCCCGCCAAAAGGTATTGTCATTCCGCCCCCGCCGTGGATAATCGGCACCGGCGGCCACGTCCGCGACCCTTACATGCACTCACGGAGTCGTAACTATGGAGCCCACCAAACGTTTCCGCATCGCCTTCTCCTTCGCGGGGGAGAAGCGTGACTTCGTCGCACAAGTCGCCGCCATCCTCGCAGAACGATTCGGCGAGGATAAAATTCTCTACGACAAGTATCACGAGGCCGAGTTCGCGCGGCACGACCTCGGCATCTATTTGCCAAAGCTCTACGGCGAGCAGTCCGACCTCATCGTCCCGGTGCTCTGCCCGAACTATGACGCGAAGCGTTGGACGGGCTGGGAGTGGCTACACATCTATGGGCTGCTCACGAAGAGCGAGGGCCAGCGCGTGATGCCCACCCGGTTCGAGCATGCCGAAGTTGACGGCTTGAGCCACGCCGCCGCGTTCGTCGAACTTGACGACAAAACGCCTGATGACTTGGCCCGGCTCATTCTTGAACGACTCGCGCTCAACGAAGGCAAGCCCAAAGACTTCTACACCAAGCCCCCGCCCTCGGACGCCCGCCCCGCGCAGACATCCATCCCCAATAACCTGCCACGCCTCCAACCCTTCTTCGGCCGCGAGGCGGAGCTGGCGCAAATCCGCGAGGCGCTCGACCCGGACAACCGCACCTGGGGCGCGCTCATTGACGGGCCGGGCGGCATGGGCAAGACCTCCCTCGCCGTCCGCGCCGCCTACGACTGCACGCCCGACGAGTTCAAGCGCATCGTCTTCGTCTCCGTGAAGAACCGCGAGCTTGACGACGACGGCGTGCGCGAACTGGGCGTCTTCGTCCTGCCCGGCTTCCTCGAAATGCTCAACGAACTCTCGCGCGAGCTGGGACGCGCGGACATCACGAAGGCCCCGGAGGACGAGCGCATCCGGCTGCTGCTCGAAGCGCTCCGCGACGAGCGGGCGCTGCTCATCCTCGACAATCTCGAATCGCTCCCCAGGCCTGACCGCGACCGGCTCTTCACCTTCGTCAAGCGCCTGCCGCAAGGCTGCAAAGCCATCCTCACCAGCCGCCGCCGCATCGGCTCCGGCTCGGAGTTACTCATTCTCCAAAAACTCAGCCGGGAGGCCGCGCTCGAAACCCTCGCCGACCTCGCCGGGCGCAACCCGCTGCTCGCGAGGACGAGTGAGGCCGAGCGCATCGCCCTTTACGAGCAGACCGCAGGCAACCCTCTGCTTCTGCGCTGGATGGCCGGGCAACTCGGCCGTGGGAGTTGCCGCACCTTCATCGACGCACTAGAGTTCCTCCGCTCCTGCCCGCAGGACAACGACCCGCTGGAGTTCGTCTTCGGCGATCTGGTCAATGAATTCACCGAAGCCGAGACCAAAGTCCTCTGCGCGCTCACCTATTTCAGCCTACCGGCGAAAGTGGAGCACATCGCCGCGGTCGCGGGCTGCGATGAGGAGACGACCGAGACCGCCCTGCGCAGCCTCGCCAACCGCTCGCTGGTTGTTCCGGACATTGAGGAAAAGGCATTCGCCCTCGTGCCGTTGGTCGCCGACTTTCTGCGGCGGCGTAAGCCCGAGGTCGTCGCGGAGACCGGCGACCGACTGGGAAATTACGCCTACGCGCTGGTGGTAGAGAACGGCGGCGAGGAATTCGACAACTTCCCCGTGCTCGACGCCGCGTGGCCCACGGTCGCCGCCGCTCTGCCTCGTTTCCTCGCGGGGCCGAATGACCGGCTCCAGCTCGTGTGCGCCGCGTTGACCCAGTTTCTCAATTTCACCGGCCGCTGGGATGAATTGCTCGCCCTCTCGCGGGACGCCGAAGGCAAAGCCGTAGTGTCCAAAGATTTCTTGAAAGCCGGCTGGCGGGCCTACATTGCTGGCTGGGTCTATTATCTGCGCCGACAGTCGGCGGAAGTGCTCGCCTACGCTGACCGCGCCGAGGCTCACTGGCGCAATGCCAAGGCTGGCGCACGGGAACGGGCTGTCGCCACCAACTTACGTGGCGAAGGGCACCGATTGGCTGAGAATCACCATGCCGCCATCGCTGCCTTCCGCGAAGCCGTGGAGCTTTTGCGCACCTTAAGCCCCGAGAGCAGGGATGTCGCCATTAGCCTTGAGTCTCTCGCTAATGCTGAAAGTTTCTCTTCCGATTTCGCCGCCGCCGAGCGGGACTACCGCGAGGCCCTGCGGATCTCCAAGGCCATAGGAGACCGCGAAGGTGTGGCCGCTCGCACTGGCAATCTGGCCGCGCTGGCATTGGATCGCAAGGATTGGCCCGGCGCGGAAGCCTTAGCCCGCGAAGCCCTGACCTTATCTGAAGGGGTAGGCCGTCAGGAGTTGATCGCCGAGGACTGCCGACGCCTCGCTAAGGCCCTTGCCCGGCAAGGCAGGAAGCCTGAAGCCCTCCCTCATGCCCGGCGCGCCGTCGAAATCTTCACTGCCCTGCGTTCCCCAAGCCTCGAAGTGGCTCAACAGATTCTAACGGAATGCGAAAGCTGACCTCGTTGGAGTGAAAGAGTGACGACGTAAGTCAGCCGAACTTCAGTGCGCGTCGTCGCTGCTGAAGTTCGGCTGATTTGTGATGACGGGGCTTAGGCGTTAGCCGTTGGTGCGCTCGAACTCGCGCATGAATTGGACGAGCGCCTCGACGCCCTCGCGCGGGAAAGCGTTGTAGATTGAAGCGCGGATGCCGCCGACGGAGCGGTGGCCTTTCAAGCCATCGAGACCTGCGGCGGTCGCTTCACTGGCAAACTTTTTCTCTAACTCTTCACTCGGCAGGCGGAACGTGACGTTCATAATCGAGCGCGAGTCCGCATCGGCGTGGCCACGATAAAAGGTGGTCGCGTCAATCGCGTCATACAGCAACCCTGCCTTCTCTTCGTTCTCGCGCTCCATCCCCTTTAGCCCGCCCTTTTCTTTCAGCCACTTGCACACGAGATCAATGATGTAGATGCCCCACGTGTTCGGCGTATTGTAGAGCGACTTGTTCTCGACGTGCGTGCGGTAATCCAGCATCGTGTGCAAACCTTCGGGAATGCGTTTCAGAAGATCGTCGCGGATGATGACGAGGGTGACGCCGCTTGGCCCCATGTTCTTCTGCGCCCCGGCGTAGATGAGCGCATACTTTTCAGCCGGGATGACGTGCGAAAGAATATCGGATGAAGCGTCGGCGACGAGCGGCACGTCTCCAACTTCAGGCTCATGTTTCCACTCCACGCCCTCAATCGTTTCGTTCGTCGTGAGGTGAACGTAAGCGGCTTTCGGATCGAGCTTGATTTCATCTGCGCCGGGCGTGCGTGTGAAGCCGCCATCGGCCATCGTCGCCGCGACGTTCACCGCTCCCTCGCGCCTGGCTTCCTTAACAGCTTTCTTTCCCCAGCTTCCCGTGACGATGTAATCCGCGCTCGCGTCCTTCGGCAGCAGATTCATCGGAATCATAGAAAACTGTAGACTCGCGCCGCCCTGCAAAAAGAGCACGTGATAATTTTCAGGCAAGCCCAAAAGCTCGCGCAAACCACTTTCCGCCCGCCCGATAATCTCGTCAAACGTCTTCGAGCGATGGCTAATCTCCATCACGGACATTCCCACCCCCGGCAAACTCACCAACTCGCGCTGTGCCTCTTCCAGCACAGGCATCGGCAGCACCGCCGGGCCCGCACTGAAGTTAAAGATTCTCTCTGTCATTCTTTTGTCTCCTGAAAAGTAATCAGTAATCAGTAGTCAGTAATCAGTGAAAGCCAAAAGCTGATAACTGATTACTGACTACTGATTACTGTTTTCCATACTTGGGTCGCATCGCTTTGCCCGCGATGCGGGCGACGATCCAGCGCGGAACGAGGCGCTCGGATTCGGTCATCAGGTAATTCGTCCAGCCGGAAATGATGTGGCTCTTGCCGCGCTTCAAACCCTTCAGCGCCGTGTCAACGACCTCGTCGGCGGTCTGCGCAACACGCATCGGCGGCTTATCGGAGTTTGCCGCCGCAAAGAAGTTGGTCTCCGTCACGCCCGGACAGAGCGCCATCACGTGAACATTGAACGCGCGGTTCTCGTCCCACAGGGCTTCCGAGAAAGAGAGGACGAAGGCTTTGGTCGCAGCGTAGGTCGCCATGTACGGCACACCCTGAAAGGCTGCGGTCGAAGCGACGTTGAGAATCGTGCCTTTTTTGCGCTCGCGCATCGGCTTGAGGTAAAGATACGTGAGCGCGACCAGCGCCTTGACGTTCAGGTCAATCATCTCCAGCTCGCGCTTCACGTCAAGCGTTGCAAAATCTCCCATCGAACCGAAGCCCGCGTTATTGATGAGCGTCTCAATTTCCAGCCCGCGCCTGCTCGTCTCTTCAAACAACTCTGTAGCCGCATCGCTTTCCGTCAAATCCAGCGCGACATACTGCGCGTTAACATTGTGCGCTCTACCTAAATCGTTACACAAACTCGCCAGCTTATCTTCCGAGCGCGCGACCAGCACGACATTCTCGCCCCGCGCCGCCAAGCGTCGGGCGAAGGCTTCACCAATGCCGCTCGACGCGCCTGTGATGAGTGTAGTTTTCACGGAGTTAGCTTCTGATTTCCAGGAGACTGAGTTCCAGAATGTCCGGGTTCTCTACGCGCAGCCGTTCAAGCGTCTCTGGCGACGGCGCAGCTTCTAAGTTGATGCGGGCGACTGCCGCTTCCGAGCCTTCAAAGATGATGTTCTCCATCTCCTGCACGTTGATGTTCGCGCCACGAATTGCATCGAGCACGTGCGCGAGCACGCCGGGGCGATCCTGATGACGGACGACGAGCGTGTGCGTGGCGGGCGTGCCCTGCGCGAGGTTGACGACGTTCGGCACGCGTCCCGTCTCTTTGAAAGATTGAACGATACGGACGGTCTCGGCGGCAATCGCCTCCTGCGCCTGATCGGTCGAAGCGCCGATGTGGTGCGTGCCGTAGAGATTCTCTTCTTTCACAATCTCGTCTGTGAATTCACCGACGGCAGAAGTCGGTTCCGCCGCGAAAACGTCCAGCCCCGCGCGAATCCCGCGCGTCTTGAGAGCGTGCGCGAGCGCCGCCTGATCCACGACCTCGCCGCGCGACGTGTTGATGAAGATTGCTCCTTCTTTCATCGAGTTGAAAATGTCCGCGCCAACAAGCGAGCGCGTCTCTGGCTTCAAAGCGAGATGCACGCTCAACACATCTGCGCGGCGCGCGACTTCCTGCGGAGTGTCAATGCGCTCGACATTGAGAGCGGCGGCACGCTCCTGTGTCAGGCTGCGACTCCATGCGATGACGTTCATGCCGAAAGCACGCGCGCGCGGAATCATCTCCTGCCCGATCTGCCCCGTCCCGATCAGGCCCAGCGTTCGCCCGTACAGCCCGCGCGCTTTGGAAAACTCTTTCTTGTTCCATTCGCCGCGCCGCAGAGCGATGACGTTATCCGCGATGCGACGGTCGAGCGCGAGCACCAGGGCAAAGGCTAGTTCGGCGACGGCGATGGCGTTCTTGCCGGGACAGTTTGAGACGTAGATGCCGCGACGCGAGGCCGCCGCCACGTCAATCGTGTTGTAGCCCGCGCCCGCGCGCACGACCAGCTTCAACGTGCCCGCCGCGAGCGCGGCTTCCGTGACCTTCGTCGAGCGCACGACCAACACATCCGGGTTTAATCGCCCGATGGCCTCAACCAGCGCCTCGTCCTTCAAATCGGGCTGAAACGTCACTTCGCATCCAATCGCGGCCAACCCATCGCGCCCCGACTGCTCGAATTTATCAGCTATCAGAACTTTCATAGTAATCAGTAGTCAGTAATCAGTAGTCAGTTTCAGCTTTTACTGATTGCTGATTACTGACTACTGATTACTCTTAAATGTTATGGATCAAAATTCCGTCTCTTAGTTTCGGCTCGAACCAGGTTGACTTGGGCGGCATGATGCCGTCGGCGTCGGAGACCCGCAGCAGGTCAGCGATGGTCGTCGGGTAAAGCGAGAAAGCGACGGCAGCATGGCCTTCGTCAACGAGCTTTTCAAGCTCTTCAGTGCCACGAATGCCGCCGATGAAATCTATGCGCTTGTCTGTGCGAACATCCTTGATGCCGAGGATCGGGTCAAGCAGATGATCCTGCAAAAGGCTCACGTCGAGCGAGGCCACAGGGTCATCCGTCTGCCTTGTCCCGTCTTTGAGCGTCAGGCCGTACCAGCGTTTGACGAAATACATGCTCCACTGGCCGGGACGCGCAGGCGTGGGCGGAGCATCTTCCGTCACGTCGAATTTTGTTTTGACGTTCAGGAAAAACTCGCCCGCCGTCTGGTCGTTCAAATCGCGCACAACGCGATTGTAGGGAAGTATCTGCAATTGATTGTCAGGGAAGATCACTGTGAGGAAAAAGTTGTACTCTTCATCGCCCGTGTGCCCGAAGCTGCGCTCCTTTAGTTCGGCACGGGCGCGACTGGCGCTCGCCGCGCGGTGATGGCCGTCCGCGATATAAAGCAGCGGCACTTCACGGAAAGCCTGAACGAAGCGCACGGGGTCGGGCGCACGCCAGATGGTGTGCTGGATGCCGTCCGGGGCTGTGAAATCGTAGAGGGCATCTGAGATGGTTGTCTCCATGACCATCGTGTCTATCTCTTCCTGAGCGCGATAGGTGAGAAAGACCGGGCCGGTTTGCGAGTTCAGGGTCAGCATGTGGCGCGTGCGGTCGTCCTCTTTGTCGCGGCGCGTGCGCTCGTGCTTGCGAATCTTGTTGTTGTCGTATTCGTCAACGGAGCAGCAGGCGACGATGCCAATCTGTTCGTGCCCGCCCATAATCAGACGATAAAGATAGATGCTCGGCGTCTCTTCCTGTTCGAGCGGGCATTCTTTCACGAGCTTCTCAAAATTGTCTGCGGCTTTCCGGTAGACCGCGTCCGAGTAGAGGTCTGTGCCTGCGGGCAGATCAATTTCGGGGCGCGAGACGTGCAGAAAGCTCAGCGGATTGTCAGCCGCGAGCGTGCGCGCTTCTTCCGTGCTGACGACATCGTAAGGCGGACTGGCGACCTGCGCCACCTTGTCGGACGGCGGGCGCAGAGCGCGAAAGGGCTGGATGACTGCCACGAGCGGTTCTCCTTAAAAAAAGTAGTCAGTTTTCAGTTTTCAGTTTTCAGCAAGGTTTAGCGGCTTCCTGCTGGAAACTGAAAACTGAAAATTAAAAACTGAGAGCTTAGCGTGTAAGACTATCCGCTTGTGCGGTTTTTGGGCAAGCCCGCAGAGCTGTTTAGGATTCCGGCGCGGTTGGCCTTCTCATCAAGTGAACGCATATAATAATTTCAATTCGCATGTCCAGAGGGGGCTAAGATGGCCGGAGAAAAATCTTGGCGATAGATGAGGCACAGATGATAAACGGAACGATGAGAATACTAATCGCTTACGATGGGTCTGATTGCGCTGATGTCGCGTTGGATGATCTACGGCGAGCGGGTCTGCCGCGCCGCAATGTTGAAGCGCTCGTCCTTTCAGTCGCGGAGGTTTGGCTGCCGCCGCCGTCAAGCCACGAGATGGAGGAAGCGGTAACAGGAACCCAAAATCCCGCCGCCCTTCCGAAGAAGTATGCGAAACGCTCACAGTCAATCGAGAAAGCGCTTCGGTTAGCACAACAAGCCGGAGAACAACTGCAAAAGAGTTTTCCAGAATGGGAAGTAGGCGCGGAGGTGTCGAACGGCTCGCCCGCGTGGGAGGTGATTAGCCGCGCCGACACATGGAAGCCGGATTTGATCGTAGTCGGTTCGCATGGCCGCTCCGCACTCGGTAGATTCGTTCTCGGCAGCGTGTCGCAAAAGGTCTTGACCGAAGCTCGTTGCTCGGTGCGTGTCGCGCGTGGTCGGGTCGGGGTTGAGGATGCGCCAGCGAATATTTATATCGGCGTAGACGGCTCTCCCGGCTCGGAAGCGGCTGTGCGCGCAGTAGCGATACGCCAATGGCCGACCGCGAGCGAAGCGCGGGTGGTCGTCGTGGAAGACATCGCGGCGTCGGCTATCTCCGAACCCGTAGAGAGCGACAAAGAGAACCGCGCGTGGCCGGAGAAGATTGCGGACAGCATGTTGGAGATGTTGCGCCCGGCGCAACTGACAGCGTCGGCAGTAATTCTGCATGGCGACCCGAAGCGCGTTCTGGTAGCGGAGGCTGAAAAGCACGGAGCAAACTCAATCTTTGTCGGCTCGACAGGTTTCAACAATCGCTTTGAGCGATTCCTGCTCGGCAGCGTCTCGGCGGCTGTAGCGGCGCGCGCTCACTGTTCAGTTGAAGTCGTCCGTGCGCCGAAGAATGAGAACGCCTGATAAAAGATGAAGAGCGAACACTCTTTCCTGTTTCGCTTGGGCCACGCGTGCGCGTCCGGGTTCAATGAAAGCTATAGACGGAGGAGATAAAACGATGTCTGAACTGGCGAGCCGAGACTGCGTGCCGTGCCGTGGCGGAGTGCCGCCGCTCAAGGGGCAGGAGATAAAAAATCTCATCAAGGAACTAAACGGCTGGGAAGTTGTCGAACAGCATCACCTGCGGAAATCTTTCGAGTTTGAGAATTTCCGCGAATCTCTCAGCTTCGTCAATCGCATCGGAGAGTTGGCGGAAACGCAGGGACATCACCCGGACATCTTTTTCGGCTGGGGGCATGCTGAAGTTTCCATCTGGACGCACAAGATTGACGGCCTCACCGAAAGCGACTTCATCCTCGCCGCGAAGATTGACGCGCTCTAGCGATTGCGGATTGAAGAAGGCATTGCTTTCCAATCCACAATCCGAAATCCGCATTCCGCAATCGAAACTGCCCATACAATTTATCGCTCCGACTTCATCGTTTCAAAATAGACTTGTTCCGTCTCGTCAACCATGCGGTCGAGGCTAAAGCGTGCGCGCGCCTGTGCGCGAGCGAGTGTGCCGAGGCGCGCTCGCTGATCTTTGTCTCTGAGCAGATGCAGCACAGCGGATGCCAGCGCTTCCGGGTTGCCAGGGGGGACGATCACGCCCGTTTCTTCATGCTCAATAATCTCACGCGCGCCTTCGGTTGCGGTCGCAACTACGGGCAGCCCCGCCGCCATCGCTTCGACTATCGCCAACCCGAATGATTCCGTGTGTGAAGCGGAGACGTAAACGTCGAGCGCGGCCATGAGCGGCGCAACTTCGTCAATCCAGCCGGTGAAATGCACACGCTTCGTCAGGCCGAGTTCATTGACAAGTTGGTCGAGAGCCGCACGATGCGCGCCCGTGCTGGTTGTGTCCGCGCCCGCGATGATGAAATGCGTGTCTTTATGCTCGCGCGCGATGATGGCTGCTGCGCGTAAATATTCTTCATGGCCTTTCTGTCGCTTAATCTCTCCGACAGTTCCAACGAGCGAACTTCCCCGTGGGATGTTCATCCGACGCCGGAAGGCTTCACGGTCGAAGCCTTGAAGGCTCGTGTCGAAGCGGTGAAAGTCTATGCCGTTAGGAATGACGGTGAGCTTGCGCGCCGGAAAAATCTTTTGGGCGATGAGAGCGCGCTCGACTGCCTGGGAGACGGCGATAACGCGGCGGACGTGACGAAACGTGAGAGCGTGCACCCTGTTAAGCCGAAAAAGAACGTGGCGTGTGATGATGAGCTTTGTCTGCCGACTGCGCCAAACGGCGAGCGCCGCCAGCGGATAGTCGCGCGCCACGTGAGCGTGAACGATCTCTATTTTGTGTTCGCGCACCCGTCGCGCGAGTTCCATTGCGCTGGTGAGGTCGAGCGAGTTGCGGAGACGCAAAGTTAAGACGTTCGCGGCGGGCAGACAATCAAGTTCATCACGAAGCGGGGAACGAGGAGGAAGCGCAGCATAAACTTCGTGCCCGCGAGCAACGAGAGCGCAGGCCAAATCGGCCAGATGCCTTTCGCCGCCGCCGAGCGAGCGAGCCGAACTGAGGTGCAGGATTCTCAACTTTGAAATTAAAAATGCAAAATTAAAAATGCAAAAGTGTGGCTGAAACCACAATAAACTAAAAGAAGCTTTTTGCCTTCCTTTTGCATTTTTAATTTTTAATTTTGCATTATGAAGGAGTCATCGTAGTGAGCGAGCAGGTCAGCCGGGTCTTTGTAGATTTGGACGCAGCCTGCCGCTTTCAATTCCGCTTCGGGGAAACCGCCGCAGAGCACGCCGATGGTTCGTAAGTTTATCTTGCCTGCCGCTTCCGCGTCGTAAGGCGTATCGCCGACGACGATTGCTTCACGGGCTTCGATGTCACCCAAACGCTCCATGGCGGCTTCGAAGATGTCCGGATGCGGTTTCGACTTGTCGGCATCATCCGATGAAGTCTCTTCTTCCACGAGGTCTTCGATGTTGGCGATTCTTTTGTATGCCTTCAACTCTTCCTGTTTGGCGGATGAAGCCAGGGCCAGATGCAGTCCGTCATCCTTGAGCTTCTGAAATAGCTCGCGGACACCTGCGAAGGCGCGCACCTGCGGAAGATAGTCGCGCTTGAACAGTTCGCCCCGATACTTCTCCATCTCGGAGCCTTTCGCGTCCAGCTCCTCTTTCGAGAAGAAGACGGGCATGAGTTGATCGCCCCCCTTGCCGATCTGGTGGCGCACCTCTTCAAAGGGAATCTCTTTCCCAAAATGCCTGAAGGTTTCCTGCCATGCTCGCGCATGTAAATCAACCGAATCAACGAGCGTCCCATCAATGTCGAAGATGACTGCCTTGATCATTCCGCTCTCCCTGGTAATGAGTCTGGAGCTTGGAGTCTAGAGTCTGGAGTCGTAAAGTGTAAAGCGGACTTCTTAAAGCTTTAGACTCCAGACTGTCATGTTCGAGTGTCCGAAAAAGGCTGCTGCGCGAAGACAAATCGGCTTTCCTTGTTTTGCTTTGATACGCCGAGCGAGTGGCGGAGACATCCCCTTCCGGCAGATAGTTGACAGCGGGGGCCCGGCTGTTTCAACATTACGGGCATTCCCCAACAAGATCCCCTATCGCAGGGCCGAAGACGCGAATGGTCGGCACAGTGATTGCCGTCTATAAAGCAGATTCAAATGCGCTTACTTTCGGCTTTTGAAGAATTTTAACTATCGAAGGAGTGATAACATTCATGGCTACTAAAACGACATTGGTCACAGGACTTTTCAAAACACGCCCGGCGGCAGAAGCAGCCGTAGATGCGCTGACGAAACGCGGCTACACGCGCGACGAGATCAGCGTCTTGATGTCCGACTCGACGAAGAGCAAAGAGTTTGCTGTTGAGACCCGTTCGCACGCGGCGGACGGTGCAGGCATCGGCGGAGCGGTCGGTGGAACCATCGGCGCAGTGCTCGCGGCAATCGTCGCGGTTGGAACTTCAATTGCCATTCCGGGTCTGGGGCTGGTAGTCGCCGGGCCGATTGTGGCGGCGCTGGCCGGAGCGGGCGCGGGCGCGGCGACGGGCGGCATCGTCGGCGCGCTCATCGGCGCAGGCATCCCGGAGCATCGCGCCAGAGTTTACGACGCAGGCATTCGCAGCGGCGGCATCCTGCTCGGCGTCGAAGCCAGAAGCGATACCGATGCCGACAACCTGCAAAAGTTTCTGGAAGACCTCGGAGCGGAGCATGTGCGGCAGGAATAGACCATAGACGATGGACGATTGCCAAGCTACTTGTCTTTATCGTCTATAGTCTATCATCCATCGTCCGAAACGGAGTCTCGCTATGGAAAGAATAGAGAAGGTCATTGAGATCAATGCGCCCATCAGCGTGGTGTTCGGTCTCTACAGCGATTTCGAGAAGTTTCCAGAGTGGATGAAGAGTCTCAAAGAGGTGCGCCGCGTAGATGATCGTTACACAAAATGGACTGCCCATTCGCCTCTGATGAACGTCGAGTGGGAGGCAGAGACGACTGCGTTTGAACCGGAGCGTCGAATCGCGTGGAAGACCGTCAGAGGCGATGTCGAGATGGAGGGCGATGTCACCTTTGAGGAGACCGAGAGCGGCGCGACGCGAATGCATCTCTCTTTAGGATACGAGCCGCCAGCCGGTCGGCTCGGCTCGCTCATCGCGCATCTGCTGGGCAACGATCCTGAAGAGCAGATAGACGAAGAACTCAAGCGGTTTGCACGAATGGCGGAAAGCCAGACGGCGGAACAAGGTTCTGCTAAACAGAAAAAAAGTTCCGCCAAAGGCGGACGACGCGCCGCGCGCCAAAGAGCAGCCTGAGTCGCGCTAGTTTGAGATACTAATAAAAGAGCCTCGGAGGAGTTTGCCTAAACTCCTCCGAGGCTCTTGTTGCTGGCCGCTGCTGGCAAAAGTTATTTGCCGACAGCTTTACCTACATCCTCGATAGCTTCGCCAACTTTGCGTTTGGCTGTTCCATATCCCTCCTGAAGATTGCCGCCAGCACGGTCGGCTGCTCCTTCAGTCTCCATTTCTTTGTCATCTATCGCTCGACCGACGTTCTCTTTCACAGCGCCTTTGACCTGGTCGAATTTGCCTTCAACCTCATCCTTGTTCGGTAGACCCATGATTACAATCCTCCCTTTCGCGACTCCTATCAATGTGGAGCGCGAGCCGTTAGCACCTTTGCGCTCGCGTTCCGTGGTTGCTTCATCAAAATGGCAAGCAATGTGCCAGCGAAGACGACAGGAATCAAACAGGCTTTTTCAGCAGGTAAGTTGTTGAAGAGAAAGCGATGGGCAAGGCATCTCAAGAGAGACGAGCAAGGTTGCCACCAAGCGCGTTTCCATACATTTTTGTCGCTCGATGCTTGCTAGTAGGACAGACATTCCTGTCTGTCGTAGCGTGCGTAAGCGCGCTCTTGAGATTAGCTAATAAGTATTCGCGCCTACGGCGCTCAATGACAGGCAGGAATGCCTGTCCTACTTTTCATAGACCGGCAGCCTGACTTCAAAGCGAGTGCCTGAGCCCGGTTCGCTGACGACCATGATCTGCCCCTGATGGCGCGTGATGATTCCGTGCGAGGCCGAGAGTCCCAGACCTGTTCCGCCTTCACCTTTGGTCGTGTAGAAAGGCTCGAAGATGCGCGCGATGGTCTCAGGCGGCATCCCAAGCCCTGTGTCCGCGACCCAGAAGCAGGCGCTATCGAGTTCGGCGCGCGTGCCGATCTCTATCTCGCCGCCGTCGGGCATGGCGTCCACCGCGTTAAAAAGAAGATTAAGAACGACCTCGCGCAACTCTGCTTTTTCGCCAAGGACGTGAACGGGGCTGCGAGTCTCCACGCGGACGTTAACGCTTCCCGGCCCAGAGCCGGACTTGCGATGCCACTTCGGTTTCGCAATCTCGACGCTCGTCGCAATTAGCTCTGTCAGGTCAAGCGGAGCAAACTCTTTCGCCTGCTCGCGGCGCGCGAAATCGAGAATGCGACGCAGCGTCTGCGAGCCGTCCGCGACAGCCTGCACAATCACTTCCAGACTCTTCGACGTGGCTTCATCGGTGGCGCGGCGTTGCAGGAGTTGCGCGCGTCCCTGTATGACCGTCAACGAGTTGTTCAAGTTATGAGCCACGCCCGCTGCCAACTCACCGACGGCCCGCAGCTTATCCGATTGCGCCATGCGCTCATGTGTGCGTTTGCGCTCCGTCAGATCACGCAGGAAGACGAGCGCGCCCGCGACCGAGCCGTCTTTCCAGAGCGGCGAGGTATGGGCTTCAACAAACCGCACAGCGTCATCTCCAGCACGCACGGCTTGAATCTCGCCCTGAGTGTCGTCGCCCGCGAGCGTCTTCTTGACGTTCGCACCCACCGCGTCCCTCGATTCAGGAGAAACGATCTCGTCAAACTGCCTGCCGATAAGAGCGGTGAGCATCAGGCCGTTGGCTGCTTCGGCGCGCTCGTTCATCCATGTGATCCGACCCTGTGTGTCGAGCGCATAGATTTCATCGGGTATCAAATCGGCGAGGCTCGCCATGAAAGCCTTATGCTCGAAGGCTTCGGCTTCGGCGCGGCGCAGTTCCGAGATGTCGCGTGCGACGACCATCGCGCTTCCGGTCAAAGCGTCTTGCGTATCACGCAGCGGAACGACGATCATCAGCGTCGGGCGATCACCACGCTCACCCGCCAGAATTTCTACTTCAACCTTTTCACCGCTCGCGAGCGCGCGCTCGACAAGGCACTCCGGTGCGCCCTCGACGCGCCAGAACATCTGGCAGCAACGGCGTCCCATCAGAGCCTCAGCCTCCGTTCTTTCAAGGAGCGCTCCCGCTTGATTTGTCCGGCTCAAATGCTTGTCGGCGTCGAAGAGATAAAAGGCGTCGGGCAGCGCGAAGAACGCCGCGCTCAGGACTGAGGCAGAGTCTGGCTGAACCGGCAACAAACGATTGCCGACTGTATCTATCGGGGAGAAATCTGGCTGTTCCATGCGAATCAATTTTCTGAGGCTTGCGGGCGGCTGCCGGGAAGCGAGCCACGCGGGGCGAAAATATCTTAGCAGAAACCTGGGCGCGTGTGGGAATTTTTCCAACAGGGAGGAAGATCAGCGCGGTCGCTCGGAAAAGAAAAAGGGTGCGTTCCCTTTCAAGAACGCACCCTGTAGTTTTGTAGCTTCTCTTCCTGTTAGAACTCGAAACGCGCGGCAAACTGAATCTGCCGCTCGCGGAAGATTGTGTTGCCCGCTTCATTCGGAACTGTAAAGAGCGGGTCAACGATGAGAATAGGCGAGCCTACCGGCACGCCCGGCGCGTTGATGGCCGTCGCCGTGGAGATGGAGTACAAACGCGTCCCACGGTTAGTGACATTAACGCGGTTGAAGATGTTGAAGCCTTCAGCCAGAATCTCCAGGTTCATTGATTCCGAAAAGCGGAAGCGGCGCGAGATGCGCAAATCAACGTTGACCGTCTTCGGGAAGCGGAATGAATTGCGTCCAAAGATCGGGAAGCGATTATCACCACCCGCGCCGTAGATGCCGGTGCTGGCCGCAGCAGTAAGCGCAGCCCCACCGCAGATCGCCGCGACGGTGCAAGCGGGCGCGTTGCCGCTGACAGCAGCCGAGTTCGGGCGACCCGAAGAGATCTGCACGATGGGCGCAATGGTAAAGCCGTTGAAAATCGCCCGTCCTACCTTGTTGTCCGAAGTATCGGAGAAGAACTTCGGATTCCAGACCACGCTCGCCACAAACCTGTGCGGAATATCGAAGTTCGCCGGTCCGGACTCAAGGCTATAGTCGTTCGGATCAAGCGGCACGTTGGGCGAGGTGAAGGTCTGCGAGCCCTGTCCCGTATCGGTCGCTCTTGACCTCGTATAGTTGACCTGGAACTGAAGTCCCTTGTTCAAGCGGCGATTGAGTTGCAACACCAGCGCCTCGTATTCGGACTTGATGGTGCTGCGAATCTCGGTGGTACGCCCGAAATTGGCATTCGGACGGGTGGTGTAACGCGGGAAGCGGAAAACCTGCCCATTGAGATCGCCGCCGACGACCGTGTAGGGGGTGAACTGCGTCGGGAAGTTCAGGTTCGTGTCCACGAAGGTGGGAAGCCTGCGACCGAGGCTGGCGAGGAACGAGACGGAGACCACCGTATTGCTGGCAATCTCGCGCTCGAACACTAAATCCATCTGATGAATCTGCGGATTCGCCATATTCGGCGCGAACTGGATGATGTCCGGACGCGTCGTCGTTGCGCCGGTTGGCGGCGCGGCTAAAGTGTTTGGATAGAGCGGAGCCCCCGCCGTGGTTGGCAAGAAGGTGAACTGGAGCTGCCCCGTGGAGACGCCCGTGTTGGTGATGGCATTCGAGATGGTCGAATTGATGACGCGGCCATAGTAAATGCCGTAACCGCCGCGCACGGAGGTCTTGCCATCGCCCGTAATGTCGTAGGCGAAACCGAAGCGCGGACCGAAGTTGTTCTTGTCAGCCGGAAAAACGTTCGTTTGCGGAGCGAGCGGGTTGGGAATCTGCGGGCTGGGCAGTTGCTCGTACTCGTAGCGCAGTCCCAGATTCACCGTCAGTCTCGGACTGACGCGAATGTCATCCTGAAAGAAAAAGTTGTAGTCCGTGGTGTTGAACTTGAAAGCCGTCGGGCCGAATCCCTGATTGTAGCTGGAGTAACGCCTGCCCGAAGGAATCGCGAAATCGCTCAGGAAGTCCACTAGATTGCTGTAGCTGTAAGCGCCGCCTTCCTGAAACAGATTATCAAGCAAGTCACTGACGCGGTTGATGTCTCCGCCAAACTTGAAGGTGTGATTGCCCCTCGAATACGTCATCGTGTCGGCATACTGCCAACGCTTCTCGTCCGGATAGGACTTGCGCTCAAGGAAGTTGGGCTTACCGAAGGTGATGACGCCGCCGACGGCGACTGAGGGGGGACGACCATTGATGCCGGTCGTCGGCTCGCCGGGCGCAGGAGGCTGGCTGAGCTGGAACTCGTTGTCACGGCCCCACTGGAATCGCGCTTCGTTAAGTAAGACGGGCGAAATCGTCGAGGACAAACGCAAGTTGAGCGAATCAACATTCACGAAGTCGTCGCCGAAACTGGCGATGCCGCGATTCACGACGGCCTGCGATTGGATACCCGCTGGCGATTCCGCGCGCAGGCGATTGTACGTCGCGGTGAAGGTGTTGTTCGAGTTGATCTGCCAGTCAATTTTCGGAAGAATAATATACTGATCGCGTGTGCGCGGAACCAAACCGGTCAAGCCCTGCAAAAACGCGAGTCCGGCATTGCGCTGCGCTGCGGTGACGCCACGAGTGGTCAGCGTCGCAATATTAGCGGTGGTGAGATTGAAGGAGCCGAGTGTCTCGGCAGCAACCGCCGGGAAATCCTGCTTCTGCTGGTCGTAACTGAAAAAGAAGAAGAGCTTGTCTTTGACGATGGGGCCACCGATTGCACCACCGAACTGAAGCCTGCGGTCCTCCGGTTTCAATCCGACAATCTCTGTGTTGGGCGGAGTGCCGATTGTCTGGAAGCTGAAGGCGTTGCGCGCTCCCCATTTGTTATCGCGGTCATAGAAGAAGACCTGACCGTGAAACTCGTTGGTGCCGCTCTTGGTGATGGCGTTGACAACGCCGCCCGCCGCGCGCCCGTACTCCGCGGAATAGTTCGAGGTGTTGACCTGGAACTCACGAATCGAAGCCTGGCTGATGACGTAGGGGATGCGCGTGCGTCCGCGCTCTTCCGAAAAGAAGGCCTGGTTGTTATCTCCGCCGTCAACCGTGTTGTTGTTCAAGAGACCGGAAACGCCACGGAAACTGATCAAGCCGAAAGCACCGTCAGGCACTGCGCCCGGCGTGAGCAGAGCGAAGTTAGACCAGCGGCGACCATTAATCGGAAGTTCGTTGATCGAAGTCTGGTTAATGTTAGAGGCAAAGTCCTGCTGCGTCGTGTTGATGACGGGAGCTTCGGATGTCACCTCGACATTGGCCGTTTGACCTCCAACTGTCAGGGGAGCTTCAAGCGAAGTCACAGAGCCGACTTCGACCACGACCTTATCCTGCGTGAACGCGCCGAAGCCCGACGAATTAATGGTCACGGAGTAAGTGCCGGGTTGAAGATTGACCACACGGGCGCGGCCTTCGCTGTCGGTGGTGGCAGTGTCTTCTTTATTAGTTTCGACATTGCGAACGGTGACGGTGGCGTTCGGCACAACCGCACCTTGCTGGTCTGTGACGACGAGGCCGATAGCGCCCGTCGTCGTGGACTGGGCAAAGGCCAACGCGCTCAACGTAAAGACGAGGAGCGTGGCCATAGAGAGCCGAAAGAATTTGTGCATATTGGGGAACTCCTTAAAGAGCAATTGCTGAGAGTTGAAGTTGTTTGCCCGCGCGTAAGCCGGGCGCAGAAGAATGTTGTCGTAGATTCCAAAAACGTTTTAGAACTGCTGATCTCAAGAGGCGTGACACCGAACCGATGATTACGCTGGTGTAAGAATCAACCTTCTATCATGTCGGAACTCATTTACGCAAGCCTTACTCGTAGATGAACGTCCGGTTAAATTATCATGTTCCACGATTGTGCGCTTCAGTCTGATTTCAAAGTCCGCAGTAGACACACGCAACCAATGTTTTATGGCAAAACCTATGCCGGGAGAGAGAAGGAAACGGCGACCTAACAGAAGCGTAGGATTTAGCAGGAGTTATCTCCCAAAGGGCAGCGCCGGGGATAATTCCACACTCAAAATTTTGGATTTTATACGAGAAACGGGAAACAAAAGAGCTGGGGCCGAGGGTCGGGGGTCAGTGGTCAGGATGAAAACGATAGCGGTTCTCTGCTTTTTGTTTCTGTCTTCCGACCTCTGACCCCCGACTCCCGACCCCTATTTCTTACATTCTCTCACAGATAATGGCGATGCCCTGGCCACCGCCGATGCAGGCTGTTGCCAGCCCGTAGCGACCACCCCGCCGCCCGAGTTCGTTGAGCATGGTCAGAACGAGGCGTGTGCCGGATGCGCCGAGCGGATGGCCGAGTGCGATGGCTCCACCGTTGACGTTCGTGCGCGAACGGTCAAGTCCCAGTTCTTTCTCGACGGCGAGATACTGCGCCGCGAAAGCTTCGTTGACCTCGACGAGATCAATCTCTTCGAGTTTCAATCCGGCCTTCTCCAGAGCCAAACGGGTCGCAGGCACAGGGCCGATACCCATAATCTCAGGCTCGACTCCAGCGTAAGCCCAACTGACGATGCGACCCAGGGGCTTAATGTCGCGCGCTTTGACATACTCTTCGCCAGCGATGACGAGCGCCGCTGCGCCATCAACGATGCCGGAAGCATTGCCCGCCGTGACGAAGCCGTCTTTGCTGAAAGCGGGACGAAGTTTCGCCAGGCCCTCAAGCGTCGTGTCAGGGCGCAGATGGTCGTCCGCCGAGAAGATGTCCGTGCCCTTGCGCGTCTTGATTTCGACGGGGACGATCTCTTCAGCGAAGACTCCGGCATCCAAAGCGCGCTTGGCCTCAGTTTGCGACCGCAGCGCATACTTGTCCTGCTCCTCGCGCGAGATTTCGTGGCGGCGCGCAAGATTCTCAGCCGTGCCCGCCATCGGGAGGTTGCAGTAGGTATCAAGGAGCGCGACCATCAAACTATCTTCGAGCTTACCCTGTCCGAGAGCGAAGCCTGCGCGCGCACCGCGGATAACGTGCGGGGCTTGTGACATTGATTCCATGCCGCCCACGAGCGCCGTCTGCGCTTCATCAAGCTGAATCATTTGCGCGCCCGAAATGATTGATTGAATGCCGCTGCCGCAAAGACGATTGACGGTCAGCGCGGGACGATCAAAGGGCACGCCAGCTTTCAGAGCAACGTGGCGCGCGCCGTAGATGGCGTCGCCCGAAGTTTGCAGCGCATTCCCCATAATCGTGTGATCAATCTCGTCCGGGGCAACCCCTGTGGATTCCAGTGCGCCGCGCGCGGCCACCGCGCCGAGATCAATTGCCGAAATATCCTTCAGCGCGCCGACATACTCGCCCATCGGTGTGCGCTTTCCCCCCAGAATAAAGACATCACGAGACATTTCTTTTAGTTCGCCTTTCTATGGTTGAGATACTGGTGTAATCCGAAACAGTCCAGAGTAGCAAACGACCGCGAGGCCGTCAATTTCGCTCTTTTGAAGAATTTCGCAGCGCGGGGCACTTCGATCTGTTTGACGGCGAATGAGACAGAATCTGGCGACTTTAATCTCCGTAATTGTCATGCTAAGATGCCGCGCGTCTGAAGCCGCCCTCAGTAGCCTATTCCGACAACTGTGGCTCTTATCCCGAACAACAATTGATTTTAAGGAGTTCCCGTTTTGAGTATTAGAAAGTCTTTTCCCTTTAAGATTGGTGTGCGTGTATCCATCATCGCCGCTCTCTGCCTGATGCTGGTCTCAGGCATTTTTCGCCCGGCACAGTCGCAATCAATCAGTAGCTATGACCGCGACAGTGGCCGCGAGATGCTTAAGATGGTCAGGCTGGATATTCAGAAAAATTACTACGACCCGGCCTTTCACGGCATTGATCTGGAAGCGCGTTTCAAGGAGGCTGACGAGAAGATCAAGAAGGCCACATCGAATGGTCAAATCTTCGGAATCATCGCGCAGACCTTAATTGACTTTAACGATTCGCATCTCTACTTCATCCCGCCATCGCGCGCGGCAAAGGTTGAATACGGATGGCAGATGGAGATGGTTGGAGACCGTTGTTTTGTCACGGCCATCAAGCCGAAGAGTGACGCAGAGGTGAAGGGCTTGAAAGTTGGAGACGAGGTTTGGTCTATAGACGGTTTTCAGCCGACGCGCGAAAATCTCTGGAAGATTCAGTATAGCTACTACACCTTGAAGCCCAGAGCGGGAATGCGCCTCGTCGTCAAAAAGCCCGATGGGCAGGAGCGCCAGCTTGATGTGTTAGCCAGGGTGCAGAGCGGCCAGCGATTAAAGGACCTCACCGATGTCACCAAGTGGTGGAAATTCATCATCGAAGCTGAAGACGAGGCTCGGCTTCATCGTCATCGCTTCTACGAGCAAGACGATGCGGTGATCTGGAAAATGCCCGGGTTCGACACTTATGAGGAGAGCGACGTAGATGCGAAGATGGGGCGCGCCAAAAAAGGCAAGGCGCTCATTTTGGATTTGCGTGGCAACGGCGGCGGCTACGTGGTCATGCTCAATCGCATGCTCGGCTACTTTTTCGATCACGATGTGAAAATCGGTGAGACGAAGTACCGCAAGGAAGTGAAGCCTGAAATTGCCAAGACGCGGGGCGGCAGTATTTTCAAGGGTCAACTCGTGGTCTTAATTGACAGTGGGTCAGGGTCAGCCGCGGAGATTTTCGCGCGCGTCATTCAACTTGAGAAGCGTGGCATCGTAATCGGCGACCGTTCAGCGGGCGCAGTCATGCAGAGTTCGACCTACCCGCATGACGTGGGGCTTGAGATCGTCAAATCCTATGCCGTGAGTGTGACAAATGCAGATGTCATCATGACCGACGGTAAGAGTCTGGAGCACGTCGGCGTCACACCCGACGAGTTGTTGTTGCCGACCGCGGCTGATCTGGCGGCGCAACGCGACCCGGTCATGGCGCGTGCGGCAACTCTGGTCGGATTAAAACTTGATGCTGAGAAGGCTGGCGCGCTTTTCCCTGTCGAGTGGCAGAAGTAATCCGCATGAATCTCCGCTGAGATGAAACACTAAGGGCCGATGCTTTTCTGGCAGCATCGGCTCTTATTTTTTGAAGCGGTTCTTGGCGCGATAGCGATGGAGCAGTTCTTCTAAAAAACCTTCATAGGTAAAAGTCGCCAGTTCATAAGCGGGGCGCAATTTGTAAAGCAGAGGCATCGCCACACGCCAAGCCATCCACATCCGCGCCTGATCGGGCAAGTCATAGCGGCGGCGCAGGTATGTTTCGACCACCTCAATCTCGCGCTCGGTGATAGAGCTAATCTCCGCTGTAAACTGAACAGCCTTAAACGAGCGACGCAGCGCCGTATCGGAGACCGGAGAATTGAAGACCTGACTGAAGGTCGGAGCTTCCGTCTCGCGCTCGCGCACCACCACCGTTCCGGCCACGAAATCACCGACGCGTTGATCGCGCGTGCTGATGAAGACGGAGATGAGACCGATGGAATAGAAAGGGAAGGGCATGATGTCGAAGAGGCGCAGGAGATTTCTCACCGCCGCTTCCCAGAAAGTAATGGGCCGCCCGTCCTCCCGGATGACGCGCAATTTCAACCAACGCTTGCCGGGCGTCTGCCCGTTCCAACGCCACTCGAAGAGGACAAAATAGCTCGACCAGATGACGAAGGCCATGAGGATAAAGAGCGCCAGCGCCCACTTCGGCGCATCTCTCAAGCTGCCGAAGTCAACGAGAGTGAAGATAAGATAAAGCAGCGCGATGGCGAGCGTCTGCAACGCATGATCGAACGCGCACGCCAGAAAGCGGTTGCCAATCGAGGCCAGCGCGAAGTGCAACGGCACGCGCTCCGGCGTCTCGATTATTAAAGTCTCTTCGTTACTGATGGCTGCTGACATGCGAATAGATTGATTACATGACTTCCAACTCTAAGAATCGTCGCTTACCGACTTGAATAAGTATTTTTTCACCACTCGGTAAATAAACTTCGTAATCTATGCGGGTGCATTTCTCCCCGTTCAAGCGCACCCCTCCTTGTTCAATCAACCGTCGCGCTTCGGCTACTGAGGTGGCTAGTTTGTATTCAACCATTAATCGTGGCAGTTTCCATCTTCCCTCTTCAATCACGCGTTTCTCGACCTCGTCGGGGACTTCTTTGCGCTTAAAGATGCGATTAAATTCCTCTTCGGCCTGCCTCGCATCTTCAGCCGAATGAAAATCCGCGATGATGCGCTTTGCTAATTCCACCTTGATGTCGCGTGGATTACGCTCGCCTGACTCTGCCATTGCGCGCAAACGTGCAATCTCTTCCGAGCGCAGGTCAGTGCAAAGCTCATAATAATGCCACATCAGTTCGTCGGAGATGGACATGACCTTGCCGAACATCTCGGCGGGCGGCTCGTTGATGCCGATGTAGTTGCCGAGAGATTTCGACATCTTCTGTACGCCGTCCGTGCCCACAAGGAGCGGCATGATGACGGCAACTTGAGCTTCCTGCTCGTACTCGCGCTGTAGATTCCTGCCCATCAGGAGATTGAATTTCT
Source organism: uncultured Acidobacteriota bacterium (assembly GCA_963811065.1). Classification (GTDB taxonomy): domain Bacteria; phylum Acidobacteriota; class Blastocatellia; order Pyrinomonadales; family Pyrinomonadaceae; genus QHXM01. Next base: position 347,606 of record CAWEPR010000004.1, read on the forward strand.
GGTCTGTGCCGCCAAGCTCGACATCAGCATGGAGTGCGACCGAATCGTAAGCCTGCGTCAGCGGGTAGAGCAATTCGTGGAGCGCGATGGGACGCTCTTCTTTGAGTCGCTTGGCAAAATCGTCACGCTCTAATATTTGCTTGACGGTGACGTGCGAGGCCAGACGGATGAAGCCGTCCGAGCCGAGCTTGTCCATCCACTCGGAGTTGAAGCGAATCTCGGTCTTCTCAGGATCGAGCAGCTTGAAGATTTGCGTCTTGTAGGTTTCGGCGTTCTCTGCAATCGCTTCGCGCGTGAGCTGCGGGCGCGTGGCGCTCTTGCCTGAAGGGTCGCCGATTAGCCCCGTGAAATCGCCGATGAGGAAGATGACCGTGTGGCCGAGTTCCTGAAACGCGCGGAGCTTGCGGATGACGACCGTGTGGCCCAGATGAATGTCTGGCGCGGTCGGGTCAGCGCCGAGCTTGACGCGCAGAGGCACACCCGTTCGTGCGCTCTTTTCAAGTTTGGCGCGCAGGTCGTCCTCGCGGATGATCTCCACCGTTCCTTTGCGCAGGTATGCGAGTTGTTCGTCAATAGTCATCATTGATGAAGGATAAACGGTCAAGGGCAAATGGCAAGACCGGAGCGTCTTTTCGCCATTCACCATTTGCCATTTATCGGGATAGAGTAGCGCATCTTGCAGCGGCTGCGCTATCTTTCCAATGGCTTAAAAAATCGGACGGCTTCGGCTAAGAGAAGGATAAGATGAACACTTCACAGGAAATTGACCAATCGTCAAACGGTAACGAAAACCCCCTTCGTGGGACACAATTGTCATTCATCGGCTGCGGCGTTATGGCCGAAGCCATCATCGCCGGGTTGCTCAGACATAAACTGGTCGCGCCCGAACAGATTACGGGCAGCCACCCGCGCGCCGCGCGCCGCGAAGAGCTTCAGGCGAGATACGGCATGCAGGTCTTCGAGAGCAACCGCGAAGCTGTGACTCAGCCGCTCCAGGCCGAAGGAGCAATCAGCGAGGTGCGCTCCAATTCGATCATCGTCCTTGGCATCAAGCCGCAGCGACTCCCGATTGTCTTGAATGACTTGAAGGGAGCTTTGCATCTGGATCAGCTCGTGCTCTCGATTGTCGCGGGCGCGAAACTGGAAACGATTGCCGGTGAGTTGCTCCATCCGGCGGTGGTGCGTGCGATGCCGAACACGCCCGCGCAGATTGGTCAGGGAATGACCGCCTGGACGGCGACAACGGAAGTCACCGAAGCGCAACAAGCTCAGGTGCGCGCGATGCTGGCCGCTTTAGGGCGCGAGATGTACGTCGAGAGCGAGAGAATGATTGACATGGCGACGGCGCTCTCGGCCACAGGCCCGACCTACATCTTTCTTGTCATGGAAGCCCTCACGGATGCGGGCGTTCACATGGGATTTTCGCGCCACGTCTCGCAGGAGTTGGTGCTGCAAACCATGCTCGGCTCAGTCCTCTTCGCGCAGGAATCGCACAAGCATCCGGCGGAGTTGCGTAACATGGTCACGTCGCCCGGCGGGACATCCGCCGAGGCCATTTACCAGATGGAGAAAGGCGGATTGCGCACAGTGCTCTCGAAAGCGGTCTATGCCGCCTTCAATCGCGCCGTCGCTCTCGGCGGTAAAAAGAAGAGCGAATAGCTCACGTCGTTCTTCCGCGCACGACGCGCCGACCCTTGATTTCATATTCGCCGCTGACAACAAGCGCGACCGCTGCGGCGTAGAGCTGATGTTCTTCGACGAGGATGCGCGCCGCCAGAGTGTCAACAGTGTCGTCGTCGCGGACGGGCACGACCCGTTGCGCGATGATGGGGCCGCCGTCGAGCGTTTCGTCAACGAAGTGGACGGTGCAGCCCGTCCACTTCACGCCATGCTCGATGGCCTGGTGATGCACGTCGAGGCCGGGAAATGAAGGCAACAAACTCGGATGAATATTGAGGATGCGATGACGGAAGGCTTCGATGAATTCAACCGAAAGCAGGCGCATGTAACCGGCGAGACAAACTAAATCAACTCGATGGTCCTGCAAGGCTGAAACAATCTCGCGGTCATGCTCGACGCGCGTGCGCCCCTTGCGCTCAACGGCGAGTGTCTTGATGCCGCGCTCAGCGGCAAGCGCAAGGCCGGGAGCGTCCGCGTGATCCGAGATGACGACGGCAATCTCCGCGCCGGGGATGCGGCCTTCAACGACAGCCTCCGCCAGCGCCAGCATGTTCGAGCCGCGCCCCGAAATCAAGATGCCAATTTTCATATGAAGTTACGGGTTTCGAGTTTCGAGTTTCGGGGTTAAAGACACTAACTCGAAACCCGTAACTCGAAACTCGAAACTATTTAATAACGACTTCGCGCTCGCCTTCCGTCACGCGCCCGATTTCGTAGACGGCCTCATTGCGCTCCTGTAGCTGAGCTTTGATTGTTTCCGCATCCGGCGGGGCGGCGATAATGACCATCCCGACGCCCATGTTGAAGGTGCGAAACATCTCGATGTCAGAAACGTTGCCGATCTTTTGCATCAACCTGAAGACGGGAAGCACAGGCCATGTCTCACGTGTGATGTGAACGCCCGTTCCTTCGGGCAGGATGCGCGGGATATTCTCAGTCAAGCCGCCGCCCGTAATATGCGCCAGCCCTTTAATGAGATTCTTATCGAGCAAGCCTTCGAGCGCTGGCAGATAACTCAGGTGCGGCTGCAAGAGACTTGCGCCGATTGATTGGTCTAGTTCGTCAACGCGCGTGTCAACTTTGTATCCAGCCACGTCGAAGAAGAGCTTGCGCGCGAGCGAGTAGCCGTTGGTGTGCAGGCCGAGGCTTGGAAGCGCAAGCACCGTGTCGCCCGCCACGATTCGCTGCCCGTCAATCACCCGTTCGCGGTCAACTACGCCGACGATAAAGCCCGCGACATCGTATTCCCCTTCCGCGTAAAAGCCCGGCATCTCGGCGGTCTCGCCGCCCAGCAGCACACAATTATTCTCCCGGCAGCCTGTCGCAATACCTTCGACTATGCCCGCGACCACTTCGGGAGCGAGCACACCCGTTGCGATGTAATCCAGAAAAAAGAGCGGGCGCGCTCCCTGAACCAGAATGTCATTGACGCAGTGATTGACCAGGTCGCGCCCGATGGTGTTGTGCGTGTTGGTCGCAAACGCGATCTTCAATTTCGTGCCCACGCCGTCAGCCGACGCGACGAGCACGGGCTGCTTCATCGAAGGAAACGCGCCGTCGAACATCCCGCCGAAGCTGCCAATCTCGGAAAGCGTCCGCGCGTTGAACGTCCCGCGAGCCAGTTGCTTAATCTTTTCCGTCGCCACGTTCGCCGCATCAATCGAGACGCCAGCATCGCTGTAAGAAATAGGTTTCATAAAGAAGTGATGAGTGATGAGTGATGAGTAATGAGTTAAGAGCTTTTCACTCATCACTCATTACTCATCACTCATCACTTCTTTCGTTGTCTCGGTGGTGGGCCGTAGTCGCCGTAGGTGATGAAGCCGGAGCTTGAAGAGTCGTTCTTTTCGCCTTCGCGCCCGGCCCACAGATCGCTTTTGGTTTCTTTTGCGGCCTTAATTTGGTAGAGCTTGCCGTCCTTAACCTTGCCCGTTGTCGTAATCGTAATCTCGCCCTGCAAGTCTGTGCGATAAAGCTGCGTGACGCCAGCCGCTTTCAGGCGATTGAGCACATCCTGATTGGGATGGCCGTAGCGGTTGAACTCGCTCATCGAGATGATCGCGACCTTCGGCTGCGCGTCATCAGGGCGAAAAACGCGCTTGAGAAAGTTTTCAGAGGTTGCGTACCTTGAGCCGTGATGGCCGACCTTCAGGGCGGTTACTGCAAGATTCGTCTCCTTCTGGACGAGGCGTTCTTCGGTCTGCTCTTCGGCGTCGCCGGTGAGCAGCATGGAGAAGTCTCCGTAGTCCAGACGCACGACGATGGAGTTGGCGTTCGACTCGTTGCCTTTGCGGCTGGCAGCTATCTTCTCTTTCGTGAAGAGGGGCGGGATGGGAGCAATCACTGTCAAGATAGCGCCGCCGCCCAGTTCAATCTTCTGCTCAGGCTCGGCTTTCTCGAACTTCGTGCCCGTCTGCTCAACGGCAGACTTAAAACTGTTGTAAGCCTTGACGGTCGGAAGCTCTAAAATCTTGCCTTGCCTCCCGGCGTTTCTAGCGGGCGGCGCTGCCTGCTTTCCGCCTTGCTTTTTGTTCGCGCCCTTGCCGGAAGCTGTAGCGGCTTCGTCCTTCGCAATCGCTTCCGGCGGCGGGAAATCGTTATGCAGCACCGTTGTTACTTTGAAGTTGCCGAACACTTCGGCTGCGCCGCCGACGTGATCCGGGTGCGTATGCGTGGCGATAAAATAATCAAGCTGCTGCACCCCCTGAGCCTTGAGTGCCTCGACCACCTTTTTCCCGTTCTTTTCATCGCCCGCGTCAACGAGGACGGTCTTGCCTTCGGGCGCGATGATGAGAATGGAATCGCCTTGCCCCACATCCAGCACATGCACGCGCAGCTCTTTGCCGGAGGCCGGGGGCGGCTGCTTATTCCACCAGGGCAGAACAAACTTGTAGCCGACAAAGCCAAGCGCGCCGAGAAAAACCACCAGCACCGCTATCGCGCACCCGCATCCGCCTTTAGTTCGCGCCAATGAAATATCCTCTTCCGAAAGTAAGATAATACATAATGCTTAAATCTGAGCGGAGCGGCTCAGCCCCACGATTCCATTATAAATTTTTTGAACATGGAATATGACTTTCATTGATCGTTCCGGTGAGCTTCGACTTCGCGTAGAATTTCGTCTTCGCTCAGGGCTTGAGCTTGTGGCAGAGATTGTGTGGCGGCGAATAAATCTCTTAATTCCCGAACACGAGCGATATGCTGTTCATCTGTAGCCAGCACGACGACCTCAACACGTTCTCCTGCACGGAAAGGTAATTTAGAAAGGATGACTTGATCCGGGTCTTTGATAGTGAGATAGGTGCGATACGCTTTCATAGAGGCTCTCCAACTGCTTGATCTGACGATTATATTAGATGGCGAGGCGAACGCCCAACAGACGGGTTCATTACAGCTTGAAATCCTTTTGTTCCTCAGCGCCTCCGGCTTGCGCCAGCTTGTCCTGCAATTTCTTCACGCGGCTGGCTGATGCGTCGCGCGATTCCCTGTCAATCGAAATGGTGATTCGCAGGTGATCGCCATCAGATGCGCCATCGGGGAGCAACGCGAGGGGCACGTCAAGCTGCGTCTTTCCTTCGTCGTCAATCAGCAGGACGGCCATCTTATCATCTTCGATTCGATCTATCTCCGCACGAAGTTGTCTCGACGCCGCGCCCTTCGATTGCTCGTCCCGGTCAGCCATCTATCAGTTCTCCTTCATCACGCTCAATTTCGCCCATGGTGGGGAAATCAGATTCCATGATGTACATGATTCCATCGTCGTTTACCAACTTACGAAAGCATTCAAAGTGGCAGAAGAACTGTTGTTCTTTCTGCTTCTCGCGTGGCTGGTCAAAATTGCTGACCAGAATTAAAGTGCAGGGATCAAGAGCCTTCGGAGATAGATCGTCGCCGGAAACGGTTTCCTTACAAATGCAGCATGCATACTCAATGATTGGAATCATCGCAAGATTTAGAATCGATTCTTCGTGCCTGGTCTTACCTGCCACGTCCAGTTCGCCGCGGTTGTCTTGGCGAGTCCGCTGCGTCCTCATCTCCCTTTGGCGTTGAGCGATCCTGCCCACAAATCACTGGTCGTCGCTCTCTCAGTTTTAATCTCATAGCCAGACCCGCGCGAGACGATTGTAACCTCGCCCTGCAAATCCGTGCGGTAGAGTTTCGTGCCCAGCTGTCTAAAGCGCTCAAGCGCATCCTGGCTGGGATGTCCATAACGATTGTCCGCGCCGTCGGAGATAATCGCCGCTTCAAAGCCGCCCTGCCGCAGAAACTTTTCCGAAGAAGCATAACGCGACCCGTGATGCCCGACCTTGAGAACCTTTGTCTTGAAGTTCGCGCCCGCCTTCATCAATCGCTCTTCGGTTTCGGCTTCGGCGTCACCCGTCAGCAACATTGAAAAGTCTCCATAGTCCAGACGCGTGACGACGGAATTCGCGTTCGGCTCGTTTGCCCCCGAACGCAATTGATCTTTGGTGAAGAAGGGTTGGAGGGGCGCGAGGACGGTCAACTGCGCGCCTCCGCCGAGATCGAATTTTTGTCCCGGGGAAGCCGCAACATATTTCGCCCCGCTCTTCTCAATCTCTTCGAGAAAGTCCTCGTAGCTTTTCGTCGTGTTCGGGACGCGGCTATCGAGCACGGTGCTGACTTTGGTGCGGCGCATGACTTCATCCGCGCCGCCGATGTGGTCTGCGTGGGCGTGCGTGGCGATCATCAAATCAATCTGGCTAACGCCATAGCGCTTCATCGCGTCAAGTATGACCCTGCCGCTGCCGGGCGCGCCCGCGTCAACCAGGACGGACTTACCACCGGGCGCAATTATTAAGATTGAATCGCCCTGCCCGACGTTCAGGACATGAACCTGAAGCTCGTCGCCCGATGGCGCAGGAGCGGGCGAGGTCGGCTCACCCTTCTTCCAATACTTGATGAAGAGAATCCCGGTGATGATGAGAACGAGGCCAGCGACGGCGAGCGCGATGAGAAGACGACGCCCCTGTTGCGCTTGCCGGTTTTGCGTGGGCGGCGGTCGAAAGCCCGGCTCAGGGTTCATTTGACCGCCGCCTCGCTCTCATCTCTGACAGGCACGTCAGAAGGCACCGGTTCATGCTCGCGCGCCCACTGCGTTTCCGCTTCCTTCGTGATGCGCGTCGGGTAGCGGCATGTCCAGCAGGCGGTGCATGACGAGTCAGGGCTGATACCTGTGGCTTTGAGCATGCCTTCGAGCGAAAGATAACCGAGTGAATCGGCCTCTATGAATTGCCTGATCTCTTCGACGGACTTCTGCGAGGCGATCAAATCGGTCTTGTCCGGCGTGTCCACGCCATAGAAACAAGGAGAGATGGTCGGCGGGCAACTGATCCGCATGTGGACTTCGCGCGCCCCAGCTTCCCTGACCATCCGCACAATCTTCTTCGATGTGGTGCCGCGCACAATCGAATCATCAATCAGGACGACGCGGCGGTCTTCGATGAGATGGCGCACGGGATTGAGCTTGATGCGGACGCCGAAGGAGCGGATTGACTGCTTCGGCTCGATGAAGGTGCGCCCGACGTAGTGGTTACGCACCAAGCCCTGACGATAGCTGATCTTGCTTTGCGCCGCGTAGCCAATCGCCGCCGCCACGCCTGAGTCGGGGACAGGCACGACGATGTCCGCATCAGACGGATGCTCTATGGCCAGCCGCTTACCCATCTTATGGCGCGACTCGTTGACCGACTGGCCGAAGATGAGGGAATCGGGACGAGCGAAATAGACGTGCTCGAAGATGCACATCGAGTGTGGGCGCAGAGGTAAAGGATGCGATGAGTGCAGGCCATCTTCATCAATCACGATCATCTCGCCCGGCTCGACATCGCGGACGTAGCGAGCCTCAATCAAATCGAACGCGCAGGTCTCGGAAGCAATCACCCAGGTATCATTCAGTCGCGCCAGCGCCAATGGGCGAAAGCCGCGCGGGTCGCGGATGGCAACCAACGCTTTGGGCGTTAGGAAGAGCATCGAAAACGCGCCTTCCGTCTCGCACAGGACTTCGGGGATGGCTTCGATCATCGAAGCGGCGCGCGAGCGTGCGACGCCGTGCAGGATAACTTCTGTGTCCGACGTTGAAGAGAAGATCGCGCCTTCGCGCTCTAGCCTCTTTCTCTCTTCGGTGGCAAAGGGGAGATTGCCGTTGTGACAAACGGCCACCTGCCCGTGCTGGCAGGCGACGAGGAAGGGCTGCGCTTCGCGGATGGAGACTTCGCCAGCGGTCGAGTAGCGCACATGGCCGATGGCGCTTGCGCCGGGCAGACGGTCGAGCCTCTCTTGATTGAACACGTCGGAGACCAGACCCATCGCGCGCTCACTGCGAAGTTCCGCGCCGTCACTTGAGGCGATGCCGCAGGATTCCTGCCCGCGATGCTGCAAGGCGTAGAGACCCAGATAGGTGAGCCGCGCCGCCTCCGCGTGACCATAAATGCCGAACACGCCGCACTCGTCGCGGAACTTATCCATCTGGGAATCAATCAAGAGATTTCACCGCTTTTCTGTTAAGAGCAAATAACAATAATCTTTGATAAATTCCAGCTTAGTAAATCATTGCTCTTGCCGCAAGCGTGATGGCGCAGTGTCAAAGTCTGTTCATCTTCATCTAAAGATTTTCTTAGGGCAGCAGATAAATGATTGTGCTTCCGCTTCATTCTGTGCTACTCCCTGAAGGAAAAGTCGCCTAAAGTGGTATTAAGGCACATCGTGCGGCTTAATCGGTAATTAGGCTGCTGAATAATTTCGACAATCTGAGGTGCTTATGGCAAAAGAGGTCGCAAAGCAGGAAGTAATCACTGACACTGGATACCTTGCGTTCATAGACTTTCTAAATGAATTCAGAGCAGAAGGTGATAGGGCTAGTGTTATTCTTGGTGCCGCCAGACTTGATTTAGGTCTTTACCACCTCCTACAGCATACACTCCTTCCTAATACATCTAAAGCTGATGATTTATTAGATGGTGATAATCCACTAGGAACTTTTAGTTCACGAATCACGGTTTGCTATAGACTTGGGCTTATTGATGCGCAATTGGCAAGAGGGCTTCATCTTGTCCGAAAAATTAGGAATAGTTTCGCACATGAGACCTCTGGTTCCTCATTGAATTCTGGGAGTCATAGAGATAGAGTCCGAGAATTATCTGCCCCGTTCATGAGATACAAAGGATATGTAGATTTTAGAGAAAAGTATTTTGATGCTTTCGAGGGGGCATCTCGTGATTTTAGAGCGGTCCTTACATTAATTGCTCTTCGCCTTGAGGGAGGATTAACCTATCTAGATCCTATCAAGGCAAATGATATTATTACGATGCTCCCTCCCTCTTTTGTAAGTCCAGAAGCATTAGCAGAGGAGAATAAAAACGGTAGTGAGTTAGTTGAACCTACAAGAGCGACGAATCAGCAGGAGGAGAGTGAGTAAATCGCAACGCAACCGAACAAGTCGCTCAAGCCGACCGCTCGATATTAAGGCTTTCATCGTAGCGTGGTATTTTCAATGTTAAATGCTGCATAGTCGCGGCGGTTTAACTCCGACGTTAGACACGTTCGCTTAATGAATATCAAGATTTTCTAGTAGCGTTCATTTTTATTCCAGACAGATGGGTGACATATGACAAACGAAGAACTTGAAAAGGCGATGCAGTTTATTTTAGAGCAGCAAGCTCAATTCGCGGCCAATCAGCAACAAACTGACGAACGCGTATCTCGCCTTGAGACGAATATGGCAGAGATAGCGCAAGCCCAAACTCAGATGCTGCAAACGCAAACTCACATGAATGAAGTCGTGGCAGTCATGCTTGAGACTCACAGGCACACCGAAGAAAAGCTCGATGCATTCATCGGCGTTTTAGAGCGATATATCAGTGAAGATAGGAACGGCAAGGGTAATGGCGACAACGCTGCCGGATGAATCATTCAAGTAGACAGCTCGAAAGCTCTACTCTTTTCACTCATTACTCATCACTTCTTTATCGAAGCCTCGCAGCGGCATCTCAGGCGCGCGTTGCAGCCAGTTGTCTGCCGGGTAGTGGCAATCGGCTTCCATGACGTGAAGGGTGTAGGCGTGGCGCGATCTGGGTGAACGGTTCGTGAGGCTCATGTGCGGGAGCAGTCCATTGAGGAGGATGAGCGTGCCCTTTTTGACTTCGAGCGGGACGAGTTGGTCGAGTGGCCATGCGCTTTCGTCGTAAACGGAAAATCGAGTGCCGCCGCCTTCAGCGCGTGAGAAACGTGATTTGAGGCCGCGCTGGTGCCCGGTGGGAAGCGCCCACAGGCAGCCGTTCTCCTGAGTCGCATCTTCGAGCGCGAACCAGAGGCCGGTCACAGTCAGCGGCTCCGTGTAAAGGAATGTGGCGTCTTGATGACAGGTGACTTCACCGCCGATGTTGGGCTGCTTGAAGATGTACATTGACTGGAGGAGCAACGGTTGCTTGTATCCTAAATCCGAGACGAGCGAGGCTAGCTCTCTTGTTCGTGAGAAGCGATTGAAGATTGGGTCGAGGTCGTGCAGCGCGTGGCCGATCTTGTTGATCGAACGTTCCTTCGTCTGGCGCAAACGCCCTTCCGCGTCGAAAGCCTCTTCCTCGAAGAAGAAGCGAATCTTGTCGCCGGAGTCCAGAAAGTAATCATCGCTCGTGCGGGTTTGCTCGCGCGTGGAGAAAATGGAGAGGTAGTCCGCAGGGTCGAACTGTACGACGAGTTCTTCGGCGCGCTCACGTAAAGTAGCGCACTCCTCTGCGCTCTTGAAATTCTCTATGACCAGAAATCCGTCCGTGTGGTATTGGGCTAGTTGTTGGTTTGTTAATATTTTCATCCGAAGTAATCCATTTATGACAAATGCGCCCGGCTTCGCTATTATATAAGCAAACGGGTGAAAAGGCGGGAACGAAATGGATAAGGTCAAGGTTTACGGCGCGGACTGGTGCGGGGATAGCCAGCGCACGCTCGAACAATTGGACAAGCTGGGTGTGGCTTATGATTACATTGACATCGAACAGGACGAGCAGGCTGCGCGTTGGGTGAGAGAACAAAACGACGGAAGGGAGCGCAAACCCACAGTCAAACTCGGCGAGCAGATTCTTTCCACACCGAGCAATCAAGAGCTTGAAACGGCGCTCCGCGAGAACAATCTAATCAACTAGAAAACCTTAAGTGAACACGCGAAGTCCTGCTTACAACACGGTCGTCGCCGTCCTGCGCGTGGCGCTCATCGGGGCGCTCGTCGGGGCGGTCTGGAACATTTACCACCGGCTGCCGAGCGGCGGAATTGTGGCAACCAATGACGCTGCAACTGAGACGGCGCTTTTGATTGTCCTGCGGCCTTCGCCGCGAGACCCGAGCGCGCCGGTGAGCATTCCCGTACAGCTTTACCCGGTTGACCTCTCGGCTGTGCAGCGCGAGTACGGCTTTGAGCCGCGCCCCGGTGTGCGCTTTGAAGATTTTCTGAACGAGCGCATGCAGGGGCGTGTTCCTGTCAAAGCACAACTGGACGAGCGCGGGCAGGCGACCGTCATGCTCAGGCCGGGCAAATGGTGGGTGCATGCCCTGCTCTCAGGCTCGCAGAACGTCGAATGGCGCTTGCCCGTCAATGTTTCAGGACGCCAGCAAACCATCGAACTCAGCAACGGCAATATATACGCGAGGACAAAAAGTTTTTGATAGGGGTCGGAGGTCGGGGGTCAGGGGACGGTATCAATCCGCTCTTACTGCCCCCCGACCCCTGACCACTGACCCCTTATGAAAGCTCTACGTTATGAAAGCGGCCAGTTGGCCGTCGCCGAGGTTGGGAAGCCGCAGAGCGTGGACGAGGCGGTGGTGCGCGTCACGTTGAGTGGGATTTGCAATACGGACGTGGAGATTGTGCGCGGCTACGCGGGGTTTGAAGGCACAATCGGGCATGAGTTCGTCGGCGTGGTTGAAAGTGCGCCGGAGAAGGCTTTAGTCGGGCGGCGTGTGGTCGGCGAGATCAACGCGGGTTGCGGACGTTGCGCTCTGTGCGCGGAGGGTGACGCGCGCCATTGTCCGAATCGCACGGTGCTAGGGATAGTCGGGCGCGATGGCGCTCATGCGGAGTTTCTACGATTGCCGATTGTCAATCTCCTGCCCGTGCCTGACGATGTGCCGGACGAGAGCGCGGTGTTCTGCGAGCCGCTCGCCGCCGCTTATGGAATTACGGAGCGCGTGAAGGTGTCCGCAGAGACACGCGTTGCCGTGATCGGCGATGGAAAGCTCGGCCTCCTGTGCGCGCAGGCGCTCGCGCTCACGGGCGCTTCCATACTGCTGGTCGGCAAGCATCCTGAGAAGCTGCGCATAGCTGCCGCGCGTGGAATCGAGACGGCGACTGTTGACCAGACGAGAGGGCGCACGCGCGCGTTTGACATAGCGGTTGAGGCATCCGGCGCAGAGTCCGGCTTTGCGCTCGCGCTCGATCTTTTGCGACCACGCGGCACACTCGTCCTGAAATCAACTTTTAAGGGAGCGACCCGGATGGAGACGACGCGCATCGTCGTTGACGAGATCAACGTTATGGGTTCACGCTGCGGGCGATTTGCGCCTGCGCTTGATCTACTGCGGACGGGCGCGGTGGATGTCGAGAGCTTAATCAGCGAGGAATACGCTCTTGCCGACGGCGTTCGAGCAATGAAGCGCGCCACCGAGCGAGGCGTCATCAAAGTCCTGCTTAAGCCTTGAAGAAAGAGTGCGAAAGAGACGCGCATGTGTGAGGTAACACACATAACGGCTCGACACGGCTTAACCACTCAGCTTGCGCTCAAAGCGTGGTTATGAGACTATCTGCACAGTCAGCGGTTAGACCACAAAGTTGAGCTTCGACGTCCCGCCTTAGCTCCGGTTACTTATAACAGAGCAAGCCAGAATTTATGAAAATATTATTGTATAACCCGGACAACGGTGTGACGCGAAATTTCATGCCGCATCTCTGGATGTTTCTGTTGCAAGCGCTCACGCCGCCCGGCCATGAGGTCTTGCTGATAGACGGCAACGCGCGCGCGATGAGCGAGGCAGAACTCGTCGAGTTCGCCCGCGAGCAGGGAGTCGGACTCGTCGGCATCGGGGCGATGACGCGGATGGTCGCGCGGGCTTATCGTGTGGCAGACGCCTTTCGCGCCGCTGGCTTTAAAGTGGTGATGGGCGGGCCGCATGTCACAGAAGTGCCGGACGAAGCTCTTGGTAGAGACGGCGGACAGCGTCATGCGGATGCAGTGGCTCTCGGCGAGGCTGACGAAACGTGGCCTTTGCTTGTCGAAGACGCCGCGCGCGGCGAGCTAAAGGAAATCTACCAACCGGAGCGTGACGCCAAGGGTCTCGACCGCAAACCAACACTGCAACCCTATCCCATTATTCCCTGGGACAAACTTGAGATCGAACAGTTCAGCCTCGTGCCGAAATTCATGCGCCCCATCATGAATCGCCTGGGAGCTGGCTGGGGATCATTCTATGTCGTGCCCATCGAGACGGGTCGCGGCTGCCCTTACGGGTGCGAGTTCTGCACTGTGACCGGATTTTTCGGCGACTCGATTCGCTTTCGCACTAATGAATCGGTTGTCGAAGAACTCCTGCTCCTCAAGGAGCGCGCCCGTCGTGAGCGCGGCCAGTTCGCAGCCTTTTTCATAGACGATAATCTCGCCATCAATATCAAGCGCACGAAATCGCTCCTGCGCGACATCATCGCCGCCGAGGCGCAAGTGCCGTGGGTCGCACAGATCAGCGCCAATCTGCTGAGGGATGAGGAACTCGTTGACCTCATCCATGAATCCGGCGGCAAGTGGGTCTTCATCGGGATGGAATCAATTGACCCGGCGAACATGGCAGACGTTAACAAGAATTTCAGCAAGCCGGGCGAGTACGGCGAGGTGCTTGAGCGTCTGGCGCGTCGAAATATCTACGCGATCACTTCGTTCATCTTCGGGATGGACAACGACACTGTGGGTGTGGCCGCGCGCACACTCCATGAGATTAACTCATGGCCGCCGGGCTTGCCCGTCTTCGGACAACTCACGCCCTTTCCCGCCACACCGCTTTACGACCGCTTGCAGAAGGCCGGGCGATTGACGCGCCCGAAGCACTGGATGGACTTCGCCCCGTTCGTCATGGCGCACACGCCTTTAAAGATGACGATTGAAGAGGCGAAGATGGAAGTCAAGGAAGCGTGGGAGGCCTCCTACAGCCCGGAGAGAAACGCCGAGGCGGTTAACTCCATTGACGAAAAGCACGTCAAATATCGCATCATCAATTTCGTCGCACGTCTCTTCTTTCGCGGCATTTACTTTCCACAGATGGGCAAGCGGGCATGGATGAAGGTACTCTTTGAAAATCGCCGGACGATTTCCCAACTCACCAGGCAAGGTATAGCCGCCGCGCGTGCTGCGAAGAAGAATCAAAAAGCCAAGCTGGCAAGCGCGCCAAGCACAGAAGTTCAAACCGAAGTAAGCGAAGCACGCTGAGATTTTGACCCTGAAGGGGTCATATAAAATAGCCGGGGGCAAGCGATAGCGCCGCCTCCGGTTTGTTATAAGAGAAGATTTCCGACCCTGAAGGGGTCGCACCTCAACGTTGAGGTGCGACCCCTTCAGGGTCGGAAATCTTTTTATAGTGATTCGGGGAGGCTGGAAACTTGTGCGCGTCCGTTTTTCCCTTCACTCATCCGGTTGTCAATCTCACGCGCGGCGTGGCATCCTGAACATGTCAATTAAAGTCGTGTTGGAGGAAAGTAGTTAGCGAGATGTTTTCGGAAAGTAAGATCAAGACCAGATTGCTTCGACGGATGGGCGAGGCGATTGAAGATTTCGGGATGATCGAAGACGGCGACCGCGTGATGGTCTGTCTTTCGGGCGGCAAAGACTCTTACACACTGCTCGACCTGCTCTTAGACGTACGCGAGCGCGCTCCCGTCTCTTTTGAAATCCTGGCTGTCAATCTGGATCAAAAGCAGCCGAACTTTCCTGAGCATGTCCTGCCCGAATACCTGACGAATCTTCATGTTCCGTTTCGCATCGTGGAGCGCGACACCTACTCAATCGTGAAAAGGCTCGTGCCCGAAGGCAAGACCTTTTGCTCTGTCTGTGCGCGGCTCAGGCGCGGCATTCTCTACAACATCGCGGTCGAAGAAAACTGCACCAAGATTGCGCTCGGCCATCATGCGGACGACATCATCACGACCTTTCTGCTCAACGTCTTCTACGTCGGCACGCTCAAGGCCATGCCGCCCGTCCTGCGCTCAACCGATGGGCGCAACACAGTGATTCGTCCGCTCTCCTACTGTCGTGAAGCGGACATCGCGAAGTTTGCCGCCGAGAAAAACTTTCCCATTATTCCGTGCGATTTGTGCGGCTCGCAATCGAATTTGAAGCGCGCACGAATCAAGCGTTTGATTACGGAACTCGAAAAAGAGATTCCGAATATTCGCAGTTCCATGCTAACCGCACTCGGCAACGCCGTGCCGACGCACTTGCTTGATCCGGGTCTCTTCGACTTCAAGAGCCTCGCGGCTGGCATGGGCGACGTTGCAGCGGAACTTGATTTGGCTCTTGGCCACACGGATGAAGAACTAAAACCCGCGCTCGTCTCCATCGCTTAAACTTCGAGCAATGCCTGCTGTCACTAAAAACCGTGAACTCGACTTCTCTGCTTTTCCGCCCGGCGCGGTCTCGGAGTATGCGACACAGGTTTGTCTGGCCTGCATCTTCGATGTCTTCACCAAGCAACTGGGCTTAGCGCCCCGCACGGCTTATTCAGAGATCAAGCGCCACTCGCCGGGAGCTGAAGAACTAACCGCGCCGCAAGCCTCGCGACCTTATTTCGATTCCGAGGAGAAGAACCCGCGCTGCCCTTATTGCAACTCGGCGAAGCGCTGGCACGCGCTGCTTTCTACCTATCGCATCGAAGGCGGAAAGACGACCGACAGTGCGCGCCGCGCGCTTTTGAAATCGCTGCCTAAATCGGAAGAACAGTTTCAGGTCATCGAAACCAAATCAGACCGCCGCACGCTTCTTTTTGAATGGTTCGAGACGTTTGCGCGCAATCTTGATTTTGAAGATGACGGGTGGTTGATTGAAGCCACGCGCGCCTATCTTGAAAGAAGAGAGCCGAAGACAAACTGGCCGGAAGTTTTTGAAGGCTTACGAATGGTGCGCCGCTCGCAGCGACTCGAAGATGGCTGGGAGCGCGACCGCGACCGGCTCTTTCTCGCGCCCGCGATCTACAACGACGTGCTGCTCGTCCAATACCTCGTCAGCCGCTCGCATAAACATGGCGGGCGAACCTTTGAAGGTCGCCTGACGCTGATAGAGCTTGTGCGCCGTCTGCGCTATGCCGGATATTTGGATGCTCAGGGCATCACCGAGCGCGACCAGTTTGAAGTGCTGGAAAAACTGGTCGAGCATCTGGTGGGCGGCGAAGGCGCGGTTAAGCTCTACTACATCGTTGACCGGCGAGATTTTCTGGAAAAGGTGAAGACGGTTTACGCGCGCTACGCCGCATAAGAAGACGAGCAAGTTGAAATGCCTTTACCTCACTTCATTGTCGAGCTTCTGGAGTTTCTCCCGGAAATCTTTTTAGTCTCTTCGTCCAGAGCTTACTGTCCGCGTTGCGGCTTGGAGGTGCGACTCGTGCAGAGGAAAGCAAAGCTCTACCGCTGCCCCTCGTGCGAAACATTGTGGGTGAGAAGAAATAAGAAGCTACAGCCCTTTATTTCAAGCCCTGAGCAATAACGCACCCCGGCTAGCTCCAAACGTCATTCGTCCCTTGTAATTCTCAGAGACCAAAATCTTCTGCCACGAGCGAGTAAAGGACAGCATCCTGCGGCTGGCCTTTGACCAGCAGACGCTTTCGCAAGACTGCTTCACGCAAAGCTCCGGCCTTCTCCGCCGCCCGCTGGCTTGGGAGATTTCCGATTGCTGCGAGGATTTCGATGCGTTGAAATCCGAGATGCTCCAACCCGTAGCGCGCCGCCAGTCGCGCCGCAGACGAAGCGACGCCGCGCCCCGTACAACTGCTCCTGACCCAGTAGCCCAGGTTGGCGCAATGATGCACACGGTTGATGAAATTAAGCCCGACGCCGCCGAGGAATTTCTTTGTCCCTACATCGAAGACGCCAAAGCCGTAGTCCGTATCATTCTTCCACGCTTCCTCGCGTGACATGATAAAAGCGGTCGTCTCTTCGATGGTGTAGCCCGGATGACACCAGCCCATCCACGCAGACACTTCGGGGATTGATTCGCACACGGCTTCGTATTCCGCAGGGATGTCTTCAGCACGAAGGGGACGGATCAGGATTTGGCCGTCGGACAGCTCAGTCATCTTCAGTTACATCCCTTGTTAGAGAAGTTCAGCGGCGATTGAATAAGTAGAGTACCGCAATGTAGAGGCAAGCCAACGTAATCATCACGACCCCGCCCCAGAAGGAAATGGGCAACAGGTATGAAGCGTTGCTGCCGTCCGTCGTAATCAGGTAAACCCACTCGTCGAGCGCCAGTGCCAGTCCGACCCCGAAGCCGACACAGCACGCGTCCGTCACTCGCGTCCTCTCTTTGAATAATATTACAGCAATACCGCAGAAGGTAATCAGGAGCAGCCCCGTGTAGAGATGATGGATGTTGTACGGGCCAACGTTAAAGTCTGAGTCCGGCGAGAAGGAGAGGTAGAGCCGGAGACCCACGAAGGTCACAATCATTGAAACGACCAGCAGGACGGCGCGTCTTTTATCCATCTTCTTCACTCCTTACTATTAAACGTCCGGCGGCATTCATTTATTTCAGCCGGACTAACATGGCACGTTTACCAACTTGAGCGATTTGCGGTAGAAGCGTTAAGCTACCTTTAATCAGCAGCAATGTTCTAATAACTTTTGGAGGCAAATCACAATGGCAGCAGATGAGTCAACAAATATCCGGCAGAACTTCGATAACCCGGATGAAACCCGTCCGTTTGAGAAGGGGCGGGCTGAGATCGTGGAAATCAACGGGGTCACGCTGATGCGCGCGACCTTTGAACCGGGATGGACGTGGTCTGAATGCGTGAAGCCGGTCGTCGGCGGTGAAAGTTGCCAGGTCGCGCACAAGTGGTATGTCGTGTCCGGGCGCATGAAGATGAAGATGGATGACGGCACGGAACTCTTATGGAGAGCGGGCGATGTCGGCGTCATCCCGGCGGGGCATGATGCCTGGGTCGAGGGCGATGAGCCGTTCGTCTTCATAGATTTTGAAGGCGGCGACACGTTTGCCAAACCGCAAAGCTAGATTGGGATGGAAGTCAGGATGATAGACGAAAGGGCGGGCCGCTTGTGAGCTTCGCCCTTTCTCATTTCCACCATCACAAATGGGCAAGGCCAACTGGCGCTGCCTTCATCTTCTCTTTGCCACGCTTCTCCTGCTATACTTGCTCACTTCCCTTTTTGTGCCCGGCTCTGGAGTTCTGGCGCATGGGCAATTGACGTTGTTTGTGGAGTCTGGAAATAAACTCTCAAAGGTTTTAGAGGCAAGATATGATGTACGACCTTCCCAAAGATCAAATCAATAATTCGGAGCGCGCTATCCTGCGTAAATTACGTGTGTGGATTGTGGCGCTGGCTGTGGCCTGCCTGGTTGTCGGCATCGGCATCGGCGCGATTCTGACGGGTCGCCCGGCGGTCGCGCAGAACGAGATGGCTACCGCGGCGCGTGCGCCCGAAGCGCTTTCGGCTTCGTTTGCCGAAATCGCACGACGCGTCGAACCTGCGGTCGTTAATATTGACACCGTGACGGCTGCGCCGGAGATGGCCGAACGCGGCAGCAGCGGCGGCGACGAAGAAGACTCTAAGGATGACCCGGCGACGAACAATCCGCTCTTAGATATGCTGCGTCGTCAGGCGCGTCGTCCGGCGCGCGGGGTGGGAAGCGGTTTCATCGTTGATTCGAAGGGCTATATCCTGACCAACCAGCACGTCGTACAGGGAGCGACGCGCATCACCGTGCGCCTGCAATCCGGCGAAGAATATCGCGGAACGGTGAAAGGCATAGACGAAGAAACGGACGTGGCGGTTATCAAGATCGATGCGGGGCGTGAGTTGCCATTTGTTAAGCTCGGTAACTCTGACGAAACTGAAGTCGGCGACTGGGTGCTGGCCGTCGGCTCGCCGTTCGGCCTGGATCAAACCGTGACCGCCGGAATCATCTCGAAGAAAGAGCGGCAGGCTGCTCCGTTCACCAGCTTCCAGCAATTCCTGCAAACAGACGCGGCCATCAATCGCGGCAACTCCGGTGGGCCGCTCGTCAACATGCGGGGCGAAGTCATCGGCATGAACTCGCAGATCGCCACTTCCACCGGCGACTATAACGGCATCGGGTTTGCCCTGCCGTCGAACGAAGCGGGATTCGTTTATCAACAGATCATCTCGGCGGGCAAAGTCAGGCGCGGGTACTTGGGAATTTTCCTTGATTCCGTCAGGCCGGAGTTTGCGCGCGTCTATGAACTCCCCGATACCAAGGGCGCAATCGTCACGGATGTGCGCGATGCGACAGGCCCGGCGGGCAAAGCCGGGATTCTGGCTAACGATATTATCGTCGAGTACAACGGTCAGGCGGTCGGGAGCGCGCAGGATTTGATTAACAAGGTCGCGGGCACGACCGTCGGGCAGACGATCACGATTACCTATCTGCGCGACGTGAACGGCAAGCTCGAACGTCGCACGGCGAGCGTCACCATCGGCGAGCGTCCAACCTCCTTAGCGCCGCGCGATGACGATGCGCCGGTTGCACCGCCGAAGGAGAAAGCCCCGCCGGAAATCAATCGCGTGCGTCTGGGCGTGACGCTTCAGGAATTGACGCCGCAACTCGCTACCGAAAGAAAGCTGACCGGACTGCGCGGTCTCTACGTCAAAGACATAGACCCGAACGGCATCATCGCCGATGCTCGTCCGCGCTCATTAACCGAAGGCGACGTGATCCTTCGCATCAACCGCATACCCATCGCGGCTCTTGAAGAGTTTGAGCGCATCGTCAACGCGCTCAAGCCCGGCGATGCCGTTGTGCTCAACGTCGCCCGCTACGACCGCGACGCCGGTCGCATCGTTCAAAGGGTCGTGCAATTCACCTACCAATAAAAGTTGCGGGTTACGAGTTACGGGTTTCGAGTTGTCACAGAAACCGAAACTCGTAACCCGTAACTCGAAACTATCTCATGGCACAAGCGAAAAAAGCTCTCGGCAAAAAGAACGGGCGCAAACGGGCTGCACCGCGTGCGACCGTTAAAACCTACTACAACTACATCAATGGTCGGTGGACGCCATCTGCTTCCGGCGAGACGTTTGAGAATGTCAATCCGGCGGACACTCGTGAATGCATTGGTCGCTTTCCGCTCTCGAACAAAGAGGATGTGGATGCGGCGGTTGATGCGGCGCGCAACGCCTTTGACCGCTGGCGTCACACGCCCGCGCCGCGCCGCGCCGAAATTCTTTTCCGTCTCGGTGAGATTCTGATTCGCAACAAGGACGCCTTTGCATCGGACATGACCCGCGAGATGGGCAAGGTCTTGAAGGAGACGGGCGGCGACGTTCAGGAAGCCATTGACTGCACCTACTACACGGCGGGCGAAGGCCGTCGTCTTCATGGCTTCACGACACCCGCCGAGATGCCGGACAAGTTTGCGATGTGCGTGCGCCAGCCCGTCGGGTTGTGCGGGTTGATTACGCCCTGGAACTTTCCGATGGCTATCCCAAGCTGGAAACTGATTCCGGCATTGGTGTGCGGCAACACGGTCGTCATCAAGCCCGCCGAAGACACTCCGCTCTCGACGTACAATCTGGTCAAAGCGTGCGAAGAAGCAGGCATTCCGCCAGGCGTCGTCAACCTCGTCACGGGGTTTGGTGAGCCTGCGGGCGCGGCCATTACGAATCATCCCGCCTTGCGCTTGATTTCATTCACGGGTTCGACCGAAACGGGACGAATCGTCGCCTCAGCCTGCGCCGAGCGAAACGCCATCTGCTCGCTGGAGATGGGCGGCAAGAATGTCATCATCGTGATGGACGATGCCGACGTTGACCTCGCGGTCGAGGGCGCTGTCTGGGGCGCGTTCGGTACTTCCGGCCAACGCTGCACGGCTTCGTCGCGCATTGTCGTCCACAAGAAAGTCTACAAGCAGTTTTCAAAGAAACTGGTGGAGCGCGCTTCCCGTTTGCGCGTCGGCAACGGCGCAGACGCAAAGACGGAGATGGGGCCTGTCATCAATGCCGATGCGGTTCACAAGATTATGGGCTACATCGAAGTCGGGGAGCGCGAAGACGGCGCAACGCTCGCGTGCGGGGGCAAGCGCCTGACAAAGGGCGAGCACGCCAACGGCTACTTTATCGAGCCGACCGTCTTCACCGATGTTTCACCCCAGATGAGAATCGCGCAGGAGGAAATCTTTGGGCCTGTGACGGCGGTCATCCCGACAAGCTCGCTCGATGAAGCTGTCGAGATCGCCAACGGCGTGCGTTACGGATTGTCTGCGGCCATCTACACGCAGGATGTCAACCGCGCCTTCCGCGCGATGCAGGAAATGTACACGGGCATCTTCTACGTCAATTCGTCAACCATCGGCGCAGAAGTTCACCTCCCCTTCGGCGGCACGAAAGCCACCGGCAACGGCCACCGCGAAGCGGGCACACAGGTGCTGGACATTTTCACCGAATGGAAATCCGTCTACGTTGACTACAGCGGCAAGCTGCAACGCGCGCAGATTGACTTGGAAGAAAGCGCGGATTGACGAGGATGAAAGAAGCAAAGTAATAGGTCACGGGTCAAACCAACGTTCAGTTTTTAACTCTTCCCGACTGATTGGAGAAACAACAAAGTGATTGTCGGACTACCAAAAGAGATCAAAGACAATGAGTATCGAGTCGGCCTCACGCCTGCTGGCGTGCGCGCTCTGACGGATGCAGGACACAAAGTTGTTGTAGAGCGCAGCGCGGGCGAAGGCTCAGGTTTCGAGGATGCGCTCTACGAGCGTGCGGGCGCGACCATGCTGGATTCGCCCGATGAGGTGTGGGCTGAGGGCGAGATGATCGTCAAAGTGAAAGAGCCGATTGCGCCCGAATACCCGCGTATGCGCGAGGGTCAGGTGCTTTTCACTTACCTGCATCTGGCGCCCGACCCGAAACAGACCGAGGCGCTGCTTAAGAACAAGGTGACGGGCATCGCTTACGAAACCATCACCGACAGGAAGGGGACGCTGCCGCTTCTGACGCCGATGTCTGAAGTCGCCGGGCGCATGGCTATTCAAGTCGGCGCAACCTATCTGGAGAAGATGAACGGCGGGCGCGGCATTCTTCTGGGCGGCGTCCCGGGTGTGCCTGCGGCGCACGTTGTCATCATCGGCGGCGGTGTCGTCGGCACGAACGCAGCGAAGATTGCCGTCGGCATGGGCGCTAAAGTCATTATCATTGATAACAACCTCGACCGCCTGCGCGAACTCGACGACATCTTCCTCTCTAAAGTCTCCACGCTCGCATCCAGCGCCTACATGATTCACGATGCAATCTCGCAGGCTGACCTGATCGTCGGCGCGGTGTTGGTTCCGGGCGCGGCGGCCCCGCAGCTCGTGACAAAGACCATGCTCAAGGATGTCCCGAACGGAGCTGTCATTGTTGATGTCGCGGTTGACCAGGGTGGCTGTATCGAGACGACGCATCCGACGACGCACTCGAACCCGACTTACTACGTCGAAGGCGTGCTTCACTACTGTGTGGCCAATATGCCTGGCGCAGTGCCGCGCACCTCGACCTTCGCTCTGACCAATGCGACCTTGCCCTATGCTCTGAAACTTGCGAACAAAGGTTTCACAGACGCCATCTCCAGCGATCCGGGATTAAAAGAAGGCGTCAACACCTACGCAGGCCACCTGACCTACGAAGCCGTCGCCGTCGCGCAGGGAATACCTTACACCCCGCTTGACGAGATGCTCGGCACGACAACGGCGAAAACGACGGCATAAGGTAAAAGAAGCGAGTCCACAGACCAAAGCCCAAAGTCACGAACACTGTGTTGACTTTGGGCTTTGGTCTGTGGACTTACTTGCCTTCTCTTATGCTGCTTTCAAAAGCAATCGTGCCAGACAACCTGTGAGTTCATCAGGACGCACGGGCTTGGCTAGATAGACATCGGGCCGGTCGTTGGTCTCATGTGCGGCGTCTGCGCGTTCAAAGCCGCTGAGGAGGACGACGGGCAGGCCGGAGAGTTTGGGGTGATGACGGAGAAAGCGACAAAGCTCATAGCCGCTCAAATGCGGCATGATGGCATCCGTGACGACGGCATCTATGGCGGAAGTGAGCGCGGCCTTCATCGCTTCAAGACCGTCCGAGGCGACGATGACGCAGTAGCCCGCGCGCTGCAAGATAACTTCGAGGTAGCGGCGAATGGAGCGGTCGTCCTCCACAATCAGGATTGTCCCGCGTGTGGCGTGCGAGATTGAAACGGGGAGAGTAACTGGCGTGCCGTTTAGGGTGGCGATTTCTTCCAATGTGTTCATCTAGGCTGGTCTGACCTCACTGTTCCGGCAGGTTTCCTGCGAGGTGCCGCACGGATTCTCCGGCAAGCCGCGTGCCTCTTTGTCACGAAGGCTCAAATGTGATTGACGTGACGGCGAATCTCGATCCCTCTGGCTGGATAAGCTGTGGTCTTTGAATGGGATATAAAACTTGATCGATTGCGGGAGAGTATCTCGAACAACTGAAGACGGCAATTTGTGCCAGCCTTAAGCAAGTTAACTTGTTTCAAGCTGACCTGTCAACATCAATCATTTTGAGAGCGCGTTAAGTCAAAATGAACCTGTGCCTGGAGTCTGCCTGACAGTTAACCTCTCATCTTGAGATTGTCGGGCAAAGCCCTGTGTCTGGCTGCTAACTCAACAAAGCAGAGTGATTTTGTTATACTGACCTTTTCGCCCAATAGCCCCCGAAATGGCTGTTGCAGACAATGCTGACCGGAGATGTTTTTCCCATGCCTACGGTCGGCGCGCTTTCTGGAAGTAGAATAGAGGTTCAGGATTTTCCATGTACGAGTTTGCCGTCGCCCCAGCCGTAACACAGATTAGACGCCGAGGCGTGGAGATAACCGAGGTTGCGCCCGCGAGCCTGGCCGCCGAGTGGGAACTCGAAGCAGGCGACCGCATCATCAAAGTCAACGGGCGCGTGGTGCGCGATTATCTGGACTTTCGTTTCCAGACGGGCGGTGAAACGGAACTCGTCCTCGAAGTTCGCAAAAAGAGCGGCGAAGAGTGGGAATTGGATGTCGAGCGCGACGAAGGCGAGGATTTCGGCCTCGGCTTTGAGCAGATCGTTCCGCGCCAGTGCGCCAACGAATGTATCTTCTGTTTCTGCAAAGGCAATCCGGAAACGGCGCGTCCCTCGCTCTTTATCCGCGACGAAGACATCCGCCTCTCTTTTCTTTACGGCAACTACACGACGCTCACTTCAATCACCGAGGACGAAATGAGCCGCATCGTCGAGCAGCGTCTCTCGCCGCAGTACGTCTCAGTTCATGCAACCGATTTGGATGTTCGCGCTCACCTGCTCGGCATAGACCGCAAGCGCGCGGACATTTCCGTGAAGATGCAGCGCATGCTTGATGCTGGCATAGAGATTCACGCGCAGGTTGTGCTATGTCCTGAAATCAACGATGGTGAAATCTTAGAGCGCACCATTCGCGATTTGGCCGCGCTTCACCCGCGCGTCAAAAGCGTGGCGATTGTTCCACTGGGATTGACGCGCTACAACACGGACGAGCGGCTCACGCCCGTCACGCCTGAGTTCTGCCGGCGCACGATTAGCCAGATCATTCCGCTGCAACGCGAGTTTCGGAAAACTCTTGCGACGACCTTCGCTTTTCTCGGCGATGAGATTTACCTGCGTGCCGGTGACAGCATCCCTACACGCCAACACTACGGCGATTATCCACAGATTGAAGACGGCATCGGGATGGTTCGCTCTTTCGATAATGATTTTCAAAAGCTCCTGCGCAGGCTCGAACGCAACCCGCCGAAAAATCCCGCGCGCCTTCATGGAACTGTGATGACAGGAACGCTCTTCGCCCCTGTGTTGAAGAGCATGGTTGACCAGTTGAACGCACGCTTCGGCACACGCCTGCATGTGGCAGCAGTCGAGAATCGTTACTTCGGTGGTGACGTTTCTGTCGCCGGACTGCTCACGGCAGAATGCTACGTGGCTGCACGGGCGTCTGTGCAGGGCAAGTTTGTCATCATTCCCGCACCATCTCTCAAGAGCGGCGAAGCCGTGATGCTCGACGGCACGACGCTGGATAACTTCGAGCGGCAAATCAATCTTCCTGTCCACGCGCTCGACTTCGCATCATTCGCGCAGATGATAAGCAGTAATCAGTAGTCAGCCATCAGTCATCAGCCAAAGGCTTTTACTGACCACTGATAGCTGACTACTGATTAATTTTATGACTCAATCGAAAACGAAAGCCGATCAGTTTTTGCCAAGCCAGTAGGCAAGAAAATTCTTGATGTCGGCTGCGGGAGCAACAAGTATCCGGGCGCTATCGGTATAGACTTTAACCCGCGCACAGATGCCGATGTGATTCACGATCTGGGCGTCGTGCCGTATCCTTTCGCTGACAATGAATTCGATGAAGTCATCAGCCGTCATGTCATCGAGCATGTGCCGGATGTGATGGCCTTCGTCTCGGAATTGCATCGCATCACTAAACCCGGCGGGCGAATCAAGATCGTGACGCCTCATTACACCAATCCCGACTGGGCCACCGACCCGACCCATCGCAATCACTTCAATAGCTACACGTTCAACTGCTTCATGCAGGATCGCAGGCTGTTTCCCTTCTACACGGATGTCGAGTTGAAGCCGATTCGCATCTACGTCTCGCTGGCGAATTTGTGGCGGGCAATAGGATTTGAGTTCATCACCAATCTGGATCAGCGCTCTCCCTCCTTTAGATTCACGCGCAAGTTCTGGGAGTTTTATCTCTCCTACATTTTTCGCGGCAAGGAACTGCACTTCGAGTTCGAGGTCGTGAAGAAAAACTCCGATAAATAGCCATCATTCCCCAGTAAAGAGCCATTTTTCCAGGAGTATTTGGGCTGCCCGGCGATGCCTTTGAAGTGGGGAAAAGTTGTACGCAACTCCATAAAATTGGACGAGTGATTTGAATTTTCGGATTTCAACCTGGATTCTGGCAGATAAATCTAATAAAAAGTTATGGTCAGGGGCTTTACCGGCTCTGGAATGGCTTTTGCTGTCTGGGGCTTGCAAGGTGATACAAGGTATGTCTTTTTCAATAGAACTCGTCTTACGGACGCGAATTAATTTTGCAGAAAATGCACACCTCACAATCTTCAAATCACAGCAATCACAAATCTCTGGCGCTGTGGTTTGTCGTTCAATCCAGGGAATGCCAGAAGGAGAATAATATGTTCAAACAGATGATGAGAGTTACCGGCGTAGTTCTCCTATTTGCGTTAATGGGAGCTGTGAACCTGAATTTCGGTCAGGCATCAGACGGTACCATCAGCGGAACCGTAACTGACCAGGCAGGCGCTGTTGTCGCTGGCGCGACCATTGAAATTACGAACCAGGCAACAGGCGAGAAGCGTAGTGCGACGACAAGTGATAGCGGCACTTATACTGTTCCCAACCTATCCGTCGGTGTGTATAACGTGACGGCGACCGGGACTGGGTTTGCTACAAGCACTGTCCAGAGCGTGAAGGTCTCTGTGTCGTTCAACACTACGCAAGATGTGGTATTGAATCCACAGGGCGCGTCTGAGTCCGTCGTGATCTCGACCGGCGACGCGCAGACACAGATCAACACCACAGACCAGCAGCTTTCGACGCTGCTGGATAACAAAAAAATCATTGACTTGCCGCTGCTCAACCGCGATCCGAACGCCCTCGTGCTGCTCGCTCCCGGGACAGTGCAAACCCAGAGCGGCCTCGGCGGTTTCTCCGTCAACGGCCAGCGCGAGCGCAACAATAACTTCTTAGTTGACGGCACAGATAACAACGACACCGACGTTCCCGGCATCCCCGGCGGTCTGGCGACCCCGAACATTGATGCGACCCAGGAATTTCGCGTCATCACCGGCAACTTCAACGCTGAGTTCGGTCGTAACTCGGGCGCTATCATCACGACGGCGACCAAAAACGGGACCAACGAATTTCACGGCGGCGCGTACATCTATTATCGCTCCGATGCTTTCTCGGCGCGCAACTTCTTTGACATTACCGGTAAGGCAAATCCGCTCCAGCGTAAGCAATACGGCGCTTCTATCGGCGGCCCGATCATCAAAGAAAAAGCCTTCTTCTTTTTCAACTACGAAGGTGATCGCTTCACGCGTGGCACTGAGCAAATTCGCACTGTGCCGACTGCTAACGCCCGCTTAGGTATTTTCACCTTCAACAACAACGGAGTGCCGACCACCATTGATGCACGCGCCGCTGGCGTTAATAACGCCTTCGGTCTGCCGATCAATCCGGCAGCTACGGCATTGCTGAACGCCGTCTTCCCGCTCCCGAATAGACCGGGCATAGGAGCGTTGCCGGGTGTGTTCGAGGAGTTCCGCTTCTCGGATACTTTCCGCGATAAGCAGGACCAATACAACGCGCGTGTTGACTGGAATATCTCCCAAAAGCACACGCTGACGGGAAGTCTCAATGCCAACCAGGGAGATTTCATCTTCGGCGCCAACACTTTCCCCGGATCCAACGATCAACTCGTCACTCCGCAGAAGGGCTATCACTCGACGCTCAGCCTGACCTCGAACATCAACTCCAATATGGTTAACGTGGCGCAGATCGGCTATAACCGCGCAGAAGCAACCTTCGGCGGCCCCGGCGATCTGGGAATCGGCACGAGCATCGGCAGTTCGGTCGCCAACTTCCTGAATGCTTCGGGTGGTGCCCCGACCGGCCCGTTTGGCGGAACCAACGGTGGGCTGCTCAATCTTGCCATCGCTGGCCCTTCCGGTGCTACTGTCTTCTTCGATACGCAGTTCCGTTTCTCCGGCACTACGTCCATCAGCGACCAGTTGACCTACGTTCGTGGCAACCACACTTTCAAGGGCGGCTTCGAAGCTCGCTTCATCTACTCGAACGGCGCTAATAACTTTGCCCGTCAGGAGTCGATCAACTTCAACCTGCCGACCGATTTCGGTTTCCCGGTCCTGCAAAACAACGCGGGCACGGATTTCCTTTCGTTGGCTGGCAACTTGGGAACGCTTCAAAACTTTTCATCCTTCCTCTACGGTTTGGTCTCGCAGCAATTGCAGTCGCAGTTCTTCGATAAGAACGGCAACCGCACGGATCAGGACTATCGCGGCTTCCGCACGCGCGAGCTTAACTTCTTCTACCAAGATACCTGGAGAGTGAAGCCCAACCTGACGCTCAATTACGGTCTGCGTTACGAAGTTAACGCCGTGCCGTATGAAGTCAACGGCCAGCTCTCGACACTGGTTGACCAGGACCCGAGCGGATTCCGCCCGCCGGGCGGCTTCACCTTCCAACTTGTCGGCCAGAATTCCGGCAATTCGAACCAGGGTCTCTACGAGAGCGACTACAATAACTTTGGTCCGCGCTTCGGCTTCAACTACAGCCCGGCCTTCGATAGTGGTTTTATCTCGAAGATCACGGGTGGTCCCGGAAAGATGTCAATTCGCGGCGGCTACGGAGTTTTCTACGACCGCGTTTTCGGAAACCTGTTCAGCAACGCGCGTGGCAACCCGCCGTTCCAGCAGGATTTCGCCAACTTCCCGATCATCGATGCCGTCTTCCTGGACGATGTTTTTATCGGCAACGTCCCACGTCCGCAGACCTTGACTGCCAGCCCGACCGTGACGCCAGATGCGGGTATTTTCCCGGTCCTCTTCGCGCTACCGGGCAACAATCAGTTCCAGACCAAGTTCGCGACTCCAAACACACAGGCATGGAACTTCGGCTTCCAGCGCGAGTTGGGTAATGCGTTTCTGCTTGAGGCCGATTACGTCGGCAACAAGGGAACTAATCTGTTGCGCGTCATTGACGGCCAGCTCACCAGCGTGCCGCGCGTCAACGCGATTCCCCACACGAACACGACGATCAGCCCGACAGGAACGTTCACTAACTACCTGAACGGAACGCTCAATCAGGACTTCTTCCAGGTCGCGCTCAATCTCTCAGTTGGTCACTCAACCTACAACGCGATGCAATTGAGAGTGACGAAGACCCTGAGCAACAATCGCTTCGGTCTGGGTCAGATTCAGGGTGCTTACACGTGGAGTCACTCGATTGACGATTCCACCGACCCGCTGGTCGCGCAAGCTGGTGAGCGCACCTTCCCGCGCGACTCGACAGGATTCGCGGGCGGCTTCTCCAGACCTGAAAGGGGCAACTCGGGGTTTGACACGCGTCATCGCTTTGTCCTCAACTTCATTTATGAACTGCCGTTCAAGTTTGGGAATAAGGCGCTCAATACAATCCTCGGCGACTGGTCACTGTCCGGCATCTATCAGGTGCAGTCCGGCAATCCGTACAGCATCTTCGGCGGTACTGATAGTGCTGGTACGGGGCTTGGCCAGCGTGCCGATTACGCCAATCCAAATGCTCCCGTGGGTACTTACACTCGATTGGGTGCGACGGCGGGACTTGACCCGCGCACGCAGACCGGCCCGACCAGAGACCTTTTCCGCAATCCATGCTCGGGAGCGGTCAATGCTTCGGGGAGTACCTGCACCAACCAGCTGATTGGGCGTCAGGGCACTGTGCCACGCAGCGCTTTCGTCGGCCCGGCCTTCAGCAAGGCGGACTTCTCTTTCATTAAGCGGATTCCGATTGCTGAGCGTTACAAGTTCACGATTCGCGCGGACTTCTTCAATATCTTCAACCGCGTGAATCTCGGCCAGCCGGTCTTCACCATCAACAGCAGCAACTTCGGGCAGTCTACTTTTGCGTTTGATCCACGCATCATTCAATTTGTCGGTCGCTTCGATTTCTAGAGCGGCTGATTAAATCTGGCTCGAACTTTTGGGCGTTGTCTCTATCGGAGGCAACGCCCAATTTTTATCTCTCTTTTGGCCCACCGAGCCAGAGGTGGCAAATTGACTTGACAGCCAGCGCAAAATCATTAAACTGCGCTAGTCCTATCCGGAGGAATATGATCTGAAATCCTAAATGGCGAGAACAGACTTTGCTCCCTCGCCGAATCTCATTCGTACAATTGAAAGATAATGATTAAGTTTAGACAAAGCATCGGCAGAACGGTCGTCATCTGTGCCGGATTACTACTTTTCTTCAGCGCGTCGCAAGCATTTGCCTTCGCGACGGCCCCCGACCTGACAGACAGTGTTTGGAAGTGGAAGGAGGAGGAAACATCTTTTGTCCTGACCTTCAAACAGGTGAAGCCGGAAACGAACGGCGTAGTAGCAATTCTCAAAGGCTGGGGAAACGATCCGCTGGAACTTCACGGCGAATATGCAGAGAGCGCTTCTGCGCCGCGCCTGCATCTGACCGGAAGTTACGAAGATGAGACGATAGTCTTTAATGTCAAATTCAATCCGGGCGACCACGAGCAGCAACCATTTCTCTCCGGCGAGTTCTCCGTCGGCTCAAAAGTCTTTCCCGTCTCCGCCGGATGCGACAGGCAATGCCCGGATGTCGCCTCAAAGTCAGGCGGCGAACCAGACACTTCCAGCGCCGCCAACACAGGAAGCGAGTTAGTCGGAGAATGGCAAGACGACTCCGAAGCAATCGGGTTTAAGGAATACTGGTCTGTCAAATCCAGTAACGGGCAATGGACAATCTCCGGCAGGCTCGTCAAGGGAAAAGAGGTTGTCGGCAGTTTCCACGCGGAGGAGGCGGGCTTCGACTCCTAAAAAGGGTGTGCTCTCTTTCCGACAAGTCTTCGAGCAAAAGCCTGACGAGAAGTGGGTGGATTCCAACGACATCGAAGTAACTGCCCAGAACGACACTCTCAAATTTAAGGTCAGAGGCGTAGACGCCACCCTGACGCGAACCCCAGGCAGTAAATAGTTAAGAGGTAGGATTTTCCTCCCCGAACCCTCAAACCTTCAATCTAAAATTCAAGATTCCGCCAGACCCTCCCCTGGCTTTCCAATCTATTTTTAACCTATTATTAGAGCTGTCCTCATCCCATCAAGCTCAAGCCCGGAATTTCCTAACAAATAAGGCCGGAGAGGGCTGCTCACCCTCCCGGATTTATCGGGTTTTCCGGCTTCCGGCAGGTAATTGCAAATTCAAAGATTCGTAGAATTATCCGAAATCATAGGACAATCTGGCGGAGGGTTTTCCCGGATGTTTTGCTAAATTTACGGATAGCACGGTTTGTGGCCAGACCCTACGGCGGCACAATTATTGCAATTCTGTGATATTAGCCAACGCATTACGGCCTTTTTGAAGATCACCCGCCTAAGAATTAACAGGGACTTCTGCCAAAGGATTCAGCCTAGATTTAGAGACCTATTAGCAGAGGGCCGCGCGATAAATCACTTTTCTGAGGAGCCACTATGAAAAAAGTTTTGATAGGAATGCTAACGCTCTGCTTTTTTGCAGTCGCAGCGTTTGCACAATCCTCCGCCGGACGACTCGGCGGCACAGTGTCAGGCCCTGATGGATCTATTCCAGGGGCAACAATCGTCGTTACCGATAATCAAACGAAAAAGGAAAGAACAATTACGGCCAGCGATGAAGGTTCTTTCAGCGTTCCCCAACTTGAACCAGGTAAGTACACCGTTACGATTACCGCCACAGGATTCAAGACCTTCACGGCCACCGACGTTAAAATCGATACCGGCCGAGAGTACACACTGAACCCGACGCTTGAGGTTGGTGGAGTCAGTGAAAACGTTACCATCGTTGCCGGAGCCGACGTCGTTAACGCATCCAACGGTGAGTTGAGCACCTCGGTCAGTCCGAAGCAGATTCAGGAACTGCCGCTTGACGGTCGCAGCCCGTTGAGCCTGATTCCTTTGCAGGCTGGCTCGTCCAAAGCAACCCCCGGATCCGTGACCAGTATCAATGGTCAGCGCACGTCCTTCACCAACCTGACGCGCGACGGAATCAACGTTAATGATAACTTCATTCGCGCCAACGCGACCGACTTCTCGCCGGAGAGAGCGTCAAGCGATGATACCGGTGAGTTCACGATTACGACGCAGAACGCAGGCGCAGAATCAGGATACGGCGCTGCCCAGGTGCAACTCGTTACCCCGCGCGGCACGACCGAATATCACGGCGCGCTCTACGAGTACAATCGCAACTCGTAATTTGCCGCCAACACTTTCCCCAACAACGCGTCGAGACTCCCTCGCTCGTATCTGAACCGCAATCAGTTCGGCGGTAAAATCAGCGGCCCGATTCCTTTCACGGCCAAGAAACTTTTCTTCTTCTTCGACTATGAAAGACAGTACCTTCGCCAGGCTAACACCTATAACACCGTCGTCCTGGGACCGCTGGCACGCACCGGCGTTTTCAGATATACGGATACGGGTGGTGTCTCACGCTCTGTCAATCTCTTCACGCTGACGCCAGCCGCTGGTGCGGCAGGCGGGCCGGCTGCTCCGACTGGAATCAGTCCGGTTATTCAGAGCCGTATCCTCGCAGATATGCCCCTTCCTAATGGGACAACCGGGCTTAACACGGCAAATCACACAATCAGTCAAGGGTTCAACGACGACTACACCTACTACACCGGGCGAATTGATTTCGACATCAATGATCGTAATACGGTCAACGCCGTGTACACATACAAGAGGGAAGACCTCCAGCGTCCCGATGTGACGAGGGATAGTTTTACTTTCATTCCTCCGGTCACGCAGCCGGGAATCAACAAGTTCGTGGCGATGTCATGGGTCTCCACTTTATCCAGCAACATCAGCAACGAGGTTCGTGGCGGTTTCAGCTTCCCCGAAGCGACCTTTAACCGAATCACCCCCATCCCGTCATTCTTCCTGACCTCCGCGCTGGTCAATATACCTGACACGACGTTTCTGAATCAGGGACGTGTCCAGCACAACTACAACATTCAGGATAATGCGACGTTGACGATGGGGAACCACTCGTTCCGCTTCGGTGGACTGGCGCAGATCTTCAGGGTCAAGCCTTTCAACGATGCCGGAATCAATCCACAGTTCGCTCTCGCCACCAGTACTAACTCGCCGCAATTGACGGCAGCCAGTTTCGCTGGTACCGGTCCGATCAGTGCGACCAGTTTAGCTACGGCTAATAGCCTGTATGCGCTTCTCGGCGGCATCATCGGCAGCGGTCAGCAAACTTTTAACCCTTCAAGCGCGACTGGCCCCTTTGCCGCGCAAACTCTGACGCAGCTTTACGCCTTTGAAAACTACGCTCTATACTTCGCCGATCAGTGGCGCATTAGACCGCAGCTCACACTCAACCTCGGTCTTCGCTACGAGATTAACACCGCTCTGAAATTGCAGAACGGTATTGCTGTGGAGCCGGTCATTCCTGAAGGGGCCGATCCCCTCCAGGCGATTCTCGACCCCAACGGCAGCTATCAAGCGGTCGGCGGCAATTCCGGCGGTAATGGGCGCTTCTACAAAGATGACAAGAACAACTTCGGGCCTGTCATCAGCTTCGCTTATTCGCCAGAGTTCAAAAACAAATTCATGGGCAGCCTTTTCCCCGGCGGTGGCCGGACCGTGCTGCGTGGCGGTTTCAGAATCAGCTTCGTGCCGGATCAGTTTTTAACATCTGCGCGTAATGCTAATGCCGGTAACGTAGGGCTAGGGTCTACGGCGCTGGCTGCGGTGGTTAACAGTTCGTCTGCATTGAATTTGCGTGTTGACCAGCCTGCGACAATTCCGGCTGTTCCTACTCCCACGGTGCCGACCTTCCCGAGGCCGTTTACGGCTAACAACGGTGCGGCATTTAGTAACTTCGGCACGGTCTTCGCGGTTGACCCGGATCTGCAAAGCGGAAGAACACAGGAATACAGCTTCGGCATCCAGCGTGAAATCGGCTTCCAGAGCGTAATCGAAGTTCGCTACGTCGGCAGCTACAGCAATAACCTGATTCGCGCCGCTGACTTCAACCAGGTTGACATCATCAACAATGGTTTTCTGACAGACTTCCGAAGAGCGCAGGCCAACTTCGCTTTGACGGGTAATGCCTTCTGCGTGGCGGCAGGTTGCCAAGCGCTGAGCGTTTTCGGTAATTCGGCAACTTCGCCGTTGCGAGTTGCGCCAGCCGCTGGCGGACTTGCCCTGGCGACATTCACCACCGCTTTGCAGGCGGGTACTCCCGGTCAGTTGGCGTTTAACTTCCTTAGCCCGGCAATCAGGATCTCAATACCAATCGGCCTGCCGGATCGCAGCAGTTCCCGATTATTCCGAACAACAGCACGGGTGTTGTCGACCTCCTCTATAACGGAGCCAGGTACAACTACAACTCGCTCCAGATTGAGATTCGCCGTCGCTTCTCGCAAGGGTTCGCCTTCCAGGCCAACTATACTTTCGCGAAAAACCTGACCGATGCGATTGGTACGTCTCAGGCGCTGGTTGACACATTCCTCGACAACAATCGCCCGGAGCTTGAGTATTCGCGCTCCGATTTCGACCAGACGCATGTCTTCAACTTCAACGGGATTTACGAATTGCCGTTCGGTAAAGGCAAGCGCTTCTTGAATGAGGGCAGCCTCCTTAACAAATTGGTCGGCGGATTCCAGCTCTCAACGATTGTTCGCTTCGGCAGCGGTCGTCCGACCAGCATTCTTGATCCGCGCGGGACATTCAACCGCACGGCTCGTTCCGCCCGTCAAACGGCCAACTCTTCGCTGACCAAGGATCAGATCAAGGATCTGTTCGGCAGGTTCGTTTATAACGGGCCTTTGGCTGACGTGATATTCTTTATCAACCCGTCAGTGCTGAACATTACCCAGACCAGAAACGCCGATGGCAGCGTTAGCACCACCAGCCTTGCCACAAACGGCCCGGGTGTTACACCCTTCGCCAGCCAGGTCTTCTTCAACGTACCGGCTGGAGAGACGGTAAATTGGAAAGGGGATTCGTTAACGGAGCCAAGCAGTTCTCGATGGATCTGGCACTCAGCAAGAGGATCGACTTTTCGGAGAGAATGGGTATCCAACTCCGATTTGAAGCCTTCAACGTGCTGAATCACAACAACTATCTGTATGGGCAGTTGCTTGATATTAACAGCACTTCCTTCGGCCAGCTCACCGATGGTCTTTCTGAGCAGGCACAAGGACTGGACTCGCCGCGACGCTTGCAGTTCGCGTTTCGCTTTGAGTTCTAAACCTGAACAGGCCATTTAAGGTCTGATTATGGGGCGTTGTCTTTTCGGAGACAACGCCCCTTTTTTTATCCGGGCGACTCAAATCAAGGACTGGAGTTGGGATGAAGACGGTGAGTTTCTAACACCGGGCTGGAGACTAAACGAGGATGATAACGAACCACTAGATCGCATGAAAGGACACGAACATCCCGGCAGATTCGTGTCCTTTCGTGCGATCTAGTGGTTCATTTGCCCGCACTTTTTACTGCATTCAATCGAAGGCGACTATCTATTGTTCTTTAAATGCCTCGACATTGAACGAGTCAGGTGGAATCGGTCGGTTGAAATCGTATTGCACCAGATTCAGCTCCCAATCAAACTGGCGAGCTCCACCTTGATTGTCAATTACCAAACGGAACTTGTAATTATGCGGCAAGGTTAGTCCGCCTTCTTTCTTGAAGTCAGAAAATTCTTCAGTCATTTCATAGCTAGTCGACCGCTGGCGTGAAGAATTTTCAGTCGGCCGCCCCTGCAGGGTGGGAACTGTCTGTCCAATCATAGCGGCGATAACTTGCGTATACTCAGTCCGGACATGCTGGAAAGTAGCGCTATCGAAGTAGAGCTTGATTTGAAAATCCGAACCTTTACGAAGACCGTAGCCCAGCACATGAGTCTCCTTGCCATTAATCTTTTTTGTCCCTTCATATTCCAGCTTCGGTTTTCTTTCTCCCATGTTCAGCAGCGCCCAGGTTTGAGTTAAAGAGCCGCCAATCAGACCCTCTTTGAAGACATCGTTGTGGTTGTACAGGAAATCTCCCAGAACTGTGCGGATGCCTGCTCTGATAAAACCTGTCGTAAAGCTTTTCCCATCAAAGCCTAATCGCTCGTGCGGATAATCGGCTTCCGGAAAGTTCATGCCAATTAAACTCCGGTCTCCTTCGGAAGCCATGACGGCAGTCCCTTCGGACTTGCCTACCCCTTTGGTGACACGGTAGTTAAACTTGCTGGTCCCGATAACGATGCGGCTCTTGACCGACTCTCGCGCTTCAGTTGCGCCGATGGATTCAAGGTGCTTGCGCACTACTTCTTCTGCCGTCATCTTCTGCGTGGCCGAAACTGTTAGAGTTAAGCAAGACCACATCAGGATGAGGCTTAGCAATCGAGTGATCGAAAAAAATAGGGTCGGTCTGAATCTGCTGTCTGTCATCTTCTCCTCCAGGGTGAATAGGTGTGCGCGCGTGCGTCTTCGAGAGAGGTTGCCAATAATACAGAAAATCAGGCCAGTGATGAAGTGACCGCCCTCTTGCGCTAAGGCGCAACTCTGATCAACGAACTATGAATTTGAATTTTTGTGTCGCACTCTTTTTCCCAACGCGCTCACGAGCCGTCACTTGCAGGACGTAGCGCCCCGGCGACAATTCTCCGAGCGTCACCTCTGCCGCATAAGGCAGGCGAGCAAGATCAATTGTCCCTTTCGTCTCAACTTGCTTGAAAGGCATAACAATGACCGGCTGCTTATCCTTCAGGATTTTCACTTCAAGCATGACATCGGGTGGCGCACCGGCGTTATAGATAAAGGTCACAAAGCGTAACTGCGAAGTGCGTGCGAAGGTGTGATCTGCACTGACGTGGATCATCTCGGCAGCGGGCGCGCCGGTTTGCCCGGAAGCTTTCTCGCTGGTGCGCTCGGCAACCAACAAATTGCCGAGCGCAAAAATACCGCTCGCGATGTTCGGTATCTCTATCCACTGGGCAGCGCTGCCCGTGCGCCCGTTTTTGCTATCGTGAGCAGCAACGCGTACCTGGTAAAGACCGGGCGCGAGCTGAAACTGGCGGCTGAAGAGAGCGCGGTGCTGCTGCGGCTCTGGTTGCTTCTCTTCTGGCTTCGGCTGCGTCGTGGTGGTGGCGGCGGTGGCGTCCGGAGTGAATTTAATCTGATCTTTGACAGAAGAGACAGTTTTTCCCTTACTGTTAAAGACAACGCAGAGCACGTCAATCGTAGAGTTGGACGAAGCTTCGTCTGCCATTGTCTCGGAGCTTCCGACATCGAGTTGGATCGAGGCCGTCAACGTGGTTCCCTCATTAGCCGTATTGACGTAGCTGAGAGAAAGATGAGTAGGCAGCGCCGTGCGCGGGTAAAGAGAGCCGAGCGCGGTATTGAGTTCCACGGTCTGTGCGGAAACGCCGGCAGCCGTCTTGCTTCCGGTTTTGGGAGGCTTGGGGGCGGGTGTTTCGGGCGGCGCAGCGTAGAAGCCGCGCCGCACCTGTATGGAGAGTTCCGGGTGTCCCTTGATACTGAGTTCAATGCGGCGAAAGTTGTCGGCGCTCTCCGCAGGGCGATCAGGCCGCCAGGAAATAAGATAATAGACAGAGGTCTCGTTGAGAGTTTTAGTCAACGCTTTATCCAGAGCGTTCGTGTTCAAGAGCGCGCGTCCACCCGTATCTTCTGCCAGCCGGTGCATCACGTCTTGTGAAGCGGAAATTTCGCTGCCATTGATTCTTGCTAAGCGTCCTGTCGTGTCGGTCGGAACGTCAGTGCTAGCATCAGGCAAGCCGCTCGTCAACCCGCGCGCATCCATCGTGTAGACGATCACCCCGGCGCGCGCGGCGGCATCGGTCAAGCGCTCTAATCTCTGAAGAGTATTCGACGTGCGCGTGTCCAGAAAAAGACCGTCTGAGATGAAGAAGACGAGTTTGCGTCCGGGCAACTGCGCCGACGAGCGCACGAATTTTTCCAGCGTCGAGAAGGTGTTCGCGGTGGTGACGGCAGCCTGCTCAAGAATATGGCGCGCCCGCGTTCTGACGGTCTCTTCGGCAATCCTGGGTGGTATGCCGGGATTCTCTTTGACAGTCAGCTCGATAAAATAATTAACAGTGTCCGGCTCGTTGCGGTCAATTGCGAGCGCGGCAAACTCGCTGATGGGTGGTCGCTCAAGGTCTTGCAATCTGCCCTGCTGGGGGCGGTAATTAAGCTGCATGGTGGCGGCATGCAACACCGGCTTCTCATCAGTTAGCTGTTGAAGAAATCCGATCTGCCCTGAGGTCGAGACAATGGCAGCCTGATCGTTCTCTCCCATTTCACTATCTATAAAACGTTGAAGCAGTAGGCGCGTGCGGACAACACTGTCAGCGCTCAAGTGCAGGTCATCTATGAAGAAGAAGACTACCCGCCCGCGCGACGTATCAGTAGCAATCTTGTCGAAATTCGCGCCTGTGGGGGCGTCTGGACGCACAGCTTTGCCATCGCGCGTCGCTGGCAGTTGCGCTGCCTCGCTGCGGCTGCCACTCGTGACTCGTTCTAAAGATGAGATTGTCTGTGGCCGACCATCGAGGCGTAGATCAAACTGCTGACCTTGCAGGTTATCCACAAAGCGTCCCTGGCGGTCAAAAACCATGATGTCCGTCTGCACCAGATTGACGTTGATGCGGACAACTTCATCTTCCTCCACAGATGACTGACCGGGCGGTATTGCCTCCTGTGCGTGGATGGCCGGGACAAGAGAAAAAGAGCAGAGCAGTAAGATGATTTTGAGGAGGCGTGTCATGCCGGTATCTGAGGGTGGCTTTGAAATGTTAAGCGGCAGTTCAGACTTCAACGCTCTCACCGCGCGCCGGGATTCAGGTCCGGCAGAAACGTCAGATGTCTGATTTGAATGAATTGTCTGGCGGCTTCTTCTTTCAGTTGAAGACGCGACCTCTGTCAAATTAAAGGCCCATGCAATCTAAACGGCCTATGCCTCCCGGCACATTGGCCAGAGGAAGCTCTCTCTCTCGGGGAGGAGTCCAATCCGCCCTTTGCCAGCTAGAG
This sequence comes from uncultured Acidobacteriota bacterium, assembly GCA_963811065.1. Classification (GTDB taxonomy): domain Bacteria; phylum Acidobacteriota; class Blastocatellia; order Pyrinomonadales; family Pyrinomonadaceae; genus QHXM01. Next base: position 386,356 of record CAWEPR010000004.1, read on the forward strand.
CCATCCGTATACTCGATACGATTAATGACCGCCTTCTCTTCAAACGGTTTCGCTGCATCACTGGCTAACGTCTTTGCGCTGATGACACTGATAGGCGGAGAGGCGCTGATTCCGACCAATCCCTTTCGCTCATTGGCTTTGACCTTAGCGAGGCAAACAAACTGCCGTTGAGTTAGATTTTCCGGGGCGGCTTTCTCTCTGACCTGATACTCCCAGTATAAAACGTTGACAGCTTTCTTGCCCTCGTTTTGAACCTTAATTTTATAATTATAGAGTTCACCTGGCCGAATATCCCTGCTCGCAGCGTCGCGCTCAAGCTTCCTTAACTCGGCACTTCTCACTAAATCTCCGTAGCGTCTTTCTACAACTTTTTTATCTTCATCGGTCATCGGCGGGCGCGCAGGCGTAGGGGCTGAACCGAAATCAACTTCAGCGTCCAGCGGTCTATGCCAGCGACTCCATTTGAAATCGACTATCGTCAGCCCGGAATTATCCTGTGCCTGGCATGGACTGAGGGCTGAAAATAAAAGCAGAGCCAGGATTGAGAAGGCCAGCCGTATCCTCATGATAAACCTCCAAAAACTAATCGCGCGGGGGGAAGGATGACGCGTCGAGCGACTCGGACTAAAGTGCCGGAACGAGTCTTATTGGCCTGGCCAGATTGAACCATCGCCAAACTCAACCCGGCTGATGAAAACCCTTTGATATTTGGAAGGAGCGCGTTTGAGAACATACTCGCTGAGAAATTTAACCTCGCCGGGAGCGATCTTTTTCTTACTACGAAATTGATGACGCTTTAGCTCCTGCTTCATGGCCGAGTCGCTAAAGAAAACATAATCCCAGTCAATCTTCTTGATAATCTTATTGCCGGAGTTCATGACGAGCATATAGGTCTCACGTCTCGTTTCAACAGTCAGAATCGCGTCTGATTTGTTCTCCGCCACCGGAACCTGGAAACCACGAGGAGTGCCTTGTGGTCGCACCGGAGCGGTGTCCACAGGAACCCCTGACATGTGAATGGAACTACCGACTGAGTTGATGGGATTGTCTTTAGTATTCACAGGTCGGCCACTTGAATCGGCCTTAAACCTCGGGTCTTCACTGGAGACGCTTCGCTGCGTCATGCCCCAGGCGAAGTCTTTGACCATTACATCCGGGCAACTTTGAAGTTGAGCCGCTTTTTGAGGCTGAGGCGAATCCTGCGCTAATCCGGTCGCAGCCATCGAGACAAAGATAAATAAAGCTAGCGCTTTCATCTTCATCATCCTCCTATTATGAGCAAGAATACCCGGTTGGCTTTCCTACTTATAACACAATCAGCGACCAAGTGACACTCGAATCCAACCAATACCGGAGCATCAAAGTCGTGCCCAAGCTCTGGCTGCCAGCCGTTATCTTCTGTGATAGAATCCGACCATTACTTGAGCAAGCATTACTCTCAGGGTCTAACTTCTGAAACCTATGGCGACGCCACCTCTAGCAGTCAATCAACTATCTCTGGCTCCGCTGGGGGCGGGTGACCTCATTGACCGCGCCGTGCGTCTTTACCGGCGTCACTTCATGACTCTGATTCGCATCGCCGCGCCGCCCGTCGTTATCTCGGCCATCGGCTCGGTGTTGATGACCATCAGCAATCGCTCGCCCGCTGCGCGCTTGTCCGGCGGCGATGTCCTGATGGCCCTCTTCGGGCTTCTGCTCTGGGGAGGAGGCGTGCTGCTCAACGTCATCGTGATGGGAGGGGCGGCGCGCAATCTCATCACGCACCTTTTGTGGAACGAGCCTTTTTCGGCGCGCACGACCTACCGCAATGTTCGCGCACGTTTCTGGGGATTGCTCGGCGCATCCCTCATCGTCGCCATCTGGATTTTCATAGCCATCATCGTTGCCGTGCTTGTCTGGGCGCTCGTCGTTCAGCTGTTTATCTTCGGCAGATATTCGGGCGCGTATGTTAATAGCTGGGTGGCTTTGGCCTTAGTAATTATCTGGGTTGTGGCGGTGACATTCCTGGCGCTGCTCCTCTTCTTTCTGATGGTGAAGTTTATAGCCTACGTGCCGCAGGTGATGATGATTGAGGGTCGCGGGGTTTTCGATTCGGTTGGCCGCAGCTTCACGTTGGCGCGCGGAAACCTCCGGCGGCTGATGGCGATGTTTCTCTTCTACTGGTTCGCCACCTGGTCGGCGCTGATGATCTTGATTATCCCGCTGCTCTGGTATGGCATCCTGCAAGGGGTCAACATCTCACCGACTAAGGCCACCACGTGGCCGATGTGGTATGCCGTCGGCTACAGTGTGATTACGCAGGCGAGCGCCATCCTGCTTGCGCCCGTGTGGATGCTCGGACTCTCGCTCATGTATGTTGACGAGCGCGTGCGACAGGAGGGCTACGACGTGGAGCTAATCGCCTCGCGTCAGTTGGGAGGCATGCCGAACGCTTACGGCGCAAGCTCCGCTCCACAACACGCCGCGCCTATCGCCACCCAAGCGCCCGCCTATGCGACGGGTCACGCTCAATCTCACCCGCCCGGCTCGATGCTTGGCCTTCGTTGAAGACGAAACATGCGCCTTCTCTTTCTTTCACTCTCCGCCACTTTCAACGACAGATGCGCCCCGTCGCGTTCGGGCCAAGCCCCGGCAAGACCGGCTAAACGGCAAAGCGTGCGGCGCGCTACCGGATGTTGCGCGTTTGCGCTGCTTCTCGTCCTGCTCGGAGCAGAAAGTGCGGCTGCCATGCCGCTTGACGAATACAAATCGCGCATTCATCAGGCCCTGCTCGAATTCGATCAATTATGGGAGGAGGAAGATGTTGCCCCCGTAGATCAATATGCAGCGCGCGCGAAAGTCGCCTTAAATAAGGTGAGAGAGCTTGTACCGTCGGATGAAACAATCGAATGGGAAGGCGGGCGAGTTAGGGTCAACAATTCATGGCTCATTGAGGAGTTGAAGAAATATGAGCAGACGCCCGCGGGCGATTCACTTGAACGCATCAACCAGAGACTGCTAGCGCTGGAGGATCGCCTGGATGAATTGGACGGGCAGAATAAAGTGGTCGCCGCCTCAAAGGACGAGGAGAAGGCGCGGCTGGAAGCAATCCTCCGCCGCGCAGAGTACGGTGATAAGCCTCCGGAGAAGAGCCTCTGGGAACGTTTCAAGGAATGGCTGAATAGCCTGTTCCCCAATAGCAACCCGCTTCAGCCCGGCCAATCAAGCTGGCTCTCCTTCATCGCAATGATTGTTATCTTCGGGCTGGCGGCGGGCGTCCTGGCCTACGTTATCTGGAAATTCGTGCCTTTCTTCGCACGCAAGAACACGGGACTCAAGCTCGGAAAGCGACAGGCGCGCGTCGTGCTGGGCGAGCAACTCGCGCCGGATCAGACCCCGGCAGACTTGCTCAACGAAGCCGAAGCTCTGGCACGCAAAGGCGAGCTTCGAGCGGCGATTCGGAAAGGCTACATCGCGCTGCTGTGCGAACTGGGAGAGCGCAAAGTGCTGACCCTCGCGCAGCACAAAACCAATCACGATTACCTGCGCGCCGTCCGCGAAAAGCGTCCCCTGCTCAACGAAATGCAGAAGCTGACCGCGAGCTTCGAGAATCACTGGTACGGCTTCGTGCCCGCGATCCCCAACGACTGGACGACCTTTCGCTCAGGCTATCAGCAGACTTTGAAGACAGCAGCTTTATTAAGGGATGAGGGATGAGGGATGAGGGATGAATGAAAGCCATTGAATCAACTATTCGATGAGCGATTCACTCAACCCCTTTCATCCCTCATCCCTTCGCCCTCATCCTTGCTTTTATGCGCCAACGTCTCGCCATTATCATCACCATCGCGGTTGTGCTGGTGCTGCTCGTCGCGCTCAACACGGCGTCTTACGTGAGCGAAGCGCGCTTGCCCGATACCGAGTTCAATCCTGACCGCTCGACTTACAATGCGGGCGCGACGGGCACGCGCGCCCTCTACGACCTGCTGGCCGAATCCGGGCGACAGGTGATGCGCTGGCGCAAAGAACCATACGCCTTGATTGACGCAGGCAATACTTCTTCACCCTCGACGTTTGTCATTATCGGCAAGACGCGTTCCGCCTTTGAAGAGGATGAAGCCCGGACCATCCTGAAGTGGGTCGAGCGCGGCGGGCGGCTCGTCATCATTGACCGCAGGCCGGATACACGCCTGCTTCCCAAATCCGGCAACTGGATCGTCTCGACGGAGGGGCAGGCGTTGCCGCGAGCAGAGGTCAATCCCGCCAAGCCCGAAGAGATGACGGCGGGAGTGGCGCTGGTGCGCGCTTCGCAGCCGAGCCTGTTGACGCGCAACGTCGAGTCAGTTCTACCCTCGCGTTACGCCGGAACGATCAACATCTCGGAGAACGGCCCGGTTCCGGCGGCGGCTCAGGCGAGTTCGTCGCCTCCCGTCATTGCTGATGACGATGAATATGATGAGAGCGACGAGCAGCTTCCGCCATCCTTGCCCGAAGCAGATGGCAGAGTGCCTGATTATTCTGCCTACGACAAACAAACGTTGACTTCGCCCGCGCCCGTCGCGCACCTTGAGGATCACAGGGGCGCGCTCCTTGTTGATTACCCTCACGGCGCGGGGCGCATCGTCGTCCTGAGCGATCCTTACATGGTCGCTAACGGTGGCATTCGCCTCGCAGACAATCTGCAACTGGCGCTCAACGTCGTCGGCAGCGGCGGCGGCATGATCGCCTTTGACGAATATCATCAGGATCGCGCGGGAGCGCGCAATCACTTAATCGCTTATTTTGCTGGCACACCCATTCTCTGGATGCTCGCGCAGGGCGCGCTCGTCGTGCTGGTCTTGTTATGGACGCGCGGAAGACGTTTCGCGCGCCCGCTGCCCGTGCCCTTTGTGGACAGGCGTTCGAGTCTTGAGTTCGTCGCTTCGATGGCCGAGTTGCAACAACGCGCGCGCGCCTACGACCTCGCCATCGAAAATATTTACAGCAGACTACGCCGCGTGCTTGTGCGCTACGCCGGTCTTAGTCACAATAGCCCGCGCTCCAAGATTGCCGCGAGCGTCGCCGCGCGCTCGTCCGGAAAGCTCGACCCAGTAAGACTCGAACAGCTCATGCACGAATGCGAAGATGCGATTAACGGCGTTCAGCTTGTTGACGAAAGAAAAGCTCTCGAACTGGTCACGCGCCTGCGCCATGTGGAACGCGCTCTCGGCCTGCGCCTGCGCTCGCGCGAGACCCGACAGGCCGCAGAAGGCTTGTAACAAAACACGCTCTTGTAAACCACGGAAAGGATTTTTGATTTTTGATTTGCGATTTTTGATTGGAAGATGATTAAAGATTAAAAATTAAATTGTTCAGTCCTTATCCAATAGCAAATCAAAAATCTAAAATCAAAAATTACCAATGCTTCAATACGTCTCCACCACTGTCGAACACATTCTGACGGAGCTTCGCAAGGTGATCGTCGGGCAGGATTATGCGATTGAGCAAATCCTGGTCGCGCTGTTCGCGGAAGGCCATGCGCTGATTGAAGGCGTTCCGGGCACGGCGAAGACGCTGACCGTCAAGACGCTCTCACGCATCATCGGCGCAGACTTTGGCCGCATCCAGTTCACGCCTGATTTGATGCCTTCGGACATCACGGGCACGAACGTCTTCAACGTCGCCACCTCCGATTTCTCCCTGCGTAAAGGCCCGATCTTCACGGATATGCTCTTGGCGGACGAGATTAACCGCACCCCGCCGAAGACGCAGGCGGCGCTGCTGGAAGCGATGGAAGAAAGGCAGGTGACGATTGACGGCGAATCGCAGTATCTCTCGCCGCTCTTTACCGTCTTGGCGACCGAAAACCCGATTGAGTATGAAGGCACGTACCCGCTGCCGGAAGCGCAGCTTGATCGTTTTCTGCTAAAGATTATCTTCGACTATCCGTCGCAGGATGCGGAGCTACAGGTCGTCGCCAACTGGGATGCGGGCTTTAATTCGCGCCGTCTGGACCTGGTTGATATTCGCCCGCTCAGTGAGCCGGACGCCGTCATGCGCTGCCGGATGGAGGTACGCAACGCGCGGGTCGAGCCGGGTGTGCAGCGCTACGTCGTTGACATCGTGCGGCGCACGCGCTCGCACCCATCTGTTTTGTACGGAGCCAGCCCGCGCGCATCGGTCGCGCTCCTGCTCTGTTCCAAATCGCTGGCCGCCCTGCGCGGACGTGAGTTCACAACACCTGATGATGTGCGGGACATCGCGCGCCCGGTCTTGCGCCATCGCCTGAGCTTGCGCGCCGAAGCCGAATTGGACGGGGCGACGCCCGACGCCGTCATCAGCGATATTTTGCAGGCTACCGACGTGCCCAGATAATGATTTCGGCGCGGGATGCGCGCGGGGAGATTTATTGATAAACTACGCGGTCGAGCTTTCGATCAGGCGTCTCCCCGCCATTCCCCCTAACAATTAATCTACAAGCATCGGAGTATTTGAAATGGTGAAGTTTAGTTTTCGCACTCTATGTCAATTATCGGTCGCCTGCCTGCTGACGGTTTTTTTGCTGGCGACTTCAATCCCCACCACAGCCACCACGCCAGCGCCGCAGAAGATGACGGCTGAAGAAGTCGTCGCCAAGCATCTCGAATCTATCGGCACAGCCGAAGCGCGCGCCGCGACCAAGAGCCACATCATCCTCGGAACTGCCGTCGCCACCTTCCGCGTCGGCGGCACCGGCACGTCAGATGGCAGCGCTGTGATGGCTTCTCAGGGCGGCAAGAGCTTGATTGGGATTGTTTATGGAAACGTGGAATACCCTTACGAGAAAATGGGCTATGACGGCGGCACTCTGACAGTGGGAGAGATAAAACCCGGCATCCGCTCCACCTTAGGAAAGTTTTTCATGGCTCATGAGATGCCTTTCAAGGAAGGTCTGATGGCAGGAACTTTGTCGGCGGCCTGGCCGCTGCTGAACACGGCTGGCATGACGGCTAAAATAAAGTATGCCGGGACAAAAAAGATAGATGGCCGGAAGATGCATGTGCTTGAATATCGGCCAAAAAATGATACGGGATTGAAGACTACTCTTTTCTTCGACGAGGAGACTTTCAGGCACATGCGGACGGAATATGAGCAGAGGCTCACCCAGCAGATGCCGAGCGCGCCGGGCGTGACGCAGTCGCAAAACGAATCAATCACCAAGCTGATCGAAGATTATTCTGATTTCAAGGAAGAGAAGGGGCTGATGCTGCCGCATACTTACAAACTCCAATTGTCAATCGAAGCGCTGAACCGGAGAGCTTTGCAGGATTGGATTTTCACCCTGACGCAGTTTAACTTCAATCGCGACATTGATGCTTCGGAGTTTGACGTGAGAACTTCAGGCAAGAAATCCTGAAGCATCGGCCAAACTCTTCCCACGATGCCCTTTGTCTTCACCAAGCTCTTTTATGTACTGCTCGCCGCAGGCTTCGTGCCGCTGTCGCTTTCGTGGCAGCGGCCCGTCCTGCGCTATGTCACGCTCGCCTATAACGCAGCGTTGCTGCTCGCAGCCTTCATAGATTCCCGCCTGAGTCGTCTTCCCGCAGGTCTCGCCATAGAGCGCGCCTTCGATGGTCGCTTTGCGGTCGGCGCGGAGACCGATGTGAGCGTGAAGATTTTGAACAACTCGCGGCGCAACGTTACGCTCATCTTAAAGGACGAATACCCGCCGGAGATGAAGCTCATCAATCCGCGCGAAGGGCGAGTGCGCGTCGCAGCTCATACGACAGCCATGCTCGTCTATACGCTCGTGCCGCCCAAGCGCGGGCGTTTCGAGTTTGGGCTGACGGCTGTGCGTTATCTTTCACGCCTCGGCCTGGTCTGGAATCAGACGCGTGCGGGCAAGCCCGTGAGCGTTAAAGTTTATCCGAACATGCGACGGGCGCGTGAAGCCGAGCTAAAGGCGCTGGGGGCGCGCTCGCTTGTCGCCTCACATCGCAAGACTTCGTGGCGCGGCGAGGGGCGCGAGTTTGAATCCCTGCGCGATTACGTGCGCGGGGATGAATTAAGACACGTTTCGTGGACGGCGACCGCACGGCGCGGCAAGCTCACCACACGCCAGTATCAGATTGAGCGCGACCAGACGATTTTGATTGCGCTCGACGCCGGACGCCTGATGACGGCGCGCATCGAGAATGAGACGAAGCTCGACCTGGCGGTACATGCGGCGCTGGCGCTGATGTCTGCGGCGGCGCGCGGCGGCGACAACGCGGGACTCATCGTCTTCGGTCGCCAGATTAAAACCTATCTTCCCCCTAAGCGCGGCGTCGAACATCTGGACGCCACACTCGAAGCTCTTCATGCACTTGAGCCGGAAATGATCGAGCCGTCTTACGCGCGAGCTTTCCAGTTTATCGCCGCCAACACGAAGCGCCGCGCGCTCGTCGTCCTCTTGACCGATCTGGTTGACGAAGAAGGCTCGCGCGAGTTGCTCACATCACTCAAACTCCTGCGCCCACGTCATCTCCCGCTCGTCGTCACCATCGCAGACCGCGACCTCAAGTCGGTCGTGCGTGATGCGCCCGTGAGCGGGCACGACCTCTTCACACAATCCGTCGCCGAAGAGATTATTCATCAACGCGAAGCTGCGCTCAGGCTGGTTGAAGCACAGGGAGGGCTGGCGTTGGACGTGACAGCCGCCGCGCTCACACCAGCACTGCTTGAGACTTACCTGCGTGTTAAAGAGCGTGGATTGCTCTAATCACGCTTCTTTTGCTGCCTGCTTGTATTTGTCGAGAGCGCGTTGAAGTAAAAGATTTTCGCGGCGCAGGTCGAGCTGTGTGATGACCTGATTGCCGAGAATCTTGAGAGCCGCGATCTGCTCCGGGGTGATTTCGCGTGGCTTACGGTCAATGACGCAGAGCGTTCCGACCTTGAAGCCTTCTGGCGAGAGAAGCGGTGAGCCTGCATAAAACCGTATCAGAGGAGCAGCCGTCACCAGCGGGTTTGTTCTGAATCGCTCATCGTCGAGCGCATCCCGAACGATGAACGGGCCGTCCTGCAAGATGGCGTGGGCGCAGAATGAAACGTCACGGCTCGTCTCCTTCTCGCTCAGGCCGACTCTGGATTTGAACCATTGCCTGTTCTCGTCAATCAGTGAGATGAGCGCAATCGGCGTGTTGCAGATATAGGCGGCCAGTCGCGTCAGATCGTTGAAACTCTCCTCCGGGTCTGTATCGAGAATTTCATACTGGCGCAATGTCTCAAGTCTCGCTCTTTCGTTTTCCGGTAAGGGCGGTTTCATTGTCTCAATCACCTTTCTCTCAAAAACTGCCGCTCGAAATTCTGCTTCCAGTCTTCAGCATGTCGCCCACCAACTCGCGCGCTCCAATTTCTTCGCTTTCCGTTTCATCTTTTCCGCGTCCTGCCAGCAGGAGATAAGCATAGAGCGCGACACCGGTGGAGATGCCGACGGCAAACTTGATGACCGGGCTAATCGGCGCGGGCGAGATGAAGCCTTCGATGATGCCTGCGATGATTAGCAGCGGCACGCACCCGGCAATCAACCGGATGGCTTCCGTGCCGCGTTTCTTCAACGCATCGCCGCGTGAAAGATCGCCGGGCAGCAGTATCGCGCTGCCGACAAGAAGCCCCGCGCCTCCGGCCAGAAAGATGCAGGAGAGCTCGACGACGCCGTGCCCGATCATGAAGCTGACGAGATCGAAGCCGAATCCGGCTTGATAGGTCAGAGCCAGCACGGCCCCGATTAACGCCCCATTGAAAGCCATCGCGTAGAGCGTGCCGAGGCCCAGCAGCGCGCCGAGGGCGAAGGCTTGAAACATCACATAGATGTTATTGACCATGATGAAGCTTGAGCCGACCTGACTGAATTCGTTCAAGCGTTCCCACCAATGTACGCGCGCATTGATGACGTAACGAAAGAGGGGATCAATTCCGGCGAACTCGGAAAACTCAGGGTCGCGCCAGGTGCCCATGAAAGCCACGAAAGCAAAAATCCAGAAGGTCGCAAACGCCAGCGCCGTGTAGCGCCACGTCCGGCGAAACGTTCTGGGAAAACCTTTCGTGAAGAACTCTTTGAGGCGGCGTCCGCCCTGTGCGTCGGCGCGGTAGATGCGGCCATGAGCGCGAATCACGAGGCTGTTGAGATAATTGACCAGGCGCGGGTCGCGCGATTCGGCACGCGCAATCGCCAAATCCGACGCCGTCCGGCGATAAATCCGCCCCAGTTCTTTCACCTCTTCACGATGAAGGCGCTTGAGCGAAGAACTACCGAGCCGCTCCAGCAGATGTTCCAGCCGCTGCCAGGCAATTTTACGCTCCCTGATAAATCGCTCTTGTGGCTGCATGAAAGCAAGAATACCGCAATCCCGAAGCTAGAAGCCAGAATGAAAGCTGGAATCAGTTGACGACCAACACAACTCAGAAGCTATTACATTTCGCCCCTTCGGGGCTTTCATAGACTTTTTGAACAGCCTCTAAGAAGGGGCGCTGCCTCTCGCTTAAAGCAGCAACGCCTCGACGCGATGAGCGTGAACCATCTCCTCACACGGCGACCATGCAAAGACCGTGAAGTGACCGTCCTGCGATGCCACCAGCGCGAGTGACCCGCGTTGATCGTGGACGAACTGTGCGGCAGACAGGTGACGTGTCCCGCCGAGTTGTGCGGGATTGGCGTTGGTGGCGACGGAATCCATGATTGGCTCAGTCACGACGACCTGCTCGATTTGTGGACTCCCCTTTCGTCGGGCGATCTTCGCGCCAAAGGCGAGCAATTCATATTGATCGTTGATGACCGTCGCGCCGTCAACCGCAGTCAGTCCCGCCATAGCATCTACCGAATCAATGAGCGCCTCCCGCCACAGACGCTTCTTCCTCTCTCCCGGCTCTTGCCGCATGAGTTCGGCGAGTTCGGAGAAGGAGGGAGACACAGAGTACAAAATGGGTTGGACGATTGACTCACGCCACTCCTCTGCATGGTTGGGAACAACAAGCAGTAGTCCGCCTCTCCCGTGCGCTCGCATGGAGACGGCCAGTTGAACCAGCACGTTGACGGAATCGCTCCCGGAGGTAGTCGCATCAAATCTGAGCAGCGATTTGAGCAGGTCAGGACAGTCCGGCAGGCTCGTGCCTTGCTCGTCCACCACCTTGATCTGGTCAGCCTCAAGAACCGCGATGTTGACGTACTTGGCTGATTCCTGACCACGACGATACTTGATGACCAGCAGTCCGGGCTGAATGACTTCCAGCACGAAAGAGAGACCGGGAATGGTGCGGGTAGTTCCCCACACAGACAGTTGTCCGCCGTAGCGCCAGACGCCCAGATGGATGCCGGGGCGCTCGACGGCGGGCGCAAGGCGCGTCAGGGCTGCGGGGTAAAGCGGGAGACGCTGCTCGAACATGAGCGGTTGTCCGGCCTGTTCCGGCGGAAGCAAGGCGAGCGAGATTTTGGGGACAAAACCTTCCTCGCGGCGGAGGCTCGCCCAGAACGCGGCATCAATAATCTCTTCGATGGTTTGAGTGTCGGGTTGGGAGGCTAATTCCTGCTGCCCTTGCTCGCGCGCCGCCGCGAGGTGACGCGTAAACTGAGCCTGGATGGTTGCGGCGATTGCTCGCGCAGCCGGATATGCGGGTTCTGTCATAATAATGCTCTCCAAGATAGTTCTTAATGTAAGATAGTCGCGGGAAGGGATGCAAATGGCAGTGATGGAACGACTCGTCGAATGTGTGCCAAACTTTAGCGAAGGCCGCAAGGTGGAAACGATTGAGCGGCTGGCTCAGGCTATCGAACTGGTCGAGGGCGCGGTCGTGTTGGACATGCACATGGACGCCGACCATAACCGTTCCGTCATCACATTCGTGGCTGACGCAGAGGTCGTGGTCGAAGCCGCGCTTCGCGTTGTCCGCCTGGCCGCCGAGTTGATTGACCTGCGTCATCACACGGGGCAGCACCCGCGCGTCGGCGCAACCGACGTGCTGCCGTTTGTCCCCGTGCGCGGTGTCACCATGGAGGATTGCGCCACGCTCGCTACAGCGGCGGGCGAGAGGATCTGGCGCGAGCTTGGAATTCCTGTTTACTTCTACGAGCGTGCTGCAAAGAGAGCAGACCGCGTGAGCCTTGAAGACGTGCGGCGCAGAGGCTTTGAGGAATTACGCGCGCAGATTGAAGACCCGGCGATGAATCGCGCGCCCGACGTGGGCAGCGCGCGTGTGCATGAAAGCGCGGGCGCTGTGGTGGTCGGCGCGCGTCCGTTCCTCGTGGCCTACAACGTCAATTTACAAACTGAGGACATCAGTGTTGCCCGCAAGATTGCTCGCGTCGTGCGCGGGCGCGACGGAGGCTTGCGCTACCTGAAGGCTCTCGGCTTCAAGCTCGAATCGCGCGGGATTGCACAGGTTTCGATGAATCTGGTGGATTTTGAGAAGACGCAGCTTCACCACGCCTTTGAAGCCGTGCGGCGCGAGGCCGAGCGCTACGGCGTGAGCGTCATTGGAAGCGAGATAGTCGGCCTTGTCCCGCAGGCGGCGCTCGACCGGGCGGCGGAATACTTTCTCAAAATCGAAAACTTCGCGCCGGGACTCGTGCTTGAAAATCGAATCGAAGCTGCCTTCGCTGGCAAAGGCGAGCGCGAAACTGTCAAAGATTTCGTAATGGAAGTCGCAAGCGGCGCACCCACGCCGGGAGGTGGCGCGGTTGCCGCGCACGCTGCTTCGCTCGGCGCAGCGCTGGGCGAGATGATCGCGCACCTGACGGAAGGGCGCGAGAAATTCAAAGACGTAGAACGGGAAGTGCGCGACGTGCTAATGGAACTGACCCCGTTGCGCGCGAGATTGGCGCGTGCGGCGACGGAAGACGCGGCGAGCTTTCAGCGGGTGATGGAAGCGCGCCGCTTGCCGCAGGGCGGGGAAGACGAAAGACGTGAGCGAGCTAACCGTCTCGAAGAGACTTTGAAGGGCGCGGCGCTCATCCCGCTGGAAGTCGCGGGCGTCGCCGTTCAGGTGTTGGAACTCTTGGAAACGCTCTCGGAGATCGGGAACCCGAACGCGCTCTCGGATGCAGCCACGGGCGCGCAACTCATTCTCGCCGCCACCACCGCCGCGCGCTACAACGTGCTGGTGAACACCACCGACATCGAAGATGAAGAGTTCGCTTTTGAGCATCGCTCGCGCGCCAATGATCTGCTGGAACGCGCCCGCGAGATTACGGCGCGCATCGAAGCGTCTTTGATGGAATCAATCAGCGGCGAGTGAAGAAACAGAGAAATCAGAACGAGCGTGGGTAGGAAAAACGAAACTTTAGAGAGCCGCTGGATGAATGTCGGAGACGACCTTCTGCATTACAGGGCTTCAATCAATCCTTCAAACAAGCATCTGCCTCCCGTCATTCTCGTTCACGGACTCGGTGTTTCCAGCCGCTATATGATGCCGATCGCCCGGAGGCTCGCCCCTCATCGAACAGTTTATGCGCCCGACCTTCCGGGTTTTGGTCGAAGCCATAGGCCACCGCGCGCGCTCAACCTCACGGAGTTGTCCGATGTGCTGGCTCGCTGGTTGGAGTTGCTCGCGGTTGATCGTGCCGTCCTGCTGGCCAATTCAATCGGCTGCCAGATTATTGTTGACCTGGCCTTGCGCCGTCCTGAGATGGTCGAACGACTCGTGCTTGTTTCCCCCACCGTTGATAGGGAAGCGCGCACGGTCTTTCGTTCATTCCTGCGGCTGCTGCTGGACATTCCGCGTGAACGAGTGTCACTGGGCTTCATCGCGGCGTTGGATTATCTCAGAGCCGGGTTGGGACGAACGGCGCTCACGTTTGGCTATGCGATTCAGGATGAGATTGAGGAGAGATTGCCCCATGTGCAACAGCCCGCCCTCGTCGTGCGCGGGCGACATGACCCGGTTGTCCCACAGCGTTGGGCCGAAGAAGTAAGCGAGCGGCTACCCGCAGGCCAGCTCATCGTCATCGAAGGCGCGGCTCATGCCGTCAACCACCACTCACCCGAAGAACTCTCGCGGGTGGTGCTGGAGTTCTTAAAAAGAGACTGATGAGCGCGGAACTGTTTTTACTTCCGCGTTCCGCGCTCATCCTTCATCCTTGCTCTTGATGGGGTCGGCGTAGATGCCGGGCGCGCTGTCAGGGATGAGGGTTGCGCCGACCGTGCGTTCGTAAAATTCCGTTGGGCCTGCGCCGCCGATAATGCCGTAAACGTAGCCCATCTCGCGTAAACCCCAGAGACAGGCGAAGAGAAGCGCACGGCCAATCCCATTTCCGCGCTCCCTTTCGGCAACTCCCGTCGGGCCAAAGAAAGAGCGGCGCGTGCATTCATAAGCCCCGAAGCCGACCACCCGTCCGTCTCGAATCGCAAGATAGACGGACACGGGCTTGTTGCTATAACCCACAGAAATTTCGTCAGCCCAGCCGGCCTCGAAGTTCGCCAGCACAAACTCGCGCACAAGCGTCATCTCATGCGGCTGCGCGCGCCGCACAATGATGCCCGCCTGTTTTAGCTCAAGGAGAACCGGCTCAACCGGCGCGAGCTTCAATAGATTGACCAGCATGTCTGGCATAATCGTAGGACAGACATTCCTGTCTGTCGTAGCGTGCGAGCAGCACGCTCTTGAGATTCGCGCACAGAGAGTATTCGCGCTTGCGCGCTCAATGACAGACAGGAATGTCTATCCTACATTCAGGAGCCTATCCTGATTATCTCGTCGCGCAACCTCGAATGGCGTTGAAGCAAGCGCACGTAGCGCGATTCGTCCGCGCTTGCTTTGGCGCGAATGACGCGCGTGACATCCCTTTTCTCATCTTCCGTCCAGCGGGCCAAGTCTGGAATGAGCGCCAGCACGAGCGCAAGCTCTTCAAACGCGCGTTGCTCCGCCTGTTTCCAATCTTCCACCCGAACATTGAGCGCGCGTGCGACCTGTTTGACGGAAGCACGGCAAAGCTTCGCAGCATCGCCACCGTAGCGGCTGGCCATCCGGCGTTGAACGGCGAGGCCGACGTTGCGTATCCGAAAACGATCCCAGCGGCGTTTCTCCGTGTGCGGAATCTCCAAAAGCATGTGTCCTTCGGCAAGTAGGCGCAAGGTCGTGTGAGACGTGCGATAAAGGGGGCGTGCTGCGAGCTTCCGTTCTTCTGCCTTGAGAATCTCCGCCGTCGGGTCAACGGTCGGGCGAAAGCCGAGCTTGCGATAAAACCAGAATGCGCCCGACGCGATGCCCTCTTCGTTTTCGTGGCCGAGCTGGTAAGGGTCTATGGAGAAGACTGTCACGCCCAGCATCTGCCGGAGAACTTTCAGCACGCGCGCGTAAAGCCAGGCGGATTCGCCTTCGCGGAAAGTGTAATAAAGGTTGAAGCCAATCTCCAGGCGCTCGAAAATCGTCAGGGTTTCGACGTAGCAGACCGGCACGCCGTTCTTGAAGATCAAGCCTGCATGATAGGCGCGCAGCGGCAGACGACGTTCGGGGGGCACTCCCATAATAAAAACTTCAACGCCGCGCCCGATGTCTGCTCTGAGGACGCGCGCTGCATCGCCGTGCGTGAAGCCGTAAAGCTCACGATAGCGAACACACGAAGTCTCACGCGCCAGATCGAGGATAGCTGTGCCTTGAGAGCGCGTTAATTTTTTCAGGGGAATCGGAGGCTTTGCTAATTCGCTTTCGAGCGAAACGTCGCTGCGGCGTAGGAGCGGCTCTTTATGATAGAAGACTTTCCGCACCGGGCGTTTCATCAGTGTACGCGTCGCGCGTGAATCGTCGAGTTCCCAACGCACGTAGATTTTCAAAGCCTCGTAAAGCTCTGCCTTCTCCTTCTCGGAAAGCGACAAGCGTTCGAAGCGCTCAATCAGCCATTTCAATTCACTACCGGAGCGCCCCTTCGCCGCGCGCAGCCAGTCAACGTATGGAACATTGGCTTCAACGAGCGCGTCTTCTTCGAGCAGCGGCAAGAATCTGGGCCACGTGGCGGCCAGACGATACTCGTCGTCGTGCAACTCCCAGTTAATCGAAAGACGGGACGGATAGCGACGGACGAGCCAGCGCGTGATCTGGTAGCTGGAAGCTTCTTCGATGAATGTCCCGGCGATGCCTGAAACTTCAACGGATTCCAACGGAGAAAGGTCTGCGCCAGCGTCACCCAGCAACGAGACGCGCCGCGAGAAGGTGTGGAGAATCTTTTCCACACGCCGGAGAACACTCGCGCTCTGCGGGTAGGCGCGCATGAACAGCAGAATTTCGTGAAAGCGTATGAGTGATGTCGCTTCGGGGAAGCGACCTTTTTCAAGTCGGGCGAGAATCTTCAGCGTGACGGCGCTTGCGCCGCGCTCGTCAAAGCGGCGCTTTTGTTCGTCCAGGCGGTCGAGAAGCCGGTTGATTGTGTCGGATGGCACGCGTCTGCTTTCGGAAGATGGTTTTTGATGGAGCGTATAGCTTCTATGCTAACCGCGCGGCGAAGTCAATAATTTTACGCCTTCCTTTTCACTTCAGCGGCCAGAATATTTTTTTGAATATTTTTGAAAAGGTGATCCGTTCCATTAAAGCTTTCCGCGTTTGTAAATAGGAAGTCATTTTATCCCGACAGCCGAAGGTGAAACGCATGCCAAGCAGCAATCATAGTTCTCAAACCAATCTTAAACTCAGGCTCTCGAATATCAGGGGCATTATTCCTTTCAAGCGCCGCCCGCGAGTGTCAGCCCAAAGCTCAACCCGGAGCGCGAACACCACATCCATCCAGTGGGAGCAAACTTTCTGGGGACAAAAATTTATGAAGTCAACGACGCTGGCGTTGGCTCTGCTCTGTTCGGCCTCGGTAGCACTGGCCGACATTAAGATTACGACTAAGAGCACGGCGGGCGGGCAGAGCTACACCAGCACGACCTACATCAAGGGCGCGCGCCAGCGCACCGAAGGCATGGGCTACACGACCATCTATCAATGCGACCTCAAGCGCACGATTCAGATCAACGATAAGACCAGAACCTACATGATTACGCCTCTTGGGGGAAAGAGCGGAACAACCGGCGCGAACTCACACAATCCGGCCGGCGGCGCGCGACGGGGCGGGGTGATCACTTACACCACGACGACAACCGACACGAGCGACCGCAAAACTATATTGGGACTGACGGCGCGACACCTTAAGGTGAAGACTGTGGTCGCAGCCAGCGAAGGCGCGTGTAATTCGATGAACATGGAGATGGAATCGGACGGCTGGTATGCGGACGTTGCTGACGGAATAAGCTGCCTGACGGAAGAGTCAGCCGCGAATGCGTTCAACCAGTCTGATTGTGTGGACGAGATACGCTACAAGAGCGTCGGCACGGCCAAACCGGGTCATCCCGTGATGGTGACGACCATGATTAAGTTCAATACCGGCGCAGACGGCCCGGCCATCCCCGCTTCATCGTCAACGCAGGAAGTCGTAGACCTCTCCAGCGCCAAGCTGGACGCCGCGCTGTTCGAGATTCCGGCTGGCTACACTGAAGTGAAAACCATGCAGGAGCTTGGCAGCCCGTTTTAGTAGTCGGTCAACGCAAGGCAGAGACAAATCAGCTTGGTTTAAGCGAAGGGGCTGGGAGCAATCAACTCCCAGCCCCTTCGCCGTTTAGAGTCCCTAACAAAAACCGATAAGAGAAATAGACCGAGATTAACAGGATTATCAAGATTAAGAAGGCAAGACAAGTCAGTGAAGCTTGAATCTCTTTTTCTTATTCCTGTTAATCTTGTTAATCCTGTCTATTTTCTTTCCCGTCATTACCAACTGACATCGATCTCGTATTCCCTTGCCCCGCCGCCGGAGTCGCGCACCTGCACGACCGCCGTGAAATCGTTGTCGCGTGATGGCTGCTGGATGAACGCGCACTTCGCCTCGCCCTTTGAGCTTGACGGCGTTGACGGTGATGCGGCGGCGCGGCAGCGGCGAGGTGAAATTGTAGCTCGCGTCGTTATATTCGCTGCCGCCGATGGTGCGGACTTCGACGTTGTCATCCCTGATGACGAGTTGAACATCATCGTCAACCGTCCCGCGCCAGCGCACGCGACCCGTTGTGCGTCCATCATACCGCGCTCCGCCGCCGCCGCCTCCTCCGGGAGAGCCGCCGGCGTTCAATTCGCGCAGGATGTCGTCGAGCGTGCGCTGCACATCCTGCCACTGGCTGCTGCGGAGAGTAGCCGCCAATACCGCCGCGCCGCGAGAGATCAGTCAGAATTGATGCGGCATCTCTCAATTCAGCGTTGCGGCGCGAGTCGCGCACCATGCGGCGGAAGACGTTGGCCGAGGCGCTGAATTGTTGCGCGAGGAAAAGCGTCTCGATATTACTTCTATTGCTGAACCTGTTGTTGGTGTAGTCCGTGTAGCTCCGCTCGGCCAAATCATTAGCCTGCGTACTGAGTTGCTCGGACAAGCTGTTCAGCCGATAAGATTGGGCGTGCGCGGCTGTCGCCGAGAGCGATAGCAGGCAGAGCCAGAGAGATAACGAGCGATAGCGTTTCATAGTCCCTCCTGTTGTAGGACAGGCATTCCTGCCTGTCATTGAGCGCCGTCGGCGCGAATACTTATTAACGAACATCGAGGAGCGCGCTAAAGCACGCTACGACAGACAAGAATGTCTGTCCTACAAATGTTTTCTGAGAAACGCGGCGATTTTCCAGCCGTCAAGATATTTCCAGGGCGTCTCGCCGAGGGTGTAATGCCCGCAGGGAAGCCACGCGACATCGAGCGGGATGCCGTGCCCTCTCGCTTCTGCGATCACGTCGCGTGAGAGGTCAACAGGAAAAGTCAGATCATAGCGCGCGGCGATGAAGCGTATGGGGCGCTGGCGCATCTTGAGCAGGCGCGGGATAAAGGGAAGCGGACTGATCGGTAGCCAGTATTGGCGAAACTCTTCAAGCGTCAACGCGTCTCCGAACCCTTCGCGCACGTGCATTGTCGAAAGCCCGTGCCAGACGACATCCGCGACATAGCCTGAGACGTGATTGAAGACTCCGACATCAATTCGCTCATCGTGCGCGAAGGCTAGAAACGCCGTGCATGAACCGATGCTCGTGCCCAGGATGCCGATTGAGTTATAGCCTTCATGCTCAATTAACCAGCTAACGGCAGCGCGCGTGTCGAGCACAGCCTGACGCAGCGATTGAATCGTGCGCCCGACGTTAGGGCTGACGAGATAATCTGCGCGTTCGAGTTCCGGGGGGCGGCGCGCTTCGTGATAGGGAAGCGTCAACCGGAGCGCAGAGATGCCGAGACGATTAAGCACGCGGCACAAGTCTATGTGGCTTTCCGGCTGCGCGTTCCACTGCGGCAGCAGCACGACCGCCGGGCGATGCTCGATTACTTCCTTTCCCTTCTTTTCAGGCGCGGGGAAGAAACGCGCGCGGACAGTGTTGTTCTCCGGCGTCAGCGTATGAACGGCGCTCGTCCAGGTTAGTCGTTCGCCTGCCAGCTGGTAGTCCGTAATCGCGGGAAGCTGATAGAACTCTTCGCTTCGCCGCATGACATCCTGCGTGTGCTGACGGAAAAGCTGGCGCGGGTCGTCGCCGTTGACATGCTCTTTGATAAACTGCGCGCCCCATTCAAACGGGCGCACGATTCTATTTTTGTCGCGTGTCGCGTAATGTCTCTCACGCGCGTGCATCAAGCGTCCAAGCAAAATTTCGGTGTCCTCACAAAGCATCCCTATAAGCTATGAGGATGATAGGGGCTGGCGGCGGCAAAATCAAAGGGGCTACCGGGAAGAACTAAATAAAACTCACCACCAAGGCACAAAGCTACACAAGAAGGAGAACTTTACCTTTCTTAGTGACTTTGTGCCTTGGTGGTTAATGCCCTGATTAGGCCGGAAGGTTAAAGGATTTGAGCGAAAAGCCCGATGCGTTGAGGAGGAAAGGAGAATTAGCGAGGAAATGTAACGAAAGCGCAATGAGGCTGAACCGGATAGAGTAGCGATCAGGGGGTGGCGAATTTTTTGCGCTTAATAATTTCCTTCCTCATGCATTATTAAATTGACTTTAAGAGTTTGCGGGTTTAGGATGTCGCCGCCCAAATTGCAAATGTCGATGTCTTTTCCCCCACTATCGGCTTGAGCAATACCTTCACAAAAAGAGCGCATTATTATTTATATCGTTCCGGCATCATCTCTTGGTGCGTGCTAAGCATGTGAGAGCGCCCTTGTCGCCCTTGCTAAGGACTCAACACCCATCCTTATGTACTATAAGGATTACCCACCTACCGGAGGATTTAGAATGAATCGTAAGTTTGTAGCTCTACTGTCTGTCGGTACGCTCGCCCTCGCGCTGGTTATCGGCAGCCTCACTCGCAGCACTTCAGCGCAGTCAGATCAGGCTTTTGAGCGCGCTAATCCCAATGCTTCCTTCCTCAAATGCGGCACCAAGCACCCGGACGAAGTCACTGCCCGCTTAATTGACGAAGCTAATGATCGGTTCAAAAACAATCGTCGGGCCGAAACCGGCGCGGCGGAAAGAACAGGAACAGTCAACGTCAACGTTTATGTTCACGTCATCACCAATACTTCAGGCGCGGGGAATGTCACGGACACCCAGATCGCAAACCAGATCGCAGTCCTGAACAACGCCTACAGCGGAGCGACCGGCGGCGCAAACACCATTTACAGATTTACTCGCGTGGCCACCGACCGCACGGCGAACAATTCATGGTACACATGCACGGGCGGCACTTGCGAGAGGCAGATGAAGACAGCCCTGCGCAGGGGCGGCGCGGCTGATCTGAACCTCTACACGAATAACATGGGCGGCGGGCTTCTCGGCTGGGCGACCTTCCCGTGGAGCTATGCCAGCGATCCTGTGATGGACGGCGTGGTTTGCCTCTACC
Source organism: uncultured Acidobacteriota bacterium (assembly GCA_963811065.1). Lineage (GTDB taxonomy): Bacteria > Acidobacteriota > Blastocatellia > Pyrinomonadales > Pyrinomonadaceae > QHXM01. The sequence goes on from CAWEPR010000004.1 coordinate 407,156, forward strand.
GCAGCCTGCCGGGCGGTTCGGCTTCGCCTTACAACCTGGGCGACACGGCGACACACGAGGTCGGACACTGGGTCGGCCTGTATCACACCTTCCAGGGTGGCTGTAACGGTAATGGCGATTTTGTCAGCGACACTCCGGCAGAACGCTCTCCGGCAAGCGGCTGCCCCACAGGGCTTGACACTTGCAGGAACAAAGCTGGTCTCGATCCAATCGAGAACTTCATGGACTACTCCATTGATTCCTGCATGTACAAATTCACGGCAGGACAGGGCACACGCGCAGATGCTCTGACACTGCAATATCGCGGACTGTAAGACAAGGCAAAAGGACGCGAGTCTAAAACCCAAAGTCCAATGTCCAATGTCAAGAACATGGGTTCTGACATTGGACATTGGACTTTGGGTTTTAGACTTTTTTCTTACTCTTCGCTTTCCGTCGGAAGTCCGGCGGCAACCCACGCATCCCAGCCGCCGAGCAACGCGCCCGCTTGCTCGATTCCAAGTTCATTCAGTTTAAGCACCGCACGGGCGCTGATCTGCTCGCGCGTTCAAGTGCAGTAGGTGACGATCAGTTTGTCTCGCGGCAAATCCCCCGAATGTTCAGCGATTAAGCCCAGAGGAAGGGAACGCGCACCCCTAATGTGTCCGAGCTTGTATTCAACTTCGCCCCGCACATCGAGGACTACGGCCTCACCTTTTTCCAGAGCATCTCTTAATTCAAGCGTTGTGACGCGCCTCACTCCATCCGTTGGCAGCGCAGGCGAATTGGTGGGCTGGGCATCCGCTGTCCGCTCGCTCCGTTGAATGTTTCCGCTCCTTTGGCACGCGGTCAGAGCGAAGCCAGCGAGGAGGAGAATCATTGCCAGTGAGACGCGGCAAAATATTCGCTCGTTCATCAAACTGTTTCTCTCGGTAGGGTTGATTGTAATTGCCGGGCGCGGAAGAGCTCTCAAAAGACCGTATTATTCCTGTCCTCGCCCGGTCGCCAGTCAACAATCGGGGTCGTGCCATCGTCGCACACCCAGACGGTCGCGCGCATCTTCGGGCGCAGATGATAACGGCTTCGCTCAATCAATGCCCAATCGCTTTGCTTGAACGGCTCGCCCATCAGCAAAAACCATTTGGCAGCGTCTTCCGATTTCCGAAAGCGCAGCGTGAAGCTCTCCGTCGTCGCCTCGTCGGTTCGCATCCGTAAGATGACGCGCCCCGGACTTCTTTGATAGGAAAGGATTCTTCCCGTAAACGAAGTGAGGTGATTGTGATCGCACTTGATACTGTCCGGCGGCCTGATACGCCCCTGCGCCCCAGCCGACGATGTTAATAAGAAGGTGGCACACAGAGACATTATGACCGTCAATAATTTCCTAAAAATACTTTTCATCATTTGAGCTTTCCCCCATTGAATTATCTTACTTTTCCTCTGTGTCACGGCGTCGCTCGAACAGGCGGCGAAGCATCTGCGGCAAAAGCAGCGAGGTTTGCAGGACGTTGCCGGTGGCGAATCTCTTTGCGAAGCCGCGAAACAGACGCCCGGCGCGTGGCGTGTAGTTGAACCACCAGAAATCATGCAGGCGCGCGATGCGGTTGACGTGGACGTGCTGCGGGGCGACGAGTTCCAGCAGGCCCAGACGCCCGTGCGTTCTGCCGAGCCCACTCTGTTTCATTCCGCCCCAGGGCGTCTGCGCGATGCCGTGCGTGTAGAGCACTTCGTTGACCATCACCGTGCCCGCTTCCAAAGCTTCGGCGATTCGTCTGCCCCGTCGCGCATCTTTTGTCCAGACGCTCGCCGTCAATCCGAAGACGCTATCGTTGGCCAGCCTGATGGCTTCATCCTCCGTCTTAAAAGTCATCACGGGCAGGACGGGGCCGAACGTCTCTTCACGCATAATCGTCATCGTGTGGTCAACATGCGTGACGACTGTCGGCTCGTAGAACGCCCCCTTGAGCGCCTCGGCGCGCTTGCCTCCCGTCAGCACACTCGCGCCGCGCTTCACGGCATCAACGACGTGCTCGTCAACGATGGCGAGTTGCCTCTCGCTGGACATCGAGCCGATGTCCGTGTCCTCAGTCGTGCCAACGTCTTGTCTGAGAGCACGCGTTTTCTCGACCACACTTTCGATGAACTGTTGTGCGATGCTTTCATGCACGTAGCAACGCTCGACCGAAGCGCACGCCTGTCCCGAATTGCTGAACGCGCCCCAGACGGCGGCAGAGGCGGCAGTCTCCACCTCCGCGTCTGCCAGCACGATCATAGGGTCTTTGCCGCCAAGCTCCAGCACGACGGGCGTCAACGTCTTCGCTGCGCTTTGCGCGACGCGCTTGCCGGTCGCAACACTTCCCGTGAACATGATTTTATCAACGCCAGCTTCCGTGAGCGCCGCTCCCGTCGTCCCATCGCCCGTGACCACCTCAAGCAATCCATCATTGAGTCCGGCGCGTTTGAACACGTCCGCGATTTTCAGGCCGACGAGCGGCGTCAACTCGCTGGGCTTCAACACGACAGCGTTTCCCGCCATCAACGCCATCACGACCTCGCCAAGCGGAATCGCCCAGGGAAAGTTCCAGGGCGAGATGATGCCGACCACTCCGAGCGGTTGATAGACGATGCGCGACGTGCGACCCATCAAGCCGTATTGCCCGATGTTAATCTTCTCGGCACGCAACAGATGTCTGGTTCGACGCGCGAAGAACTGCATCAAGTCGAGCGTCGGGGCTAACTCCATCGAAATCGCTTCCGCCACGGGCTTCCCCGTTTCTCTCGAAACGAGCAGCGCGATCTCTTCCATTTCATCGAGCACGATGCGCCTTGCCCGCATGACGAGTTTCCCGCGTTCACTGTAGCTTTGCTCTGCCCAAGCAGGCTGCGCTCGTTGAGCACGTCTCACCGCTTCGGCAACGTCCGCAGCCGAGCCGAGCGCAGCACGGCCCACCTCTTCACCCGTCGCCGGGTCAAAGGAAACGATCTCCCTCGTTTGCTCCGCCGTCACGTCCAGAATTTGCGCGCTCATAATTTTTCTCCGTTCGGTGAATTATCCTCTAAAGCGAGCGGCGATGAAAGCTGAAACTGCCCGGAGAGAATTTATGCCGCAGACGTTTCCGCGCCACGCCGCCTCTCAGTTACAATGCTCCTTCATCAAGACAGGACGGCCCTTGAGAGCCGAAGAGGAGAGCTATCAATGCAACGACCCCAACTGGCGGAATTTATGAAACACATGGAGCCGGATTCCGTCGCCATCATTGCAAGCGCGCGCGAGGCCACGCGCTCAAACGATACGCAGTATCGCTATCGCCAGGATTCAGACTTTCTTTACCTGACAGGCTTTGACGAACCCGAAGCCATCGCCGTCATCGCGCCTTCGCACAAGGAGCACAAGTTCACGCTCTTTGTCAGGCCGCGCGACGCGGAAAGAGAAATCTGGGACGGACGCCGCGCCGGTGTCGAAGGAGCAAAGGCTGAGTACGGCGCGGATGCAGCCTTTCCCATCAGCGAGTTTAACGAGAAGCTCACCGAGCTGATTAACGGCGCAACCAATCTCTACTATCGTATCGGCAACGGCCACGCGGAGCTTGACGACGCGATCGTCGGACGAATCAGGCACCTGCGCGCGATGGGGCGACGCGGGATGAGCGCGCCGCAGGTGATTATAGATACCGGCACAATCATTCATGAGATGCGTCTCTTCAAATCGGAAGAGGAGATTGAGTTCATGCAGCGCGCCGCAGACATCGCAAGCGAGGGCCACATCGAAGCGATGAGAAAGGCTCGCCCCGGCATGAAAGAGTATGAGATTGAAGCCCTCGTCGAATATGTCTTTCGCAAAAACGGCGCGTCCGCTCCCGCCTACACTTCAATCGTCGGCAGCGGCGTAAACGCAACCGTGCTGCATTACATCAACAATGACGGCACACTTGCCGACGGCGACCTGCTCCTGATTGACGCGGGCGCGGAGTATCGCGGCTATGCTTCGGACATCACGCGCACCTTCCCCATCAACGGGCGCTTCACCGCAGCGCAGCGAGACATCTACGACCTCGTGCTCAAAACCCAGATGGCGTGTGTCGAACGGGTGCGCCCCGGAGCAAGCGTGGACGAACTAAAGAACTACTCCATCGAACTTTTGACCGAAGGTATGGCTCAACTGGGATTGCTGAAAGGCGAGCCGAAAAAACTGATCGAGGAAGAGAAGTACAAACAATTCTACATGCACGGCCTCGGCCATTTTCTGGGCCTCGACGTTCACGACGTGGGCCGCTACCAGATCAAGGACGAAGCGCGCCGCCTTGAACCCGGCATGGTGATGACGGTCGAACCGGGTCTTTACATCGCGCCCGGTACGAAAGACATCCCCGAAAAATATCTGGGCATCGGTGTCAGAATAGAAGACGACGTACTGGTGACGGCGGACGGCAACCGCGTCCTCTCAAGCAAAGCGCCGAAGCAGGTGGAAGAGATTGAGGAGTTGATGGCTAAAAATCAGAATTAGGTTTAGGCGGGTCTGCGCCGTCGGGCACGATCCAGAGTTCAACTTTAGCTTTTCTTTTAAAGCCGCCGTTCGTGAGCACGATGCGCTTGGAATCAATGCCGCCCTTCTCAATCAGGAATTTTCGGGCACGCGCCAGTTTTCGATTCACACTGCCGGGGCCATAAATGATGAGATAACCTTTCGAGTTATGGTGCTGCTGCAAATCAATACTAAAGTAAGTCAGATGCGACTGCTCGCTTATCCAACTAAGGTCGCCATATTCATCGTATTTACGGGCGAAAGGAGGATTATATAAATCGGCTATGCTAAAACTACATGAGCGGACTCTATCGCACTCAGGCCGCAGACCATCAATTTTAACCGTAGCGGTTGTGCCTTGCCCTGCCGCCTCAGTTATGTCAACCAAAATCTCAGCCGTCTCTTGTCCTTTTATAATTTTCCCGCCTGATACCTGCCAGTGATATTTCAGATTTAAATACGGGCCGCCGCCGGAAAGGTTGACCGCGACAGGCACGGGTTCACCCGCCCGTATGTTGTCTACCTGACAGCTAATATCTATCGTCGGACATAGCGGCAAGCAGCACATTGCGATTCCCATTGTTGCCGAAGCCCTGTGGTCGCATTCGGCTTTAAGCGTTGAGACATTTCCCACCTCAACAGTCGCCTTGACAGCCCCGAGAGTATCGTCCGCTGCGACTCTAATCGTTGAAGTCCCCTGACCACTGATAATCTCTCCGCCGGAAATCGTCCAGTTGAATGTCGGCTGATCGTTCCGGGTTGTACCGGCGATGTCAGCCGTAAAAGTTACATCAGAACCCGGACAGGCAAGGCCGGAGGTGATACTGGCCAAGCTGTCAGCTTCGACTTTAACCGTGATTGACGGGCAGGCGAGTTCAGGCGTTTGCGCTTTGGCCTGAAAGCTCAGAAAAACCTGAGCTGAGATGAGGAGAAAAAGAGGGAGGATTCTTCGCATTGCAAGTCTCTCATATCACCAGTCCCACCCGTCTGGCAATGCCTGAATGATCCCGCGCGCGCGGGCGGCGCAGTGTAATCTGGAATTCGGTTTATTTAAGAACGTGCAGGTAGCTCCAGCCGCCAGCGAGCAAGTCTTCCTTTGAGAGACCATCATCGGGGCTTCCGGGAACGACGAAGACGCCGTCGGCTTGTATCGTTTCGGGGTTGATGAGCAGAAGTCCGCGCACGAGTTTGCCGATGGTGTCGGTCAGCCAGTATTGCGACTCGTCATCAATTTCGGCGGGCGGGTATGGCTCACCGAGCAGCATGATGATTGTCAGCGCAATATAATCTTTATTGCTTGACAGACGCGTTGCGCCGTCAACCGCCTCGCCCATCTCTTCATGTTCGGTCGCCGTGCTTGCCGAAAGTTCCGCCGCCCAGGATTCAAACTCAGCTTCGGCTTCCGTGCGGTCGGTTTTGTAGTCCCAGAAAACTTCGCTCCAGTAGGCTTCCTGATCGAGCAGCAGCGCCACCACACGCTTGATGTACCGGCGCTTTGCTTCAACATCTTCCTCCTGCGCCCCGTCAGGATCACTGATGACTTCAGCAAAGCGCGCGCGCAAAGTATCTTCGCCAAAAGCATTGATAATGATTTGCAGCCCGAAGAAATAAGCTTTCGGTTCATCGTAGATGAACATCTGCGAAGCATTCCTGAGCCATGACCGGCGCGTCGTCATCGTCGTTTCTCTCCTAAGCCAAAAGAAAATTTAGACGGGATTAACAAGATGGACAGAATGAAAGAACAAGCACCCAACATTCTTGACCTGTCTCTTCTTCTTAATCTTGCTAATCCTGTTAATCTCGGTCTAATTCTTTCTCACCCGCTATATCCGCCGCCGCGACCGAAAGAACCTGAGCGTCCCGGCGAGTAGTAGCCTGATCTTCCGGCGCGCGTTCCCACCACACGACCTCCGGGCGCGACGCGCACGGTGCTGCGTCCGAAGCCGCTTGGCTTGCTTCGCCCGATGCCGCCACCGCGCGCACTTGTGCCGACGCGCGTTCCCCTGAACATCGTCGGGCGCGACGCTGGCGCATATCTGGGCGGAGAGACAGGGGGCGGAATTCCGGCGGGCGCGCGTCCCCCCGCGTAACGACCGTATTCAGGATAACGGCTGGCGTAGGCCGGGTAAGGTCTGTAAAACGGATATGAATAGAAAAAGAGCGGGTGGAAGCCGAGGCCGCCGCCATAATAGTAATGTCTTTCCTGCACGGCCTGCGTGCTGCCGTCAGCCTTTTTGCCCTCAACCCATTCATCAACGGGCGTCAAATCGCTCAGGGGCAACATCGCCACATTGATGCCTTTGTTTTGATACTCCACAAAGTCTTCGTTCAAATCGTCCAGTTCCTGCTGGCGCGTGCGGTCGGGTGTGACGTACAGCACCGCTTTGATGCCGAGTTCCTGTAGCTTCTCAGCGGAAGGAACTTTCGCGAGGTAACGATTATCAAACTGCGTGTCCGCGCTGGCGTAATTTTCGAGCCGCTTGGAGTCGAGCAGGAAGACGGGCGGCGCGTCCGCTTTCGTTGCCGCTTGTTTGGCCTCTATTTCTCCCGCGTAATAGAGCATCGCGGCCAGCGTCTCGTGCGACGGGACGACTCCGAGCGGGTGCGGGAAGTTATCGAAGGCCGTGATTAGATGACCCGCTTCCGCCAGACCTGCGCCGAGCGCGACCGCCTGGCGTCCCGGTAAATCAAGAATGATTGCGGTCTCCGATGGATTCTCTGCATTGACGAGAAAATCTTTCGCGATTGTTTGCCCGCGCCCGTAAGCCTCCTGCATGTCCGGCGCGAAAATCGGCTTCAACTGGCTGCGTAGAGTCTCAAACTGCAATGCCTGGATGAGCGTCGGGACAAAGTAGGGCATCCACTTCTGCGACTTCGGCTGATAGGCATTGAGCATCTCCGTTTGGCTCAGATATTTTTTCCACCCATCGCTCTGTCTCGAATCAACAGTTTGCGCCCCCTGAAAAACCAGCGGCTTGTCTTCAGAGCCGACGTTCCATCCATGAGCGCGCTGCAACTCAAGCGAGTCGTCGTCAACTTCCGTCGTATCGTCGCGCGTTGCCAGCCAGACGCCGCCCGCCACCACGCCAGTTGCCGCGACGACGCTGCCGACGATGAAAGTACGCCGCGACATCTTCCACCAGGGCTGCGATTCGCTTCCCTCTATCCGCCGTCGCCGGTTGATGCGCCCGGCGCTCGTCAATTTTTTGGGAACTTTCTTATTGCTCATTGAGACCTATTCAAACTTTAATTTCCAGATGCCACGAATGTCGGCACAGTCAACGCCGTGTACTCTGTGCTTTGATGCGACAGGCGAGTGAAAAATCCGCACGCGCTGCCGCCAAAGACATAGACGCCAAAGTTCGGCAGTCTGCCCGATCCGTCCGCTGCCACCTTGAAGAAACGTTGCGCGACGAAGTGTTCAGGCAGCGCGTAATCGAGAGCTTTATTCCAGTCCTCTTCGCTCACGAAAGCTCCGCACACCGTTTCAATCCCCTCGCAGCCGTAATCGCTCTTGAGCACCCACTCTTCGCGCTCCTCTCTTAGCTGCGAGAGAGAGAGGCCGGACAGGCGGCGAGTCTCAGGGATGTAGCGGCGAATCCAATTTTGCGCGCGAGTCGAAAAACGCTCCTGCTCTTCCCAGAAGAAAGCCAGCGACAATTTATTCTGAGTAATGACTGAGCCAAAAGGATTGACGACGGTGACGGCGCCTGCCATCTCAGCCCGGAGCAGCGCGTAGAGCGGCCCATCGAGCGGCTCAGGATCAGGATACGCGGGTGCGTCCGTCCACACGGGAAGGCGCTCGCCCCACCAATCCGTTTTGTAGTGTCGCACGATTAAATCAACCGCGACGCCCAAAACTTCTATTCCACTCGAAGCCGCGCGCACGTTGAAGGGAGAGCCGCAGACCACGCGCCAACCAGCCTCTTCCAGCCAGCGCTGAAAGAGCGTAATCATCGCCAAATCTTCGCTCAACTCTGTCGGGTAAATAATCCCGACGGTCTTGAGCGCATGGTCTGTACGCTTGGCATGACTCTCCGCGAGCATGCTCACAAACCGCTCCCGCAGGCGCGCGTTCGGATCACTCACCGCGCCGTGCGCCTCCCTGAGCATCTCGTTAAGAATGACCGCTTCCGGTTGACCCGAAGGCGTATCGCTATTGAGTTCGCAGCACTTGATAGATGCGTCTTCGCAAATGAAAAGGTCTGCTCGCGCCATGCCGTGCCAGAGGCCGCCCGAAGTCTCCCACATCATTTGCTGGTAGGGCGTCAGGTGATAAAACTCTGCGAGGAGCGAAGGGTTATCGAGCAGGATTTCGATCAACTCCTGATGAAGATACGTGACGCGCTCGGCGGCTTCCATCAACTCACGCGCCTGCTCTCTCTTGAGCACAACTCCGCGCAACCCGAAGCGCTCGTTGCCGTCGAACCAGGGGTCTGAGATCACGCCGGTTTCATAAATAGCCCGCGCAAAATCCGTGTAGTCTTGATACTCTGCTCTCGTCGAGATTTGAGGCATGTAAAACCTGAGTGGTGATTCCCGGCGTCAACATTGTTCGGGAGACCGCTTTGCCGACCTCAGCCGATGATGGCCGCCACGATAATCAGCGCAATCCCGATGATGACCGAGGCCATCACGATGGCGAGCGCGACGTTCTGATCTTCTTCTATCTCTTTGCGGAGTGAGAATGGTGTGGCCTTGCCCATCACGAAGAAGGCGAGCGCGAAAAGCAGGAGCCCTGCCAGCGCGAAGATGGCAACGTTCAGAATTGCCTGAACCAGCGGCGCGATAAGAAGAAACATATTTTCCTCCAGGAATCATCTCAAGATATTACGAGTTGGCTCTCTCATTGGTTTCCGCCATCTGACAACTCCGCGATAATTTCTCGCACAGCCGCTCGCCCCTTCTCAACTTCGTCGGGCGCGAACGAGACTGCGCCGACGACTGCGTGGCCGCCGCCGCCGTAGCGTTCGCAGATAGAAGCGATGTTGTGCGTGCGCGGGCGCGGCGACCAGGGGTTCGAGCCGACGGAGATTTTTGTGCGCTGCGGGCTGCGCGTCAGCGCCACCGAATAGGTCGTCTGCGGATAGAGATAGTAAGGGATGAACTTGTTGAAGCCTTCCAGCCCTTCGTCTATCAAATCGAATGAGACGACGCCATTCGCATAAGACGCCTTGCGCCTGATGATCTCAAGCGTCTCACGGTGACGGGCGAGGATGGGATGAAAGCGACGCTGCACCTCATCGCTCTTGGCAACTTCGTCGAGCGGGCGCATCACCAGCCAGCGGATAATCTGTTCGATGAACTTATCTTCAGGGTCGCTCTCAATCACCTGCATCAATTGCAGCGCGGGCGCAGCCAACTCAACACACTGCGCGGGCGAATCATAAAGCGCGCCGTCTATGATGTGCGCCCAGTGGACGAGCGGAGCAAGCGAGTCGTCCTCGAAACCGAAACGAGAGTGGGCGACATCATTGATAAATTCCGTGCAGGATTTGCGCGTGGCGTCCAGAAATTTTTTGCCGGATTGATCCACGCGAAAATGGGCTTCATCTTCGGGCGTCAGAAATGCGGATTGATGATGATCGAACCACCAGGTCAAACGCTCCGAGGTCGAGTATTTGAAATCAACGATGGCGTTCTCGTCGCCGTCGAACATCTCTTCGTCGAAGAGCGAGCCGGGGCGATGCAGCAGGCTGGTATAGTCAACGTCGGCAGCCGGGTTGACGCGCGATTTATAAAAGCGGGTGAAGACGGTGGCCGAAGCCACGCCGTCAAAACAGTGGCCGTGATAAAGGATGCGAAGTTTCATTGTTTAGATTGGCGCTCTGGTTATGAATTTGGATGATAGCAAAGCGCGCCATCTTAGCAGAAGCAGGGATGAAGGATGAAGGAGAGAGGAAGAAGGGCGCGATTGATGAGCTACTGCTTTTTGCTGCTCTCGGTGGTGCTTTTGCTGCTCTCAGGGGTGCATTGAGTTGTAGTCGAGGCACTGGTCGCCTTTAGCAATTTGTCCTTGCCGGTTTCGGGGTTAAAGTCGAACGCGGCCTTTTTGTCCTTCTCCGGTTTATCCAGGCCGAGGCGCTCGCGGATGAACTTTTCAACATCGGCCTCGATCAATTCGCCGCCCACGACCCAGGCTTTCTCCGTCAGCACGTCGCCCGCTTTGTTCAGCTTCGCGGGTTCCAGAAAAATGTTGTAGGGCGACCCCCAGCGGCGCGTATCGCCTGTCATCTGCCGATAGCCATAGTGCGAAGTCTTGTCACGGTCTTCGCGCGATTCTGATTCGGAGACGACCATGTAGGGTGAGCCTGCCGCGCCAAAGTAAGCCTGCGAATCTGCGCGAGGGGCGTACTCGCTGACGGCAATCACGTCCAAACCATGCGCTTTATATTTCTCGTAAAGCGCCGCCGCGATGGGAGCTTCCATTTTCCAGTTGCCGCACCAGGGAGCGAAGTAGACGACGAGGACGAGTTTTTTGCCCTGCGCGAACGAGCGCAGATTGACGGGCTTGCCGTCGGCGAGGCTGTTGAATGTCCAGTCTTTGTAATTGATCGTCTTCTCTTCGAGCGGCGCGTATTCGTGACTTTGCGCGCTCGCAATCGAGGGCACAAAAGCGAAGATGAGAGCAACGAGAATGAAAAGTTTCTTCATGATTACTTTCTCCGGGCTGAAGCCTGGGCGTGTGGGGAGAAGTCGTTTTAAGGTCGAAGCGTTCTTTTCTTACTCCGACTGGGATTATCTGGAAACGGCTGTCGCCTGCGTTTCGTTGAGCAGCAATTTAACGGCGGCCTCAAACGTCGCACGGTTCCGCGGCCCCGAAATTTTGTAACGAATCCGTCCCATCCGATCAATGATGAAGGTCGTCGGAAAACTCTGGATGCCGCCGAATTTATCACCGATGCTTTCGGCGTCGAGCAGAATCGGATAATCTACTTTTATCTCCTGTTGAAATTGCTGAATGTCTGAAACGGAATCGTTCCAGGACGCGCCGACGACCGTGAACCCCTGCGTCTCAAGGTCACGATACATGGCGGCAAGTTCGGGTATCTCCGTGCGGCAGGGAATACACCACGTCGCCCAGAAGTTCAGGAAGACGACGCGCCCGCGCAAGTCGCTGAGTCGAATGGGAGCGCCTGCCGTATCCTTCAATTCAATTTCGGGCGCAGGCACGACACTTGCGGCTTCAAGCGGCGGCAGGGTTTCTACGCCGGAGCCTTCCAATTTGATGGCGGCTTCCGGGTTGGGTAGCCACGATGCCAGCCAGGCGTTAATCACGGCAACTTTGTTGGTCGCAATCAGCAGGCCGATGGAGATGAGCATGACACCTGAGACGACCTCGACCTTGTGCAGGTGCTTGCGGAATTTCGAGTAGAAGCCTAAGAACTTGTTGATGCCCAAGCCCGTCAACAGAAACGGCACGGAGAGACCCGCCGCATAAAAGCAGGAAAGATACAGCCCTGTCTTCCAGTTGCCGCTCGTCGCGGCCAGGCCGATGATGCCGCCCAAAATTGGGCCGATGCAGGGCGTCCACCCGGCGGCGAAAGCCATTCCCAGCGTCATCGAACCCAGCATGCCGCGCGGCTTCTGTTGCGAAAAGAAGCGCGTGTCTTTATAAAGCGCGCCAATCTTCAAAAACCCCATCAACTGAAATCCGAAGCCGATGATGACGATGCCGCCGATGATCCGAAACCAGGGGTTCGCCGTGACGGTTTTTCCCAGCAAGCCTGCCAGCACCCCCAGCGACAGGAAGATCATCGAAAGGCCGATGTTGAAAGCGACGGAATTGAGAATGATGGCGCGGCGCGCGTTTTTGCGTGACTCGTTGCCGTCTTTCAAATGGTCAATGCTGACGCCGGAGATGAGCGAAACATATCCCGGCACGAGCGGCAAAACGCATGGCGACAGAAACGACAACAGGCCAGCCAGAAAAGCGACCCAGATGGTGATATTAGTGCCTTCCATAATCTTTCGCGGGCGCGGTCTCGACGATTAAAATACGGCGCTCAGTATAGCAAAGGTTTCATAAAAACAGTGATGAGTGATGAGTAAAAGGCAAGAATTTGTCTTTCTACCCATCACTCATTACTCATCACTCATTACTTTCGTTAATCAGTTTTTCAATTGCCGCTGAAATCTCGGCCTCGTTGCCGCCGCCCGTGCCGGTGGTGATCATGCGAATGATTCCCTGACGATCTATCAGGATGGCGGTCGGGATGGCTGAGACGCCGTAGTTGCGATGATTGTTGTCCGTGTCGGTCACGGCCACGCCGTAAGGCAGGTTGTACTGCTTCTTGAAGCGTTCGATAAAGCCCAACTCCTCTGCGGGCGTCATCTCCTGCCGGTTGCCGTGCCCGTAATATTTCGTAATGCCGAGGATGACCAGTCCGCGATCCTTATACTTCTCGTGCCAGTCTCTGAGATGCGGAAAAGCCGCGAGACATGGGCCACACCAGGTCGCCCAGAAATCCAGCAGCACTACGCGACCGCGCAAGGCCGAGATTTGCACCGGCGCTTGCTCCACCCACTTGACGATTGAAATCTCCGGCGCAATTTCACCCTGAAGACGCAACTGTTTTTGCTTGCGCTGCAATGTCTGAAGCACGTACCGCTGGCTCTCCTGCCCGATGCTCGTTTTCGCATAGAGGATGGCGTCTTCGACCGCCTTCACGGCCTCGCTTTTGCGCTTGCTCTCGACGAGAACATCGGCGAGTTTTTCTGTGACATCAACGTATAGTCGTGGAGACGGCGCAGCCATCGCCAGTTGGCGGACATCTTCCAGCACCGAGAGAAGCGCGCTCGCAGGCTTCTTCATCTCCTGATAAATGTCCACCAGAGCATTGCTCGAAAGGAAGAGCAGACGATCAGCAGTGGTGGTCTTCGCAGTTGCCTGCAAGGACTTGGCCGCTTTGAAGGCTTCTTCGGCGTGCGCGACGGCGCGCTCCGTTTGTTTTGTCTTGTGATAAGCGCTGGTGAGCGCATTTTGCATCGTCACCTGCTCGCTGATCTTTCGCGGCTCGAAGCGCAGGTAATCACTAAGCGCCGTTTCGGCTTCTTCAAGGCGATTCATCTGCGCGCTACGCAACACCATGATGTAGCGCGCAAATTGCGGACGCTCCCCGGCAGCCTGCTTGTCGCCGCCCAGAAAGCGTTTCAAAAATTCGAGGGTGCGCTCTTCGTTGGCCGAGAGATGATAGAGCAATCCGGTGTAGTAAAGGTCATCGTTGGAGAGATCGGAGCGCGTGATCAGTTCGGCGGCGTAGCGCGCGGCCAGTTCTTTCTGCTCCTGCACGGTTTTTTCGAGCAGCTTCGGGTCAAACGGCAACTGCTTTTTCTGAAACTCCTGAAACTTTCTCGCCGCATAGCCTGAAGCCTCTTCGTAAAGCGCGGATGCCGCGCGGGTGTCCGCCGGAGCAGCCCCCGGCGGCGGCTTCGTGATCCGACGCGCCTGCGCGAAGCTGTGAAATGAGGTGAGCGAGAGCGTGCAGATAAAGAGCGTGAAAACGATCAGCTTTCTCATACGAATATCGTCCATAAATCAATTAACGCCGACGCACTGAAAGCGTTCCGGGCTAAAATCGCCCGTGAGAGGCGAGGAGTTACCCGTCGTGATCTGTTCGGCCACAACGTCGCCCGTCAGAGGCGCGAGCAGAATGCCGTTGCGATAATGTGCGGTCGCGTAAAAGAGACCCTGCGTCTCGGCGCACGCGCCTATCACGGGCCACCCATCTAGAGAGCGCGGGCGCAAACCCGCCCACGAATCCACGAGCGGCAAACTCCCGACGGCGGGCGCAATCTCCAGAGCGTGCGACGTGATGGCGTGAACGCCTGCCCCCGTTACGCGCTTCTCAAAACCCGCATGCTCGGTCGTTGACCCGGCCAGAAGGCGACCGTCGAGCCGGGGGACGAGGTAACCGCGCGGGCTGTAAATCACATGACGCGCGAGCCGAGGGTTGGTTTCAAAACAGAGCATCTGCCCGCGCACAGGTTCGATGCTAAGGATCGGCAACGCATTGCCTGACGAAGTCAGAAAAGATGTCCACGCGCCGGCGGCAACGACCACGACCGGCGCATGAATCGCGCCCCGCATGGTCTCGACGCCAAGCATGCGCCCGCGCTCCGTGATGAGCGACTTAACGTGTGTCTCGGTCAGCAGACGCACGCCGTGCTTTTCGATTGAGGTGGAGAGCGCCGCGATGAGACGACGGTTTTCGACCTGCACGTCCAGCGGAAAGCGCAAAGCGCCGCGCACAGCGGGCGAGACACACGGCTCAAGACGCCTGACTTCATCCGCGCTCAATTGTTCTACGCGCAGGCCAGCGCGGCGTTGCCAATCGTAGCGATGCTCTATCTCCCCTTCGTCCTTTTCTGTGAAGGCCAGATAAAGCGTCCCTGTTCTTTCAAGCTCGATGTCCGTTCCCGTCTCTTCGCGCAACTCACTGGCGAATGCCGGATAGAGGTCGCGGCTCGCGCACGCCAGCTCAAAAAAGGCACCAGCGCTCGCGGCCTCAGCCTGCGGCGCAAGCATCCCGGCGGCGGCGTGTGAGGCTTCAGCGCCCGGCCTCGCACGCTCAATCAACATCACTTGCCTGACCCCACGCAAACGGAGCGCACGCGCAATCGCGAGGCCGATGACGCCGCCCCCGATGACGACCACATCTGCCGACCCTACGCTTTTCAACGTCCCCTGATGTCGCATTGATTAAAACTTGCTGGTATGATGCCGCTCAAAGGTAATCAGTTTTCGGTTTTCAGCTCTCAGATTCACCAGCCCTGTAGTATCTCTGAGCGCCGATTACTGAAAACTTAAAACTTAAAACTAAAAACTGACTATGAAACATACTATCACACTCATCCCTGGCGACGGCATCGGCCCTGAAGTCTCTGCGGCGGTTGTGCGCATCATTGAAGCGGCGGGCGTGGACGTGCAATGGGAAACCCACTACGCGGGCGCGCAAGCTCTGGAAAAGTTTGGCAACACCTTGCCCGACGACCTCCTTGAATCCATCAAACGCAACAAGATCGCGCTCAAAGGGCCGATCACGACGCCCGTGGGCAAAGGCTTCACCTCCGTCAACGTCGGATTGCGTAAAGCGCTCGACCTCTATGCCAATCTGCGGCCTGTGCGCGCGCTGCCCAACGTGCCTTCGCGCTATCCTGAGCTTGATCTCATCGTCGTGCGCGAAAACACCGAAGACCTCTACTCAGGCATTGAGCACGTCGTCGTGCCCGGTGTGGTCGAGAGCATCAAGATCATCACCGAAAAGGCTTCGACGCGCATTGCGCGCTACGCCTTCGAGTACGCACGCCGCGAAAGTCGCAAGAAGGTCACAGCCATCCACAAAGCGAACATCATGAAACTCTCCGACGGGCTGTTTCTTGACTGCTTCCGCACAGTCTCCAAAGACTATCCTGAGATCGAAGCCGACGACAAGATTGTGGACAACGCCTGCATGCAACTCGTCATGCGTCCCGAACAATTCGACATCATGCTGCTCGAAAATCTCTACGGCGACATCGTGTCCGATTTGTGCGCGGGTCTCATCGGCGGGCTAGGACTTGTGCCCGGCGCGAACATCGGCGAACTCGGCGCGGTCTTCGAGGCCGTTCACGGCTCTGCGCCGGACATCGCCGGACAGAATATCGCCAACCCGACAGCACTGCTGATGAGCGGCATTCTGATGCTGCGTCACCTCGGCGAGCGCGATGCTGCGGAGAAAATAGAGACGGCGATGCTCAAAGTCTTCGAGGAAGGCAAAGTGAGAACGCGCGACATTGGCGGGACATCGAAGACTAATGAATTTGCCCGCGCCATCATTGATGCCATGAGCGAGCAGTGAGCGGCTGGCCGCGCGCGGGCGGTAATTAATCCGACCTTCTTATTTCGAATCAGCTGTAAATTTCTTTCTGCTAGAAGGAGTTCCCCAGAACAATGAAAACGACTGCGACCGCAGCCGCTTGCCTGTTGCTCGTCTGCCTTTTGTCTGTAACATCGCCCGCGCAACAATCCGCCACTGCAACTTTGAGCGGCATCATCACTGATCCGAACGGCGCTCTTGTAGCCGGAGCGCAGGTGATAGCTACACGAAAGGCGACCAGCGCCGGGCGTGAGACGGTCACTAATGGTGAAGGTCTTTACGTGCTCACGAACCTGCCTCCCGGCGAGTACGAAGTGAAAGCTCAAGCGACCGGGTTCGCTCTGAAGGTGCTTCAACCGGCGATTGTGCTCCAGGTCGGGCAGAGCGTCACACTCGACGTAGTGCTTGAGGTTACCCCGCAGACAGCAACAGTCGTTCTTGATGGCGGCATTGACAACATCCCGGTGATTGATACGCTCTCATCAAAAGTTGATAGCGTAATCAACGAGCGCCAGATAGCGAGCCTGCCGCTCAACGGTCGCAACTTCCTTGAACTCGCCCTGCTCGTTCCCGGCAACGCGCCTGCGCCGAACTTCGACCCGACGAAGACGAACGTCGTTACAATCTCGTCCGCAGGCCAACTCGGTCGCGGTGGCAACGTCACCATTGACGGGGCGGACAACAATGACGACGTGGTGGGCGGGCCGCTCCAGAACATCTCGCAGGAAGCGGTGCAGGAGTTTCAGATTGCCACCAACCGCTTTTCCGCCGAACTCGGTCGCTCCGGCTCTTCCGTCATTAACGTCGTGACCAAAGCGGGCACGAATGAAGTTCACGGCGCGGCTGCCGTCTTCTTTCGTGATCGCCGGATACAGGGATTGCCTGCGACGCTTGATCGCAACTCCGCGCAGGAACAGCCCTTTGACCGCCAGCAGTACGCCTTTGCGATTGGGGGACCGATTAAAAAGAGCACAGCATGGTATTTCGGCTCGTTCGAGTATCGTAATCAGGACGGCGCGGTGCTGGTCGGAGAGCGCGATGTTGCGCGCCGCACCATCACAAGCAGTTTTGCGCCGGCGCCGCTCAACGATCTACTCTTGAATCTGCGCGGCGATTGGCGACCCACAGATGTTGATTCGCTCTACTTTCGTTATTCGCTCCAGCGTGAAGACGATGTCTCGGCCAGCACCTTGATTCGCTCCATCGGCTCTGCTTCGCAACGGCAAGCCGGGCGCAACAATTATCATTCGTTCCTGACCAACTGGACGCGAGTCTTATCACCCACCATCATTAACAACTTCACTTTCAGCTTCAGTGATTTTCTCAATCGCACCCTGCCGGTCACGCCCGGCCCCCAACTGACTTTCCCAAGCCTACAGGACGGCGCGTCTTTCCGCGTCCCGCAGCAAACGAAACAGAAGCGTTTGCAATTCAGCGACGCTTTGACGTGGGTGAGAGGCGCTCATACGCTGCGTTTTGGCGGCGAGTTTCAAAGGGTAGACGCCGGATTCAACCTTGATGTTTTCCAGCAGGGACGCATCGAGTTGGTTGAGGACTTCGCCAACTTCGACCACAACGGGGACGGCCAGATCAACGACAACGATCTTCTTTTCGCCGTCACGCTCCGCAGCGCTTTTCCAGATCGCTCGCTAGTTATAGACAACGCCGATAACAACTATTTTGCCTTCTATGCTCAGGACGATTGGCGTGTGACGCCAAACCTCACGCTCAATCTGGGCTTGCGCTACGAACTCGACACGGATGTCAAGAACGTCAGCCGTGTGGATGAGCTTAACCCGCTCATCCTGCCTTTCCTGACGGGCACACGCTCACGCGATACCAATAACTTCGCCCCGCGCTTCGGCTTCAACTATTCGTTTGACGAAGGGCGCACGAGCATTCACGGCGGCTACGGTATCTACTACGACCGCGTGACGCTCCAAATCCAGTCGCTGGAACGCGGACTTGATGGGCGCGCGCTGCCGATTGAAGTGCGCGCGGGCAACGTCTTCTTCCTCGATCAGAATACCGGCCAGTTTCCGCCCTTTGCTCCGACCATCTCGAACCCGTTCACGGGCTTCATTCTGCCGGGCGCGGGCGCGGGCGGCATCAATATCATTGACAACGATCTTCAGAATCCAATGGTGCAGCAGATGAACGTCGGAGTTCAGCGCGAGTTTTCCAGAGACTTCGTCGTGCGCGCGGATTACCTGCACAACTTCGGCACGCACTTCATCATCGGGCGCACCATCGGCACGGTCTTCAACCCGGTGGTCGGCGGCCCCGACTTGGTGAAGAATCTGGAATCCTCCGTCAAGACGAAATACGACGGGCTGCTCATCAGCTTCGAGAAGCGTTACTCGCATGGCTTTCAGTTGAGAGCGGCCTACACGCTCTCGCGCAGCTTCAACTATGCGAACGACGATCAGATTCCTTTCTCGAACGGCCCCGTTGACCCGACGAATTTGCAATTGGAGTACGGCCCAACGCCGAACGACCAGCGCCATCGCTTCGTCTTCGCGGGCGTCTTCGATTTGCCCGGAAAGCTCAGCCTCTCGCCGATCTGGACGATAGCGTCGGGCGTGCCGATGGATATTCTGCTGCCCGACGGCTCGTCGCGCATCCCTCAGCTTCAACGCAACGCGGGCGGCCGACTCTTCCACACGGGCGCAGAATTAAACGCCTTTCTCCGACAACTCAATGCCGGAAATCCGGGCGCGGGCGCTCCCTTTCCCTTGCCGCTCGTCCGCGATGATGCGCGTTTCAGCGATTCTTTCAACTCGCTCGACCTTCGGCTTTCACGAAAATTCTCTTTCACCGAAAGCATGGGACTTGAGCCAATCATAGAGGTCTTCAATCTCTTCAACATCACGAACGTGCTCGGCGTTTCCAACGTCAACTACTCAGGCTTCGGCAACGTGCTCGGCACATCAACTTTCGGCCAGCCCATCACGACGGCGGGCGGCGTCTTCGGCTCAGGCGGCCCGCGCGCATTTCAATTCGCAGCGCGGTTCACGTTCTAGGTCAAAGTTTGGATGAGCATTTGGCAAGGGAGATTCACCACCGCAGACACAGAGAGCGCAGAGATAGCACGGAGGTTTGAATCTCTGTGCCCCTCTGTGTCCTCTCCAGTCTCTGTGGTGAATAACCTTTTGCGTGACCCACAAGTTAAGAGAATCTAAAGTGGCAGCACAGGTCGGACTAAAGCGACAACTCGGACCGAGCGCAGCTGTGGCTCTGGTTATCAGCGGAGTCATCGGGCTGGGCATCTTCGTTTATCCGGCGGGGATGGCGAAGTCGCTCGGCTCTCCCCTGTGGCTGCTCATCGTCTGGCTGGTGATGGGACTCGCGGCGCTCTGCGGCGCTCTCTGCTACGGGGAACTCGCTACACGCTTTCCAGAAGCCGGGGGCGGCTACGTCTACCTGCGCGAAGCCTACGGCCCTCGCATCGCTTTTCTTTACGGCTGGATGCTCCTGCTAGTCCTCGACCCCGGATTGACGGCGACGCTCGCTGTCGGACTGGCGAGCTACAGCAGTTTCATCGTCCCCCTGTCGCCGCTGGCAATGAAGCTGCTGGGCATCGGGACAATTCTCGTCCTCGCCGGAGTAAATATTTTGGGGCTGCGCCTTGGCGCACGCATCATGCTCTTGCTCACGCTGTTCAAAGTCGGGTTGCTGCTCTTCATAGTCTTCTGGGGCTTCGGGTCGGGGCTTGGTGATTGGAGTAACTTCACCCCGTTCGGCGCGCAAAGACCCGGTTCGTCCCCGCTCTTCGCAGCACTTGCCGGGGCGAGTGTGGCGGGTTTCTTTTCATTCGCCGGATGGTGGGACTTAACGAAGCTGGCAGGCGAAGTGCGCTCGCCCGCAAAGAATCTGCCGCGCGCCCTCATCTTAGGCATTCTCATCATCACCATCGTTTACATTTTGACCAGCGCGGCCTTTCTTTACCTCGTGCCATTGGAAAGCGTTCCGGCGGACGAGACATCTGCACAGACTTTTGCGGCGCAGGTTGGCCTCGCGCTTTTCGGACGAACGGGCGGGCAAATCTTCTCAAGCATCGTGGTCATTAGCGCGCTCGGCAGCCTGGCCGCATACATCATGGCCGCGCCGCGCGTCTATTACGCGATGGCGCGTGATGGCCTTTTCATCAAACAGGTAGCCTCTATTCATCCGCGTTTCGGCACACCGGCGCGCGCCATCGCTTTGCAGGCTTTGCTCGCGTCCGTGCTCGTCGCCGTCGGCACGTTCGATGCGATCATCGCGTATTTTTTCTTCGTGACGGTTGTGTTCATTGCGCTGACGGTTGCCGCCATTTTCGTCCTGCGCCGTCGGAGCGGAAACACCACAACATACCGCACGCCCGGCTACCCCGTGACACCTCTCTTTTTTCTGCTCATCATCGGCGCGATGCTCTTTCTGCTCGCCTCGAATAATCCGTTGCAGGCCTTCCTAGGCGTCGGCGTGGTCGTGCTCGGCGTGCCGGTTTATCAATTGCTGTTTCGGGAGAAAGTAGTCAGTAATCAGTAATCAGTTTTCAGTAGGGCAGTCTCCGAGTTGTGGTAACCTTTAGCTGATTACTGATTACTGATTACTTAAATTCTTAGGAGAATTATGACCTGGATAAAGACCGTTCCATTTGAGGAAGCCGACGAGAAGCTCAGGCACGCGATGGAAGCGCAGCGCGAGCTATACCCGATTGAATACGCCACGCCTGTGCATCCGACGCCGGACGGCGAATCCTCAGGCATCGTGGCTTCGCACAGTTTGATTCCCGACGCGCTCTATCATGCCTTCGGCACGTTCGGCGCGTTGATGTCGCCTGATTTGCCCCTGACGCGCCGACAGCACGAGATGATTACGACCGTCGTCTCGGTCAACAATCGCTGCCATTATTGAATCGAATCCCACGCAGAGTTTCTGCGTCGAGTCACACTGGACGAGGATTTCGTCTCTCAGCTTCAAGCGGATTATACCAGGGCTCCTCTCTCGGAGCAGGATCGCGCGATGCTGGATTTCGTCGTGCAACTGACGAAGGATGCGACGCGCATCTCGCGCGAGGATCACGCCCGCCTGCGTGCCGCTGGCTTTGACGATCAGGGCATCTTGCAGATCACGCTCATCGCTTCATGGTTCAACTACATCAACCGCGTGGCCGATGCGCTCGGCGTCGGGCGCGATTGAAAGTGGTGGACGATATAGCGAGCGGCAGAGTATTCTTCTCCACGCTTGTCATAAACAAATTAAGAGGTAACAACTCGATGAAAATGTCGTTTTCCAAACAATGTCTTACTCTGCTTATCCTCGTCACCATCTGCACAACGGCAGCTTACGCACAGAGACGAAGAGGCGGAGTGCCGCCCTCGTCTCCCTCCCGTTTATCCGAAATGAAAATCATTCCGTATAACGGAGGGAACGATACTTTTGGCGATAATATCGCGGATACGGATCATGCTCTTTTCAATGACCTGGACACTTCTCTACTGGTGAAAGTGGAAGTTTCGGGAAAGGCCGGAGAGTATTCAGACCGGAGTGTGGTGATCACCGCCCGTCAGGGAAATAAAGTGATTCTGACTAGAAACGCGATGGTCGGCATCTTCAATGAGAACGGGAAGTATTACGTCACCGCCTGGATTAATAACCCACTTTGTCAGAGCACCACCATCCAAGCCCAGCTGCTGGGGCAGAGGCAGCCTTCCATCATCAAGAAAACAATCGGCGCCAACTGCGGAGAGTAGAAGAGCAGGGATGAGGGCGGAGGGATGAGGGATGAAATAAGAGCTATTTTCTTTTCTTCATCCCTCATCCCTCCACCTTCATCCCTTTTTCCACCCCATATAGTGCCGGGGCGCATACCATCTGGCATAGACTTCCTCACAATCCCGCCGCGACTGCAATCAAAACACAAGAAAACTAAGAAAAGCGCTGTGGCCTGAACGTGCGGGCACAGCCTTTGCTCTCGCGCTTCTATAGCAGACGAAGCCCTCGCAATAGCTTTATCTCTCCCTGGCGCGCATGCTTTCTCTTCGAAGCTAATGCCCCATGCGCGACCCCTGGAGCGAGCGGCCTTTCTTGACGTTTCAAAACTAAAGGAGCGTAAACCCATGCGTGCCCCACGGCCTACTATCTCGACCTCTCTCTTTCTACTCTTCACCTTGCTTTTCGCCTTTACGACGATTGTCCGCGCAGATGATGACACCACCACCGGCGACGAATACGAGGAGAACGCGCGTGTGGCGCGCGTCAGTCTGGTTCGCGGCGATGTCCAGTTGCAACGCAACGGGAACAAGACGTGGGAACGCGCCCGCGTCAATCTTCCGCTCGTCGAAGGCGATGTGCTCGCCACGACGGGACAGGACGCGCGCCTCGAAGTTCAGATTGATGCGCGCAACTTCGTGCGCGTCGGCGGCGATTCAATCCTGCGCGTGGTGACTCTGCGCGACGAAGGCATCGCGCTCAGTCTCTCCGAAGGCACGGCGACTTTAAGGCTCGCGCGCTTCGATCCAAAAAAAGAGTACTTCGAGATTGATGCTCCCGGCACAACCCTCGCTGCTGAAAAGCGCGGCGTCTATCGTCTGGATGTCTCGCGCGAAGGCCGGGGAGTCCGCCTGACGGTACGAGATGATGGACAGGCGCGCATCTATTCCGAAACTTCCGGCTTCACTTTGCGCGACGGGCGCAGCGCCGAACTCGTCACTGGCGCAGCGGACGCGGGCGATTGGGAACTGAGCCGCGCCGCGTCGTTCGATTCGTGGGACACATGGGTTGACGAGCGCGAGCGTTATCTTACTGCTCGCCTGCGCTACGACGGGCGTGAGCGCTACTACGACTCGGACGTGTGGGGCGCGGAAGAGCTGGATGCTTACGGCGACTGGACATACGTCAATGAATACGGCTGGGTGTGGCGTCCGCACGTCACTGTCATCAACAACTATAACAACTGGGCACCGTATCGCTACGGGCATTGGGCCTGGGTTCCGCCCTATGGCTGGACTTGGGTGGGCGATGAACCGTGGGGCTGGGCGCCGTATCACTACGGTCGCTGGGTCTATTACAACAATAGTTGGTGCTGGGCGCCGCGCGGCTACGGCTACACGTACAGGAGAGCATGGTGGCGGCCAGCGCTCGTCGTCTTCGTTTACATTCCGACCTCTTACGGCGAGCAGGTCTGCTGGTATCCGCTCAGACACGGCCAGCGCGACCCGCGCGGGCGTCACTACCGGCGGCTTGAGCCTCTAGGCTCAAGGGATCTGGCTCGATTACAGCGCAACAATCCCGCGTACCTTCGCGCTATCACGACTGTGCCCGCGCGCGAATTCGGGCGACAGGCGGCGCGGACCCAGCCGGCGTCAGATGAGATCGCACGTCGCGCAATCACGGGTGACCCTGTGCGCGGGCGTTTACCCATTACGCCCGTTGAGGGCGCAGGAGGCCGGGGCACAGGCGAACTCGACAGGCGCAGTGGACGCGCCATGGTTGCGCGTCCGCCAACGTCAAACGGAACTGCCCCGGCATTGCAGGATCGCCCGACCGGAGCGGCGACGCGCACACCCGGCGTCCCGCTTGACGGAGAACTTCGTCGCACGCGTCTTTATAACGGGCGCGAGCCGCGAACTGTGGTTAACGCGGGTGAGAACAACGGCAACACCGGCGGTGGAAGTGGCAGCAATCCGGTAGTCGTTGATCCCGGAAACACAGGCGCTGTGGCGCGGCCTCCGCGCACGCGTGGCGCTGAGCGAACGCCCGTCGAGCGCGGCACTCAGGGCAGTGACGGCAACAATGGCACGACACCCTGGTACGAGCGCCCGGCGCGGCCTGCGCGCGTGAATCCGAGCGAGGAGCGCAGGCAATCAACAACCTCACCAGTGCCGAACGTGCCGCGGCCAGACGGCGGTGATGCCGGAGTTATACCTGCGCCCGCGCCCGCAACTGAGCCTGCGCCGCGCCCGCGTCCACGACGTGATGATAACGATGGCGGTGGTGCGACTCCGCGTCCTGAGCGCAGACCGGAAACGAGGCCGGAGTCTAGACCTGACCCGAGACCTGAGCCTCAACCGGAAACCAGACCGGAGCCGCGACGCGAACGTCCTGAGCCACGTCCCGAACCACGCCCTGAATCGAGACCGGAGCCGAGGCCAGAACCGAGGCCAGAGCCCAGACCAGAGCCTAGACCCGAACCCAGGCCGGAATCCAGACCTGAGCCCAGACCTGAGCCTCAGCCTGAGTCCCGTCCTGAGCCTAGACAGGAATCGAGGCCGGACCCACCAGCGCAGCGCGAGTCGCCGCCGCCGTCACGCGAAGAGAGACCAGACCCGCCGCCACAGCGTGAGCGCAGCGACGATGCGCCGCGACCGTCCAGGCGGGGCGAACCGTGAGAGGCCAAGCGGTCATGAGTTTGACGAGCGGCTAACTTGAAAGAATTGAAAGGAAGAATTATGAGACGACTAATCCGAATCACACTCTTTGCTTCTCTGCTCATGGTGTGCGCCGCGCTCTCGTTCGCGCAAAGTAGAGAGCGCATGGTGGACGCCTCGCACAGTTCGTCCGCCACGACTACTACGGCGGCGACGACGGCGGCGCTTAACCCGTCCTACATCCCGCACGGGTCGAAGGTCTACATCAACTACATTCAGGGCATGAACGGTTTTGAAAACTATCTGGTGGCGGCTTTCAAGAAGAAGAAGGTTGATCTTCTGGTCGTGACCGACCGCGCGCAGGCCGATTTCGAGATTACCGGCTACGCCGAGCACAAAAAGGCTGGCTGGGCCAAGATCATCTTCGGCAGCGGCCTGCCCGAATCTGAAGCGAGCATTCAGGTCGTCAATCTTAAAACCAGCGTCGTCTCCTACGCCGTCGGCTCGTACAAGGTGGACGCCCTCAACGGCAAGAAGAGCACCGCCGAGCATCTGGCGAAGAATCTCCGGCAGAAGATGGAAAGAGACGACAAGCGGAAGTAAACAGTTTTCAGTTTTCAGTTTTCAGCAAAGACAAGTTGCTTCTTCTGAAAACTGAAAACTGAAAACCGGAAACTGACAAAGGGGTCATTGAGATGTACATCACACGTTTACGCCCTCGCACAAGCGCGCTCTTTGTCGCTTGCCTGCTCATCATCTCTCCCTTCGTTCAGGTTGGCTTCACGCAAAGCCGTGTCGGAACTCAGCTCAGGCCCGACGTGCGCCGTGCGCTCAGGGCACGCAATCGCGAATCCGTCATGGGTAAGCGCAAGGACGGCTATGCGCCGATGCAAAGCAAGGCGACGTTGCCGAAGCGCCCGCTCTATGCAAAGTCTCAGAATGAGGCAAACAGGGAAGCGCGAACGCCGTTGAGGCGTCCGGCGCGCGTTGTCCGTAAGAATTTTGAGACGAGCGCTGCGAAACAGCAGGCTGCGGCTTCGTATCCGGGCATCCTCGCGGGCACGCCGCTCAGTTGGATTCTGCACACATCGCAACTGAGCCTGACATCTTCAAATGGAACAAACGAACAATACGTTGACGCGACGGGCGATCTGGTAGCCGACGAAAGGACGACTTTCGATGCGGACGGCGGCTCGTTCGACATCGCGGTTGGTCGTTCCGGCGCGCGTTATGAAGTCTATTCCGGCACGCTCAATAATCGCCCCGTTGGAGTAATCGCAGTCGGGCGCGACACAAACGGCAATTACGTTAACGACTACGCACCGGGCACGACGCCGACCTTCGATCTCGAACGCGACTTCGGGCTTCCCTCCGCTGTTTCAGTCGTCTCAGGCCGTTCAAATGCCGGGCGCGAGTTCGTCATCGTCTCGTCGAGCGGCTATTACAACTTCGATAATCCGTCTGACCCGGACAACGAGCCTTCGGCGGGTGTTGTCCTGCTCGTGCGCGATACGGCGACGGGTGGCTTTGATGATTCACGCTCGCGCTCGCTCATCCGCGCAGGCAGCAACGAGCTGAACAACGCCAACGCGCTCGCGCTCTTGCCGAACAACGATCTGCTGATCGCTGACTTCGATTCCAACGAGCTACGTATCGTCCGCGATACGGATATGGACGGCATTCCGGACAGGCTTGACCCAATTGCCTATTACACCTATCGCTTCTCTGACGATTCGCCTCTGGACATCGCCGCCAATTCGCGCGGCGTAGTCTTCTCGCATTCCGTCGGCAACGACACGGTGATGCTTGCCATTTACGACGACAATGCCAACGGTTATGCAGACCGTGACGAAGTGGTCGTCGAAGGTCTCTCGATTGACAACAACCTGATCTTTCACGGACTGACGACGGACCGCGAGGGAACTGTCTACGTCATCGAGAACGCCTCGGGCGCTGCCGACCTCGCGCAAGACGGAGGCAATCTGGGCGCGCCGCAGATAGACGCTTTTCCAGACCCTGCGCTCAACGGCTTCCTGCGCGACGGCGCGCTTTTCGCTGAGGCTGACAACGCGAATACGCAGGCGCTCTCAGGTTTAGCCTTCGGTGTGGAAACAACACTTCCTGCCGTCGCACATCTGACGATGACCAATAGCGCGAGTTTTCACGGGAATGGAACTAAGGCTGGGCTGGCGACAATTCAGGGCACGGGTCTGACGCGGGGGCTGAGTGGCCGCAGCGAAGCGGACGCGGCGGCACGCGGCGTGTTCGTGACCATCGAAGGGCGCGCAGTGCCCGTTCTCTCCTTCGACGATTCGCAGATCAACATCTACGTCCCCGAAGCAGCAGGCACGGGCGTCGGCTCGGTGGTCGTCTACGTCAATGGCAGCGTCATCGCCGCAGACGATTGCGTAGTCTCAAACGATAATCCCGGCCTCTTCACCACGACACAGAACGGGGCGGGCGCGGGTGTAGCGCTGCTCGTTTCAGAGATGCAATACACGCGCGCTCCTTTCAACGCGAAGACGAACGGGCAGGCATCTGTCATCGCGCTCTTCGGCACGGGCTGGCGCAACTCTCTGCCGGTGACTGTCAGCATCGGCGGGCAAAAGGCTGTGGTGGAATACGC
This sequence comes from uncultured Acidobacteriota bacterium, assembly GCA_963811065.1. Classification (GTDB taxonomy): domain Bacteria; phylum Acidobacteriota; class Blastocatellia; order Pyrinomonadales; family Pyrinomonadaceae; genus QHXM01. The sequence goes on from CAWEPR010000004.1 coordinate 434,492, forward strand.
GGGCGCGTCCGGCGGCTTCAACGGTCTGGATCAAATCAACGTCCAGATTCCCACTGGCGTGATTGGCACTGTGCCCGTCGTCGTCACGACCGCGAGCGGAGCATTGAGCCGTAGCGACGTGTTCGTCAGTATCAAATAAACGCCATTCGATTTCGGATTGCGGATTGCGGAATGTGAATTGAAAAGCGGTTGAATGTTTCTTAAATCCGCAATCCGCATTCCGCAATCGAAGGCTATCTCTTTAATTTGATCGTCGTGTTCTCGATGACGGAGGGTGGAGGCGCTGGCGTCTGTCTTATTTCTTCGGTGATCGGGGCGGGCGGCAAGGTGGCGGCAGCATAGTCGGCTTGATTGATGGCGGGCGTTTCCGGCTCGACCTTCTTCTCCGGCGGGTTCAAAAGTTTACTGGCGTGTCCCATCCGCGACAGCCCTATCAGGATGAGCGTGATACCGACCACAAAGCCGATAACGCCGCTGAAGATGGCTGGCTGCCAGGCGTGGAAAAAGGCGTTGATTCCTGCATTCAGTCCGCCGATGAGCAGGATGACGAAGCCCCAGTCGAGGGTCGTCTCGCTCTTCTTATACTTCTGAATCGCCTCGTCCACCTGCCCGTCGAGCGCGAGCCTGATAGTGGAGAGCGTTAACCCGCACTGGCGGCAATAACGCTGTTCCTTCTTATTCTCCGTTGCGCATCGTGGACAGAACATCGGAGTTTCTCCATTCAGCATTTTACTACGATTTATCCGCGAACATGTTTCAACTTCGCCTTTTGACGCTTCATTCTCGCTGCTGAGGCTTCCCTCACTGCGTTCTCATCATTCATACTTGCCTCTATGGAACGCATCGTTTTCTTAGACCGCAGCACGTTGATTGCCGAGGTCAGGCGACCCGCCTTCGAGCATGAATGGACGGAGTATGAGATGACGGCTCCCGCTGAGGTGGTTGACAGACTCAAAGGTGCGACCATCGCTATCACCAACAAAGTGCCGCTTCGTGAGGCGGAGTTAGCTGAGTTGCCTGAATTGAAATTCATCGCCGTCGCGGCCACCGGCGTGGACATCATTGATCTGGATTATTGCCGTAAGCGGCGGCTTCCGGTCTCCAACGTCCGCAACTACGCGCGCCACGCTGTGCCCGAACACGTCATGATGTTAATGCTGAGCTTAAGGCGCAATCTCATCAGCTATCGTGATGATGTGGCGCGAGGGCTCTGGGCTGAAGCGAGGGGATTCTGCCTGCTCACGCACACAATACGCGACCTGCACAACAGTACGCTCGGAATCATCGGCTACGGCGCGCTCGGGCAGGCGGTCGAAAAACTCGCGCTTTGTTTCGGAATGCGCGTCGTTATCTCTGAACACAAGAATGCCCGAAGGATTCGTGAAGGCAGAACCAGCTTTGAAGAGACTTTGCGCTCAAGCGACATCATCAGCCTTCATTGCCCGCTCAACGATGAGACGCGTGGACTGATAGGACGTGCGGAGTTTGAGATGATGCGATCCCGTGCGCTCCTGATTAATACTGCGCGCGGCGGGCTGGTGGACGAACGGGCGCTCGTGGAAGCGCTACGCTCCGAGTTGATTGCAGGCGCGGGCTTCGATGTGCTGACAAGAGAGCCTCCACGCGACGGCAATCCCCTGCTTGACCTAAATCTCCCGAACTTCATTCTCACGCCGCACATCGCCTGGGCGAGCCGCGAAGCGATGCAGGCTCTGGCGGATCAACTCGTAGACAACATCGAAGCCTTCATCAAAGGCTCGCCGCAGAATCTGCTGTAGGACAGACATTCTTGTCTGTCATTGAGCGCGGAGAGCGCGAATACTTGTTAGCGAATATTATTAGCGTGCTGACGCACGCTTTGACAGACAAGAATGTCTGTCCTACTTCATCGCCATCTCCCCGTTGAGCTTCATGATTTCCAGCGTCATCTCGGCGGAAGCGTACATGTCCTTCACGTCGAGCCATTCGTTGACGGTGTGAATGGCGCGCATGCCTGTGCCGAGGTTGGCGCATTCTATTCCTCGACGGTTGAAGATATTGGCGTCGCAGCCGCCGCCCGAAGCCATCGTTTCTACTTTTAGCCCCATGCGCGAGGCGGCTCCCAGCACAAGCTGCACGACGCGTGAATCGTCCGGCACATTCATCGCAAAATATTCCGGCTCGACACTTGACTCGACGCGCCCCTTCGTCGTTCGTCCTTCGACCGTCACTTCATACTTCGCCGCTGCTTCCTCAAAACACTTGACCATGTGATCGCATTGCGCTTTGAGCTTGTCTTCGTTCAGGGAGCGCGCTTCGCCTTTGAGATGGACGAAGTTGGTGATGATGTTGGTTGCCTTGCCGCCTTCGATGACGCCGATGTTGGCGGTGGTCTCTTCATCTATCCGAAAGAGCTTCATGTTAGCGATGGCTTCCGCCGCAATCTTGATGGCGGAGATACCATATTCGGGCGCAACGCCCGCGTGCGATTCCAGCCCGTAGACTTTGAACTCCAGATGATTGGCCGATGGGCCTTTGGTGAAGAGAAAGCCGGGGTCGTCGGAATCGAACACGATGCCGTACTTAGAGCGGATACGTGACACGTCTACATTCTTTGCGCCGAGCAGTCCGACCTCTTCGCAGATGGAGAAGATGGCTTCGATGTCCGTGTGCGGGATGTTCTGTTCCTGCAAGCAGCGGATGGTTTCGATGATGACGGCGCAACCGGACTTGTCGTCGCCACCGAGAACGGTTGTGCCGTCGGTGCGGATGATGTCGCCTTCGATAATCGGTTTGACGCCTTCGCCGGGGACGACCGTGTCCATGTGGGCAGACATCATAATCGGCTCGGCATCAGGGATAGTGCCCTTGAAACGCGCGATGACGTTGCCGGAATTTCCGCCAACTTTGCTTCCAGCGTCGTCAATCTCGACTTCAGCGCCCATCTCCTCGCAATGCTTCTTGATGCGCTCGGCGATGTCGCGTTCTTTCCGTGAGTGGCTGTCAATCTGGACGAGTTCGAGCAGAAGGTTCTTGATGCGCTCCTGATTAATCATGCGGTCTCCTCAAGCAAATTTGGGTTTGGGATTTCAGATTAAAAATCAATTTGCCGTGATGCTACTACACGTTGCTATCGCTGCGCTACGTTAAACGAAGCGCGCCATTCGTCGCCGCGCCGTGTGAGTTCATCAAGGGCTTGTTGAAGCTCTGCATGTCTGGCGTTGAGCGTTTCGTCATCGGCATCTGCCGGAACAAAGATGGGGGGAGCAATCTGGAGAAGAGCGCGCGTGAAAGGCTTTGGAACCTGAAAGGCATCCCAGCTTTTGGCCTGCCAGAAGCTGGCGGGCGTGATGGTGAAAGGCAAGATAGGATTCCCGGTCTTTTTCGCCAGCAGCACCGCGCCCATCTTGGCGACGTAGCGCGGCCCGCGGGGGCCGTCAAGCGTGAACGCCGTCGAACACCCGGCGCGCATCAGTCTGACCATCTCGACGACCGCGCCGACGCCGCCGCGCGTCGAAGAACCGCGAACCGCGCCGTAGCCGAAGCGTTGAATGAAGCGCGCGATATACTCGCCGTCAAAACTCTGCGAGGTCATGACGACGATGCGGCGACGACGCCAGAAGTAGGTGGCGAGAAAGACACGGTTGTGCCAGAAGGTGTAAATCGGAATCCTGCGGTCGCGCGAGGCCGTCTCCCAGTGTTCCCAGCCCTCGACACGAAAGCGCGTCGTGCGCCCGATGAGACGAATCAAGACGTAAAAGGCTAAATCGGCAGCGCGAATCAGGAAACGCTTTTTGAAGGGATAAGACGAAAGGTCTGCGAATTTGTAAGCTCGCGCGACGCTCTCCGTTGCTCGCTCATTACTGCGCGGGGCGCTCTCTCGCTTTTTTTCTTGTTCTGCTGAAGCCTGCATTTGACAGGCAAGAGTATATGAAAGGAATGCAAAATTAAAAATGTAAAATGCAAAAGGTAAGGCGGAAGCCATTTAATTAACAGTGGTCTCAGCCTAACTTTTACATTTTTAATTTTTAATTTTGCATTCTTTAGCGATATTATTTGAAACGCGGCGCGACGCTTTTTCGTATAGCGCGGCGGATGAGCGCCATTATCAGGAAAGCGCTTCGGTTCTTCCCTCCCTCGTAAATCAAGTGCCCGGCGGAAAAGAGGTTCATGGAGAGACGACGAATTCTCATCGTTGATAACAGCGATGACCTGCGCGCTACGCTGGAGCAAGTCTTGCGAGAACTCGGCCACGAAGTCGTGGCGACGGGTGACCGCGCTACTGCTCTGGAGCGCGAAGACCTCGACGAATTCGACCTCATCATCTCCGACCTGACAGAAGACGAACATTCCGGGATGCAGCTCTTGAGCGAGATCAAGCGCAAACGCCTGATGGTTCCCGTCGTCGTCTCTTCCGACGAAGCGCAACAGCCCGGCGTCGTCAAAGCCTTCAAGATGGGCGCGGCCAATTTCCTCCGCCTCCCCTATAACAAGGAAGAACTCCGCGACATCGTCGAAAAAACTCTCTCTTACAAGCTGCGCTTCGTGGACGATCTGAAAATCCTGCCTTACGTCCGCGAGAAGATAGATTTCGAGTTGCCGAGTGATGTCACCTTGATGAACGGCGTCCTGCAATACTTAATCGAGCGCGTCTCCAAGCTCGGCCTCATCAAACCCGAACGCTCCAATCTTTTCGTCGCCCTCGACGAAGCTTTCGTCAACGCAGTCAAGCACGGCAATCGCAATGATCCGCAAAAGCTCGTTCGCATCACCGCCGAACTCTCTTCGAAAGAAGCGCGCTTCACGGTGGAAGACGAAGGCGACGGCTTCAACGTTCAGGAGATTCCAGACCCGTGCGACCCGGCCAACCTCTTCAAAGCTTCGGGGCGGGGCGTGCTGCTCATCTACAACATCATGGATGAGGTCCAGTATAACGAGCGCGGCAATCGCCTGACGATGGTCAAGCGCCCAGAAGACTCCCTCGACGCGGAACTAATCGAAGCCCTCACGCCCGACGAAGAAAAGCACACCCAAACAAGCTAAATCGAAAAACAGAAAAATATAGACAGGATTAACAGGATTAACAGGAAGAGAAGAAACATCTGGCAACCGTAACCTGCCTCTTCTTCCTGATCTTGATAATCTTGTTAATCTCGGTCTAAATGTCTTGCTCTTCGTGGCGGCGTTGCCATGCTGAAGATTGGCAGAATTATGTGGTAACGTCTCAGGCGATGGCCGCACACGCGCAACCCGCTAACGAAGCTCGAATCACACGCCTCCTGCTGGTTGCGCTTTTAGTCATCATCGCTCTCGGCGCAGCCTTGAGAGTCTATAAGCTCGACGGCGACAGCCTCTGGCTTGACGAAGCCTACTCGATTAAATTTTCCCACGAAGCGCCCGCCGGAATTATCGAAGCAACAGCAAGGGACGTTCACCCGCCGCTCTACTATTTCGCGCTGCATTACTGGATGCTGGTTTTTGGTGATTCCGAAACTATGGTGCGCCTTCTATCCGCGCTCTTCGGAATTCTCGCGCTGCTCGTCATCTACCTGCTCGCCTCACAAATGTTTGACAGGGCGACGGGACTACTCGCGGCGGGATTGCTTGCCCTCTCGCGTTTTCACATCGAGTTTTCCCAGGAAGCGCGGATGTACTCGCTGCTCTGCCTGCTGAGCCTGCTTTCCATCTATTACTTTCTCAAATTGCTCGAAGGCAAGAGCCGCTACGCGCTCGCGGGCTACATCGCGACGAGTGCCTTGATGATGTACACGCACGTCTACAGCTTCTTCATCATCGCCGCGCAGAATCTTTACTTGCTCACATGCTCTTTTTTGCTTCGAGAGACACTTTCAAGCAATTGTGGAAGCGTTGGCTGGTGGCGCAAGTAATCCTGGCCGTCCTGTTTGTTCCCTGGCTCTCCGTGCAGTTGCAGCAATTTTCTCGCGTGCAGCAGGGTTTCTGGATACCGAAACTGCCGCCGCGCCTATTACTCAACACGCTCGTCATGCACGCCGGTTCTAATCAACTCGCGTTGATTCTCTCTGTGCTGGTTGCGCTGGCCGTCTTTGCGGGTTGGAGAGGATGGAAGGAAGCATCTCTCACGGAATCGTCATCCGGTGAAAGCAAAAAGAATGGGCTGACGAGCAGGCTGAAACTTTATCTGCTGCTCTTGTGGCTGCTGTGTCCCATCATGCTGCCCTACATCGTTTCGCAATTTTCGTCGCCGATTTTTCTGCCTAAATACACCATCGCGGCCTTGCCTGCTTTCGTCATCCTCGCGGCGCGGGGCTTGTTGAGTTTGCGCTTTCATCAACTGAGGATGATTCTGGTTTTATTGCTCATCTGCTTTTCGCTCATCACCCTCAGAAGCTATTTCGGCACGGTCAAGAAAGATATGTGGCGGGAAGCAGTCGTCGCAATCGACGGCCTGACGAAGCCGAACGATCTGGTTCTCTTCGACGAAGAGTCAGGCCGCGTGCCGTTTGATTACTACTACCGGCGAGATGATCTCGTCGAAAAACCTTTTCCCGATTACAACTCCAAAACGAATGCGGACAATCTGGCCGAACACCTCAAGGCGACCATCGAAGGCCATGATCGCGTCTGGCTCGTGCTTTCGCACCCGGATGCTCTGACGCCCTTGATTCCTGAGCAGATGGCTCGTTGGTACTTGACCGCCGAGCACATAACTATTCCGGGCGTGGAGATGTACCTGTTTGAGAAAACGAAGTGAGGCTGAAACAGAAGAGGCGGCGCACGAGACGCACGACGCGTCTCAAAATCTTCTGCACGCGTGGCGCTGGTGGATAATCCCTGCGGTCTTAGCACTCTCGCTGGCTCTCATCTTCATAGACCCTTTCATCGGCGACTGGGACGCTCTGGATTACACTTTAGCTTCCCTGAAGGGGCGTCCTTCCTCGATGGCGCTGGGACGCTCTCTCTTCATCTTCACCAACCACGCGGCGTGGCGCGTGAGCCATTCGCTTTTCAGTCTCTCAATCGAAAACGCTTACCTACTTTTCAAGTACATGGTGGTCTTGCAGAGTCCGCTGGCAGTTATCGCTTGCTGGACGCTGGCGCGCGAGGTCTCTCATTCACTTCACACGGCGACCATCGCGGCGCTGCTCGTTGCCACCTCGCCTTTCTTCGTTATCTATAGCGGGCAGGTGATGACAGAGATTCCGTCGCTCCTGCTCGTCGGCGTCGCGCTCGTCGTTTACCTGCGCGGGGTGCGAAAGAGCGTTTGTGGTTGATGCTCCTGGGAGCGGCAATCTTCGGTGCGGGCGTCAACGTGCGCGAGCCTGTAGCCTTTTATGCTCCTTGGTTGATTGCCGCGCCGCTCAGTTGCGGGTGGACGTGGGGGCGTCGCGAAGTCGGGCGCGTCGCGCTCTCAGTCTTCGTCTTTCTCATCGTAGCGCTTGGCCCTTTCGCTTACTGGTTCTGGTCGGACTTTGAAGGCTATCGCGCGGCGTGGTACGGCTGGAGTGAGTCAATGCGCGTGGAAGCCTTGCGGCATCCGCTTTCGCTGCGAAACGTGCTCGCGTTTTTAGTCTACTTCTTCCTCGCCGCGCCGCTCGTCGCGGTGGCGCTGCCCGTCGCGGCTTTCAAAGAATGGCGCGTGCGCCATTTTTCTGCGCTCTTAGCTCTGGCGGGCGTCGGACTCTGCGCCACACTCCTGCTGCTTCTCAATTACAGCACGACGATTAACTGGCGTTACTTTCTGACCGGCCTTCCGGCTCTCGCTCCACTGGTCGCGGCCTACTTCATGCGCTCGCAGACGATAAAACTAGGCAGCACGCGCCGCGCATTTTCGAGCGTCATTTTAGGGGTAGCTTTCATTGCAATCGTGCTGGGATTTTACTTAAAACCTTCGAGGGATAAATTCACGGCGCAGCACGCCGCCGGGAAAGATTACGGCTCGCGGCTCGCGCTCGTGCCGCCCCGTGCGTTGATGATTTCCGGCGCGCAATCAATCGCTGTCACCTACTGGCGCGAGATAGGCGCTGGCCACTGGGACGTAATCGGCGCAGGCAGCGGCTGGCCGGGGGTGGAGCTTCCTTCCATGATCGAAAAATATCTGAACGAGAATCGCCGCGTCGTCATAGACACAGACCCACGCTTCTGGCCTCCCTGCGGCTGGCAGGAGACGGAGACGCGCGATCTTGTCGCGTTGGAATCGCGCTTCCGCTTTCGCCGCATCTCCGACACGCTCTACGAAGTCAGACCCATGACGGACGACTCGGCGCGCGATGAGGCGAACCTGAAAAGCCTGCTGCCGGAGAACCGTCGCGCCGAAGTTGAAAAATGCAAAGGGCAGGGAAAATTATCGTAGTGCAGGAGTCAGGAAAAGAAGATAGGAGACAGCAATTCTCTGTCTCTTCTTCTGTCTTCTGACTTTATTCCTAGCCAGCAAAAACTCTGCTACAATCGGTCTAAGTTTAAAAATATACAGACGCTAAAGTCAGATTTAATAAGGAGATTTAGATGCCAGGACGCTGCCCCTCTTGCAATCAGACTTACTCGGACGAAACCCTGACCTTCTGCCCAAATGACGGCACGCCTCTGGTCAGGGAAGCGCCCCGGCTGCGTATGACCCGCAGGCCGGGATGTACGGCAATCAACCGCCTGCGCCCGGAGGTTATCCACCACCACCGCCCGCAACAGGGCTATTACCCCGGCGCACCGCAGCAACCGGGCGGACAAGCGCCACCGCCACCTCCTCCTCCGGGCTGGCAGCAGCCTTACGGCCAGCAGCAACAGCAACAGTATCCACCGCAATACGGCGCACCCGCCGGCGGCGGCGGCAAGAGCAAAATGCCCATCATCATCGCCGTGCTGGCTCTGGTGCTCATCGGCGGCGGCATCGGTCTCTACTTTCTGTTGAAAGGCGATTCGTCCTCGACGGCGAACACGAACTCAACCGCAAACCCGACGAGCAGCCCCTCCGCGACCAGATCGCCGGGCAGCACGACGACCAGCACATTTCCCACTCCGACGACGACCACCACAACCACAACTACGACCGCCGGTAATTACAGCGAAGACCAAAGACATAGACTCTTTCAAGCAGTCGGGATGACGGGCGATAGCGCTCTGATCGTCGAGGTAGCTCAGAAGATCGGACTTTTTGATTCCAGAGGTCAGCCCAACGCGCAATTCCAGTCGTTTGTCGCAGAACACAAAGAGTGGGGAAAAAGGAATTTCGCCTGGGCGCAGGAATACCGCGACGCGGCGAAGGCCAGAGCCTACGTGATGGCGAATAAGTAGCCGCGCACAACCCCTGCGGTCCGCGTGCCGTACAGGTTCAAGACCCGCGCGGCACAGATCGTCAAATAGAAAAGCGCCGGAAGATGCGTCTCCTCCGGCGCTTTACAGTTTGCGCTTAAGTTGTCGGCGCGCTTACTCTCTCCGCAACACTGCAATGCCTTATGAACTCTTTCTCGCCCTTCGCTATCTGCGCGAGCGCCGCCCCCGCCGCCTCGCGCGTGCGACGGCGCTGGCCGCCCTGCTCGGTATAGCCTTCGGCGTCGCCGCGCTGATTGTCGCGCTCGCGCTCGCCAACGGTTTCCGCGACGAGATGCGAGACAAAATCCTGAAAGGAACGGCGCACATCACCTTGATGCGCCGTGATAGCCAGCCGATTCCTGACTGGCGCACGCTCGTCCGCCGAGTCCGCGCGACCGAGGGCGTCACCGGGGCGAGCGCGACGACGTATGACGGCGCGCTCTTGAGCGGCACCAAGGATTCATCTTTCGCCATCATACGCGGCCTCGACCGCGACTCTTCGGCGCGCACCATCAATGAAGTTCGCCGCACCCTCGTTGCAGGCTCAATCGAGCCGCTGCTGAAGGAGCCTTCTCCGTTTGAAACAATCGAGAGCGCGCCGCAAACGCAATCGAATGATAAAGCGCAGGCGAAAGATGAAATGGGCGCAAGTCCAGATGATTCCCCGATTACATCTTTTGACGAGATTCCAAGCGAGGCTGCGATGCCGAACGCTGTCATCGGCGCGGAGTTGGCCGCGCATACGAATCTTCACGTAGGAGATACGGCGATGATTGTTTCGGGCGAGGCGACGTTGACACCACTCGGCCTCGCGCCAAGATTCAGGCGCGTCCGCATCGTGGGACTGTTCCGCTCCGGTCTTTACGAATACGATGCGGCGTGGGTCTATGTCTCGCTTGACATGGCGGCGAGTTTCGCGGGAGCAGACGCGCCTTCCGCGTCCGTCATCAGCATCGAGACGGCGGACATCTACGCGGTCGAGCAGGTCTCAGCCCGACTCCGGGAACAACTCGGCGCTGAATACACGACCGTCACCTGGCAGGAAGCTAATCGCCCGCTCTTCGCCGCGCTCGCCCTTGAGCGAAAGATGGGACTTTTCATCATCGCTCTAATCATCCTGGTGGCCACGCTCAGCATCACGACAACCCTTGTGCTGCTCGTCGTCGAGCGACGCGCCGACATAGCCATCCTCAGCGCTATGGGCGCACGCGCTCGAAGCATCATGCTCGTTTTCGTCATCGAAGGCGCGATTATTGGTCTCGTCGGCATCATCACCGGCATCGCGCTCGGCCTCGTTGCTAGCTTCATCGGCGATTACTACAAGCTCGTCAGCCTGCCCGCGGATATTTACTCAATCAGCAGCGTCCCCTTCCACACGCGCGCCGTTGATGTGGCGCTCGCCGCGCTGGTGGCTTTCGCCTTGAGCCTGCTGGCGACCATTTACCCGGCACGCGCGGCGGCTCGCCTGCGCCCGTCGGAAGCGCTGCGCGATAGCTAGATTTGGACAGGATTAACAGTAACCGGCTACGAAAATCCTTTCGCACCCCGGCGGGCGCTGAATTAGAAGTGCTGCGCGATGTTTCGTTCTCTGCCGAACAGGGCGAGATGCTGGCGATTATGGGCGCGTCCGGCGCAGGCAAATCAACGCTCTTGCACCTCATCGGCGGTCTCGAAGCGGCGGAGGGTGGCCTCATCACGCTCGATGATTTCGAGATTACGAAGTCGCAAAGTACGAGCTGGCGCGTTATCGCAACGAGATGGTCGGCTTCGTCTTTCAGTTTCACCATCTTCTGCCGGACCTTTCGGCAGTGGAAAATGTCGCCATGCCGCTTCTCATCAGCCGCTCTCGCCACAATGAGAGCAGGCCGCGCGCCGCCAAGCTGGAGAGTGTCGGCCTAGGGGAGCGCGCCGCGCATCCGGTCGCGCATCTCTCCGGCGGCGAACAGCAGCGCGTGGCGCTGGCTCGCGCGCTCATCAATCGCCCGCGCCTCATTCTGGCCGACGAGCCGACCGGGAATCTGGATGCGCCGATGGGCGACGAGATTGGTCAATTACTCCGCGCCTACTGCCGCGAGCATCAATCAATCGCCATCGTCGCCACACACAACGCGCACCTGGCCGAGACGTGCGACCGCACATTGGTTTTAGAGAATGGAAAGGTAAAGCAGGAGTCAGAATGAAAGGGCGGCAACCGCTTTCACGGAATCTGCCGACTCCTGTCTTCTGATTTCTAATCTGAACCCTGTGTGCAGACTATGTCTTCACCCGGTTCAGCTATCATGCGATACACGACCGTCTCCTCTTTATCTTGCTCCTTGGACACTGTCACAAAATAGATAAAGTGTTTTGCCAGCGGGTATTTTCTTACGTTCCTTTGCATTGTGCTGCACAAGTCTCGCTTGATGACATCATCCGGCACTTCCTCCCCGAACCCTCCGCAACCAGCTCCGTGAGCCGACCACCCCATCAACCGCACCTTTTTATTAATATAACAATAATCCGGTGTTATTCTCTGGCCCTCCATCTTTGGTGTTCCTCCGGCGTCCGCGTGTATCCAATAATCTTCGCGCGAAGTCAGCTCGGCGTCCTTTTTGAACTCCTGTTGGATACATTGGTGGAATCGCCTGTCAGCGCACAATTGAAGAAAGCCCATTGCAGGGCAATCTTCTGTATAGGGGAGTCTTTCGACTATCCAATTTTCTTCATTGAGCACGTTCGATTGTCCCTCGGCGGTGGTGTCTGCGTTTGTATCTTGACTGCTCGATTGATCGTTCATGACATCTCCTTAATCATGGAATTTGTGCGCGAGGAGGAAAGCTCGTTTCATAATACGCACTCCTTTGTGGGAAAGGATAGTACTACGTCACGCATATATCATTTCTACGTCAGTAATGAAAGGTTTATTGCCGGACAACTCACTTTTCCGAC
>CAWEPR010000005.1:0-93815 GCA_963811065.1 uncultured Acidobacteriota bacterium
ATGCTGACCTCGATAATCAAAAGCTTCTCGAGAAGTTTGTACGACTTGGCGTGAGGCCGACATTCGCTTCGCACGCCCGTGGGCCGCTTCATGGGCAGAACTTTGTTATTACCGGCACGCTCACGACGATGGACCGCGACGACGCCGCCAACAAAATTCGTGAGCTTGGCGGGGCATTTCAGACATCTGTCGGAAAGACTACGACATATTTAGTTACCGGCGAGAATCCAGGCTCGAGCAAGGTTGTGAAGGCTGAAAAGTTAGGCACAGAGAATCGACGAAGCAGAGTTGACACGGCTACTTCATTCTTGACATTACTTCAGATAAGCATAAGAATAAAAGGTAAGTTCGTGCGCTTCGGGGGCTCCCCAGCGCATCGACCAGAAAATAAAAACTGACCGAAAACAAAAGGCGCCCCAGGGTGGGCGCGCACGAACTACCATTGTCGAATTTTAGTGAACGCCGTTCCACCGCATTCAATGCGGTGGAACGGCGTTTTGGACTCCAGCCCTCTTGCTACGCCAGGGCTGCCGGTGCGACCGAGCCGGCGTCGATGAACCCACCGAACAGGTTGAAGGTGCTCACCAGGGAGTGCCAGATCTGCACCATCAGGTTCGCGATATCGGTGAACCAGGTCGCCCATGCCGGCGTAGCGGCCATCGCCAAACCGCCGATGAGCGCACACAGGATGACGACACCGTACTCGATGGGGTCCGGGATCTTGTCCAGGACCTTCTGAACCGTGTCGTTGGATTCCTGGAACACCTGGGCGGAGCCAACACCGATGGAGATCGCGATCATCAGGATCGGTGTGAACGAGGCATCGTTCACATTCAGCCAGCCGGACACCCAGGTGGCGAAGTCGTCGACGAAGCCGATCTTCACCAAGGTGAAGAAGATACCCACGGCACCCATGGTCATCGCGATGCTGACGATCCTTGAGGATCGGGTTACCGAACTTGCTGATGACGCCGACTGCCGGAGCAGCAACACGAAAGTCAGCCAGGTGACTGCTCCAGCCGCCGGGGCCTGGCCCCCCTGAGGGGGTTGGGCCTGCGCCAAGATTAGCGCTGTATGCATTTGGATTCTCCATCCGTATTGGGGAAACGCACTACGCATAACATCTTACAACAAGATAAAGAAAATACAAATAGTTTTTTGTAAAGTTTCTTGTTATAATTGCCAATTGCACGGCTTGTTGTCAGCCTCGTGGGGATATAGCTCAGTTGCTAGAGTCCTTCCATGTATGTAACCGGAAGGTCCAGGGTTTGAGCCCCTCCATCTCCACCAGATTGATAATAAATTGAATAATCTTGAAGTTAAATCGTCCCGTCTCTCGTGCTATCTGAGAGGCCACGAGAGACGGGACGGGGACGGCTTACTTGCCCTTCACCGCGTGCCAACCGTTGAAGTTCGAACTCTTGAGGATGGCAACGGGGACGCATTCGAGGATCGGAGGGATATTGGGAAGTTCCTCGAGACCCCCGGGTAGCGCGACCCGTACCTTGGTTGTGAGATCGTTGAACGCTTTCTCGTCGCCCGGGGTCTGATTGACCTCGACGATCACGATGATCTCGTTGGTGTGGCCGCTCAGGCCCTTCCCGTACACAACGACGTAGTCGCGAATACAAGCGGGCACCTTACTTCGCAGCTTGGCGATATCGTGCGCGACCGATTGGGGGGCGGTGACGATCCCTCCCTGCATTTGGATCCATAGTGCTAGAGTCCGTTCAGGCCTGTTGGGCCTGAGGTAGGTGGCAGTTTTGCCTTTCGTAGGCCATCTTTTTTGCCTTTCGTTGGGACCAACGCCTCGTTTATTATAGCAGAGACTTGCTAGTATCTGTTTGGGCCTATTTGGGATCCGTTCGGTAATCTGCTAAAATATAGAGCGATAACCAGAGATCATTCTATGCCCCAATCACCTCTACCACTCGGAATCTGGGAAAGCACGTACAGCTATCCAAGCACTGGCCGCGAAGGCATGTTCGAAGGACACCACTACACCCGGTTGCTTCGAAAAGACAATCATGCGCGAAGCGCGGTTAACGCTCGTCACCCGACCCGTCACGACGCTGCCTGCCGGAATCACTTCGAGACCTCTGGCATAAACAGGGTCAACGACAGTTGTGGTGAAACGGTCGCCGACGCGCGCGTTCTCCGAACTAATCTCTTCATTCATGCGAACGCGAATGATCGTGTTAGCTGCAACTGTGTAATAGGTCGGCTTCGCCGGAACGGGACGCGGTACTTACCCAATCGCGGGTTGCGCCGTGTATTGCGCTGCTGACCAAAGGCCGGAAGAACGCTGCCAGCCATCAAAGCTATGAGAGCTAAAAAACTGAGGGCGCGACGCGCCGGATTAGTATTAACTTTATTCATGATTTCAAAACCCTCCGGGTTAAGCTCACCGTTTTTGCCCCGCTCTTCAATAGAGCATCGCGGCGAGACGTAGACAACTTGAGCAATGGGCGTGCCACTTCGGCGGCCTGCGAAGGCGAGGGCATAAGACGAGGTATTTTCTAAGTTAGAAGCGAAATTCGGAAACGGATTTTATGGGGCTTCGCGTCACGTGTAAACCATGTGCGCGAGCGTGCAACTATCATGCACGATATGGGGTGAAGGGGCGGGCGTGAAAAAGCGAGAGACGAAACTCGGGCTTCCTTGTTTCATCTCTCGCCAATGCTTTCAGAAGGTTTGGTGCCGAGGGCGGGAGTCGAACCCGCACGCCCTTACGGACAACGGATTTTCTTACCACTACGGCTTTCGCCGCCTGCAACAAGTGCAGTTTGTGGTCTGGGCGATGCCTTCTCCATGCACCCGCGCAGGATGTTTAGGAGGGAGCCGTCTCGTCTCTACACTTTGCTGGCCTGTGCTTTCCTTCGGCCAGCCTTAGCTCGGCGTTGCCATCAGCGATTTTTAACCGAAATCCTGTTAAGGTTTCACCGAATTTGACTCCATTCACGCCGGGATTTCCTTCTGGCGTGCTCAAATATTTAAGTCCGCAGCGTCTGCCATTCCGCCACCCCGGCACCGGAGCGCAAAGATAACACGGGCGGCGCATACTTTCCAACTTCTTCACACTATGCCCTGCGCGGTGCTAAAATATCTTTTAACCGTAAGCCTCGACGATTTTTCAATTCGAATTGCCGAAAACCTTATGACTGAAGAGCAAGAAGTATTTCTCAAGCACATCCAGAAGGCCGGGCTGAAGCGCACGGCGCAGCGCGACCTGATCCTGGAGGTCTTTCTGCGGACCGAAAAACACCTGTCGAGCGAAGACCTCTACAGGCTCGTGCAGGCGGAAGACCCCAGCATCGGCCAGACCACCGTCTATCGCACGCTCAAGCTTTTAACAGAAGCGGGGCTGGCCAGCGAAGTGCGCTTTGGCGACGGGCGCACCCATTACGAACACAATTACAAGCACCAGCATCACGACCACATGATCTGCCTGGAGTGTGGCGAAGTCATCGAATTCTATTCCGCCGAACTGGAAGCCATTCAGGATGCGATGGCCGCCAAGCACCGCTTTGAAATCAAGCAACACCTTCTCAGAATTCTCGGCGTCTGCGCCAACTGCCGCCGCGAAGCCCGCGAACGTAAAAAACAGGAGCCCGACGCCAGCCTAACGCCAGATTCGCACGGCTGGGGAACAAGGCGGAATTAAAAAGAAAACAGTGAAAAGGAAAACGGAGAATCAAGTAAAGTAAAGGTGCGTTTCAGCCTACTTTTACGATTTTTCATTTTTAATTATGCATTCTTTTCATTTTGCCTTTACTTTGATTCCGGTGTAATTTCTTTGCAGTCATCCCCGAAATAACTGTCGGCGCTGTGCCTTTCAGAGTGCAGCATGGAAAGTATCAATGAGTATAGACATCAAGTTCGAGCCTGATGGGCGAAGCGGATTGATTGCTGAAGGCACGTATCTGTGGGATGCGGCCAAGCGTCTGGGTCTGCGTCTCCCGGCTGAATGCGGAGGGCGTGGCGAGTGTGACACTTGCGCCGTCATGGTCGAAGAGGGAGCGACCTTGCTTTCTTCTTTGACGGAAGCGGAACGCGAACGCTTGAGCCCGGAACGCCTTGCGGCGGGCGAGCGTCTGGCCTGTCAGGTTAAAGCAGAGCATGGCGGCGAAGTGGTCTTGAGGCCTGTGCCTGTCACGGAGCGCGCAGAGACTTCGGAAGAGGCCGCGAAAGATATGCGTAAAGAGTTTCGTGAGTTGCCGCTCAAGAGCAAGCTCTCAACGCTCGTCGAACTGGAAGCGGTCACTCTCTTTCAAACTCTCAACGCGCTTCTTGAAGTTCCTTACATGGTCGGCGGAAAAGTGATGGATTTGATGGCTGGTCGCGGGCGCTCGCTTTCAGAGAGCCAGCGCGCGGCGCGTCGCCCGGAAGAGCATCGCGCTCAACCGGAAGTGGAAAGCCCGAAAGACGCGGCGCAAGGTTGAGCCGTTCATGCGTCTAACGGCTATGCGGATTTCCTGTCACGGTTTTCGCTGACAGTCGTCAGGAAGATTTTTATCTCTCGATAACTAATGAAGCCATCACGGATAAAGCCAATCGTTGGCCACACGCCGCCAAAAGCGCGCCAGACATTTAGCCTCCTTCTCTTCCTGATGCTCCCGCTCGCGTTTCTGGCTTGCACCGGCAACGATGCCAAAAAAGGGGGCAGCGCCGGTAATATGGCAACACCTGTGACTTCGCCCGCGCAATCGCCCGCTTCACCCAGACTGACAATTGATGGCGAGCGCGCCTTTGAGCATGTTCGCAAGCAGGTCGAGTTTGGCCCGCGCCCGGCTGGCTCTGCCGAACTGGCCAGAACGCGCGAATACATCATCAGCGAGTTGAAATCCTACGGCCTTAACGTCACGGTTGATGAATGGCAGGCGAAGACGCCCATCGGCGAGCGGAAAATGGTGAACGTGACGGCGGAGCTTCCCGGCGAATCGAGCGACGTAGTGATGCTCTCCAGCCATTACGATACAAAATTTTTCAAAGAGTTTCGCTTCGTCGGCGCAAACGACAGCGGCTCTTCGACAGGCGTGCTGCTTGAAATGGCGCGCGCACTCGCCGAGAGGGCAGAAGCCGCGCTTTACCTACTGGTTTGCCTTCTTCGATGGCGAAGAAGCCTTCTGTGAAGACTGGGATGAGTGCAAGAACCCGGACGGGCCTGACAATACTTACGGCAGCCGCCGTTACGTCCAGCGCTTGCAGGAGAAGAAGGAACTCAGCCGCCTGCGCGCCATGATCTTGCTGGACATGATCGGCTACAAGAACCTTGAGATTCCGCGCGACGATATGGGGACGACCTGGATCAATGACATCATCTGGGGGACGGCGCACGACACAGGCTACGGGGCGCAGTTCATCGAAGAAGAGGACAGCGTCGAAGACGACCATATCCCGTTCATGAAGGCGGGCGTCGAGTGCGTTGACATCATCCAGCTCGGCGGATACCCGTACTGGCATAACGCCTGAAGACACGCTCGATAAAATCTCTCCTCAGAGCCTGAAGACGGTCGGCGACGTGGTGCTGGCCAGCCTCCCACCAATCGAAGAGCACCTGATAAGCAAACCTGCACGGTAATAAATTTAAGAGAATGGAAGTACGTGATGAGAACGACGTGATTACTGCCGGGAAGATTTGTTCTCGGTCTAATCGTTTTCCTCGCGGCCTTGTGCTGCACCGCAGCTTTCACGCCGAAGGGTGCGAAAGCGGCTGAGGGCTTTGAGGTCGTCAAGACGGAAAAGTTTGAAGGCGTCATCGTTCCGCGCGAGAAGGCTGGCGAGTTTATGAAAGCCTTTGCAGGCGTCGAAGAAAAGGAAACGTGGACGCCTGGCAAAGAAGCTGTTCTCAAGCTGGAAGAGAGAATCGAAGCGTATCTGAAGAAAGCCGCCGCCAAGAATTCTCCGAAACTTTGGTCGAAGCTTGCGCCCTACAAACGCCAGTATGCGGGGCTGATGAGAAATAACCGCCGCGTTATCTTCGTCAACTTTTTCTGCGAATCTTTCAATATAGACTGGAAGAACACGGTTGTGGCCGTTGACGACGGCGGCGATTGCTTCTTCACTGTGGTGTACGATGTTGACTCGCGCCAGCTTTTCCGATTTGCGAATCAATGGCGAAGCGTGAGAGAGGTCGATGTAAAGAGTGGGGAGCGGCACGGGAACCAGTTAGACATCTTTGAGGTTTTACATGGAGCCGGCGCTTAACCTTCAAGCCATCCTGACCATTTTAGGGGCAGCGCAGGCGGTTTTGTTTGCGGGCGCGCTGCTCGGCACAAAGCGGGGTCACATCCATGCCAATCACATCCTTGCTGCGCTTCTGTTGTGCCTCTCCGTACTGCTGACGTGGGGCATTCTTTCGCACACGCGCTACATGCTCCGCGTGCCGCAGCTTGCACAACTCCACGTCCCTTTCCAGTTCCTCATCGGGCCGCTCGTTTTTTTCTATGTCAGGGCAGTTGCTGGAGAAGTGCTCCGGCCTGAGCAGGCGTGACCTCTGGCACTTTATCTCCGCGTTGATTTGCCTGGCATACCTGACGCCTTTCTACTTCCAAAGCAGCGAATATAAACTCAACTACCTGCCCGCGGCTTACCGTAGCTACCCGACAGCGTGGCATGTGCGGACGATTCTGCTCATGGCCAGCGTTGCTTTATCTAGTCATCATCATCATTTCAATCCCGATGCTCCGCGGGCGGAAGAAAGATCGAAAGCGGCGAACGTTGATCCGTCCGATTGTTCTGGGCGCGCTGTGGGTGGGAATCTTTACAGTCATCTGGTTGGCCGGCGTGTTTCGCTATGCCTTCGATTACAGCGTCCAGACCAATCTCGTCGTGCCGCTCTTTTTTTCCGTTTTTATCTACGTCGCGGTTTATCAGAGGCTACGCAGACCCGAATCATTGGCTAAACTAAAAGGCGAGGGCGAAGCTGCCGCCAACGCGCCTGCTGATAATACGGCGACAAAGAAGTACGAGAAATCAACTCTCACTAAGGTTAGAGCCGACCGGTATGTTCGCAGGCTGTTGGAAACCATGGAGAAGGAGAAGCTGTATCTGGACAGCGACCTCACGCTGCAAAAGCTGGCGCGGCGGCTTTCGATCCATCCGCATCATCTTTCGCAGATAATCAACGAGCGCCTCAATCAGAACTATTTCGATTTCATCAATTCCTATCGCATTGAAGAAGCCAAAAAACGGCTCATTGATCCGAGCGAGAAACATTTTTCCATTCTCGCCATCGCCGGAGAAGTCGGCTTCAACTCTAAATCCGCCTTCAACTCGGTCTTCAAGAAGTACGTCAACATGACTCCTTCCGAGTGGAGAAAAACCTCCAGCAACGGGCATTAAAGAAATTCCGCATATCGTATTTCGATTGCGGTTTCTAAAAGCGATTCTCTTCGCCATAAATTCGAAATCCGAAATGCGTCATTCCGCAATATAAAAAGCGCCGAAATGATAAGTTCAAACGTCCAGACTTATCAAGCAGGACGCATTTTCAAAGAATATCTCGTATCTTCACTCTGAAACCCACACGGGGCTTCAAACCTCTACGGAAGGAATCTAAGCGATATGTTCAAATCTCTCGCAGCTTATAAAAGTTTCATCCTGACGCTTCTCGCAGTAGTGCTGACGGCGTTCCTTTACGCGCCCGGCGCGCTGGCGATACAGACAGGAACGGAAGTCAAATATGAGCCATTCACCTTCAAAACGAATGACGGAAGGAAACTCCCGGCAGAGCTGGGAAGAATAAAAGTTCCTGAGAACCGGAGTCGCGCCGACGGCAAGACAATTGATCTGGCCTTCATGCGGCTCAAAAGCACGGCGAAGAATCCGGGGCCGCCGCTTGTTTTGCTCGCGGGAGGACCGGGTGGCTCAGGCATTGCCGAGGCCGGAATCTTTTTCCATATCTTTGAACCTCTGCTTGAATTTGGCGACATCATCGCCCTTGAGCAGCGAAGCGCGGGGCAGTCGAGGCCATATCTCGCCTGCATGGTTAAAGGTTTTGAGTCGGACTCGCTCGTGAGCCGCGAAAACATGCTGCGCTACACAGTGGATTATTTCCGTCCCTGCGCCGAATCCTGGCGCGCTAAAGGAATTGATTTTTCGGCTTACAACGTCAAAGAGAGCGCCGACGACGTTGATGATTTACGCAAAGCTCTCGGCGCGGAGAAGATTAATTTGTGGGGCTTCAGCTACGGGACACAGCTTGGCTTCACAGTCATTCGCCGCCACCAGCAGAACATCAATCGCGCTATTCTCGCGGGCGTCGAAGGCCCGAACGACACGCGAAAACTACCGAGCAAGATTCAGAAGCATTTTGAGGACATCAACCGGCTCGTCAAAGCAGACCCGGCGTGGAGTAAACTCATTCCCGATTTCCTTGCCTTGATGAAGAGCGTGCATGAACAGTTAGACAGGCAGCCCGCCGCCGTCGAAATCATGAACCGCCAGACGAAGCAGAAGAGCAAAGTTATGGTCGGGAAGTTCGCCTTGCAGGTGATGATCGGCATAGATGTCGGGGACACCAAAGACATCGCACGCTTCCCGGCACTTTACTACTCCATCTCGAAAGGGGACTACACGCTGCTCGCCAGGGAGACACAGAGCTTGCAGGATCGCATCACTGCTCCCGCGCCCTGGGCGATGATCTTTTCGATGGATTGCGCTTCCGGCGCGACAAAAGAGCGCGACCGCAAGATCAAAAGCGAGGTGACGAACTCTCTACTCGGCGACGCGATCAACTTCCCCTGGCCTCAGATTTGTGAAATCTGGGGCAGCCCGGATATCGGAGACGATGCTCGCACGCCTGTGAAATCCAAAGTCCCGACGCTCTTTATCAGCGGCAGCCTCGATGGCCGCACGCCGATTAGTAATTCTCAGGAGCTTCGCAAGGGCTTTCCGAACAGCGAACTCTTCATCGTCGATGATGCAGGCCACGAAGATGTCTTCAGCCCACCGGCAACCCGGCAGGCCATCATCGAATTTCTCAGCGGCAAGCCTCTGACCGTCAAGCGAACTGCACACACGCCTCTAAAATTCCTTTCGCCGAGCACGCTGGAGCAACATTAAATGAGGTTCAGAACAGGAGTCAGAAGGAACAGAAAGATCAGCGAAACCTCCGTGCATTCTCCGCGTTCTCTGTGTCTCTCTGGGACTCGCCTTCCGGCTCACATTCAATTTAAACTTTAACCCCTCTTTTGCCTTCTTTGCCTCTGGCATTTGTGCTTTCTCCGCTGGGAGAAGTACGATTGCGAAATGATGACAAAGGGGAATAAGAAAAGAGTTGCGGTCATTCCGGGCGACGGCATCGGCACGGAAGTGATCCGGGAAGCCGTGGGTGTGCTTGACCGCCTGCGTGAAACGCATGGGGTCGAGCTTGAGTTAAAGCATTTCGATTGGGGCGCGGATAAATTCCTGAAAGAAGGCGTCAGCCTCCCGGAAGGCGCGCTCTAAATGCTCTCCGAAGAGTTTGACGCCATTCTCGCCGGAGCGTTCGGCGACCCGCGCGTTCCTTCAAACAAGCACGCCGAAGACATCCTGCTGGGGATGCGGCGCGGTTTGGATCTGTACATCAACTTGCGCCCCGTGCGCCTGCTCGACGTGCGGTTGACGCCTTTGCGCGAAGCGCGAGCCTGCGGATATTGATTTCGTCGTCTTTCGTGAAAATACTGAAGGCGCATACTGCGGCGCGGGCGGTTTTCTCAAGAAGGGAACGACTGATGAGATCGCCACGCAGGAGGAATTGAACACGCGGCGCGGCGTGGAAAGAATTATTGAGGCCGCTTTCGATTACGCGCGCAAACATGGGCGGCGGCGTGTGACGATGGCCGACAAATCGAACGTGCAGCGCTTCGGCGGCGACCTCTGGCAGAGAGTCTTCAAGGAAGTGGCGGCGCGTTATGAAGGGATAGAGGCCAATCACCAGTACGTTGATGCGATGACGATGTTCATGGTCCTGGACCCTTCGCAGTACGAAGTCATCGTCACGAACAATTTGTTCGGCGACATTTTGACCGATCTCGGCGCGGCGCTTCAGGGGGGGTTGGGGCTCGCGGCTTCGGGCAATATTCATCCGGGGCGCGTCTCTCTCTTTGAGCCCGTGCATGGCAGCGCCCCGCCGCTGGCCGGAAAAAATGTTGCCAATCCGGTTGGCTCTATTCTCACTGCGGCGATGATGCTAGAATATCTGGGGTTCGACGCGGCAAGCGACAGCGGTTGAAAAGGCAGTCGGCGAAGCGATTGCCCACAGGGAGACGACGCGCGATCTGGGCGGCACGCTCTCCACAGAGGAAGCGGGCGCGGCCATCGGGGAAGGGAATTTTGAATTGCGAAGTTAGAATTCGGAAGAGGACAAGAGATCATGAATCATAATTTTGAAATCTCTGGTTTCATCCCTATCCAATCTCAATTCAGAAATCCAAAATCTGAATTCTGAATTCTGCTTTATGAACCAACAGGGCAAAGAAGCGGCGCAAAAGTTACTCGCCATCATTATCATCATCGCGATGCTCGGCGTTATGGGGATTCCGTTCTCAGTGATTATCTTCTTCGCCACCGTCACCTTTTTCATCTGGCGGGCTGTGCAGCACACCGAGCATCAGGAGAGTGGCCGCATCTTCGAGTTCTACATCGCCGCCAACGATGTCATCCGCGATGAAGAACGCCACTGGTTCGGCTTCGAGATTGCCGAAGTCATCGAACGCGGCGAGCATCTTCTGCATGCGATGACGGACCCGCCGCCGCTCGTCTATTTCTCGCTCGGCGCGCTCTATTACAAGGCGGGCGACATGGAAGCCGCCGCAGAACATCTTTCTTACATCGTCGAAAACGATCTTTCAGACGAGCGCCACCGTCTTGCGCCTTCGACAGAGCTTCGCCGCTACGTTCAGATTTTGAGAAAGCTGGAGCGCGAGCCTGCCGTCGCGCCGCAAACGATGGCCGCCATTCGCAGCCTCGACCGTGCGCGCCATAATCGCGCCGCCTTTATGCTGGCCGAATGCCGCGAACGCCTTGAATCTCGTCCCGACGCTCAATCCGGCGTCGGCCGTTGATGCCGCCTCCTATCAAGCATCCGATGGCGGCGATCCAGGCGATGAAAGCAGAGACCTCCCGCCGCCAGAGCACGCACGCGCCGCCGCCGCCCATCGCGGAGGTCTTGCGCGATCTCTACGAAGAAGAGAAGAAAACGGCTTGAAAATGCAAAGTTAAAAATTAAAAATGCAAAAGTGAGGCTGAAACATATTAAATAAAAATGGTTCTCCGCCTTCTTTTTGCATTTTGCATTTTTAATTTTGCATTTGGGTAAAGTTTTGGCTGCCGAAACGATCATCGGGAATTACCGGATTGAGGAACGCATCGGGCGCGGCGGGATGGGCATCGTCTATCGCGGCCACCATCTGAAACTGCCCGCGCGAAGTCGCCATCAAATCCATCAGCGCGGGCGAGCACGCGCGATCTGCGCCGCCTTCGCTCCACGCTTCGAGAAAGAAGCCTTCATCCAGTCGCAGCTAGATCATCCCGGCATCGTTAAAATCTACGACTACATCGTCGCCGAGCAGACCTATTACATCGTGATGGAGTTTGTCGAAGGGCGCTCGCTGGCCCAGCTTCTCGAGCGCGAGATCGGCCCGCTGCCCATCGAACGCGCTCTAGACCTTTTCGAGCAAATACTCGGGGCAGTCGCTTACGCACAGAATTTCGTTTATCAGGATCAGGACGGCTCTTCGCACAAGGGATTGATTCACCGCGACCTCAAGCCAGCCAATTTGCTCATCACGCCGGACGACCGCGTGAAGATTACGGACTTCGGGATTGTCAAACTCGTCGGTTCGGAGAAGACGAACACGGGCGGAAATTACGGCTCGCCCGAATACGTTTCACCTGAGCAGGCCGAGGGCACACCCGTTGATCCGCGTTCTGATATTTATGCTCTAGGTGTCATTCTTTACGAGATGCTGACGGGCGAGCCTCCCTTCCATGATCAGGGCGGCAAGCTCTCGCAACTCGAAATCGTCCGCGCGCACATCCATCAACAGCCGCCGCCCCCGTCTGGAATCAATCCCCAACTGACGCCGGAACTGGAAGCCATCATCCTGCGCGCTCTGGAGAAGAAGCCGGAGAACCGTTTTGCTTCGGCGAGCGGAATTTTTACATGCCGTGCGTCATGTGCGCGGGCGCGAGCCGGAGGATTATTCGCCGGGCGCAGCAGCTTCCGCGCCGAACTCGAATCAAGGTCGGGACACAGGAGATCATTGCTCCGACTATTCCGCGACGCCCGGCGCGAGAGTTATTTGACGCAGCCTATCAAAGCTCGGCGTTGTCCCTCGTGCGGTGCGAGCGAGACGCGGGCGACACGCATTGCCGTCAATGCGGGCACGAACTCGGCGGCTCGCCCGCCACCGTCAGACTCACACTATCAAGAGGCCGCTGAGTGGCGCAGGAAACGATCTTTCGGCTTATGGCTCGGAGTTGCGGCTGCTGCGCTCGCTCTCGTTGGACGATTATCTTCTTCGCCAATCGAAGCAGCAGCACGCCGGACAACAAGCCAACGGCGCAAGGCTCAGCCACGTCCGTCCAAGCCTCCGGAAGCTGCGCTCGTAGAAATAAAGCCTGCGCGCGTCGCTGTGGATTCAAGCTACGATGGTTATACCCTGACGCCTTTGACCGACAATGAATGGGACGTGCGGCGCATCAGTAAGATGAAATACAACGAGGGCAACTGGGCTTCCGCCGAAACGCAAACGCCGCACTGGATTGAGTTGAGTTTCGATCAGCCCGTTCGTCTGGCTGCCGTCTATGTTTACTGGGGATTTGACCGCAATCGCTTCATGCCTTCCCGCCGCGCGGAGTTGCAGCTGATGGACGAGGGCGGGCGCTGGCAGACGATCTCGCGGATGGAGCCGGACAAGGATTATGACAGGATGGCTTTTGAGTTTGCTCCGACCAGCGCAACCCGCGCGAGAATCTTCCAGCCCGCGCAGCAGGGGCCGACGGGCAGACCTTTCATCATGTGGGTGCGCGAGGTTAAAGTGTTCAGCGTCGCCGCAGAAAAATCAAAATGAGGTAGCCGAACGCTTCCAATAAACTTATGCTAACTGCTGAAATCATTGCCATCGGTTCCGAACTCCTGACCTCCGAGCGCACGGACACCAACAGTCTCTGGCTGACGGAGAAACTCAACGGCATCGGCATCGAAGTTAAGCTCAAAACAATTGTCGGCGACGACGATGCGCGGCTTGAAGAGACGATCAGGGATGCGATGAAGCGTTCGCGCGTCGTTGATAATGACGGGAGGTCTCGGCCCGACCGAAGACGACATCACGCGCAAGATTGCTGCGCGAGCGATGAATCGCAGGCTCTTGCTCAACGAAAAAGTGCTTGAGGGCATCCGTCAAAAGTTTTTCGACATGGGACGCCAGATGCCTGAGATCAATTCGCGGCAGGCGATGGTGATTGTCGGCGCGGAGGTGTTAGATAACCCGCAGGGGAGCGCGCCCGGCATGTATCTCGAACATGAAGGTCGCAGCATCGTTTTGCTGCCCGGCCCACCGCGCGAGATGCGCCCGATGTTCGAGACGTTCGTGTTGCCGAAACTCGTCGCCAAGGCTGGCGACGTTCGCGTGGTGCGTCGCGTGTTGCGTGTCGCGGGAATGGGCGAATCGGCAATTGATGAGAAGATTGCTCCGGTCTATACGCAGTACAAAAATCCGCAGACGACGATTCTTTTCAATCGCAGCGAAGTCGAGATTCACCTGACGGCACAGGCCAAGACCGAAACTGAGGCGGAATTGTTGCTCGACGGTCTGGCCGGGCAGATTGAGGAACGCCTGGGGCACTCTATCTTCGCTTTCCGAGGCGAGAAGATGGAGGAGGTTGTGGGTTTGCGACTCGCCGTCGCCGGTTTCACTCTCGCCGTTGCCGAAAGCTGCACGGGCGGACTCATCAGCCAGCGCCTGACGGAAGTCCCCGGCTCGTCCGTCTATTTCATGGAAGGTGTGGTCACTTACTCGAACGACGCGAAGACGCGTTCGCTCGGCGTTGATTCCGAGCTTATTTTGAAACATGGAGCGGTCAGCGCGGAGGTCGCCGAAGCGATGGCCGAAGGCGTGCGCCATCGCGCAGACACGGACTTCGGGTTGGCTGTAACAGGCATCGCTGGCCCCGGCGGCGGCTCGGAAGAAAAGCCCGTCGGCCTCGTCTACATCGCGCTCTCGGACGACGCGCACACCGAGCATCGCAAATTAATGATTCCCGGCGACCGCCACCTCATTCGCTGGCGAGCCTCACAAGCCGCGCTCGACCTTCTCCGAAGGCGATTGATTTAAGATGACGAACAGGATATAAGGTGGCACAAATCGCCTCGACTCATTGCGTGCTCGACGTGTAAAGAAGCGAAGAAGGCTTAAAAGTCCGCTACATTGGAGGCTCACCCCCCATGGCTCATGACGTATTCATCAGTTACGCGGGAGAAGACGTGAAGGTGGCCGAGGTCGTCCGGCGCACGTTGGAAGACACGGGGATAAAATGTTGGATAGCCCCGCGCGACGTACCCATCGGCACTAACTACGAAGATGCCATCATTGACGCGATTTGCATCAGCCGCGTGATGATTCTCATCATCTCCGAGCATTCCAACAAATCTCCCCACGTCAAACGCGAAATTCAGAACGCCTGTCTCGAAGATTCACCAACGCAGATTGTGCCGTTACGCGTGGACGCCGTTCCTCTCAATAAGGCTTTGCGCTACTACCTCAGTTCTCTGCAATGGCTCGACGCTTCCAAGCCCCCCATCGAAGACCACCTTCAGGGACTCGTCGCAAACGTGCGCTCTCGCCTAGCTGCCGAGGGCAAAGGGGAAATTGAAAGCGAAAGTGTGCGCGTGGCGATAGAAAAGTTCGAGGGGGAACCGAAGCCCGTTGTGACGATGAAGGGGGAATCGAGCCCTGAACCGAGCGCCGGAAAGAACGGCGGCGGGATAATGCAGCAAAAGAAATTGTTGATGGCCATGGCGGCGGCGATTGTTATCCTTGCCGCGGCGGGCATCTTTTGGGCAGTCAAATCGAGAAAGCGGCCTCAACCCGTACCCCAGCCTACGCCGCTCGTAAACGCATCGCCTTCACCCTTAAATCGGGACAGCGGGCACAGCCCTGAGGTGACAAAGCCTTACGGGGAAATGGGCAAGTCCGAGAAAGAGAAGTTCATCGAACAGCGGGCGCAGCACATCCTTGAGCAGTTAGGCGATAATCCGCCCAAGCTCAACGAGAAAGCCCTCTCCCTGATTAGATCGGAGGTTGATTTATACGATGAACAAGTGGGGAGCGGCAGCCGTGCGCGATTAAAGACTGACCCGCGTTTTATCTTCGAGGAAGCGAAGAAGTCTGCGCCTTTCATCATTAAGGCTTTTAATGATAGAGACGTGCCGCCAATTATCGGTCTGTATTTGCCGGTGATTGAGTCCGAGTATAAGAATCTTTGCACACCGAAAGATCAGGGGAAGGGGATTTTTCAGATGCTGCCTGCGACGGCTCAAAAGTATGTTCCAAGCGCTGAAGAGCTTTGCAATCCCCGTAAGTCAATTCAAGCTTGCTGCCTATCATATGTCTGATTTGATAAAGGATTGGGGAAGGAATTCAGAAGACGTGACGCTCGCTATCTTCTCCTTCAATCGTGACCCGGAACAGGTGAAACGTGATCTGAGCAAATTATTAGACCGGCCTGACAGGAAACGAAGTTTCTGGACTCTGATTGAAGGACAGAACAGGTTGGACAGGGAAGCAAGGGAGGATTTGGATTACATCCCAATATTTTTCGCCGCCGCGATTGTCGGCGAAAACCCGCAGGCTTTCAACCTTCAGATGGAGCCACTCTCGACATACAAATAAAAGACAGTGGGCAGTAGGCAGTGAGCAGTGGGCAGTCAAGAATAAGAGAGAAGCAGCGCTCGGCTTTGGTTTTTAACTGCCCACTGCTCTTGTCCCTTCTTTCCCTTGCTTGCTATAGTCTCGGTTCGCCCTGAAGCTAAAGATTTCTCTCCCACAGGGCGCGGAGTGCCCCCGTATGCGACCCGTGCTCGTTCTCATCATTGCCTATCTGCTGGGTTCGATTCCCTTTGGTTATTTGATCGTGCGCGCGAAGGAAGGTGCGGATGTGCGCGCAACGGGTTCGGGCGGAACGGGTGCGACGAACGTCTCACGCCGCGCGGGGAAGTTCGCAGGCATAGTGACGCTCCTGCTCGACGCAATAAAGGGCGCGCTGGCCGTTTTGCTCGCGCGCTGGCTTTTGACTGATGATTTCGGGGTCAACTGGTGGGTGGCTGTGGCTGCGTTCCTCGCTGTCTTCGGCCACTGCTTTCCGGTCTGGCTGGGCTTTCGCGGGGGCAAAGGGGTGGCAACAGGCGTTGGCGTTTTTCTGAGTCTCTATCCGCTGGCGGTGGCGTGTGCGGCAGTGATCTTTATTTTCGTGGTCGCGCTCACACGCTACGTCTCGCTTGGCTCGATCCTCGCCGCCGCCGCCTTTCCTTTGTTCGTCTGGCTGCTGGATTTGTATTTTAAGCCTGTCGCAGACCTCGCGCCGGTTATCACGGCGGCCATCACCACAGGCGCGCTCATCGTCCTGATGCATCACGCCAACATCGGGCGGCTGCTACGAGGCACGGAGAGCCGGTTTAAGTAAAAGCCTGCGGGCTTTCAGACGATGGACGCTAGACCATAGACGATGGTTGAAACATGTGGAGCGCTGTAGCAGGCTTTTGTCTATCGTGCAATCGTCCAGCGTCCAGCGTCCAAAGATGAGTCGAATCGCAATTATCGGTGCGGGAAGTTGGGGAACGGCGCTGGGCATCATCGCCGGGCGCGCAGGGCATCGGGTGCGGCTCTGGTCGCGTAACCTTGAGGTAGTTGACAGCATCAATCAGCAGCACGTCAACAGCCGATATCTCGCGGCGCATGAAATACCGTTGGGCGTCGAAGCGATCAGCGAGCTTGGTGAAGCCCTGGATGATGCAAAGTTTGTGTTGCTCGCCGCTCCGTCGCACGTGACGCGCGAGTTGCTGGTGCGGATGACGCCGCGCTTGCAGTCTGAGATGATCTTTGTCAGCGCGACGAAGGGAATTGAGATTGAGACAGGCAAGCGCATCTCCGAAGTCGTGCGAGACGTGTTGAGCGAGCATTTCGAGCCGCGCTTCGTCTGCCTTTCAGGGCCGTCATTCGCGCAGGAAGTCGCCACCGGACATCCAACGGCTGTTGTGGCCGCAAGCGGCAAACTCACGGATGCCCAATTGGTGCAAGAGCATTTGAGCTTTCAGAATCTACGCATCTACACGAACACGGATGTCGTGGGCACTGAGATTGGCGGCTCTGTGAAAAACGTCATGGCGGTGGCGGCTGGCATGGTGGCTGGGCTGGGACTTGGAACGAATAGCATCGCGGCCCTGATTACGCGCGGTTTGGCGGAGATGGCGCGCTTCGCGCTGGCTCAGGGCGCTCGGATGGAGACGCTGATGGGTTTGGCAGGAATGGGCGATCTGGTTCTAACCTGCACGGGCGGGCTCTCGCGCAATCGCTTCGTCGGGCAGGAACTTGGAAAAGGTCGGGCTTTACAGGATATCGTGAGCGGAATGCATGAGGTGGCAGAGGGTGTAAAGACCACACTCGCCGTTCACCGGCTCGCTAAAAAGCTCGATGTCGAGATGCCGATTACCAGTGAAGTCCACGCCGTGCTTTATGAAGGCAGAAAAGCTGAGGAAGCGGCAAGCGAGTTGATGGTCAGACCCTTGCGCGGCGAGTTTGAAAGATGAATAGACACAGATTTGTTGTTAATTTGAAATCTCAAAGTTGAGAATCCAACATTTTGTATGGCAGTAACAAACGAAGAGAAGCTTTTGGTGACGAACCGGGCGGCCTTTCACGAGTATCATATCTCGGACAAGTATGAGGCGGGCATCGCGTTGACCGGCACGGAGGTCAAGAGCGTGTTGGATGGTCGTGTGCAGTTGAAGGAGTCGTATGTCGCGGTGCGCGATGGCGAGGCGTGGTTGTTCAATGCCCACATTTCGCCTTATTCTCATGGCAACCGGGCGAACCATGATCCGGTGAGAACGCGCAAGCTGCTGCTTCATCGCCGCGAGATTGAGCGTCTGGAGCAAGCATCCACGGTGCAGGGAATGACGCTCGTGGTGACGCGCGTCTACATGAAGAACGGGCGCGCGAAATTTGAAATCGGTGTTGCTCGCGGTAAAAAGTTATACGACAAGCGCGAGACGGAATTACGCCGGACGGTGGAGCGCGAGACCCGCGCTCAATTGAAAGAACGTGGCCGCAGTCAGTAAGATTTTAATCAAAGATTAGAGAGGAACGATTTTTTATGGAAGTGCAAATTAGTGCCGGGCGCTACCAGGAGCAGGACGTTCAAGCTCTGGCTGTCGCCGTCTTCAAAGATGAAAAAGCTGACGATGGCATCTTGAAAGAATTGGACGAAGCTGCGGGCGGAGTCATCAAGTCTGTAATCGAATCAGAAGAGTTGAAAGGCAAAGAGGGCGAGACCGTCTATGTCCATCTGGCCGGGGCGGGCGGACTTCGCGCGCGGAGGCTTCTGCTCATCGGAGTCGGCGAGCGCGAAAACTACCAACCTGCGCAGGTTTCGCAGATGGCGGGCAGCGTGGCGCGCTTTCTTCGCGGCAAGAACGTCAAGACCATCGGCCTCGTCGCACGTGCTGATGGAGACGCAGAGAAAGCGGTAGCGGCTGCTGCGGAAGGAGCGACCATCGGATTGTTCGAGCCGGACAAGTACCGCACTATTGATAAGGAAGAGCGCGCCATTGAGAAACTCATCATCATCGCTGAAGGAGCGGACGAAGAAGCCTTGAAGCGCGGCGCTGAGCGCGGGCGTATCATCGGTGAATCCGTCAACTTCACGCGTGATCTGGCGAACGAGCCAGGCGCATATATGACGCCGACAAATATGGCCGAGCGTGCGCGCGAAATTGCTGAAGAGTTTGGCCTGAATGTTGACGTGCTGGACGAGGCGCGGATGGAGCAGGAAGGCATGGGCGCTTTGCTCAGTGTCTCGCACGGCTCGGAAGAGGATGCGAAGTTAATCATCCTGAAGTACACGCCGCGCGACGCCCCTACTCAGGATGAGGGTGACCTGCTGGCGTTCGTCGGTAAAGGAATCACTTTTGATTCCGGTGGCATCTCGCTCAAGCCCGGCGAGAATATGGAACTGATGAAGTATGACATGACGGGCGGCGCAACTGTGCTGGGTGCGATGCGCGCCATCGCTCAGTTAAAGCCTTCAATTCCAGTGCTGGGCGTCGTCCCGGCTTCTGAGAATTTGCCGTCGGGCAAAGCCACGAAGCCCGGCGATGTCGTCACAGCCATGTCAGGTAAGACCATCGAAATCATTAACACGGATGCAGAGGGTCGTCTGGTTCTCTCAGACGCCATCTCTTATGCCAAGAAACTCGGCGCAACCCGAATTGTTGATATGGCGACGCTCACAGGTGCAGTCTCCATCGCGCTCGGCGATGTCAACACGGCTATCCTGGGCACGGATCAGGAGTTGATTGACGAAGTCATCGCCGCAGGCAAAGAAGTTGGCGAGAAGTTCTGGCAACTACCGCTCGACAAGGAATACACCAAGCAGATCAAGTCTGACATCGCGGACATCAAGAACGTCGGCGGGCGCAAGGCCGGAACAATCACCGCCGCAGCCTTTCTCAAAGAGTTTGCCGACGGAGTTGCGTGGGCGCATCTGGACATCGCCGGAACAGCCTGGGGTGATGACGCTAAGCCGTATCGCGCCAAGGGGCCGACCGGGATCGCCGTCCGCACGGTCATCCAGATGGTTGAGCGTGCCGCTCGCTCAAAATCCGGCGACCAAAAAGACGAGACGCCGGTTGCAACTGCCAGTTAAAGCTGTCTGGAAAAGGATGGCGAGTGAATCGGAAGGAATCGCCATCCTTTCCTTTAAGTCCCTTCAATCTCTCCTTGAACACTCCCAAGATTCAAGCCGAGTCTACATATGTACACACAGGTGTCTACATATGTAGACACAAATCTCGCTCGCAGCCGGGGGAGATTCTATTTTTCCTATAATTTCTGTTGATTTCTATAAAATTTGTCGGTGGCATTAACATTGCTTATATTTAAAAAGAAGCCAGGGTAGGAGATCACCACAAAAAATGTCCTCGCCCCTCTCGGTGGCCGTCCGAGATAATAAGTATCACTCCCTGGCTTCAGCTGGCGGGCCTCACCCCGTCGGCATTAATCCTCAAGTTGCCTAGCGTTGTTGATAGCTCAAGTTCGTCTCGCCTGAAGTCAACATTAACTTCGGGCGAGACGAATTTGCCTGCGTCGTGCTATAGTATGCGCGTCAAGGGCGACCCTCTCCTGCCCGCTCAAAGCAGAGATTATCGGGCGTCCCATCGCTGTCTTTTGAAGGAGTTTTAAGAAAAGCGCGGTGGTTGATTACTACAAAATTTTAGGTGTCGAGGAGACGGCAACTGCCGCAGAAATCAAGTCTGCCTATCGCCGTCTGGCGCGTCGTGCGCACCCGGATGTCAACGGAGGCTCAGAGCACGCGGCGCGTAAATTCGCGCTGCTCGCTTTGGCTTATCGCACCCTGAGCGACTCGCAGGAGCGCGCCGCGTACGATGCCAAGTGCGAAAAAGAGAGACAGCAGAAAAGCGGGTTCGTTCTTCATTCCAATAACATTCATGCCCGCCGGATGCGGATGGTCACGGTGCAGGCGCGTTGCGACCGGGTAGTTGATCTGTTGCTCGAGGCAGACCGTCGCGCCAACTCCGAACGCTCACAGGCCGTCTTTACCACCGTCACGCTCTTCTTCTCGACTTTCATTGTGGCAATGCTGAAGCCGAAGTTCTGGCAGATCGGCTACCTTGGCCGCACGATAGTCGTTGCGCTGTTCGTTCTCGGCCTGTGGCATCTCGCTTCAAGATTGCGCGAATATTTCGAACGTTACACATACAAGCCCAATCAGATTCACGTTTCGATTATGACCGAAGAGGAGAGGTCTGAAAAACCTTTCACGCGTTTTTCCGCCTACGTCTTTCTGGTGGTCGGCTACATCTTCAGTATTGCCGCCGGTTTGCTCATCGCCGATCAGCTTCATTACATGATGAACGATCTGACCTTCATCTTCGATCAGAATGTTCGACCAGACCTTGTTCTCTACCCACCGATAGCCGTGCTCATCGTTGACACGATGCACACCTTCGCCTCCAAAATTGATTCGTGATGAGCGTTAAGCAAACGCTCGTCGGCGTCATCTCCGACACACATGGCAAACTGGACGAGCAGGTCTTGGAACTGTTCGCAAATGTGAGCCACATCATCCATGCGGGAGATATTGGCGACGAGGAGTTGATCTGGCAACTTGAGAAGCTCGCGCCGGTCATCGCCGTGCGCGGCAACATTGATGGCGAGACAATGTGTTTCCCAACGGAGCGCCTCGCTATCATTAAAGGGCACACCTTCTTTATCCGCCACCAGTTTGCCACCGTCGAGAAGATGAACGCCGCGCAGCAGCGGCTCATCGAACAGCGGATGCCCGATGTCGTCGTCTTCGGGCACAGCCATCAAGCCTATTCAGGCTACTGGCGCGGCACCCTGCTCTTCAATCCGGGTGGCGCAGGCCCGAAGCGATTCAGCCTGCCTCGCACCGTCGGCTTGCTTGAGCTCCATGAAGACAGCATTACTCCACGCATCGTCCCGCTGGAAAGCAGTGTGCCGTAGGCAGTGGGCAGTTAAAGGCAAGAAGGCAGTAAAGACTCTCTCGTCTCTACTGCCTTTTCTCTTTATGTCTTAATTGCCCCCTGCCCACTTTTTCTTGCACGCACTCCACGTCTCGTGTATATTGCGGGCGAAATCCCCCTGCCAATGAAATGTTTTAGAGCGAGGCCATCTTTAGAGGTTGGCCGCTATACAAAGTTCACAGTTACTTGGAGACGCAACCTACGCTGGTGACAAATAAAAAAACGTGTCCCTCGCGCCGATACGTAATTCGCCGACGGCCTTCCGAACGTCGCTGCCTCAGTCTTTTGCAGGGCTGAGCGCGCCCCTTGGGCCGTCGCCTTTGCCAAAAAGCAAGGAGCAAACGTGATGGCCAAGCGATTAACCGAACGCCAACGTCTCGCCCTCAAACTCGATTTGTTAAATGATTCAGAAGTCGTGGAGGTTTTAGACTACATCTCGATTATGGAGTCTATGCGACGTGCGACTGCGCTGCCGGGAGGCTGGGAGGACGATCTGATCTCGGTGTTGGCGGACGCTCGCGAGAACAAGCGTGCGCGGCAGGCTTTTGAATGGGAAGCCGTGCGCCGCCGTGCTGAACGCCGCGCGTCAAATCTGCCCGCACGCGCTTGAATCTTGATGAGAACATCCAAAATCCAGTCAGCGCTCGCTGCTACTACTGCCGCGCGGTCAATCATTAGTTTGCAGTGCGCGCTGGCCGCCCTCATACTTTTTGCCTGCGTGCCTGTCGTCGTTTCGGCACAGCAGGACAACGCTTCCGCCTCTTCGCAACTCACCCCACTGCAACTCGAAATAGAAAAGCAGCAAAGGCGGCTCAATTTTTCCGAGACGGAAGAGCGGCGCGATGCCGTAATGCGGCTAGGTTCGATGAAACGCCCGGAAAGCTCTCGCGTTGCGGCAACCGCCCTCCGCGACTCTGCAGCAATCGTTCGAGCGACAGCGGCGCGCGCTGTCCTGTCGCTCTCACCAGGCGAGGCCACACCACTCCTGCTTCCGCTGCTTCAGGACCGAGATGAGTTTGTCCGGCAGGAGACGGCCTACGCGTTGGGCGAAACTCAAAGCGCGACGGCAGTCTCTGCGCTTGTCTTAGTTCTTGAGGAAGAGAAAAAAGATGGCGTGCGCGGCGCAGCGGCGGTCGCCCTCGGGCAGATAGGCAATGACGCGGCAGTGATTCCCCTCGCTGAACTGCTTGGGCGGCGCATTCCCGCTTCAGGCATACTCAACCGAGTGCGGCGCAGCAAAAGGGACGAGAACGAGTTTGTGCGGCGCGCTGCCGCGCATTCGCTGGGGCAGATTCGCAGCCGCGCGGCAGTCCCCGCGTTAAGCGCCGTTGTCACAGATGAGCGTGCGCCAGACGATGTGCGGCGCGAGGCTGCGACCTCGCTTGGGTTGATTGGCGACCCTTCAGCCGTTCCGGCTCTACGTGCCGTGTTGAATGCACGCGATCCCTATCTTTCGCTCATTGCTTCGGAAGCCCTGCGTAAAATCGCTTCGTCGGAGGCGTCGCGTCCAGCGACGGGTGGTGTAACCCTTCGTTAGCCTGAAAGTGACGGTCGGGGACATTTGTGTTGACAGAAAAAAGCACCGGACTTTTTGTCTAAAGTCCGGTGCTTTTATTTTCGCCTCAACCGCTGACGATGATGAGATTGCCCTTCAGGCTAGCTTTCTGATTTCTCGCCGCGTCCCTGACCTTTACGTGCGGCCTTGCTTGTTTGTGGAATCGGCATCCCGACGCCGCCTGATTTTGTGGCAATGTCTTCAGGCTCATCATCCATTTCGGGGATGTCTTGAATAAGCGCGCCGCCCGAACGTTTCGAGAAGACGAGCTTCGTGCCCGCATCGTTCAAATCCACGCTGACTAAATCTCCTAAGCCCACCTGATTGGTCGCCACCAGATTCGACAGCGGGTAAACGAGGAATCGCTCGATGGCTCGTTTCAGGTGACGCGCGCCGTATTTGAAGTCAATGCCTTCTTTCAGGAGCATGTCTTTGGCCGCATCCGAGCACTGGAAGACAAACTTTGTTCCTGCTGACTGCATGACGCGATCCTGCACGGCCTGCAATTCAAGATCAAGAATCTGCCGCAGGTGATGCTCTTTGAGTGAACGGAAGACGACAACCTTGTCTATCCGGTTCATAAACTCCGGCGAAAACTTACGCCGCGCAGCCTCGACAGCCGTGCGATAAATCTTCTGGTCAACTTCAGTATCGGAAGGGTCTTTCGCGCCCTTGCCGGGAGCGAAGCCGATGCCGCCGGAAATAAGCTCCGACATCTCACGCGCGCCGAGGTTCGAGGTCATAATGACCATCGTCTTCGAGAAATCCACGCGCCGGTTGTCGCCGAGCGTCAAGGTGGCTTTGTCCAGAATGCCGAGCAAAAGCTGCCAGAGGCTGTCCGATGCCTTTTCGATTTCGTCAAACAGGATAAGCGAGAGCTTCGTCTCTTCCGTGTGCATCCGGTCGAGGTTCTCCTGCGTCAACATCGGGCTGGTCTCGCGGTGGCCGAGGTATCCCGGAGGGCTACCGATGAGCTTGGCGATCTCGTGCGAGTGCTGAAACTCCGCGCAGTCAATCTTAACGACGGCGTTCGGGTCATTGAAGAGCACTTCGGCGGCAGCTTCGATGACGCGGGTTTTGCCCGAGCCTGTCGGCCCGAGGAACAGCATGGTGCCGACGGGACGGTTGGGCGGGTTCATGCCCGCCAGAAAAATCTGGTAAAGACCGCTCATGCGGCGCACCGCGCGCTCCTGGCCGACGATGCGTGCCGTCAGCTTCTCTTCAAAATCCTGTGCGCGCGGACTCTTTTGATCCGGGTCGAGGAAGACCGTTTCCATAATCTCGTTCTCTTTTTCCATTTCCATTGTTGCTGACATGGCCGTCCTCCAATTCATGAGCGGTAAAAATGTTTCCGCGCCTGGCCTGCTGAAAAGTCTTACGGGAAACCGACCGCGAATGGTTCGGTCCCGGCCTTTCATGGCCGCGCCCATTAACGCTCATGCAAAGAACGAACCGCTGTCACGTTTGATGCGGGAGTGTAGCCGCCTGTTTGCTCATGGCCCAGCCTCCACGCACCGCACAATAATTAAACCAGACGCTATATATACGACTCGGCGCTGATTGTCACCACAAAATATCCTTAAAAATGCTATCCAGAAGAAATTTTAACTACTTTGTCAAACCTCACAGGCTGTGACAATTCATGGCAGCGCGGAATTGACAATATGTGTCCGGCTACAAGATTTGTCACAAAGGAAGGGGAGGAGCAATGCACCGAAACGTCGTTATCTTTGACCAAAACGTCGCAATACTTCTCACTACGGGCAGCTAACAGAAGAGGGAGCACATAAAATAAATTACGCGCCCCCTCTCCGTTTCGGATTGATTTATCAGCCTGTAGGTCAGTCGTAATACTCCAAACCGAGATGCGTAATTAAATCCTCGCCGCGCAGGTGGCGGAGCGTGTTTTTGAGCTTCATCAATTGAATGAAGACGTCGTGTTCCGGGTAAAGCTTGGGCGCGGTCTGGGGCGATTTGAAGTAGAACGAGAGCCATTCCTGCACGCCTTTCATCCCGGTGCGTTGCGCTAAATCGAGAAAGAGCGCGAGGTCGAGCACGATTGGCGCGGCTAAGATTGAATCGCGGCAGAGAAAATCTATCTTGATCTGCATTGGATAGCCGAGCCAGCCGAAGATGTCTATGCTATCCCAGCCTTCTTTGTTGTCGCCGCGCGGCGGATAGTAGTTGATACGGACAACGTGCGAGAAATCCTTGTAAAGCTCCGGATAGACTTCCGGCTGGAGGATGTATTCAAGCACGGACAGCTTTGACTCTTCCTTAGTCTTGAAGGATTCGGGGTCGTCTAGCACTTCGCCGTCGCGGTTGCCAAGAATGTTGGTCGAGTACCAGCCGTGCAGACCGAGCATGCGCGCTTTCAAGCCGGGCGCGATGATGGTCTTCATCAACGTCTGCCCCGTCTTGAAATCTTTTCCGCAGACTGGCACGCGCATCTCGTCGGCGAGTTGCATCAGCGCCGGAATATCAACTGACAGGTTGGGCGCGCCGTTGGCGAAGGGAACGCCGGACTTGAGCGCCGCGTAGGCGTAAATCATCGAAGGCGCGATGGCTTTATGGTTATCAAGCATCGCCTGCTCGAAAGATTTCAGCGTTTTATGAACGGCGTGGGTCTTGAGGAAGATTTCCGTCGAGGCCGCCCAGATAATCACCAGCCGCGAGCACTTATTCTTGCGTTTGAACTCCGCAATATCTTCTATCAACTGCTCGGCCATCTCCATCTTGTTCGCGCCCTCTTTGACGTTAGTTCCGTTGAGGCGCTTAACATAGTGCTGATCGAAGACGGCGCGCATGGGCTTGATCTTCTGCAAGGGAGTTTTAACTTGCGTCAGTAACTCTTTTTCGAGCACGCCCGCGTGCATCGCCGCTTCATAAGCTGAATCGGTGAAGATGTCCCACGCACCAAAGACCAGATCATCCAGACTGGCGAGCGGGATTAAATCCTTAATCAAGGGCACGCGGTTCTCCGTGCGCTTGCCCAGGCGAATTGCGCCCATCTGTGTGAGACTCCCGACCGGCTCGGCGATGCCCCGTTTGATTGCTTCGACGCCCGCGATGAAAGTCGTGCTGACCGCGCCCAAGCCCACGAGCAGCACGCCCAGCTTACCTTTTGCGGGAGCGATCTCCGCGCCTTTTTTAATTGCCATGAACAGATTCCTCCGTAGATTACTAAACGGAGATGATACAGAAGGACTCAGGCGGGCGTCTCAGCTAATCTTGCTGAATATCATCGCTGGCTTGCGCTTTAAGCCTCGCGGTAATCTTTTGAAAAGAGGAATTCATGCCGGGTAACGTGTCTCTAAATGTACACACTCGCCCGTCAGGTGTGCTTTCCAGTAGATACTTTTCGACGTTATCTCGGTGAGGCTGTTGCCTGTTTTCATTTATTGCTCAGCATTATGACGCACGGCATCATTATCCTCGTCATCGGAATGATTGTTGCTGTTATCAGCAGAGTAACTCGCTGCCGTCACTGACGAGAGTCTTTCTTGTTAGCCTCACATCATCTCGGCAGCGAAAGCCCGCTTCGACCCGAAGCGAGCCTTTCTCACAAATCGGAGATCAATCATGGCTAAGAATCCCACCACAACAAAGGCATCCGGCAAGGCCGACGTTGCACCAATGTTTGCCACAATCGCAAGCGCCATAGTGACAGCCAAGCTAGCCGCAACGGTTAAATCTACCGTCGGGGAAAAGAAGAATTATAACCTCTCGGGTTACACCCAGTATCATATCGCCACAATAGAGGCTACGCCCACTCCCAAAGGATACCGCGCCAGAATCGGCTTTACAGGGCCGGAGGGTTATGTCTTCTTCAACTCCGACCATCAGGATTTCGCGGACGCGGAGCGGATGGTTAATTTCGTGAAGGAAGGTAAGAGCAGCGGGCGCCTCTACAACATCTTCGGCCAGACTTTGCAGGTCAACACCAGCCCGACGTTGGGCGCGACGGTTGAAGTGCTAGGCCTGATTTATTCGTATACCTTGCCGTAAGAATCGGGCGATCAGCCCTGTTTGGCGGAGTTCATCGAGCGGTTTTGGGCGCGCTGGCGTTGATGCGCTTGAGCGTGATGTCGAGCGTGCCCATTTCATTATTGATCTTGGCTCGCACGGGGATGTGGCGGATGTCGTCGGTGAACCAGATGCTCATTTTGCCTTTGCCGCGTAGGAGTCGCCCTTCACCAAAGATTTCGGCGTCAACTTTCACCGTCTGAACTTTGCCCACCACAGTTTTCAGCGTCTTCTTCTCCGACACACTGATGGGAATGCGGTAGACCTGACCCGAATCGCTGATGAGAATCTCGAAATTCCTGCCGACGACAAGCTGCTGCGTGCGTAGATAGTAGAAGGCCGAAGCGATGTCCTGAACTGCGCCGCTCATCTGGTTCGTCACGATGCGCGGCTCGCGGTTGGGGTCTGCGGGATCGCGCTCCGTCCAGACGACTTTGCCTGCGAGGTGGTCGAAGACGGCTTCGCTCGTCCGCCTGCGCTTGCCCTGCTCATCCAGTTTCGTGGTTTGCAGGACGCTGAAGGACTCAGGCTCGACCGTAGATTCGATGTGCTGGCGGAAATTGATGCCAAAGAGTTTGCGAAGCAAGCCCTTGGTCACAGCGTCAAGAGTAAAGCGTAAAAGAGCGGAACCGTTTTCCTTGTTCGATTGCGTGGTGGGTGTTTGTATGAGATTTGCCGTAAAGCGCAACTCGGCGACATTCAGGCCGCGCAGGAGAGCGCGGGAGAACTCGCCTTCGTAAACCAGTTCTTCCGAAGGGTCGAAGGAGAGCTTGCCCGTGTCCTTACGCTTGCTGTCAGAAGCAGGTGCGCTGCCCAAAAGCAGCGAGCAGAGCAGCAGGGCGAGGGCGACAAAACTGATGCGACGATCTTTCATGGCAAACTTCATTTAATGAACACGGCCTTCAGAGCCAGCAAGCCCCACGCGATAAGAAGTCCCAGAGCCGCCTGATATTCACGATAACGCAAGTACAAACTCGCGTCGAACTTCGCCCCCAACGTCTTCTCATCTCTGTAGGGCCTGAGACGAGGAATGAAGAGCGGAACGTCCCTGGAGTAGTTCTCATAATCCTTGCCAAACAGCTTGGCTAAGTCAGCTGCTTCGACGCGCATTACCGGATAATAGATGCCCAGAAACAGCGCCGCAAAGGGCAGCGCCAGCCACCATTGCCCGGAAGCGATGGTGAACCCGACGCCGAGCAGAAAGCTGCCAACGTAGAGCGGGTTGCGCGTGTAGCTGTATGGGCCGGAGGTGGCAAGCTGAGCGTTCTTTCTGATGTGCCCGGCAGACCACGCTCTGAGGGCCAGGCCGACGAGCGCGATGCCGCCGCCGATGGCGAGCGTCAGCCAACTGGGTCGCGCAAACCATAAGAAAAGCGCGCCACATAAAAAGCCCAGTGGCACGCGCCAGCGCTGCATCCACGTTCCGCCTCTACGCAACCGTCTTGCTCTCCATTCTCTTCGTCAATTGACTCCGCCCCAGCCGCTCGCCAGCGAACTGTAAGACCTGCTCGACCGAGATGTCCATACAAATCCATTGCGAGCAAGCGCGGCGGTGGCAATCCGTCCGGCAACCAATATCATTGCGCTCGATGCAGATGTCTTCGGGACGGGGCGAGCCGTTGCGCCACCATTCCGTCGGCCCGAAGAGTCCGGCGACGGGAGCGCCAGCCGCGACCGCCAGATGCGTCGGGCCGGTATCGCCCCCGACGTAAAGACTCGCCCGCTTCGCCAGAGCATAAAACCCTTTCAGAGAAGGACTGACCGCACGCGCCTTCCCCGAACGGCTCGCGCTGAGCACGGTTTCGGCTAATTCACGTTCATTCGGCCCATGAGTGACAAGCGACCTGAGGCCATGATGCATCCATAATTCATCTGCCAGCGCCCCGAATCGGTCCGCGCTCCACAGCTTCGTCGGCCAGCCGCCGCCTGGATTCAGGATAGCGAACCTCTCATCAAGCCCTGCTGCCGCCTCGTCTGCTTCAGTTTCGTGCGCGGGCGTTGTGGCAATAGGGAACTCAAAAGCGGACGGATCAACGGGGACAGGAATGCCGAGCGCGCCTTCGACGAGAGCTAGATTTTTGACGATGACGTGTGAACGCAGCGGAACACGAACAGTTTTTGTGAGCAAAAAGCGGCTGGGCGGCTCGCGCAGGGCTTCGCGGGCAAACCCGTAGATACGCTTCGCCCCGGACAGGCGCGCGATTGATGCTGATTTGAGTAACCCTTGAAAATCTATTGCGGAATCGAAGGCTGAGGCGCGTAGCCGACGTAACTGTTGGCGCGGTGCCAGCAGCGTCTCCCCAGACACCGGCCAGCGCCTCAGGGCCTTCGTGTCGACTTCGATGAGGCGATTCAGAATCGGGTTGTCTCTTAAAATTTCTGCTGATCGTCGCTCAACCACCCACGAGATTTCCGCTCCCGGCAGCCCCCGGCGGATCGCCGCCAGAGACGGCAACGTATGCACGATGTCGCCGATGCTGCCGAGTTTGACAATCAAAATACGCATGAAAGTAATCAGTAATCAGTAATCAGTAGTCAGTAAAAGCCAAAAGCTGAAAACTGATTACTGATTACTGATTACTTTTTTAACCATTTCCGTGCTCGAATGATCCTTCGGGTCGCCGACGATCATCACGCGCCCGCCGAAGGATCGTACCACATCGCGTTCGGGCACTGAGTCTTCGGTGTAGTCTGTGCCTTTGGCGTGGATGTCGGGGCGGATGGCGAGCAAAAGCTGCTCGACGGTCGGCTCCGTGAAGATGGTAACAAAATCCACCGCACGGACGGAGGCTATAATTTCCGCGCGCTCGCGCTCCGGCACAAGGGGGCGGCCCGCTCCTTTTTGCGTTCGCACCTGCTCATCGGAATTGACTCCGACGACCAGCACGTCGCCGAGCTTTTTAGCGCCCTCCAGATAGCGTATGTGCCCGACGTGCAGGATGTCGAAGCAGCCGTTGGCAAGAACGATTCGCGCTCCATGCTTACGGGCAATCGCCACGCGCGCAATCAGGCGATTAGGCTCCAGAATGCGCGACGCCGCGTCTGCTCTCAGTTGTTCGTCGGACAGATAATTCATTCCAAAATCGGGAAAACTGTAGGGGCAGGGCTAGTCCTTGCCCCTACAAAATTATGTTTCTCCCCAGCGCAAGACCGATGAGAGAAGCTCCTGACGATTGATTGTCGCCGTGCCGCGTTTCATCACGACGAGACCGCCCGCGTGATTCGCCAGATTCGCGGCATCCGCGAAATTGGCCTCGGAGGCGAGCGCGAGCGCATAGGTCGCAATGACGGTATCGCCTGCGCCGGTTACGTCAACCGCCTCACGCGCGCCGACAGCCTCGATGTGAAGCGGCTCCGCTCCATCTTCGAGCAGGAGCATTCCACGACTGCCGCGCGTAATGAGCAGTGCGCGGAAGTTCAACTGCTCGCGCATCGCTGCGCCCGCCGCTTCCATCTGCGCGGCATCTTCCAGCTTGCGTTCCAACGCTTGCTCGACCTCGTCTTCGTTCGGAGTCGCGGAAGTGAAATTCGTAAACTGCGTCAAGCCAAAGCGTGAGTCAACCAGCACGGGAATGCCACGCTCGCGCGTCGCTTCACGAATCGCCTCCACCATTTCCGTATCGGCCAGCCCGTAGTTGTAATCGGAGATGATGACGGCGTCGGCGGTCAAGACTTCCGCTCTCATACGCGAGCGCAATTGTTCGCGCAATTCGGCCTCGGCGAGCGGCTTTCCTTCGTAGTCAATCCTGATGACCTGCTGCCGCGTCGAGTGAATCTGTCCGGCGAGGACGCGCACCTTCGTCGTCGTTCGCACGGAAGCGGAGGTGACGATGCCGCCGCAGTCAACATTCGCCGCACGAAGCTTATCGACGAGCGCGCTTCCGGCCTCATCTTCACCGATGACGCCGATGATGACGGCTTTCGCATCAAGCGCGGCGAGATTCGTCGCGCAGTTGGCCGCACCGCCCGGTGTTGTCTCCGTGCGCTCATAGCGCAAAATCAGAACGGGTGCTTCGCGCGAGACGCGGCTGATCTCACCGTACAGAAACTGGTCTGCGACCAGATCGCCGACCACCACCACCTTACACTGCGGAAACCGCCGCACGATGGCCGTCAGACGCTCCTGCTGCGGCGTTCTCTCAAGACTCAATAGCTCAACCTCCAAAACAGTTTCCAGTTTCCAGTTAAAAGCAAAAACTGAAAACTCAAAACTGAAAACTGGAAACTATCTTTTTTACTGCTTCAAGCAGATCTTCTGCGACCATGTCCGGTTCGTGCTTCCAGGCGGCTCGTTGATATTCCCACTCGCCGCGCCCGTAGCCGCTGAGGACGAAGGCCGAGCGAACGTGAGCGTTGCGCGCCAGTTCTATATCGCTGTAGCGGTCGCCGATCATCCAGCTCTGCTCAGGGTCAATGTCAAACTCTTTCGTCGCGCGCTCGATCAGGCCGGGCCTGGGCTTTCGGCAATTGCAGTCAAAACGATATGGCTCGTGGCCTACGGTCGGATGATGAGCGCAATAGTAGATGGCATCAAGCCGTGCGCCCTGCTTTTCCAACTCCTGAGAGAGAACGTTATGCACCGCACCGATGACATCTTCCGTGAAATAACCGCGCGCCACACCCGCCTGATTCGTGACGAGGATGGCGAGCCAGCCCGCTTCGTTCAGCAGCCGCACGGCTTCGGCTGAATAAGGAAAGACTCGATAGCGCGAAGGATGATTGACGTAGCCGACCTCTTCGGAGATCGTCCCGTCTCTGTCCATGAAGACCGCGCGCCGCTTCATGTTTGAACCTCCGCTACCTCTTTTTTCAACATCCCGGCGGCGCGCGAGAAAACTTCGTCCGGCGAGATCATCGTCATGCAGCGATGGTCAATCGGGCAATCGCGCAGCATGCACGGCGCGCATTCGGGTGGATGGCGAATGATTTCAGCGATGGGGGAGAATGGCCGCGTCGTTCGCGGGTCGGTCGGGCCGAAGATAACGAGCGTCGGGCGATTCAACGCTGCGCTGATGTGCGCCGGGCCTGTGTCGTTGGTGATGAGCACGTCCGCCAGGCTCAGGACGGCAACTGCCTGCGCCAGATCGGTGCGACCCGTGAGCATGATGGGGCGATGCTGCATCTGCCTTTCAACTTCGCGCGAAACCTCCAACTCGTCGGGCGAGCCGATGAGCAGCACGCTTGCG
The DNA here is from genome assembly GCA_963811065.1 of uncultured Acidobacteriota bacterium. Taxonomy (GTDB): domain Bacteria; phylum Acidobacteriota; class Blastocatellia; order Pyrinomonadales; family Pyrinomonadaceae; genus QHXM01. The sequence continues at coordinate 32,537 of CAWEPR010000005.1, forward strand.
CCTGTCTCCGAGATGAAGCGGTCGGCGAGCGCTGCATATCGTTCGGCAGGCCAACGCTTCGCGCGGCTGTTGGTCGAGCCGGGACAGAGTGCGACGAGCGCACCCTTCATCACTACGCCTTGAGACGCGAGAAACTCGCGCGCCTGTGCTTTTCTTTCTTCTGAAACGTTCAGGTCGAGCTGCGGCTCATGCTTTTCTATCTGCGCTGCGCCGTAAAGCAACTCTTCGAGCTGGGCGACGAGGTTGAGATAGTAGAAGACCTCGTGGCGCTCGTCGCGCCAGTCGGGGAGGGGAAGCGCGTGCGTGAGCAGGGCGCGGCGTCCATCCGTTGCATAGCCCATGCGGACGGGCACGCGCGCCGTTGCCGCGATCAGCGCCGCCTCGAAAGCGTTTTGAAACAGCAGCGCGAGATCGAAACGTCGTCGGTGCCATTCGCGCGTCTGTCGCGCGACGGCACGGAAATCGCGCGAGCGCCGGTCATAGATCAATAGATCGTCAATAAAATCCGCGTCCGCAAACAAACCCTCAGCCCATGAGCGCGTCGCCAGCGTGATGTGAGCCTGCGGCAACACGCGCCGCAACTCGCGCAGCGCCGGAACGGTCATCACGGCATCGCCAACCCAGTTGACGCCGCGCACGACCACGCGCTCAATTTGCTCCGGCTGAATGTTTCTCATCACGATTGCCAAACAATATTCGCGCTTTCGCGCTCAACGACAGACAGGAATGTCTGTCCTACAATAAGCTCCGCAATCCTTCTTCAATTCCAATCTCAGGTTGCCAGTTAAGCTGAGCCTCGATGCGCGACAAATCGGAGATGTAGTTGACGGGAACGGGTGCGGGAACGCGAGCCTCGCTGTCAATTACAGGCTCGCGTTCAATCATGCGCCCGACCATTTCGACCATCTCGCGTAAGGTCGTGGCATTTTTACGCCCGCCGCCCAGATTATACAGTCCCGAAGGAAGCGAGGAATCTACGAAGGCGCGACAGGCGCGCGAGAAATCGTCAACGTGCAGGATGTCTCGCACGGGCTTGCCCGCGAGCGGAAGTTTTATCGGCCAGCCGCGCTTGACCGACTCGACGTAATGCGTGACAAATCCCGATTCGTTGTCTTCCGAAGGCCGCGCGTAGACGGTCGAGAGGCGAAAGATGCAGGCTCTGATGTCGCGCGCTTCGGCGTAGTATTGCACGTATTTCTCGCCCATCAGCTTCGACCATTCGAGCGCGGATTGCCCGCAGTAAGCTGTCGGGGAACTCTCACCAACTTCCGCGAACTGGTCTGCCCACGCGCCGTAAACATCTTTCGTCGAAGCATAGATGAAGACGGAGTTCGGCTGCATCTGCCGCAGGATGTTGGCGGTCCCTTCGGCGTTCGTCCGAAAACAACTCTCGGCAGCTTCCGGGTCTTTGTCCAGATGCGCCGCCAGGTGAATCACCACGTCGTAGTTGGCCGCGAGCGCCGCGTCATGCGGGTTCAGCACGTCCAGATGCGAACGGCGCGAGAAGTCATCCGCGTTGAAGAAACGGCGAACGTGAAGCCCAAGATAGCCGCTGCCGCCTGTAACGAGTATTCTCAAAGTGTCTAATCCAATAATTAATGCAAGACCTGTTTCTTCATCACGCCGCCTCTGGCGTCCGTGATGCGATGAATAGCGATGAAAGCTGATTCGTCTATTTCCCTGACCGCATTTTTAACTTTCGGTATCTCCAGCCGCGTCACCACACAGAACAGAATATCCTGCTCCTCGCCGCGCAACCCGCCCATGCCCTTGTAAACGGTGACGCCGCGCCCCAGATCGTTCAGGATAGCAGCTTTTACCTCCTCGCTTCGGTGAGAGACAATCGTGACGCCGTTGTATTCCTCGATTCCGTGAATGAGGAAATCCATCGTCTTGGAGACTGAAAGGTAAGTAAGAACCGAATAAAGAGCAGGCTCAAGCCCGAGGAAAAATGCGGCGACTGAAAAGATAACGATATTGAGAAGGAGAATAATATCGCCGACTGTCGTTCCAATCTTTTTGCTCAAGATCAGAGCCATCACTTCTGTACCGTCCAGCACACCGCCCGCCCTGATCGAAAGACCAATTCCTGCCCCTAGAAAAAATCCGCCGAAGACGGCTGCCAGCAGCTTGTCGTTGGTCGCCACCGGATATGGGATAAAGGCCAGACAGAGAGCCAGTCCGCCAATCGCCACCGCGCTTTTGAGCGCGAACAATTTGCCAATCTGGCGATAGCCGATGATGATAAACGGCGCATTGATAATTATAATCAAAAGTGGGAGGGAGACCTTTGTGAGCGCCGAGATGAGCATCGAGACGCCCGTCACGCCTCCGTCAATAAAATGGAGCGGCAGCAGAAATCCCTTCAATCCCAGTCCGGCTGAAAGAATGCCTACAACGAGAAAGAGTCCGCTGGTAATTTTTCGTAGAAAGTTTTTCATCTGAGTTAAGTCTTGGGTCGTTCCTTCATCCCGTGTGCCAGATCGCTCATTCGCATGAGGGAATCGGCGCGCCCGATGGCGATGAGAATATCGCCCGCATCAATGAGCGCATCGCCGGATGGATTGAAAGTCATCTGACCGCTGCGGCGTCGGATAGCGACAATGATGACGTTCAGCTCTGAAAGAATGTTCGTATAGCGCAGCCTGTGCCCGGCGTAAATTGAGCTGGGCGCGACCTCCATCTCCTCAAAGCTCAAGTCCAGATTTTCCGCCGTTATCGAATCCATAAAGTCCGCGACCGCCGGTCGCATCAGCGCCTGCGCCATGCGATGGCTGCCCGTAATCGTCGGCGCGACGACGCGGTTTGCACCCGCCTTGATTAATTTCGGCTCGGCCTGTTCTTCGACGGCACGCGCGACGATATGAAGGTCATGGTTCAAATCGCGCGCGATAAGCACGACGTAGACATTATCGGCGTCATCCGGCAGGCAGGCGGCCAATCCCCGCGCCCGCTTTACGCCGACCTGTAACAACGTCTCTTCGAGTGTGGCATCGCCGACGATCACAGGCGCTCCGCTTTCGATAAGATGGGCGACCTTCTGTTCGTCCTGTTCGATGACGGCAAAGGAGACGTTCGCGCGTTGCAACTCACGAATCAATCGTGAGCCGACGCGGCCTGCGCCGCAGATGATAAAGTGGTCGTGTAGTTTGCTCATTTCACGTTGACGGCGGCGCATCCCGAAGGTGGCAACCATTTCGGATTGCACGATTGTCTGCACGGTGGCGGTCAGGACGTAAAGCACAGCGCCGACTCCGACGAACATGTAGAGGCTGGCGAATAAGCGCCCGGCGGCAGTCGTCGGAGTCAAATCGCCATACCCGACTGTCGTCAGCGTCTGAATCGTCGCATACAGGCTGTCCGCTAAAGACCAGCCTTCAAGCAGGTGAAAGCCGAGTGTGCCAAGCGCCACGGCTGCGAGTACCGCATAAAGCGCGTACCGCAGACGAAAACGCGCTCTGTCATTATGTGTTGCAAATAATCTACTTGTGCGCCTAGTCATTTTCGGGCGGCGGGATTTCTACGGGAGGGTCGGGCTTTGAGCCCTTTTTGGAGCCGTTCCCGAGCGAAGCGACCGCCGAGGCCTGTGCGGCATAATTCGTGTGAACATAGCGCATCGTCATCGTCTCGTCTCGATGCCCGAGGATTCGCCCGACGGTCTTGAGGTGCGCCCCTCTTTCGAGCATCCGGGTCGCTGCCGTGTGGCGTGAATCGTGGTAGACAAAGCCGTCTTCGAGCTTGCGCCCGAAGGGAACTTTAGCCCGCCTGGCGATCCTATGCAGACAGTTCCTGATAACTGTTTCTGCAATCGGAGCAGTCTCTGCCGTGTTAGGGAAGACCCACTGGCACTGGCTCTCCCCACAGCGCCTTTCAAGAATCTGGCGCGCGTCCCAGTTGAGCGGGATGCGGCGCGGTTCTTTCGTCTTTGTGCTGGTTGCTGGCAACTGGATAAAACCGTAAATCGTCTCTTCCCCGAATGTCAAGACAGTCCAGTCAATCTTTGTCTTGGTGAGAGTGCGCGTTTCAGTTTTGCGCATGCCGGTCATGAGAGAGAGGTCAAATATGTCGGCGCTCATCTGCCGCACTCTGACTTCTGCTGGCCTTTCGCGGCGGGTGTGCTTCTCGCCGCAGGTTAATCCCTGCGGCGCACGCAATTGGTAGAAGAGGCGCGCGATCTCCTCTTCGGAGATGACCCTTTCGCGGGATGATTTACCTTCCCCCTCATAGGGTATGTCCGGGGCCTTCCACGACGAAAGACCGGAGAAGTATGTGCCCGCCTTGCGCAGCATGGTGCCGACTTTGGTGAGATAATTATTCACTGAGACCGGAAGTAGATCGTGATTGCCGAGTCGCAGCGCCCGCACGAAGGAGCGCAGGTCGGCGGTCGTGATGAGGTGGACAACCTTTTCCTCTCCGAGATGTGCGCAGAATTTATCGAGGATAGATACGCACATCCGATCATTGCTCTTCTTGAGGTTGAAATCTTTCTTGCGCTCCTCGACCAACTCCTTCAGCGTGATGGTCTCGCGCTCGACTGGCAATCCGTAGCGCACGGCGCGCGCGCGCCGCTTGATGGCGTCAATGATGTCGTACAGCTCTTCGGTCGAGTCGGCCTCCGCCTTGTGGCGGACATTTGCACAGGTGAAATCCACGCGCCACTTGTAACGCCTGGTGACGGGGTCTTTGTATTTCTCGATCTTCATGGCAAAGGCAGATGCTAAATATCCCGGCATCCCGGCAATGGAATCTCACCTGGGCTGCCCTGATCGCCGACGAGACCGCCTGACCCAATGTCTCCGGCTGATAAGCCCGGACCCGGTATCTCTCCCATTAAGCCGGGGCCCGGTATGTCGCCGGTGTGATAGCCCGGCATGCCTTGATCGCCTGCATGAATACCAGGCGAAGATTGATCACCTGCTTTGTAGCCGGGAGAATTTATGTCACCTGCTAAGTTCATCACTCATTTCCTTTCTCTTCGGTCTCGACCTCTTTCCCCGTAATGGTTTTGAGTGTCGTCAAAATCGTTCGGTAAGCATCCCCTTTAGCTTGCAGCACCATGGCACCGGGCTTTCCTTCAGGTGAAAGATATTCAACGGTGATGTAATGCCGCCGCTTCTTGGTGAAGAGATACGCGGTGATGCTCACCATTCGTTTAGCGTCTCTTGCGTCGTCTTTGCCATAACTGATTTTGGTGACTTGCTTCGGGGCAATCTCTATCTTCTGCCCATCCTTTAGTGCCAGCAGAATCTGCTCTGAGCTGATGGCAAGCTTGTTGCCCCAATCGTCGGGCTTCACTTTTGTTTCCACCGTGCCGCCGCGATAGCGAACCTTGAACTGGTTCCCCTGGGCGTAGCTCAACAATGTCGCTGCAATGAGGGCGCAGAGTAGCGCGGCGAGAAATCTTTTCATTGCATCTCCAATCTACGAATCAACTATCTTCCGGTTGGTTTCTATCTTTCCGTTAATGTCGTGCCACTGGTGATCCAAGGGTGCCATTGCTATATCAAGCCGTGTCTCCAAATGTTTGTCGCGACCGATTTTGATAGCTATCCCTACTCCAGCGAAAAGTAGAAGTGTCACAAGTCCGCCGACGGGATTCTCACGCCCCTTGCCATCGGCCCCGATCACGATGCCCGCGATTACTAAACCGGCGATGAACATCCAGATCATCATCGTTGTGTTAGCTCGGCGCTGCCCCGCTGCATGTGCGAGGTTCCAAGCGCGTGCTGAGTTCACCGCCTGCATTTCGTCGGTCAATCTTCGCAGAGCAAGCTCCGCAGCCGTCTTGTCGGTGCCTGCCTGCACGCGATTGATAGCCTCAGATAGCCCCTTCAAGATAACTGTTCCGCCTTTGCGCTCGACGATCTGTTCGGTGCCGCAGTAGCCGCAGGCGAAGCGCGTCATGTCCGGTGAGACCTCTAGCTTTCCGCCGCAGTTAATGCACATGAGTGTGAGAATTCTGATTTGATTCATGAGGAGATCTATCTTCTAAACCACTCGTAAACAGCCTTGCGAAAATCAGTCAGTTCGCGCGGGTAGCCGAAGCGTTCTTGAATCTCACCGGGCAGCGCCGTCCGCACGAGCTGAAGCGGCATTAACAAAATGGCGGCGATGATATTCGCTTCAAAATCCGCCTTCCGCTTCATCGAAATAGTAAAGGTGCTGGCGGTCGGCGCGTGCAGAAGGAAATGCCCCAGCTCATGCGCCAACACCCAGGCGCGAAGCCCGCCACGCAATCCCGGCTGAAGGATGATGAAGGGCCTGCCTTCGTGGACGATGTATAGGCCGAGTTCGCCCGTGTAGGCTTCAGCCACGGTAACCCCGTTGCGCTGGCACACGAGCAAGAGATCGCGTTCCGTGTGGACGCGACGGTTGAATCTAGGCAGAGCGCGCTGGGCGACGCGTTCGACGAAAATCATGGCGAGGTCTCTTGCTTCCTAGTTCTCTCTCGCTAAGCGATCCAACTCACGGTTCAGCACATCAATGAGCGGCTCAATTGCGGGACGCTTCTCTTCGGGCAGGGCATCGAACTTGTGAGCCATCTCAAGGAGCCGATTGTTCTCCGCCTCGTGACCTTTTGTCGTTTCTAGATAAATATCAAAGACATTCTTTTCGGGAACATTGAATGCCTTTGCCAACCCTCTTAAGGTTTTGTCTTTTACTTCCTTACCTCGAGAATTTAAGACATTCCAAGCTGTGCTATTGCTCTTAATCAACCCGCCGCTTTCGCGCACGATGTCATAAGTGCTCCAGTTGCGACTTTCCATCTCTTGTCGCACAAACTCAGCTAATGCCTCTTGTCCATTACGCACAATAATCCATTTATCACATCGAATATTCGATGTGTCGAATAATTCACGCAAATAGTTGCTTGACATATTCTGCTATTCGATGTATTGAATACTCCATGCGAGGAGGCGAATAGAAATGTATGACACTGCAATCCTCAATAAAACCATTGAGGACAACGACCTAACCAATGAAAAGCTTGCTGTGAAGGCTGAACTCGCGGCGCGGACTGTTTCTTCAATCCGCAACGGCGAGCTAAACATCCGGCTCGTTACGCTCCAAAAAATTGCCGATGCGCTCGGCCTCGACCTGATAGTCAAATTCGAAAAGAAGACCGCGTAAGGCCTGCTTTTCACGCGGGCAAGACTACGCGCGAGGGCAGCGCCGGTCTAGTTCACCCGCCAACTGTTTTTGAACCAAACGTGAGGGGAAGAAAGATGCACTCACTATGCACTTCGATCAGGTGCTTGACCACGCCATCGGCACGGAAGCCAAGGGCGTGCGCTCCGCTCTCCGCTCACTCGGAAAGCACTGCTCACTGCGCTGGATTCATTACCAGCGCCAACCGGCGCGAGACGTTAAGCGGCTCAACATCTACGAACTCTTTTGGCGATTCTTCCAGGCAATCTTTCTCGCACGACCTGAAGGCGCGGCATTCCTCTTCGAGGATTTCCGCAGCCGGTACGCGGCCCTGCGCGCTCGTGACGAGCTGCGTGCTGCCGACTGGTATGCGCAAGTTGCGCGCTGCGAGTCAGAACACTCAGAGGCCATCCAGGCGGCGATCCTCGACCGCGACGACGCGGCGCTCAGGAAAGAACTGCCTGAAGCCATCGCGGCTTATCGAACACTTCTCGCTATCGTCGAGGCTCGTGAGGGGGCAAGCGGCCTTGACCAGCAGAGCGGGCAGAGCATCGCGCAGCTTACGCCTTGCGCCTCTGCCCGCTCTTCCTCTGGGCATAGGGCTGCATGAAAGGGAAGGAGCGTCATGAGCATCTTTCTCTTCATGCTGCCCCCACCCCCGGATGAGCGTCCCGACGATTTAGTCGGCGTGCGCTACGTGGCCGCACGCTTCGGCTGTGGGGTGAGTTCCGTCTACGCGCGCAAAGGCGGCACGGAGAACTTGAGGCCCGTCACGACCAGCCCCATGCGCTTCAGGCGCGGCGATGTTGACGAGGAAGTGCGGCGACTGATCGAAGACGCGAGACCAAAGAAGAAGAGTTTCCGCCTGTTGACCAGGTCGCGCCGGAGCAACGTGGCATGAGGCCAGCGAAGCAGCTTCAAGGCGGTCAGGCGGGGCGCATTAGCATGCTCGACCATGCCGCATACGTCGAGCGCCGCGTGCGTGAGGCCGACGACGCCTCCGCGCAGATAGATGCACTCGCCGCGCAGGCTGCTCGTCGCCACATGGCGATTGATCGTGCTGTCAAACGCCTGCGGGCCGTGCGGGGTTTAGCTGCAAGTGGATGGATGGAGACTGCAACGGTTCTGACCTGTCTCGAAACCATAGCCCGCCAACTCGAAAAGGCCAATCAATTCCGCGCGACCGACGAAAGAATGGAGGAAGAAGATGCCACAACGTAAACCTATACCCCCCCCCCACTTAGAACGAGCATGGGTTTTCGATCTGCCGTTGCCCGTTCGCTTCACCGGTATCGAGGCGGTCAGGCCGAGTCCTCGGCAGTTAATTCGAAAGCTCAAGCAGCGAGCAGTTGGTTTTCTCAAGAAATGTTTTTGACGGAAGCACTCATCTGCACGAGGCTTTGCCACTCCCGGAAAAAGGAAGCGAGGCAGTTTGCCAGGTTATTACACCGCTGTACCTGACGAAGCGCTCCAACGCCGAAGGGATTTATCACACGGCGCATGGGAACTATACGAGCAGTATTGCTCACACAGGAACCGCGATGACGGGCGCTGTGACCCTTCGCTGGAGACTCTGGCAACAGACATGAAGCGCACCTACCGACACGTTTCAGACATGAAGACGGAACTCGTCAAGAAGGGCTGGATCAGCCGACAGGGGCGGCACGGGGTTGTGCTGCTGGTCGGAAAATTCCCGCCGCCGAAGGTCCGCTCGTTCGGAAAAAATCCGAACGAAGCCCCTTCCTCGTTCGGAAAAAATCCGAACGAAGCACGCCCTCGTTCGGAGAAATCCGAATCCTTCGTTCGGATTTCTCCGAACGAAAACCAAATCCCCCCACACCCCCCTATAAGGATTGAACCAGAAGTAGCTAAACCAGTAGCTGCTGCTACCGCTGCCGCTGATTTGTTAATGCTGCCGGCAGACGAAGAGTTTGTCCGTGAGGTGATTGCCTCCGAGGTGTACGGGGCGGAGTTCGTGCGCTGGGTCTGGGGAAAGCTCAAGCTCCATTGCGTCGCTGGCGGCAGCCGCCCGGTCCGCAGGCAACTCCTGCACTGGCTCTCGACCGAAACGGGCGCGCCGCCCGTGCAGCCCACGTTGCCCGGCGTCGGCGCGCCACTGGTCGCGGGGGGCTTCGGCAACCAGGCGGCGATCAATCCCGTGCTGCGCGATGCGGATCCGAATTGCAGGCTGTGCGCAGGCACCGGCGAGAGCGGTGGCCAGGCGTGCCCGTGCCGAGCGTGCCAGTTCTGCTTCGGCGCAGGGATGGAGATGGTCGACGGAAGAATGCGCAAGTGTCGTTGCCGTCTCCCGCCGGCGCAGGCTCCAGAGATGTCGGAAGACGAGTTGAGGGAGGAGCAGGAAATTTTTGATGCGGCGCAAGCTACTTTGCGCCAGGCTAATTCGACTTGAAGAAAGGACCTCATCACATGACTAAGCTACTCACGGTTGTTCTCATCATCGCGCTCAGCTTCACCACGCTCATGCTGGCGACCTCATCGGCCTCGGACTGCTCGATCTCGATGCGCGCCCGGATAGCCGAACTGGAGCAGAAGAAGCTAACGCTTGAAAGCGCTCTCACCAGGGCCGTTCAACGGGGCGTCAACGTCGAGGCGCAATTGATTCTCTGTCGAGAGGGGCGTCTGACTACTCAACAATGAAGCGCAAAGAGAAGATCGAAATTGAAACCGTCCAGACGGTCTTCGAGCGCAGTGAGCATCGCCGGGTGATCATCTCGATTGCGCCCGGCGGCGTCATCGGTCTTCGTTTGAAAGGCACGCAACGCACATACGATTTACCGGCGGACGCCTGCTATCACGCGGCGGTGAAGGCAGAGGTCAAAGCCAGCAGGAAAGGAAGCAGGTAAGGAAGATGTTCATCAGAGACGCGAAAGCTCTTGCCGATAACCTGGTCGAGCAGATGCGGCCACACTGCGAGCGTGTCGAAATCGCAGGCTCAATCCGTCGCGGCTGTCAGGTCGTGAAAGACATGGAGATCGTGGCCGTGCCGAAATGGCATCCGGGGGAAATAGGCAATCTTTTCGGAGACGCCGAGATGTTGAATGGCCTGCTCGTCTGGGCTTTCGACGCAGAGGCGCGTGCCATCCTTCAATGGATTAAGCCGGGCACTTCCGAAATCATTCCCTGGGAACCGAAGCGAGACGGCAAGTATTGGCGCGCTCTGCTCTCCCAGAACATCAAGCTCGACCTCTTCATCACGACGCTTCAGCAGTGGGGAATCATCTTCCTGATCCGCACAGGCAGCGCCGAGTTCTCACAAGGCGTGATGACTTACGCCAAGCGAAACACTTCATTGCACGTCGAGAACGGCGCTCTGACTGACGACTCTGGGCGTGCGCTGGAGACGTTTGAAGAGCGTGATGCTTTCGACCTCCTGCAACTCGATTATGTGGAACCGCGAGAGCGCGCGGGCTTCCAGGCTGTCTTGAAAGGCGGGCGACCGCCGTTTGAGCCGGGCTATGGAATCAAGCGGCTGGAGGTGATGCGGTGAGCGCAAGCGTAGTGCTCAGATTTGAGAATCAATTCCGCGAAGTTTTAGACGCTGAAATCTTCGATGCTGGGCAACTCAAGCATGCTCGCGCCAAAGCCTATCGTTATCTGCACAAAACATTTTGCTCAGTGGTACGCAGAACGCGCGTTGACAATTACGAGTACTGGACTGCGGTTGATGTCGCAGAGATTGATTCATGGAAAATGCGCAATGAGCAATAGAAAAAGATTCGGAGGGCCAGACTTGGCGACCGTCGGTTGAGTTGACCTGCGCCCTCCTGTGGCACAGGGATACGACCCCTGTGCTGCTCCTGTGAAGGCTGACGGTCGCCTTTTTACATTGTAGGAAGCAATGAGCATAGCTGAAATCTCACTCACGTTACGCACGGTTGCGAATGCTTCTCGCTTGCTGGATATGCTGACCGAAGAGGCGCAATCGTCGAAGGATAACATCGGGCTTGGAATGCTTGCCCTTTGTCGGGCGGCGCTCGACCGGGGTGATGTCGTAACCGCACGCCAGAGCCTTGAAGCATTCAACGCCTATCGAGGATTTGGTCCGGAGGAAAATCTATGATCTTCATCGTCAAGAAAAACGGGAAACAGTATCTCGTCACGAACAGATTGACGAAGCATATCGCCGCCGTGCGCTCCACTAACAGCAAGGCTCAGAGGCTGGCCGCACAGCTTGAGCGCGAGCAGCGCCACGCTGGCTGCCGGTACGTAGACCTGTTGAGGGACGAAAAGCGATGAGTCTGGAAGGCATCAGAATCGGCGACACCATCATCGGCGCTGACGGAAGCTATTACGAGGTAGAGGTCAAGAGCTTCGACAAAGTAAAGGCTCGCTCGGTGAATCCGCCGCGGCGGCTGAAGACCTTTCGTGGTGGCGATGTCTTCTGCGTGGATGCAGATGATGGGCTGTGGCAGGAGTTGGAGGAGGGAAGTAAAACCCGATGAGCGAGCCGAATTACTACATCCTGCTCGGCGGGCCGGAGCACTTAGATTGGTTTGAACACTTCGATGAAGATGCGTTGAGCCAATACTTCTGGACTGTGCCGAAAGATGCGCGCATTGACGAGACAGCTTTTATCTATCTGACGGCACCGGTCTCAAGAATTGTTGGAAAGGTCATGATAATCGGAGAGCCATTTTACAACATCAATGAGTTTGAGAATCCGAAGACGAAAAACAGTTGGATGGCTCAAATCTCACGGGTCGAATATTTCAAGCCGCGCGCAGAGTTGCACATGAAGGGATTGCGCGCATTGTTTCCTGATTGGGGCTGGCTGAGTTATCCACGGGGCAAGACGAAAATCCCGACTGAAATCAGGAAACCTTTTTTAGAATTGATGGAGGGCGTTTCTAGGAAATGAACGGTCAGCCCATCTCCGGCTGGGGCAAACCAACCGGCTCAACCCTCTTTCATTACTTCGCCGATCTAAATGGGGGAGTGATGCTCGAATCAGTTTGCGCGGTCTATTTCGGCAAAGAGCGTGCATGGTTCTGGACGCGCGGCATGCCCTTCGTTTCAGGTCGTGAGAATAGCGAAGACGGGAATTGTCTGGGGTGTCGAGCGTGGCTGGCGCTTCCGAGTAACCGGCAGAGACTGGAGGTTCAATCATGCACGTAGAGAAGAACGGGAGCAGCGTGCGCAAGCGAATCGTCGAGCGCGAGTATTACCGCACGCCTGACCACCCGAAGAGCGCGAAGGATTCCGTCATCTGTCGGCTGGAGTGTGGCCACGAGCGCCGCTTCAAGGGCAGCGAAGAGCCGACGGGCGACATGGTCAGGTGCCCGCGCTGCACCAAGCTGTAAGCCTGCGTTTAGCGAAGGAGAGATCAGATGCCCCATTTAGGACATTGCCCGGAATGCGGCTTCGAGCTTGATTCGGATTGGATCACACCCGATCACGACCCGGATGCCGAATCCGAAAGGTATCTGATTTGCCGCCGGTGCGGATGGTGGGAGCGAGACCCGAAGCAGGATTGGGTGGAGGTGATTTGATGAGCATCATCAAAGACGAGCACGGGATTCCCTACGGCTGGGAAGACGTGCGGCTCACGGAAGAAGAGTTGGACGAGCTGTGCGAGGCGTTGTTTGAGCGTGAGGATGAAGAGAGCGCCCAGGTGATTGTTGAGGGAGCTTATGATCGGCTCTTCGGCGAAGGGGTGCATTGATGACGTTCGACGAGCTGAAGAAAGCCTGTGACGAAGCTGAAGCGCAACGGAGCGCCACGCTCGGTTACATCATCGTCAAGTGCAAGCCGCGCCGTCGAGAGAGGCGCACCTATCGCATTTGCAGGGGGCTCTCCGGGCAGGTCATCGGCGGCTCGCGCGGCCTCAGATACGTCGCTTTGGAGTGCTCAAAGGTGCGCGCATTTCTTGCCCGGTATCCGGGCAATGTGGGGAGTTTCTAGGTAATGAAAACGCGCATTGTCATTACCTAGGCGCGTTCAATGTCAATTTGACCGCCGTTCGGGGGCTGGCAGGCCGATTTTCATTGATTGAAGCAGGTGCTTACTCGTCACTCGTCACCCGTCACTTGTCACTGGTTTTGAGCAAGTTTGGCTTGCAGGAATTTCGATTTAATTCATGGGCGCAAAATCCAACACTTTGAGGCTCTCGAAAGACTCGGCCATAGGGGTCTTGCACTTGGTCAGGACGGGACCTGCGCGGCTGCCGAAAGACCATCCATTTGCCCCGTGTGATGCCTATCTTGAATCGCTTGCGACGGGCGGCGGGCGCGCCCAGCGGGTCAATATGCAGAGGGCCGTGCGCATTCTGACGGGGAACCCCTTGGCCTCTGTGATGGATTTCGATTGGCGCACCTTCACCTTCCGGGATGTCGAGATCGTGCGCGATTTTTTGAGGCGCAAACATTTTTCCTCTTCGACGATCAACGGCACGATCTCAGGCTTTAGAGAGATAGCCAGACGCGCCTGGCGGCTCGAACAGATGTCGGTCGAAGAACTGGAGCGCATCCGGGACGTGTCGCGCGTCCACGCTGGACATCGCGTCCGGGCCGTGCGCGCGCTTTCCTTCATGGAGATCAAGCTGCTCTTTGAGGTGTGCGACCGCGCAGGGGGCGCAGGAGGTGCGCGTGATGCCTGCCTCTTCACCCTGCTCTACGGGGCGGGGCTGCGCGCCGGAGAAGCTGCGCGGCTTCAGCTATCGGACCTCCAACCGCGTTCGCACACCCTGCGCGTGCATGGCAAGGGAGACCGTGACCGCACCATCTACTTTCGTCCGGGCGGCGCAAGGAAAGCTATTCACCAGTGGCTCAGAGTGCGCGGGGGGGATCCGGGCGCGCTCCTGCACCCCGTTACGCGTCACGGAGAGGTGATCAGGCGGCCACTGAGCTACCCGGCCATCTACCGGGCGTTGGAGAGGCGGGCACGCCTGGCCGGGCTTGATCAATGCACGCCGCACGACCTGCGCCGCTCCATCGGCACGCACCTGGAAGAGAAGACGCATGACATTGAGCTCGTGCGCGCCTTTCTCGGCCACGTGGACGTGAGAACGACGCAGATCTACCTCATGCGGGGGGAAGCGACCAGGCGGAAGGCAGGCGAAAAGGTGGATGTCCCGTTCCGCTCCGGAGTGGGCATCAGGGCCGGGGGCAAGCGCCGCCGGCGGGGACGCCGCAAGGGGTCGAACTGGAAGACTCAATTGAGGGCAAACCTTTCATAATTGAACTCTGGCGAAAAATCAGGGAGTGGGCACAACGTCGATGGGCGCAGCGCGTGCGCCGGCGGCAGGCCTTGAAGGGGAGGGCATCCCGATCATGAGGTGGAGAGATGAATGAAGATCTCACCGGTCAGACCTTCAATCGCCTGCGCGTCACAGGCCCCGCACTCAAAACGAAGCGCGGCTGGGTGTGGCCGTGCGTCTGCACAGTGCGCCGGCACGGCCACGAGTGCGGCAACCGCCGCCAGGTACTCGTCAACCAGCTCCGGCGCGGGAGCGTCAAGATGTGCCAGTCGTGCGGGCAAGCCGAGCTCAAGCAGCACCGGAAACGATACGCGCGGCACGTCTACGCGGGGAGTTGAACATGGAACTTGCCCTCGCCACCATCGTGGCCACCATCATTTTCTTTTACGGGGTCATCACTGACAGGAAGGAAACATGAGAGACGATTTTCAGTTTGAAGCCCTAGAGCGCTGGCCATACGGCAAGCCCGGGCTACGGCGCGCGACGTTCAAATCCAACTACAGTAAGACGCTCGCGCAGCTCCGTGCGGAAATCTCCCGCGCTTCAGCTCGCAACGTCGTCATCCAGAGTGGCCACCGCGGTGAAGACATCCGCTTCGACGGGCTACCGAAGGTCAATGGGCGCGTCCCGCGCTTCCCCGGCGTCTGCCTCATCTTCGAGAAATGGAAACCGATTGGCAGGAAGAATGAAGCTGGTGAGCCGCTCGGCGTTTACGAGACGCTGGAGTTCCCCTGCACGACCTTTGACCACTGGGAAGATAACCTGCGCGCCATCGTGCTCACACTCGAAGCTCTGCGGGCGGTCGCACGCTATGGAGTGTCAGGCACTGGCTCTGAAGAGGCTGGCAAGACTGAAGAGGCGAAACAGTATTCGGGCTTTGCGCGCCGCAAGATCGCTGAAGAGAGTGCGCGACACAATGGGCGGCAGGAGATGACGCCGGAGGCGGCTGCGGCAATCCTCGTGGCATGCGCTGAAGGCGGCTGGACCGTGCCGAGTGTCTTGAGTGGCCGCGCCGAGATGGAATCGTGCTTCAAGGAAGCGGCGAAGAAATCGCACCCGGACGCGGGCGGCACGCAGAACTCGTTTGTCGCGGTCAGTCAGGCCGTCGCGATCTTGCGCGCCCACTTCAAGGCGACACAGTCATCATGAGTTTGCTCTACCAATCCAAAAAAGAAGGAGGAAGCCCGCATGATCTAAATGGGTCAGGGCATCTTTCCCTGTCGAAGGTTACTTGAACAATTGAGGAGGCGGGAGAGTCGAAACTCTCGCCTCCGTAAAATAGAAAGCGTTTATGAAAGCTAACTTCCTCGGCTCAACCTCGCTCACCATCCTCCTCCGCTGCACGTGCGGACGGCGTTGCTATTTCGACCGTGCGGAATGGGGGCGGCTCCGGTTTTTGCTCTGTGACAATTGCGGCGCGTGTTTTCGATATAATGACTTGACTGTCATAGATCGCTCACACGAAGGAGACTGCATGAGCTCACAAAGCTATCGGGAGACGAAGGAGCGCGAGCAGATCATCGCAGCGCTCGACGAGGCGCAGGCGGCGCTCGTCAAAGCTGCGGATGGACTGCGGGACATAGGGGCGCGAGAGCGTACTCATAAGACTCTGAACATCGCGCAGCAGGCCATGGGAATGAAGTGCATCCTTGTTCAGGATTGGGAGATCGAGGACGCGCCGACGGCAGCGGCTGGCGAAGAGGAAAGGGACGCTGGCCACCGGGCAGCCTGAAAAGAAAATGCTCGGAGACGTAGCAAGCGCCGACCGTCTCCGAGCGTGACCTTTTTAATCTCGTGGCTGAAGTACAAAGCTGCGACCATCAGCCAACCATCGAAACGTTGAATGTGAAACGAGTGTAGCCGCGTGGCTGCACTTATGTCAATAACCATCATTAGTCAAAGGAGCATATTATGTCAGACCTAAAGCAGGACAACATGGGCGCAGCTTCCTCGAACGAGGAATCAACGGGCGGCTTCGCAGGCACGGGATTGGCTGCTGCTCGCGCACCGATAGCCGGAACACCGGCGGGCGATTTCGCCATGCAGCCGTTCGTCAAGGTGATCACCGAGCAGATCGAGACGAGCATTGCGGCCAAACACACCCTCACGCTCGATTACCAGGGCACGGAGGTGACAATTCTCGGCCTGCGCCCCGACGGCATTCGTGGCCGTAACGAAGAGGGCGCGGATGTCGTCGTGCCTTATGCGTGGCCACACCTGAAGGAGTTGTTCACCGGCCTGCTGGTGGAATAAGCGGCATTCACCGAAGCGAAACGTCCGCTAAGGCTACGGGGCTATACATCGTTGACTCCACTGTTCGAGAGGATATGAAAGCATCGTTAGCCTACGCCTTTCGAGGGCATAGAGTAGCTTCAGCTTGGAGATGCGGGCAGGGAAACGCTCTCCGGGTCAATCAGGGCGGCGGCTGTACCCTGTAGTGGCTGCCGTCCATTGGGAAAGCTAAGGAGAAGACGATATGAGTTTCGGTGTTTCGTTCATCGGTAATCCGGAGGCGATTAAGCGTAAGCTCGATGAGACCAGCGCGTCGCTGACCGGCCAAAGCAAAGAGGAGTTCGACGCAGTTAAGCCCGCGTTGGACACACTCCTTGACCAACAAGTCGGCAATGGCGTTATTCAACTAAACGCCAACGGCCATGCGAGCTTTACAGATGGCGCAAAGACCTATGGTAATTGCACCGTCGAAGTGAAACCGCTCGGAGGCGTTCTAGTCGAGTAGGCATACCCGCGAGAGGGGCAGAGCAGGGAGATGCTGACCCCGTAACATAGACGAGTAGCGGCTGGACCCTGTAGCGGCTGCTACTCATTAACGAGAGGAGTAAGTATGCAGAAACCATCAATAGGCCGCGTCGTCCATTACGTCGCATACGGCACGCCCGGAGGCGAGTATCCGTCCACAGAGCGCGCGGCCATCATTACCGAGGTGGACGAGCCGGATAACCCGGAGAGCAAGGTGGGCTTGGCCGTGCTCAATCCCACTGGCCTCTTCTTCAACCAGCACGTCCCCTTCGGCGTTGATGGTGGATGCTGGCACTGGCCGGAGAGGGTTTAAGCATGGCAAGACTAACCGAGCGCCCGAGAGTCGATCTTAATGTGCAGTTCAACGTTAATGAAGAAGAGGCGCGTGCTCTTGATGCTCTCGTTGGTTATGGAGACGACGCGTTTATCAAGCATTTCAAAGAGACGCTTGGAACGGCTTATATCCGCGACCACGAAGAGGGGTTGCGCTCATTCTTTAAGGCCGTCCGCGCAATGATGCCCCCGATTCTACATAAGCTGGATGCCGCGCGGCGTGTATTTGAAGGCGAGACAAAGGAGAAGAGTTGAATCTCTCCCCGACTTCAAAGAAGGGGATTCCACAGATAATTACTCGTACCTTGAAAGGTTAGTTTCCTGTGTCTGGTACCTATCGCACAATTTTGGCAGACCCGCCGTGGCCGCAGGAAATGGGCACGCGGCATAAGCGACGTACCAAGACTGTTCTGCCTTATCCGACCATGACCGTTGACGATATTAAGGCGCTGCCTGTATGCGACTTGGCCGAAAAGGGCGCGCACCTTTGGTTGTGGGCTACTAATGCTTTTTTGCCTGTGGGTTTTGAGGTCATGCGAGCTTGGG
Source organism: uncultured Acidobacteriota bacterium (assembly GCA_963811065.1). GTDB lineage: Bacteria > Acidobacteriota > Blastocatellia > Pyrinomonadales > Pyrinomonadaceae > QHXM01. Next base: position 50,538 of record CAWEPR010000005.1, read on the forward strand.
GATTCCGCTACATGGTCGCAATCACTTGGCGCAAACCATCTGGTCAGGGAATCTTTTGGGTGCATACCACTCAGCACTTGTTATTTGGCTACAAAGAGCGTTGCGAGTTTAATCGCGCGAAACTCCAACGGACTGACTTTGACGCGCGACCACAAAAACATTCGCGTAAGCCGCTTGAGTCGTATCAATTGATCGAGCGCGTATCTGACCCCGCAAGGCTAGAATTATTTGCACGCCCTTTGTCGCCCATGTGGCCGAAACGCGAGGGTTGGCATGTCTGGGGTAATGAGGTTGACAGCGATATTGAGATTAGAGGTTAGGTTATTGCTCACGTTGACTCTCAACATATTTCTTAAGGGAGCCGGGCACTAATGGTTTATGCAGTCGAAACATTCCATTGCCGCTACTGTCTTCTAACCGTCCACACAACCTTCTTCGACATGGCCAAGCACATTGAAGCCTGCCAACGCCTGGAGGCAGAGCGTGCGGCACAGCGTTATGTGCTAGGCTCTCATAGCTGGATGGAGGCTGACGATGAAACTCAAAGACTTAATCGAGAAGCTGCAAGCGTTCGACCCTGAGCTGCCTGTTGTAGTGTGTGGCTTTGATGAGGACGGATACGACCCGCTTGAGACTATTGACCTGGTCAGGGTCGCCAAGGTAGTAGAGCGCACCTCGCACGGCCCGCTATACCGTGAAGCCCCTGAAGGGCAGGACGACAGCGTTGTTGCGCTTCTATTGAACTTTTAGGGCAGCGTGTGAGCTCGCGAGGGATGGTATAATTCCACTATGTACACCTATAAAGCTGCCAGGCACTACGCTCCCGTTGAGGAAGAATACACCTCACTTGAAGAAGCCCTGGAAAGAGCCCGAATCGATCACGACAGCGGGGACGCGTATCCCGTCTTAATTCGGGATGATGCTGGCACTCTTCTTCTTGACCACGTCCAGATACTTGACGCGGTTGATTCACGACGGGGCGGCAAACTGTCAGCCTGACCGATGCCCGCGCATCAGGCGCGGGTCCTTCCCCAGCCTCTCAACTCTGAGGGTGTCGCGCGACCGCACTCTCTCTCCAGCTACAGAAAATTATTTCATTTCATCATCAACGGTTTCTCATTTCGCCCTGTATTTATGCGGGTCTCGGCGCTCCGTGATGATTTATCTGTAAAAGTTTTTATAATCCCTTCCTGCTTGTGGTGTGCTTTTCCTCTCCAGCGAGAGTCGCCACGAGATACTTAAGACGGCTTAAGTATCTCGTGGGGTCTGACCCTGGCATGGAGGCAGGTGCGACCAGGGCAGAAGGTGGGCGATCTCCTCCTCAAATTAACACCCCACTGCTTAGCTAAACGTCCTTTTCAGGCGCTGTTAATCTTTCTGTATGGCACGTATCTGGATGCCTGGCCATCTCCTAAGCACGAAGAACTGATATGCCTCAACTCGCAAGTTCCCCTTCCGTCGGCAAGCATCCTGCTTCCCCGGCTTCTCGCCGAAGCCGGGAGCGAGCATTGCGCCTGCGGCAGGCCCCGCAGCGCGCCGGGAAGACCTCTCGCCAGGCAGAGGCGCTTGAAGCAGACCTTAATGCTCTGCTGGAGAAGAATCGGAAATGCACGCCCCTGTGTGGAATCCTCAACGAGGCCATCGCTCAGGTGCATCTGTTAGCAATCCGGGATCGCAAGTCCGACCGCGATGCTGTCTTCGCGGCCATCTTCGAGCATGGTGCCCGCACTATCGAAGAGATTATTGAGGATACCCGTCCCCGTCTCAGCTACTGGACCGTGCTCGGCGTCGTGGAGGAGCTGGTGATGAACGATCTGGTCGCGATGCGCGAGAAATTTTACCTCGGGGTTGATGGCCATGAAGGTGAAAAGGCCATCGAATACCACCCGCTTTAGAAAGCCTCTCGCCACAAGCCGTCCTCTCCCCGCCCGCGTCTTCCTGAAAACCCTTAGCTAACCGTCTCAAGCTGTCGCGTTTACTCTTCAAGGCGTGCAGTAGGGGCAGTGATAACTGCTCAGGAACTTTAACTTTCTTCGAAGAGGGACACTTATGTCACGAATCTACACGGTGCTTGGCGTCATCGTCGCGCTCGCCGCACAGCTCACGCCGGTGCTGGCCACCGACCATCCGACCATCGCCTTCTGGCTGACCGTGGCGGGCCTGGGAGCCGCAGCCATCGGGGGCGCGTTACTCAACCCAACCGCCAGGAATAGCAAGACATTGAAATCAATTGCTCTTCTGGGGGTCGTCACGGCGGCACTGTTCGCGAGCGGCTGCGGCAACGTGGGCAAGGCGATTGTGCGCTACGCCGACAAGGGCACGCGCGCCATCGAGCGGCTCAAAGAGGCGCAGGAGATTGACGTGGAAGACGCCGACCGCATCCTGCCCCTGATCGCGGACGCTCGCAAAATCGGCGTCGAATACGATGCCGTCGAGCAGGCGATTAAAGCAGCCACATCCCCTACAGAGAAAGCCAGTAAGCGCGAGCAGTTGCGCGCAGTCGGGCAGCAGGTGATGGCCAGTCTGCGGCGGCTTGATACTGACGGCGTTTTGAAAATCAAGAACGAGCAGCGGCGCAACAGGGTACGAAAAGTTCTCGTCTACGGAGAAATCCTCGCGGATTTAGTCACCTAACATGGCGCAGGATGTCCTGACACAGGAGCATACGCCCTCGCTCTTTGAGCGGCTCTCCATCATCCAGATTGTGCTGGGTCTGGCCTTGCTGCTGGGCGGCGGCGTGGTCGGCATCCTGATCGTCCAGGGGAACACGACGCAGCGGCTCTCAACGCTCGAAACGCAAAACGAAAAACAGGACAAGGGGCTGGAAGACATCCGTAAGGAGATGCTTTCGCGTAGCGACCTCGACGCATTGCTCAGAGAGCTTGGCCTTATTCGTGATGACGTAAAAGAGATTCGTGCCGAGCAGCTCCGCCAAGCGAGGGAAAAATAATGAAAATCTCCACCCGGCTAATACTCCTGAACATGTTCCTGCTCTCCTGTATCGGTGTGTCAATCGGCGTGGCCATCGTCTGTGCGCAGGACAAGCAGGCGAATGCCGGAGCCGCGTCATGCGCGCCCTCTGAGCATCGCCATCGCTACAGCGACCTGCGGATCGCGCTCGTCGAGGTCAAAGAACACGATGCTTGCGGCTTTCGCTTCAGTGATCTTGAGCGCCCCGTCTCAGACCGCGTCCAGTTGGACGCCGACTTCACGCTCGCGGAGGTGCAGCCGGTCGGCGAATCTCGTGACCTGCACACGACCAGCCTGCCGCCTTCAGCTCTGCGCGCGGGCTTGCGGGGCCTCATCGTTTACTGCGGAGTTTGCCGCACGGTCTTTTCGTTGAAGTCATGGAAGAAAGAAAAATGACAGAGGAGCCTGACGACACGAGGCGGTTCCTGCTGTTCACAGGGGGCACGGTCGCGCTCGTCGTGGCCGTGTATCTCTTCATCGGCTTATTGTTCCAGGCGGTCGGGAGGTAAAGGTGTCTGACACAACTTTTCAAGTCTACGATAACAAGACCAGAACCAATGTTGATCTCAGAGTAGTTGACCTGGGCGGAGGCGTGTATGCACTCGGCACTGCGCCCGTCAGCGGGGCCGGAGCCAGCGGCACTCCCGTCGCCGGGAGTCTGGCAGCCACCACTACCGGGCAGCCCCTCTCGCCGACGAGTGTGCCATGCAAGGGAGTCTTCATCTTTCAGTCGAGCGCCAACGCCGACACTCTCTTCGGAGATGCAAGCTCACAGCCCGCGCCTGTTCCGAGCGTCCCGCTCTTCTGCCCGGTGGACAATGTCAACAAGGTCTACGCGAAGTTGAGCGTGGGCACAGGGACAATTCCCTGGCTCGCCATCACGTAAAGGAGCACACCATGCGCAGAGTTTTAATGCTCGGCCTTCTTCTTCTGGTTTCAGTTTTTTCGGTTGCGGCGCAGGATCGTATCCAGCGCAATAGCGGGAAAGTGCAGGTCAATTCAGACGGCAGTGTGACGGCCACGGCGAAGAGCGGGCAGGGCATCACGCTCGATAGTCCCGTCACGGCCACGCAGTTCAATACCTGTCAGGATGCCGGAGCTAACGACACTTACACCTGCTCGCTCGCGCCCGCGATAGCGTCTTACACCACTGGTCAGGTCGTGTGGTTCAAAGCCAATACTGCGAACTCCGGCGCGGCCACGCTCAACCTAAATTCTATTGGTGCTAAGACCATCAAGAAGAATAAGGATTCTGACCTCGCGGACAATGACATTAAAGCGGGGCAGTGGGTTGCCGCCATCTATGATGGGACGAACTTTGAACTGATTAGCCCTATCAGCAATGCGGGTGGCGGCGGCAGCTTTTTAGAGCAATCTCAGAATCTTGGAGACGTAACGAACGCGGCAACCGCGCGCTCGAACATCGGCGCTGCTGCCGCTTCTCACACGCACGCGCTCGCTGAAATCACGGACGAGGGCGCTCTCGCGGCGAAGAATACTGTCGGGACTTCCGATATAGACGCTGCTGCGGTCACGTATTCAAAGATTCAAAACGTCTCGGCGACCGACAGGCTCTTAGGGAGAGCAACGGCTGGCGCGGGCGTGGTTGAAGAGATCCCGCTGACAGCGGCAGGACGGGCGTTGATCGACGACGCGAACGCGCCGGCGCAGCGCACGACGCTCGGACTCGGCACGTCGGCGACATTGAACGTCGCTGCGAGTGGCAATGCTTCTTCATCTGAAGTCGTCAAGGGCAACGACACGAGATTGCCGGTCTATAAAATTTACAGGGCGCTCCTGACACAATCAGGAACAGATGCGCCGGTAGCGACCGTTTTAGAGAACAGCTTGGGGGGGACGGTGGTTTGGAACTACTCAAGCGCAGGGACTTATACGGCAACCCTATCAGGTGGTTTCACCGTGAACAAAACAGGGCTAGCACCGGTTGGCAATCTTAATGTCTCCTTTCTCACGGCCAATGCTGACTTCAGGAGAACGGATGCGAACACGCTAACTTTAATCACAAGCTCTCTTGACGGATTTAGTGCTACTCCGGCTGACGACATGCTGACTGGCGTGCTTGTCCAAGTTTACGTGTATCCATAGAACAAGGCCGAAACCTCTTACACTTTCACACTTAAGGAGATTTACAAATGGAAATCGAAATTCTTCCGGCTAATCCGACAGAGCAGCAGAGAGACGCAGCGACGAGGCAGCTTCAGCAGTGGCTGATAGATCATAACTTTGCAATTCAGATTCTCACGGTTGAGACTCCGCCTCCGCCTCCGCCTCCGCTGGATTAACAGGCAACACGCGCTGAATGATTTTTAGCCGGTGAGTAGGGCGGCGGGTGGAAACCGCCTTTCGCCGCCTTCCAACTCCACAGTCTCCAAGATGAGGTTGGCTACGTGCGACAGGAATTATACATCAATTCGGAATGACTGCGAATGAGCATCGAAGTCTCGAAAAATATCAAGAAGCTTTTCAATCTTGATAAGCAGATCATCTTCGCCGCCGCGCAGAGCTTGACCGAAGTGGCGAAGGAATCGCAGACCGCCGTCATCGCCGACATCGAGCAGACCTTCACCACGCGCGGCAAGTGGTATCTGCCCGGCAATAAGTACGGCATTAAAATCAAGGCTGCGAAAAAGAACGACCTCACGGCGGAAGTCAAGACTGCCGCCGACTGGCTCACTCTGCATGAGACCGGCGGCACAAAGACGCCACAGGGCAAGCACCTCGCCGTGCCGACGGATAATGTCAGGCGCACCAAGCGGCAGATCATCACCCGCAGCCAGAGGCCGCGCAATCTCAAACGCTCCTTTGTGATTCAAACCGCTTCCGGCCCCGTCCTCTTCCAGCGCAAGGGCAAGAAGAAAATCGTCGCGCTCTACGATCTCAAGCCGAAGGTGAAAATCAAAAAGGAGTCAACCGTCATCGAGCCGACCCGGCGGACAGTGCAACAACGCTTCGACCGCATCTTTGAGAAGAATCTGGCGAACGCTGTCAAGACGGCGAAGGTGGACTAATGTCTACGAAGACAGAAACATACTCCATCTCCGCGCTCCACCGTCTAACGAAGCTCGACCGCGCCACCATTCGCAAACTGCTCTCCGACATTAAGCCGGTCGAAGAGAAGGCCAAAGAGAAGCTCTACGCCCTCAAAGACGCGCTGCCCGCGCTGATCGGCGGCAAGTCCGCCGAGATGGACGGCGCGAAGCTCCGCAAGGTCAAGACCGAAGCAGCCCTCAAAGAGATGGAGCTACAGCGTGAAAGCGGCGAACTGCTCTCAGTCAAAGAAGTACGTGATCATCTTCAGGACCTCTTCAAGCGATTGCAGCAACGAACCGCGGTGCAACTGCCCCGTGAGATTGCACAACTGCTTTACAAGGCAGAAAGCGCGGCGCAGATCACCGACATCCTACAGCGCGAGTTAGGACGCCTCTTCAATGACCTCCGCTCAAATCATCAGAGTTTTCGATGATGCGATCCGCGCGGCGATTCCTGAGAGTTCGCTGACTCTCTCCGAGTGGGCAGATACTTACAGGCATCTCTCGCCCGAACGCTCCGCCCGCCCCGGCAAGTGGCGCACGGATGTCGTCCCGCACCTGCGCGTGCCGATGAATCTGGTGACTCGCGCCGATGTGCGCGAGTTCATCTTCGTTAAGTCCTCTCAGGTTGCAGGCACTGACGGCATCGCCAATAACGCCGTCGGCTTCTACATTCATATTGACCCCAGCCCCATCCTTTACGTGGCCGAAGACGAGAGTAAGGCCAAGGCGTGGTCGCAGGAATATCTCGCCCCGATGATTCGGGATACCCCGGTGCTCTCCGCGCTGGTCGCTGACGCGAAGTCCAGGGATTCGGGAAACACCGTCGGCGCGAAGAGTTTTCCGGGCGGGCATCTGGCCGTCGGCTGGGCAACATCACCGGCGACAGGCTCATCACGCCCGCGCCGCATCGTCATCCTCGACGAGCGCGACGCCTTCAAGCCAACCCCCGAAGGCGATTACGTAACAATAGTCGAGGCGCGCACGAAAACCTTTGAAGACACTTACAAGCTGCTGAAGATTTCCAGCCCGCGCAACCGGCTGCCGCCGCCTCCGGGTTCCCCGCCCGATGCCCCTCACCTTTCTCCCATCGAGCGCGAGTATGAAACCGCCGATTACAAAGGGCAGTATTTCGTGCCCTGCCCTCAGTGCGGAGACTTTCAGGTCTTAACCTGGAAGGATACGAAGGGCGACTATAACCTGCGCCTCGACCCGACCGATCCGACCAAAGCGTTCTACGTCTGCGTGAACGGGTGCGTCATCGAGCAGGAGGACAAGGCCGAGATGCTCGCGCGCGGAGAGTGGCGTTTCGAGGATCAGGCGGGCAACGTCTATTCCGAGACCGAAATTGAAAATCTTCACATGCCGATTGTGGCTGTCAGGATATGGGAAGCCTATTCCCCATTCGTCTCCTGGGGGCGTCTCGTCAATACGTTTCTCCGAAAGAAGGATAACGTCGAAGAACTAAAATCCTTTGTCAATACCAGTCTGGCCGAAGGCTGGGAGGACAGCGTCACCCCGGCTGAGATCGCAGACTTAACCGATAGGCGCGAAGAGTATGACCTCATTGTGCCGATGGGCGTCCTGCTCGTGACAGCGGGTGTTGACGTGCAGAAGGATCGCCTCGAAGTCGAAATCACCGGCTGGGGAATGGACGAGGAATCATGGTCAATTGATTACCGCGTCCTCGAAGGCGACCCGTCGCTTTGGGACGTGTGGCTTCGCCTCGAAGAATATCTTCAGCAGGAGTTCGCCTGTGAATGGGGAGGCACGCTGCGCGTCGCTGCCGCCGCGATAGACACGGGCGGACATCACACCCATCAGGTCTATCGCTTCTGCCATAAGAATCGCGGGCGGCGTTACTATGCCATCAAGGGAGCCAACACGCCCGGCCATCCGCTCGCCCCTATGAAGCCTTCGCTCAAGGGCAGACCGCCTGTGCCTCTCTACCTGATCGGCACGGAGACGGCCAAAGACACGCTCAGCAATCATCTCTCCCTGAAAGAGCCGGGTCCGGGTTATTGCCACTTCCCACAGGAGCGTGAGGGCGAGGACGGGCGCATCTATTACGGGGAAGAGCACTTCAAGCAACTCCGCTCGGAGCGCGCCAAGCTGCGTGGCAATGTGCGCGTCTGGGAGAAAATCAAGCAGGGAATTCGCAACGAGGCGCTCGACACTCGCGTCTACTCGATGGCAGCAAGGGCAATCCTCAAACCGAACTTCATACAGCTTCAGAAGCGCTTCCTGCGCTCTCTACAGGCCGCTCAGGAAGAGACCCCGGCTGAAGATACACAAGCTCCTGCGTCTTCACAGCCGCGGCGTCCACCGTCATTTGTCAATCGTTTTAGTCCGGGCCGCTTCTCCGGCGGGTTCGCCAAGAATTGGCGTTAGCTAAATCACTCCTTCAATCCATGCCATATTAAATGCGGGGTAAAGCTGCATGTCACGAATCGTTCCTGATTTCGAACCTGAAGAGATCATCATCGGCGAGACGCTCGAATGGAGGAAATCTCTCCAGGAGTATCCGGCGGGAGCCGGATGGGTGCTCACTTACTACTTCCGCGCGCAGACGGCAGGGGCCGCGGGCTTCGACCAGGCGGCGGTAGCGGACGGCGCAGATTTCAATATCACCGTTGCGGCCACGACGACAGCGACCTTGAGTGCCGGGGTCTATAACTTCCAGGCGTGGGTCGTGAACGGCTCCGAGAAGTACATCGTCGAGACCGGGCAGGTGAAGGCCATTACGGGATTCGCGGGCACGGCGACTAACGTGACCAATGATCTGCGCAGCAAGGCAAAGCAGATTATAGATGCCATAGACTCTTATTTCGCCGGAGGCGCAGCGGCTCAGTACGTGATGAACTACCAGATCGGGAACCGCGCGCTCGGGCGCATTCCCGACGCGGAGAAGATTAAATTGCGCCAACACTACGCACGGATCTACGGGCGCGAAAAGAGAGCCGAGCGCCTGCGTGATGGCGCATCGTTTTTCCAGAATGTCAACGTGAGGTTTAACCGCCCGTCATGAGTCTGCAATCCCTGAGTTTGAACTTGCCCTCGATGTCGCAGGTCGTGAAAGAGCGCCGGCGCGAAGAAGAGTTAGTACGGCAGCGCCAGCGCGCCGCCCGCCGCACTTATCAAGCAGCCGAAATCAGTCGCCTGACGAGCGACTGGTCAACCATGCAGACGACGGCCAATTCAGAGCTGCGGCGTTCGCTCAGAAATTTGCGCGCTCGCTCGCGCGAACTGGCGCGCAATAACGATTACGTTAAAAAATTTCTGGGGATGATCGTCTCCAACATCATCGGTCCCAAAGGCATTACGCTCCAAGTCAGGGCCGAGATGTCGACCGGCGAACCAGATCAGGCTCTGAACAAACTCGTCGAAAAAAAATGGGCAGAGTGGTCACGCAAGAAAAACGCTTCAGCTTCAGGCAAGTTGAGCTGGCTCGACATTCAGCGCCTCTTCGAGCGGAGTCTCGCGCGCGACGGCGAAGTCCTCTTGCGCAAAGTAGCCGCCAGCAATTCTTTCGGCTTCGCGCTCAAATTCATTGATCCTGCCTGGCTCGACGAGACTTTCAACACTCTGCTGCCGAACGGAAACCGCGTAATGATGTCGGTCGAAGTTGACCGCAAGGACCGGCCCGTAGCTTATTACCTGACGCCTCCGGCCTCTGATTATCTCTACGCTGAATACGGGCAGCCCACGCAGCGGCAGCGCGTGCCGGCTGCCGAGATTATTCATGAGTTTCTGGTGCTTGACGATGAAGCGCAGACCCGCGGTGTGCCGTGGGCGCATACCGCCATGCAGCGCCTGCAAATCCTCGGCGGGTACGAAGAGGCGGAGCTGGTAGCAGCGCGCGTCGGCGCGTGTAAGGGCGGATTTCTGATTCCTCCTGAAGGAGACGAAGAAGGCGGCGCACTGGACGATCCTGACGAGAACCCCAAGGCTTCAATCGTCGAGTCGATGGAGCCCGGCTCGCTCTCGATTCTTCCTGAAGGCTACACCTATCAAGAGCATAACCCGCAGCATCCGAACACGGGCTATCAAGCATTCCATGGAACCTGCTTGCGTGGCATCAGTGCCGGGCTGGAGGTCGCCTACTTCACGCTCGGGCAGGATTGGGGAGCGATTAACTTTTCGTCAGGCCGGCTCGGGCTGGCTGAAGAGCGCGACATCTATCGAGCTTTGCAGAGTTGGACAATCGAGCATCTCTGTCAAGAGGTCTTTAATGCCTGGGCGGAGAATGCCATGCTGGCGGGTGAACTACCTATTACGATTGATCAACTGGAGCGCATCAAAAATCCGCGCTGGCGACCGCGCGGATGGGCGTCTATTGACCCGGTCAAGGAAGTGGCGGCTGCCGTGTTAGCCATCAAGAACGGAATCGGAACCCGCACCGGTTATCTCGGTGAAGGCGGCGAAGACATGGAAGAAACGGTCGCAACGTTAGCCGCCGAGCAGCAGGTTCTGAAAGACGCTGGCATCGTTCTGGATACCACGGGCCTCAGTGAATTAGTAGCTCTCTTGTCGAAAGATGATCCCCCGCCCACCCCTTAGCTAAACGACTCAAAAATCTCATGTGATAGTCGCCAGCGGATTCGATGAGTGAATCCGCTGGCGACTATGGAAGACCAAAAGACCACAGAGAAATCCTTTGATATGCGCTCGGTCATCGGCCAGCGCCAGGAGCGGCGCTTTACCCTGACCCGCGAGCAACTGGTGCTTGACGAGGAGCAGCGCACGCTGGAGATTTCATTCTCCTCAGAGTTGCCCGTCGAGCGCTGGTTCGGCAAAGAAATTCTCGACCACTCCGCAGAGGCAGTCCAACTGGAGCGCCTGAACTCTTCAGGTCCTTACCTCAATAACCACGACACGGACCGGAAGATCGGCTGGGTCATGCCGGGCACTGCCCGCGTGGACGCGGACAAAAAGGGACGCTGCACAGTCCGCTACAGCCGACGCAAGGAAGCTGACGACGAGTGGCAGGACGTACTCGACGGAGCACCCGTCACCATCTCTGTCGGCTACATGATTCACGAACTCGTCCTCGAAGAAGACAACGAGGGCGAGAGAACTTACCGGGCGACTAAGTGGGAACCACTGGAAGTATCCGCTGCGCCCGTGGCCGCAGACATCACCGTCGGGGGCGGGCGCTCACTTGAGGAGCCGCCTGCTTTAGACGAGAGCAATCAGCAGCCGGAGCCGGAACAGCCAGGCACCGATTCACGCACGCAACCAACTATCGAAGTCAGGAGTGAAAAGAAAGTGGAAGATCAACTGAAAGAATTTACGTCGCTCGGAGATTTCTTCAATGAACCCGAGATGGCGCGCGACTTCTTCGCCGAAGGAAAGACGACCGATGACTTCAAGCGTGCCGTGCTTGAAAAGAGACGCGAGGCGCAGAAGGACCTCCCGCACGGGAAGCCTCTCGTCGAGCTGAACGACCGCGAGAAGCAGAACTATTCGATCTCGCGCGCGATCATCTCGGCTGCCGACGGCGAGAAGAGTTTTGAGCGCGAAATCTCGGACGAACTCGGCAAGCATGTCGAGCGTCCCGGCAAGGGCAGAAACGGGCGCGGCAACTCGATTCTCATCCCGACGGGCGTGGCCCTGCGCGGAATGACTCAGCAGCGCACGTCGTTGACTTCAGGCGGCGCGACCACTGGCGCAGACATCGTCTTCACGGAGGCAGGTTCCTTCATTGACATGCTGCGCAATAAGGCGAAAGTCATTCGGCTGGGCGCATCCGTGCTGCCGGGCTTGCGCGGCCCCGTCGCGTTCCCGAAACAAACGGGCGCGGGCACGCTCTACTGGACGGGTGAGAATCCCGGCTCCGATGTCACCGAGTCGAATCTCACGCTCGACCAGGTGACGCTCACGCCGCGAACCGCCATGGCGCAGGAATCCTATTCCCGCCAGTTGCTCGCGCAGGCCAACGTCGCCGCCGACCAGATCGTCACCAACGACCTCGTCCGCATCGGCGCGCTCGGTATTGATCGGGCCTCGCTCCACGGCTCCGGCTCCTCGAACGAGCCGACCGGTCTTTACTCGCTCTCCGGCGTGAATTCCGTGGCCTTCGGCGGCGGCATCACCTTCGCCAAGACTGTGGACATGGAGACCGAGATCGAGATCGACAACGCCGAAGACGAGATGATGGCCTACCTGACCACGCCGAACGTCAAGGGCAAGGCCAAGCAGACGCAGCGCTTCTCGGGCACCAACGGCGCAGCCATCTGGGAAGACGGGGAGATGAACGGCTACCGGGCCGAGAGCACGAACCAGCTCAGGAAAGACATGGGCGGCTCGTCAAACGAGCACGGCATCATCTTCGGCGTTTGGCCCTTCCTCTACATCGGCGAGTGGGGCGCGGTCGAGCTTCTGGTTGACCCCTACACGCTTGCCGGCAAGGGACTCATTCGCGTTATCGAGTTCCTGATGATAGACATCGCCGCGCGCTACCCGGAAGCATTCACGAAGGGCACGGGCCTGACGGCCTAAAGCCCACTGGAGGGCGGACAAAGATGGGGCGCAGTGCTAACGCCTGCGCCCCTCACCGCCAAGTTTTGAAGAGGGAGAAGCAATGCCCGTTGAGGTCATCACTGAAGCCATGAGAAAAGCTGCCGGAACCAAGCGCCTTAAATTTATCCGCAACACCTGCGAGGGCGGGGTCGATTTCGGCCCGGATTACAAAGAGGACACCGTAGAAGTCCCCGTCCACCGGGCTAATTTCTACATCCAGCAAGGCCGCGCCGAGGAAGCCGCGGAGCCGCCGGAGAAGCCGCAGAAAGTGAAATAGCAGCGTGGGCTTAGAGGAAGATCTTTCCCTGTTCTTTGAAGATTTCGCTGTCCCCGCCATCGTCAAAAACGGCGCGACGGTGATTCGCACTATCAACGTCATTCTGAGCACTCCGACGCAGGAGATAGAAATCTTCGACGCCGGCGCTGAGATCAACGTGCCGTTCGCGCAGTGCCGTACTTCTGACCTGGTGGGCGTGAAGCATGGATTCACGATGACGATCAACTCCGTGGTCTACCGCATCGGCGACAAAGTAGAGGACGGGACAGGCGTCTCGACCGTGCAGCTTAAAACGTAATGCCCAATCGCAGACAAAAACTGGTTGACGCGCTGCGTGTGCGTTTCGAGGCGATCACCCCGGCCAACGACTATGAGACCGAAGTCGGCAACAGCGTTCACGAGTGGCGGAGTGAAAAGCTCTCGGAAGACGACGATGCCTTAATGCCCGCGCTCCTCTTCCGCGATGACCTGGTCGAGACGCCGCTTCCCGATAAGAACACCGGGAGTTGGAAGCATCTGCTTCGCGTCACGGTTGACATAGTCATCGGAGAAGACGCAGAGCAAGCGACGGAAGCGCGTAAGGCACTCGCCGACGTGGTCAAAGCGATTGGCGTTGATCCGCTCTGGAAAGACCCTGACGGGAATGAACTGGCCGAGCGCACGATCCCCGGCGACGAGAGGATCATGACCGACAAAGAAGGCAACTGGCTCGGCGGGGCAAGACTTGAATTTACGATTGAATATTTCACCGTGCCCTGGAGCGCGGAGTAGACGAGGTAAGACATGGGCGACTATCTAAGACTAAGAGGCAGAATTTACCTGGCCAAGCGTGATGCGGACGGCAATCCGGGCGCGTTCTTTTTCATCGGCAACGCGCCGAAGTGCGATCTCGCGCTGGAATACGAGGTGAGCGAACACCAGGAATCCACCTCCGGACAGGACCTGGTTGATTTGCGCATCCGCAAGGCGAAGAAGGGCACGATCTCGCTGGTCCTGGAAGACATCCAGATTCCCAACATGCAGCTGCTCTTCTACGCCGAGAACGTCACGCAGGCTTCAGGCTCTTACACAGGCGGGAACTATGACACCTTCGCGTCCGGCCTTGCCGTCGGCGACTACGTTCGCCTGGCGAAGAAGAACGTTTCGACCCTCGTCATCAAGGATTCCACCGGCTCGCCGGTGACGCTCACCCTCGGCACGCATTACGAGATCACCAACGCGAAGATGGGGATCGTCAAGATTCTGAGCCTCTCTTCGCTGACGCAGCCTCTTAAGGCGCAGTATGCCTACGCCGAGACGGAAACCGTGACGATGTTCCAGGCGTCGGATTCGGAATACTTCCTGATGCACGAAGGATTGAATGTCACGACCAGCCCCTACAAGGAATGCGGCACGGAGCTGTATCGCTTGAGCCTCGACCCGACCAAGACGTTTGAACTGATTAGCTCCGGTGAGAGTGCCGCGCAATTCCCGATTGACGGGTCTGTCCTGCGCGATGCCGCGCGTGCGACCAATTCGGCTTTCGGCGCGTTCGGTCGTTTCATTTATCTCGACGAGTAACGAAACTCCCCTGACGCTCTAAGGCCAGGGAAACTTAAACGGAGACTTATGGCGCAAGCAGCAACCGCAAAGGAACTCAGAGAAGCTCTCGGAGACATTCATCAGTCCATCACGGTCGGGGGCAAAACCCTCGACATCACCCCTATGTCTCTCTTTCAGGTCGCTGATGCACTGGACAGCGTCGAGCGTCTGGCTGGCACTATCGGCGGGGGCGGGCTCAAAAGCATCACGGCGAAGCTGGTCCTGCGCGGCGGGCACGACTTCATTGAACTCCTGCGAATTGCGACCGGAGAGGAACTCGATTGGGTGCGAGCGCTCAATCCGGTAGATGCACTCAGACTGGCGAAGGTCGTCTACCAGGTGAATTATGATTTTTTCGTCCAGAACACAGCGGAGGTCAAGGAGCTTCTCGGTCCGCTGTGGGATCTGGCGGCCAACTGGATCGAGCAACTTGGGCAAGAACCATCCAAAGACTCATCAGCAACGGACACTCCCCTGAAGCCATAAGGGGTTATACGCTCGCGCAAGTCCGACTCTTTAGCGGAGCTATAGACGAAGAACAAAAAGAACAATACGTGCGCCTGCTCGGCATCGTTCGTGCGGGAATGCACGCCAACAAAAAAGGGATGGAGGAAATGGTCACGAGTCTGATGAGTTGACCATCTCCATCCTTTTCACTTTAAGCGATGGGAACGACACAAGAGACAATTGATATTAAAATCCGCGCGCTCGTCGCCGGAATCCGTGAGGTTCAGAAACTTCAATCGGAGATCAAAGGCATCGAGAAGCTGGCGGGCAAGAAGCTGTCTGTCAATACCTCCGGCGCTGAAGCCAAAGTCTCAAAACTCGTCACACTCTTCAATCTGTTCTCTACAAGCTCGTCTAATGTCACGCGGAGACTCGAAGGGGTTGGAGAGGCGCTGGACGTTAATGAAGCCAAGCTCGCGAAACTTCTCAAGATTGGTGCCGTCGTCGGGGTCATCGGCGGTGTCGTCGCCGGTCTCTTCGCTCTGACCAAAGGTGCCGCAGACGCTGGCTCCGAAGTTTACGACCTGTCTGTGCAAACGCAATTCTCGGCGGAGACCGTGAGCGGGCTCAAGAATTCCGTCGAGTCTGCCGGGGGGACCATTCAAGACGTGACTCCGGCGCTCAGCCACTTCAACCTCCAATTGGCTGAGAACGTCAACAAAGGCGATAAAGCTTCATCCAGTTTTAAGCTCCTCGGCAAGAATATCGGTGACAACGAGGACGCGCTCCGTCGCGCCCTCAAAGTTCTGAACGATGAAACCAATGCCACGAAGCGGGCGCAGACGGCGAAGGAACTCTTCGGCAAAAGCTATCGCTCGGTACTTGGCATCGTCGAGGCCACCGGCGGCGATCTGGACAAGGCGATTTCACAGTTTCGGGAACTGGGCACGCTGATAGATACCGAGACCGCCGCGGCTGCGGACAGGTTCGGGGACGAACTGACCGAAATGGGCCAGCAGGCAAAGGGCCTCGGCATCCAGATCGGCATCGGCCTGATTCCGGTGATGCGTGTGTTGCTCGGTCTGGCGAACCTGCTCATCCTGGCATTTAAGGGCTGGGCGATTGCCATCGACTTCATCAAGGAGAAGATGGGCGGCTCTTGGATTGATAAGGCCCTGCAAGTAGTCCGCGCCGGGACGCCCGGAATCACGCTGGCCGGAGCCGCGGGCAGCGCGTTTGCAGGTATTGCGGGACGTGGCGGCGGCGAGGGCATCGAGGGGCTGGCAAGCGGCGGTGGCGGTGGCGGGGGGAAACGCCCTGATATTGATACCTTCGATTCACAGCTCAGTCTGCACAAGGCGCAGATCGAGAGCGGATTCAATCTCGTCAAAGATTCGCTTGAGCGTGAGAACAAACTGGTCGAAGAGATGCTCAGTGATCGGCTGCTCTCGATCAAGCAGTTCTACCTGGACGTGCGGCGCATCCAGACCACAGCCTTTGAAGAGGAAGAGCGAAAGCTTGAGCTTGAAAGGGAGAAAGAAAAGGAGCGATTCGACCACGAAGAAACGAAGATCAACGGGGAAGATTTAACTGACGTAGAAAAGCAGGCAAAGATTGAGATTGAGCGGAATAAATCCGCTGAAGTCTACAACCGCATTAACGAGCGCCTCGTCATTATTTCTCGTGAGCGCGCCGCCCTCACCGGGCGCATCAAGCGCGACGAGGAGGCCGCGACCGCTGAGCTGAAAAAGCAGATCGCGGAGATTACCTCAGACCTGCAAGAGGCTCAGGGTAGAACAGCCGATGCCGAGGCCACGCGCATCGCCCAGCGCTTCAAAGAGATTCTGACCAGGGCGCTCGCGAATTCAGGCGAGGTGTTATCGCAACCCGTCAAGGATGTCATCGCGGAGATTGACCGTCTCGGCGGCGTCACCGGTTCTAAGTTCAAAGATATTCTCGACCTCGTCGGACTCAACTTCACCGATATGTCCGAAGAGGTGCAAAGCATCATCGCGCTCATCGATCTCCTGATTCGGAAAGCGAAGATCGCCGAAGGACTCAACCGTGCCGATCAAATCTTCGAGTCACGTAATCTCCGCATCTCCGAAATCGAAAGCCAGCGCCAGGGCAATTACCTGGCAGAGCTGCGCGTTCGTCGCCAGATCAACGAAGAGAACAAGAAATACATCGCCGCTCTCGAAGACATCATTCGCGGGCTGGAGGTCAGGGCGCAGTTAGAGAAAGACCCGCAACTCATCAACGCAGTGCGCCAGCGCCGGATCGAGCTTGAGCGAATGAAGCGCGAGCAGGAAAGCTTCGGCCAACTGCTCAAAGACACTGCTATCAACTCCGCAGTTGACGGTTTGACAAACATGTTCGCGAACATCGCGAGGGATGCGAGCAACGCGAAAGAATACGTGCGCGACTTCTTCACGTCGTTTCTGGAGGAACTCAACCGCGTCATCATCCGCATGCTCGTTATGAAAGCCATCATGGCTGTGGTGGGATTTTTGGGCGGCGGGAGCAGCGATGGATTCTTCGGCAATCAAGACACCGTCTTCGCACTCGACGGCCAGTTCGCCGCCGGCGGCATGCAGCCGGCTACGCCCGGAGGTCGCCTCATTCAAGTTGCCGAGGGTGGATATGACGAGGTTGTTCTGACAACCGACCCGAAGCATCGCAGCCGCACTCAGAGCTTGCTGGCAACATTCCTCGCGCGCACAGGTCTGGCCAGCCCGTTTGCCCGTGGTGGCTTTGCTTCAGGTGAAAGCATTCTCTCTTCCATCACCTCCGGCATTCCGCGCTTAGCTGCCGGTGATTTTATCAGCAACCTTCCTGGGCTTAGTTACGCTGGGCCTGACGGCGCTACAACCAACAACTTCAACTTCAAGGAAAGACCTAATGGCCAGAGCCGCATTCCATCCCGCGCCGCGTTCCGTGACGCTGCCCGACTGTTGAGGGGGCCAAAGTAATGCCGTTTGATTTCGTTTTATTCCCGCTTTCGGTGCATGACTTCGTCGGCTCAGTCGAGTACCTGACGACCGTGATCCCACGCGGCAATGGTGGAGAGCAGCGCATCGGACGCTGGGATGATGGTCGCGCCATGTTTGACGCCGCCCTCGGGGTGCGCTCACTTAAAGACCTGAGCACACTCGCCAAGTTCCACGGTCGGCGTAAAGGCAAACTTCGCGGCTTCATGGTCAGGAACCTTCTTAACTACGCCGTCACCGGAGAGGAGTCTGGCGAAGGTGTCTTCGGCACTGGCGACGGCGACGAGACCGAATTCCAACTCACGCAAACTACCTCAGATTACGAAGCGGCAGACCCGATCTACGGCGAGACGGGCAACACCGAGACACGCAATATCTATTTGCCCGAGCCGGGCACGGCCACGATTTACGTAGACGGCGTCGAGCAGGAAGAGGGCGTTGATTACACCCTTAATTACAAGAATGGGAAAGTCACTTTCACAACCGCCCCGGCTGAAGGCACGGTGCTTGAGTGGACTGGCCGCTTCTATACGCCCGTGCGCTTTGTCGAAGACGGCGTGCCATCTGAGGAGTTTAACGCTCTCATGAAATACGACCCGGATGCGGACGAATACCTGCTCGAACGCGCAGCTGGTTCCATCCCGAACGTGGCTATGATCGAAGTGAGAGATTTAGCAGAGTAATGTCGCACGAAGTTAAAAACTATCAGTCGCCATATACCGAGACATCCCTGCCAGAGCACATGGCGGGTACTGACCTGACGACGTGCGCCTGCTGGAAACTAACGCCCGTGGATGCGGACGGCGATCCGATTCCAGAGCAGGCTGTCGGCGCGACCAACCACACCCGGAATCTAACCTTGCCGGGGCATGTCATCACGTTTAAGACGAACGGCGGCGTGCAGCCTTCGGACGTAGACACCGAAGCTGGCCAGCAGAGCGCTGGGCTTGACCTCGAATCCATTTTCACTCTCGACGTGACGGAAGAGGACGTGGCGGCAGGGCGTTGGAACGGCGCACATTTTGAGGTGTACACGGTTAATTACAAAGCCCCGAAGATGGGGCAGTTGATTGATTTCTCGGGACGCCTGCGAAAGATCAGCAGCGAGGGCGTGCGTTTCAAAGCTGAAGCGAATCCTTTGACTTCTGTCTACGGGGCCGTGCTGCTTGGCTATCCCTTCACGAGGCGCTGCCGCGCGCGTCGTCTTGCCGATAAATATCACGAGAATCTTTGCAAGCTCGACCCAGCGGACACAGCCTTTGACGGTCATCCGATTACCGTCACAGGCACGGTCACCACCGGCGGGAGCAACGCAGGGTTTACCGATGCGTCACGAACAGAAGCTGACGACTGGTTTGAGCTCGTGAAGATCACGAGCGGCGCACTCAACGGGAAAGAGATCGAAGTGCGCAGTTTCACAGGCGGGCAATTCCTCTTCCAGATTCCTCTCTCGGAGGTGATCGCGGGCGGAGTGACTTATGAAGCCGTGAGGCGATGCAAGCGCACGGCGGAGGAGTGTTCCACCAAGTTCGGCAACATCATTAACCATCGCGGCTTTCCGAAGATCGATCACATCGAAGGCGTGACGAGAATCATCAGGGCAAACGTATGAGTATCGAAATTCAAGTTACACCGGGAAGTGTGGTAGCTGCGGCGCGCGGCTTCGAGGGCGTGCCGTGGGTACATCAGGGCGTAGACCCTGCATTCGGCATCGACTGCCGGGGCCTGCTGCTTTGCGTTGCTCGTACGCTGGGTTACGAGCCGAAGACTTACCCTGTCACATATCGCCGGCGCTCGCCCGCCGCGGAGCTGCGTGCCGCTTTGAACGAAGAGATGGACGAGATTGATTTCTCGGAGCTGCGCGAAGCTGATGTGGTCCTGATCAAGTTCCCGCGCGACGACGCGGCTCGTCACGTCGGCATCATCGCTCAAGGTCTTTACGAGCGCACCATTATTCATGCCTATGAGCCGAAGAAGGGTGGAGGACGTGTCCTGGAAGAGCCTGTTCGTCGCTGGCTGCCTTACGTGGTTGCAGCCTATCGCTGGAAAGGAATTGTTGACTGATGGCGGAGATTGCCATAGCGGTAGCAGTGTCCGCGGCCATCGGCGTAGCGCAGAACGCGCTCGCGCCTAAGCCGCAGCGCCCGCGCGTGGACAAAGGCCGGGCAGACGACATCCGCATTATGACTGCGGACGAGGGGATCTTCCTGCCGCGCTTCAAAGGCTGGGGCCGCGCCGCGCCGAATATTATCTTTCATACGGACATCCAGGAGAGCGCACAGACGCAGACCGTCGGCGGGGGCGGCAAGGCGGGCGGCGGCGGCGGCCAGACCGAAGAAGAGCGAGCCTTCAGTTACACGACCACGCTCTGCTGCGCGATCGCCGCGGGTCCTGTCAGAAACGGCTTGCGCCGCATCTGGGCCGACAACGAAGTCATTCTCAATCTATCGGGTGACAACGGCGGCTATTACGAGGCGGAGGATCTGTCCAATACCTTCACCGGCAGCACTCAATTCAATTCTTACGACGCGGCCTCGGGCAAGCGGGAAGTGACGCTCCAGCACGTCGGCACTGTCCAGTTTAATTCGGTGCTCTCGCACGGTGCTAAGACGCGTCCCGTGACTGTCTACTTCCGCACCGGTGCCGTGACAGCCTATGAGCTTTACGCCAACGGCGTGCTGGTCACCTCCGGGACCTTCCCGAATACCGGCAACGACCTCTTCCAGACACACACTTTCTCGGTCGCGCTCAATGACGGGCTGAACACAATTAAGATTAAGAACACGGACGGTGCCTTCAACCTCGGTATTGACCGCATCTTCGTCTTTCCGGGGTTTGCAGATACCAACCAGGTGACAGGCATTGTCTCTGAAGGTGATTTCGCGACGGTCGCGCCCGATGCCAACGAACCGAAATCCTTCTACAACGTCGCGCCCACCATTGATCCCGGCGATGGGCCTGGTGGATTCGGCGGTGGCGGCGGGTCCGGCACGCTGACAGGCTTAGGGGGCGCGCAGTTCGCTTTCTATCTCGGCACGGAAGACCAACCGCAGGACCCGACGATGGTCGCCGAAGACGGCGTAGATCAGGTGCCGGCATACAGGGGCGTCTTTTACTGCGTGATTAAAGATCTCGTGCCGAAGAACCCTTCCTTGCCAAACATCACGTTCGAGTTCGACGAGGGCACGCACGATCTGGCCGAGGCAGTCACGGACTATTACAGGGAAGTGGGAGCGTCTGACTCCGAGCTTGATATGTCAGACCTCGAAGGCATTCACTTCATCGGCCACGTCATTGATCAGCTTCGACCGCTCGAAGAGCATCTGAAGCCGCTGGAGGACTGGTACAACTTCGATCTGCTTCCAATCGACGGCAAGATCAAGGCGGTCTTGCGCGGCGGCTCTATCGTCGAAACCATCCCTGAAGAGAAGCTCGGCGCTTACGAAGAAGGCAGCGAGCCGCCCGCCGGCCCGCTCTCGATTGATTACATTGATCCGGCTATCCTGGCGCGCGAGTTAGATGTCAGCTACCTGGAGGTGGCTAAGGATTATCACACGGCGACGGAGCCGGCCGTGCGCGCCGTCGGGCTAAATCAAAGTCCTGAAGCTGAGAACTATCCTGTCGTCGCAGAATCGGATGAAGCCGTGCAGGTAGGTTTACGACGACTCTATCAGCAATACATCGAGCGACCCGTAGAGTTCACCACGGGCCCTGAGTTTCATCACCGCTCGCCGACTGACCCCGTCCAGTTGGTCTTATCCAACATTTCGCATCGTGTGCGCGTGACGGGTAAGCAGGCCCCGCCCGGCGGTGGCCTCATCCGCTGGAAGGGAGTGACAGAAGATGTTGGCGTCTACACGCAGACCCTTGCGCCCGGCCTGACGGGCTTCGAGCCGCCGGTCGTGGATTACCCGGCCAACTCTGTGCTCGTCATCATTGACGCGCCTCTCGTGCGGCCTGAAGACGCGGGCGACGGCACCTCCCCGGTGATCATCCTCGGCATGTGCAAGCGCGGCACAACGCGCGCCTGGCGCGGCGGCGTGGCCTTCAAGGAAGAGATCACGGACGAGTGGCGCAGAGAGACAGCCTTCACCGTGCAATCAACTATCGGCGTCATGCGCGCACCCTTAGATGAGACGGCAGACCCGAACATCTTTGACCGGACGAACACCTTCACTGTTGATTTTTTTAACCCAACGAACTTTGAATCCTTCGAAGAGAGCGAGCTGGAGAAGAAGGCCAACGTCAATCTCTTCTGGGTCGGAGTCAACGGCGGCCAGGGCGAATACGTGCAGGCGGCAACCATTACACCGGTCGCGCCTGGCGCGGGCTTCAGTGCGGCCTATACCTTCTCAACACTTTTGCGCGGGCGCTTCCTGACAGAATACGCGACCGGCGGGCACGAGGCGGATGAACTCTTCGTGGTGATGGACTCCACACTGAAGCCGCGCCGGTGCGACCTCAAAGAGTTGCGGCGTGAGATCCGCTGGGTCGGCGCATCAGTCGGGCAGGGAATCAACGAGGCGCTGACGGTGAACGAGCTTGATTTCACTTTGCAGGGCAACAGCCTCAAGTCGCCGACGGTGGCAAACGCGCGAAGCCGCCACGACTCCGAGAACGACAAGTTGATTGAATTCGAAGGACGCACGCGCAAAGGCGGGGGCTTACGTAGTGGCCAGGGCGGTGCCATCCATGAAGAAGCCGAAATCTATAAAGTGCAGCCGGTCGGGACGACGCGCGTGATGACGGTCATTCCCGGCACGCCTCTGGCTGCCTTCCTCGTCGCTGAAGGTGGCTTTGACGGGGTGACGCATAACACCTTCGTCAGTTCCCCGGACGCGAGCACGGCGCGCACGTTGCAGGAGATTCCTCAGACGGGAAACTACATCGAGGCGAATCTGGAGATTGATATGACGGGCGGCTCTTTCGTCGCCTTCGGCCTGCAACAGTCGGGCGGGGCGTGGAAGGGACTGACCTCTGTCCTTTTGACAGATAAAGCTTCAGGCGGCTTTACGGGCACGCTCGATACGGCAGCCACCATCCCCTACCTCGCCATCCTGGAAGCCTTCGGTCCGGGGCTTGGTCCCTACTATCAGCGCCTGCATGTCTACGAATACGGCACACGCATCTTCAGCGCATCGAGCAAGTCGGGCGAGAGCGATTACGACGCGGAATTTGGATGGAGTGAGCCTGTCACGAATCAGGGCTTCTTCAAGATTCAATTCCAGTTCGTCGGGGCAAGTGTCGTCATCAAGAAGACACACACCACGAACGTGCCGCTGACTAAGATCGTGACGGGCAACCTGCCGACGGCGTTCCCTTACTTCGGCGTGGCGGCAAACCCTGGCGACGGCCCCGCGTACAAAATCTCAAGCGTCTGGATGACGTGCGCGCCGCTGCCGAAAACCATCTACCCGGGAGTCCACCAGGCGGAGGACGGCTTCACGCCGGGCGATGAAATTGATTTTGACATCTGGCAGCACAGCCCCATCGTCGGAGCGGGGCAGAAGAAGAGAGTAACTCTTTAAGAGGAAAAGAAGATGAGTGACTTCCTGGAATTTTCGAACATCGAGAGCGGACTGGATCAACCCGAGACGCCCATCAACACCCGCTACATGGCGCTGCGCGCGATCCTCGCCGACTTCATCACGGGCCTTCAGTTGGAGCGAGCCTCCGCGACCTCCATCAAAGTAAAGAAGGGTGTGGCCGCGCTCGAATCCGGCGGGCTCGTCCAGGTCGCCGCGGACTTGACGATCAGCCCCACGCTCGGCGCTTCGACGTGGTATCACGTCTATCTCTACATCAGTTCGAACGTGGCGACCATCGAGGCTGTGACGACTGCGCCGGCGTCCCCCTATTTCGGCACGGCGCGCTCGAAGACGGGCGTGAACACCAGGCGTTATGTCGGCTCATTCAAGACCAACGCTTCCTCTCAGATTTATCGTTTCTATCATAACCCGCTGACGAACGCGGTGAAGTATCTGGAGCAGGCGAACGCTTCACCGTTCAGGGTCCTGGCAGGAGGCGCAGCGACTTCCGCCACCAATGTCCCTGCCACAGGTGTAGTGCCGGCGACTTCACGACTTGCGATAGTGGGCCTGGCCGAAACAGGTGGCCAGATAGCCTCGATCGGAACCTCCGATGATGCGGGGACATACATCTTTCAGGTAGATGCCAACGGGAGACTATCACCGGAGATCTCACTGGATTCGTCGCAGCAATTCAGATACTCAGTTGCTGCGGGCGGGGCGCTTTATGTTGATGTTCGAGGATACATTTTCGAGAGGTAACAAAGGATGAAAAAATTAACGAGCGCACTCTGCGTAGTTTTGCTCATGCTCTCAACCATAGCCGGCCAATCTAGCCCGGCGCTCACCAGGCCGCCGCTGGAGAGACCTCCGGGCTGCCGTCAGGAGATAGTCTGCGAATGTGCTTACGACGCCGAGACTAAGCGGGAGGTGTGCGTGCTGAAGGTCGAATGGGTCTGCTCTTAGCCGCCAGACAAACAGCTCATCAAGATTTTTACGGGTTTTGGTAGAAGAGAGAGAAGATATAGAGGATTTAGAAAATATGCCGCGCTTACACTTCTACATAAATATTCAATAAAACATTAATGATTAGTAGAAATGGCTGTGCCCGCTTGAATGGAGCGCAAACCGCAGACGAAAACGCGCCCCTCTGACGAAGCGCGAGCTTCTTGATAACTTTAGACTCATTTGCCGATAGCTGCATCAAAACGACGGAAACGAACCTGTCACGGTAGCGTAAAGCAGTGACGGGTGACAAGTGACAGGTGGCAAGTTAAAGCCTTGTCAGGTTACTCTTGAATGATTATGAAAAAACTATTTATGGCAATTTATATCTTGAGCGCAATTACCATTATTGCATACGCACAAGATGATTCTGCTACGCAACCTTTCTCGCAGTTGAAGAACGATTACAACCAGGTTGGAATTGTCGCACACGTCAAAATCAAGGAAATCAAGTTTGCCGCCGAGGATGTTCACCCGCTCTATGTTGCCCGGAGTGAAATCATAGAATCGTTCAAGGGTAAGATAAAACGTGGTCAGCAACTGGAATTCTATTTCAATGCAGAAGAAGGCTATGATGTAAATCGGATTCTTGGTGAGCGGATTGTGTTTTTAGAGGGGAACTATCCTCTTCCACCCGGAGGAAAGGGTTGGTATGAATTAGAGAATTCAAGCCTCCTTCCTTCTCAAACGAATGTCGCTAAGATGCGAAAGATAAAGAATGCGAGAAAGAGAAGCTAAGCTTTTAAAGGTGGACAGGTGCAGGTGAACGGTTTAATCTTTTAGGGGCAAGTCGAGGGCGACTGGCAAAGGTTTCGCTCGTCACTCATCACTTGCCACTCGTCACTGCTTTTATGCCTATTCGTCATCCTCCAGAAGACCGTGTCCCTCCGGTTGCTAAAAAGAGCGGCGGCAAGAAGAGCCGCCCGCGCATCGTCAAATACCAGCAGCCGCCCGTCGGGTTCTTTCGACGCTGGACAAAACGCATCTTTCGTCCTCCGGTTGTCATCGCGCTGGTTTTTCTCACGACCATCACCATCGGCGTCCTCGGCTATTACTGGTACGTTTTCTCCAAACGCATTGACCTCCTCTTAAACGGCGAAATCTACACGCGCTCGGCTGGGATTTACGCCGCGCCGAAACAGTTGTTCACGGGCGAGAGCCTTTCCGAAGAAGAGTTGGTCTCCTATTTGAAGCGTGTCGGCTATGTGGAGAAGGCGCAGCAGGCCGACAGCGCGCGAGGGCGTTATAACATCAATGGCGAAACGGTTGAGGTCGAGCCAAGCACGGAGATGACCGTTGACGGGCAGCGCCTTTTCCCGCAATTGCGCGTCCAGTTTGCGCGCGGCGGAAAAGCAATCGCCGCCATCAACGATCTACAGGGTGGCGCGCGATATGATAAAGCGCTGCTTGAGCCTGAGTTGATTAGCTCCGTGACGGGGCAGGAGCGCGCCAAGCGCAAGGTCGTCGGCTTCAAAGATTTGCCAAAGCATCTCATTGATGCCATCACCACGACCGAAGACCGCTCGTTCTTTCAACACTACGGCGTCAACTTTCGCGGCATCTTTCGCGCCCTTGTTCGTCGCTACAACGCAGACCCGAACTCGCCCATCGCCCAGCAGGGCGGCTCAGGCATCACCCAACAACTCGTCAAAAATCTTCTGCTCTCGCCCGAACGCACGCTCCGGCGCAAGCTCTCCGAAGCCTATATGTCCATCATCCTGGAAACGAGGCTGACGAAGGAACAGATTTTCGAGTTGTACTGCAATCAGGTTTATCTCGGACAGCAGGCCGGTTTTTCTATCAACGGGATGGGCGAAGCCGCGAGCGCCTATTTCAATAAAGATGTCACACAGCTCACGCTCGCCGAAGCGGCTTTCCTCGCCGGTTCTATTCGCAGCCCCAATCGCTACAATCCATACAAAGATGTCGAGACGGCTACGGCGCGGCGCAATCAGGTTTTGGATTCGATGGTTGAGTCAGGCGCAATCAAGCAGGAGCAGGCAGAGGCTGCCAAAGCGGAAGCCTTGAAAGTCGCGCCGACGAAGGGGCGCGTTGATTCGCTGGACGCTCCCTACTTCATGGATTACGTGCAGAACCAACTAAGCGACGTAATCTCAGAGCAGGGCACGGCGCAGCATCTTAGAATCTACACGACGATTGATATGGATTTGCAGCGCGCCGCTTACACCGCCATCACCAAGCAACTTGCTGCGCTCGACAAGCTTTATGCCAAGAAAGTCCCGCCGGGAACTTTGCAGGCGGCGCTCGTGGCGATGAATCCGAAAACGGGCGAGGTCGTGGCGATGGTCGGCGGTCGGGATTACGCGAAGAGCCAGCTCAATCGCGTGACGGAAGCAAAGCGTCAACCCGGCTCGGTCTTCAAGCCTTTCGTCTACGCGACCGCGCTTAACACGGCCTACGACCCCGTGCCGCGTCTTATCACGCCCGCCACCGTCTACAAGGACGAGCCAAAGACATTTACCGTCAGCGATCAGGAATATTCACCCGGCAACTTCGGCGACAAGTATTCCAACGCGCCGGTCACCCTGCGCGATGCGCTGGTCAAAAGTTTGAACGTCGTCACGGTCGAGGTCGCGCAGGAAGTGACCATTGGCCGCGTGATGAACTTGGCGGCGAAAGCCGGAATGCCCAAACCCCCGAAGCCTTACTTAGCAATGGCGCTCGGAACAAACGAAGCGACGCCGCTTCAGGTAGCCTCCGCTTACACGGCCTTTGCTGCCAATGGCAAACGCACCACTCCCATTGCCATCAATCGCGTCACCACCGGCAACGGCACGACCATCGCGCAGTTGACCGGAACGAAGAACGAAGTCTTACGACCCGAGGTCGCCTATGTCCTGACCTCCATGCTCAAGGATGTCGTTAATCGCGGGACGGCCTCGAAGCTCAATGCGCGCGGGCTGAAAAACGTTCCCGGCAAGATTGGCATTGCCGGAAAGACCGGCACGTCGCGCGACGGATGGTTCGCGGGCTACACGCCGAATCTAGTCTGCGTTGTCTGGGTTGGTTTCGACGACAACTCGCAATTGGGGTTGACCGGCGCGGACTCTGCGCTGCCCATCTGGGCGGATTTTATGAACGCGGCATTAGCCTCTCATCCCGAGTGGGCTGGCGATTGGGAGATGCCGGGCGGCATCGAGCAGACAGAGATCGACCCGCGCACCGGACAGCTTGCCACAGCAGAAGACCCGGTCCGCCGGACAGAGCTTTTCCTGAACGGCACTGCGCCGAGCAATGAGGCAGCCGTTCTCCCGGTTGAAGATGATGTTCCGCTGGAAGATAAAGAGGGGCAGGGCGACGGCGAGTTTGAGTACGAGCCAGCGCCGCTGCCGGAAAACGCGCCCGAAGCAAATCCGCGAAAGCTACCGCCGAAGCCTGATGGCAGAGATGGTGTCACTACCAGCGGGACGACGAGACTGCAAGGCACGATTACGCTCGACATTGATCCGACCACAGGATTAATCGCAGACCCTTCGGTCTGTCCCGTCATCCGCTCCAAAACCTTCGTCATCGGGCAGGAGCCTCGAAAATACTGCGGCCCTGAATATCACAACGGCAGAACCATCCAGCCGTCCGCGACGCGCCCACGCATGGTTTCTCCCCAGTAGAAAAATTTCTCTCCGAAGCTGACCTGAAAAGCGTTAAGATAGGAATACACCGAACCTGTCGAACTTCAGGAGAAGATTAGATGAAACGCTGCCCCGTTTGTAGCCGGACATATTCTGACGACCAGAACTTTTGCTTTGACGACGGCACGAATCTGGTGGCCGCGCCCGTCAGCCCAATCGATATTTCAGAAGCACCGACGGCAAATTACCCTTACAGAAGCGACGCGCCTCAGACCGGCATGATGCAGGGAACTCCGACGGCGAGCAACAATCCGTATGGCACGGCACCGCCTCCGGCTTTTGTGATGCCCTACACGCAGCCGAAGCGCAGTCCGCTGCCCTGGGTCATCGGGGGGCTACTGATCTTGATTGTCGGCGTAGCCGCCATCGTCTTGATCTCCAAAAATAATTCGACACCGCCTCCCATCAGTTCAGGTGGCACAACGCCGGGAGCATCGCCGTCATATTCGCCCACAACTACACCCACGACGACCACTTCATCTTCATCATGGGAGACCATCAACGAGGATGGCTTCACGCTCTCGATGCCGGGTAAGCCGTCAAAAAGCGATGACACCGTTCCGAGCGCCTTCGGGCCGCTCGCGCTTCGCATGTACACGCTGAGCGAGGGTTATGAGGGCTACATCACCGGCTACACCGAATATCCTGATGCGATTTTCAACGCGTCCGAGCCGGAAGAACTGATGGACGGGGCTCAGACGGGAGCTATCTCGACTGTTCAGGGAGAGGTGACGAGCCAACGCCAGATTACGGTGAACGGTCATCCCGGCAGGGAGATTATCGGAACGTCGTCCTCCAAGAATATAGGCTTTACAGCCCGCGTGATTCTTGCCCGTCCACGAATGTACATGCTGGTCTATACACAGTATGACAAGAGCAAGCCGATATCCGCAGACGGCAAGAGGTTTATGGAGTCCTTCCAGATTACGAAGTAGCCAGCAGAGCGAGTGCTGCGCGCAGCGTCTCAATGGCGAGTGCTGCCGCGTGCTGCTTGCGCTTAGGGAGTCCGCCCGTGACGCGCGTTATTTCCTGCCGGGTGAGTTGCCCCGCATCTTCAATCGCCATTCCTTCGAGCATCTCCGCCAGCACAGAGCCGCAAGCTAAAGTCGGCGCGCACCCGTAAGCGAGAAAGCGCACGGCTTCAATTCGTCCATCGCGCACACGCAAACCAAGACGCAGGCGATCACCGCACACAGGATTCGATTCTTCTGCGATGACGGTCGCGTCCGGCAATTCGCCGACGTTTCGTGGATTGGCTAAATGATCTGTGAAGGTCGCGGAGTATGGCAAGGCCAGTTCTCAGTTTTCGGTTTTCAGTTTTCAGTTTTCAGACACAAGTTATTTGCTTTTACTGAAAACTGAAAACCGAAAACTAAAAACTCACTGTAGTTTCGCAGGCACGCTCCGCCAGAGCTTTTTGATAAAGCGGCGAGAGGCGGCGCAGGTTTTCGACGGCGCGGGGCAAGACTTCGAGCACGTAATCAACGTCCTCCGCAGTGTTGTCTTTGCCGAAGCTGAAGCGGATTGAGCCGCGCGCCAGCTCATCGTCGCGCCCGATGGCGCGAATCACGGGCGAAGGCTCAAGCGACCCCGATGAACAGGCCGAGCCTGTGGAGACGGCAACGCCCTGCAAATCAAGGTTGATGAGCAACCCTTCGCCTTCGATGAAACGGAAAGAGATGTTTGACAGGTGCGGCAGCCGACTTTCACGCTTGCCGTTGAAAACAATATCTTCGACACGCGCCTCAATTCCGGCCTCAAACTGATCGCGTAGCCGACGAAGATGCGCGGTGCGATCAATTAACTCTTCCAGCGCCAGCCGCGCCGCTGCGCCGAAGGCGACAATGCTGGCGACAGATTCCGTGCCCGCGCGTCGCTCGCGTTCCTGATGACCGCCGACGTTCTGCGTGACGAGACGCACACCTCGCCGGACAAAGAGCGCGCCCACACCCTTTGGCGCGTAGAGCTTGTGCGCGGACATCGAAAGCAAATCGCAGCCGAGTGTCTCAACGTCGAGGGGCATTCGCCCGGCGGCCTGCACCGCGTCGGTGTGCAGCCATAGATGACGATTCCCGCGAGCGCGTTCCTCGCGCACGAGCGCGCCGATCTCCGCGATGGGCTGAATCGTCCCGATCTCGTTATTGGCGAGCATCACCGTGATGAGCACGGTGTCTGGTCTGAGCGCCGCGCTCACATCTTCGACGCGGACAATGCCATCTTCATAAACGGGCAACCGCGTTACTTCCCAGCCTCTCTTTTCCATCGCGTCGCAGATGCCGCGCACGCTTGAGTGTTCTATCTGGGAAGTGATGATGTGACGACCGCGCTCTTCGAAGGCTTCGGCCACGCCGCGAATGGCGAGATTGTTGGCCTCTGTCCCGCCGGAGAGAAAGACTATCTCGTTCGGGCGGGCGTTGACTAAAGCCGCCACTTCGCGCCGCGCCCTGTCCACAGCCGCACGCGCTTCCTGCCCGAAGAAATGCACGCTTGAAGCGTTGCCATATTTTTGGGTCAGGTACGGCAGCATGGCTTCAACGACCCGCTCGTCAGCAGGCGTCGTTGCGCTGTTGTCTAGATAAACTCTGCGAAGTATCGCCATTAAATCTCGGTTTCTGCCAACCTATCAGGACAAGTGTGGCATCAGAAGCCTTGTTGAAACTCCTCTTCAAGGAGTCTAGGTCGCAGGAGAGCGAGCGTCAAGTTAGACAAAGTTTGTTGCAGCTTGCAGCCGAATGATACCATTAACACCGTAGTCGCAGTTTTTATCTGGACGGAGGCGGCAAAAACGCGCTCCGGCTTGATGTTCAGTTTTTGAGAAAGGTAAGAAGTAATGAGAAATCCGACACGCATCCTGGCCGCGTCACTTGTGTTAGCGCTCATGGCCATGCCCGCGTTCACGGTCGCCGCTACACGGAGCTTTTCCATCAGCCAGCAAGACGTTCAACAATCCATCGGGGCATTGGAGCGCGGCTATCGCACGGGATATTCGGACGGCTATCAGGCCGGGTACCGCGACACGGCGGATGGGGCGGCACGCGATTACCGGAACAAGGATGAATACCTGCGCGCCGACCGCGCCTATGCTACGTCTTACGGCGCGCTCGAAGATTACCGCGACGGCTACCAGCAGGGCTTTGAAGCAGGCTACGGCGCGGGCTACGAACGGCGCGGCTTTAATTCGACCATCCCGACAAATCTTTCAAGACGCACGGCGGTGAATACGCAAATCGATATAGTCTCCCCCTCTTCCCCGACCGACGACAACGGCAGCAGCAGTAGTAGTAGCACCAACAACGGTGGCTACAACAGCGGCGGCAGTAGCAGCAACATCCCGGTCAGCACAGCCAACGTCAGCTTCATTCCATCGGATACGGTGTTGCGCGTCGAGCTTCTGACGAATCTTTCGACGGATGCGACGCAGCGGGGCGACCGTTTTGAGGCGCGCGTCGTTGAACCAGCAGACTATCAGGGCGCGATGCTCGAAGGTCACGTCACGCGCGTCAAGCGACCCGGAAAGATTAAAGGCAACGCCGAACTGCAACTCGCCTTCGACAAGATCAGCTTGAACAATCGCTGGACAGATTTTAAGGCCCAGGTCATCGAGGTGGTTGATTCGGGCGGCGGCGACGGCGTTGGCGATGTGGACGAAGAAGGCGGCGTCAAGGGCAAAGACAAGACGAAGGATGATGTCGCGAAGGTCGGAGCCAGCGCGGGTGTGGGCGCGATCATCGGCGCGATTTTCGGCGGCGGCAAGGGCGCGGCCATCGGCGCAGCCATCGGCGGCGCAGCCGGCACCGGCGGCGTCCTGACTTCACGCGGCAAAGACATCCAACTTAATCACGGCCAGCACCTACGCATCCGCACATCGAGCGAAACAAGATTCTAAAAGTCCGCAAGTCTGGCGAGTGTACCGAGTCCAGCGAGTCTGTTTTGACTCGATAGACTTGCCAGACTCGCCAGACTCGCCAGACTTTAATGATTATCACCCTTCTCACAGATTTCGGCACCGCAGATTATTTCGTGGGCGCGATGAAAGGCGTCATCCTGTCAATTGACGGGGCGGCGCGCATCGTTGACATCACGCACGAGATTCCGCCGCAGGATATTCAGGCGGGGGCGTTCACGCTGCTCGCCGCCTACAAAAGCTTCCCCGTTGAGACCGTTCATGTCGCGGTCGTTGATCCCGGCGTCGGCTCAAACCGTCGCCCGATTCTTGTTTCCGGCGGCGGGCAATTCTTCGTTGGCCCGGACAACGGGTTATTCAGCTATATCTACGAGCGCCACGCGGACGCACGCGTTTTTCACTTAACGAGAGAAGAGTATTTTCGCCCAACCGTCAGCGCGACGTTTCATGGGCGCGACGTGTTTGCTCCAATCGCTGGCGCGCTCTCAACAGGCATCCAACCGGAACAGCTCGGAGATGAAATCACGGACTACGTTCGACTGCCTCAGCTCAAGCTGAAGCTGCTGGGGGGAAACATCGTCGAGGCTTCCATTATCCACATAGACCGTTTCGGTAACTGCATCACGAACCTTACACCTGATGACATCACCGAAGAGATGATTGCGGCGGGCCTGAGTCTTTTGATTAACGGAAGGAAGATAACCTCTTTCCGCCGCTTCTTCGCCGAGGAGAAAGCTTCGCCCGGAGAGTTGTTCGCCATCTGGGGCAGCGCGGGCTATCTGGAAATCGCAGCCTACAGAGCTTCCGCCGCGCAACTCGTCGGCGTGGAACGAGGACAATCGATAAAAGTGATGGGTGATGAGTGATGAGTGATGAGTGAAAAGACAAACGCTTTTACTCATTACTCATCACTCATCACTCATCACTTTTCTTGCCATCACTCCTCACTTGTCCTTTCCCACTGTCTTTGTTATCTTCGCTTTATCTTACAAATTGAGGGATTTCGATCATGGACAAAGCGAAAGAAGCTAGTGCGACGGCGAGTGCTGCTACCGCCGGATTGCGAGGCGTCGTTGCCGCGAGTTCTTCCATCGGCGATGTGAACGGTGAGAAGGGCGAACTCATCTATCAGGGCATCAACATCCACGACCTCGCCAAGAATTCCACCTTTGAAGAAGTCGTTTTTCTGCTCTGGAACGGGCATCTGCCAAAGCGCGCCGAACTGGATGAACTCAAACGCAACATCGCTGCCAGTCAGGAACTTTCGCCTGAGATTCTCGCTTTGATGCGCCAGTTCCCGAAGGATGCCGAGCCGATGGACACGCTCCGCACAGCCGTCTCCGCGCTCGATTTCTACGACAAAGACTCGAAAGATACTTCGCGCGAAGGCAGCGTGAGAACGGCCACACGCCTGACGGCACAGTTTCCCGTGATCGTCGCCGCGCTTGACCGCCTGCGGAAAGGCTTAGAGCCGATTCCGGCAAAGCCGGAACTCGACATTGCGACTAACTTCCTCTACATGCTCAAAGGCGAGATGCCTTCCGCCGAAGACGCTCATGTCCTCGATGTCGCGCTCATTCTTCAGGCCGACCACGAATTGAATGCTTCGACGTTTACGGCGCGCGTCGTCGCGGGCACGCTCGCGGATATGTACAGTGCAGTGACGGCGGCAATCGGCGCTCTCTCAGGCCCCTTGCATGGCGGCGCGAACACCAACGTGATGAAGATGCTGCTTGAGATTGGGGATGTAGAGCGGGTTGAGCCGTACATCAAGGATGCGCTCGCGGCGAAGAGAAAGTTGATGGGCTTCGGCCACGCCGTTTACAAGACGGAAGACCCGCGCGCCACGAACTTCCGCAGATTCTCCAAAGAGTTGGCCGAGCGGACAGGGGATATGAAGTGGTACGAGATGTCGCGCAAGGTTGAAGAAACGATCATGAAGGAGAAGGGATTATTCCCGAACGTGGATTTCTTCTCGGCTTCGACCTTCTACATGATGGGAATTCCGCTAGACCTCTACACGCCGATCTTCGCCATCAGCCGCATCAGCGGTTGGACAGGGCACATCCTCGAACAGTACGCGAACAACAAACTGATTCGCCCGCGCGCCGAATATGTCGGGGCGCGAGATGTGCCATACGTGCCGATTGACGAAAGATAGTTGAGGGTTCTAACACCGGAATTACTTGTCTCGCCCGAGCCAGTTGTTAATTACCGATTGCACTCAAGTTAATTACTGAGAGCCTAAATCTCAGTAGCCGAATCAAGCGGATGCTGTTCACACCAGGCGGCATCCGCTTATTGTTTGTATCTCCAAGGGCAGCAAGAGGGCTTATGAAATCAAATTCATTCAGAGTCTTAGTTTTAATCTGAAATTCCCCGTCAGCTCGCTGCGGGGTCGCCGATAGAAAATAAGGGAGTCCAGAGGGAACAATGTTCCCTTTGGTCAAGGGCGGGGTCAATACCTCGCCCGCGAAGTCAGCGTGCGGCGCGTTAGCGATGCCGCTGTTTATTAGTCACCGCCGTCGTTCTGCTGGCGTGCAGTAGTAAGAGCGAAGCAGAGCGCTCTTATGGGGAAGCCTGCGTCAAGATGATGAAAGGGGAAGCCTACAGAAAGCTCTGCGAATGCGAAGCTGGCATCGTCGCGTCGAAGCTGACACCGGGCGAACTCAAGGTCTACCTCGCATGGCCGGAGATGCCGAAAACGGCGATGTCCTCCGCAGACCTTTCCAGGTTTGCTGCCGATCACGGCTTCACTGTTGATGAGATGACGAGCCGGGAAAAGAAAATGCAGACGTTACTCTCGGAGGTAACCAAAACCTGCGTTGAGAATAAATAACTTCAAAGCTCACTAATTCTCAGTCTGAATTTCTGTTAACTGAGATGCCGAGAATCTTCGGGTCGTTCAAAAACTCTCTGAGCCGTTTCGGGCTGAGTTTCACACGGGCGACGACAGCGTCGGTGCGGTCTATTGTCACCACCATGAGCTTGATGTTCTCGCCCGCTTCTCTGGCGTAGACGTAGACCTGTTCGCCGTCGCGCGAGCGAGTTCTGATGAGCGGTTGCCATTCGGGGCTGAGCGCGCCGCGCATCACCAGGCTCAAGCCTGTGTCCGTCTGTCCCTCCGAAAAATTCAAACCCTCGAAGATTGCGACCTTGAAGTTCTTGACTCCGGCGGGGCGCACAACGCGAACGAAGAATCTGGCGAGACCCAGAAAGGGGATGCTGATACGCTTTGCATTGTAGCGCACCTTGAGATGTTTGGTGATGGCGTCGAATTCCGGGTCGTCTGCTCGCGCCGTCTGCGGGATGCTGAAGAGAATGGTCGCCATGATGACGAGGGCGACGAGCGTATGGATGAGGGGCTTCCTGTGCTTCGTCATCGCAGCTTTACTCCTTTGGCTCTTTGTTTATATTGATGTCAATCGACGGGATGCCGAATCTGCCGCTGAGCTTGATGAGCTTATCCAGATCAAGCGTCCCGACGATGTTGACGACCGTCAGTTGCTTCGGCTCTGTGGCGATGACGGCGATGCCGCCGATCTGCGAGCCTGTCATGGCCATGTAGACTTCGACGCTCTCGCCCGCTTTCTTGCTTTTCACTCCAGCCATTTTCGACCAAGCGGGCGCGCGGAGCTGTGTCCGGACAGGGTCGAGATCGGCTGCCGAGTATTCGCCCTCTTTCTCAAAACCGATGACTCTGACGTAAATGCCTTTCAGCCCTGCGACCAAATCCTTAATCGCCGCCTCTTTAGGTTTCTTTGTGTCGAGAAACATGAACGCGATATTCAGCAACTTCTCGTCGAGCGTCACGTCAACGGATTCCGTTGCTTTAGGTTCGAGCTTGTCCAGATTGCCGAGTTGTAATCTCACCTCCTGAGCCTGCGCCGTCCAGGCGGCTGCGGTTGTGATGAGAAAGAGAAGGGAAAGAACCCTCAGCGCATTTTTCGTAACTAATTTCATAACTGCTCCGTTCGTGTTTTGTGTTCTCTTAAATGACAGCAACTTTAAGTTCCGGGGTTAGCCTGAATCTTCTTTTGCACGGTGTTGAGCTTGTCGCTGGCGATGTGCAGCGCCATGATGAGCTGCGCCTTGGCCTGCTCTCCCTCGCGGGCAAGCTGTTCTCGACGAGGCGAAATGTTCGACTCACGATGTTTGGCCGTCACATCGCGTGCGCCGGAAAAACGGCGAGGCCTCTGTTTGCGTGGGATAACTCTGTCCGGCTGCATAGTGGCCGGTTTGTTTTCACCGATAACGACTCTGGGATCGCCCGGATTCTCCGGCCCAATCGGAGGTCGTGGGCCGGAGATACCCGGCTCGACACGCTTCTCTTCCACAGGTGGTGTCCCGGTGGCGATTGTGTTCTGGCCTTCTTTGGAACTTGAGCGACGCAGGGAAAGCCAGACACCACCCGCCAGGATGAGAATCAGGAGCGCGGCTGCGGCGGCGAGCGCAGGAGAAAAGCTTAGCCGAAACGACCAGCGCGGCGACGGCGTCGCAGGCAAAGGAAGAGGTTCTGCGGGGCGTTTA
The DNA here is from genome assembly GCA_963811065.1 of uncultured Acidobacteriota bacterium. Taxonomy (GTDB): domain Bacteria; phylum Acidobacteriota; class Blastocatellia; order Pyrinomonadales; family Pyrinomonadaceae; genus QHXM01. The sequence goes on from CAWEPR010000005.1 coordinate 86,992, forward strand.
TAACGCAGGCTTCCAAGCGCCATTTCCAGTTGCTCGATTTCAGGATCGGGTTCGCCCGATTTGTCCCACAAATAATCTTCGTTCATGGCTATTTCTCCAGTCCGAGCTTTTCACGAAGCTGCTTCATGCCGCGATGCAGGTTGACTCTGACGGAAGCGGGCGTCAGTCCTGTGCGCTCGGCTATCTCCGGCCCGGTCATGCCTTCGACCAAACGTAGGACGAGCGTTTCGCGATAAGCCTCCGGCAAAGTGCGAATTAAGCGAAGCGCCTCTGCCGCTTCCGGGTCAACCGAAACTTTTTGCGCGAGGTTTTCGGGCAACTCTTCCGTCTCACGCTTGCGGCGGTGAAAATCAACTGCGCGGTTGCGTGCGATCATCGCCAGCCAGCCGCCAAATGCTCCGGCCTCGCGCAGTGTGTGAATCCTTTTGAAAGCGACGAGGAAAACGTCCTGTACGAGATCGTCAACCTCGCCCCACGGCACACGCGCCAGCAAGATGCCATGCACCATCGGCGCGTAAAGATCGTAGAGCCGCCCGAAGGATTCGCGGTCGCCGCGCCGCACAGATTCCACGAGCAAGGCATCAACTGATGGCTCAAGAGCAGGCTGCGCCGCAGTAGACGCGCTTCCTCCGCCCGCCATAAAGAGCAAATTGGTCGCCGCTTCCGTCTCGCTCATGCGAGCACCTCTCCGGCCTGTGCGTTCATCAGTCTGAAACCCTGGAATCCGAAACTGTGGTGAATACTTGCGTTTGAGCGGGAAGAGCTTGAACTTTCTTCCGTTCAATTCATAAGACGCGAGGTCGGAGGAAATGTTAACAGTTACGCACAGCAGGGTCTAATCATCCCCGAATCTGTTGAGTCAAACAGTTATCTGTGTTAGTTTCCGCGCCCAGTTCTAGTCAAAAATTTAATTGAAGAGGAATTTGATGAAACTTAAATCCCCCCTGCTTTTCGCCTCTTGCCTGCTGCTGGCAGCGGTCGCCTGCGGGACAAAGGAAGCGAACGTCGCCAACAGCAATACCGCAACCGGCAATGCCGCCACCCCGACCGCGAGCGCCAACACGCCAACTGCCGACGCCCCCAAATCTACGCTCAAACCGGGTGAGATTCCGTTCAGTGGTTTCCCGACAGTTGGCACAACCGCCAAAGCCGACGAGGTTGTGCTTTGCCCGTCCTTCAACTGGATTGAGGATGCCGCGACGAAAGGCCCGGACAAAGTTACGTTCATCTTTTATAGCCAGAAGATGATTGCGCCGGGCGACGTTGAATCAGAGGTCGAGTTTCTCTCGCCCGGCAAGCGCAAGGTTTCTAACGCCTATGTTATTCCGATTCCGGCGGGACAGACAGCCAGGGTGGGCGACATCGTGCTGACGTGGTGGCAATCCGGTTCAGGGATGCAACGCGCCATCGTCGTTGAGGCCAGCGACCCCGAAGAGCCTACGGTCAGATACCTCGACATTGATTATGACAACCCGGCTAAAAGCCGTGACGGCAAGACCACCATCGGACAGATGGATGAAAAATTGAAGCCCAACAGCTTTGTCAAAATCAACAATACATGGGAACCCGGCACGGTCGTCGCGGTCAACGACGGCGCGAGCAAGAAGAAGGCCCAGATTATCCGCGTCGCAGGCGACAAGGTGCTGGCGATAGGTTTCGCGGGCAGCTTGAAGGCTTATGATAAATCTGCCTGCACGCCTGTGCCGGTGAAGCCCGGTGTGAAGGCTGGCGACAAAGTGAAAGCGCCGATTTACGGAAGCTTTCAAAACGTGACTGTGACCAAAGTTGACGGCAGAAACGGCAGAGTCTTCGTCAAGCCCGAAACCGGCGATGAGAAAGCCATCGCGTTTGGCGATGTGATGACGAATTAAGAAGGAATAGACAGGATTAACAAGATGGATAGGACGAAAGAAAAAGCATCAAGCACGCTTGCCCGGACTTGTCTTTTTAATCTTGATAATCCTGTCTATTGCTTATCGGCTTCGTCAGTGGCTCCGAAAGATAACTCGAAATAATTTCGGGCGGCTTCTGTTTGGGGTTTTCCTGATTCGTCAGGCGCAGCATCTCTTCGGTCGGCGAGACGAGCCGCGTGCGCCAGATGAACAGTGTGGAAGCGACGAGCGCGATGGTACAGGCTGCGCCGCCTTCGATGCCGTAAGAGCCGCCCGTCAACCACGCCGGGCCGAGATCAACCGCACGCCAGAGCGGCTCTGGCGTCAGTCTTTCAATCCCGCTCACGGGCAGCCCCAGCACCGCGCCCATCGTCCAGTTCCAGGCCCAGTGAATCCCAAGCGGAAACCACAAATTGCGTGTTTTGAGATAAGCGACCGCGAGCCACACGCCCGCTATCGCCGTGTTGGCAAACGTGAAGCCCGGAACGACGTTCGGATTTTCCAGATGCCCGTATGAAAAGATGAGGGAAGTGATGATAATAGCGACCCAGGCAAGCTGTGAGCGCGCCATCGTCTGAAGCGGGTAGCCGCGAAAGATCGCTTCCTCTCCGGCAGCAGCGAGGATGAAGATGGGCAGAGAGGTGAGAAGTGTGCGCCCGACAGTCTCGAACATCACGGGCGCGTTGAGTGTAAATTTCAAGCCGCCGGGAAGCGTGGCAATCATCGTTGCCACCAGCAACGACGCTACACCGATGAGTGAGCCGAAAAGTAAATCCTTGAGCCAGCCGCGTGTAAATCCCCAACCGAGAGCGCGCGGCGGCAGGTCTTCGAGAAACTTGCCGCAAGCCCACCCGATCAGAGTTGCCGGAACGAGCAGGATAAACCCCTGAACAATGAAGCCCCAGTTGCCACTCAAGACAGACGGGGCTTGAGAACCCAGCAGGAAAATGAATACCGTTTCGGTTAAGGCTATGGTTAGCTTGAAGCCCAGGTACAGCAGCAGCGCAAAGATGCCCAGCCGCCAGCCGCTCCGCAGCCGACCCACGCGATTGAGAAAAATTTCCTGTAATTCCATTTTGTGTTGAGACCGACGAGATTGAAGCTTACGCCGTCCATTCTAGCCGAAGCCGTGAAAGTGCGACACCCTCCGGGCGTATGGTAAACTGGGGTGCAAGCATTCCGATGAGCAATCAAGAGCGAAAAGAAGAGGTCGAAAGAGCGGTGGAAAGCGCACCGCGCAAGCGAGCAGCGCCCTGGCTCTGGGGTGGGCTGGTGCTGCTCCTGCTCTTTACACTCGTTGCGCTGCAAGCCTTCGGAGTGTGGACGGTCATGCCTTCCGATACGGCTTCCGACACGCTTCTGATCTACGCTCTCTCATCACTCAACTTCGCAGCCTTCGTCGTCTTCTCCTTCATCTTCATCCGTAGTCTGCTGAAACTGCGCCGTGAACGCCGCGAGCGACAACTGGGATCGAAAATCAAGACGCGGCTGGTCGTCTCTTTCATCTCTTTGAGCCTTCTGCCCATCACGGCGATGGCGCTCTTCTCGTATCTCTTCTTCAATCGAACGCTCGAAAAGTGGTTCTATCGCTTGCCGGAAGAGGTCATCAGGGAAGCGATTGAGGTGGAGCGCAAAGCTGTCATCAACCAGTCGCGCAACCTGCATGAAACGGCAGCCATGCTCGCCGTCCTGATTGAAGAGCAACCCGAAGCCGACCATGAGCGAACACTACAGCGGCTCATCGCCAACGGAAATCTGGCGGCAGTGGAACTCGTTAGCCCCGACGGCCTAACACTGATTCGAGTCGAGGCTCAGATTCCTGCGGCTGAGCGCGCCGAACTTGAGAGCGTGCTGAATACTGCGCGCTCTTCAAACGGCACGGATGAGAGCCTGATAGACGGCAAAGGCTTCGACGTGGTCTCCGTTCCTTTAAGAGATAGTCGAAAGCTGCTGGTCGCGCCGATGCGTTTGACCAGCTCCATTCTCAACGAAACCATCACAGGTTCGCAGAGCGAGTACAACAAGCTCGTCGCCAAACAGCGCAAGGTGCGTCTGCTCGGGCTCTCGACGCTGGGGCTGATGACGCTCCTGCTCCTGTTCGCCGCGACATGGATTGCGATTCACTTGGCGCGCGGCATCGCCAAGCCTATCAGGGCGCTCGCCGAAGCTTCGAACGAAGTGGCGCGCGGCAATCTCTCGCATCGCGTGGAGACGATCGCCGACGACGAACTGGCTCTCCTCGCGGATTCCTTTAACCAGATGACGGCGCAACTCGACGAGAATCGCCGGAAGATCGAAACGGGCGCAACCCAGTTGCGCGAGAAAAACCTCGCGCTCGAAGAGCGGCGAAATTACATCGAGACTGTGCTCGAATCGCTCTCGACGGGCGTCATCTCACTTGATGAGAGCGACCGTGTCACGACCATCAACGCCGCTGCCGCCGAGATACTGAAGCTTGAGAGTCCGCCTCCAGCAAAAACCGAACTGGCAGAGATTATCTCCGCCGATGATATGGCCGTGCTGGATCGGTTGCTGCGTCGCGCGCGTCGCACGGGGCACGCGGCAGAGCAGACTCAACTGGGACGCAATTCATCGCCGGACAACACGAGTATTCCGGTCGCGCTGAAGGCCACAGCCCTGCGCTCACTTTCCGGTGAAGGACGCGGCGTCGTGCTCGTCGTAGAGGATTTGTCGGAGCTTTTGACCGCGCAGCGTGCCGCCGCCTGGAGCGAGGTCGCCCGTCGCATGGCGCATGAAATTAAGAATCCCTTGACGCCGATTCAACTCTCAGCCGAGCGCATCGCGCGAAATTTCAACCGCGAGACGGCCGGTGGAAATGGCGCGGGAAACGGCAACTCAAACGGTGATGCCGCACGTGAACGCGAGCGCGTCGCCCAGGTAGTTGACGAATGTACGCAGACGATTGCGCGCGAGGTGGCCGGGCTGAAGGCGATGGTTGATGAGTTCTCGCGTTTCGCGCGTCTCCCGCATGCGCGGCTGGAATCGGCGGATTTGAACGATGTGGTGCTGCAATCCGTTGCGCTTTACGAAGACCGTCTGGATGATGTGCGTCTGGACGTGCTGCTCGCGCAGCGCCTGCCTCCCACGATGCTCGACGGCGAACAGATGCGCCGTGTGTTTGTGAACCTGATTGAAAATGCGTTGGAGGCGTTGAATGAGTTGGACGGCGAGCGCCGCATCACAGTCGCTACGGCGCACGACCCTGCGCGTGGAGTTGTGATGGCGGAAGTGACGGACACGGGGCACGGCATTCCGCGCCCGGATATTGGGCGTCTCTTCCAGCCGAATTTCTCGACGCGCGAACGTGGGACAGGCCTGGGACTCGCCATCGTTCAACGCATCATCACGGAACACAGCGGGCGCATCCGTGTCGCCGCTAACCATCCACGCGGAGCGAAGTTTACGATTGAATTACCGGCGGCGAATACGTGAAGAAAGTGATCAGTAATCAGTAGTCAGTAGTCAGTTAAAACCAAAAGCACGAACGCTGCTCATCACCTGTTCTTACTGAAAACTGATTACTGATTACTGACTACTTCAATACGATGCCTGAAGCAATTCTCATTGTTGATGACGAGCGGGGAATCCGCGACACGCTCAAAGCCGTGTTGGAGGACGAGGGGCTGACGGCTGATGCTGTCGCGTCGGGCGAAGAGTGTCTGAAGGCTTTCGAGCGGCGCGCTTATGGCTGCGTATTGTTGGACGTGTGGCTGCCCGGAATTGACGGGATGGAAACGCTTGAGCAATTGCGTGCGGCGGGTGTAGATGCGGCAGTCGTGATGATCTCCGGGCATGGCAACATCGAAACGGCAGTGCGGGCGACGAAATTGGGAGCGTTCGACTTTATCGAAAAGCCGCTCTCCATCGAGAAGACCGTCTTGACTGTGCGCAATGCGCTCAGGCAGCGAGGGCTTGAGCGCGTCAACGCGCAACTCACTGCCGAGCTGAATGAAGAGTATGCGATGGTCGGAGAATCGGTGGCGATGCGGGCGCTACGAAAACAGATTGCGGTCGTCGCCCCGACAGACGGGCGCATCTTGCTCTACGGCGAATCCGGCACAGGCAAAGAACTCGTCGCGCGCTCTATTCATTGCCAATCGCGCCGTGCCTCCGCCCCCTTCATCGAGGTCAACTCGGCGGCGATTCCCGAAGAGTTAATTGAATCAGAGTTGTTTGGACACGTGAAGGGAGCATTCACGGGCGCGACTGGCAGCAAGAAAGGAAAGTTTGAGTTGGCGGATAGCGCGACCCTTTTTCTGGATGAGATCGCGGACATGAGCGCCAAAGTTCAGGCGAAGGTGCTGCGCGTGCTTGAAGAACAACGGTTCGAGCCTGTCGGGAGCGGAACGAGCGTGCGCGTGGACGTGCGCGTTCTCGCGGCGACCAATAAGCGGCTCGACGTTGAGATCGAGCTGGGAAACTTTAGGGCGGACCTTTTCTATCGCCTGAATGTCATCCCGTTTGAGTTGCCGCCCTTGCGCGAGCGTCTGGAAGACGTGCCGCTTCTGGTCGAGCATTTCAACCAGAAATTCTCGACCAGCTACGGCAAGAAGCCCAAGCGTTTTGAGGCGGAAGCGATGGATGCCTTGCAGAGTTATTCATGGCCGGGCAATGTGCGAGAACTCAGAAACACGGTGGAGCGCGTGGTCATTATGAACTCGAAGCTCAAGGTGAGTGCCGCGGACCTCCCGCCGGTCGGTGGAGAAGAACCGCCTGCGGCGTCCTTCAGGTTTCCCTCATTTAAGGAAGCGACCGATGCTTATCACCGTGAGTTTATTCAACGAAAGCTCGCGGAGGCCGAAGGCAACGTCAGCCGCGCTGCGGAATTGATGGGAGTTGACCGCAGCCACCTCTACCGCCGCATGCGCTCACTAGGAATTCAGGGACGCAACGAGCGCGGCTTGACCTGAG
>CAWEPR010000006.1:0-397863 GCA_963811065.1 uncultured Acidobacteriota bacterium
CAGGATTTTCCTGCACAGCTGCGGATTCAGGTGTCGTGATTGCTGGCGAAGGATTTGGCTGAGCATCGCTCACGCCCCGTTGCGCGCTCTCTGTTGAAGGGGCCGGGAGCAGGCGTGGGAGAGCAAACACAGAGAAAATCAGAATTGCGGCAGCGGCTGCGATAGACCAGGGAAGCCAGGGCGTGGCTAATGGTCGCGCGTTGGTGTCGGCTGAAATCTGCCGGAGCGGTTGCGCCCTGACGGAAAGCTGAGAGCAACGCCGCTTCAACGCGGGCGGGCGTCTCCATTGATGCGGCGCTCACAGAAACGGCGCGCAGGCCGTTGGTCAGAGTCTGCTCGTCAGCAAATCGCGCAGCGCAACGCTGGCAGGTCTCCAGGTGTGCTAGCGCATCTTCTTTCGCGCGGGCTTCCAGCATCTGGCCACGCGCCAGTTCAGTAATTATCGTTTCAACGTTTCGACAACTCATGCGAAGCACCTCGCAGAATTAACAATGGATGAGGCCGTGCCGGGATCACCCGTCGCGCGTAGCTTTTCGATGAGCAGGGCGCGCGCACGATGTAGACGAGAGCGAATCGTGCCAACAGCGCAGCAAGAACCTGCGCCGCTTCCACATAGCTCATTTCATGCAGGTCGCACAAGACAACGACTTCGCGGTAGTGCGCTGGCAAAGCCGTGACGGCCTGTCGCACCGATTCGATCATCTCGCCGCGCGTCAAATCGCCGAGCGGGTCGTCCTGCGCGATTAACTGCGTGTAAGCCGTCTCGCCGTCTTCCTCGTAGCCTTCGCCAATCGAGACGAAGGAGCGGTCGCGCGCGAGCGAGCGCAGCACGTGATTGCGCGCGATGCCGTAGAGATAGGCGGCGAGCGAACCTTTCGCCGGATCGTAATTCCCTGCCTCACCCATCAAGACCATAAAAACCTCTTGCGTCACGTCTTCGGCGATTGCCTCTGAGCCGCTCATCTGGAGCGCAAAGCGATAAATCCCGCCCTGCCGCCGCCGGTACAGCGTGACAAAGGCACTCTCGTCTCCGGCCAACAGTAGCCGCAGCAATTCGTTATCACTGGGAGTTGTGAGCACTGTCATTCGCTCGTCTACAAGGGCAATTAATTACCGGCTGCCATGTTTGATTCGCGCGGGAGGCTCGAAAAGTTCCAAAAAGAAGCGAGGGAAATTAAAAATGCAAAATTAAAAATGCAAAAGTGAGGCGGAAACCATTTTTCTTAAATTGGCTTATGCCCCACTTTTGCATTTTTAATTTTTAATTTTGCCTTCTTCAGTCTCCCCCGTACTTAATCTCCATCTGGCGAATACGGACGCTCGCCATGACGAGCACGGCGATTGTCACCAGAATTAATCCCGGCACAGTCAGCCACGCGGGCGTCGGCTCGGCCACACGCAAACGGGCCTTCGGGGATCGGAACGGGCGTGAGCGAATGGAGGTAATGAATGACGCTTAATTTTTTCAGAAGCGGCGGCAGCAGAAAGTTGATCCACTCCCAGCCGTAGATCAGGATTGCCGGGATGATCGGGTTGCGGAAGAACAGTCCGATGATCAGAAAGACTGCGCCGTAGCCGATGCAGGCGAGCGCCGTGATGCCGAGATAAGTCAGCGCCTGCTTCATCCCGGGCCCGATAAAACAGGTGATTCTCGCGCCTGAAAAGCGCGGAAATAGATCAAGAAGAGGCGAGCGGCGTGATCATCACAAAGAGGACGATGGCCGTCACCAGCCCCGAAATGTATTTCCCCGCGACGAGGACTTCGCGCCTGACGGGCGAGAGAAAGTAGTAGTGCAAACTCCGGTCAACGACTTCGCCCCGAAACAAATTCATAAAAATCCACGCGCAGCCGAAGAAGATGACCGTGCGCAAAATCATCCCGTCGTAGAGATCGGCGAAGACGACGGTCGCTTCGGCGATTTTAATTCTCCCGGATGTCGTCTGCATTAAAGAGACGGCGCCGCCACAACAGGACAGGCAACATCGCCAGCAGGTAGATCAGAGCGGCGCGATTGCCCATAAAATTTTTCTGATTTCGAGCCGCAGGATCGCGGCGATCTGCTCCGCCAGAGCGATGGGTGAGAGTCTTAACCTTCTTTTCCATAGAGCCGATTCTACTCTCGAACTCATACGTCGCTCCCTCCGTTTCCGAACCGATCAGGTACTGGTAAACCGCGCTCAAGTCGTCGTCAGCCGGCGTCGACGGATTCGATCTTGAGACCGCCCTTCGGCCACAACACGGTTCAAGAGCAGATAGAAATTGTCCGCATCTCGCGTTTTTATAAAGAGTCCCTGGCGGTCGTCGTGAATTTTCGCTTCGACAATCTGGGCATGCTCGAAGACGCGCGCCGCTAAAACGCCGGGCTTGTCGCAGCGAATGAGAATCTGCATCGGATGCTCTTCGTCCATCTCGTCGCGCACGCCTTGCACGTCGCCTTCGGCGACGACGTAGCCATTATTAAGCAGCACAACGCAGTCGGACATCATATCCACTTCGTGCAGGATGTGGCTTGAGATGACCAGATAAAGGCCTTCGTCCGCGAGTTGGCGAAAGAGCCGGATGGTTTCGGCGCGCGCCATCGGGTCGAGCCCGTTCAGCGGCTCATCCAGGATGAGCACCGAAGGGTTGTGCGCGATCGATTGCGCGAGCCGGACGCGCTGCCTCATGCCTTTGCTGTAAGCGGCTACCTTGTTTTCCGCCGCGTCCAAGAGGCTCGACGCGTTCCAGCGCCTTCATCGTCAGTTCTTCAGCTCGGTTTTCGCGTAGCCGTGAACGCCGAGGAACAAATCGATGAACTCGCGCCCGGTCACGCCGCTGGGAAAAGAATCGAACTGCGAACAGTAGCCGACATGCCGGAAGAGTTCTTCCGGTTCATCGGGAGAGATGCCTAAGAACTAATCTGGCCGCGCGTGGGTCGAAGCAGTCCCGTCATCAAGTTCATCAGAGTGGTCTTGCCCGAGCCGTTTGGCCCGACGAGGCTCGTGATGCCGGGAGCAACGGACAAATTGACGCGGTTGACGCCGAGGATTTCGCCGTAGAACTTGGAGACATCCTCGAAGACGATCATTTGTGAAGAGGTATCACTCATTAACTCACCACCTCGTAAGCTCTGACTTTGCGGACGAGCAGCAGCAAACAGAAGGCGCAAATGGCGGCCAGCACCAGCCAGGAACCCCAGAGCGGAGGCTCGTAAAGGTCCATAAAGACTCGCCGTCCATTATTGAAGCCGCGAATACGCGACGGCTGCGTGTGCGAATCCGAAAAGTCCACCCCAGACGGATTTAATGATATTGGGCAAACTGATGAGATTGCCCAAGCGCGTCATGAAGATTTCATTGATCGCCCCGGCAAACGCCGCGGGGATGAAGAGAACTCCGATTAACGCGGCGCTCGCGGCAATTCTCCACTTGACCCACGAAGAGATCGCCAACGAAAGGAGCGCCAGCAGCACAATCCAAATCCAGCTTCCGATGAAAATCGCCCCCGCCATCCGACAAATTCTGCGTGAACCAACCCCAGCCCTCCAGATACGACTGGAAAAGAAAGACCAGCAGAATCGGAATCCACGTAATGATCGACAGCAGAATCAGGAGCACGGACATCTTGCCGAGCACATATTCGGCGCGCGAGAAGGGGCGCGAGAGATAGAGCGGCAGCGCATTGTTCGTCATATCACGCGAGACGAGCGGCGGCCCAATCAGCAGCGTCAGGAAGAAGGCGCACCCGCCCTGATACAACATGAAGAATTGAAAGAACTCTTCATCAATGAGCACGAGCTTCCCGACGGTCAACTGCATGATCGTCCATCGCCTCCGAGTTGTGCTTCAAATAGACCAGGACTGAAGCAGCCAGCGGATAAATCAGGCAGATGACAAAGTAGGAGATGAAGAACTTCGACTGAAAAATGCCCCGATAAGAGTGGCGCGGTAGAACCATAAACCGCGACCAACGCGGCGTCACCTCGCCCGAAAACTGCTTATAAGTATGGTCATAAACGGCCATTGTTATTCTCCAATTTAAGTCCAGCGAGTCTGGCGAGTCCATCAAGTTAGGAGCCTGCTTTGACTCGATAGACTCGACGGACTCGACAGACTTCCTTACTCCATCGCCTTCAAAAAGATGTCTTCGAGCGAGTCGCGCTTGTAGTTCAGGCGGCGAATCTGTACTTGCTGCTCTGCTGCGAGCTTGTAGAGGTCGCGTATCTCGATGCCGTTTTGCAGGACGAGTTTGAAGCGACGCTCATCCGTCAGCGCATATTCACAGCCCATGCGCCCGATGGCTTCGGCGAAGGCGCGCGTGTCTCCGCGCGTCTCCATCTCAAGAAACTTACGGTTGGCCTTGCGCTCTTCTTCCAGATTGCAGTAGGTGACCAGCCGTCCATCCTTCAAAATCAGAATCTCCTCGCAGCACTCTTCGACATCGCGCAACAGGTGCGACGAGAGCAGAATGTGAGCCTGGCCGCTGTCGCGGATGTCGCGGATGAGACGAATCATTCGCAGGCGCGTCGGCGGGTCAAGCCCGTTGGTCGGCTCGTCCAGGATAATCAGCTTCGGCCCATGCACGATGGCCTGCGCCAGCTTCGCCAGTTGCTTCATGCCGAGCGAGTAAGTTTCAAGATTGCGGTAACGCGCCTCGCCTAAGCCGACATAGAAGAGCGCCTCGTGGGCCCGCTCCAACGCGGCCTCCGTTGGCAAGCCCGAAAGCTCTGCCATCAAACTGACGAAGCGCACGCAGGACATCTTGGAGATAAACGAATCGCGCTCCGGCATGTAGCCGATGAACGCGGCAATCTCATTTGTGCCCGCCGTGATGTCCTGGCCGAAGATGTGCGCCGTGCCGGACGAAGGAGGATGAAAGCCGAGCAACGTGTGGATGAGCGTTGTCTTACCCGCACCGTTCGGCCCGAGCAGGCCAATGGCGCGCCCGCGCAACTCAGCGCTCACATCTTTCAAAATCGTCTTCGAGCCGAACTGAACGCTCAGATTGTTGAGGTCAATGACAGGTTTCATATTTAATCCAAGTCGCTAGTTATGTAACAGCACCAGCACGATGCTCATACGCAGTTTCTTCAGAGAGACAATCTCCGTTTATTTCAACAGACCCGAAAGCCAGTGCAGGACGTTGAGCGCAAATTGCCGATCATCATTGCCGGGAAGGTTCATCCCGAACTTCTCTCCCTCTGCGGAAATCTGGGCAGTCAGCATCGCGGCTTCGGCGAGCACCACCACTCTGCCTTTGCCTAACTTCAACGCCACGCCCTGAGCGCGCCCGGCGGCTGAGACTTCCTTTTCAGCCCCCGGAAGTTTATCAACGGCGGTTTCAGCCAAGCGGAGAATCGCCACGCTTCCTTCCGGCCCACGCAATGATTGCCCTGTGAAGGTCAGAATGCGGTTGAGCCGTTCAGCGGCATTTCGACCACTGGTAATCGGATGCTCGCCCAGAAGTTTGTTCTCGCGTGAAAAGACGAGTTGACTGAGGCCACCCGCCTGCTTGTCATAGTTGGCAGGGTCGCCCGTATAGCCTTTGCTCATGTCCACGCCAAAGCGGTTCGAGAGAATCTCAGCAGCGGCCCCCATCGGCGCGTGGTCGGCGATGAGCAGCAACGCTCCGCCCGCCTGCACCCAATCCCTGACAGCATCACACTCCTCGTCGGTGAAGGCTGCGCTGGCACGTTTGCCTACGGGGCCGAGCGCATTGGAGATAATTAAAACGTCGTAGCCAGCGAGTGTAGCTTTCGAGAATTTCTCTTTGTTGGCTATCACCTGATAGCCGTCCTGACTGACAAGGTCAACGAACGGCTTGTATCGCCCGGTCGTCGTGTGAAAGTTATTGTGGGCTTCGTCAAAAAGTACGCGCGGATGGGTTTTGGGATAAGCGGGATTGGCGACATCTGTCTTGAAGTTCGGATCAGACGCCTGTTCGCCAATGATTTGTGCGGAAAATGTCCCGCTCCACTTCCCCGTTAATCCGGGGGTGGGAGAACTCTCCTTCTGACGCGTCAAGCTCCACGTTCCGGTGGCGATCTTTGCATTTTTCTCGAAGGCTTCGAGAGTGCCGCCGAGCTTGTCCTCACCCAGCTTTCCAGCAAAACGCACATCGGCCCCTCCGATATTCACCGTGAATGAGAGGTCGTTGCCGCTCGCCTTGAAATCGCGTACAGGGTCAGCGAATTCCCGACCCTGAGCATTGAACTTTGCTTCGGCCTTCCAGTCTGCTCCCTCCTGGTTGAGCGCCACTTCCATCTTCACTGACGAAAATGGTGATTGACCAAGTGCCGTCAACGGCATCATCAGGAGCGAAGCGAAGAACACCAGAAGTATCAATCTTGAAGGCGAGGCAGTTTTACGCATGATGTGCGTTTTAATCTCCTTACAGCTTTAGCGATCAAAATAAATAAGGTCAACTGGAGGTCGCGCGAACGTCTCTATCGCGGTAGCTCCAGATAAAGCCCAATCCGAAGACCAGTCCCATTGTCAGGAAACCGCTCGCAAACAGGACTGCTTCGGACGTCACCATCTTCCTTCCGGCCAGCAAGGCGAGCAACATAAAGAGTGGAGCATTCAAGAAGAGTGCCGATGCCAGCGGAAAGAAAATGGCTGGCTGGCAGCCCCTCAGTCGTCGCCGCAGCCAGAAAAGTCCCGGCGCGTAGAGCACTGTAAAAACAAACACAGAAGCTATCAAAGACATTCCGCCAAACCCGAGCAAGTCTGCGAGGCTTAGTTCTTCATAGATGAAATAGGAGATGGCTGAGATAACACCCACCCCGACAAGCCAGGAAGCCAGACCGACGATTATTAACCTGAATAGGTTTTTGCGTTTCACATCCGTCTCCCCGGCTGCCCGTGTTACTTCCCGCTTTCGGCGAGGGCGGTGTCAGCCATCGCTTGAACTTCCTTGCCATTGACGAACACCTTGCCACCATCAACTTTTACCGAATCGGTTGACGTTGCAAGTTTGCCGTAGGATTTGCCGTTGACGACAAGTTCTTCATCCTTGATGGTCACGATTGTTTCGCCACATGAATGTTTATAGTAAGTCTTACCCGTCTGCTCATCTTTGACGGGGCCACCGAACTTGTTTTCCAGCTTCCAGCCGCAGGGTGTGATTGTCACCGGGTGAGCGCCCAGGACAGTGTTATCTCTATTGAAAACCCTGAACGCCCCGCAGCCCTGAAACGCCAGCACTACGCCTAGAGAGATAAGGACAACGATCATCTTTGAGCTTTGGAATTTACTAATCGGCATCATCTCTATTTCTCCTTCACCGAATTAACTTCTTTTTTACCGTGCATAGCCCGACCGAGGATATGCTGCACCTCGAATGAGTTTGGAAGCCCCATCAGGCTCGCCGGACTCAGGCCGAACGGCCCGCCTTCGCTGTCGGCGGCGAAGATGATGCGGTCGCCCTGCGCGTAGGCGTAGGCGAGCGTCGGCGGAGCATCGGCGATCGCGCGGATTGCCCGCTGCTGTTCCTCCGGCAAATCCTTCGCGGCCTTCTCCATCTGCCCGGCAACGGGCGCGAGCAAGGGAGCCAGGTCGTGATAGAAGATGGCGGAGAAGTTGACGTTGCCGTCCGCGGGCAAGGTCGAGGTGAAGCGCGGCGAGCGCAGCAAGGTGAAACCGGACTCACGATACTTGAGCGAGCGTTCCACGAGCGCGCGACTCGGCCCGGCCACAAAGTAGCCGTTAGCGTAGGTGTAATGAAGTTCCACGCCGTAGGTCACAGACTTCAGTGTGTAGAAAGTGTGCCCGCCGCTTTCGCTGCGCTCCCACGCTAAACCGCCCCTGCCTTCTTTAGCGGCATGTTTGTTTACTTCTTCCACCACGCGTTCGAAGGTCTGTTGCAAGCGCGCCGGATCGTAAACCTCGAAGACCATCTTCCACGAAGGCGTCGGCAAGATAGGCCCGTCAATTGCGAAGGCGAATTCTCCGCCCAGAGGTGCTGCGAAATCCTCGCGCAGTTTCAGACCGAGATTCCCCTCAAGCACGCTGAGGTGCTGCCGCAAGCGCGGGCTGGCCGTGTCGAGGTAGCCGAGCAGTTCGTCAACGAGCGAAGAAGGCTCGCGGACGACGAAGGCCGCAACCATGTTGGCGTCGGGCGAGATGAAATTCAAAGCTCCCATCGGGCCGGGCGCGGCGAGCCACGAAGCGATGCCGCTGCGCTGTTCCTTAAAGCTCACCATCGCGCGGCTGTTCGTCTTGCCTTCCACGTCCTTCTGTTCGACGACGAAATGCTTGAGACTCATCAGCCCCAACTGCTTGTAAGTCTCGTTGTTTTTGGCGGCATTCGGGTCATTCGATTCACGCACCATCCGGCCAATTATCTTTTCCAGATCAGCGGCGACAATCAGCCCCGCTCCCGCTTTATAAGTCTCGGCCAGACGCGCGTAGAAAGAGCTTGCCTTGAAGTTGTTTGTCTCGGGCGCTTTCAACTGCGCCGCAAACTGCTGCAACTGCTCAAGCCTGGGCGCCGCAGCCAGCAAATCGCCGTTAATCCAGACCAGCACTTCGTGGACTTGCTTTCCGTCTTTAGCTGCTGCTTGAGTCGCAGTCAGCGGGTCATCAATGATGCGAATCTTCGGAGCGCCCTTCTCCGTCGCGGTGAACGCCGCGATTTTCTGTTCGAGGAATGGGCGGAAGCCTGCTGCGTCGCTCAACTCCGCAAGCACCAGCGGGTCTTCAGGCCCACGCTCGCCCATCTTCGCGCTCGCCACGATCTCCGCGCCGAGATATTTGCCGAACTGGTTAATCTCTCCGATGATCTGGTCAAGATTAGGGCCACCAGGCGAAGGGCCTTTGTCCTGTTTCCACCATTCTTTCAGAGCGGCATTCTGCTGGATGCGCTCCTGCATAATCCTGTGCGATTCGACCAGCGTTGCAGAGAGATTCGGCAGCGCGCCGTAGACAACCGTTCCGTCTGGAACGAGGTCGAGCAGGCGTGTGGAGTAGCGCACGCCTGGACGAGGAGCTTTCTGATCCACTTCGCGTCGAAGCGCGGTGAGTTCCATCATCAACTTCGCGTAGCGCTCGGCGTTGCGACTCCACGCCACCTCTTCCTGAATCGGAATCAATTCAAGGCTCGCGTTCGTGGTCGTCTGGTCGCCCGGATGAAGAACTTTCTCATCGCCCGCGTGATTGACGTGGACTTCGCCTTCGACAACGGAGACGCGCGATCCCTTTGTGCCATTGTTGACAGAGAAGATTGTGCCCGTCACGGAGACGAGCGCATCGTCCGTCGCCACGTAGAGATTTCCACCCTTTTGCTTCGCGGCTTCGACGATGACGTTGCCACGATTCAGATGAATCGTCGTCCCCGAAGAGTTCTGGCTCAAAGACAGCTCGGAACGCTCACGCATTTCCACGAGCGAGCCGTCTTCCAGTTTCACAACCGCTGCGGCATCCTTCGCCGTGCGGATTCTCTCACCCTTGCTAATCTCCTCGCCGACCCCGACAGCGCGGCTTTCCGTCTCAGTCACTCTGAAAACCGTTCCGTTAGCCGCCTGAATGGTGGCGCGCGCTTCGACCGAGATACGACGATAGATGGTGAAAGCTGCGAGGCCGACTCCGATGACGAGCGTCGCGGCAATTGCCCATTTCCAAACGGGCGTCTGCACAGTCAGCGTCGCTTTCCTGATAGGTTGAGCCGCGCTGGTAGACTGTGCGCTGCCATTGCGCGCGGCCTTCAAAGCCTTGCGACAAGGAATGCATTCCCGCGTGTGATCTTCAAGCAGGAGGGTGCGCGCTTCAGACAGTTCTTTCCTCAGGTACGCCGGAATCAACGCCTGAAAATCCGCGCAGCCGCGAATCTCATCCACCGCTTTCGTCACGGGCAGTTCAACCACGCCCTCCTTTGAGAGTCGCGCCCAGACGCGATCTGCGGCGCTCTCGACGACCATTACGTCAAGCTCTTCGCTGCGGATTCCGGCAGCGACACGGTCGAGCACTGAATCAAGTTCTTTACGATTACGCTTCATGATGTTTCTCCAGATAATTGCCTATTTCTTTACGGAGACGCGCGCGGGAGCGGTGCAGGGTGACGGCGACGACCATCTGCGATGTGCCGAGCATCTCTGCAATCTCGCTATTGCCGTAGCCCTCGAAATAACGAAGTACGAACATCTCTGCGGCTGCTGCACCGAGACGCGACACGGCCTGCTGAATCAGTTTCCGCAATTCGCGGTCAGCGTGTCGTGCTTCCGGGTTGAGCGCGGAATTTTCGGGCAAAGTCGCTTTCCATATCTTCAATCGCCACAGATTTAGCTGTCGTGCGGCTGCGAACCAAATCCAGCGAAGCGTTGACGGCGGCGCGATGCAGATAGCTCGCGGGACTGGGCGCGAGATCAATTTCCGCGCGCCGCGCTAAGCGTAGAAAAACGGTTTGCAGCACGTCTTCGGCGTCTTCGGCGCTGCCGGTGACGCGATAGGCTGTGCGAAAGATGAGGTTGTTATGCTCGCGAAAGAGCTTTTCCAGCTCTCTGGGCGGCTCAGGCAAGGGTTTAAGGTGTGACACAGCAGCTTGCACGGGTTCCTCCTTCAGGTTGTCTCCACCCATAAAACGCACCTCGTTGAAGTTTATTAACACCCGTGGACGAGAAAAACGGTATTTCGGCAGGAAGCGAGAGAATATCACCTTTTCATTCAGGGCAGGAATTGGAGAAGATTGCTTTAGGTGTCAGGTATATTTCTGGAAGCGTCCCTATCTGAACCAAATTTATATGACACGCAGGTATGACGTATTATATTAACCCAGTCCACATAATCAGTAGTTAGACTGCTAAGTCGGAGAGATTCTATGCCTTATGAGATTACATCGAAAGATTTTCCTAATGGATATGCAGCTTCTTCTGCAAGAAAGGGAGAAAATGTTTCGGTTATCGTTAGGGAGTTTACTTCCTCAGAAGATGGAGACATTTTTATTAGTCGGCTTGAAGGAATCCCCTCAAGCATTATTAATTCTCTTCCCCAAGAACGGGGGATTAAAAGTTCAATAGTAGATCATTTATTAGCAATCATTCGGCGAGACGAGACTGCAACCGTATATGTAAATGAATTAGATATTCGGACGAGAATCATTATTAAAGGGAGAGATATAGAGGCTGGTCAACCTGTTTTCTCGGATGACATCGCGGATATTCAGAGGCTTATATTGCATGGCATTACTATTCCAGATGATGCAGGAATCGTATTCTTGTTTTCAAAAGGATGGCGGAAAGGCTTTTACTATGACCTGAAACCATTAGTCGGCCCCGATTTCTCACCTAGAGATTACGACTTGGAACTGCTCTTTGGACAGTATTACGCATATTTGAGTTTTCAGCATTTATTCAAGCTAACTGAGGCAGGATGGGATGCATTAATTGCTCAAAAATGGTTTCCTTTTATTTCACTCAAGAACAGAACTATCAGAGAGATTATTACTTACGCAAAAGAAGGGTGGAATGTTGATGAGCTTACAGAAAGAATTTCTAAGGAATTAACAGATTTACTTCCTTCAATGCTGAAGAAATGGGAGAGGAACAATCTCTTTGAGTCCCATTTCATGTTCTTCAAACAGGCGGCGGAAAGATACTTGACCGGAGACTATATCAGCACAGCCTCAATCCTATACCCTAGAATTGAAGGATTGATGAGGACATATCTTTCATCCATCAACAAGAATGTCAAGCCATCTCCAAAGAACCTAGTGACATCGGTAGTTGATGCTAGAGCGGATGAGATGCACAATTTTAGTTTACTTTTGCCGAATAATTTTCGGCGCTACTTAGAAGAGGTGTACTTCGCAAATTTTGACCCTAATAACCCAAATGTTTTATCTCGGCACTCCGTCGCTCATGGTGTAGCTCCAGCCAATGATTATTCATTGAAGGGAGCAACTATTGGGTTATTGATTCTGGATCAACTTTCTTTCTATCTAGGAATTCAAAGTAGTCCGTGATGGCGCAGCCTAGCAACTCATTCAACCCGACGCCTCGATAGCATTCTTTTCATGATGCTTCCTCGCGTTGTAGATTGTCTGCCTGCGCTCAGCGTGTTAATTCCAGCGTTGGGCGGCTTCGCGGCTAAAACGAGGTGAAAGCATTGGAAGTTGAAGGTCTACAGATACGACGGGCTGAGCCGGATGACTGTTCGGCTATCTACGAAATATTTAGTTCCCCGAAAGTATATGCGGGGACACTCCAGTTGCCATGTCCGTCCCGTGAACAGTGGCGGCAGCGGCTTGCTCAGCCGGACGACGGCACATACAAACTGGTGGCCGTCGTGGGTGAGCGTGTGGTGGGGATGTTCGACGTAATTACTTTTCCGAACAGACCCCGGAGGCGGCACGTCGGAGCAATCGGAATGTGCGTACACGAGGAGTGGCAGGGCAAAGGTGTCGGAGCTGCCCTGATGCGCGCAGGTCTTGACCTCGCGGATAACTGGCTCAACCTCACGCGACTGGAGCTTGAGGTCTACACGGATAATGAGCCAGCGATACGCCTTTATGAGCGGTTCGGGTTTGAGCATGAGGGGACGCTACGCCAACATGCCTTCCGCGATGGGCGTTATGTTGATTCGCACATGATGGGTCGTTTGCGTCCTTCCGGCAGCACGACTTGATATTGACCTGTGACACTCGCGGTCGCTAATATTCGCCGGTATGAAAGGAGAGTAAACGATTATGCTGTCGCCCAAACGAACTCGTTATCTCGTGGTTTTTGCGCTGTCGGTTTGCTGTTCGATGTTATTTGTCTCTACCGCTCAAGCCCAGGACAAAGCGGCTGGCAACACTGCCGCCAAACAGGGCAAGGTTAGCATCTGCAAAGAGATTGATGACGACTGGAAATGCGTCGGACAGTCGAACGAATGGGCAGCAAACTCGCCCTTCAACGTCTTGTTTGAAAATAAAGGGCCGGTCGGAGTGGACTTCATCGGCATCGTCTTTTACAAGCAGGATGCTGACGGCAAAGACGTGGACTTCATTAATGAGTATCAGCAGAACATCGGCGAGAAGAACACCAAGTATGCGACGGTCGGCGACGAGCTAAAGCTGCCCGCCGGAACTTACAGCGTTTACATCATCACGTGGGGCAAGCGCGAACTCATGATGAAACGCGGCAACCTGACCGAGTATCTTGCAAAGACAGTGTTGACGGTGAAGTGAACAAAAATAATCGAATGCGATTGTAATATCCGCTGACTGGATGATCGCAAATGAATTATCTTTCTCGTGCGCTCCTCTTAGCGCCATTCATCTTCATCGGTCATTTTCTGGAAGAGTCGCCGCGTTTCGTCGAATGGTTCAACGCTCATGTCCCTCGCGGGATAACTTCCCCGCTCTTTTGGAGAGTAAATATCTCGGCGCTGGTTATTACCCTGCTTGTTGTGGGAATTGAATGGTTCTCACGCTCCGCCTTCTCTCTGACTCTCTCCCTCGCCTGGCTCAGTTTTTTGATGCTGGCAAATGCTCTCTTCCACATCGTCGGAGGTGTGGTAGATAAGCAATATGTTCCCGGTCTGGCAACAGCCATCCTGTTATACCTTCCATATTATTTCTGGCTCTTTATTAAAGCCGTGAAAAGCAAACGGGTCAAAGTTACGGGTTTGGTCGCGGCGGCTGTGGTTGGCTCGCTGCCGATGCTGATTCATGGCTATCTTATCTTATTTCGAGGGAGCCGGCTTTTTTGACGCGCCGCCGAACCAGACATCCAACCCGACCGCACGGGTAGCACCTCTTTCATTCTCGTGCTTTGGCAATTATGTTATGGGCGGCTTTGCTCGACGCGTATTTATTCGGGGTGCAGCCTGCGGCGGAATCGTCTGGGGTGGCGCGTGCTGTGGTATCATCATCGTCTTCGCGAACGCGTTAAAGACTTATTGAGCAAAAGGGATTGCTCGAGCCTTTATACCCCGGCAAATGGACTTTTCTGCTGAGATCATCCTTGTCTGTAACAGTCTCGACGCGGGAGGCATCGAGCGGGTCGTCTCCACACTTGCCAATGAATGGACTCAACGCGGGCGGAAGGTATGCGTTATCACGATGCACGACCGGCGACGGTTTTTCGCGCTCGACCCCTCAGTCCACCACGTCATCATAGATAGGGCCAGGCTGACCTGGATAGCCGAGTCCTTTAAAAAGCTCAAGACCCGCCTCTCGGAGCTGAAGGCCGCAAGGCCCTGGATCATATCCCTCTTCGGCTGGCCGCTATACCACCTCTTCGCCGAACGCTTCTATAGCCTAAACTTCCGGCTTTTTATTGAATACGAGTCGTGGGCTTTGCGGCGCGCTTTGAGGAGCGTCGAATCGCCGGTGGTAGTGTCGTTCGGCACATCCATCAACATCATTACGCTGAGGGCGTGCGAGGGGCTGGGCAGGCGCGTGATTATCTCTGAGCGTAACGATCCACGCCGTCTGGCGAGATTCGGGCTGTGGGATTTGATGTGGCGTAAGCACTACCGTAGCGCCGACATCGTGACGGCGAACACGCGGGGCGCTCTCGCGGACATGGGCGGATATGTCGAGCCGGAGAAGCTGGCCTTTGTTCCTAACCCCCTAGTCTTCAAGAACGGAAACGGCGGCGCGCCCGTGTCACCTTCGCCGTCCTTCCTCACCGTCGGTCGTCTCGTCTGGGACAAAGCCCACGACGTGCTGCTCGACGCCTTCGCGCTCGTGGGCGACGATCTCGACGGGATGGCGGCTCGCAATCGTCGGCGATGGCAGACTCAAGGATTCCTTGCGGGTAAGGGCCGAGCGGCTCGGCGTCGCAGGGCGCGTGGATTGGCACGGAGTGGTGACAGACCCGCACGCGTTCTACCACACCGCGAATTTCTTCGTGCTGCCTTCGCGCGTCGAAGGAACGCCGAACGCTCTGCTCGAAGCCATGAGCTGCGGGCTACCTGTGATCGTGAGCGACGGCGCTCCCGGCCCACTGGAATTAGTCGAGGACGGAGTGACGGGGCTGGTCGTGCCCGTCAACGACGCAGCCGCTCTTGCCGTCGCCCTGCGCAGGCTGGCGAGTGACGGCGAGTTGCGCTCTCGCCTGGGCGAGGCTGCGCGGGCGCGCGTCTCCGAGTATGACCTGCCGCATGCGCTGGCCACCTGGGAGTCGGTCGTCGGCCTGACCTGCTGACCCGGGCGCGCACAGGTATTGTTCTAATGTCATCCCCACACGCATCGAGGCGTCGTCCTCCTTCCACGCCTGAGTCGCCAACACTTCGCGAGAGAATCGCTGTGCTGCGCAACGTCCCGCCGTTCGTCAGGCTCGTGTGGCAAACGCATCGCGGGCTGACCGTAGCGATGGTCTTGCTGCGGCTCGTGCGCGCCTTCGTCCCCGTCGCCGTGCTGCTCGTCGGGAAGCTCATCATCGACGCGGTGGTTGCCGCCCGGGGCGGGGCGCTTGACACGCGATTGCTCTGGCAATTGGTCGGATTGGAGATCGCGCTCGCGTTTGTGGGCGAAACTTTGTCGCGCGTCTCTTCGGTCGTCGAAAGCCTGCTCGGCGACCTCTTCTCAAACCGCACGAGCGTCCTGCTGATGCAGCACGCCGCGTCGCTCGATCTTTACCAGTTTGAAGACCCTGCCTTCTACGACCAACTCGACCGAGCGCGCCGCCAGACGACCGGAAGAATCGGGCTGCTCGCACAGCTTCTCTCGATGGGGCAGGATGCCTTAACACTGCTCAGCCTCGGCGCGGTGCTGCTGGTTTACAGCCCCTGGCTCTTGTTGCTGCTTGCGCTGGCGGTCGTCCCCGGCTTTTTAGGCGAGGCGCACTACGCGTCGCTCGAATACTCGCTTCTCTTCCGTTGGACGCCGGAGCGCCGTCAACTTGATTACCTGCGCTATCTGGGCGCGAGCGACCGACCGGCAAAGGAAGTCCAGATGTTCGGCCTCGCGCCCTGGCTCGTCGAGCGCTACCGCGTTCTCTCCGATAAATTCTACGAAGAGAACAAGCGGCTCTCGATACGCAAGAGCGTCGTCGCCACGCTGCTCTCAATCGTCGGGCTGCTCGGCTACTACGGCGCTTACGGCGTCATCCTCCTGCGAGCCGTGCGCGGAGCAATCTCTCTCGGCACGCTGACGTTTCTTGCAGCCTCTTTCATGCGCAGCCGCGACCTCATTCAACGACTGCTTTCCGGCGCTGGGCAAATCTACACGCAGTGTCTTTACCTTAAAGACCTCTTCGACTTCTTTGAGACCACGCCTACAGTCGCCTCACGTGCGGGCGCACCGTCCGTGCCGAGGCCGCTCCGCGAAGGCTTCGTCTTCGAGAATGTAGGCTACCGCTATCCCGGCAGTGAGACGTGGGCGCTGCGCGGCGTTAACTTCAGCTTGCAGCCGGGCGAACGCCTCGCACTCGTCGGCGGCAACGGTGCGGGCAAAACGACGCTCGTCAAGCTGCTCGCGCGGCTCTACGACCCGACCGAGGGGCGCATCCTGCTTGACGGGTGCGACCTGCGCGATTATGACCTTGAGAGCTTGCGCCACAACGTCGGCGTTATCTTTCAGGACTTCTATCGCTACGATTTGCGCTTTGACGAGAACATTGGTGTTGGCGAGATTGAAAGTGTGAGCGAATACCTGGACTCTCCGGGCAACGAATCGCCTTCCAGCGCTACGACGAATGCAGGCGGCGCGACGAGCGATAAGCACGAGGCTCTAATGAAAGAGGCGGGCGACGCGAGTAGCGCTCAAACATCGCCCGTCATCAGCGAGCATCAAACGCCGCCCGTCATCGTCTCTGCCGCAGAGAAATCTCTGGCGGCAACGCTCCTCGCGCGTCTACCGGGAAAGTACAGGCAGATGCTGGGGCGACGATTCGAGGGCGGGGTGGATTTATCCGGCGGCGAGTGGCAGAAGATCGCGCTGGCTCGCGCCTACATGCGCGACGCGCAGGTGCTCATCCTTGATGAGCCGACCGCATCGCTCGACGCGCGAGCCGAGTACGAAGTCTTCCACCGGTTCGCCGAATTGATGCGCGGGCGCATGGCCGTCATCATCTCGCACCGCTTCTCGACCGTCCGCATGGCCGACCGCATCGTCGTGCTCGACGAAGGGCACGTCGTCGAAGAAGGCTCACACTCCGAATTGGTCACGCGCGGCGGACTCTACGCCGAACTCTTCACACTCCAGGCCGAGGGCTATCGCTGAATGACGCGTGGGCGGTGGCTCGGATTCTGTCGTCAAGCTATCTCTCTTTTTCAAACCAGCCCGTTTCCGATAAACTAGACAGCCGCGATGAAGAACAATTCTGCCAGGGCTGATCTATCGGTTAATCCACCAAAAAACAGTTCGGAGCTATCCTTAATCGAAGACGAAGACTATTATCTCGAAAACGGTCTCTATGTCTTTACAGCAAACTATCTTCTACGTCGCGGCTTTTGTTGCGACAATAATTGCAGGCATTGTCCCTATCCAAAGGAGTCAAACGAATGATGCGTCGCGTTCTCTTGCTCTCAGTTATCTTGCTGCTCTCGTCTACTTTCCTGCACGCGCAGAAGCGCGCGTTCACGATTGAAGACCTCTATCGCGTCAAGAATCTTTCGGATGTGCACGTGTCTCCTGACGGTAGAACAGTGCTCTTCGCCGTCACGACCTCCGACCTCGCGCGTGCGAAACGCACCAGCCACATCTGGGCGATGGATATGGACGGGCGCAATCCGCGCCAGTTGACCATCGGCGACAAGAGCGAATATTCGCCGTCCTACTCGCCTGATGGCCGTCAAATCCTGCTCACCAGCTCAAAGGATGGCAGCTCGAATTTTTACCTGATGCCCGCGAGCGGCGGCGAGTGGCGCAAGGTTACCAACCTCTCGACCGGAGTCGCAGACCCCGTCTGGTCGCCCGACGGCAAATGGATAGCTTTCTCATCAGACGTGTATCCGGAATGCAATGGTAATGATGCCTGCAACAAGAAGATTGCGGAACGCTGGGAAGCCGGATCGCTCAAAGCTCACATGGCCGACGACCTGCTCTATCGCCACTGGACGGCGTGGAAAGACGGAACGCGCACGCATATCTTCATCGTCAACGTCGCCACGGGCGAGATGCGTGATGTCACACCCGGTAATTATGACGCGCCGACGTTCCAACTCGGTGGCCCTGTGCAATACGACTTCTCGCCCGACGGCAGGGAGTTGGTCTACGTCTCCAACCACGATGCTTCTCCCGCGACTTCGACCAACAACGACCTGTGGCTCATTTCGCTGGGTGACAGCGAGCCGAAGCCGCGCAACATCACGGCGGCGAATCCGGCCTATGACGGGAGTCCTAAGTATTCTCCCGATGGCCGCTACATCGCCTACCGCATGCAGAAGCAGCCGGGCTACGAGTCAGACCTTTTTCGCCTCGCGCTCTATGATCGCTCGACGGGCAAGACAACAGTGCTGACGGAATCGTTTCGCAACTGGGTGGAAGATTACCACTGGTCTAATGATTCAAAATCAATCTACTTCACCGGCCCGGTCGAAGGGCAGAATCCCGTCTATCGTCTCGACGTTGGCTCAAAGACAATCACGCAGCTTCTGGCAGATAAAACGATTGATGCTTTTGAGCTCGACACGGCAGAACGACGCCTCTTCTACATCAAGCGTTCCGTCGGCGAGCCAAACGAGATTTATAGCGCAGAGATGAGCGGCGGGCGTGCAGCGAAACCGATGAAACTTTCGAGCTTCAATGAACCATTGATGAACGAAGTGGACATTCGCCCGGCTGAACAGATGTGGGTCACAGGCTCAGGCGGAGCTAAGATTCATGTCTTTCTCGTCAAGCCTCATAATTTCGATCCGTCGCGCAAATATCCGGTTATCCTGAACGTTCACGGCGGGCCGCAGTCGCAGTGGGCGGACGCGTTTCGCGGCGACTGGCAGGTGTATCCGGGCGCGGGTTACATCGTGGCTTTCCCGAACCCGCACGGCTCGGTCGGCTACGGCCAGGAATTCACGGAACAGATTTCCGGCGACTGGGGCGGGCGCGTCTATGAAGATTTGATGAAGGTGACGGACGCGCTGGAAAAACTTCCCTACGTTGACCGCACACGCATCGGCGCGATGGGTTGGTCTTATGGCGGCTACATGATGATGTGGATGCAGGGACACACGGACAGATACAAGGCGCTGGCTTCGATGATGGGCATCTACGATTTGCGCTCATTTCACGGCGCGACCGAAGAACTCTGGTTTCCGGAATGGGACTTAAAGGGCACGCCCCTGAACTCTCAGAACTATGAAAAATGGTCGCCCTCGAATCACGTCAAGAATTTCAAGACGCCGACGCTTGTCATCTCAGGCGAGCGCGATTATCGAGTGCCCTACACGCAGTCGCTGCATTTCTACACGGATTTGAAAAAGATGAACGTCCCTTCGCGGCTCATCATCTACTCGAACGCAGGCCACTGGCCGAGTTGGTACGAGATGGCGCTCTACTACACGGCTCACCTCGAATGGTTTCAAAAATACCTGGGCGGCGATGCTCCACCCTGGACGAGCGAGCAGTTCCTGCGCAATGCCGTGTTTGATCGCACAAGCGGCCAGCGCATCGCCGAAGTTCCCACAGCAGTCAGCAGTTCGGCGAAGCCGTAGAAAAGCAGGGATGAGGGATGAAAGGAAGAGAAGGCGGAAGGCAGTAGGCTGAAGGCAGTAAACTTCTGAGGTATGCTGCCTACTGCTTTGTGCCTTCTGCCTTCTTTCTTTTCTTCATCCCTTATCCCTGCTCTTTATTGTGACCAGCCCGTCGGTTTGCGCTCCCAACGGTGCTCGCGCAATTGTGCGTGTAATTCTTCCGGCAAAGGACCGGCGTCGCTGGCGGCGATGTTCGATTCGACGTGGCCGGACTTTCGCATTCCCGGAATAATCGTGCTGACGGTCGGGTTGTTAAGAATGAAGCGCAGAGCCATCTCAGGCATCGTCATCCCGGCAGGCACGAGCGGCTTGAGGGCGTCCGCCCGCTCCACACTCGGAATTAAGTTCTCCGGGACGAAATAAGTATTGCGCCAGTCCCCTTCAGGCCACGTGCTCTCCTTCGTCAACGTTCCCGTCAATGTACCTTCATCAAAAGGAACGCGTGCAATCACCGCCACATCATTCTCGCGGCAGGCCGGAAACAGTTCGTCCTCCGGGTTCTGATCGAAGATGTTGTAGATCACCTGCACGGCATCTATCAATCCGCTCCGCACCGTTCGCACACCGTTCCAGGGTTCCCAACGATTGAGGCTGATGCCAATGGCTTGAATCAATCCCTCGCTTCGTAGCTCATCCATCTTTTTCGCCCAGCGATCATCCTCCACCCAGGTGTCTTCCCAGACATGAAACTGCATCAGATCGAAACTCTCAAGGCTCGCGTTCTTTAAACTCCTGTGAACGTACTCTTCTATATAATCGGGAGGAAAACTGTCGTCTAAAGAGAACTCACTGCGGCTCGGCCATTGACGATTCCTGGGGGGAATTTTCGTCGCCGTGTAGAGTTTCTTCTCAGGATTGGCATGCACGAGTTGTCCAAGCAGGCGCTCGCTACGCCCCTCGCCGTATGCCCAGGCTGTATCGAAGAAATTGCAGCCCAACTCAACTGCATGCTGCAAGGAAGATAAAGATTCTTCGTCGTTCGACCCGCTCCAACCTCCCATTCCCCACATGCCGTAGCCGATTTCGCTCACCTGCCAATTTTTGCGTCCGAATCGCCTGTATCTCATTTAGGCTTCTCCCCGTGTGGCTCTTAACAAAGAAAGTTTCAATATCAATTTCATTTGCGTCCGCGACGACCGCGCTTGAGCGCAGGCCCAAGCCGTTGACGGACTGCCTCATCAACGCTCTTTGCTTTTGCTTGCGCCTCTGCATCAACTTCGGATGAAACGCCCGCCGGTCTGGAAGCATCTGCGGGTTGTTCGCCCAGCAATGATCGAAGCAAAGCCGACTTTTCTTTCCTGTCGGCCTGCAACCTAAACGGCGCGCACTTCGGGCATTGAGGCATGATACGCAGGCCGATGCCCTTCACTCTGCGCCGCGTAAACAGCACGCCCTCCGCAATCTCTGCCCCGCACGTCGCGCACAAAAGCGCGCGCAGGGCGCGATAGACCTCTGTGCTACGGCCTTCATCGAGGTCGCCGCGACCGACGATTTCGCTGATTCCCTTCTCCATTTTGTGTGGCGACAGCATATCACCGTCGTCCATGCTGCCAAAGAAGAGACGCACGCTTTGTCTATGAATCTAAGGTCAGGAGAATTGGCGAGGAGGCAAGGAAAGGAATAGACCGAGATTAACAGGATTATCAAGATTAAGAAAAGAAGAATCAGCAATGTACCTTGATGCTTCTTCTCTTCATCCTGTCCATCTTGTTAATCCCGGTCTACCTCTTATCAGTTTTGTTCGTGACGCTTAATCACAACGCTACTTCCTGCGCTCACGCTCTCTGTAAGCAGGCTCGAAGGTGCGTGTGGTGTGTTCGGTGACGCTTGAGACAGGCTCAGACCTCAGCGGCGGAAGCTGCGCCGGGGCAAATTCTTTGTCAGCAGATTTCTTGCGCGGAAGGGGTTGTTCCTTTGGCTTGACTACTCCCGCCAGATTCGACCATTGACGGATGATGAGAGCGGCAACGCTGGCAATCATGGCGAGACCGGCAATCACCATCCACGTCAGCGCCACCGGATGAAAGTTATTCTTGGCTAACTCCGACACACTCGCAAAGGTGATTCCCAAACCAATGACCACCATCAAGGCGATAGCGATGGTCGGGCCCGTCAAACTAACGTAGCGCACCGGCTGTTCCGGCAGATTCGAGGCTTGACTAAGATTTGCTCCGCAGCGATTGCAGAAATTTAGGCCTGACGTGACTTCAGTCCCGCAAGATGAACAATACATGATTCCTCCAACTCTTCTGCCGTGAGCTTGGCCTGACAGGTTAAGCCCTGAATTGTAACTCTCTTTCGATACGAGCCGATAAGAGCGCCGGTTCAATCCAAATCACATGGCGAAGCTCAGGGCGAAGCCGCAAGGCTGGCTGGTCTCAATTCGGCACGTCGAAGGTTTCGATTGTTCCGGTCGTAGTGGTCATTTTTTTCGGCTCATTCTGCGGCCCTTGTTGCGGCGACAGAATGCTTTGCGCTAACAGCAGTCGCGCGATGATGCGTATCTCGTCGCGCAGGAATCTGTCTGCCAGAGCCTTCGTCCTCTCAAAATCGGCAAGCGCCAGCGCCTTAACATCATTTGCATAGTTCCCGGCAAATCCGTTGGAGATCATCGTCAAAGGCTCCATCGTAATTTCGTCGTCCCTGACGAATTCTTCTGTAATGAATCCACCAAGCACGACCGCCGCCGCCAGCAGTTCGTTGAGTTGGTCTACTATAGGTTCGAGAATCGCCAGACTGCGCGACGCATCGAGTGGAGCGTAAGCGCGTGCGATTGCCAGTTGCGCGCCCAACTGGGTGAAGTTTTTGGCTCGACCACTAATCATGCCGCGCGCTTCGTCGAGCAATTGAAGCGCGACCTTCTTGTCGCCTCTGGCGGCTGCGCCGGTGGCAAGCTGCGCCAGCGCCATCACGCGCTCTTCGTTGGTGCGAAGCGTGGCAAGCAATTTTCGAGTCTGCTCGATCTTGCCCTGCTCGGCTGCTTTCATTGCGGCGAATTCATCCAGTTGGGTGAGCATCATTTTACGATGATCGGGGTCTTTGACGCGTTCGTTGATGAGCTGGCGGGCGCGCTCCGTATCGCCTTCTTCCATCATTTTCGTGGCGGCTCGCTGGTACAGCATCTCGCGCATTCCTTCGGGCGCTTTTGACGCAGCTTCCAGCAGTTCGTCAACCGTGCCCTTCTCGAACATTGTGCTGTACTTGCCCATATCTGCGTCCACGAGGTCGCCGCCGCCGCCTTCGCTCTCGCCCTGACCCTCACCATCCGTGCCCCTCTCCACAGCCTTCAGCGGTTGGATTGTGCGCTTGAGTTGCGCGACGCGCGACGGAGCATATTTTTCAACGACCGGGAGCATCTCCTGTAGAGAACTGAGAAGCTCAGGGCTGGTCGAAGAAGGGCGGAGGGCTTCCGTCAAGAGCATGTCGGTCAATTCGCGCAGCGTCTGCTGATCTAAAAGCGGCGAAACTCTTTTGGTATTCTGTCCTTCGTCATCGGGCGCTTGAGCCGCCTCGCGCAGCAATGAAACGGCGACCTGTCTGGCGACATGGCTTGTATCGAGCTTCACCGCGCGAATCTTCAAGAAGATTTCGCTAGCCAGCTTTGCCGCCGCTTCGGGGTCTTTCTCCCGCAGCGTTGCGACAAGCTCCGGCAATTCGTAGGAAAGCCCTCTCGCTAAATTCTCCTCGGCGATTTCCAGAGCCTGCTTCGGGTCTTTATCGGCAATCTGCATCGCCAGATTGATTTCGATTTGCTGGTCGGGCATCCCGTCGCGACGATTGTTAGGCTGAGCACTGGGCGGGCGCGTGGCGCGCATGAACTCGCGCGCTAGTTTCCCGTCACGCTGCGCCAGCATCTGCAAGAGTTCACGCCGCAATGAGCGCGCGGCTTCCAGCATTCTGGGATTCTCGGACGGGTCTCCGGCTTCCTGATTATTCAGAAAATCGGCGAGGCTCACCATCACTTCTCTGAAGAGAGTGCGGGCGCGTGTTTCGTCGTACGTCCAGAGAATGTTTGCCGCCGATGCCTTGACGCGGATCCGATTCTCAGCGTTCTTGAAAGAATCTGAATCCTTGACTACGTCCTCAAGCAAAGTCAGCGCTTTCTGCTCAAGCTCCCGCTCGGTCTTGCGCTGGTCGGTGGTCTGCGGCGGCACGGTAGGCGTTTGAGCAAAAGCCGGTAAGGAAAGTAGGAGAATGAGGATTAAGACGCGATTGAGATGCCTTGAAATCATAAAAACCTCTGGAGGACAGAATCCGGGAGACGGCACATGAAGGATAATAGCCGATTGATTACCGGGGCGGCTACCTTTGACCGGCTATTGAATCAATCCCGGCTCGCTGTTAGCATCTAGGGAAATCAGATCGAACAGAAAGGGTGGATGACCAAATGGCCAGCAAGAAAGCCACAGCGCACGCGACTGCTCCGACCGAGACGGAAGAACCGACCAAAGCGGAGCTACAACGTCGCATGGAAGAAGCGCGTGAGGATATTTCGCAGACCGTCGAGGAGATTAAAGATACCGTCACCGATCAATATGAATCCGTCAAAGAAACGGTCGCAGAGACGCTCGACTGGCGCGCGCAGTTTCGCAAGCATTCCGTCGCAATGAGTCTGGGCGCACTGGCCGTCGGCTACATCGTCGGCTCAGGGCTGGCAGCCTCTCTGGATGACGCTACGCCGAAGAAGAAGAGACGGAAACAGAGCGGGCTGCTCGACGAGATTTATGCGCTGGGAGAGAGATTATCGGATGAGTTCTCCGGCATCGCCGACACCATCCTGCTTCCGGCATTGAGCAAGAAAATCAAAGACAAGTTTGGCGTAGACATTTCGGAGAGATTGCAGTCGTTGAGAGCATCGAAGAGCAAGAAGCCTCAAACCAGCAAGAGCAGCGCGAAAAAAAGCTCGGCGAAAAAGGCTGCCCCGAAGAAAAGCAGTGCGAAGAAACGCGCACCGGGCAAACGCGCGGCGAAGAAGAAGAGTGGATAAACGCTGAGGAAAGAAAACAGATGGTCGCCTGAAACCGAAAAGCCTGTGCGCGACGTATTTTCCAGCGAGAGACGACGAAATTTATCTGTCAGGATTTCCCGGCCTCGCGCGACTAATGAATCAGAGGGGCGATTTGTTTAATCCGATAACGCCCGCTCAGGCACTTTATGGTTATTAAGAGACAGGGCGATATCAAGAGCAGCGAGATAACACCCGAAAAGGTTTATCTGGACCGCCGCAACTTCATGCGCGGCGCGGCGCTCGTGGCGTCCACCGCCGCGACAGGTTTTCTCTACCGGAAGCTCAATGCTCCGGCTGCGCCGCGCGTCGAGGGCGCGAAGCTGGCGGATGTCGTCAAGCCCGAAACGGAGCAAGCCGCCGCTTCCGGCTTCACGGTCAACGAAAAGCTGACCTCGATTGAAGACATCACCAACTACAACAATTTCTACGAATTCACGACCGACAAGCGCGACGTGGCGAATGTGGCGAGAGGTTTTGTCACACACCCCTGGACGGTCGCGGTCGAAGGTCTCGTCAACAAGCCAAAGGTTTTCGACCTCGACGATCTCTTAAAAATCGCGCCGCTCGAAGAGCGCATCTATCGTCTGCGCTGTGTCGAAGGCTGGTCAATGGTCATTCCCTGGGTCGGCTTCTCGCTCAACAAACTGCTGGGCGAGGTCGAGCCGAACTCTTCCGCGCGCTTCGTCCAGTTTGAAACTCTGTACGACCCGAAACGCATGCCCGAACAAAACGGCGGCTCGCTCGACTGGCCTTACGTCGAAGGTTTGAGAATGGACGAAGCGATGCATCCTTTGACCATCCTGGCGAGCGGGCTTTACGGCGAGGCGTTGCCGCCGCAGGACGGCGCACCCATCCGGCTCGTCATTCCCTGGAAGTACGGTTTCAAGAGCATCAAATCCATCGTCAAGATTCGTCTCGTCAAGGATCAACCCGACACCACCTGGAACGATTACGCATCACGCGAATACGGCTTCTACTCGAACGTCAATCCGAACGTTGATCATCCAAGATGGAGTCAGGCGCGCGAGACTCGCATCGGCGAGTATGGCAAGCGCGACACCTTGATGTTCAACGGCTATGCCGAACAGGTCGGGCAGTTGTATGCGGGGATGGATTTGCGGGTCAACTTCTAGGCGAGATCAGGACGCGATGAAAGAGATCAAGTTTTACAAAATCCTTATCTTCATCAACAGCCTCGTGCCGCTCGCGCTCATAGGCTGGGACTGGTATCACCAGAAGCTCGGAGCTAATCCCGTAGAATTTCTGACGCGAACCACAGGCATGCTGACGCTCGTCTTCCTGCTAATCTCGCTCTCCATCACGCCGCTTCGCAAACTGACGAGCGTGCAATGGTTCATCCAGTTTCGCCGGATGCTCGGACTCTACGCTTTCTTCTACGGCTTCCTGCACCTGCTGACTTACATCTGGTTCGACCGCACGTTCAATCTCAAAAGCACCATCACAGATATCTACGCGCGCCCCTTCATCGCCGTCGGCATGCTCAGCTTCTTCCTGATGGTTCCGCTGGCGATTACTTCGACCAAAGGCTGGATCAAACGGTTGGGCGGCAAGCGTTGGGCGCTCCTGCACAAGCTGGTTTATGTGTCGGCCATCGGCGGCGTGATTCACTTCTGGATGCTGGTCAAATCAGATACCAGATTGCCCATCAGGTTCGCCTTTGTGCTCGCCATCCTGCTCGGCTCACGCATCGTCATCAAGAATCTCAAGCAAAAGACTCCGGCGAGAACGCTGATTCCGCCCGCCTGAGAGCGAAAGCAAACCGTAAGGCCATTGCAACATTAGTGCAACCAACTGTGTCCGGCGTGCCTGTATCGTAGCGAGCAATTCATAACTCTCCTTCAATCTTGAACGAGTGAAGGAAAGAGAGCGCCGGGGTTGGGGGACTCCGGCGCTTTCTTATTTTATACCCAAAGCGAATTCAGGCAGGTTTACAAGATCAACAGGAGGAAGAGAAGAATCATCAAGCACCCTTGCCCAGCCTTATTTTCTTAATCTTGATAATCCTGTTAATCCTGTCAAAATCTTTTCTCGCTTTCCGAACCATCAGTTATTCCAAGTAGTTCAACCGCATTCAGAACGCGCAGAGTATTACGGTTGATGTGTACGCCAAGCGCTACCAGACCAAGAGCCAGAATCGAATAGATGGCGATGGTCGTTATCAATAGCAGCACATGCATCCGATTGGAGAAATCTGCGAGCAATATGAATCCGGCGAGGAAGAAGACTTCGATGATAGCAGCCCCGAAGAATGTGACTTTGTAGTGACGCTCACTGCGGTCTATGCGGTCGAGCGCCGTTTTACGAACTGCGTTGATGTTGTTTACGTTCGACATAACAAACCTCCGTCTGACCTCATGGTGATGAAGAACCTGCTCGACCTGGATAGAGCGAAACAAGCTCAATGAAAAATCTTGTACAGCATGACGGGAATCAGAACGAGCGCTTCGATAATCGCAAAAATAATCAGCGCATTCCTGAAGCTCTTGCGTTCTTCAGCCGTAAACGTAATATCTACCTTTTCCCATTTCCTTTCAGCCATCTCCTGACCTCCTGTTCATTAGGGACGAATTTTTTGCCGTTCATCTGGCGCACCTCCTGAACTGCTCCCCTCTTCACGAATTGCGCTCCGCAAACTTTCTAGGCCGTAAGCCAGCCGGGATTTAACAGTTCCCTGTGCCAGACCAAGCACCGCGGCAACCTCCGCGAGCGGCATTTCATGCAAGTAGTGCAGAATGAGAACCGCGCGGCTGGCTGGCGAGACGCGCTCGATAAGCTGCGGAAGACGCTCTATCAATTCTGGCGCATAGCTCTCTGCGGATGATTGCGCCGGTATCGTCTCCAAAGTTGACTCATCTCTGATTTGTTCGACCCATCGCCTTTCTCGCTTCAGATGCTTGAACGCTTCTCGGGAAGCAATCCGGTACGCCCAGGGACGAAACAGCTCCGGCTCTCTCAGCCAACCGAGCTTGCGGTAGATGCGTATAAAAACTTCTTGCAGGATGTCCTCGGCCAGAGTTCTCTCGCCCACCAACCTGAAAATGTAGCGGTAGAGAGGTTCTTGAACGGCTTCCAGCAGTTCATCGAGCGCCCCTCTATCGCCGGATTGAGCGCGCAACACCCACCAGGTTTCCTGCTTCGCAGTCGTCATATCCGCCATCCACTTATTAAGAGCCTGTCGGTGAGCAAACTGTTCGAATCCATCTGAAAATTATTGTAAGAAAATCATGAAGGGCGTTGTAGCTATTGAAGGATTTTAAGCGAAGAATCTGTCTCTATTCATTTGCAAATTAATACTGCGGATTATATTATTGCGACGCCCCATCACAGTGACTTCCTCACCTTTTCTCAACCCAAAAGGAGACTATCATGAGAAGACGTTTCAGTTACTTTTCTGCGGCGCTAATCTCTTGCATGTTGGCGCTCGTATTTTCTTCGCCTTTTATCTCCCGCACGGTAAAAGCTGAAGACCCATGCCTCGAATGTCTGGGGTGGGTTCAGTCCCGTTTTGAGGCATGCGAGGCTGTCAGCGGTCCTAGCCAGTTCTGCTACGATCAATTTAATTCAGACATAGTTCATTGCTACGCCACGGTCTGCGAGCAATGACACACCCCTTCGCTGCCATGCCCCCGGACCAAAGTCCGAGGTAATCAAGGCTGGTGCGAGGGTTGACAGCTAAAGATGAAAGCCCCGCTCGTTTGAACGGGGCTTTTATCCTTTACTTAGAATGCTGGATTTGTGAAAGGTGTTCTCTAATCAACGCTCCCGCTCGAATTCACCTCTCGCATGCTCGCCTGAAACTCCGTCCAGCAACACACGGTCGCTGGGCAAAAGCGTCTTGATGCGATGGGTTCTCTCCGCCCGGTCACGTCCCGGTCTTAATTCGGCTCGAAACGTGACGAGCATTCCGGGTCTAGCCCAGCGATCACCGTTAACGGCAACCTTGCTCTTCACTTTTTTTCGTATCAGGAGCGCAGTGCCCAGCGTTCCTGCGGCCACCGCGAGGCTGCTCAATAAACGTTTCGTTCCGCTTCTCATATTCCGCCGGTTCTCCAGAATCATCCCCTTGACATGCATTGAAAGACCTTTCTCGCAATTTTACTCACGAGTTAACCATACATAGGCTGGCCGTCGAAGATTACTTCCCAGCCGTTTTTCCTGCTCGTCGCCAAACTGCGGTTGAACCATTTGATTGCCGCTTCAGCATCATCATAACGCTGTGCCGAAGGAATGGCCTGACGCGGGTCAACGCGGACGATAATCGCGTTGTCGGCAAATGTCTTCAGACCCAGGAGCGCCAGCATCTCATTCTTTGCCAGCAGCACGGTTCGCACCTCGGCATCCTCCTCGTCCTCATCTTCTTCATCACCGTGAAATTCGTTGCTCTCAAAATCGTCCATCTCAGCCTCGTCGCTGATGATGTCGTCAAAAAAGTCGTCTTGATTATTCATCTTCTCCATCCTGTCTCGCTTCTCGTTATTATCTAACAAAGCCTCGCGGCCTGTTATCTTTTTTTCTTATCTCTCGGTACTTCACCTGCCGAATTGACTTTCAAAATGCCCCGGTCATCTTTATAGAGAGCGTACTTTGCTTCCTTGATCTGCCCGTCTTCGCCCTGAATCCTGACGGAAAAGGTTTTATTGTCGCCCTGTCCTTCCACGCGCAACGGGAAAAATCCTTTAACGTCAGGGCTGCGATAAGCCGTGTAGTGTTCCTGCCTATACTTGTCGTAACCGAGCACGTAAATGCGATCAAAGTCCGGCTCGTCGGGGCTGCGCGGTCCGCCAGAGCTACCCTTTTCGAGAATCACCCAGCTTCCGGGCTTCTCTTCTTTCGCGGCATCCTTATCTTTCGGCGTGTTGCTGCTGGCGCTCGTGTCGTCATCGAGTCTGCGCCACGCGACGAACTCGCGCCCGGTGCGATAAAATATAATATCGCTTGGCACGGATAGCTCAACCTGCTTGGCGTAAACCCATCCGGCGGGCACAGGAGAAACAGAGGGCGCGAGCCTGACCTTGTACCAGAGTTCGTATGCTTCTTCAGGCTCTTTCTCGGCGTCTGCGTCACGCGTTCTGCGTCCCGACCCGGTTTGCGCGCTTCCGGCCTTCGGAGCATCGTCGCTCTCTTTAGTCTCAGCCCCTTTGGGTTTCGGCACGCGTTTCCAGCCGACTATCTCAAAACTCGAACCGCTTTCGAGTTTCATCAAGATGTTTTCGCTATTGGTGTAGTCTGGAGAAAGACGCAGGTTGCTACCGGCGCGAAGTTGTCCGGTCGCCTGAGGCGGAATGTCCTTATCTTCCTCGGCCAGTTTGCGCGCTTTATCGAGTACTTCCTGCGGCATGATGTTGCGCGCTTCAATCCAGCCTTCCGTATTCTCTATGTCATGCGCGCGGACGAAGAGCCATTTCTCATTCTCCACCGTCTCGGAATCAATGATGTCAATCACGTCGCCGCGACTGACCTCGACGAGATCGGCGGCAACGACCGCCGTCGAACTGCGTATCTGGGCACGACGCGCAATCACTACGCCGGTATCGCTGAGCTTTCCGGCTAGCGTGCTGCACCCGACCATCGCTCCCATGAGGGCGCAGATGAAAAGAATCTTCAGGTAAGTCATCTTTCGCTTGAAGTACACGTCAATACAGTCTCGCTTCAGAAATTATTTGCGCGTGGGCGTGCGCCGCGCCGTTGCGTTCCATCAAGTTTTTCATTGTAACCGAATTTGCGTAACAAATCGCGTTGCGCGCCGCTTAAGCTGTCGGCCACCGCAATTCTTGTTCGCACGCCTCCCGGCTCAAGACGTAACCCGAACGGAGCTATTGCCGCCGGGAGATCAATCGCGCTGGCGCTCTCGATGTAAAGACGGGTCACGTCCTGCATCTCTCCCGCGTTGTTCAAGGCAGCGAGCGCCGTCTGGTTGCCGTCACGTCTTGCCTGAGACGCACGGCTGAGCCGGAACAACTCACGGTACACGTCATCCAGTGAACGCTTGCCTTTACTTTTCTGCCTGAGGCCGAGGTCATAGAGAAACGCGGCCAGCATTCCTTTGTTATAAACGAGCACAGGTGAAAGCGTCCAACGCCGCTCGCTGGCCTGGAGCAGGGATAGCTCGTCGCGCCCCTGCGCTGACTTGTAAGCGTCAAACGCACGGCCAAGCGCGTTCAGGTAATCCTGAAACGTTAAAAGATTCAGGCGGACGGCGGCGCGCAAAGCCTGATAAAGCGTGAAGCCTTCATAAAACCAATCGTAATTGCCGTCGAGCATGAGGCCGTTCGGAATCCATAGATGAAATAACTCGTGCGCTAGCGGGTAGCTCAACTGCGCGAGCGCAGCCGTCTTTGAAGGCGATTTCCCCGCGAGCATCACGACCGTTTCGCCGCGCGTCTCTGCGCTCCAACGGTCTGCGCCTGCGGGTCGCGGAAACGGAGCGAGCATCAGAACCGCCCGACTCTGCGCGATGCCGCCGAACGTACTCGTGTGCTCTTTCAAGAGGCTGATTGCTAAATCCGCCGCCTCTTCGTCCGAGAACGCCCATTCGCCCGCCGTCACGTATGCAAACTCCATCGCGCCGACACGCTGTCGCTTCTCGCGCAAATTTTGTCCGACGAAGAAAATAGCCGCTTCTGCATCTGCAATTTCAAACGACCCTTCGCCATTAGCTTTGACACTTGCCGCGATTGTCC
Source organism: uncultured Acidobacteriota bacterium (assembly GCA_963811065.1). GTDB lineage: Bacteria > Acidobacteriota > Blastocatellia > Pyrinomonadales > Pyrinomonadaceae > QHXM01. The sequence goes on from CAWEPR010000006.1 coordinate 31,303, forward strand.
AACTCGAAGGCAGGGTGAAACTGAGCGTCGCACTCGTCCTGGTCGAATCTTTTTCATTCGCTGCGAGCGGCAGCAAATCGCCCAACATCAGGAAGCCACGTTCATTCGTCAACCATGAAACGTGCGCCGCGTCGCCTTCAAAGAGGGGGGCGTCCAGTTTCATTTCATAAACGAACCGTGTGGCCGCGCTCGCCGCCTCATACTCTCCCGGCGCTAGTTTTCTCAACGGCACATCAGCGCCGCTGCTATCTGCGAGCGTCAGTTTCTCAATCCGCTCGCCTAGATTCATCACGCTCGCATACACGTTGCGAAACGACCAGGCGCGCGTCGCATGGGAGCGCTCGCCCTCGATCCTCACGCGCGCCGGAGCGACGGAGATTACACTAATCCGCGCATTCAACGATTCCCCGTGCGCTGCGCCCACGCTAATAACCAGAAGTAAAGCCGTCAAGAGCAGACGCCGAGGCCACGCCTCAACCTGTCCGGGTTTTCGTAGCTGGCTGATTGATGGATGCTTGAAAAGGGGCTTGCGAAGGATCATGCTGATTCTTTATCAGGGAGAGCAAATGAGCGGCGCGTTAACGAATCTAATGCTAAGTTGACACTCCCGCACGTGGGTGTTTATATTTCCCAGTTGAAACAAACTGTAGCACACTGCTTTATTAAGTGACCAGTCACACCACCTCAGCAACGCATCGTCAGAACACGCCTTTGGCGCGGTTGCTGGCCTTCGTGCTGCTCGCTTTCGTCACTTACTCAACGACAGCCGAAGCCGTTCACAAGCACGGCGATCTCTCGCTCGCTTCATCCAATGGTTCCGCTACGGCAGTCCAGTCGTCGGGTGATACCAGTTCTTCGGCAAACGACTCGCGCTCCACGGGCGAGTGCGTAATTTGCCAGCTTCGCCAGCATCTCTCAGTCAGTCTTCTTAACGCTCTGCCGCAAATCGTCGCGCCGCAAAAACAGGCAACGCGGGCGCTCACGGCGGCGCTTCCCCGCAGTTCAAGATTCGCCACGCCGCAACGCGGTCGCGCGCCACCCCTCGCCTCTCTGATTTAAGCCGTTCTCATCTCGGTGCTCGGCTTCCAATTGTTCCTCGGCTCAATGTGAATTGAGATTTGGGAAACAGTTGGAGCGAGCTGCATTTCAGTTTTACATGGCTTCAGAGAGGTATTTTGCAATGATCTTCCGAAAACTATCTTCCACCACCGCGATTCTTCTGGCAGCAGCACTCTTCACTTTTTCCAACGCCACAGCGCAGACGCGCATCGGCACGGTTCAGGGCACAATCAAAGACCCAAATGGCGCACTCGTCGCAGGCGCTGACGTCACAATCACGCAGCCGAACACGGGCTACAAGCAATCAACTCAAACAGACGATCAGGGCGCTTACCGCCTCGTCAACGTCCCCTTCAGCGACTACAACGTGCGCGCCGAAGCATCCGGCTTCCACGCGACCGAACAGCACATTGATCTCGAAAGCGCCATCCCCATCAACCTTGACTTCAATCTCGCTGTCGAAGGCGCGGCGCAAACCGTCACCGTCGAAGCCGACCCCGATCACGCGGAGCATGACACGGTTTCTTCCGACACACATATTAACCAGACGATTCTCGAACGTCAGGCCGGAGCTGCTCCCTCGCGCGGAATCGAAGCCATCGTTGCTTCCGCACCCGGCTTTGCCCCCGATGACAACGGGCGACTTCACCCGCGCGGCTCAGAATCGCAAGTGCAGTACGTCGTTGACGGCGTGCCGATCACAGACAATCTCTCGGCTATCTTTTCCACCAGCCTCGACGCGCGCACGCTCCGCACGGTTGAAGTCATGACGGGCGGCATTCCGGCAGAGTTTGGCGACAAGCTGGCGGGCATCATCAACGTCAACACGCGTTCGGGGCTGGAAACTCCGACGCAGGGCGGCGTGACATTTTCCGGCGGAAGTTTTTCGACGGGCGAAGTCGGCGCGGACTTTTCGACGCGCACTAAGAAGTTCGGTTTTCTGACGAACCTTTCAGTTTCCACCTCGCAACGTTTTCTAGACCCGCCGACGCTTGAGAACTTCCACAACTTCGGTCGCAGCGGCAAGGGTTTCTTCCGGCTCGATTATCAATTCGACCAGAACAATTCCCTGCGCGCCACAGTCCTCGCCGGCGGCTCTAATTTCCGAATTCCCAATCGCGTCGAGCAGGAAGTCGCCGGACAGGATCAACGCCAACGCCTGCGCGATAGCTCGGTCTTCATCACCTACGAGCACATCTTTTCGCCAACCGCGCTCGGCCAGTTCTCTTTCTTCAATCGCTACGGGACGGCGAAGCTACTCAGCAATCCGCTCTCAACTCCCGTCGTGGCTACTCAAGCTCGCACACTTCAGAACACCGGTGGCATCATTGCGATTTCGCTCGCGCGCGGGACACACAACATCAAGTTCGGCGGGCAATTCACCATCACTCCCGTGCGTGAGAATTTCAGCTTCTACACGACCGACCCCTTTGCAGACCTCGTTGACGACGAAGGCAACGTGGTCGCAAATCCCGTCAACGCCTTTACAGCCGTGAATCCGTTTATCTTCAACGGGCGCAGAACGGGTCGCAGCTTAAGCGCGTATGTTCAGGATCAGTTCACGCCGTTCCGCAACTTTACCGTCGCAGCGGGATTGCGCTACGACAACTACAAGCTCGTCATTCAGGAAGACGCATTCAGCCCGCGTATTGCCGTCGCTTATTTTATCCCGCGCACGCAAACGACCTTGCGCGCCTCTTACAATCGCATTTTCCAGTTTCCGCCTGCTGAAAATCTTCTGCTCGCAAGCTCACCGGAAGCCGCCGCGCTTTCGCCGCTCGCGGTCTTGCAGGGGCAATCGGGCGTGCTACCCATTTTGCCCGACAAGCAGAATGTCTTTGAGGCCGGAGCGCTGCAACAGCTTTCGCGCTTCTTCCGCCTCAATCTCGCTGTCTATCAAAAGCGAATCACGAATTTCGGCGACAAGGATCAATTCTTCGACACGGGTGTCATCTTCCCGATAACTATCTCATCGGGGCGCGTGACTGGCACAGAAGTTCGTCTCGAATCCACAGACCTGCGCGGCATTCGCGGCTTCCTGTCTTACGCCAACGCGCGCGCCTACGGGGTGACTCCGATTAACGGCGGATTGTTTCTCGGCGAGGCGGTCGAATCGCTGGAAGACCCCGGACAAAAGTTCGCCAACGATCACGACCAGCGAACATCCGTGCAATTTCAGTTGAGCTACACTCATCGCCGTTCGGGAATCTACGCCATCTTCGGCGGGCGTTACGATTCGGGTTATCCGACGGAGGCGGAACCGGGCACGACCCTCGCGGACTTCGTCGCAGAAGGCTTCGACCCGCGTCTCTACAACGAGATTGATTTCCAGCGTGGACGCACACGCCCGCGCACCGTTCTCAATCTCTCTATAGGCGCTGACCTCCTGCAACGCGAGAGAACATCGCTCAACGTCCAGTTCGACATTCAGAACCTGACGAATGAACTGTTCCTCTACAACTTTGAATCGGTCTTCAGCGGCACGCACGTCGGCTTCCCGCGCCTCGTCAGCGGACGCGTCGCTCTCAGATTCAAGTGAGATAAAGTCTGGCGAGTATGGCGAGTCTATCAAGTCTAGCGAGCCTGAAAGCTCGTTTTGACTCGATAGACTCGACAGACTCGCTAGACTTTATTCGGAACTTGAGTGCCACGCTATTCGTTATTCTTTTCGAGCTGAAAAGACGTGTCCGGCGGTTAAGCGGCTTAACATTGACAGAGCCAATCAAGCGCCATTAAAATGCGTTCTTGTTCGACTCGCCTTTTGTTTCGCGGTAATAATCGGTCTCTGAAGCTGAAGAGGAAACGACCTGTGAGCCTGGTTAAGATTATCGTCATCACGCTCGTCCTGCTGCTGAGCATTCTGTTCTTCTGGCGCTTCCTGTTTTAGCCCGGATACCTCAGCGGCATGATCCTAGATTCTGAAGCGTCCCGTCCAAACTGCCTTTCAAACAGTCTTGCATATTCAATCTTACGCCCATCCAGCTTCATCTTTCTTCTTCTTTTCATTTCGGCTCTAATCAATGCATCTGAGCGGGGCGTCTTCGCCCAGGAGACTGAGGTTTCGCCCGATGATGTCGTGCGCGTTCGCACAGACCTCGTGACCGTTCCCACGTTCGTCACGGATACGCAGGGACGCCGCGTCTCCGGTCTTAAACAAGCGGATTTCTCTCTTCGGGATAACGGAGAGCCCGTCACGCTCTCCTATTTTGCGGCTGGCACGGAACACATCGCGCTCGCCTTCGCTCTGGATGCTTCCGGCAGCATTCGTGAAATCATCGCGCAACAACGCGACGCCGCGCTCAAATTATTCTCTCGCTTCAAACGAGGCTCGCGCGTCGCCGTCCTGCATTTCGGGGAAAAGGCTCAACTAATCGTCCCATTTACGACCGATACAGTTAAAGCAGAACCGGCCTTCACAAGCTACTTGCCGCTCAGCCGCCGCACGGCAATCTTCGATGGTGCGGCCACAATGCTTCGCGCCTTTGCCGTCGGGAACAGCAACCCGACTGAACGTCGCATCCTGATTTTAATCAGCGACGGCCTTGATACGGCGAGCGCCACGCACGCGTCAACAGTCATCCGCGATGCGCGCGCTCTCAATGTTTCCATTTACGTCATTCATCTGCCATTCTACGCGCCGCGCGACGGGCGCATTGAGGCACGTCCACCAGCCAAAGGCTTCCGCGATCTGGCGTTGAAGACCGGCGGACGCTATTTTCTGGTCGGCGATCCGAAATCCGCGCTCGACCCGCAGGCAACATTTGATCTTGCGCCAGTCTTTCAGGCCATCGAAGAAGATTTGCAGGGGCAATACGTGCTTGGCTACTATCCTGACGATGCGGCGCGAAGCTCAGACCTTCACCGCATCGAAATCAGCTTAACGGGGCGCAACCCACGCAAACTACGCGTCCGCGCGCTGCGCGAGGAATACAACTTGAAGAAGTGATGAGTGATGAGAAATGAGTGATGAGTTAAAAGCTCATTCCTACTCATCACTCATCACTCATCACTCGTCACTTTTTTATGAATATAGGATTACGAAAAATTCGTCGCGCTCTGTTGAGCGTTTCCGATAAGACCGGGCTGGTTGAATTCGCGCGTGAGTTGCGCCGCTTTGATGTTGAGTTGATTAGCACGGGCGGAACTGCGAAGGCTCTGCGCGAGGCCGGGCTGGAAGTTCGCGACGTTGCCGAGGTCACCGGTTTTCCTGAAATGATGGATGGCCGCGTCAAGACTCTTCACCCACGCATACACGGTGGACTGCTCGCCCTGCGCGACAACACCGAACACGTAGCGGCGATGAGCGAACATGGCATCGAGCCGATTGACATGGTCGTCGTCAATCTCTATCCGTTCGAGCAAACTATTGCGCGCGAGGGCGTGACGCTCGAAGAAGCCATTGAGCATATAGACATCGGCGGCCCGGCGATGATTCGTTCGGCAGCGAAGAATTTCAGAGACGTGGCGGTGGTCGTTGACCCTCATAATTACTCACTTATTCTTCATGAAATGAATCAATACGATGGCTCTCTGACGGTTGAGCTACGACGAGAATTTGCCTCTGCTGCATTCTTAAGCACAGCAGCTTATGACAACGCAATTTGGAACTACTTTAATGAACTGGAGGCGGAAGACTTCCCTGCGGAAATCCCGGCGGACGCTCTCCTGCTTCAAGACGCACCCGTGATTCGCAAGGTCACGGACTTGAGGTATGGTGAAAATCCGCATCAAAAAGCTGCTCTCTACGAAATGGCTGATTCTTATAGAGTGAATAAGGTCAAGGGCGTTGCTCAGGCAGAACTACTTTCCGGCAAGGAGATGTCTTTCAACAACTACATTGACGCCGATGCCGCGTGGCAGCTTGTCTCTGATTTCGATGAGAAGGCATGCGCCATCATCAAGCACATGAATCCGGCGGGCGTCGGCACGGGCGCATCCGTCGAAGAGGCTTATCGCCGCGCGCTCGCCACCGACCCGGTTTCGGCTTTCGGCGGTATCGTCGCTTTCAATCAAGCGGTTGACGAACGAGCGGCGCGAGCCTTGACGGAGATTTTCACCGAAGTCGTCATCGCTCCTGATTATGACGAGGCGGCTCTGGAAGTCCTGCGTGCTAAAAAGAATCTACGCGTGCTGCGCGCAGGTGAACCGCAGCGCGCTGAAGGACTGGAGTACAAAACCATCACAGGCGGGATGCTCGTCCAGACGCGCGACACGCACCTTTTGACGCCGGAGGACTTGAAGGTCGTGACGACGCGCGCGCCGACGGATGAAGAGATGCGCGCTCTGCTTTTCGCGTGGACGGTCTGCAAACACACCAAGTCGAACGCTATTGTTTACGCGCGCGACGGGCAGACAATCGGGGTCGGCGCAGGCCAGATGTCCAGAGTTGATTCGGTCAAGCTCGGCGCATCACGCGCACAGCTTGAAGTTCCTGGCTCAGCCCTCGCCTCTGACGCCTTTTTCCCTTTCCGCGACGGCGTTGACGAAGCCGCGCGTCACGGAATCACCGCTATCATTCAGCCCGGCGGCTCTGTCCGCGACCAGGAAGTGATAGACGCCGCCAACGAACACAATCTGGCGATGGTCTTCACCGGCGTGCGACATTTCAAGCATTAAAGTAGTCAGTAATCAGCAAACAGTAATCAGCTATTTGTTCTAAGCTGAAAGCTGATTGCTGATTACTGACTACTTTCTTATAATCCTTGCACCACGAGCAGCCTTATATAGTTCGTCTTCCCGGCGGGCGCTCCGACAAGTTTTTAGAGAAGGGACTGAAAGTATGGCAGAGAACGAATCCACCCCGGCGGCGGATAATAATCAGGAATCAACCCGCTGTCGCTATTGCGGCCAGCGCAATCAGACACGCGACAATGGCGGCACAGCCAAGTGTGGGCGCTGTCGTTTGCCGCTCTCAGACGCGCCGCATAAAAAATTCGCTGATCTTAACAAGCACGATTACATTCATCCGGCTGATAGCCGCGCCCTCGCCGCCCTGCGCGCGATTCCCGGCATTGATTCGGCATTGAAGAAGCTGCTCGCAGTGACGGGCGAATCCGCCATCCGCGTCATCTTCACCGCCAGCGCCGTCAAGGTGACGCCGCAACAATGCCCCGACCTGCACGCCAAGCTACAAATTGCCTGCACGACGCTCGGCGTTGACATGCCCGAACTCTTCGTCCAGCAGTCGCCCATCGTCAATGCGTTTACGGGCGGCGTCGAACGCCCTGTCATCGTGCTTCATTCATCCTTAATCGAGCGCCTGACGGATGAAGAAGTCCTGGCGGTTGTCGCACACGAAGTCGGCCACATCCACGCCGAGCATGTGCTCTATCTGACGGCTGCGCGCCTGCTCGAACTACTCGCCAATACCGCGCTCGCCGCGACTCCGATTGCGAAAATCGCGCTTGAGCTGATTTCGATGACGATGCGCTCGGCGCTTCTGGCGTGGGCCCGCCGCGCAGAACTTTCCTGCGACCGTGCGGCGCTGCTCGTCACACAAGACCCACACGTCATCGGTCGCACGATGATGAAACTGGCTGGCGGAACTTACGCCTCAAAAGTTGACTACGAACAATTTCTAGTCCAGGCGCGCGACTTTCAGAAGAACTACGACGAGAAGGCGCTCGACCGTTTCTGGGCCGACATCATCTCTTCGGGCATGTCGCATCCCTTCCCCGTCTGGCGCGTCTCGGAAATCCTGAAGTGGGTCGAAAGCGGCGAGTATAAAGAGCTGATGACGGGTGAACCACAAATCGCAGCAGCGTAAAAGCAGTGACAAGTGACAAGTGACAAGTGACGAGTTAATATCGCTTGCTCGTCACTTGTCACTTGTCACTTGTCACTTGTCACCTTTATCAAAGGAACTCCCCATGCTTGAAAACAAATTCGGCATCATCTTCGGCGTCGCCAATAAGCGTTCAATTGCGTGGGCGTCGGCGCAGGCTTTACATGAAGCGGGCGCGCGCCTCGCCTTCACGTATCAGGGCGAGCGCCTGAAGGAGAACGTCGAGAGTCTGACGACCGACATGCCCGGCTCGCTCGTGCTGCCGTGCGATGTGACGAAGCCGGAGGAAGTTGAAGCGACGTTCAAGCGCGTTGGTGTTGAGTTCGGGCGGCTGGACTTTCTCATCCACAGCGTCGCCTACGCTCCGAAGGAAGAGCTGGAAGGTGAGTTTCTGGACACCTCGCGCGAAGGATTTCTCGTCGCGCTCGAAGTCAGCGCCTATTCGCTGACATCATTGTCGCGCGCCGCCGCGCCGTTGATGACCGATGGCGGCAGCATCGTTTCGATGACCTACTATGGTGCGGAGAAGGTTGTGCCGAACTACAACGTGATGGGCGTGGCAAAGGCCGCGCTTGAAGCCAGCACCCGTTATCTCGCAGCCGGGATGGGCAAGCGCAATATCCGCGTCAACACGATCAGCGCCGGGCCGCTTAACACGCTGTCGGCGCGCGGCGTCGCCAACATGGGAACGATGCTCAAGCATCACGCCGAACGCTCCCCCTGGGTCGCAATGTCGAAGCGCGCGAGGTCGGCAACTGCGCGCTCTTTCTTTGCAGCCCGCTCTCCTCAGGCATCACGGGCGAAGTAATCCACGTTGATTGCGGCTACAACATCATGGCGGTTTAAAAAGTCTGTCGAGTCTGTCGAGTCCGGCGAGTCTAGCGAGTCAACCGACTTCTAACTCGACAGACTCGCCAGACTCGTTAGACTCGACAAACTCTTTATGGCTGAGACAAAAGATAAAGATCGTGCCCCCGGCGGGCTGACTCAGGACGAGCAACTACTCGAAACTCCGAAGCAGGATGAGTTCACACACACGGATACGTGGCGGGTCTTCCGCATCATGGGTGAATTCGTTGAAGGCTTCGACGATCTGGCGACCATCACGCGCGGCGTCTCAATCTTCGGCTCGGCGCGCACGCCCTCTGATCATCCGCAGTACAAGGCGGCGCAGGAGACCGCCGGGCTGCTGGCTCGCGCAGGCTTCGCAGTGATTACGGGCGGCGGCCCCGGCATCATGGAAGCAGCCAACAAGGGCGCGTTTGAAGCGGGCGGCCTCTCAATCGGCTGCAACATCGAGCTTCCTTTCGAGCAGTTTGCAAACCGGTACCTGACGCGCTCGCTCACCTTCAAATACTTCTTCGTGCGGAAAACGATGTTCGTCAAATACAGCTCGGCCTTCATCATTTTCCCCGGAGGTTTCGGCACGCTGGACGAACTTTTTGAAGCGCTCACGCTCATCCAGACGCGCAAGATTAAGAACTTTCCCGTCGTCCTTTTCGGCTCTGACTACTGGGGCGGAATGCTGGAATGGGTCAAAGGCTTGATGCTGACGGAAGGCAAAATCGTTGAGAACGATCTAAAACTTCTACACCTCACGGATTCCCCGGAACAAGTCGTTGAGATAGTCGTCAACAGTCAGGACTCACTTCGTAAATTGGACAAGACAGTGTCTAACGAATATTAGAAGCCAGTTCGATATAGGTAGAGAACAGCAATAAGCCACAGTCCCGACAGCCCCGGCAGGGGCGGAATATCAGTAGCCCAGCACGTCAGTGCTGGGTTCATCGCACCACAAATATTCAAAGCCCTGGAGGGGCGACATATCATGCCGCCCCTCCAGGGCTTACCCCTTTATTCGGTCCTTGTTCCCACGGCTGACGCCGTGGGCTACTGTTATTCCGCCCCTCCGGGGCTGTGCCCTGACGGTTGGTTTGTTTCTTTACTCTGAGGAATAACGTTCGCGGTCAGCCATTCGAAGTAAGGCGCGGAGGCTTCGGTAATGGGCAGGGCGATAATTTCCGGCGTCTCGTAGCTGTGAAGCGAGCGCACCGCAGTTTCCAAGGCCGCGAAATTCGCCTGCGTGGTTTTAGCCAGCATCAGGATTTCAGGCGCACGCTCGACATTTCCCTGCCAGTGGTAGACCGACTCAACTTCCGGCAGAATCTGTACACAAGCGGCGAGGCGCGCGACCACCAGAATATCCGCCAGCCGCACAGCCTCTTCGCGGCTTCCAGCAGTCATCAACACCATGATTGCATCTGCGGACATGAAAAGAAGTAATGAGTGATGAGTGATGAGTTAAGAGCTTGCCTTTTACTCATCACTCATTACTTTCCTCCGTTGCGTCTTCTTCTATCGTCGTCCCTGTCAGCGGCGTCGTGTCGCTGCCAAAGAAAGCGTTGTAGAGTTCCTGCGCGCGGTCCAGGTCGCGTTCGTCCACCAGCACCATCGCGCCGGGCGAACTCGTTGAAAGTAGCGGCGAGAAGGCGTCCATGCCACCCGATTGCACGGCTGAGCGGATGCCGTTTTGCACGAGAAGATCGTTGACCATCTCGGCTTCCGCCGGAGAGCCGACGTTGTGCAGCGTCACAAAGCGGGCCTCAGAATGATCGCGCAAAGTATTCTCAGGCGTCAGACGTTCGACCAGTTCCGCATTATCGTCCGGGCAATGCGTCATGCCCGCTTCGTATTCAGATTCGCAAACAGGACAGAACATAGATTCTCCACTGAGGTTTCGAGTTTCGAGTTCAGAATTTCGAGTTAGTTTAAACCCGAAACCCGAAACTTCAAACTCGAAACCCGGCTATTGCACTGCCCGGACAGCGCGCTCAAACGGAATCTCTTCAAAATAGGTCATCTGCTTGAAGGTCTTGAAGCGTTCGTTGATCTCTTCGTGCGTGAGACGCTGCACGCGCTCTGTTCCGAACTCTTCGACGTTGAAGGAGGCCATCACCGAGCCGAAGATCATGGCGCGGCGCATCGCCGCTTCGTCCAGTTTCTCCTGGCTTGCCATGTAGCCCATGAAGCCGCCGGCGAAGGTATCTCCCGCGCCTGTCGGATCAAAGACGGATTCGAGCGGGTAAGCAGGAATCGCAAAGTAGCTCTCTGAAGTAAAAAGGGCTGCGCCATATTCGCCGCGCTTCACAATCAGAGCTTGCGGCCCCCACGAGAGCACCGTGCGCGCGGCCTTAATCAGATTCGGCTCATTCGTCAACTGACGCGCTTCGGCGTCGTTGATGATGACGACATTGACACCCTTGATCGCTTCGAGCAGCGAGTCGCGTGCAACGTCTATCCATAAATTCATCGTGTCGAGGGCGACAAGTTCCGCGCCCTTCACCTGCTCGCGTACCTCGCGCTGCAATTCAGGCTGGATGTTGCCAAGGAAAACCAGCCGGGACTTCTTCGCAGCTTCCGAGAGTTTTGGTTTGAAATCCGCGAAGACGTTAAGCTGCGTGTCCAGCGTGTGCGCCGTGTTGAGATCGAAATCATAACGCCCGGCCCAGCGAAACGTCTTACCTTCGGGAACGCGTTCGAGGTCGGACAAATCCACATGATGCCTTACAAGCGGCTCCTCGTCTTCAGGACTGAAGTCGCCGCCGACCACGCCAACCACCCGCACGTCCGTGTAATAACTCGCCGAGATGGAAAAATGCGCAGCCGATCCACCCAGCATCTTATCGCGCTTGCCAAACGGCGTCTCCACCGCATCAAACGCCACCGACCCGACTACCAATAAAGACATATTTTGTAATCGCTCCTATTAAAAGATAGAAAGGCAGTAGGCGGAAAGCAGAAGGCAGACCGCAATCCGTTCGCTGCTGCCTTGTGCCTTCCGCCTACTGCCTTCTGTTTTTACTATTGCCCACTGCTTTTCGGTATCGCTCCGCCAAGATCACGCAGGGCGTCGAGCGCCAGCTTATTAAACGAGCTGTCTGGATGATCGTTGACAAGCTGTGACAGGTAATTGCGCGCTTCTTCCCGAAGCTTTTCGGGCAGCAACTTGGATGCTTGCTTGCCTCGATTCTGCGACAGGTAAAGATTGCTCATGCCCGCGATGTAAAGCGTCTCATCTATCTTCGCAAAGTTTGGATTCCCGGCGAGGATCTCCTCGACACGCTTGAGCGACGCGACATAAGCCTTCTTCAACTTGAAATACTGCCGCGCGACTTCCAGATTATGCAGAGAATCCCTCTCCAGATCGGCATCCCGCAAAACGGAAGCATCCGGCCCGCGCGAGACCTGCGCCCTCGCACTCGGCGCACCGTAAACCAGAGCCACCGCGCATAAGATAATCAGTAAAGCTGCTTTCTTCATATTCAACCTCCAAGAAAAGTGGACGATAGACGATAAAAGCAAGAGCATTATTCTTGGCAATCGTCCATCGCCTATAGTCTATCGTCCATCGTCAGTCTTTCCGTATTTACCAATGATCGCTTCAAGATTCTTCTTCGTCTTTTCAGGCCACAGGTCGGGCGCTGTAAAGATGGCGTTCTTCAGTGCCGAGCCGCACTTGCAATTGCGCGGGCGGTCTGACAACTGACTGACCGCTTCGCGCATGATCACCTGCGCGTTTCGCACGTTCTTGTTGAGATACTCGACCACCGTTTCGACCGAGACGGCATCGTGCGCCTCATGCCAGCAATCGTAATCGGTGACGAGCGCCAGCGTGGCGTAGCAAATCTCCGCCTCGCGCGCCAGCTTCGCCTCCTGCAAGTTGGTCATCCCGATAATATCCATTCCCCACGAACGATAGACGTTCGATTCAGCTTTCGTGGAGAACGCAGGGCCTTCCATGCACAGGTATGTCCCGCCGCGATGCGCCGTCACCTCGGCTGCTTTACAAGATGCTTCAAGCACATCGCCGAGTTCATCACAGACCGGATGAGCGAACGTAACGTGAGCGACGACGCCTTCTCCGAAGAACGTTGATTCGTGCGCGCGTGCGCGCGTGCGGTCAAAGAACTGATTGGGAATAACCATGTCGAGCGGCGCGTATTGTTCCTGCAAAGAGCCGACGGCTGAAGCCGATAGGATACGCTCGACGCCGAGCAGCTTCATTGCATAGATGTTCGCGCGGAACGGCAGGTTGGTCGGAGTATAACGATGCCCGCGCCCATGACGCGGCAGAAACGCCACACGCACGCCTTCGAGCGTTCCGACGATGAAAGCATCTGAAGGACTGCCGAAAGGCGTCTCAACTTTTACTTCCTCAATGTCCTTTAACTCCGGCATCTGGTAAAGACCGCTGCCACCGATGATGCCGATCTGCGCTGTTGCCATCTATTAAGTTTTACCCTTCTCTGACTTGGATTCCCTGTTCATGCCGGATGGTTTTTGAATTATGCGTAAGTCAACCGGCCTTTCGGTTCTGGAATCGGACGCCCCAGCTCTCGCGCTGTTTCAATCCATTCACTGATAACGACTTCTATATTTGCTAAAGCTTCCTGATAGGTTGCGCCATCCGCCATGCAGCCTGCCAATTCAGGCACTTCAACGATAAAGGCATTGTCCTCATCGCTCCAATAGATAATCAGTTCATACCGAATCATCTTACTCACCAGGAATAAATCCGTCCTGCTTCTCTTCAAACCCTACTGCGCGCAGCTTTCCATCTTCTTCGACTACGCGGCAGAGCGGCACTTCCGGGTCGTGGTAAAAAAGGCAGAGCCAGTTTTCGCGCGCCGCCTGCGGTAGTAGATTCTTTTTCGCTTCGAGCGTTTCCACAGGAAAAAGGTCGTAGCCCATGATCCACGCCAACGGCACATGAGCGCGTGTCGGCACAAGATCGGCAAAGCTGAACAGCGTTTGGCTTCCGCGCGTCAATCTCGCACACTGCATCGTGCGCGAATGCCCCGCGACGGTTTCCATACGCAATCCCGGCACGACTTCATAATTCTCTTCCTTCAACTCAAGCTGTCCGGATTCCTCGATTGCGCGCCAGTTCTCAGGCAGATAACTTGCGCGGTCGCGCTCGTGCGGATTCTCCGCATGCTCATACTCGCCGCGCGAGACGAAATAACGCGCGTTCGGGAAAGTCGGGACAATCCGCCCCGCCTCATCCCGCGTCGTGTTGCCGCCCGCATGGTCGAAATGCAGATGAGTATTGACGACGATACTTATCTCTTCCGCGCCGACGCCGGTAATCGCGCGCAACGATTCGCTCAGGGGGCGCTCGCGCGTGATACCGTACATCGCTTCATGTCTCGGAGACCACTTATCGCCAGCGCCTGTTTCGACGAGGATGCGCTCAGTCCCGGTGTCTATGTACAGGCAATTCATGTTCAGGCGGACGCGGTTCTCTTCATCCGGTGGGCAGACTTTCGACCAGAGGGCGCGCGGGACGACGCCGAACATCGCGCCGCCGTCCAAGCGAAACTCCGTGTCGGGCACAACCTCTACTCGATAATTTCCGAACAACATCAGCAATACAGGAGTCAGAATTCAGGAGTCGGGAGACAGAATAAAACCAGCAGCGGTTCGCCGCCTTATCATTCTGACTTCTGACTCCTGAATTCTGTATTCTGCTTTACGGCCTCCGGCCTCTGCTTCCCGGCTTCGAGGAGCGAGGGGCGACTGGCTTTGGCTTCGGCGCAGTGTTGGCATTACCGGACGGCGCAGGAGGCGGAGGCGCTTCAACGGGTGCTTCCTCTTGTTCCTGCATTCCGGGCGGCAAACCAGGAGGCATCGCAACAGGCTCCGGCTTCTTGACGACAAAATTTTCCGCGACCGTCACTTTCGAGCGCTGCACGATCTCGTCAATGGCCTTCTTCTGCTTCTCCTGCTCGACCGCTGCCTTCGCCTGATCTTTCGGCGATTGCGGCTGGGCAAACGGATTTCCCTGAGGAGCGCCGTTAGAAATCAGAATATGGCGCGCGTGAACCTGCTCTTCAGGCTTGCCGTCCTGCCCGGGTTTCATCCCGCGCTCTTCGACCTTGATAATGTGAAAGCCGAATTGCGTCTCCACGATGTCGCTGATCTGTCCCGGCTGCATGGCGAAGGCGGCGTCCGCAAACTCTTTGACCATCTGCTCGCGACCGAACCAGCCGAGATCGCCGCCTCTATCCTTAGCACCCGGCTCAGTCGAATATTCTCCGGCGAGTTTTTCGAAATTCTCACCCGCGCGGGCGCGCTTCAAAATCTCTTCAGCCTGCGTGCGCGCCTTCGCCGGATCAAGCTCAGGATGCTTGGCGATGTAAGCCTCTATCTCGGCATCCGTCGCTTTAATCTGTTCGACCAGTTTCTCCTTGGCGTAGGCTTCAGCCAGCGACCGCGCTTGCTGCAACATGATCTGCAATTGCACGCGCCGGGTTTTGTCCAGACCTTCCTGCCTGCCCTTTCGCTCGGCCACCATTATCCGCGCCCACTGCTGCTTCAACTGCTGCTTCTGCGCTTCGGGCAACTCTCCAGCCTGCGGGCTGCGGGCTTTCGCATCCGCGATAAACTCCTCGAACTTCTTTTCCTGTTCAGGCTCCAGAAGAAAAGCATCAATCTCGGCCTGAGTGACGCTCGCGGTTGGAGGCGAGTTCGGATTTTTTTTGCGGTACTCTTCCAGATAGCTTTGACCAATGACGAGCGCGTTGGCGAGGTTCATTTGCCGTTTCATCTCCGGCCTATCGGCGAAGCCTGCGGCCTTGGCCTCTTCTGCGAGGGCGAGCATCTCACGCAGGTCATTGGCAAACTCTTTGCGCGTCTTTTCGTCTGAGGCGAGCTGTGCCTGAGCCTGCGGCGGAAAACTTTCGACAATTATCGCCATGTCTTCTGCGGACAGATTCACCGCTCCGGCGCGTCCAGCCCTCACCTGCCAGACAACCAGTGCGCCCGCGAAAATAATGGCGACTCCGGCGGCGATGAGCGCTTTGGTCGTCGGATTAATCCCGCCCTTCGAGGCAGCGGACGACTTGCGCGCCGGAGAGGCAGAAGCCACCTGTGCTTTCTCAGTAGCTTCCGGCACCGCTGATTGTTTGGGCTTCGACGCTTCCGAATTATCCATTCCGCACGAAGGGCAGATTCGCTGGCCTTCAGTTAGAACCGCCCCACATTTATGACACTCACTCATTCTTATCTCCTTATTACAGACCGCCCCAGAAGCGGTCAATCAATCATTAACCACAGAATCAGTATGCTCTACCAACTCCAATAAAACCCCGCCCGCTGCCGACGGGTGAACGAATGCGACCAGACAACCACCTGCGCCGATGCGCGGAGTCTCATCAATCAGGCGCGCGCCGCTCTCCTTCAAGCTATGAAGCGTCGCGCGAATATCGTCAACCCGCACGGCGACGTGATGAATGCCCGCGCCGCGCTTTTCCAGAAACTTTGCGACCGGCGAATCAGCGTGCGTTGGCTCAAGAAGTTCAATGCGCGGCTCGCCAACCGGCAGCATCGCCACCCGCACGCCCTGCTCTTCGACAACCTCAGTGTGCGTCACCTCCAGCCCCAGCGCATCCCGCCAGAACCCAAGCGCATCATCAAGAGAGCGTGTCGCAATGCCGATATGCTCAATTTTCATCATCAGTGGTCAGTGGTCAGTGGTCAGTAGTCGGTGGCCAGTTAAAAACAAGCGACGAACGGTTTTAACTGACCACCGATTACTGACTACTGACTACTGCTTTTCAGAATTTCCTCTACCGCCGAATACGGGTCGCGCCTCTTTTGTGCAACCTCTGCGGCGAGCGCATCCAATTTCTCTGATGCTCCATCACTATCCAGAGTTCGCGCCAGCAAGCGTTCTCGCAGGAGTTCCAGGATTCGCCAGCGCGCAATTGCCTGCCGACGCTCGTGGCTCACTTCCGTTTGTTGATGAAACTCGCGGTAACGCTCAATCGCTCCGGCCAGATCGGTAATCCCCTTGTTCTCGGTCGCGACTGTCTTAACAATCGGCGGCTGCCAGGCATCCGGGCGCATGGCGAGGGAGAGCAATGCTTCCAACTCCTTTTCCGTGCGCAGGACGCCTTCGCGGTCGGCTTTGTTGATGACGAAGATGTCGCCGATCTCCATGATGCCCGCTTTGATCGCCTGAATGTCGTCGCCCATGCCGGGCACGAGCACAACCACAGAGACATCCGCAGTCTTGACTATCTCCACTTCGTCCTGACCAACCCCGACCGTCTCGACGATAATCTTCTCGTAGCCCGCCGCGTCCAGAATAGCCACCGCATCAACGGTCGCCCGCGCGAGGCCGCCGAGATTGCCACGCGTCGCCATCGAGCGAATGAAAACTCCATCATCGAGTCCGAGCGTCTGCATGCGGATGCGGTCGCCCAGGATTGCTCCGCCCGAAAACGGACTCGAAGGATCAACACAGATGATGCCGACGCGCTCTCCCTGTTGCCTGTAATGAAGCGCCAGTTTGTCAACGAGCGAAGACTTGCCCGCACCCGGTGCGCCCGTAATACCGACGACCGTTCCCCGCCCCGTGCGCGGGAAAACAGCCTTCATCAACTCCGCAGCATCCCCAGTACCATCCTCCACCTTTGAAATGGCGCGGGCGACGGCGCGTGTCTCACCTGCGACAAGACGCTCAATAAGTGTTGGACTCGACATAAAGAAGTGATAAGGGATGAGGGATGAGTGATGAGTTAATGGCTTTTCACTCATTACTCATCACTCATCACTGTTTCAATAGCTCTCTTGCGATGATGATGCGCTGGATTTCCGACGTGCCTTCGCCGATGGTGCAGAGTTTGGAGTCGCGCCAATATTTTTCGGGCGGATAATCTTTCGTGTAGCCGTAGCCGCCGTGAATCTGAATCGCTTCCTCGCACACGCGCACGCTCACCTCCGAAGCATACAGCTTCGCCATCGAAGATTCTTTCGTCGTCTTCTTGCCATTATCTTTCAGGTACGCGGCGCGGTACATCAGAAGGCGCGCCGCCTCAATCTGCACGGCCATATCAGCCAGTTTGAATTGAATCGCCTGAAACTCCGAAATAGGCTTGCCGAACTGCTCGCGCTCCTTCGAGTAACGAACGGCGGATTCATAAGCGCCCTGAGCGATGCCGACGGCGAGCGCGGCAATCGAGATGCGACCGCCATCCAGAATCTGCATGGCGCCCACGAACCCCATGCCTTCCTCGCCGAGCAGGTTCTCCTGCGTGACGTGACAATCTTCAAAAACGACGCTCGCCGTCTCCGAGGCTCGCAATCCCAGCTTGTTCTCTTTCTTCGACGGGGCGAAGCCTTTCATCCCCTTCTCGAAAATAAACGCCGAGATGCCCTTGCTTCTTTGTGCGCGGTCGGTCACAGCCATCGCCACGCACGTATCGCCGTGAATCGCGTGCGTAATGAAATTCTTCGCACCGTTGACGACCCAGCCGCCATTTTGCCGCACGGCGGTCGTGCGCGTGCCCGAAGCGTCCGAGCCTGCGCCCGGCTCAGTCAGTCCCCATGCGCCCAGATGCTTGCCTTGCGCGAGAGGAACGAGATATTTCTGCTTCTGCTCCTCAGTCCCGTACATGAAGATGTGATTCGAGCAGAGCGAATTGTGCGCCGCGACCGAGATACCGACCGAGCCGTCAACGCGCGACAACTCTTCGATGATCGTCGCATACTCGACATAGCCCATCCCCGCCCCGCCATATTCTTCTGGAAAGATGACGCCCGTCAGCCCCAATTCGGCAATCTTCGGCCACAACTCAATCGGAAAATGCTGCGACTCGTCCCACTCCATGACATGCGGCGCAATCTCTGCTTCTGCAAACTCGCGCACGCTCCACTTGACCTGTTGTTGCTCTTCATTCAACTCAAATTCCATAACCACACCTTGTCCAACCTAAAAAATTAAACTGTTCCAACCTCACACCCCAAGCCTTACTCGACATTGACGAAGGTAATGTTGCCCTTCAAGTCGGCAACGGCTGAACCCCTTTTGTCTCCGCTTTTGAGCATGATCGTCCATTTCGGCTGCGCATTTGCTTCCATGCTAACCATTGGATAAGAGAGGCTCATGCTCTCTATCTCCGCGCCCGCGATATTAACTCGCTCTTTCGCGGTTTTCGCCATGTTGGGTATTGCCGCAAGGTCTACCTCCGCCAAATCAAAGAGATTATCCGCTACCTTACCGCCACCAAGCAGCGTGACGGGACGCGGTTCTGTCACAACGCCCTCGCGATATTCATACCTGATAGCCTTTTCAGGATTATTCGGGTCTTGCACCGTAACTTCAGCGCGATCAGGGTAAACCCTCAAAGACATCGGCTTGATAGTTCCCCCTGCTTTCTTTTTAACCTCATTGACAGCATCCTGCGTGGTTGATCCTTCATACATATTGGATGAACCCCGACCACCGCAGGCAAGCAGCGAAACCGAGACTAGACACAGCATAAAAGTTAGGGCCAAACGCTTCATCAGCTTAGTCTCCTATTCAGATTTACCGTGTAGCGAAGCATTCTATTCCGCGCCGGGATTGTTAGCGACGCTTCATTGTAACCTAGCCACGCCGCGCGCCGTGAGTTCCCCCGGATGCTTTCGTCTTCGCGGGCGGTTTTCTTTTTCGTTTGTCGCCGCTCATGAACCGCGCGACCTCGGCGGGAGTGAGCAAACGCCACTGCTTCGGCGCGAGACGCTCATCCTTGAGAAACCCGATCTTCACGCGACGCAGTTTTGTTACCGAATGGCCGATGGCATCAAACATTCGCCTGATCTGCTGATTGCGCCCTTCATGCAGCACGACCTCAAACCATGAGTTCGTCTCGCTCTCTTCCACCTTCTTAATCTCGGCTGGCGCTGTCCGAACGCCGTCCTCCAAAGTGATGCCGCGTCTGAGGCGTCCGATTGCTTCTTCAGGCGGCAAGCCCTTGACCTTCACCTCGTAAACTTTCGCCACGCGGTTGCGCGCCGACGTGATGTAGTTTGTAAAGTCGCCATCGTTGGTCAGGATTAACAATCCTTCGGTGTTGAAGTCGAGGCGGCCTACCGGATGCAGGCGGCCAAGCGTGTGGGGCACAAGCTCTGAGACGAGCGGGCGGCCTTCCGGGTCCGCAAGGCTGGTCAGGTAGCCGCGCGGTTTGTTGAGCAGGACGTAAAACTTCTCGCGCGATTCAAGCAGCGGATTAATCAGCCGACCGCGTACCTTGATGTGGTCGCGCTGAGGGTCAGCCTTCGTGCCCGGCTCGGTGACGAGTTTACCGTTGACCGTCACCTCGCCCGCCGCGATCATCTCTTCGGCATGGCGACGCGAGGCAATCCCGGCGGCGGCAATTAATTTTTGAAGACGCTCCATAAAACAGTGGTCAGTAGTCAGTAGTCAGTGGTCAGTAAGAACATGCGGTCAGCAGCGTTCGTGCTTTTGCTTTTAACTGACCGCCGACCACTGACTACTGACCACTGCTCTTCACGCTCCTCCCGCTAAATCCTCGAAATCCTCAATGCTCGGCAACTCGGATAAATCTTTCAAACCGAACTGAAGAAGAAATTCTTTCGACGTGCCGTACATCATCGGTCGCCCGATGGTCTCCTTGCGGCCACAGGCTTTAATCAAACGTTTGTCGAGCAGCGTCTTGATGGCCGAAGGCGATTGCACGCCGCGTATCTCTAAAATTTCGGGCACGGTGATCGGCTGCTTGTAGGCGATGACGGCAAGTGTTTCCAGAGAGGCGAGCGAGAGCTTAGCCGAGGGGCGCGATTTGAGAAACGCGCGCACGTGCTCGTGATGCTCCGGGCGCGTGGCGAATTGCCAGCCTCCGGCGACTTCGCGCAGGTGCAGGCCGCCGTTGCGCGCATTAAACTCACGAGCCAACTCTTCCAGAGCCATCTCAATCCAGCCGCGATCTTCCTTGAGCACATCCGCGAGCGCTTTCGTGCTCAACGGTTCTTCAGAGACGAAGATTAGCGATTCGACGATGGCCATCATCTCAGCCATGCCGCGAACATTATGCGGCTCTTCAGCGTCTTCGACGGCAGATGAATCAACTGTCTCGGCAGCGTCTACCTCACGGGCGCGCAAAGCTGCCGCTTCCCGTGCGTCCTCGGCGTCGGCGTCGTAGATGATGGGGTCGTCGTCGTCATCGTCATCATCGTCCACATCCACGTCAAGCGACTGCTCAGGGGGGAGCGAAAGGGCTAATTCCTCTACGGCCTGCTCAAGGCTTTCCGCGTCGGCTGTTTCTTCTCTCAGGTCGTCTTTGATTTCTTCACTCATATCTATAAAGGGTTAAAAAGCGCCAGCGCGCGCGATGATCTCGCCGAAAGTCTCGCGTTGAACCAAAGAGATTTCGGTTGTGCGAACGAGTTCGAGCACGGAGAGAAACGCCAGCACCAGTTCACGGCGCGAGTTGGCGCGCTCGAAGAATTTACGCAGATTCAACTCGCCTGAAGAGAGAACCATGTTGCGCAGGCGTTCGAGCATCTCCGTCATCGTTATCTCTTCCCGCTCGATCTCCATCAGGACTTCTTCTTTGTGACGCGCCAGAATCTGCTGAAAGACTTTGAGCATGTCGAACAGTCCGACGGCCACCTCCGGGTTCTGCTTATCCGTCTCAAGCTCGCCGCGTGTGAAGACGGCCTGCTCCACGGTCGCGCGCGACCAGAGCATCTGCGCGGCGGCCTTGTACTTCTGATGCTCAAGAAGCTGGTTGATAAGCTCTGCCCGCAGATCGAGCGCTTCTTCGTCCGCCGCATCCGCGAGCGGGTCGCGCGGCAGCAGCATCCGCGACTTAATCTCGATGAGCGTTGCCGCCATCACTAAAAAATCGCCAGCGACGGCGATGTCCAGTTCTTTCATCAACTGAAGGTAGCGCAGATATTCGTCCGTAATCCGCGCCACCGGAATGTCGTAGATGTCTACCTGCTCCTGCCGAACAAGATAGAGCAGGAGGTCGAGCGGCCCAGAGAACTCGCCCATGATGAGCTTCAATTCGTCGCCGTCTCTCCCGGTGACGATTTCAGGGAGCGAGCCGGTAACGCTAATCGTCGTCGTTGTCGCAGCGCCCGGAGCAGGATTCAAGTTTGCGGTCGTTTCGTCCATCGTCCCTCCCGTCGTAAGACAGGCATTCCTGCCTGTCATAGCGTGCTAAAGCACGCTCCTTGAGATTCGCTAACAGAGTATTCGCGCTCACGCGCTCAATGACAGGCAGGAATGCCTGTCCTACGACGATGCCCCGTGAAGACCCATGCGTGTCTTCACCTTTTCCATCGTCGGCCTGGCGACAAGACTGGCGCGTTCGCGGCCCATTTCGAGAATGCGGTCAAGCTCTTCTTCGCTAATAGTGCGGACACGCTCCTGAAAAGGCCGGAGAAATTCTACCACTACGTCCGCCAGTTCACCCTTCAATTGTCCGTAGCCTTTGCCTGCGAAATGCGCTTCGATTTCCGGCGGCGTCTGCCGTGTCAGAAGTTGATAAATCGTGAGCAGGTTCTGTAGCGCAGGCCGGGTCACGTCAAAACGGATGTCCGTGCCTGAGTCCGTGACGGCGCGCTTGAACTTACGGCTGATGGTGTCCGCATCGTCCATGAGGGCGATGCTCCCGTTCGGGTTCTCGTCTGACTTCGCCATCTTCTTCGTCGGGTCGCTCAAAGACATGATGCGCGCACCGACTTTCGGGATGAAAGGCTCTGGAACGTTGAACGTCTCGCCGTAATCACGGTTGAAGCGCATCGCCAGATCGCGTGTCAGCTCAAGATGCTGCTTTTGATCTTCGCCGACGGGCACAAGGTCTGTCTGGTAGAGCAGAATGTCGGCAGCCATCAGGACAGGATAATCGAAGAATCCGACGCCTTTGTTCTCGCGCTGCTGGCGTCCCTTCTCTTTGAACTGTGTCATGCGCTCAAGCTCGCCGATGCGCGTCATGCAGTTGAGCACCCACGCCAGTTCCGTATGCTCCGGCACGTCCGACTGGATGAAGATGGTCGAGACCTGCGGGTCAATGCCTGCTGCCAGGTAGAGGCGCGCAACCTCTCTTGTTTTCTTCGCCAGTTCCTGCGGGTCTTTAGGGAAGGTGATGGCGTGCAAATTGACGACGCAGAAGAAACTCTCGTATTCGTGCTGCAACTCGACCCAGTTTCGCAAAGCGCCGAGATAATTGCCGAGATGAAAGCCGCCGGTCGGCTGTGCGCCGCTGAAGATTCGCTTCATCAAATTGAAAATTTCCCCAGAAAGACCAGGTTGAATGCTATCGGCATTACGAAGCTGAAAATGCTGCTGAACACCCCTGTGAAGATTGCGATAAAGAGCAGGATCATCCCGTATTGCTCCAGCGCATCAATGGCTGACTCGAAACTAGAGGGCAGCAGGCTGCTCAAAACCTTACTGCCGTCAAGCGGCGGAATCGGCAATAAGTTGAAGATAGCCAGCCCGACATTCAAGGTAAAGAACCCGGACAACAAGGTTACGGCTCCCCGAGCGAGCGCGTCATCAGTAGTTGCCGGAGTGATTGGCATCCAGGACGGAAGGGCCGCGTCTAACGTTATCACGCCCGTCTCGAACAGCACGCGAATCGTGATTCCGGCGACGAGGGCGATTGCCAGATTGCTCAATATTCCCGCGATTGAAACCCAGAAGTTTGCTACGCGTTTATTGCGCCACCTGAGCGGATTGACGGGAGTTGGGCGCGCCCAGCCAAGCAGCGGCACTCCTGTGAAGAAAGACAATCCGGGGAAAAGGAGCGTCCCAATCGGATCAACGTGCGTAACAGGATTCAGCGAGATACGTCCCTGCGAGCGCGCCAGATCATCACCGAACCTGTCAGACATCCAGGCATGCGCCGCCTCGTGCAAAGAAAGAGAGAACACGAGCGCCACCATGAAAAGAATAAACTGACCTATATCGTATTTGCCCATTACCAAACCAGACAGCCAAATTAAGCACCATTAAAGCGACCCATCACACTAACATGCACCCGGAGAGGAGTCAAAAATAGACGATAGACCATAGACGATTGCACGATGAAAGGCTCGTCGTCTTTTGTCCATCGTCTATGGTCTATCGTCTATCGTCAGTCATTCAAAGCAGCGTTCCGTAAATTCCAAGCGGCAGCCTATAAACCGCCTCATTGGTGGCAACGACCATCTCGCCCGCGGAACTGAAAGCGAGGCCGACAACATTCATTCCGGTGACGAACAACTCGGCGTCGCCTCCGTCCGGCGTGATACGGACGATACCGCGCCGACCATGCAAAGAAGCTGCCACATAAAGAAAGCCTTCGCGGTCGAAAGCGAGTCCATGCGGGCGGCCTAAACCCTTGTAAAAAACGCTCACCTCGCCGTCGCGGTCAATCCGCATCACCGATTCAAAACTCGAAACGGTCGGCCCGGTCACGTACAGCGCATCGTCCGGCCCGAACGCCAGATGATAGGCCGAGACAGACTGTTCAAGCTGCGCCCAGGGCTTCTCTTCTCCGATGCCGTTGACTCTGTAGATCGTGCCGGTGCGGTCGCCGACATGCATCCTTCCTTCGCGGTCAAACGCGAGGCCGGTTGCCACGCCCAGATTCTGAGCAAACGCGACCGCTTCTTTAAAAGGCGTGATGCGATAAACCGTGCCGTCCATCCGGCTGGTGACAAACATCTGCCCGGATTTGTCGAAGGCAATGCCGGTCGGGTTAGCAATATCGCCTGAGAAATCAGACAACGTTCCACTGGTATCAATCCGAAAAATCGTGACGGGAAACTCCTGCCCGCGCGAGCCTGAGCGCGTGACATAAAGCGAGCCGTCGTCCGGATCAAACGCCGGGTTGGCGACAAAGTGCAGGTCTTCCGCGAGCTTGGAAGCGACTGTAAACTTCGCCGGAGCAGTGCGTCGCTCTTCACACTCAAGCGCGACAAACACTTCTCCGCCCCCTTCAATTTCGGGGACGATGGCGAGCGTGCGCCGCGACGAAGCCCCGACCGTGTGCCCGCGCGAGCCGTCAAACGACGCGCCGCAAGCCCTGACGGGGCTGGCATCGAAATCCGCGCTTTCGATGACGACCTCGCCTCCGGGAATTCCCCTCAACGGATTGACCCGCACGATTCGCCCCGCTTCGCTCATTTAGGCTGCACTCTCCATTAACATTGAATTTACCAATCAATCATACGACGGGCGCGTAAGGAGTGTCTAATTCCGGCTTGTAAGAATTTTAAGGCTGCTGAGCTAACGACAGGCGTTTCGCTGCTTGCAGTTTCGCCCTCTATGCTATAATCCGTCCCGACCAAGCTCAACCCCGCCACGCTCTCTAAAAAAGCGGGGTCACGTTTGTGCCCGCGCACGACTTCGGCTTGATCCAATCATCGTATGCTCAAGCGACCAAGCGAACTTAATTCGCCGAGCAACATCAAAAGATTCTACCCAGCGTCCGATACCAGCCACCGCTCGCTTCACTCGTTCTGTAACTTAACATCAGACGATAGACGATTGCCGATAGACCGTAGACGAATAAGTAGTAGTGCGTTTTTTGTTTCTCTATCGTCCATCGTCCATCAGCAATCGTCTGCTTTCGCAGGAGGCGAAAACCATTAGCAACATTCACGGGAACACACAGGGATTAAAACCGAATCAATTACGCCGCATCGAAAAGCTCTACTCGCGGCGGATCGCGCCGCACCAGATCGTGACGCCTGAGTTTGCAAGACAGATGACCGAGCTTTCATTTGAAACGCGAAGGCAGATTGGCGCGCTGATTGACCGCAAAGGCTACGTCGAATATGTCATCGTCGGCGATGCGCGCCGAATCGAGTTGCCGGATTTGAAGCGCACGCGCGTCGCCGCAGACCGTTTTCGCGGACTGCGCTGCGTTCATACGCACCTGCGCGGCGAGGAACTGACACAGGACGATTTGACCGACCTCGCGCTTCTAAGGCTCGATTTGATGGTTTCGCTCGACGTGGACGAGCGCACGGGTCTTCCCGGCATGGTACGCACAGCGCATCTTTTGCCGACCACCGCCGCTGCCCTGGACGCGAACGGCAGCAGCGCACGACCCTACGCTTTTCTGGAACCGCAGATTCCCTCGCAACTCGACGTGGATTTCCTCGCGCTCATCAATTCACTCGAAGAAGAGATGGCGCGCAATCGTCGCGTCGCGCGTCGCGCCGAGGCACGCGACCGCACAATCCTCGTGGGTGTCACGACCGGCTCAATGTATGAAGCCGAAGAGTCTATGGCTGAGCTTCAGGAACTGGCGACCTCTGCGGGCGTCGTCGTACTCGATAGCGTCATCCAGCGACGTTCAGGGATTGACCCGCGCACGGTACTGGGAAAGGGCAAGCTCGAAGAGATTCTGGTTCGCTCGCTCCAGTTGGGCGCTGATTTGATTGTCTTCGACCGTGAGTTACAGCCCGCCCAGGTGCGCTCTCTTTCCGAAGCGACCGACCTCAAAGTGATTGACCGCTCGCAACTCATCCTGGACATCTTTGCCCAGCGCGCACAATCGCGCGAAGGCAAGATTCAGGTGGAACTGGCGCAAATGAAATACCTGCTGCCGCGCCTGATTGCCGGACAGGATTCCGCCTTTTCGCGGCTCGCGGGCGGCATCGGCGGACGAGGCCCCGGCGAAACGAAACTTGAGACCGACCGCCGCCGCGTGCGCGATAGAATTAATCGGCTCGAAAAAGAGATAGACAGTCTCTCCCAGCGCAGGCAGGAGCGCCGCAAGGTGAGAAGCAAGCGCGAGTTTCCCGTCATCTCGATTGTCGGCTACACCAACGCGGGCAAGTCTACGCTGTTGAACACGCTCACTTCGAGCCACGTCCACGCGGAGCAGCGAATGTTCGCCACGCTCGACCCGACCTCGCGGCGGCTTCGTCTGCCGCGCGAGCAGGAAGTCATCATCAACGACACCGTCGGATTCATACGCGACCTGCCGCCCGATCTTCTCGCCGCTTTTCGCGCCACGCTCGAAGAGATCAGTGATAGTGATTTGCTGATACACCTCGTTGACGCGGTCAATCCGCGCTGGCAGCAACAACTCGAATCGGTCGAAAGAATTCTCGGCCAGCTTGAGTTCACGCAGATTCCCCGTCTCACAGTCTTCAATAAAGCGGACCTCGTTGACCGTGAGGCGGTGGAAGCTATCTTGCGCCAGGCATCGCAGAGCGGCGAGCGCGACGTGACCGCCGTCTCTGCGACCGAGCCGCAGACGTTGCGCCCGATGCTTGAGCGCGCGAGTGCAATCCTGGCGCGCAATCTGACGGGGAAGCCGGACGAATCGGCTCAATCACAGGAAGAGATCGAATACGCCGCGCAAACCTGATATGAGCAACCGCCGCCGACAACGCTTCGTTTCCCCTCTGGACAGGGCGCGCAATGCCATGCAGGGCTTCATTCTGCGTCCGTACAAGTTTTTTCGCCCGTCCACACGATTCTTCATCGTCTACGGCTTTTTCGTCGTCGTCACGACGCTGCTCCTCATCAACGCTCATTCGCGTGGATTAATCGAAAACTATGCGGAAGGCGACGTTGCTCGCCGAACCGTAATTGCGCCCGCAGACATCAGCGTGATGGATTGGACGGAGACGGAGAAGCGACGTGCCGCTATTAAAGAGTCCGCGCAACCAGTTTTCATTTTCGATTCAACACGAACTGAGAGCGCCGTGCAGGGATTTCGCACTGCCTGGGAGAATTTGCAGAAGCAGTACGCGGGGCAAGGCAACAGCAACGCCAGGAAAGAATTAAAGTGGACGGGCGAGGGCGACGGCGCAATCGTCTCCGCGCTCATTGCCCACCGCTTTGATCCAAGCGAACTGGAACGGCTGACGCGCATCCTGCGCGAGGTCTTGCATGGGACGAATGACGACTACATCTACGAAGATGGCGATGCGAAATATCTCAAGCAGGACATCGTGCTCATGGATAAGAGGAATCCAGGCACGCAATCCGACTTGACCATGCCGCAGAGTCGTATGACCTCGCTTTCTGAGGCCCAAAGGAACTTGCGTTCACGCATTTCGCAGCTTAGCACCTGGACAAGCGACGAACAGGCGGCGCTTCTTTCGGCGATGCTGCCACTCATCAAGCCCAGTGTCTCTTACGACCCGGCAGCGACCAACGCAGCGCGCGATGAAGCGGCAAGACGTGTTGAGACCGCCTACATTCTGCTCAAGCGCAATCAGGTCATCGCGCGTGAAGGCGACACTGTCACCCAACCGGTACTTGCTCAACTGGCTGCGGTGCGCGATTACGCGCGCGAGGGACGCCGCTGGTGGAATCAGCTTTTCGGGCTTCTTTTCATCGTCGCCGCACTCTACTGGCTCGCCTGGAAATTCATCGAACATAGAAGCACCGCCGTCACTCTCTCGCTTCCGACCAGAAAAGCCTTTGCGCTCGTCGGCTCGGCGGTCATCGTCCAGACAATTCTGGCCCGCGTCGGCTTCACGCTTACCGAAAGCATCGTCACGCGAGGCATGAGCGCACCGCTGAATGATCCGATCATCTGGAACTTCGCCGTACCGTTTGCGTCGGCTGCGCTGCTCGTGGCCCTGCTCGTTGACACGCAACTCGGATTGATAACGGCGCTGATGGCCGCACTCTTTGCCGGGCTGCTTGCGCCGACCGGCGTGCTTATCTCCATCTATGCGGTCATCTCGTCAACGGCGGCGATCTACGGCATCGGGCGTTACCGCGAGCGCCAATCCGTCACAGTCGCAGGACTACTGATTAGTTTGGTCAACGCGCTCACCGCCGTAGCGATCATCGCTTACGCGCAGCAACCCTTGACGCTCAAAACCATTCTCTTCACGATGGCCTGCGGCGTTCTGGGCGGACTCTTAACGACGATCTTTACGGCGGGCGGCTTGCCCATCAACGAATCGTTCTTCGGCATTCTGACTGACGTTAAACTGCTGGAACTCTCGAACGCCGATCTGCCTGTGCTTGGACAATTGGCGCTACGCGCTCCCGGCACAAACCAACACTCGCACGCCGTCGGGCAACTGGCCGAAGACGCCTGCCGCGCGGTCGGGGCTAATCCTCTGCTCGCACGCATCGGCGCGCTCTATCACGACATTGGCAAGACCGCCGCGCCAGATATGTTCGTCGAGAATCAACAGGGCGGCCACAACCCGCACGACCGCTTGAAGCCCACGCAGAGCGCACGCATCATCACAAGCCACGTCACCTACGGCCTGAAATTAGCCAAAGAGATCGGCTTGCCCAAACAGATATCCGACTTCATCCCGCAGCATCACGGCACGCGCACGCTCCATTTCTTCCTGCGTAAAGCGCAGGCGCAGGCCGCAGAGGGCGAAGAGGTCAACGAGGCCGAGTTTCGTTACCCGGGGCCGAAGCCGCAATTCAAAGAGTCCGCCATCATGATGATCGCCGATTCCTGCGAAGCCGCCGCGCGCTCGCTTTCGCACCCGAACCCGGAGAACATCAGCGCCATCGTCACCAAGATAGTTGACGCCATCGTCAGCGACGGCCAACTGGACGAATGCAACCTTAGCTTGAAAGAACTGACGAACATCCGCGAAGCCATCATCACCTCGCTGACAGCCATCTACCACGCGCGCATAGACTATCCCGGCTTCAACCCGCCCGAACTGACCAGCGGCCTGAGACAACTTCCCAATCCTCTCTTCGACACGGAAGAACGTGGCGTGAGCTACAACAGGACTTCGGAGATTCCGATTAACAAGGCAGGCGAGGTAGAAGACGAAGCGATTCCGCGCGGGACGGCGAAGCGTTAAGGGAGCAGAACGCCGGGTGGCTCTAAGGCTTTAACTTGATGACCAATCCCCCTCCCTGATAATCAATATGCGCCGTGAAATCAACGCGATCTTTGATGTCCTCTTTCAAGAACTGCCCGATTGCGACCTGTACCCCATCCTCCCCGTCCGCATCATCAACGAAAATAAAGAGAGGGTCAGCCGTGAGAGCTAATTTCAAATCCGCGTACTCGTTGTCGAAATCGTGACCAGCATCAACGACGACGAAATCGCTTTTGTACGGCAGCCGCTCTAAAGTTCTCAGGTCAAGTTGGATAAGCTCATAATCCTTGAAGCCTCGCTCCGCGAATAACTTCGTCGCAACCTCGCGAGGGTCCCAGACAGATTGCTGCACCTGATTAAAATCTACGCCAAAGCTATCTAAGCCCACATAGGAGGCGGTTGGCGTCGCGCTCAGATAAGCATCGGCGCTCGACCCCGCAGACGTTCCCATCTCAAGAATCTTTTTCGGGCAGATCGTTTTCGACACGGCATAGAAACAGCGATACTTGTGCAGGAAGACTTCCCGGCGCTCAAGATAATAATCCTGATCGTATTGAGTGAACACGCTGTAAAGAGGGTGAGGCTCCCAGCGACAGCTTTGCAGATTGCGCTCAAAGTTCCGGCTAAACTCCTGCGATTTGCGAGAGGACGGGTCAAACGAATTATTGATCTTCTGCCAGAAAGTTCTTGCTATCGAAACCATCAGAGCACTCCATACAAAATCTGTAGCAGACCTGACTATAGATTATGCTTCAAGGCTGACATCCGTCAAAACTGGTCGCGCAGTTTATGATAAGTGGTCGTGAGGTCTTCCGGGTGAACTCGGGTTTCGCCGACGGTGGTCATAAAGTTTGTGTCGCCAATCCAGCGCGGCAGGATGTGCATGTGAAAATGGTCGGCGACCCCGGCTCCGGCGGCACGTCCCAGGTTCATGCCGATGTTGAATCCGTCGGGGCGATAGATTTGACGCATCGCCGCCTGACAGCGTTTCGTCAAATCCATCATCTCGTCTGTGGTTTCTTTCGGCGCGGCGGCGAGTTCAGCGATGTGCGCGTAGGGCACGATCATCGTGTGGCCGCTGATGTAGGGGTAGATATTGAGGACGATGAAATTGTGTGCGGCGCGATGGACGATGAACTTGATCTCGTCGTCCGCGTCACTCTCCAGCATTGAGCAAAAGACACAAGCGGGCGGAGCTTGATTCTTCTCACCGCTTGATCCCGACTTGATGTAGTCGTATCGCCAGGGACTCCAGAGCCTGTCCATGACTGCTCACCTCACAAAGGGGCGGCCGTCGCCGGAAAATTTAGAGAGTCGGAGGCGTGCGGTCATCACTTGTGCCGCCCGTGGAGGCATCGGATGGCTGCGGCGTAGAGGATGGCGCGGCGCTCTCTTCGTTGATTAGCTCTTTGAGTTCCTTGCCCGGCTTGAAGTATGGAACACGCTTGGCAGGAATGTTGACGGGGTCGCCCGTTTTGGGATTGCGCCCGCGCCTCGCTCCGCGCTCGCGCACGCGGAAACTACCGAAGCCGCGCAACTCTATCTTCTCGCCATGATTCAGCGTCTCGATAATACTCTCGAAAACTATCTCGACGAGTCGTTCGGCGTCCTTTTTGGTGAGTTCTGCCGCCCGCGCGACATCTTCAACCAGTTCCGCTTTAGTCATGCTATCACCTCGCTGCTTCAGAACAAGGCCACCGGGGGCCGCAGGGCCTCGAAAGGCCAAAGGGTTTGTGTAATCAACTCAAAAGTGAGGGTGATGAGTCAGCGTACAGTAACAGAAAAGGGCGGCCTCCCGCAAGACACAAACTTTTGCGCGGCCAACATTTAAGGCAAAACAGGAGTCAGAAAACCGAAAGTCAGGCGACAGAAGAAAAACGCATCTTTCATTCTGTCGCCTGACTTTCGGTTTTCTGACTCCTGCCTTTTATTCCTTCTCGCTGTCTTCTTCCTTCGGCTCCGCCGGTGATTCTGTTGACGGCTCTGCTGCTGGTTCTTCTGGAGTCGGCTCTTCCGCGTGGCTTCGCGGCTGGTTCTTCCGCGGCTGGCTCTTCCGGAGCGCTTGCAGCCGGACTAAAGAAGTCTGCCAACTCGCTCAGCGATGCCATGCCGCCTTTTACTTCCGTCGAATAGGTCTTGGTATCCGCGACGTGCTCGTCTGCCGTGACGGCGCGAGCGGAGAGACCAATCTTCTTGTTCTCCGGGTCAATCCTCAAGATTCTGAAGTCCATCTCCTGCCCCAACTGGACGACATCTTCGGGCTTCTCCACCCGATCTTCCGACAATTCAGAGATGTGGCACAAGCCCTCAAGGTTATCTCCCAGTTCGACGAACGCGCCGAAGTTAGCGAAGCGCGCGATCTTCCCCTTCACCACATCGCCCGGCTTATGCTCTGAGACAAAACGCTCCCAGGCGTTCGGCTCAAGGTCTTTGATTGAGAGCGAGAGGCGACGATTCTCAGTATCAATGCTGGTAATCACCGCTTCGATCTCCTGCCCCTTCTTCAAAACTTCGCCCGGATGCTTGATGCGTTTGGCCCACGAAATATCCGAGACGTGGACGAGACCGTCAACGCCGTCTTCGACTTCGATGAACGCGCCGAAGTCCGTCAGATTACGAACGCGGCCTGAGACGCGCGAGCCGATCTGGTAACGCTCTTTCAGCGTTTGCCACGGATTGGCCTGTACCTGTTTCATTCCCAGACTGATGCGCCGCGCCTTCGGGTCAACGCTTAAGACTTCGACATCCACATCGTCGCCCGGATTCACGAGCTTCGAGGGATGCTTGACGCGCTTTGACCAACTCATCTCCGAAACATGCACGAGACCCTCGACGCCCGCTTCCAATTCGATGAACGCGCCGTAATCGGCCACGCTCGCCACCTTGCCCTGTAGGCGCTTGCCAATCGGGTAGCGTTCGTCAATGCTGCTCCAGGGATCAGGCAGGAGTTGCTTGTAGCCCAGAGAAACGCGCTCGCGGTCACGGTCGAATTTCAAGACCTTGACCTGAACTGAGTCGCCAACCTTGAAAAGCTCCGCCGGATTTTGTAGCCGTCCCCATGACATATCCGTGACGTGCAAGAGGCCATCAATGCCGCCGAGGTCAACGAACGCGCCGTAATCGGTCAGGTTCTTAATCTGACCTTCGACGATGATGTCTTCCTCAATCCCGTCGAGCGTCTGCCCCTTCTTGCCGGCATTCTGTTCTTCGATGACAGCCTTGCGCGACAATACCACGTTCGAGCGCTTGCGGTTGAGCTTGATGACCTTGGCTTCAATTATCTGGTTACGCAAACTGTCGAGATTACGGACAGGGCGCGTGTCTACCTGTGAGCCGGGCAGGAAAGCAGGGATGCCGTCAATGTCTACGCGGAGTCCCCCCTTGATGCGTTCCGTGATGCGCCCCTTGATGGGCGTGCCCTCGTTGTAAGCCTTCTCAAGCTCGTCCCAGGCCTTCATCCGTACAGCGTCAGCGCGAGATAGCACGGGATAGCCTTCGCTCGTCTCCATGCTCTTGACGAGCACGTCAACTTCATCGCCGGGCTTGACCGTCAGTTCGCCGTTTTCTGTGAACTCGGCCTGATTGACGATGCCTTCGGACTTATAGCCGAAATCAATCACGACGCCGCGCTCTGTGATGCCGACGACCGTGCCGCGCACGACTTCGCCTTCCTGAAAGCCCGCCTGCTCCTGCTCGAATTGGTCGAGCATCGCGCCGAAATCGGAGCGAGAGCCTTCTTCCTCGTCGTCATCATCAACAGCCGTGTTGGAAGTTGGAGCGGGCGGAGCAGAAGTTGGTGTGGGCGCTGGCGCGGCTTGCGCGCCGGTGGCCTGTTGATTTGTCGTTTGCGGCGTCGAGGTGCTCTCGCCGGGTGATGGTTGTGTGTCTAGCACCTCGCCGTTATCCGGCTTGGTTTCTTCAATGGACATGCGGATTCTTACTCAGACTCCTCCTAGAAATTCAAGCGCCTTGAAAGAGCTTTTAGCGCCATCCCCGATCCTCACTCATCCTGGCGATTGCGTGGGTGATAAAACATTCGCAGCCAGCATGAACGAGGGGCTTGCCTTAATTACTCCGGTGATTGAAAGTCAGATTAGCGAATTGAAGGTGAGAGGAATGCGAGCCGTTGAGAATTTGGAAAAGGAGTTAGCTAATAATTGTTTCGATTTCCGTCGTGCCCGTCGTCACCCTTCTGCTCCGACTTGTATCACCAGCCGCCTAACCGGGTAGACTGGCAATTTACACGCCGAAATGACAACGTGTCAAGGCCAAAGGAAACAGGCATTCACAATAACAGTGGGTCCCGAAGATTGCGAACCCCTGATATCGCTTACGTAGAGTCACACAAATTTGTGCTTCGGCAAAACTTAATACACGTTCCAGTGCGCAACTTTTGCGCCAGCGAGTTCAATCTCAAGATGAGTTGCCGCCGGGTCATCAGGAAAACCCTCAATAATGTTGCCCTTAATAATGGCCCGCGTTTCATCAATCTTGCTCAGGTTGAACTCAATCACAATAAGTTTTGCACCTTCAACGCGCCGCTTGCTGTACTCGCGGAAAAAGACTTTAGTCTCGGTATGAGGTTTCAGCCAGTTAACGACTTCTAATGCTTCGAGGCGTGCCGGGAAAGAAGAAATCTGCGCCCAATTTTTAAGCCCGCCAGCTTTGTTCAAGACTGCTAAAGCAACAGCAAAGCGTGGATGCACTTGTCCAACTTCCAAAATGGTTTCGTCAGCCACCTTGTAACCAGGCAAGCTGGCAGTTCTCCTGTTATCGCAATTTGTTCCGCGCCTGCACGGAGTATTAAGCAAGCAATCATCGCACTGGACAGTTGTGCATTCACAGCCACCTATACTGCTAGGGGCGCAGGTAAAACAGCCTCCAACAGGCTTACAAAAAACACACTGTGCTGTAGCTTTTGGAGCGTAGGCGGTGAAGGCCGTCAGGACACAAGATAGAACAACTAATATTTTAATTCTTCTTTTCACGGCGTGCCCTCCTGAGGTGGTGAACGTTAATAGCAAGGGTGTGAGGAAACCATGCTATAACGAGGCACAAACGCTGTCAAGACTCGTAAATCACGCTAAATTCGGCGATGTACCAAAGGCTATATCTTCACTATGTCACATCGCCCCCCAGGCATTTCAACTAACCATCTGACACTTACTGAGTCGAACTGAAGGAGGCGCTTGCCCCCCGCTCAGCCACATAAATTCCCGCCGAGTGCGAGCCGACGAAGAGCCGGTTGGAGTTGCTCGCATCAAAGGCCAAAGCCCAGATGCGCTGGCTCGGCAGTCGAGCGTCGCGCGGGTCAATCCGCATCCAGGTCAGCCCGGCATCGGTTGAACGATAAACACCGCCACTGTTGATGGTCGTGCTGCCTCCGCCCTGATTCTGGAAGGCGTTGCCAACGAAAATCTCGTTGCCGTTCTGCGGATTGATGAGAATGCTGGCGTAGTCGCCGTAGGGCAGATTGCCGCCGCGACGTATCCAGCGCTCACCGCCATCGTGCGAATAATAGAGCGTCTGCTTGGTGCCGACGTAGATATAAGCCGAGCGCTGCCTGTCCTGCTCAATGGTGCTGATGGGCGCAGTTGTCGGGACGCCCGGAACTTGACGCCACGTCGCGCCCGCGTCACGCGAGACAAGCACGCCTGAGTTGGCCGTGCCGACCCAGAGGGTGCTCTGGTTTTGCATGGTCGTCGAAAGACAGGTCGTGCGCGCATCAAGTCCTGAGCCGTAGGAGAGTTTTTCCCAGCCCTGTGCCGGATCGAAAGTGCGATACAGTCCGGCGTTGGTCGCCGCCAGAATGCCCATCCGCCCGCTCTCGTCCCAAGTGTGCGCGAGCGCGTTGACTACGTCGGTCAGGAAAACGGCTGAGGCCGGCAACTTCCCGGCAGGAGTCGAAGTCTGCACTCCGCCGCCGAGACCAAGCGCCGTCAGAGTGGCATCATCAAGCTTGCCGGAAATCGGAATCCCTCTATCCGCTTGAAACCCTCTGATGGCCGAGACCGTTCGCGTCCCCGCCGCACCATCAGGCACACCGACATCGTAGCCTGCGGCGTTAAGAGCTTCCTGCGCGCGCTTAACCGTATCGTCCGGGCGTCTGGCTGAAGCAGCGGCGGCACGTGAAGACGCGGCATTGCCTCTGCGGGTCGTCTTCGGCTTCTTCCCGGTAGACGGCCCCGTCTTCGGTGCGCCAATGGGCGACCATGAAGCGCCCCTGTCCGTCGAGCGATAGACGCCATGATTCGTTCCGAGATAGATGATGTTGCCGTCGCGCTGATCTTGCAGAATCGAATAGCTGATCAGAATGTTCGGCATGTTCCGCATCGAAGGCTGCCACGTCTGGCCGTTGTCGTTGCTGACGAAGAAGAAGCCGCCGCCGGTCGTCGTGTTGATGGTCGTGGCGTAGACGCGTCCCGATTGCTCGCGGTCTGGAAGAATCGAATAGGCAAAGCGACCGCTAAACCCACCATTGGTCGGAGCGAAATTCTTGCCGCCATCGTGTGAAACCATGACGCCGTAGTTGTTCGTTCCGATGTAGATGGTTTGCGGATTGCTCGGATGAACGGTGATGGAATTGATCTCAAGCTGCTTGGAGGTTGTCAGCATCCAACTTTCGCCGCCATTGGTCGAACGCCAGAAGCCTTCGGTCGTTCCGGCGAAG
Source organism: uncultured Acidobacteriota bacterium (assembly GCA_963811065.1). Lineage (GTDB taxonomy): Bacteria > Acidobacteriota > Blastocatellia > Pyrinomonadales > Pyrinomonadaceae > QHXM01. The sequence goes on from CAWEPR010000006.1 coordinate 67,440, forward strand.
ACGACGCCGGACAGCGAAGGGTGCTGCAAGATGGCGCGCGTCCGGCGCGACTGCGAAGGAATGCCCTGCACCTTGCGCCAACTCGCGCCCGCGTTCTTTGTTTCATAAATGCCGCTGCACGCTGAGGCGATGACGTGATCCGCATTGCGCGGGTCTATGTCAATCGCAAAGATATCCGAATCGTCAATGATGCCGTTCTTGATGCTGAACCAAGTCCGCCCACCATCGGTCGTCTTGTAGGGCAAGTACCATGTGCCCGCGTAGATCACGTCCGTGTTGCGTGGATCAACTGCCAGCGTCTCGACATTGATGAGACCGGGCGTGGCCGAAGTCTCGTACTTCATCCACGTCTCGCCAGCATTCAATGAGCGGTAAACGCCTCTGTTCGTTCCTGCCACAAGCATGTCAGGATTCTTCGATGATTGCGTCAGAGAATGCAGAGCTTCCTCTTTAAGCTCCGGCGATTCGCGCCAAGTGCGGCCTCCGTCTGTGGATTTGAAAAATCCGCCCGGCTCTTTATGGCGATGGGTCGCAACATAGAGGACACGCGAATCACGGGGGTCAACGAGGATGTGATCCATGAAAAGTTTTGGACGGTTGAAGTTGTGAAGCAGTCGCCAGTTCTGGCCGCCGTCCATTGAAGTGTAAATCTGCCCGTCGAGCGTGCCGAAATAAAAACGCTGGGGGTCGTTCGGATCAACCACGAGCGAGCGCACATCGCCGCCCATAGGGCCTGTGATGCGCCAGTCCATAGCATACTGCGGGTCGGCCTCCGGCGGATTGCCGCCCCCGTCTACAGCCTGAACGCTGGCGCTCTTAACGAACGCTGGGATTATCAGAGCAAGGAGAGTAAAGAACAAGAGAGAGCGTTTCATCAGTCGGGTCGTCATCATCAGTTTCATCTCTGCCTCAAGTTGTGGTTTGCCGAAATCGTTCGGCCATTGTCTGCCGGGGATTATAGGTTATATGGCGATGGGCTGCCACCCATTGGCGCGGCTCGTGACCGCGCTTGTAGGATGCATGACGCTTAAAGCGCAGTTGTATTGCGAAAGGGTCATCCGATTATCGCCGGACAAAAGCAACGCGGGCGATGCTTCTCTTTCTGGGAGAAACATCGCCCGCGTCCTAGTTGAAGGTCGCGCCTCATCCTTGGAGAGGAGACGCGAGCGTTTAATTATTCTTCGCCACCACGACGTGCGCGACGACGACCACGGCGTGGACGCGGCTTGGCCTTGCACTCAGGACACGGATCAACCGTCGCACTGTTGGACGGCGTCGGTTCTGCTGCGCCTGTCGGCCTGAGCCAGAGTTCCACGGTCAACTGTTCGCGGCAGCCACCGTTCACCACAGTGATGCGGCTTCGGTCAATACCACGATTGTTGACAAGGTAGTCAACAGCACGCGCTGAGCGCTGGTCTGCTTCACCGTCGCACGAGCCGAAGATGACGTAGTAGCCCTGCGTACCCGGCTCCTGCTGCAATTGGATAGCGAAGTTGTCGAGACGCGCCTTCTCATCGTTGAAGCGAAGATCGGCGTACTCGTCAAACTTACGCGGCGGGATGATTCCCGGCGGAACGGAGAACGAGCAAGACCTTGTTCTCTCGCACGCGGGCGGCAATCCACCGAGTTCAACTGTCGCGGTGACGCTCTGGCCTTCCAGTCCGGTCGTGTCAATGGTGATCGAGGGCGTGCCCTGACCGCCAGAGATCGTTCCGGCTGAGACTGTCCAGTTGTACGTCACGTTGAAGTTTCCACCACCCGAGACGTTCACGCTCACCGTAGCAGGCGTGCCAGCTGTGACCTGGTCGGCCGGGCAGCTAATCTCGATGGTCGGGCATGGCGGCACGCAATCGTCGCACTCTGTCACCGTGACTGTGGTTGAAGAGAAAGCCACGCAACCGCAGCCGTCATCAACTTCCACCGTCGAGGTGTAAGTGCCCGGTTGAACGCCGGACAAATCCCAACTGACGTTTGCGCCATCGCCCGTGACGCGGCCACCAGTGGTCGTATACGTGTAAAGCAGCGTATCGCCATCGGGGTCGGTCGCATTGGCCGAAAGCTGAACCGTCGAGTTATCCGTGGTCGGGCATTTGCCCGATGTTGAGATCGTTCCCGGCGGGCATGGTCGGACAATCGTTCCCGACGAAGCCGAGAGAGTCACGGTCGGCGGTTGGTTCGGTAAAAACTCGGGCGTGCGCGCATTGCGACGACCGATCCAGAACTGGCCGATGAAACCGTTAGCATCATCAGATTCACGGAAACCACGCGGGAAGCCGCCAATCGTCGCAGCGCTGGTTGTCGATGGCACAACCGTGATGGGCTGCGGCCCCTGCGGATTCACGTTGGTGATCTGGTTAATGGTGGTGTTGAAGTCATTGCCCTCAAACAGCGCGCGATCCTGCTGATTGAGATGTAAGCGGTAGGCGAGGCCAAAGCCCATCCAACGCTTCGGATAGAACTTAACACCGGCCAGCGCGTCAACGGGGCTGTTCTCAAACGCATTCGGCGTGCGACCGCCGACATACTGCGTTGAGCGCAACTCCAGCACGGGCTGGATGTACTTGTTGACCGGGAAGTCAAACGCAATGCCTGCGAGAAACTCATCCGGACGGTCAAGCAACGTGAACTCGCCCGACGGGAAAGAACCCTTCGGGTTGCTGTTCAGGATGTAGCCACCGTTAACCGAGACATTGACTGAGCGGCTCAGGCGCGCATCCAGGAAGAAGATCAAGCCGAAGTCGCCGATGTCGCCACCGGGACCTGAGCCTCTCTGCATCTGGTTGAAGCCCGAGAGATCATCCGCCTTATCGGGATAGAAACGATAGAACGGAATGATACCGACGCCGAGCGGATTGTTCGGCCCCGTCCAGCGCCATTTCGCACCCGCCACAAAGCTCGTGAAGCTCGACTCGCCCCAGAGCCGGTTAATAAACGGCGCATCAGGCAAGTAACTCGGTGCGATAGTGAACGTCACAGGCACGGTGATCGGATTTGTCAGCAGCGTTACCGGGAGCGTCGTGGTCGCCAGGACGATACCGGGCAAGATGCCACCAACGACCGAACCGATGCCGGGGAAGTTATCCGCCGGACCGAAGTTGCCGCTGTTACCTTGTGCGACCGGGGGCCCCAGAACGGCGTTAAAGCCGGGGAAGCCAGCGCCGCCCGGAGGGTTGCCACCAGCATTCACACCGAAATTACCGGCAGAGCCACCGACGAACGGATACTGCACGAACGGCTGATTGAAGCGCGGACGGAAGACCGCCGTGCCAACTATCGTGCCAACGTTCGTTCCTGACGGAGCCAGGATAATGGCCGGGCCGCTACCCAATCCCGGAAACTTCAACTGGGAATTCGGCAGGTAAAAGCTTGATAGATTTTGTGGTGTATTAACCTTGATGCCGCGCCAGGCCGTAGTGTTGAAGAACAACTCCAGGTGGTCTGACAATCCGATGTTGAAGCTGAGCGGTACTTCGTTCAGATCAACGTCGCCGGGATCGCGGTCAAAATTGCTATATGCAATTGAAAAGGTGAACTCTCCGCGACGCAGTGTCTGCCCGTCATAAACGGTGAAGAGTCCGGTTGGCCCCGCAACGGGACCGCCAGTGCCGACGGCTGGAGAGATGTTCCGTGGATCAGTCTCCGGCCTTAATGCTTGAGCTGATGCTACGGCAAACAGCATCAACATGGTGAGCGCAGCAAACAGCGCTCTTCTCGCGAGTCTCATCGCATTCCTCCTGCGAAATGAGTATAGAAAATTTCGGAAATGAGAGGCCGCTCCTTGCAAGGCCGTAGGGTTTGTGTGGATGTCTTTGTCATCTGACTGTTTCTCCTGTCAAGACATCACGCCTTCTCCCGACAAAAACCCGTGCGAGGCGCGGACGCTCCAAACTACAAGCGCGCAACGACTATTTAAAAGAACTGCTACCGCCCTCGACCCGTGACGACTTGTAGTGGAGCGGAGCAGCGAGAGGAGCCGAGCAATCAAAATTGCTCAACTGGCGCTCTTAACTACCAATCTAGCGCCTCCCGACTGTTCTGAATTCAAGCTGTGAACTCTTAGACCACTGCTTATACGCAAACAGCGGTGTAGATGTCAACAGTTAATAGACTTAAATCAGATGCGTGGCTTTGGTGCAAGTCGAAAGTTTCGACTCTGCCCCGCATACTGATTTCCGCCAGACCATACTCTACATCGCAGCGGAAATCAAGACTTTTTCACGACTTAGCGGAAAAACCTCTATGTTTTTTCCGTCACGCATAAATGCCGCGCATCCGCGTATCATAGGCCACACGGTCAATTGCCAGCATGTAAGCAGCCGTTCTGGTGTCCACCGAATGGGAATCCGCGTACCGGCACAAATCATTGAAACTGGCGACCATCGTGTCGTGCAGCCGCTCGTTGACCACGTCTTCACGCCAGAAATAGCCCATTCTGTCCTGCACCCATTCAAAATAAGAGACCGTCACGCCGCCAGCGTTCGCCAGAATGTCCGGGATGACGAAGACGCCCTTTTTATGCAGGATTTCGTCGGCGGCGGCAGTTGTCGGCCCGTTTGCGCCTTCGGCCAGGATTTTGCACTTAATCCGCTCGGCATTCTCCGAGGTAATCTGGTTCTCGGTTGCGGCTGGCACGAGCACGTCGCAATCCAACTCAAGCAAATCCTCGTTGCTGACCGCCTCCACACCGGGGAAATCTTCAAACGAGCGCGTCTGCTGAAGATGCTTGAGAGCTTCGTGGATGTCTATTCCGTTTGGATTGTATATGCCGCCGTGAACGTCCGAGATGGCCACCACCTTGTAGCCCGCCTCGTGCATGAGCCGCGCACCGATGCCGCCGACATTGCCTGAGCCCTGCACGACCACACGGGTCTGGGGCGGCGTCATCTTGAATCGCTTGATGGCTTCGTTGACGACGAAGAGAATTCCCCTCCCCGTAGCTTCGCGTCTGCCGCTTGAGCCGCCAAGGTCAATCGGCTTGCCCGTGACGACCGCCGTCACGGTGTGGCGAGCGTGCATCGAGTAGGTATCCATGATCCACGCCATCGTCTGCTCGTTGGTGTTCATATCGGGCGCGGGCACGTCCTTCTCCGGGCCGATGAAGTCTATCAACTCAGAGGCGTAGCGGCGCGTCATGCGCTCAAGCTCGCCCATAGACATCTGTGTGGGGTCGCAGATAATTCCGCCTTTCGCGCCACCAAACGGAACGTTGACGACCGCGCACTTCCACGTCATCCAGGCCGCGAGCGCGCGGACTTCATCTAAATTCACATCCGGCGAATAGCGGATGCCGCCTTTGGCGGGGCCGCGCGCGAAGTTATGCTGCACGCGATAACCCTCAAAGACCTGTATACGCCCGGAGTCCATGCGGGTCGGGATATAGACTTTCAACTCGCGGTTCGGAACCCTCATCACCGCGTAGAGGTCCGGGTCGAGATTGAGAAGTTTCGCCGCACGGTCAAAGCGCGACATCATGGACTCGAAAGGATTTTCCTCTTGGACGTGCCGCACATCGTCTGCAATTGCACTGATTGCTATGGCCATCATTGCCTCCACGAAATAGTAGTCAGTAATCAGTAGTCAGTAGTCAGCCAAAAGCTGAGAACTGATCACTGACTACTTCTTTAGAATTTCATTCATTGCGCCCGTGCGGTAGCCGTGCAGGTCAAGCGTCACGTAGCGAAAGCCGAGGGCGCGGAATTTTTGTGCGAGGTCGTCAACTACTTCGCGTCGAAGCGCGAGGTCAAGCTCTGCGGGCGCAATCTCTAAGCGCACGAGTTCGTCGTGATGACGCACACGAAACTCACGAAAGCCCAGAGAGCGCATAATCTCTTCGCCGCGATCAACTGTCGTCAATCGTTCGATGGTAACAGTCGTCCCGTAAGCGATGCGTGAAGAGAGACAAGGGGATGCTGGTTTATCCCACGTCGGCAACCCTGCCCGGCGGCTCAGTTCACGAACCTGCTGTTTGCTCATCCCGACTTCGATGAGCGGGCTGCGGACTCCCTGCTCGGTTGCCGCCGCACGCCCCGGGCGGTAATCGCCAAGATCGTCCGTCGTCGAACCGTCAACGATGCAAGCGTAATTCTTAGCGCGCGCGAACGGCGCGAGTTTTCCGTAGAGTTCGGATTTGCAGAAGTAGCAACGGTTGGGCGCGTTGGCCTGATAACGCGCGTCGTTCAACTCGTCGGTTTGAATGATCTCGTGTTGAAAACGGAAGCGCCTGACGAGATTTTCGGTTTCAACGCGCTGGTACGCGGCGAGGCTGGCCGATTCGCCTGTGACGCAGAGTGCGCGCTCGCCTAACACTTCAGTAGCGACATACGCAACATAGGAACTGTCAACGCCGCCGGAGAAGGCTACGACGACCGAGTCCATCTCCAGCAAGAGAGCGCGCAATTGACGCTCTTTTGCTTCAGCCTCCGCAGAGACACTGACTTCCTCTGGCGGTCCTGTAAAGGTCTCTTCTTCTTCGACAATCACACCGCTACTCACAATCTCTTGCTTCCACATCACGCGACGAGCAGATGAAGCCTCGCAGAAGTTTCGCTTTGTAATCTATCTCAGGGGAGCGTATCTCACGCGAGGCGCATGTTATCAATTGCAACGATGAAGGGCAAGCATGAAGAATGAGAGAGGCACACGGAAATAATAATTACTTTACTTGATGCATTAGACTTGCACCTTTCGGCCTTCATCCTTCATACTTGCGCTTCAAGAGCCTCCCCGGCAGATTAGCTACTTATCAAGGTTACGGTTTCGGAAAGTTGCAGTTGTTTGCGATGCTTTCTCGTTCTCGCGTCCATGCCGCCGTCTTGTTCGCGCTCGCGTTCGCACTCCTTTGCGTTTCTCTGGCTCACGCTCAAACAACTTCCGGCGATCCCGATACGGAAGACGACCCCATTCAACTTTTTCAGGAAGCCCAGGACGCGCATGAAGCGGGCGACCTCAATCGCGCGCTCGAACTCTATGAACGCGCGCTCAAGGCACGCCCGGAGTTTCCCGAGGCCGAATACCAGCGAGCAAATGCTTTCGTCGCGCTTGACCGCCTGGGCGAAGCTGAAGGAAGTTTTCGCCGCGCCATCGAGCTACAACCTGAATGGCCGCTTCCCTACCTGTCTTTTGGGAAGCTGCTGATGCGCGCGGAGCGATTCGACGAGGCGGAGACAATTCTGAGCCGTTCGCTTGAACTGGATGAAAACAATCTGATCGCGCCCGTCGCGCTGGCTGACCTTTATGTACGAACAAAAGCTTCGCGCGAGAAATTCCAGTCGCTCCTTGAGGTTTTGAAACGTGACATCACAAACGAACCAGCGCACGCTAATCTCTGGGCGGCGCGCGGCTCGGTCGAACGCGCTCTGGGTGACAAGAAAGCGGCGCTCTTGAGTTTTGACCGCGTTCTCCAGATAGATAAGCAGCACGTGGCGGCATTGATGGAACGCGCGGAGTTGCGCGCCGAAGCAAACAACTATGAAGGCGCTCTCGCCGACGCACTGCTGGCGCAACGCGCCTCTAAGTCATCGCTCGGCGCGTCCTTGCTCGTGGCGCGAATCTATGCTCAGTCGGGGAAAACGGACGAGGCGCTACGCACCCTCGATGCGCTTGACGAAGCAAGCCAGCGCCTGCCTGAAGTCCTGGCGCTTCGCACTTCGCTGACGAAAGATTGCGGCAGCCTGACGGCGGAAGAGCGTGCGGCTGAAGAGGAACTTCTCAAACAGCAGCCACGTAATGCCGGCATAATCGAATGTCTCGGTGCGGCGCTCAGAACAACCGACCCGGCGCGCTCACTTGAGCTTTACCGGCAGGCAGCCGAAATCGAGCCGAGTAATATTCGCTATGCGACGGGCTACGCGGCGGCGCTCGTACAGGCACGACGATTCGCGGAGGCGGCGGTAATCTTGCGCCGCATTCTGGAAATTCAGCCGGACAACCTTGTGGCGCACACGAATCTGGCGACCGCGCTGTATGAGTTGAAGCAGTTTCCAGCGGCTCTGGCGGAATTCAGCTGGCTCGTTGAAAAGAAACCCGATCTCGTCGTGGCATATTTTTTCATTGCCACCGCGCACGATAATCTTGGAGAATACAGGGACGCGCTCGCAGCCTACGAAACCTTTCTACAACGTGCGGACGCGCAAAAGAATCAACTTGAGATTGATAAGGTCAATTTGCGGCTTCCATCGCTCCGCAATCAGGTCAAGCGCGGCGAGGGAGTCAAGAAGAAAAAGTCGTAAACGGTAAATAGTAAATGGTGGATAGACGCGCGGTCTTTTCAGTCACCATCTACTCATTCACCGATCACCGTTGAGCATTAACCAAAGTTGAGGGCTGAAGACATGAACTCCACACTCTCCTGCCGAAGGCGAATCTTTCTGAGTTGCTGTTTGCTGGTTGCGGTCGTCGTCTTTCTAGCTCCTGAAGCGCGTGGACAGGATCATCAAATGTCGTTTATTTCCGCTCCGCCGCCGCCGATGAAGTTTGTCTCGCGCAACGAACGCACGCTGCTTTCATCCGCGCGCGATACGAAAGCGCGCACGCGCGCCACTATCGAGCTGGCGGAAGCGCGCCTGACCCGCGCCGAGCAGTTGACTGCCGGGCAACAGTACGACGCGGCCTCCGCCGAACTCGGCACGTATCAAGGCCTGGTCGAAGACGCGCTTCATTATCTCAACGCACAGCCGGGAAAGAAGCCGCGTGACGTTTACAAACGATTTGAACTTGCCCTTCGCGCCCACTGCGCGCGCATTGAATCTATTCGCCGCGTCACTCCGGCTGAGTATGCCGTCCACGTCAAGGCCATCTGCGAATGCGCGCGCAACGCGCGGACGGAAGTGCTCAACGCCTTCTACGGCGATACGGTTATCCGCGACGATTCACTTGATGACGAAAAACACTCCGGCGGTGGAAGTTCGCCAGACTCCACGCCCGCCTCTGTTAAGAAACAATGAAGGTTAAAGTCTACACCGCGGGTTTGGCGTTTACGCTCCTGCTTTTCCTCGCCGCAATGCTTCCCACGTTCGCGCTCGCACCAGCCGCGCGCGATTACCTGACACCGAAGGAAGAGGAGCGCGTCAAAGAGGCGCAGATTCTGGACAAACGCATCGAGGTCTTTATCAAGGCTGCGGAGCGTCGGCTGCTCGCCCTGACAAACCGCAGCGCGGCGACGACGAGCAAACAGGCGCAGAAGGAGTTGGAGTCGTGGGGCGAACTCCCGACGGGAACGCGCGTCGAGTTGATAATGGATATAGCCAACATCTTCGACGCAGCCGTCACCAACATTGACGACGTAGCGCTGCGCGATGAGAACAACCGTCTTCTCCCGAAAGCATTGCGGAAGCTGGCGGAGGCCGCCACACATTTTCAGTCTCAACTCACGCCCATGCACGCGCAAACTCAGGACGTGACGGAGCGCCGCGCCATCGAAAAGGTCATGGAGAATGTGCAGGAGATTTTAGCCGCAGCGAACAAGCTGCCGCCGCCTGAGAAGAAATGAACGCACGTAGGACAGGCATTCTCGGCCTGTCGTAGCGTGCGCCAACACACTCATCGATATTTTAGTCAAACAATATTCGCGCTCGCGCGCTCAATGACAGACAGGAATGTCTGTCCTACGACAAATGTCAAATGGAAAGTAGATATTATCCTGGCGTCGAAGCTGATGCCCCGAAATTGATGGTGATGCTGGGTAAGCTCTTTGAAGATGACTACGAAGTGCAGACCATGCAGGTGTCGGCGACGAGCGTGCTGCAAGCTCGCAAGGAAAGCACGCTGCGCGACCTGACGGGGATGTCTTCGGCTCTGACCATCAAGATCACACCCGAACATGGCGGAACGCGAGTCGAGATAGGCATGCAGAGATGGTTCGACAAGGCTGCGCTGGCGGCTGTCGCCGTGATTCTCTCTTCGGGTCTCTTGCTGGCGCTGCCCGCGCTCGGCGCTTACTGGCAGCACCGGCTCACGGAAGACGCCTGGAAAGTCATCGAAGACCACATCGCCGTGCGAGCCGGAGGATATGTTCCGCCCCTGCCCGGTCGCTGCGGCACTTGCGGCGCGGCCAACAGCGCTGGCTCCGATTTCTGCTCCACCTGCGGCGCGAACATGCGCATGGGTCGCACCTGTAGCTCCTGCGGCACTGTCCAAAAAGACATGACCGCACGCTACTGCAATCGTTGCGGCAAAGCTCTGGGAAGCGGCGACTGGAAGTAAGCAGAAAATGACATCTAGCCCCAGCCCCGGAGGGGCTGGTGGATGCTACTTCTCTTATGTCGAACTCACATTACTTACTTTTTCCTTCATCGAATGTTTATGCTCGTACATCGCCGCGTCCGCCTTACTAATTAACTCTTCAATTGAGAGCTTGCTGTGCGGGTCGAGCAGGACGATGCCGATGCTGACGGATAATTCGTAGGGAAGCTCGCGCCGCAGGTTGAGGCGTCGAATCTTTTCCTGAAGGCGTGCTTTGATGGTCTCGGCGTTATCGCCGGAGGCAGCCAGCGCCAGCACCGTGAATTCATCGCCGCCCAGTCTGGCGATGATGTCGGACGTGCGGAAGGTCTGCTTGAGAATATCTGCGGCTTTGACGATGGCGTGTGAGCCTTCGTGGTGTCCGAACTGGTCGTTGATTTGCTTTAAGCCGTCAAGGTCTGCGAAGACGAGCACGAAGCGGTCGCTGGTGCGCGTGGCATGTTTTAATTCCTGTTCGGCCAGAGTCAGGAATCCCCGCCGGTTATAAAGTCCCGTCAGATCATCCTTCAGCGATAAACTTTCCAATTCCTCTATGGCGCGCTTGCGTTCGGTGATGTCGCGCGCTATCGCCTGAAAGCCGACGACGCGTCCTTGCTCCAGGACAAGCTGCGAGTTCTGGCCGAGCCAGATTTCGCTTCTATCCTGACTGATGACCGGAATCTCCAGATATGCATTCGGAATCTTTTTGATGAGCTGGCGCACGTAAAATCTTTCCGTCGCTTCGCGCGCCTCCTCTTTGACGAGCGAAAGGTAATGGCGTCCGACCAACTCTTCTTCAGAGAATCCGAGAATCTCTACGCAGGTCGGATTGACGAACATCAGAGTGCCCCGGTCGTCGGTCCGATAAATTAGTTCGTTGGCATGCTCGATGAGATACTTGGAGCGCTCTTCGCTCTCGCGTAAAGCCTCTTCCGCCTGCCGTCGCTTTTTAATATCGCGCCTGATGATGAGATAGCCCACTGGCAGAAGTCCCACGAGCAGCGCACCGAAGATGACGAGCGTGATAGTCGTATTACGCGCACTAGCATCCGACTCGACGCGTCGCACGTCGAGCAGCACCTTCTCCCTTTGGGACATCTCGGCAACGGTGTTGCGAATGTTCTCCATCATCTGCCTGCTACGCCCGGTCGAAACAGAGCTCTCGGCGGCGGCAAATCCACCCGTCCGGCGTAACTCTACAACCTCCGCCATCAACTTCAGCCGGTCGGCAATCTGCCCTTCCAGTTCTCCCAGACGGCGCGGCTGCTCTGGATCGGTGATGGTCAGTTCTTTAAGACGCTCAAGGTGCCGATTGATGTTCTGGAACGCCGCCGTGTACGGCTTGAGAGACTCTTCATCGCCCGTGATGATGTAGCTGCGCTGTGCCGCTGCCGCGTCTCTGATAGCCGAGAGCGTGCCTTCTAGTTCGTCCAGCACATCATGCGAATGCGCGACCAGATTGCTGTCGCGGACGAGTTTGCGCGTGTTGCGGTAAGAGATGAAGCCGACAGCGAGCAGGCTTGCCAGCATCAAGGCAAACCCGACAACAATCTTCTTTTCTACATTCCAACGCATTTTTATTGTTTAGTCGGGGGAAGCAAAAAAGAGCAGGAAGAAATTCTCATCAGCCTTCAATAATCTGCGGTCTCAGGAGAAACCGCTGAATTGTTGACGCTTAAACTCCGCTTCAGCGTTGCCTCGGAAAGCAGAATACAGAAGTCAGGAATCAGAAGAAAGAGGCCGAAGAGCCGCCGTTGTTTTTATTCTGACTTCTGTCTCTCTCAATCATGTCTTAATGCTTTGACGGGATCAATGCGCGCCGCGCGCGCCGCCGGGTAGAGCGCGGCGAGGATTGAGACGAGCACGGCAAACAATATTGCGCCGAGCCACAGGTATGGAGGAATCGCAAAGAAATCTATGTATGACGCGCCCTGCGGCTGGAGGATGAATTTGTAGGCCAGGCGATTCGCTATTCCATCAATTCCCCACGCGACGAGCACGCCGAGGATGCCGCCCGTCAAACCGATCACGCCCGCCTCGACGAAGAAGATGAGCTTGATCTCGCGGTCTTCCGCGCCGATGGCTTTCATAATGCCTATCTCGCGCGTGCGTTCGAGAATGGACATAATCATCGTGTTGGCGATACCGAACGAGGCGACCAGCAAAGAAATTCCGCCGAGCAGCCCCAGGGCTGAATTCATGATGAGGAAGACCGTGCGAAGCTGTTCCAGTTGGTCAACGATGGAGAAGCTGCCGAAACCGAGCGCATTGATTCTGTCTCTCACCTGCGTCAGCATCACCGGGTCGCTGACGCGCGCCACAGCCGTTCCGTAGCCAATCGTTTCATTCTCGCCGAGCGCACCGCTCTGACGCGCAAGTTGGAGCGCGACCTCGCCCATCTCGTCACGATGTTCGTCCCTCCAGCGACGCGCCGCTTGAATCGAAACGTAAATCTCATAGGCGGGCATCATGCCGCGAAAGCGGCGTCCCATACCGGAGAGTTCGTTTTTCAAAACGCCCACGATCCGAAATGAGCGCGCGACGAGAGCATCCGCTGCGGCGGTGTCTTTGTTCTCTTCGTCTTCGAGCGGGATGCCGAAGAAGTTTGGCTGCTCTTCCTCTTCCGCTTCAGCGCTTTTTTTCTCAGGCGGCGCGAGCAGTTCAATTTTCTGCCCGATGGCGTCCTGAGCCTTTTCGTAACCGAAGTTTTTCAGGAACCGCTCGTCAACGATGGCTTCGTCCGTGTCAGGCGCAGAGATCATCTGCCCGGCATCGAAATTCTTGAAGCGCGAGGATGGAGGCGGAACGAGCGTGCCGCCGATGACAACCGACTTCGCTTTTCCATTGGAGCGGGCGTAAGCGTTGAGATAGATGTTCGGCTCAACTGAAGCGACGCCCGGAATGGCCGCTATCTCTGCGAGGGCCGCATCGTCAAGCGAACGTTCGGGAGGCTTGTCCGGCCCTTCATCATCTTTCTTTCTATCCGGCGCCTTGCCTGCGTCGGATGCGCCCGGACGTTTATTGAACCCTTCCTCAACGAGATTGGAGAGGCTCTTGCCGTACACCGTAATCTCATTGAACAAATCAAGCTCTTTGAAACGACTGACCGTGTTGCGCTGCAAGCCCAGACCAAACGAGACCATTGTGACAATCACAGCCACGCCGACGAGAACACCCATCGTCGTCAAAACAGCGCGCAGCTTGGCCTCGCGCAAATTACGGAGCGACAGTCTGAGGATGTCACGAAAGGACATATTGATATAAGGCTGAGGGCGGAGGGATGAAGGATGAAGAAAAGAAAGAAGGCAGAAGGCAGAAAGCAGTAGGCAGCACACCTCAGAAGTTTATTGCCTTCAGCCTACTGCCTTCCGCTTTCTGCTTTCTCTTTCTTTCATCCCTCAGCCCTCATCCCTCCGAAAAAACGTGATGAACCGCGTCCACCGTCCAGTCGGCGAAACTGTGCGTGACAACGTTTGCGCCGGCGACGCGCAAGGCTTCTTCCGAAACAGTATTCGTGATGCCGAGCGTACGCATTCCGGCGGCGCGTCCCGCTTGGATGCCGGGCGGCGAATCTTCTATGACCAGACATTCCGCTGGCAGCAGCGGAAGCTGGCGCTCTTCGCGTCTACGCTCATTCAAGAGTTCGAGCGCGTGCTGGTAACAGTATGGATCAGGCTTGTGTGTGTGCGAGTCTTCGGCGCTGGTGATGATGGTAAACGAGCGGTCAAGCCGCGTGCGCCGAAGCACATAATCAATTCCGGCGCGGGTCGCCATACTGACCACACCGAGTTGATAATGACGCGAGAGAGCTTTGATAAAAGTTACGACGCCGGGAGCGAGCGGCAACTCGTCCTCGATCATTGTTCGATGAATCTCCCATTCGCGCGCGATGAGAGCCTTTGAGGTTTCATCCGTCAAAGGCTTCCCTGCCCGCTCGAAAGCCGTGCGAACGAAAGTCACATCGTCCATGCCGAGCATCGTCATATACTCTGCTTCGGTCAGCGTGATGCCTTCCCCGGCGAGTACTTCCGTATAGGCTTTCAGGTGCAACGGCTCGTCGTCAATGATGACGCCGTTGAAGTCGAAAAAGATGGCATGAATCATGAAGCGATGTCGTGGCTCGAATGAATCTCAGATTTTCTGATGGTACGAATGAGGGATTGTAAACGTCGCGCCCGCCAGTGAGCAAATGAGCGCGGGCGCGACGACAAGGAAAGTTAAAGTGATTTGCCGGAAATTCGGCGTAGAGACGAAGCTCAGGTAACTGCGGCGGGAGCGAGAGGTAAAGCACAGTCTCACTCCCGCAAAAGTCACAACCGCCTGCTCACGCTTGTCCGAGGGCTTCCCCTTTCGTGAAGCTCCGGTGCCACGCTTGATTGGCGTGGATCATGGGGCTGTATTGAACACAACCTGTATCGTATAAAACTCGTAATTACTGAGAGTGACTGGCGCTGGCGCTCCTGCCATGCCGGGGAAACTAATCGTGACACTCGTGATTTTGGTGTCCTTATTTACTTTGGACTTGAACCTTCCACTGCCCGGTCCGCCTGCGGGGTCAAACTCAATTTCGACAAGATTCTTGCCCGGCTTTCTGCCGCCCGGCTTCAATTCGATGCCGCCGCCGCCGCTAACGACAATCGGGGGATCGTTGGCGGGCACCAAGGGCTTCTTTCGGGCGGATCCTTTTTTCGAGACTTTTTTTGTTTTCGTAGCCATCTGGGTTTCTCCTTTTAGAGTGTTGTCTGGGGCTTATTCTTTCTTTGCTAACATCTCATCAAGCTGTTTGCGAAAGTGCTGAACGTCCGGCCTTCTGGCGTAGCCATTAAAGGACACGTCCCCCCACTTCTGCTGAATGTCCAGAAGCACGGCTGCGGCGCGCGAGGCGTAGTCCTGCGCCTTTGCCGCGTCTCCTATGCTCCGGCTGGCGCTGGCCGCGACTGCCAGCGAGCGCCATTCGGAATCCTGCTGCCCGGCGCGCGCGAATTCACTTTGCGCCCGCAGCGCAGCGTCGAGCGCGCCCGGGGCGTCGCCTGTTTCGAGCAACACCTGCGCGAGCGCCAGTTGCGCGCCTGAGAGAAGGCGCGACTCGCTCGCTCTGGTTGCCGAATCGAGCGCCTCGTCACACAACTTCTTTCCTTCGGCCTTTGCGCCGGAGAGCGCGGTCGCCAACCCGAGCGTGTATTTCGCTTCGACGATTAAGTCCTGCTGGCTGCCGGCTGATGCAAGCGCCTGTGTCGCCATGGCCCGCGCCTCTGGAAAATTGCGCTCGCTTAAAGCTATCCGCGCGTAACTCAGATTGATGATGGGCAACTGAGCCTTGGAGCTACTGCCGGGGCGGCTGGCTGCTCTGAGTGCCTGTTCGAGAGAGGCTCGCGCCGCTTGATAATCGCCCACCTGCCAGAGGACGCCGCCGCGGTTGACCAGATCGTATTCGAGATTGAACCTGGCGTTCAGCGACTGGTTGATCTTGTAACTCTCTTCGTAATGGTGAAGCGATTCAGGATACTGCTCTCGGAGGGCAAGCGTCGTGGCGATGCTGCTGTGAGCAGCGGCTGTCTGCGCGAGGTCGCCGACCTGCTCGCTCAGTTGCAACTGCTGACGGAAGGCATTCAATGCCGTCTCGTAGTCGCCCTTCAGACGATTGGCGCGTCCGAGCAGGATAAGCGCCTGTGAAGTCTCCTTACGCCAGCCGCCGGGCTGAAAAAAATCGAGAGCAGCGCTGGCATAGCTGGTCGCGCCCGCGGCGTCATTCTGCTGGTAACGAAGGCTTCCGAGCATAATCAGAGAGCGCGCCTCGTTATAACGCACCTTGTATCTTTGCGCCAGTTCGAGTGATTGCTTGAAATACTTTTCCGCTTCGGCGTAATCGCCGTTGACGAAATAAGTATTGCCGAGATCAACCAGCGCACGCGTCGTCAAATTCCCCATCGAACTGGCCTGTGCAAGATCTGCGGCCTGCCGTGCGACCTCGCGCGCCTGCGCCAGATCGCCCTCGACATAGGAGACGTAGCTGAGCTGTAGCAGCGTCCGTATCTCCTGATACTTGTTGCTGGTGGTGCGTGAAATATCGAGCGCGTTCTGAAACTGCGCTCGCGCTTCTTTCATCTTTCCCGTTTGCAGCAGCAGTGTGCCGCGCTGGTAGAAAACTTCCGCAACGCCTTCGTAATTACTCAGGGCCTGGTAGAGCGTTTCGGCCTTGTCGAAGGCGGCGCTCGCGCTCGCCTGATCCTGCTTTCGCCCGTAGAGGACGCCGACGCGAAGGTGTGCGGTCGCATACTGAGGGTCGCCCGCCGCCGCTTCAACGTAGCTTTCGATGGCTTTGTTTATCTCCTCGTTCTTCTCATAGGCGCGGCCCAGGTCAACGTAGGCGTAGGGCTTCTCCGCTGGCAGGGACTGACTGACGACCTCGCGGTAGCTCTCGACGGCGGACTTGAAGTCGCGTGAGACGGTAGCCGTAATCGCTTGCAGGTAGAGCGCGTCGCGCTTTGGGAGCACGGAGCGGTCGGGGACGAGGGAGGAAACGCGCAGTAGTTCGTCCTTGGCCTTGTCGGCGTAATCAAGCTCAGTCCAGGCTTCGGCGAGACGCGCGTGCGCCAGCGCAAACCTTTCGTCGGCCTTGACGGCCAGCTCAAACGCCTTGCTCGCCTTAAAGTATGTGCCGTCGCGCAGAGCGTTGGTGCCCGCTTCGTACCATTGCTGCGCCTCGACCGTAGGCTTATGCGGCGACGGTTTCAATGCGTAAAAGATGCCCCAGACCCCGAGCCCCAAAACAAGCAGCACGAGAATGACGATGCCGATGGGAAGGCGAGGTCTTTGAAAGATATCCGAGAAAGTAGCAAGCGCGCTGACGCGTGAGGTGCCGTGGGAGAGGGCGAGCCGCTTGGTGACGGCATGATCCAATCCCGTCAGAGAGTCGCGCACGGCCTCAAGGTCCGAGATCAATTCGTCGGCAGATTGATAGCGCGCCTCTGGCTTCTTAGCCAGTGCCTTGAGCGTAATGCGATCAAGCTCCGGCGGAATGTTCGGGTTGATGGTGGAAGGTGGCGCGGGATTGGCAAGCATGACCTGCGCCGCGATTTCCAGGACATTCGCTCCGGCAAAGGCAGGCTTGCCCGAAATGCATTCATAGAGCACCGCGCCGAGCGCAAACAAATCCGAGCGCCTGTCAACGGAGCCACCCTTGGCCTGCTCCGGCGAGAGATAGAGTGGTGTGCCGACGACCATCCCGCTCTGCGTGTGTGCGGTCAGGAGAGTTCGCGCGTCTTTATCCACCGCCTGAGCACTCTCCTCCGGCAGATGCTTGACGAGGCCGAAGTCAAGCACCTTAACCTGCTCGCGCTCGTCAATCAGAAGGTTCGAAGGTTTAACGTCACGATGAACGATGCCTTGACGATGAGCTTCACCCAGAGCCTCGGCAACATCACGGACGATCTCGACGGCGCGCAAAAGAGTCAACTGGGCGTCAGCCAGCAGGCTGCTCAAAGTCTTACCCTTGACCAGCTCCATGACGATGAAGGGCTGGCCCGTCTCGGTCTCGCCGTAATCGTAAAGGGTTGCGATGTGCGGGTGGCTCAGGGTTGAGACGGCGCGCGCTTCTCTGAGAAATCGCGCGCGATAGCGATTCTCATCCGCACCCGTCCCGTGCGGAAACTTGATAGCGACGTGCCTTCCCAGATGCGTGTCTTCGGCGGCATAGACAGAACCCATTCCACCTTCGCCCAGCTTTTCAACTATGCGGTAATGGGAGACTATCTGCCCGATCATGGCTTCTATTGACCCCGTGTTGCGGAAGAAAAGTGGTGATGAAAATAGCGCCGGTGACAGACGCTGATGACCGGTTGGATTCCCAGGCTACGGTCGCGCCCCGTCTTGGTTGGATTTCTTTTCTAAGCTCCTACAGGCCCGGCATACTACGCGAAAGGCCGGGCTTATATCAATAAAAATAAGCCTTACGTCTCAGGCAATCAGACACGCTCTTTCACTTCCTCTCGACATCGCCTGATTGCCTCATCTCGTTGCCGTTCATCTTTTCCATGAGTTGCCGGTTCTGCTTTTCAAAGAGAATGGGCAGGCGTTCGCTTTCGAGTACGTCGAGGCGGCGGAGGATTTCGGCGAGGGAAAGCTCGTTCTTTAGGTTTACCTGATAGTCCAGGTCTGCGCGCAGGCGATCTTTTTCGCCTTGCCGATTCTGCGACATCATGATGATGGGCGCTTGTACGCCCGCGAGGACGCCGAGGACGAGGCCGAACAGTTCGTATGGATAAGGGTCAACATTCCTGTCGTAGATCAACCATGAATTCACGACCACCCAGAGAATCAGAATGATTGCCAGCAAGCCTATAAACATCCAGCTTCCGCCAAAATTCGCGATGCGATTGGCGAGTTTGTCCCCGACCGTGAGACGCGCATCCTCCTCTTCGTTGACGTTGCGCGAGACGCGCTGCCGCAGCAGGTCATCCGTGCGCCGCAGCCTGATCGTGATGGCGCTCATCATCTTCAACGCGACATCCGGGTTCGCGCGCACGAACCTCAGAAAGTTCTCGCGCGAGAGAATCGCAAAACGCGCATCTTCGAGGACGGTGGCATCAGCCGAGCGCGGCTTGCCGTCGAGTAGCGCCATCTCGCCGAAGAAGTCGCCGCCCGCCAATTCGGCAAGCGTCACGTCGCTGCCATCCGCATCCCGCACGCTGATTCGCACGCGCCCGCTTTCGATCAAATATAAAGCATCGCCCGAATCGCCCGAACGAAAAAGCGCCGTGCGGCCTGGCACATCATGGATCACCAGCAGATTTCGCAACTCACCCGTCGCCGCGTCGTCAAGCGAAGCGAACAACGGAACAGAACGCAACTCCTCAAGCGTCACCACGCCGGAAACACTCATAGACATAAATCACCTCAAGAGCTGTGATGAGTGATGAGTAATGAGTGACGAGTGAAAAGACGAACGCATTAACTCATCACTCATTACTCATCACTCATCACTTTTTATCTTCCCATCTTTCATTAAAATGGTGTGGTCGGCGAAGTGCGCGGCGAGTTCTTTGTCATGCGTCACCATCAGGATGGTGAGATGATCGCGCTCGACCATTTCGCGCAGCAGGGTCAGCAGTTCTTCCGAGCGTGTTGAATCCAGATTCCCTGTCGGCTCGTCTGCCAGGAGGACGCGCGGGCGATTGGCGAGGGCGCGGGCGATGGCGACGCGCTGCTGCTCGCCGCCGGACAACTCCGACGGTCTGTGCGTGGCGCGCTCGGCCAGACCAACGCGCTCAAGCAACTCCTCAGCTCGTTTCTTTCTCTCAGAGACTCCGAGGCCGCCGAAGGCCAGCGCGAGCTTGATGTTCTCGGCGGCGCTCATCGTCGAAATCAGGTTGAAGTTTTGAAAGATCATCCCGATTGAATGGCGACGATAGCGCGCCATCTCTCTCTTGGTGAACGGAGCGAGCGAGTTGTTCTCAAACAGCACCTCGCCGCTCGTCGGGTGGTCTAGACCGCCGAGCATGTTCAGCAGCGTGGACTTCCCCGAACCCGAAGTTCCCTGTATCGCCACGAACTCGCCTTCGCGCACGTCGAGCGACACGCCGTTGAGCGCAAAGACCTTCGTGCTGCCCATCTGGTAAATTTTCGAGACCTCGCGGGCTTCTAAAATTGATGTCATCGCAAATACTCGCTCCAAAGAGCCGGAGCTTTGAAAAGTTATTTAGAGAACTCCAGTCAAGAGCGGAACTTTAACCATGTCTGCGGCGCTCGTCCAGCCTGCTTTAACAAGAGCGGACATTTTTCCCTATACACTGAGGCGAAGATGCTCATATAATGACGCCCCATACAGACAAGGCAGTTAAAGTCAGCTGGTTATAATTTTTTTTCGTCAAAGCAGTCAGGGCTTCATCAGTCAGCTTAATGACAGAAAGGATTTTTCCGAAATGTCACAGCAATACCCGCCGGGAGGTGGGCCGCCGCCGGGGCAACAGCCTCCTTATGGTCAGCCGCCGCAGTACGGCCAGCAACAACCGCAACAACCACAGCAGCAACCGCCGCCCTACGGCCAGCCGCCTCAACCCTACGGTCAACCACCGCCATACGGTCAACCGCCTCAGCAATACGGACAGCAGCAGTATCAGCAATACGCGCCCGCGCCCATTCCTGCGCCCGTCGTCGAGGCCGATGCTTATGAGCGAACTTTGAGCCTGCTGGGTTATGTGTGGGTGGCGCTTGGCATCGCCTTCGGTGTCGGCAACGTGCTCTATTTTACCCCGTCCATTAACGACATCATGATCCGGGGAGGCGTCGGCGGTGTTTCGTTCGGTCTTAGCCTGGCGCCACTGGTTGTGCTGGTACTTCCATTCGTCCTGATGTCAACCATGAAGCAGAGCCAGCTTGTCCGTTTTCATGGTAAGCAGGCTTTTCTGATAGGCGCTTTCTACCTGGCCGCGATTGTTGTCATCGGCCTTCTTTATCTCATCAATGACCCAACGGTTCGAGGAATCATTGTTGATGGCATTCTGGTCGGAGGCGTGAAGGTCTTGTTCGCCGGACTGGCACTACTGGCAGGCATCCGAGCCTTCTTCTACCGCGAACTTTATCGCGCGCCGGTGGTCGGCGGCATGGTTAAGTAAGCGGGACGCTCCGCGATCTGCCATCTTGCTACAAGACGTTTGAGTGAACGGCGCGCTCGTCCTCTGCCACAGGGCGGATGGGGCGAACGCGCCATAGCTCAAACTGTTCCTCATCAAATCCCTTCAGCATCTTTTCAAAACGGCTGGCGACAAATTCGGCTTCCTCGCCGTAGATCATCTCGGCCACTTCCGGGTCCGTATGCACGGCGGAAGAGATAACCACGTCGCCGCCGGAAGACAGACCTTCGAGACGCGCCGCCAGATTGACCGTGCAGCCGAAATAATCCAGCCGCCCGTTGAGCGTAACGGCGATGCATGGCCCTGTGTGAATCCCGACCTTGAGCAGCAGCGGTCGCTGCCCTTCGGGCGGTGCAGCCAGCACCTCCTGCGCCGTCAGAAATGCGCGCAACGCTCCCGCCGGACGGCGAAAGACGGCCATCACAGCATCCCCGATAGTCTTGACCATCGCTCCATCTTCTTCCGCAATGGCCTTGCGCAGCACGTCGAAGTGGTTCATCACGCAGCCGAAGGCGGGCGCGTCGCCAATCTCCCTGTAAAGCTGTGTCGAGCCGCGCAAATCCGTGAAGAGAACCGTCAACGTGCCGACGGAGATTTGCTCGCCGGGGCGCAACGCCTCGTTGGCAAAGAGGTCGCGGAAGACTTGCAGCGCCGTCACCTCCGCGGCGGTCGCAGCCTGATCGCTCCACGCCATGCGTTCGAGCACGAAGAATTGCTCCTTGTCGGTCGCATTCTCAAAAAGCAGCTTCGGCTTTACATGCAGGCATAATTCTTCATCAGACCAGCCTTCATCCGAAGCCTTGAGCGTCGCTTCCATTGAGCCTTCGGCGGAAGCCTGCAGGTATTGCCCGCCCGCTACCCCTGAACTGCGAAGCCTGTAGCGCCCCGCGTCCAGAGGAACGCTGATCTCGCGCGTTGCGCCGGGCGTGAGAAGTTGCTGGATGATGATGTGCGGCGTCACCTGCGGCCCGCCGACGCAGAATTGCAACCCCTCGACGGCGCGCACAGATGGATTCGGGCGAAAGGTCAATTCCACCGCGCGGTCAAAGTTGATCGTGAAATCCACATCGCAGGTGTCGCAGTAAACCTCCGACTGGATGCCCGTCAGCGAACGACTCGTCTGCGCCGACCCGCGACAGTGCGGGCAGATCATCTCCCACTGCAAATCCAGCAAACCGACGCGCGTCGCCCACAAGCAGATTTCCAGCACGTCGCGGCGAGGGGTGCCCCAGTAATCGGCCAGAGCGTGTGAGCGTATGCGCGCCAGAGTCAGGTCGTCGGCCTGCTCGATCAGGTCTGCGAGCCGTTTGACGATGTCGGGCGATGCACCCTGACTGATGAGACGCTCGCTTAAAACCCTGAGCCGCGCCTCGCCGCCCTGGGCAAACTTTGCGGGTGCTGGTTGATAAAGGAGAGGCTTGCCCTCTTTGAGCTCTGCATCGTAGCGGCGGAAGATTTCGCCGAAGCTGCGTTTCGAGAGAACGCCGACCTGAACGGGAATGGCAGCGCGTCCAAGAAGATTTCGCGGCTGCGCCCAAACCTGATAGATGAGCTTTGTTCCGCCCTCTGGCCTTTCAAGGAGTTCGGCCTCCACACGCATCTCGCTGACGGGGCCTTTCGTGTACCGACGAATGACGCCGAAGCGATAGGGACGAATCCATTCAAACGGCTGTTCCTCCCACTCGACGGGAATGCCGAATTTGGTCAAGCGCAAACGGCGAGTATTCCCCTCCATGCCGAGAGCTTCGACTTCAGGCACGCCAGCATCCCGGTTGAACCGATTCGTGTCCGCCACCAGCGGCCACAACTCTTCCGGGCTGGCCTTGAGGTCGTATTCCCAACGGTAATGGAATTCTTTGGGGGACATACGCGATGAAGAAGCCTGAAGTCTGGAGTCTGGAGTCCAGGGGTCAAAAGCAAATTCTTTTTGACTTCAGACTCTCCAGACTCCAGACTTCACACTTCTTTATATTCGGAGTCTACGTCTTCGTCCGATGAAGCGACGCGGTAGTTCAGGGACTGCTTCTGCTTCGTGATGAGCAGATCGTCTTTCGTCTTCAAAAGGTCTGCGCGGCTGTAGACCGACAGCTCGAAATTGTAGCCGTGCGTGATGGCATCTTTCGGGCAGGCTTCCACACAGTAGCCGCAGAAGATGCAGCGCCCGTAGTCTATGTTGTAAACCTCTGCGAAGCGTTCATCCACGCCGGTGCGTTCCGCTGGCGGGCGCGGGTCGTCTTTCGCCACGATGTAGATGCAATCCGACGGACAGGCCGCCGCGCACAGGAAACAGGCCACACACTTCTCTCTGCCAAGCTCGTCTACGTGCAGCAGATGTTGCCCGCGATAACGCGGCTGAACCGTGACGGGTTCGTCCGGGTATTGCACTGTCCATTTCTGCTTCGGGATATAAGACAAGGTGACGCCCATTCCCTTGATAATCGCTTTGGTTGATTCGATGACATCGCTGATGATTGACATAAGACCTTTCCAATGATTAAGCCGCCGGAGATTCGTCCGGCTAAAGTGTTTCCTGCGTTGCTTGAGGCTCCGCTATTTTACCTGAGTCGCCTGCGAACTGATAGCCTGCCAGCGTCCGTCGCGCCAGAGAAAAGTGTCCGTGAAACGAAATGTAATGGTCTGGCCGTTCTTTCCTTTAGCGGTGTTCAGCCCGGTTATGACAGCCGTATTACCGGCCAGACTGATTTTGAGGTCGCTCAATTTCAAGGAAGCGATTTCGGGATTAGGTTCGAGATTCGCCAGCATCTGCTCTTTATTCTCAACCGACCCGTTAGCGCCCACACCTCTAAATTCGTCGGCCACAATTCGCCTGACAATGGCTCTATTTCCTTTGATGTTAGCTTCATTCCATTCATGCTCGACCGCCGTCAACTGCCTTAAAACCAGTTCAGGGTCAGTCGGCGGGCTGTCAATATCTACCGGAGCTTGATTCGCGTTTCCGTTCTTGTCGTCAGCCTGTGGCGATTGATTAGAATTATCACTGGCGCTCTTGTTATTGTTGCCGACGACGCTGCGATTGATTGGCTCTAAGGCTTCACCGGAAGACCCGCGTGAAGCAATGGCGATCCAAACACCGATGGCTGCGCTCAGCAGCAAAACCACTATTCCGCCGATAACCCAGGGCGTGGAATTTCGCTGGCGCACGGACGCAACCGCATGCGGAGTCGGCGTCCAGGCTTGCTGATTCCAGTTGCCGTGCGGTGGTGTGTTGGCGTTGGGAGCGGCGGGCGTCGGTTCATTGATGGCGTGCGGCGGGGGATACCGCAGCGTCACCTGATTATCGTCAGAAAGGGTCGCGCGATTCTCGTCTCTGAGCGTTCCTTGAACGTCATTGGGCAATGTCGCCTGCGGGTTGAACGCCGTATCTATGAGCGCCGTGCCGTCAGTCAGACAAAAGCTCAGCGAAGCGTCCGTGTAAGTGCTCTGACATGTAGGGCAGCGTTTCATCCGTTTATCGTAGGACAGGCATTCCTGCCTGTCATAGCGTGGCTCTAGCCACGCTCTTGATGTTCGCTCACCGATTATTCGCGCTCTCGCGCTCAATGACAGACAGGAATGTCTGTCCTACAAATCACTGAAGTCAGAGCGCACCGGCAGCAGCTTTTTGCTCAAAACGTGAATGAGCAGGCTGGCTCGCTTTATGGCGCAACAAAATTATAATTAATAACACCAGTGACCTTGACCGGCTGACCCGAAATCTGCGTTGGCGAAAAGCGCGCCCCGTAAGCTGCCTGCACTGCCGCCTGCTGCAACAACGGGTGACCGCCCACAGGGCGAGCCGAAATCACCTTGCCGGATTCATCAATCGTGACCTGTACGGTGACAGTGCCTGAAGCACGGGCTGCTCTGGCAATTGGCGGATATGACGGCCTGGGCAAACTAATAGCCTTGCCGTTGAGCACGCCGCCTGAGATAGGCGCGCGTCTCGGCGTCGGAGTTGGTTCGGGCGCTGGCGGCGGTTCGTCGGGCACGACAGTCGCCGGGGTGCCTCTCGGAGTGGGTGTCCGGTTAGGCGTGGGCGAGGCTTGCGCTGAACTTCTATCCGCCGGAGTCTTACTCGACGCATCGCCTACGGGCGGCGCGGACTCTCGAATCTCAGTTGGATTAACTGTCGTCGTGTTCGCAGATTGAGATGTGTTCTGCGCGATTTGAGAATTATCCGGCTCGCGGTTGCGCGTCAGTATCAACGCGATGACGATGCCTGAAAGACCGAGCACGATAGCCGCCCCCAGAATCCAGGGCATCGCGCTCGGCTTGCGCTCCATCGCCGCAGTTCTTTCGGACACATGAGGCTGCCGGGCGAATTGCGGTGAAGGTTGCGTGACCTCGCCGACAGGCAATATTTCCGTGGGCGATTGATCCGTCAGCCGCGAAGCAGGAATCTTCACCGTCGCGCCCATGTCAGGTGAAGACTCAGAGATGTTCATCAAGCTAGAGCCGTCTTCAAGACAGAACCCCATCTCGTCTTCATAGACCCGCTGGCATACGGGGCAACGTTTCATCTGACCTCCCGTTTTCTAAACGAGTTCGAGTCGGCTGAAAAAATACGAAATCTCAATTGCGGCGTTCTCTTCAGAGTCTGAGCCATGAACGGCGTTTTCGCCAAGCGAGCCGCCGAACTCTTTCCTGAGCGTGCCCTCGTCAGCTTTCGCCGGATCGGTCGCACCCATCAGGTCGCGCCAGTCCTTGACCGCCCCGCCTTCCTTTTCCAGAGCCAGCACGACACATGGCCCGCTCGACATGAAGGTCGTCAACTCAGGAAAGAAAGGACGCTCGCGGTGAACTGCGTAGAAGCCTTCAGCTTCTTCGAGCGTCATGTGAATCAACTTCATCGCACGAATATGAAAGCCGCCATCCGTGATGCGTTGAATGATTGCTCCAGTCTTTCCGCCGCGCACCGCGTCGGGCTTAACGATTCCGAAAGTTAAACTGCCCATTGTTTGTCCGTTTCCTCTTTATGAATTTAATTTCCAGACTGCTGCTGATTGCATTTCAAGCACACCGGCACGTTCAGCACCGAATAATCTGTTTCGATATTGTAGTTGTCAAAAACGATAATCGGAAATCTGCTATCGGAAATGCGGATGTTAGCCAAGCCTTTAGGCAAACCGAGTTCATAATACCCGTATGGATTGGAAAGCGTTTGATAAATTCTGCCATCCGCGCTTTGCGCCTCGACTTTTACGTTCCCCAAAGGTTTCTGCTCATCGTCGAAAACTTTTCCGTGCAGGATTAATAGTCTCTCATAATGGGCTTTGGCGGATGAGCCTTTCGGCTGCAATCTCAGCTCGAACCGTTGAAGATCGCAAACGGGAAAGTTAAATCGCCGCGCATAAGTTTCAAAGCCTGCGGCGGAAACACGGAAGAGGAAGTCACCTCTAATTGTCGTACTCATTGACCCGACAATATGATAAACAGCATCCTGATCAATGTAATATTTTGCATTATGCGGCAAGGGGACTCTGAGACCAGAGACTTCGAGCTTCCCGTTTCTGATTACCTTTCCCGCATCATCACGAACATAAATTCTATACCCGAAATAACAGTCCCTCTGAGCTTCGGCGCTGCAATAAAACACGAGCACCAAAACCATCAGCACAAAGATTCGCTTGAGCTTTTCGAGCTTAAACATGGGTTACGCGAAAACTCAACTCATTCCGAATTCTTCTTTCAGGTCGTCATCAATCAACGCCGCTGCTCATTGGTTGGTCAGCGGTCAAAGTCTTCACGACCGTTGTCAGATTCGAGATGGTCTGCTCCGCGCTACTCTGAGCGTCCTCAAGCGCTTTGATGCGCTCGACGACCAGCTTAATTGATTGTTCGGCGGCAGCGAGACGCCATTCCAGTTCGCTGATTCTTCTACTATCGTCGCCGTCCATAGCTTCTAAGCTGAAACGGTCGCGCCGAGCGCATCCTTCATCGCCTGCCCGATGTCGGCAGGAGATTGGACGACGCGGATACCTGCCGCTTCGAGCGCCTTCATCTTTTCGGCTGCCGTGCCCTTGCCGCCGGCGATAATCGCTCCGGCGTGTCCCATGCGACGGCCCGGCGGCGCGGTCTGTCCGGCGATGAAAGCGACAATCGGCTTCGTCACATTCTCTTTAGCAAAGCTGGCAGCATCTTCCTCGGCCGTGCCGCCAATCTCGCCAATCATCACGATGCCGTCCGTCTCATCGTCGGCTTGAAAGAGCGCGAGCGCATCTGTATGCGTTGTGCCGATGATGGGGTCGCCGCCGATGCCGATGGCGGTTGATTGTCCGAGACCGAGCGCCGTCAACTGCCCCACAGCTTCGTAGGTCAGCGTGCCTGAACGAGAGACGACGCCGATGCGCCCTTCTTTGTGAATGTGGCCGGGCATGATACCGATCTTGCATTTGCCGGGGCTGATGATGCCGGGACAGTTCGGGCCAATCAGGCGCGTCTGCCTGTCTGCCAGATACTCTTTGACCCTGACCATATCGAGCGCCGGAATGCCTTCGGTGATGCAGACGACGAGCGGGAGTCCGGCATCGGCAGCTTCCATAATCGCATCGGCAGCAAACGGCGGCGGAACATAAATCACGCTGACGTTAGCATTCTGCTCTCTGACAGCATCGGCGACCGTGTTGAAGACAGGAATGCCCTCGTGCGTCGTCCCGCCCTTGCCCGGTGTGACGCCGCCCACGACATTCGTGCCGTACTCGACCATCTGCTTGGTGTGAAATGTGCCCTCTTTGCCCGTGATGCCCTGCACGACGAGGCGCGTATTTTTATCAACGAGAACGCTCAATGATGTGCTCCTCCGAAATAGCAATAAACAGCGAGTTGATGAGGCGGCCAGAGATGCCACCTGCCTCCGTTCGCCAGTCGCTCATACACTGCTGTTGAAATGACTCAGTAAATATAGCATGGCTTCAACCGACACTCCATGCGGCGCACGTCAGCGTCCACAGAGCAAGACGCTCACGACGACGAAGATTTGTCGCCATGAGCGCCTGCCAGTTCCCTCTTGTTTTGTCGCGCCGGACTTGGACGCGAATCACACGCTCGCCTTACGAGAGTTATTTGCCCGGACGCGGCGAGATGGTGCCTTTGACTGACAGCGTACAGGTGTCGCCGTCCAGATACCCGTCTTGGAACTTCGATGACCCGCTGACGGTGATCTTGCCCGCAGCATCGAGCGCCGAGTCGGTTTTCAGGGTGATGGCGAGCGTCGAATCGCCCGCTAAAGCCGTCGAATGTTTGAAGGCCAGGTTGAGGTTAAGCGTGATCTTGTTTGTAGATTTGTTGAACGTACCTGAGCCTGAATTCTTAGTGACGGTCGTCGTGACCTCGCCAACGGGCGTGTCATAGCTGACGGAGATTTTGGGGAAGGTGGTGATCGAGACGTCTTTGTGATCCCGGACGCTGAAGCGAAGGCCAATGTTCACGCCTTGATTGAATGGCCCTTTCGCGTTCGAGTTACTCGTCTTGAGAGTCGCCGTTCCTTTGAAGGACGCGTTCAGAGCTTGCAGCAGGCCTTCGACTTCAAGGCATTTGGCGAACGCTTTCTGCGCAGCGGCGAGTTTCTTGCCGGTGGCGCTGTTCTTTTTGATGTCTGCGGTAATCTTCTTAATCTCCGCGACGATGGCTGGCTTTTGACCCGGCGAGGCACTATGCAGTTCCGCCTGCAAATCCTTGACCGCGTTATGAATTTCTTTACTGAGGGCGGCTTGCAGCTTGGCTACCGCTTGTTCTTCGGCTGTGCACTTCAGTTTCGGCGGCGGCGGCGGCGGCGGCGGGGGAACGTAGGGGTTCTTCTTGACGCATTCCGCAAGCTCCTTCTTCTTGGCGGTGATCTTGGTGTTCAGCGCTTTTATCTGACTTGCGAGCGCGGACTTTTGACCCGGCGCGGCCTCTTGTAACTCAGCCTGCAAGGATTTTTTCTCCTGGTCTAAGGAGTTGATTTGATTCTGAATCTTCTGACAAATCGGGGATAAGGGTGTAGGCATCGGAGTCTCCTCATTTTATGCACATAGAAGTGCACGGTTAAGGTCCCCGCGCTCTGGGTACGCGTGAAACTTTTTGCGAAGCGCACACGTGAGGACGTGACACTGAGATGCGCTAGTAAGGTGTCGCCCTGCTTGTTACAGAAAAGATTCGCGCGCTTATATCACACCCCGCGCGCCGATTCAACGACCTTGTATCCGGCGTTTACGCAAGCTCCACACGGTCGCCGTATTGCGGAACATCCACGCGCCAGCCAAAACGCTCCGCGATGTGGTCGCGCATCGCCTGTGCCGCGTCGGGTTCGCCGTGTGTGTTAAAGACGCGGCGCGGCGGGGCGGGCATCCCTTCGAGCCAGCGCAGGACTTCTTTCCAGTCGGCGTGCGCCGAGAATCCTCCGATGCGCTCGATGTGGCAACGCACGGGTGTGAACTGTCCCATGATTTTCACTTCGCGCTGGCCGTCGAGAATCCGGCGGCCTGTCGTCCCGGCAGCCTGATAACCGACGAAGACGATGGTGGCGCGCTCGTCCGGCAGGAATCTGCGCGCGTGATGAAGAACACGCCCGCCCGTCATCATCCCCGACGCGCTGATGATGATGCGCGTTCCCCGCTCGTCGTTCAGCCGCTTCGACTCCTCGCGCGATGAAGCCGTCACCATCGAGTGCGTCCTGAGCGGATGACGCCTCTGGGCAAGCACGCTCGCGTAATCCTCATCCTGCTCCTCCTTGCGATTGCTGTAGGCTTGAGTCGCGGCTGCCGCCATCGGCGAATCAACGCGAACGGGCAGAATGGGAATGCGCTTTTCGTCTTCCAACTCACGAATCAGGTAGATTAACTCCTGCGTGCGCCCGATAGCGAAAGCCGGAATCAGCACCACACCATTACGTCCCAACGCATCGTGGACGATTCGCTCAAGCGCGTCTTTCGGTTTTTCCGGGTCGTGCAGGCGGTCGCCGTAAGTTGATTCGACCAACAGGTAATCGCAAGCGGGCGGAGGCTGAGGATCATGAATAATCGGCTGGTCGTAGTGTCCCAAATCGCCTGAGAAGAGGACGCGCCTGCCTTTGCCGTCATCTCCCGCGCCTTCGATTTCGACGAGGACGAGGCTCGAACCAAGAATGTGTCCGGCGATGCGGAATCCGGCGCGAATGCCGGGGGCGACTTCTACGGATTCGCCCGTGTTCTCCAGCGGGTGAATGAGCTTAATGGCGGCGCGCGCATCCTCTTCCGTGTAAAGCGGCAGAGCAGGCTGGTGCTTCGTCAGGTTGTGACGATTCCGGTAGTCGGCATCTTCTTCCTGAATACGCGCCGCATCGGGCAGCAGTATTTTGAGCAGGTCAGCCGTGCCGCGCGAGCAGTAGACGGGATTATTGAACCCTTGCGCGACGAGACGAGGCAGGTAGCCGGTGTGGTCAATGTGCGCGTGCGTAATCAGCACGGCGTCGAGCGAGGCTGGGTCAAACGGCGGGTCTTGCCAGTTGCGCTCGCGCAGTTCTTTCAAGCCCTGAAACAGGCCGCAATCAACCAGCACGCGTCCCCGCTCGGCTTCAATCAAATACTTAGACCCCGTGACAGTTCCCACTCCACCCCAGAATTCAAGCGTCGCCATATGCCCTCCGATGAATTGTTCTTAAGGATTGCGAGATGATAATAGAGGGGAGAATGCAAAATTAAAAATTAAAAATGCAAAAGTGAGGATGAAATCACATTTAATAAAATGTGGTTCTCCGCCTTCCTTTTGCATTTTTAATTTTGCACTTTGCATTCTCCCTTTTCCGTTCTCTGCAAATCTGTTCCGAAGCACGCGTCATGCGTTATGATTGCGCCGGGCGGTGGGTCAGGAGAGTTTGACCGGCAGTTTGGAAATAGGTTTGAAAAGGAAACAAAATATGGTTCAGCGTTCCAACAGCAACGGCAGACTGATGGCCTTCGCGTTCGCCCTTGCGCTCTTTGTCACTTCATTCTCAATCACCTTCGCCCAAGACAGGCAAAAGGAGAAGACTGCCCCTCTGACTGTCGGCTCGGCCATTTCAAGTCTGCTATCAGTTGGCGAGAGCACTTTATCGGAAGTCTCACGTGTCGTGCAGTCTGACCCTTACTGGCAGTTTCGCGGCGCGAGCTATTCTAATGCCGGGTTGATGAGCGAGCAGGATGAAATGCGTTTGGGCAATCAACTGACCGTCGAGGTTGGGAAGAGATACAAGGTCGTCGCCGTTGGCCAGGAGCGCGTCAATCGTATCGGGCAGCGCGTGGCGCGTGCGAGCCTGCGCTCAAACATAGCCTATCGCTTTCATGTCATCCGCGATAAAGAGATCAACGCCTTTTCCGGCCCGGGCGGACACATCTACGTCACGACTGCTTTGATTGACCTTGCCAACGACGACGAGTTGGCCTCAGTGCTTTCGCACGAAGTCAGCCACGTCGTCGCACGCCATAGCCTGAAGACCATTCAGCAATCGCAAAATCTGCGCGGGCTGGCCGAGCTCTTCGGCTCAGTGACAGGGATTATAGGCAACACGGCTCAGGAACTTGGCACAGCCGCCGCGACCATCTTTGCCAGCGGCCTGCTCGCCGTGCATAACCGTGAAGAGGAGCGCGAGGCAGATTTTCTCGGCCTGCGCGCTCTCAGTAAAGCCGGCTTCAACCCGCAAGGTATGGTGACGATGTTCCAGAAGATTCAGAAGGTGGGCCAGAAGGATAGAAGTCTGCTCAACTCGATCTTTGCAGACCATCCTGACGTTGACGAGCGCATCGCAAACACACGCTACGAAATCAACCGGATGAAGTAAGGCAAAAGGGAGGCGGAAACCAATTTTTATTGAAAGTGGTTTCCGCCTCCCTTTTGCCTTATGACAGTCTCGCTGTCGAATAGAATCGGCGACGATGCGTTATTGGCTGAACTTTTAGAGATTAGACGCCGCCAACAATACCTTTTCTACCATTGGCGGCAGCTCTACAGGATGGAAACGATCTACCGCGAATGCATAATCTTCTCCGCTTTCATCTACCACGCGGATGAGTCCATGAGCAGCAGCTTCCTTATCAGGAAGGGCGCGATACAATTTACCGACTTCAAGAGACGCCCTGTACCCCTCATTGTTGAGGCAGACGACAAAGTGAGTTGACGGTTTTCCTGTTCTTTTCATCGTTAATCTAAAAACGGCAACTTCAACTTAAACTCTTTCTTCCCGATGCCGTGAGCCTCATACCAATGTATCTCAGCCAGACGTATCGTATCATCAGGAAGTCTTACTTTGGCAACTCCCTTTAGCTTCCGCCATCTGCCTCGGCCATACTGCTTTCGCAGGCGAGCGCGATCACGGACACCTGTGCCAAGAGCAATGGTTTCAATCTCAGTTATTTCACTGACGATCCGGAAGTCCATTGCGTTGTGTCAAGACAATAGTAGTAAAAGCAGAATCCAGAATGAAAGGTCGCAACCACCTTTTTCTGTCTACGGAACTCTGCTTTTAGCCCGCAAGCGCCACAACCTTTTCCGCAGCATCTTTCATCCCGCTCGCCACCGTGAAGTTTAGCCCGGACTCGCGGATGACGCGCTGGCCTTCCTCGACGTTCGTCCCTTCGAGACGCACGACGACCGGAACTTTGATGCCGAGATTATTCGCCGCTCCGACCACGCCGCGTGCCACCATGTCGCAGCGCACAATGCCGCCGAAGATGTTGATTAACACGGCGCGCACGTTCTCGTCTCCGAGCAGGATTTTGAAAGCAGCTTCCACGCGCTCCTGCGATGCGCCGCCGCCGACATCCAGAAAGTTTGCAGGCTCGCCCCCGGCGAGTTTGATGATGTCCATCGTCGCCATCGCCAGCCCCGCGCCGTTGACCATGCAGGCGATGTTGCCGTCGAGCTTGATGTAGTTCAAATCAAACTTCGAGGCTTCAATCTCCAGCGGCTCTTCTTCGTTGAGGTCGCGCAAATCCAAAAACTCTTTATGACGATAGAGCGCGTTGTCGTCGAAATTCACTTTCGCATCGAGCGCGATTAAACGCTTATCCTTCGTCAGCAGGAAAGGATTGATCTCAAGCAGGGAGGCATCCATCTGCTCGTAAGCCGTGTAGAGCGATTGCATGAACTTGGCCGCCTGATTGACTAAATCAGAGGGCAGGCCGAGCGCGAAGGCGAGTTTTCGTGCCTGAAAGGAGCGAAAGCCCACTGCCGGATCAATCGTCTCTTTGAAAATCTGTTCCGGGGTGTTGGCCGCGACCTCTTCGATGTCCATGCCGCCCGCCGCCGACGCCATGAAGACTGGTCTGCCGGTCGTTCGATCAAGCACGATGCCCAGATAAAACTCCTTATCAATCGGCAAGCCCTCTTCGACGAGCAGCACGCGAACTTCCCTGCCTTCCGGCCCGGTCTGATGCGTGATGAGCGTCATACCGAGTATCTGGCTGGCAACTTCGCGCGCTTCGTCGGCGGATTTCGCCAGTTTGACTCCGCCCCCCTTGCCACGCCCGCCTGCGTGAATCTGCGCCTTGACGACGACCACCTCTGTGCCCAGTTCCTTCGCCGCCTGATAAGCCTCTTCGGGCGAACGCGCGACGATTCCGCGCGGCACGGGAACGCCGTATTTCTTCAACAGCTCTTTGCCCTGATACTCATGAATCTTCATCCGGTTTCGGTTCCTCGCTCATCTATGAATTATTTGAAAAATTGTGGTGGCATGGAGTGTATCCCCAGCCCGACGCCTGCTGCAAGCCGTCGCCTGATTCCCATTGCTCGAAAAAGGCAAACGCGCTAACTTGGCCAGCACAAATTCGCTTTGTGAGCAATTCATTATCAGTTCTTTCGACACCGAAATTGAGGAGGCGATTTTAGAATGAGTGAAGTCACAGTCACATCCATCATGAAGTTGCAGAACGAAGTCCGCTATGGCGAAAACCAGACCTTGATAATTGACGAGCCGAAAGACGCCGGAGGCGACGGCGCAGGCCCGGACCCTTACACGCTACTGCTGGCGGCGCTCGGCGGCTGCATTTCGATGACCGTCACGTTGTACGCGCGCCGCAAGGCCTGGCCGCTTGAGCGCGTCACCGTGCGCCTGCGTCAGGGAAGAATCCACGCCAAAGATTGCACCGAATGTGAAGAGAGCACGGAAGGCTTCGTCCACCGCATCGAACGCTCCGTCACCGTCGAAGGAGACTTAACCGACGAGCAACGCACACGCCTCCAAGAGATCGCGCACAAGTGCCCGGTTCATAAAACGCTCACCTCGAAGATTGTCGTTGCCGACATGTAGGACAGACATGTAGGACAGACATTCCTGTCTGTCATTGAGCGCCGTAGGCGCGAATACTTTTATTAGCTAACCTCAAGAGCGCGCTTACGCACGCTACGACAGACAGGAATGTCTGTCCTACATGCTTAGAGGACGCGTAAGAAAGCGACCAGATCGGTCTTCTCCTGCGCCGTCAGATTGAGTTCCAGCACGAGGTTGAAGAATTCCACCGTGTCTTCAAGTGTCAGGAGACGGCCATCATGCAAATAGGGTGGCGATTCCTTGATGCCTCGCAAGGGAAAAGTCTTAATCGGCCCCTGCTTCGTCATCATCATGCCGCCTTCCATGCGCGGCGTGTAGAAACGCTCCACCATCAGATCATGCATCGTCCCATCTGTGTAGTATGGCGGCGCGTGGCACGTGGCGCAGTTGGCTTTGCCGAAGAATAAATCTTCGCCGCGCACCTCGCTTTCGGTCGCCTTCTTGCGGTCAAGCCGCCCGTAGATGTTCAGCTTCGGCGCGGGCGGGAAATCGAGCAACTCCTGAAGCTCTGCCATCGCGTGAACGTGCAGAGCGCGATCCAGAGTATTCACTCCCTTCTTGGCTGCCGTGACGGGGTCGCCGTCAAAGTAAGCGGCACGCTGCTCAAACTCCGTGAAATCTTCGACCGTGCGAAGCGCGCGCTGCGACCCGAACAGGCGTTGAATGTTGACGCCGCGCAGAGACGGAGTTTCAATCCGGCGGCGATTCTCCTGCGGACGAATGTCGCCCACCAGGTGCATCGCGCCGGAGTTGTGCCCGTTGACGTGGCAATCAAAGCAGGTCACGCCGCGCATGCCGTCGGGCTTCTCTGTCTTGCGGTCGGCGGTGGCGTTGAACTGCTGCTGTGGAAACTGCGTCACCAGCAAGCGCAGGCCATCCAGTTGTTTCGGATTGAGGATGCCGTTGAACAACTCGTAGAAATTATCATTCGTCACGAGTTGTCCTTTGGAGACATCGCCGAGGTCTGGCCGTGTCGTCAGGAAAATCGCTGGCGGGAATTCCGGCAGAAAATGCTCAGGGATGTCGAAATCCATGTCAAAGCGTTCGAGGCGGGCCTGCACCTTGATATGCATTTGCGGGAAAACCATTCCGCCCACCGGATGATTGACGTGCGGCAACGGCAAGTAAGGGAACAAACCCTTCTCCCTGATCTCTTCGGGCGACATGCGTCCGAGTTGCTCCCAAGTAACTCCATTTTTCAGACGTGCCGTTGGCCCGACCGGAATGGGCTTGCCGCGCGTCATCTTCACATTTTGTTCAACGCGTCGCCTGAGATCATAGCGCTCTTCCAGCAACTTCATGTGCGCGGCCATGACGCGAGACTTGTTGGCTTTGTCTCGCGCCCTGACAACATCGAAAGGCTCTTCCACCACAGGCGAAAACGAAGACGGCTGCTCATCCTGCTTCGGTGGCTGCGGACGTGATTGCGCGCCCGTTCGCGTGCCAATGAGTGATGAAGCGACGAACACCACCGTCAGGATAAGACCTATCAGTAGCTTTATCCGTGTAATCTTGTTCATAGACCTCCTTTCGGCTAGAGCTAAGAACCAGGTTGTTTTTTAGTGGAACGATTAGCAGGGGTTTTCAGGACGACATCATACTCCTCGACGGCAACGGATGGAAGAAATTTTGTCGCCGGAAGTTTCATCATCGCCTGAAAGAAGAAAGGCTTTCAGCTTGTTCGGCTGAAAGCCTTTCTCATGTTCTGAGACTGAAGAGATTTGAAATCGGCGTGAGAGGATTCGAACCTCCGACCCCCTGAACCCCATTCAGGTGCGCTACCAGGCTGCGCTACACGCCGTCAACGTTTTTCTAGTATCTCTGGAAACGGGTTTTTGTCAAATGCAGGATGAGGCGCTGACCGCAGTTTTCAGCGGAGGCAGAGGGTGGTTACTTTCTGCGTGCGTTGAGGTCTGCTTCGCCCGCGTCGAGCGTGGTCAACAGGTCGCGCAACTGTTCGGCGAGACGACGCACTGCGTGCCGCTGGTCGCCCGTCATCAAAACGTTCTCGCCCTGTGTTGAAGAGCTTTCATAAAGGGGGCGCGATTCGATGGGCGGTGGCGCGGCGCTTTGGAGAGTGGGTGGCGCTTGATTAGCTTGCGCGCTCGCGTCCGGCGTCGGGACGACTTTGAGCTTGCTTGCGCCGCGAAGCTCGGTTGCCAGTTTCTTCTTCGCCCCGGCAATCGTGTACTGATCTTCGTAGAGCAATTCCTTGATCCTGAGAGCCATCTCCACGTCGCGCTTGCGGTAAGTCCTCTGCCCGGCGCGGTTTTTCTGCGGCGCGAGCATCGGAAATTCCGACTCCCAGTAGCGCAGGACATGCGCCTGCACGCCCGTCAAATCGCAGACTTCGCCTATTTTGAAGAAAAGTTTTTCGGGAATAGCGACGGCTGCGCGGTTCATGGTTCGGGAGACCCTTCTGGAAACGTGCCCGTTTTTGCTGGCAATGTAAGAGAAACTGACGGATGCTCGCCTTCTGGATGAGCGGGCGTTCTTCCTCACGCTGCCGCCCATGTTACTCGCGCCCCGAAAGCGTGTCAATACTTTTCCACAGGAACTTAACTTGACGAAGAGTCAGCAATTGCTTCTCTCTGCTTGAGGTTATACGTCAAAGGTCGGCGCAGCGACCAAGATGTGGGCAAGCCGGTTATCCCGGCACAATCCTGATGAGGCGGCTGACGGGGTCAAAGCTGAGACGAAACGGGCGTAACGCATCCCGACCGAGCAGGATGGGTGAGCCTGCCCTGGCAGCAGGCAGTAAATCTGTTGGAACGCCGCGTAGAACCATCGCGCCCAGACGAACAGTCGTGGGAGAAATCCTGTGCGCCGGAATGCTTCCGCCCGCGAGGTCTCTTACGTCGCCGCGCTGTCTTCCTCTGCCGGGAATGATGCCGAGCGAACGGGCTGCGTCTTCCGTCAAGGCCAAGCCAAAGCCTGACCCGGTGTCGAGCAGAGCGCGTCTGCCACCTTCGAGCATGACAAATGGACGACGGCTCTCTCCGTCCGTCAACCAGGAGACAATCGTTCCGTCCGGTGGAAGATTTGCCCCACGACGCAGTGGCGTCTGGCGCGGGTCAAACGCCGTCATCTCACCGCGCACCATGTCTATCTCGAAACCGAGCGACCCATAAGCCTCCACAGGGTCGAGCACGCCGTCAATGCCGGGCGCTAGTCTCTCCGTGACGAGGACAAACCCTTTTGATGGAAGAATGTTCTGTGAATCGCCCAAAGCGAGGCTGCGGACAGTCGCTTCGTAGCTCGGCACAGTGCCCGCGCCACTGAGGCCGCCGATCATGATGGGTCGCCTGCCGCTTAATGTAACGCGCGCCTCGTTTGCCACACGCCTTGAAAGAAGGGTCGCCCCGGCTCCGGTATCAATGGCAAAGGTGAACGGGCCAGAGCCGTTGACCCATGCGCTGACCAGCAGCCCGCGTCCCGACTCTTCGCGGAAACGAACCGCTTGAGGAAGTCCAACCACCACCGACTGCACAGACAAATGGGCAGTCCCATTAAGTGGAACTGCCCAACTGTTTGCTGCCAGGGTGAAAAGTAAAGCTGAAGAAGCGCACAGGAGCGCAATTTTCCTCAAGCCATGTCGCATCGCGTTTACCCGGTGCGCTTAGTAATTACGATTGCGCTTGCGGATACCATAGGTATAAACCGCCGCGCCGCCGCCGCCAGCCAGAGCGCCAATCGCCGCGCCCTTCTTGCCGCCGAGCAACGAGCCAACTAATGCGCCGCCGCCTGCGCCCATCGCCACCGTCAATTTATCGCGGTGCTTTTGCCAGAAGGAGCGCTTGCGCGGTTGTGTGTTGTTGTAATCGTAATAGACCTGCCGCGAGTTACTGGCGCGGCTGTAGCTTCGCCTGACCGGCGCGTTCCGGTAAACCACGCGATTGGCCGGAACGACAGTGCGCTCCGTCACGACGTTGTTGGCCGCAGCACGGTCACGAGCCGCGAGGAAACCATCGAGGAATCCGGCGCGATAGCTCGTAGGGTCTTCAACATTCGCCCCCTTCGAGGCGAGCAACTCACCTTGATCTGCTGTTCTGGAATTGTCCGCATCTGAGATCAGCCTGTTCTGGCTATCAAATGGATTGGCAGAAGATGTGCTGGTGTAACCGGCGGTCGCTGGCTCTGCGCTTCTGCGTGAGACAATAGCTCCGACCGATCCGCCCAATAAAGCAGCGACGAGAGCAACAGGAATAATCTTATCTTTCAGGTTCATAATGTTTAAGTCCCCTCCAACGTAATCTTTTGAGCTATCAGCCCTACCCACAATAAGTCAGCAAAAATCATTCCCTTTAAACGTCATGTTTGGTTTTTTTTCATTGAGGCACACGAAGGGGCGTCTTTCCAGCAGCAATTCAAAAATTTAGAATCAAATCGCAATAAGGTGTCATTGATTATTCCTTTCGTTTGTGCGGACACTACACGATATGGCTCAAGTGCGACACCATATCCTCACACTCCCGGCAACGAGAGAGGCGCAGAGAAGACATTTCCCATCTCTCCAGCGTCTTGTTCCCGGTCGCTCCCGGTGGACGCCGATTGTGACGGCAAGCTATAATCCGGCTTCATTCACGCACAATCCTTTGGAGGTTCACCGTCAACGTGTCCACATCCCCAACAGTGTTTCGTCTCGCCGAGCGTCTTGACGGGGTAGGCTTCTCCGACATCGTCAATGTCCGCAACCGGATTATGGAATTGCGCAACGGGGGAGCGACCGTTTACCAGTTTGAAGGCGGCGAGCCTAATGTCTTCACGCCCGACTACGTCAAGGACGCCATGACGCGTGCTCTCGCCGAGAACAAAACGCGCTACGCGCCTTCCTCCGGCATTCCGGAACTGCGCGCAACCATCGCGGATAAACTGAGAGAGAGAAACCGCATCACGGCGCGCGAAGAGGACGTGATAATTCTGAACGGCGGGATGCAGGGGCTTTTCGGCGCATTTCAATCAACCATCAACCCGAATGATGAGGTCCTTGTCTTCTCTCCCTACTGGACGCCGATTAAAGACCTGATCTCCCATTGCGAGGGCACGACCGTCCTTGTTCCGACCGCTGAAGCGAGACGCGAAGGGTTCGCTGCGACGCTCGCGCGCTATAGCACGCCGCACACACGCGCCATCTATTACAACACTCCGACGAATCCCAGCGGTGTTGTTTTCACGCGCGACGAAGCCGAAGAGGTGGCGCGATTTGCGCGGGAACGCGATCTAGTCGTCGTCGCCGATGAAGCCTACGAAGACCTCATCTACGATGGTGAGCACATCTCCATCGCTTCGCTTGACGGGATGATGGAAAGAACTATCACTTCCTACACGCTCTCGAAATCCTATGCCATGACGGGCTGGCGGTTGGGCTACGCCGTAGCGACGGAACCCTGGATGACGGGTTTACGCAAGACACTGCTTTATTCGACCAACGGAGTCTCGACGCCGACGCAGTGGGCGGCGCTCGCAGCTTTTACCACGCCCTCAGATTTTCTGGAAAAGAATCGCGTCGCCTATCTTGAGCGGCGCGATTTACTTTTAGCTGGCTTAAACGAACTCGGCCTGACCTGTGAGAGTCCTGCCGGAGCTTTTTACGCTTTCCCTGACGTGACACGAGTTCACACGGACAGCCGCAAGGCCGCAGACATCCTGCTCGACCGCGCGCAGGTCGCAACCGTCCCCGGCATCGTCTTCGGCGCGCACGGCGAAGGCCACCTACGCTTTTCCTTCTCGACCTCGATTGAAACCATCGAAGCAGGTCTCGATTCCCTGCGCCGGAATCTTTAAAAGGGATGAGGGATGAGGGATGAGGGATGAGGGATGAAGAGGAAGAAAAAGATTCTCGTTCCATGCCTCCGTCGCGTAGCGAATTCGACTTCATCCAACGTATCCGGCAGCGCGCACTCCGGCACTCATCCCTCATCCCTCATCCCTCATCCCTTATCCTCGGGATTGGAGATGATGCCGCCGTCACCCGGCAACACACCGGGCGCGAGACGGTCATCACCACCGACCTGCTTGTCGAAGAGATAGATTTTCGTCTGGACACGACGACTCCCTGGCTGCTCGGCTACAAGGCTCTCGCCGTCTCGCTCTCCGACATTGCGGCGATGGGCGCCCGCCCGCGCTACGCGCTCCTCTCCATCGGCCTGCCGCAAGAAATCTGGGACTCTGATTTTGTTGACGAGCTATACAATGGCTTCTTCGCTCTTGCCGAAACCTACAACGTCGCGCTCATCGGCGGCGATGTCTCGCGCACACCCGAACGAATCGTCATTGATTCAATCGTCATTGGCGAAGTGGCACGCTCACGCGCCGTTCGCCGCTCGGGCGCGCGTCCCGGCGATCACATCTTCGTCACGGGCGCGCTCGGAGGCGCAGCCGCCGGACTCCGCTTGCTCGAACGCGGAACGCGTTTGCGGAAGAAACGTTCGCGCTCACCTCATTCTCGCGCCGTCGAAGAACTCCTGCTCCGCCAGCTTCGCC
The DNA here is from genome assembly GCA_963811065.1 of uncultured Acidobacteriota bacterium. GTDB lineage: Bacteria > Acidobacteriota > Blastocatellia > Pyrinomonadales > Pyrinomonadaceae > QHXM01. The sequence continues at coordinate 108,036 of CAWEPR010000006.1, forward strand.
CCGAACCGCGCGTCCGTTGGGGCGCGATGCTTGGCGAAGAACAATTGGCGACGGCGCTGATAGACATCAGCGACGGTCTTTCCTCAGACCTCGCGCATCTCTGTCGCTCAAGCCGTGTGGGCGCGCTCATTGACGCCTCTCGCATCCCCATTGACCCGCCCGTCATCAATCTCTGCGGTCGTCGCGCGCTCGACCCGCTCCTGCTCGCCCTGCACGGCGGCGAAGATTTCGAGCTACTCTTTACCATCCGCCCCCGCGACATCGGTTGGCTGCCACGCGAGCTACACGGCGTGCCCATAACTTATATCGGTGATGTGACAAATGAGACGGAATGCATTCGGATTTCCGAAGGCTCACGCATCTGGACATTAGAGCCAGCGGGGTTCATGCACTTCGGGCGGGAACGCTGAAAACAAATAAGTCAATCATTGCGACCTGGGACTGCATATCTTTGCTGCGCTCTCTATTGAGCATTACAATACCTCATGCCTGAACTTAGCCGCTTCTTTGGTATTATCATTCGCATGTATGCGGAATTGGGGGCGCCGCATCATCAGCCACATTTCCACGCTTATTATCAGGATGATGTGGCGATTTACAGTCTTGACCCGGTTGATTTGATGGCCGGCTCATTGCCAAGACGACAACAACGATTGGTTGTGGCATGGGCTGAACTTCATCAAGTGGAACTTTTAGCTGATTGGGAGAGACTGCAAGCGGGACAAAGTCCTTTGCCTATCGAGCCATTGAAATAAAGGAGTTAGAAATGACTCATCCGATTTATCGTGTTCGCTCATTCGAAACCGTCTCGCCCTACACGCTCCAGGTTCAATTCGACGACGAGACGAAACAAACTATCTATTTCCGACCCGTGCTGGCTGGAGAGATGTATGGGCCTCTCCGCGACCTATCGCTCTTCAATCAAGTTCGCCTTGACCCGGAAGTTCACACTTTGGTCTGGCCTAATGGCGCAGACTTCGATCCGGCAACCTTGCATGACTGGCCTGATTTGGAAGAAGCCCTGATAGCTCGCGCGCAGAAATGGGAACTCATCACAGCCTGAACTTAGAACTCAACGAAAGCGTATCCTCGTCACCACAATGCTGAAATTTACCAACACTCTCTCCGGTCAGCTTGAAGAATTTCGCCCGATCAATGAAGGCGAAGTACGGATGTACTACTGCGGCCCGACCGTCTGGGACTACGCCACCATCGGCAATTTTCGCTCGAACATCTTCACAGATATTCTGAGTCGTTACCTGAGATTCAAAGGCTACCGCGTCACGCATGTCATGAACATCACAGACGTGGAAGACCGCATCATCGGGCTGTCGCAGAAAAACAACGTGACGATTGACGAGTTCACGGCTAAATATATTGAAGCTCTCTGGGAAGATTTTGATGCCTTGGGCTGCGCGCGTCCCGACATAGTGCCGCGCGCCACGCGCCACATTCCCGAAATGGTTTCAATCATCCAGCGTCTTGAAGAGCGTGGCCACGCATATCGTTCCGACGATTCTATCTATTACCGCATCAGCTCGTTCCCGGAGTATGGCAAGCTCTCGAAGATTAATTTCGCAGGCAACATCGCGGGCGCGAGCGAGCGCGTGGATACGGACAAGTATGACAAAGAGGACGCGCGCGATTTCGCTCTCTGGAAAGGAGCGGAGTCGCCGGATGAACCGGCCTGGGAGACAGTGCTTGGACGTGGGCGTCCCGGCTGGCACATCGAATGCTCGGCCATGTCCATGAAATACCTGGGCGAAACTTTCGACATTCACGCGGGAGGCATTGACCTGGTCTTCCCGCACCACGAGAACGAGGTTGCGCAGAGCGAAGGCGCGACCGGGCGCCCGTTTGCAAAATATTGGATTCACTACGAGCATCTGAAGGTCGAAGGCGAATCCATGTCGAAGTCCAAGGGTAACTATTTTACTTTTCGCGACATCGCCGCACGCGGGTTCTCGCCCGTCGCCATCCGCTACTTTCTCCTGAGCGTGCCCTATCGCAAACAACTCAACTTCACCTTCGAGGCGCTCCGTGGCGCTGAGAAGACGGTCATGGGCTTGCGCGACTTTCGCTCGCGTCTCAAGGATGCCCGCGTCGAGCCGGGCGCAAACCCGAATCTACAGGAAGCCGCCGCCCGCGCCATCAAAGACTTCGAGGCCGGGTTTGACGACGACCTCAACACCTCGGTCGCGCTCGCAGCGCTGCACAATCTTGCGCGCGAGGTGAACACGGCGATTGACGAACATGCCTTGCGCGAAGATAACAAGAATGAATTGCTCGCCCTGCTCGACCGGATGAACTCCGTGCTGAACATCTTCGAGGATGTTCAGCCCCTCATGCTCGATAGCGACGTTCAATCCTTGATTGATGAACGACAGGAAGCGCGCCGCCGCCGCGATTTCGCCCGCGCCGATGAAATCCGCGACCAACTAGCCGAGCGTGGCATCACGCTCGAAGACACAAAAGACGGCGTGCGCTGGAAGAGGCGTTGACAACAGCAGAGGCCAGATGTTAGATGTCAGATGCCGATATTTTACGAGCAAAAAACGCTTATGCATGAATGAATGGCCGGTCTTTCCGCCCTTTTGACGTTCCCACCTTACGTGAAAGTTATTAATAGATAATGAGACCCTCCGCGGCTGAGGAGAAAACACTCGCGGCGGAACGGCGTCTGGGAGTGAGACTAGCTAAGTTAAAAAGATTTCATTTAGTTCATGAATTGGCTAAAGCAATTATGTCGGGAAATAAAAAGAAGATCGTAGGTGCGGTGAATCGGATTCAGGAGAGATTTGTCAATTCTTGAAAGCATAGCGCACGGGCAGTATTAAAAACCAGCCATTTGATTAGCTGCATATCACACCATTGACTCCGTCCTACTGGAGGTCTAAACTTAGCCCGTTTCTTCACAGGCTCATTCTAAGTACTGCCCGCTTACCTTTCCTTTAACCGTGTAACGGTTAAAACATATCCCACTTGCTCTAAGGGTGAGTGGGTTTAGATGATTCTTCTCAATGTCAACTGCTATAACGCAGACATGAGTAAAAAGCAGCGTAGAAAAAGTCGTGACACGAAGCCGGTTAAGCAACAGGACCTAAGCCGTCGTAGATGGTTTCCCCAACACATGAAGGTTGGCCTCCGTCGGTTAAGCAAAGCCCTTGGATTGGTTCTTCTATGCACGAGTGCGGTTTTTTTCGCTTCCTGGATCAGTCTCTTTGATCTACTAAGAATAGATAGCTGGGTAGAGAGAAAGTTTATCTCATATGCCAATGCTTTCACCTATGAGGACATCGATCAGGATGTAGTTCTGATTACCGCCGTCGAAGACGCACAGGGAAACGGAAGTTTAGGCAAACCAGATGAGACTTGGCGACGCTATCACGCAAAGTTACTCGACGCGATGACCAGAGCCAAGGCAAAGGTAGTCGCATTCGACCTGTTCTTCGAAGCCTCTTCCGACAGCAATCAAGAAGGCCCTTCCAAGATTGATCAAGATTTTGGCGAGGCGATTAGAAGGGCGACGGAGAGCGGGACGACCGTTGTGATCGGAGTAAGAGAGTTCAATATCCAAGAAGGGACGCCGGTCGCGTTCTCAACACCATTACAGAAATACTTGGAAGAGCGTAACTGGGGGTTCCTTGATGTAGGGGGAGTTGATAAGGAGACTACCGCCGTTCGCAAGTTGCGGTTGGCGATGGAGATGAATGCTGATTTGCCTTCTTGGGTGGAAGCCCAAGACCCAAAGGTCATTCCCTCATTCACGCTTCAGGTGGTGCGGGCGGGATTAATGCCACAGGCGGGGGCCGCTTTCTATGATAAAAAAGAAGGTCAGATCAAGCTTCGCGATGACAGCAGTCAGTTCGTTAAGTCTATCCCTGTTGACGAAACAATGAACTTAATCATTGACGAAAAAGAAACTGCTGCCCTGGATAAAATCAACCATCCCTACCACGAGGTTTACAACAACCTTAATAATTCACAGCATCTCCAAAATGTCTTTAGCGGCAAAATCATCATTGTTGGCTACCTAGTCAAGGAAGATATGCGCACGATCACGAATGGGGAAAGCAGGTACGGCGTGCAGATACAAGCAAACGCTGTCTCTAATTTACTCCAGGGCGTCCACGTCTCCAAACTCGATCCAGCATCAAACTTCCTGGTTATCGCCGTCATGAGTACCGTCGGCTTTCTCATGGGAAGCCGGTACAGGCATCTTTTTCGTTATAAAATACCTATTGAGCTTAAAATTCTAACATTTCAGATAGACCTTCCGGTCTTACTCTTTGTGATTAGCGGTGTGTACCTCATTCTCATCGTCGTACTCTACAAGTACTCTCACATATTACTAGGCATTCCATATCACATTGCTGTACTCTTCCTCACGTTCTGGCTCGCCGATCAGGTCGAGGCCCGAAAGAAAAGCCGGGACACATAAAGGAGCGCTTAATATGCAGCTCTCTAAAAAGGTTACTTTATTAGGCATGGCGACTTTCCTGCTGACGCTTGCCTCACTCACCACTAGCGCCAACTCACCGCGCACCTTCGTGCAGGCTGGCGCAATAGCTCGGAATCGAGCACATCATCTTGGGTGGCAAAGAGAGGGCTGAAGTCGGAGAAGCCGATGCGCGGGTGACGCGCGCCTCAAGCAATGAAGTTCGAGCGGCTAAGGCAGGGATGCTGCTCTATGCAAACGACCTAATTACGACCGGCGGCACCGCTAAGCTCGTCATACGCTCCCTCAACGTGCCTAAGGAGAATGACTGCAAGGCCATTCTATACCCGAATACCCAATCCAGAATTATCAACAACACTTCTTACTTATTCCTCATGGGTAGGGCATTGTTCGGCGTTAAAGGTTCGTTTAGCGTAAGAACTTTCTACTGGACTCTTGGTGCCCGCGGAACGGAGTTCGAGGTCCGAGCCGATCCAGATAACAATGCCACCCTTTCAGTTCTCGATGGAATCGTAGACGCATCTCTTTTGGATGCAGAGGGGGGGCGTAGAGCGCAACGCAAGATGCCAGGGACATTAGAGGTAAAGTCGCTAGGGGAACTCTCTCTCACTGTGCCAACGACTCCGGTGATGAGACCCAGATCACTGACCGCTGCGCAAGTTAATTTTATTCTAAGTCTGGCCAACGAAGTTATCTTGGAGAGCCAGCCCTTCTATCCAGCACGAAGAGTTTTCCCTCATTTTGGGTCGCCGCTTGAAAGGAGCGCGGCGTTCCAGAGTGCCAGGTTCAACGCTATCTGGCATAAACTCCCAGGAGCCTTTGAAGTCTTAGGAAATGTCTACAGCGATTGGGGCGAAGGCGCCAAAGCCCTTGAGGCGTATAACAAAGAGTTAAGCCTCAACCCGGTCTCCCAGAACTCCGTCAGCCTTTTGACTAATCTCGGTGAGTCTTACCGGTTGCTAGGAGAGTTGGACAAGGCCGAGCAGTTACTTACTAAAGCTCTGGGCATGAATCAACGTTGGGCCCCGGCCCTAAACGCTTTGGGTAATGTTTATTTGGATAAAGCCATAATTGCGCACCGTAATGAAGATTTAGATACTGCCAAGAGGCTTCTACAGTACGCGACCGACGTTTACCATCGCTCATTCGGCTCAGTCGAGAGAGCCGCCGGGGACACGCAAAACAGGCAATTTGTCGAGGGAATATCTACTTTTGACTTGCATCCCTCAGTCTTCCGCGTAAGCAACTTGACGGATATTGATGCTGCGCTGGCGTATATTTTTCCGTACCGAGATAAGCGGGTGGCTCTTGAGTCAAGTGTTCTGAGGAAGGCTTATTTTGAAACGTTTGATTCGGGTGCCGGTTTCAAAGACAGCGTCCCGTTTATCGGTTGGGAAAGTCTGATTCAAAATGATAGGGGGCTCAAGGCAATATGGCAAATCAGCCCTGAGCAACAGAATCAATCCCGTGGTGTGACTAAGGTGAACATAGGTGACGCCAAAACCCTCCTCGCTGATATTGCGCAGAAGGAGAATCAACCCAAGGAGGCCGTGAGACTGTATCAGGAGGCTCAGCAAGCTTACCTGGAAGCAAAGGAGTTTTACCCTCAGTACCCTTATGCCTATAGGGGATTGAGTACAGTCAGGCAAGCCCTCCAGGCTTTGCTGCCTCCGAGTGTGCCTACTCAGCCGAGCCCCCGCGTCGAAACGCCTCAGAGTAGACAATCGAAATTACTGGACGTTCCTACTCAAAAGGGCCCTCCAGGGGATAATGCTCTGTCTACCGCCACCTCAATCGCAGCAGTCATATCATATCTCGGGGACTCGGAGATAGAACCTTGCCTGATTCTATCGTTGATGAACGATGGGACAGACTGTTGCGACCAGAGAAGAATTCAATACTGCTCAAATAATACTTCCTCTGGGATTGCCAAAGCGGTGCAAAGATTTGGACGGTTTTCTCGTCTTACTGCTGATGTCACTGGGTTGATAGGCTACGATGAAATCGTTCGGTGGATTGATAGAGGTTTGCCGATGGTCGTGCTTCTCGACGATGCGCCCACACTTATCATCTCCGGCTACAAAGGGCCCAACGAACTGTATGTATTAGACCCCTTCCACAAAGGTGAAATGACTATCAGCTACAGGCAACTGGTTGGCCTCGGATGGGGCAAGACTATTCGTTTTCATGATCGCGTGCCGGAGACGAAACTGCATCCTTCCATCGCGAGAACTGCCAACGAGATGGTAGAGATGTTCTTAAATGAGGATTTCTACAAAGTGACAGAAAAATTTACCCCCGACCTTAAAAGAACCATTACAGCTAGGATGCTGGAAGAAGGTTGGGAGAAATTTGTCGCGCCGCTCGGCCCACTCTTTATTCAGGGTGAGCCTCGGATCAGGCCAGAAAAGGCTCCACTTGAGGTCTATGTCAGGTGCCGTTTTCAGAAAGGTGTTGTCTACCTCGCTATAAACTTCGATGTAAACGGCAGGGTCAATGGGTTGAGGCTTCTCCCGGAAAATCAAGGACCGCATAATTGAATCGTGTCTTGATAGTAGAAAATGGCCTGGAGTAATTATGAGTCCTTTGCTTATAAAAAATAGCTTATTATGTGAAAAAATTCGGACCCTTTTTGTGACTTCGTAAAACTGGTGATAACCATACTGACAGCTAACATCTGACGTCTGACATCCAGCATCTGCTTTTTATGTTCTACCTTTGTGATATACATTTCCGTCCGCTCGACAACCGCGCTGATCTTTTCGCGGACTAGCCCGCTTCATCCTCTTTCCGCTGTTCGTAAACCGTATCTCAATAAATTTCCCTCGCGTTTTATCAAGGAGAAGAGTGTATGACTACGCTTGCACCGCCAAAGAGACCAGAAATCAAGACTGCGTTGCCCGGCCCAAAGGGTCAGGAAATTATCGCTGCCGATCAATTCGTTACGCCATCCTATCCGCGTCCTTCCTTTAAGCTGGTTGCCGAACGCGCCCAGGGTGTCTGGGTCGAGGATGTGGACGGCAACATCTTTCTCGATTGCAATGCCGGCGTCGCGGTTTGTTCGACCGGCCATTGCCATCCCGAAGTGGTTCGCGCAATTCAGGAGCAGGCCGAACAACTGATTCATATGTGCGGCACTGATTATTACTACGGCACATGCCTGCGCTCGCGCGAAAACTCGACGAGATCGTTCCAGTCGAACGGCCCACTCGCACACATTTCGCCAACAGCGGCACCGAAGCGGTCGAAACTGCTTTGAAGCTTGCGATGCACGCCACCGGCCGCGAGAAGTTCATCGCCTTCTTCAACAGTTTTCACGGACGAACTTTGGGCTCTCTTTCTTTGACTTCATCGAGAGCGGCGCAACGACTCGGATTCAAACGTCAGGCGCTGGACGTCGTGCATGTGCCCTATCCAAACGAGTTTCGAAATCCGTTCAACGAGGCGGACTGCGGCGACGGTCGGCGCGAGGCCGGTGCCTGAACTGGATCGAGAAGCGCCTTTTCAAGACGACGACACCGCCGGAAGAAGTGGCCGGCATCGTCGTCGAGGCCGTGCAGGGCGAAGGTGGTTATGTCCCCGCGCCGGCGGGCTTTTCTGAAAGGCTTGCGTCGCATCTGCGATGAGCACGGGATCATGTTGATTATTGATGAAGTGCAATCGGGCATGGGCCGCACCGGAAAAATGTTTGCCTCCGACCATTACGACGTCAAAGCCGACATCGTTATGATTGCCAAAGGCATCGGTTCAGGGTTGCCAATCGGCGCGTGCGTGGCGCGGGCTGATTTGATGAACTGGAAACCCGGCGCGCATGCTTCGACCTTCGGCGGAAACCCTGTCTGCATTGCCGCCGCGCTGAAGACGATTGAGCTGCTTGAAGGCGGGCTTGGTGGAGAACTCCGCGAACGTGGGTGAATACCTGAAATCCGGATTGCGAAAGCTTGCAGGAAAAGTATGATTGCATCGGCGATGTGCGCGGGATGGGTATGATGCTCGGCGTGGAGTTTGTAGAAGATCGAGCTCAAACAAGGGCAGCGCCTGAGTTGAGGGACCGCGTCGAAGATCGCCTGCTTCGAGCGCGGCCTTGATTATTCTCGGCGCCGGCGCCAACACGATTCGCTGGTCGCCGCCGCTCATCCTCACGAAGGAAAACGTGGATGTCGCGCTGGAGATTTTTGACGACGCGATTACAGCCTCCTGCTCATAAAATTCGGACAAGCATTCAGCCGCACTGTGATGAAGCTGCGCGGCTGAATGCTTGTGATTTTCGGTAAGCGCCGGAGGCATCTCCCGATAATGTTTTTCTTCCCCTCGACATTTAACGAGGCGGCGGGGGAGGTTTAGGTTTGGGCTTCGCTGGAGGCTGAACACCCGGCTTTTTCAACTCTGCCTCCCGCTCGCCCGGTTTCCAGGGTGCGACGCCGTTCGAGTCAACGGTATTAGTGCTGGCGCGCGTTGGCTGTGGCGTGGTCGTAGTCCCTGACGAAGTATCAACGGCATCAGGGCCGCTTTCAGGGTCTGCGCCATCGAACTGCGGGTCTCTATAGCCTTTTGAGGCTTCCACAAGTTGTCTCCAGGCCAAGCCTTCTTTCCATTGGATACGACCTGTCAGCAATCCATTGGTCACTTTCATGTATCCTTTGTATGACTGCCCCGCAAACCAATCTTCAATCTTCTTGATTTGCGCCTCTCCGCGAGCAGTTATGCCTACCTGCTCTAGTTTGGCTTTCTTCACCGCCGCATCTCTTGTGGCCTCAAGTCTATTGGCTTCATCGTTATAGGGCACAATATCCTTGTTGTATTTTTCAACTGCGGATTTATTATAGAGATCAGGCTGGGCAGGAGCTGCGCGATTGTGCCTTTGAATTTCCGCCTCCGCGTCTTCTACCTTTTTATTCGACGCATTCATATCCTTGATGACGGCCACCCAGGGCGTCCAGACTTGAGCAAATTCGACTTCGACCCTGGCGGCATCCGCCGCGATTACGGCTTTGGCTTGAGCCGTTAATGCCTTGGAGTCCTGAACCTGCTTGCTTTGACTCAACAAGGCCGTCCATTCGGGCGGCTTTACAAGCGCGTCATCGGGCGTAAGCGGGGCTTTCGGCGGCTCAGCCGCGCAGACTGCGACCGAAAACATCAAGCACGCGATTATTAATATAATTTTCTTCATGGTGGGATCTCCTTGGGGAAATTGCGCCCGTCACTTTTGAATGATTAGCCCAGAGAGGAGTAGAGGCGAGAGATGCAACTGAGCCAACCAAGGCGAGAGGTCTCTCTATATCTAGTTATCCGGCCAGTGTCAACCATGATTGCGCCTCGGAAATCGAACGAGGCCAGATAACCTGACAATCACTCAATGAAATTAATGAGGAGACTTCATTTTGTTGGCGCAGCCAGCGCATTTCAGAATCTTTGCGCCACGCCGCGCACGCACCTCACCGTGTCGCGCGCGATCAATAACTCTTCATCTGTCGGAATCACGTAAGCCGCGAGCTTTGAACCGTCACGGCTGATGACGCCCTCGCCGCCGTTCGTGCGCGCACTGTTGCGCTCTTCGTCAAGCTCAAGTCCCATCCACTGAAGACCGTCGCAGATGAGAGCGCGCACCTCTGCGGAGTTTTCGCCGATGCCGCCCGTGAAGACAATTGCGTCCGCTCCGTTCATCGCCGCTAAGTATGCGCCGATATATTTCCTCGCGCGGTAGCAGAAAATCTCTACGGCGAGACGGGCGCGGCGGTCGTCATGCTCATGCGCTTCGGCCAGCAACTCACGCATGTCGTTGGTCAAACCTGAAATGCCGATGAGACCGGATTGCTTATTCAGCAGAGTCTCGACCTCCTGCGCCGACAGCCCCTCTTTGGCCGAAACGAAATCAATAATCGCGGGGTCAAGATCGCCTGAGCGCGTGCCCATCACTAAACCTTCGAGCGGGGTCAGCCCCATCGAAGTATCAATAGAATCGCCAGCGCGGATTGCCGCCGCCGAGCACCCGTTGCCGAGATGAAGCGTGATGACGTTTGTCTCTTCGCGCGCGATATTCAGAAGCTGGCGGTAGCGGTAAGCGACGTAGCGATGCGATGTGCCGTGAAAGCCGTAGCGGCGTATGCGGTGGCGGCGATAGAGTTGATAAGGCAACGCATAAAGATAGGCACGGTCAGGCAAAGTCTGATGAAACGCCGTATCGAAGACGGCGGCCTGCGGTAGCCCGATGCCGAAGACTTCGCGCGCCGCCGCGATGCCCTTGATGTTCGCCGGATTATGAAGCGGCGCCAGATCAATACAATCCTCTATCCCGCGCAGGACTTCGTCCGTGATCAGCACGGAATGCGTAAAGTGCTCGCCGCCATGCACGACGCGGTGTCCGATGGCATGAACATCAGCCACGCTTTTGACCGTGTCAATCCCGGCATTTTCCGAACAAGCCCAACGGATGATTAACTCGACTGCCGCGCGCGTATCTCTGAGCGGCGCAGTTGACCGCTGCGCCTCGCGCCCTTCGGCGTGCAGCGTAATAATCGCCTCACCACCGATGCGCTCGATCACGCCGCGCGCCAATCGCCTGTCCGAGTTCCCGGCAATCTGCTCAAGATCGGTAGCGATCAACTGAAACTTGACCGAAGAACTCCCGCAATTTAGGACGAGAACATTCATAAGATTTTATGATTTGCGATTTTTGATTTTTGATTGGAAAGGGACAAGGAAATTTCAATCTGGATTTTTGAAATCGCAGACCTCATCTTTATCCAATCGCCAATCAAAAATCTAAAATCAAAAATTCCTAACTATCTCTTTCATGCGTGCGCGCAAATGGTCTTCGTCAACGGTCAGCACGTGGCCATCGATGAAGACAATGTTTCCGGCGACCATCGTCATCAGGACATCACGGCCTGAAGAAGAGAAGATGAGCGCGGCGAGCGCGTCGTGAAGCGGAGTTTGATGCGCGCCGTCAAGCGCGATAGCGATGATGTCGGCTTGCGCTCCTTCGACGAGCGTGCCGGTTCGAGCTTCAAGGCCAAGCGCGCGTGCGCCTCCGTGCGTCAGGGTGGCAAACGCAGTCCCTGCGTTGAGCTTGTGCCCGGTGTTTCCGAGGCCCACAGTTCCACGCGCCGTCAAGATCGCGAAGCGGGCCTCTTCGAGCATATCGCAGGTGTTGTTGCTGGCGACGGAATCGCTGCCGAAGCCTACCTTGATTCCCTGCTCGACGAAAGCCGCAAACGGCGCTCGGCCATGACCGAGCTTGGCGTTAGACTTCGGGCAATGAGCAATGCTCGCGCCCGCCTGCTTGATAGTTTCGATGTCAGCGTCGTCTACCCTGATGCAATGTGCGAGAAGTGTTTCCGGCGTGCTCAGGATGCCGTGTCGCGCCAGATATTGAATCGTCGAGATTCCGGGCGCGTGCCATTCTATGCCGCGGCGCGCGAGACCTTCGGCGAACGGGCCGCGTCCTTCGACCATGAAAAGCTGTTCGGCCTCCGACTCCGCCGCGTGCATCATCAACGGCAACTTCTCCGCGACGGCAAATTCCGCAATCAACTCAAGCTGCGGCGCGCTCACAGTGTATGGCGCGTGCGGCGAGACGCCCAGACGCACAAGCTCTGTTTCAGACTCACGCAGCCGCGCCACCTTCTCGCGCAGCTTTTCAAAATTCTCGCGCGCTTCATTTGGGTTCGGGCCAAACGCTTCCTGATAAACCGTTCCGCGCAAGCCCACACACTTGAGCGCCCGCATGCTTGAGCTGGCCGCATCAGACGCGTCACCGACGCAGGTCACGCCAAACCGCGCGGCTTCGATTGCTCCCCACGCGGCGGAAACGTAAAGATCGTCCGGCGTCATTCGTTCGAGGCGCGCGACTGTGAGTTTCCTAAGCCACGCGAAAAAGTCTCCCTCTTCGCGTTCGAGATAGCCGCGCATCGCCGTCAACTCAAGATGCGAATGCGCGTTGACGAAGCCGGGCAAGATTGCAGCTTCACCGAAATCGCGCGACTCAGCTTCAGGGAATCGGCTTATCAGGTCATCGCGTTCGCCGAGAGCCACGACCTGCGAGCCTTCAACCGCCACCGCCCCGCGCTCGATCAGCGATGAAGCATCAGGCAAGACCCAGCGTGCGCTATAAAGTTTCGTCACTGGCGAGCGCGTTCCTCTTTCAGCTTGCGATAGCGTTCAATGATGGAAGTAACGTAAGCACGTGTCGAGGGGATGTCTATCCGCGCGATGAATTCTTCAATGGTGAGAGGCTTGGCGCCCGGCTCAGTCTGATTCCAGGCAGCGGCACGGCTTGGCCCGGCGTTGTATCCGGCGATCATCCGCGCCTCTGCGCCGGGCAGGTCGCGGTATTGCTCATAAAGTTTCTCCAGATACCAGCAACCGATCTGGATGTTGCGCTCCGGGTCGCGCAGTACCACCTTAGCGTCCTGCTGCACCTGCCGCTCAAGCTCACGCATTCCCGTTTCGGCAGCCCACTCGCGCCCGACCGTCGGCGTGACCTGCATTAACCCGATCTCGCCGTCGCTGCCTATCATCCAGGGACGAAAATATGTCTCTTCGTAAATGACACTCCACACCAGATCAGGGTCCAGGCGATAGATGCTCGCCTGTCGCGCAATCACGGTGTCGTAGCGATGAATCCAGTATTGGTTGAAGAAGTAAGTCCCGATAGCCCCCAGCAGGATAGCGGTGAGGATGAAGATAACAAGACGTTTCATAAAAATCAGCAGTCAGTGGTCAGTAATCAGTAGTCAGTAAAAGCAACGTTCTTAACTGATTACTGATTACTGATTACTGATTACTGTTAGTTCCTTCTCTTCAATCCTGACCAGAAGTCGGGTGTTGCGTAGGCGCTGTCAACGCCTTCGTAGCGCGAGCGCAGGGCGCGCTCGTCGAGGACGTGACCCTGTAGCCAGACTTCAGCCGAGAGGGTCGCGCCTACTGAGAGCGGGTCGCCGCGCAGCGCGCGACGATTGACCAGCACTTCGAGGCGCAATCGGTCGAGATCGAGATAGACCCAGTAAAGCTCGCTGCCGGACAAGGGATTGCGAAGCGGCTTAAATGCAATCACGCGTCCCGTCAAGCTCCAATCATTCTCCTGAGCGGCGCGCGTGGGCGCAGACTTTTCAAGCGGTTGCCAGAGCGCCGCAGCCTTGCGTTTGCACACCCGCGCGCGATAGGCGAGACCGCAGAGACCAACGTGCAACTCCTGCGCGCGAAATCCGCCGGGGCCAACCTCCGTCAAGTTCTGCAACTCGAAAAGAACCTCTGTGTCCGTCCCGTCGCAGTAGCCATGCACGACAGCTTCGCCTTCTTCATCATACTCGGTCAGCGCCCAGGGACTGATGCGTTGCGTGTAGCGCGCACGAAAACCCGGACGGCAATCGGCATAGAAAATGTCGCCCGTGCCGGATTCGTAAAGCACCGTCCAGACTTCCAACCCCTCGCCCAGTTTCCAGCATCGCCCGTGCAGCACAGCTCCGCGTCTGGTCAACTGCGTCGGCTCGCCCTGATCGCCCGCGCGCTCCGCCAGATAGTTGAAGGCCTTCTCGCTCAGCACTTCCAGCCCGATGGTCTCGAATGTTACATCCATAAGAAATACAATTACGAGTTACAAGTTACGAGTTACGAGCAAGAAGTTTTTAACTTGTCACTCGTCGCTTGTCACTTGTCACTGTCCTTACATTATTCCCCGACTCGTTTGCGCCGTCCACGCGGCGAGGTGTCTGCTTCTGGTTCTGCTTCGCGCGGTGCGCTCGTCTTGAGGCCGCGAATGTTGCGCACTGGCCCCTGGAGGGGACGCGCGCCGGAGCGCACCATCTCCGTAAACAAATCTACATCATAATCCGCCTCGCGCGACATCTCTTCGCGGATCATGTGCAGCACTTCTAAGAATCTAGGCTTGCGATACATAAAACTCAAGTGATGAGTGATGAGTGATAGGTGATGAGTAAAAGAAAGAAGTTTTCAGCTCATCACTCATCACTCATCACTTTTCGCCGTCCTTTCCGTTGCTTCCGAAACTAAAAACTCCGGCGTGACGATCATCGGAACGAAGAAGCCTGCGGCGGTGTTGAAGAGACGCACGCGCGCCTGTCGTCGGACGTTCGCCAGATGACCGAAGTTCCACGTAACTAAATAATCTATCTTGTGCAATGAGGCAACGGCGACGTGCAGGGCGTCCGCGATATACTTGCGATGAAAGATGCCGCGTGTGATGTAGCCTTCGGCGAGAATTGCGGCTTCGTCCGTTAGCTCGACCTGTTCGAGTTGGCCTGCGAGTTTGAGATAACCCGTGCGGTGCGGCTCCGTCACGCGTTCAAGCTCGCGCACGACGAGCGGCGAGATGACGGCGCGATACTCCGGCATCTCATGCTCCCACCAGCGAATCGTCAAATCGCGGCGAAACGGCTCGCCGTTATCAAGGTAAGCGCCGATGACAGAGGTTTCAAGATAAAGGCTCTGCTTCATTGTGGCCCGGTAGCTCCCCGATTAATCTGCATCTTTTGGTCTATCGCCGATGCAGCCGCCGTCAACGGCTCAAGCAGGATGACGGATCTTTTGAAGTCGAAGGTCACACGGAAATGGCGTAGAAAATTCCCGCCGATGATGCCGTTCTGAATAAAGCCTGTGGTTTCGTTGACCGCTTCGAGGTCGAGTACGGCCACGTCAACCTTTTCGCGCGCATGTGCGCCAAGCAGGACGCGCGGCAGGACGAGCGTCTGCACACCGTCGGCGATACCGGCTGCGCCGTAAACTCGCATTCGCGCCGGATGCTTAAAGCTGCTCATCTCGTCAAGTTCCATCATCCTTTGAGAGACGACCGAGATGCTGGCGCCCGTATCAATGATGAAGTTGAGCGGCTTGCTGACGCCTTCAACCTGAACTTCGCCGCTCAGGAAGCCGCTCGACGTGGTGCGAATTGGAATCTCGATGCCGGACGGGGAAACTGTCGAAGCGCCGTCATCGCCTGAGCGTTGGCGATTCAGCGTAAAGGTGCGCGCACCGTAGTCAACCGTCGTGACGTACTTGGTGACGACCGCCAGACCGATATAACCGTCAACAGGACTGTCATCGTGATAGAAGTGGCGAATGTAAACGGGCACGTTCTCAATGCGCGCGTCGCCGATTTCCATTGAATCAAGGAAGCCGTAGACGATCTCGAATTTTCCGCCGACGGCGCGGGCCATCCCGCCGCGCGCCACCGGTCTTAGTCCCAGATGCTTTGCCGTCTCGTCCGAAATGACAGAGATGCCAGAGCCTGTGTCCAGCACAAAGCGCAAAGGTTCTCTCCGTCCATTCACCCGAACATTGATAATGGGACGGTTGTTGGGCATCTCGAACCGCACACTCGTCTGGCTCGCTCCGCTCACATTGTAGAGCTTGTTCTGGCTGCCCAGATAGCGCAGGTAATCTATCAGGCCGTGAATGCGTGCGCGCCGATCTTCATCCGTGCGAGGCGCGATGGCGAGGAAACGCTCGTAAGCGCTGGCGGCTTCCTTATAGCGTTCGGCGCGTGCCGCCGCCTGCGCCAGAGCGAAGACAAAATCCGGCTCTTTGGAATCCAGATAAATCGCGCGGCGCAATCCATCGAGACACGGATTCAGGCGATTCTCGTAGAAATCAACCATCGCCAGCCCCGCGACCGCCAGCGGCTCGTCATCTTTGAGACTGAGCGCCGTGCGAAACTCTTCGACAGACATCCGAAAGTCGCCGCTGGCTAGGACGGCTGTTCCGAGCAGAGAATGGGCGCGCGCCGAGAGCGGGTCATTGGTGATGACTCGCGCCGCATGATCGAAAGCGTCCGTCAATCGTCGCAGCTTGAGTAGCGTATAACTCAAACCGAGCCGTGCTGCGTTATCGCGCGCATCCTTGGCGAGCGCTTCACGAAACAGTTTCTCGGCCACCTCATAGTGGCCTTCGCGCAATGCGCGCTCGGCCTGGCTGCGCGTCTTGTCTCCGGCAAACGCAATGGTCGCCGTACCCGCCGCCAGCAACAGGCAAATGGTCAAAGCAGTCAAACTTCCGACCACCAGTCGGCCCAACTCGGTCTTATTACTTAATTTCATTGGGGGCCTCACTTTGAAAGGGATGAGTGCTGAGTGCTAAGTAAAAGAAAGCGTTTTTAACTCATCACTCATCACCCATCGCTTATCCCTTATTTCAAAATTTCTCCCGTCTTCATAGACCAGAGAATCAAATCAAGTTCGTCGAAATCAATCCGCAGGTCGCGGGCGAATCGGCGTAGGCGTTCCTCTGTCTCCAGATAACGTGCGCGAGTCGGTGGCGGTTCCGGCGATTCCACGATGCCGAGTTCTGCGAGGCTTCGCAGGATGTGCTTGTCAAGAATCGCGTAGCCGCGCAATCCGACGTTGCGTAGGAAGTGGCTGGCTTCCTTGTAACCGAGACCTTTGATGCTGCGCGTTTGCGCCAGCCAATCGCGGCGCGCAAACGGGTCGCTAAAACTCGTCAATCTCTCGCGCAGGCGCATCCCGCAATCCATACGCAGGTAGTCGCGCGTGACGACGATGTAGCCGGGACGCGCCGCCGGGTAACGGTGAGCGCGCGCATGGACGAGCGCCTCTGTCATCTCTTCGCGGCTACCGTCAAAGAGCAAGTGCCTGATGGCCTCAACCGAACTGAGGCCCATGCGTGCCGACGCTCCGGCAGTGAAGATGCAATAGACCAGCTCTTCCCAGAGCCGTTCGTCTGTGCCACTCTCCCAGACCTCGCGAAACTCTGCGAGACGCGCGCGAATCTGCGCCCCGCGCGCCCGGCGCGTTGCACGTATGTTTTCAATAGTGACGGGTTGGTTGTCTCGTCGCACGAGGATTCGAATAAACTCAGGAGAATATTAGGAGCGTGCTTGGAGCATTGTCAACGAACTTGGGACCGAAAGCGTATTGATTATTTTTGATGATTGGGGGGCATGCATCCCACGATGCGCCGTGCGACATCAAAGGACACGCGTCAGCGTCTCCGGCGCAATTTTTTTTGAACCGAGCGGGACGCGCCCGTGTTATCATGCGCAACTTCGCTTGGAGACCGCTGATGGAGAACAGAATGACCCGACAATCAAGCAGGAATAAAATCGCCTTTATCTTCTCTCTCCTTATTTTGCTAACGCTGTCACAGACGCACGCCTTAGCTCAAACAATCACAACCGAACAACCCTCTCCGAACTACACGCGCCCGACTGCGATTACACGCCCGGTCGCGCAACCGCAACCGGCTCCGTCACAGCCCTCGGCACTGCCCGCAACACCAGACATTGCGCCGCCTCAACCCGTCATCATCACACACGGGCTGCTCGTCGAAACTCTTGATGGGAAGATTGTGTCGGAACAAGGAGCGTATCAGGCTTACAATCCGGCATCTGCCGTTAAGCTCGGAACGGCGCTCGCGGCGCTCAAGAATTTTGGAATCGAGCATCGCTTCTCAACCGCCGTCTGGACTACGGGGACGTTCGATCCAGCAACCGGAACAATCACGGGCGATCTGATTGTTTCAGGTCGTGACCCCTCTTTTCACTTCGAGCATGCGGTGATGGTCGCGCGCGAGTTGAACAAGCAGGGCATCCGCGTTGTGACCGGCGATTTAATCGTTGCGCCCGGCTTCACGATGAACTTTGATTGGTCGTCGCAGCGTTCGGGCAATCAATTCTACGATACGCTCGACGCCTCGCGTCGTTCTGCCGCTGCCTCGCGCGCGTGGGCGGAGGAGCGCTCACTCGTCAAAGATACGGAGAGCCTGCAAAGCGTACCGAGCGTTGCGGTGATGGGAGCGGTTTATGTTGACCCCGTGCCCGCAGGCGCGCGCACGCTCATGATCCATCGTTCGAGCAAGCTGGTTGACGTGCTCAAGGTGCTGCTCTGCTACTCGAACAATTTCATGGCCGAGCGCATCGGCGACACGCTTGGCGGCGCAAACGGCGTGCAGCGTTATCTGATGAAAGAGCTTGGATTGAATCCCGGCGACATCAAGCTGGCTTCGACGAGCGGACTTGGCGTCAACCGCGTGACGCCGCACGCGATGATGAAGATATTCCGGGCGCTGCGCGATGAGCTGGCGACGTACAGGCTTTCACCTTCGGACATCATGCCGGTCGCCGGCATTGATCCGGGGACGCTCGAAAAGCGCTACACCGAATTTCAATCACGCGGCAGCGTCATTGCCAAAACCGGCACGCTCATCAGAACAGATGGAGGCGTCAGCGCCCTCGTCGGGCAGATGCGAGCGCGCAACGGCGAAACGCTGCTCTTCGTTATCTTCAACCAGCGCGGCAATGTCCTGCGCTTCCGCGAGAGTCAGGATGCGCTGATTACGCAGATACAGAATATGCGTGGCGGCCCGGCTCCTTTCAGCTATCGCCCCCTCGCGCTCAGCATGCGCCTTGCGACAACGGAACAAAATCAGTTGCCTGCTCGCACGGACGAGTACGAGCCGGGGTCAAAATGAACTACCCCGCAGCAAGCTGCGAGGTATCAGAATAGGTTGAGTTGTTCCCGGTGTAGTTGCTTGTATTCGCCACCTTGATTCTGGATGTATTTCTTGATGCTCGTCTCATTGCCATGCTGCCCGACCGTGCTGATGAAGTACCCGGCACTCCAGAATTGTCCGCCCCACAACTGTTTCTTGACTTCCGGGCAAGTGGCGAAGATTTCTCTGGCCGTAATGCTTTTGATGATTTGGACGAGCCGCTTCGGGCTGTAGAGCGGTATGGATTGCACGAGAAAATGCACATGGTCTTCATCTGTCCCAATCTCAAGGAAGGTGATCTCGTATCGCTTGCTAATCGCCAGACAGGTTTCCTTGAGTTTCTCATCCACAGGTGGCGTAAAGACCACCCGCCGATACTTGGCTGGGCAGACGATGTGGTAGAGCAGCACTGAGACATTGTGTCTTTTATGTACGAACCGGCTCACTGCCTAAGTATAGCGCAGCAAGCTTGCGAGGAATTACACCCGCAGTGATTAAAAGGCGCTCCGGCGGCCTGAGAGTCGCCGGAGCGCTTTGCGCCCCACTCGCGCGCAGCGTGCGGAGCCGCGCGCGAAGGGACGATCTCGTGGTTGTTGGCTTGAACACGACGCTCGCGCCTGCTCGCCGCTCGCCTCAGAAGGTTAGGCCGCACCTCTGACCTTTCAGGCAATCCTTTTCGACAAGTAACGCTTCCGCCAGTGCTCTTGACGGTCGAATGCTCGACCGGGCGCGAAGAAGACGCCCACCGTTCTCACAGCAAATCATGCGCCGCCCGTTAACTCCGCTCACCCTGCCACCCACAAATCATGCTCTTCGAGGAGCGCGAACACATTCACGCATGCGCGGCAAACCCTTCGTTTCGCTTGTAAATGATTGATGATTTGATTTCGCGTACGAGAGAAAGCCGGTGGTGTTTACGCTTCCCCTTTGTCGCTCGCTGGACTCGGACGAGGTGTGAAATCCGTTTCACACCCTGCCACTTAAAGTAACGCTTTTGACTGGAGAGGCAGCGGAGAGATGGGCGGCGACTCTGCGTTAATCATCCGTTTTGTCAATTAGATTCTCAGTATTTTCTCACGAACCCGCTAACGGCATAGGGCTTGCTCCTGCTGCCTAGCTGAGTGCTTCCTGCTTTAAGCACGATGTTTGTAATGACACCCTTCGATAGTGTTGGCCATGACCGCAAGTTAAAGCCGGGTCGCATTAAAGATAGAAACCGAAACTCCGTGAGGAATCAGAAGAATGGCTTCAAGAGCAACGCTTGTCCCCCGAAGCAATCGCAGCAGCGGCTTTAGTCTAGCCGAACTGTTGATTGTGCTGTTCATCATGGCGGTGGTCAGCGCCTATGCTTTGCCCAAACTCCTGGGATCGTCTCGGCTCATCGTTTCTGCCGGTATCCCGCGAGAAATTCTCACGTACATGCGTCTGGCCCGGCAGGAAGCCATGTCTCAGGAGGTGGTGTTCACGTGCCGCTACAACGATACAGCCAAGACGATTACGATCATCAATCATAAAGAAAAAGGCATTACCTATGACCCGGCGACAGACAGCATGGTCAAGCTCCCCGGTAACACGGCGACCTCCGCGAACGAAGTGGCTGACGTGATTGTGGAACAAATCCCGCTGGCGAGAACGGGGATTTTTACTACCGACATCATTCACGGCAGAGTTGACGGTAAAGCCGATACCACACCGCTGGACGACGGGTCGCTCATGCTGACGATACCCGCCAGCAAGGAGATTGTGATTGCGTTCCAACCCAACGGCTCAGTCGTCAGCTCCCTCAACAGTCCAATCAATCGCACACTTTGGCTCTATAACAAACAGATCAAGAAACAAAGCGGGTTTGCCATCTCCGTGCTCGGCACAACCGGAAGAGTGAAACTATGGAGGTACGACAGCAATGTGGATAAATATGCCGAGTAGAAACAACAAAACGACGGCGAAGCGCCGAGGCGAATCCGGCTACTCAATCGTCGAGATGTGCTGCGCGATGATTATTCTGTTTATCGGATTGCTGGCCACGGCATCGGCTATCAGTTACGCACTGATGGTGAGTAACCGTGGTCGCTCGGTCACTAATAGCAAGCTGCTGGTCATGTCTGTTCTGGAACAGATGGAAACCCTGAGAAACACGAAGCAGTTAACTTTCGGGCAGATCTCAAACACCGGGCAGGTTGACAACACGGGAGCAGACAGTACGTTTGCGGGCTTTCCGACAACTGAACAGCCTGTATCCAAAGACCCGGGAGCGGACGGAATCTTCGGCACCACCGACGACGCGACCGGGGCTGGGGTTGACGGCATCTACGGCAACAGCAACGATGTTCCGAACGACCCGAAAATCGTGATTCCGGGATACTCACGCACAATCAAGATTGAGACGCTCAGCTCAAACATTAAGAAGATTACAGTCACACTCACCTATCCGGGTATCACAGGCAGCAAAGAGAAGCTTGAGGTTTCCAGCTATCTGAACAATGACGCTCAGGCTAACTATATCAATTAGGCATCAGCCCGGCTTGCCCGCTGAGGGGCTGAGGAGAAGACATGCACGCTAAGACAAGACGAGATTCGGAACGCGGCTTCTCATTGATTGAGTTGATGGTCGTCATGATCGTGATGTCAATCATTATGGTGGCTGCTTTCATGTTAATGAAAAGCTCCATGAATGTCAGCAACGCCACCTATGAATTGACTGACACGCGGGAAAACCTGCGCATCGCGCACGAATACATCAACCGGGACATCGTCAACGCAGGATATGAGCTTAACGACTACGATAAAATCATTGTCCCGCGGGCATTCGTAACCAATTATCTGGCAAAGAACATTACGCCGACGAGTGATCCGGAAAACACCTTTGGAGCAAGTTATGTCAATTTCGGTCTGGTCTGGTCGGACGCCGATCCCGGAGCGGTAGCGGTCGCAGACTCCAACCCGACCACCACCGTTCTTGATAATACTGACCGCATCACAATTCTCAGGCTCGATAACACATTTGATGCCATCTCGCTGGTGGCCGGGAAAATCACCGGCTCCGGCTCCACGATTTCTATGCCGTCGACCGCGGCGGCTCCGCTCAAGGTCGGAGAGATTTACTACTTTACATCCGGGTCTTGCCAGGCTATCACAGTGCCCTGCTCGACATTCGGGAGAATCACCGCCATCAGCGCCGCCTCCGGCACTTCCACTATAAGTTTCAGCGCAGCCAACTCATACGGACTCAATGTGCCCGCTGCCACCGGCCCGATTAATATCGTCGGGAAAGGTAATGCTTCCGGCATCAGCACTCAGACGGTCAACATGCGGCGAGCTTTTATCAGCCACTATTACGTTAATGCCAAGAGTGAGTTGATGAAGCGCGAATTTGGCGTGGCCGGTGCCGGTTTTACGGAGAATCTTGTGGCCGAACATATCACCGGCCTTTCGTTCCGTTACATTTTTGGCGGGAACAATACGGGAACTGTCAAACAGCCCGCGGCCCAGCTAACGTCCTGGGCAGAACAAGACACCGTTCGCCAGATCGAAATCAAAATCACGGGCGAGACCACACACTCAATCAACTTTCAAAAGGGCAAGAAGGGCCTGGAGACGATGACCAGTATCGCATCGGCTCGCAACTTGCAGTTCCGGCGAGCGCAGAAACCAAAGTAGCCCTGGCTGAACATTCATCAGCTTCAACAAGGATGATTTGAAATGACACACCAAATAACTCAATCGAATAAATTACTCCCGGCGCACCAGCTGAGATCCAATGAGCGAGGCGCAGCACTCATCCTCGCATTGCTCATCTTATTGTTGCTGGGCGCAATCTCAGTCACCGTGCTGGCTGTCGTTTCGCATGAAATGAAGATCGCTGGAAGTGATTTGCGGCGCACCGAGACCTATTCCGCTGCGACTTCCGCAATTGAAAGCATGACCAATCAGTTCAGCGCCTTGTTCCAACGCACTTCTAACCCGAGCACAGCTCAACTGGATGCGATTGCTGGCACTTTTCCGACTGAGTTATACGCGCAAGGCTTCAGGTTCACCCAATTCTCAAGCTGGACACCAACACACTGACAAAGATGCAAGTGACGCAGGGCATCACGGACGGTTCGTATCCATATGTAGACCTTGAGAAAGGGGCGTTGGCCGGTCTGAGGGCTTCGGTCTCTCCCTACATCGTGAGCGCAACCGCCATCAACACCAGATCAGGCGCGAAAGTCACCCTTGAGCGAACCATCAACAACTATCTGATTCCGATGTTTCAGTTCGGCACTTTCAGCGACGGCGATTTGGAGTTCTGGCCTCAACCTCCGATGACCTTTAACGGTCGCGTCCACGCCAACGGTAATATCTATTTCGGCGGGGACATCACATTCACATCCAAAGTCACCACAGCAAACGAGGCAGTCCGCACATTGCTCCGCAATAACGGCACGCTTCCCGCTGTTTATTCCCTCGGCTCTCCGAGGTTCGTCATCAACGGAACGACCGTTCAAATGACCCAGGGCAGCGTGATTGGTGGGCCAAAGCTGCCGCAGCCGCGCACTGATAAGAGAGGCAACTTCCCCGCTGGCAATCCAGCCGGGACAGACAATGCAACGTGGAACTCTACCTCAATCGCTTCAGTGAACGGCACAGCGAATCGGTTTGGTGGACAATTGCTGACCAAAGGAACGGGCGCTTTCCCCCTCCTTCTCCCCATGCAACTCGACGGCAAAATGCCCCGTGAGATTATTAAACGGCCGATGCCGGACGACAGCAGCGCGCTCGTTTCCGGGCGGTTTTCCTCCAAGGCCGAGATTCGCATTCTGATAGACGACGAGGTTGCCGGTAATGGCTCGGGCAACGTCGCAGGCATTGGCAACGATACCTCCGGCACACAGAAGGGCCAGAAGCTATCCACGTTCAATCCGTCCACATTGGATGGCGGCAATGCGCTTCGTCTGGTGAAGGATGACGGCACCGGCTATGCGAACTCGACGGACTGGCTACAGGGAAAACCATCTCTCAACAAGAAGGCCGAGACGGTTCGCGGGATCAGGTCTTACACGGTGACGACGGGCACTGCGCTCAACAGCGTCACGGGAGGCAAGAATGCCAATACCACAACCGAGATAGCCGCCAACACTTCAGTTCCCAAGTCGCCCAATGGTGCCATCATCCCGGCGGATCGGGCATCACTGGACGCATCCTGATTGAAGTGCGTAAGCCCGACGGCACCTGGCTCGATGTCACCTCGACCATTTTAAACATGGGGATGACGGTCGGAGAGCCGAACGGAATCGTTTACCTCCAGCGCCCGCTGTGGGCGGCCTACATGCAGGGAGGCCGAGACCGGAAGGGTGATAGTACCCATAATAACTACCTGAACTATTTCCTTGACACCGCTGTCGCCAACAGGCGCTGTATCGCTGACGGTGAAGTTAAAAAGGCTGTGACCTTTAGCGCCGCCGGTTACATCTATTCACTTGACACTGCCCTGGACGATGATACGCCGACAAGCGGTAGCCCGTGCCTGCCGACCGCTGCGACAATGGCGCGCGACGATCAGTTCTCAACCGCACCCGGAAATCTCAACAAAATCGTTCCGATCAGTGTTTACAACGTGCGTGAAGGAAGAATAGACGAGACCAGCAGCGCGACAGTGGTATACGAGCGCGGCATCGTCAGCGTGGTTGATATCAACATGAGGAACCTGGCACGCTGGGTGGACGGGGTCTTCGACACTAATCTTTTGCGAAACACGAACGCTGTCAGCACCAACATCGACGGCTCTGACGGGTATGTGGTTTACATTTCTGATCGAAGAGGCGACCGAGTCAAAACCGAGCGGAATGCGTCGAACGCGTCAATCAACACGACCAACGGCCTCGTAGATAACGAAGATGTCTATGGCTACAATGAGGCTAATGGTGATGCTCCTGATCCGGGCGAGGACGTGATTGACGCGGGCTATGACCCGTCGACGAACAAAAATAAGAAAGACTCTTTGCAGATTGATCCGAAAGAGTTGCCAGGTCCTGCTCAAATTTCCGTCCCGTCAAATATCACTGCGCCGACCGGCGTTGATGCGACCGATTTCACTCGTTCGGTTGCGATCGCGGAGTGGCAATTACCGACAAACACCTCGCCGTTTGTCGGCCATCCTGAGCCAACGTCAAAAACCGCAACGGCTCCCGGCTACTATTTCCGCCGCGCTGTCCGAGTGCTCAATGGAGAGGACCTCAAGGTGACGGGCGCGACCAACAAGCTTTCGGCGACCAAAGGTATAACGATTGCCACCGAGAATATGGTGTTCATCTGGGGCAACTATAATACGACCGGCATCAACGGTCAGCCGACCGGCGGCTCGACGCCGAACGACCCTGCACAGTCATACTACTTCCAGGGAGATCAGGTTCCATCGGCGATTGTGTCCGACGCATTCTTTCCGCTGTCAAAAACCTGGTACGACGCACTGCCCTCGCTCTACCCGGAAGGCGCTAACAGCAGAGTCGCCGATGCAGGCTCGGCGACGGACATCGCAGCAACTTCGGTAGGGAACGAAACGTCCGTGCGTGCGGGAATCATCTCCGGCACAACCATGTCGGCGATGGTAGGAACGACAGCGCCCACATACTACCTCCAATGGTTGAATGGAGGCGTTCACAATTTCCCACGCTTCCTTGAAACGTGGGGCGACGGCTCGACATGGACCAAGAGGTGGAACTACGTCGGCTCGTTCATTCTGCTCTACAACTCAACGCAAGCAATCGGTCCTTACGGCGTGGTTAGCTCGGTGGTTTATTATCCGCCAACCCGCAACTGGGGATTCGACATCACGTTTAATGATCCGAAGAAGCTGCCTCCGGGCACGCCGCAATTCCAGTACATCGAGGCGACCGGATTCAGGCAAGTCTATTAATTGACGGCGGGCATCAGTTCTGATGACCAGCCTCTGTCAAATAACCTTAACCCTCCGACGTGCAGGCGCGTTGTCCTGCACGTCGGCTGACAAAACCCGATGCCTGAATTGCTACGACCCGAATCCTAAAAGATGGCAAAACTTGACGAACTTCTGAGATTGATGAAGCAGCAAAATGCTTCTGACCTGCACCTCTCCAGTGGCTCCGCGCCTTATCTGCGGATTCACGGCGAGATGGTGAAGCTCAACTACCATGAAGTGTCGCACGAGGTTTGCCAGTCGCTCATCTTTCAAATTCTCACGGAGAAGCAGAGAGAGATTTTCGCCGAACATTGGGAACTGGATTTAAGCTACCCGTTGCCGGAAGTTGGGCGCTTCCGCGTCAACGTCTTCATGCAGCGAAACGGCGTGGCGGCAGTCTTCCGCCTTATCCCTGAGAAGGTGCAGACGGTTGAAGAGTTGGGATTGCCCGAACAGCTTCTCGACTTGGTAGACGTTTCCGAAGGTCTCGTCCTCGTCACCGGGCCAACCGGCTCTGGTAAAAGCACCACGCTGGCCGCGCTCATCCACTCGATCAACCTGAGCGAGCGCGCGCACATCATCACGATTGAAGACCCCATTGAGTTTGTTCATCGCAACGGGCAGGCGCTTATCAGTCAGCGTGAGGTTTCAAGCCACACTAAATCCTTCCACGCGGCATTGAGAGCCGCCTTGAGAGAAGACCCGGACATCATTCTCGTCGGCGAGATGCGCGATCTGGAAACAATCTCGCTGGCCGTCACGGCGGCGGAGACTGGACATCTTGTGCTCGCCACGCTGCACACCAACAGCGCCATCAAGACGGTGGATCGCATCATAGATGTCTTCCCGGAGAGCCAGCAGGGTCAAATCCGGGTCATGCTGTCTGAGAGTTTAAGAGGAATCGTAGCGCAGGCGTTGCTCCCGACTGCGGACGGCGAGGGCCGTGTGCCCGTCACAGAGGTGCTGGTGAATGTCCCGGCGGTCGCGAACCTGATCCGCGAAGGAAAGACACATCAAATAAATTCCGTGATGCAGACGGGACGCTCCTACGGGATGGTCACTTTCGAAGGCGCTATCAACGAACTGATGCGTAAAGGCATCGTCACCAAAGAGGTCGGGAACAACTTTCTGGCGCGCCGCTCAATCGGAACGGGCGCAGCCAAGTACGGCGGGAAGAGTTGAAGTCAATCGCCTGAGCCGCAGGCCGAACCTCCTCAATCTAACGTGAGTTCGACAATAAGAGAGGTTGACGTTGCCAGCCTCGGAGGGGCGAAATATCAGTAGCCCATGACGTGAGTCATGGGAATCAGTGCAACGATTTGAGTCCAAGCCCTGGAGGGGCGGCATTTTATGTCGCCCCTCCGGGGCTTAATAATTACGTTTGTGCAGTGACCTAGGACTGACGCCCCAGGCTACTAATATGCCGCCCCTGCCGGGGCTGGGGTGATGTCGAGAAGCGGCTTGACACATCAAGAGCAACGATGAATGATGAAAGCAGTAGTTAGTAGTCAGTTTAAAAACTGATTCTTGCTGACCACTGACCACTGACTACTAACCACTGCTTTTATGCCTGACATCCTGCTTGTTGAAGATAAAGACAGTTTGCGGCGCGTGCTCCAATTGACGCTGGAGAACGCCGGATACACTGTCACCGAAAGCGCGGATGCACGCGCGGCCACGCAGGAAATCTCCCGCGCGCCTCACCGTCTCGTTCTGACGGACTTAAGGATGCCACACGGCTCAGGTCTGGACGTACTGCGAGCGGCACGCGCAGCCGACCCGGACATTCCTGTCGTAGTGATGACCGCCTACGGCTCGATTGACGAAGCCGTGCAGGCGATGAAGGACGGCGCGCACGACTTTCTTCAAAAGCCCGTTGACTCCAATCATCTGCTTCTCATAGTCGAACGCGCGTTGGAACAGGCGCGACTGCGGACAGAGAACATGCTGCTGCGCGAAGAGTGGTCGCGCCGCTACGGATTCCCGCGCATCATCGGCGAATCCGAGACAATCAAGCGCGCGGTTGCCGAAACGCAACGCGTCTCGCAGACGGAAGCGAACGTGCTCCTCCTGGGTGAGTCCGGCACGGGCAAAGAATTGTTCGCCCGCGCCGTGCATCATCTTTCGTTGCGCCGCGACAAGCCTATCGTGGCCATCAACTGCGCCGCGATTCCCGAAACCTTAATTGAGAACGAACTCTTCGGCCACGAGCGCGGCGCGTTTACGGGCGCGGGCGAACGCCGCCTGGGGAAGTTTGAGCTGGCTTCGGGCGGCACGGTTTTTCTGGACGAGATTGGCGAATTGCCTCTGGCGGTTCAGGGCAAACTCCTGCGCGTTATCGAAGAGAAGACGGTTGACCGCATCGGAGGGCGGGCGCCCATCCCGGTTGACGTGCGCGTCGTCGCAGCGACTAACAAAGACCTGCGCCTGGCGGTCGAGCATGGAGAGTTTCGGCGCGACCTCTTCTTTCGCCTCGCGGTCTTCCCTGTCGAGATTCCCCCTTTGCGCGAGCGCGGCGAGGATGTCGTCTTGCTGGCACGCCATTTCGCTGCACAGCTTGGCAAAGAGACGCGCGGGCGCGAAGCCGTTTTGAGTGAAGCCAGCATCAAGGCGCTCCGCGAACATTCATGGCCCGGCAACGTCCGCGAGCTTGAGAACGCGATTGAGCGCGCCTGCATCCTCGCCGACTCGGTGACGCTTGAGCCTGCTGACTTAGGGTTGATTAAAGCCGGGACGGTTCAGCCTGAGGCTTTCAATGAACTCGACATGACCGGCACGCTCGCGGAAATCGCAGACCGCGCCGCGCGCTTCGTCGAGCGCCGCGCCATCTCCGAGGTCCTGCGCCTCCACGAAGGCAACAAAACTCGCACGGCGGAAACTTTAGGCGTCAGCTACAAAACGCTCTTGACCAAGATTAAGGATTACGAGCTTTAGAACGCTCTCGATGAAATCAAATTCAGGGAAAGAGCAGCCCGAAAAGGCAGCCCCGCATCAGGATGCCAGCGTGATTGCGGGCGAGACGGAGGTTCCCGTCGGCACGGTGACGGGCGAGTTCCCTGCCGAGCAAACCTCTCAGGCTCCACGCGAGCCGAGCACGGGCAAATTCGCCTTCCTCGTCGGTGCAGGCATTCTCCTGAGCCGCATCGTCGGCGTCATCCGCCAGCGCGTCTTCGCTCACTACTTCGGCACATCAGCCGCTGCGGACGCCTTCAACGCAGCTTTCAGAATTCCCAATTTTCTCCAGAACATCTTCGGCGAAGGCGCGCTTTCAGCATCCTTCATCCCGGTTTACGCGGGGCTGCTGGCGCGTGAGAACAAGGAAGAGGCGGATCGTGTGGCCAGCGCCATTCTCACCATGCTGGCCCTCGTCACTTCGCTGCTCGTCCTCGTAGGAGTCCTGACGACTCCCTATCTGATTGACGCCATCGCTCCGGGCTTCAAAGGCGAAACACGAGAGCTGACCATTCGTCTCGTCAAGATTCTCTTTCCGGGTGCAGGACTGCTCGTCCTCTCTGCCTGGTGTCTCGGCGTCCTGAACAGCCACCGCCGGTTCTTTCTCTCTACACCGCACCCGTCATCTGGAACATTGCGATCATCGGCTCGCTCATCTGGTTCGGCGGTCGCAGCAGCCGTGTCGCAGCGGGCGACTTGGAAGCGTTTCAGTTCGGGTTGGCGGAATGGGTCGCGTGGGGGTCAGTCATCGGTAGCGCCTTGCAGTTTGGAGTTCAACTGCCAACGGTGCTTCGGCTCATCAAGCGACTGCGTCCGGTGATTGACGCTAAATCAAAGAGCATCCGCACTGTGATTCGCAACTTCTTTCCAGTTTTCTTCAGTCGCGGCGTC
This sequence comes from uncultured Acidobacteriota bacterium, assembly GCA_963811065.1. Taxonomy (GTDB): domain Bacteria; phylum Acidobacteriota; class Blastocatellia; order Pyrinomonadales; family Pyrinomonadaceae; genus QHXM01. The sequence continues at coordinate 137,717 of CAWEPR010000006.1, forward strand.
GTGCAAATCAGCGCGTTTGTTGATGCGCTGCTGGCGAGTTTGCTGGGGACGGGCGCGGTCGCCGCTCTGACTTTCGCGCAGAGTCTCTACACGCTTCCGGTCAGTCTCTTTGGCATGTCCGTCTCGGCAGCGGAACTCCCGGCCATGTCGAGCGCGCTGGGAACTGATGATGAGGTCAAAGCCCAGTTGCGCCGTCGGCTGGATTCGGGCTTGCGGCAAATCGCGTTTCTGATAGTGCCTTCGGCCATAGGCTTTCTCGTGCTCGGCGACGTGATGGTGGCGGCGCTTTACCAGACCGGACGCTTTACGCGCGCTGATTCCATCTACGTCTGGGGCATCATCGCAGGCTCTTCCATCGGGCTGCTGCCGACCACACTTGGCAGACTCTACGCTTCAACCTTCTACGCGCTTCACGATACGCGCACGCCTTTGCGCTATGCCGTCGTTCACGTGGTCGTGGCGGTCGTGCTTGGCTACCTGCTTGCGATTCCGCTTCCCGGGGCGCTCGGCATTGACCTGCGCTGGGGCGCTATCGGGCTGACAACTGCCGCAGGTCTTGGCGGCTGGGCGGAATTTCTGTTGCTGCGCCGCTCGCTCAATAAACGAATCGGAAGCACGGGCCTCGCGCTGCCCTTCATCATTAAGCTGTGGATTGCGGCAGTCGTGGCGGCAGCTATCGGCTGGGGGATTAAGCTTGCTTTTGGAGTGAATCGCCCGATTTTGACTGCGATTGCCGTTCTAGGCCCCTACGGGATCAGCTATTTCGCTTTGACCTCCCTGTTCGGGTTGCCGGAAGCGAGCCGGGTCGCCGGACGTTTTACCAGACTTTTGAAGCGAGGGCGAGGTTAGTCAAAGCTGAAGAGTCTAAGGCAAGGATCAAAGGTCTTGCTTCAGGCTCGCCTGAACTATATTTTTCTCCCCACATTCTGGAAAGCTTCTAGTATTACCTCTTTCAGAAAAGTATAAAGACTCTGAAAAAGGCACTTATGCCCTACGGCTCTCTAGGCGCTTTGCCTCGCTTGAAGATGCTGTCTCTAAACTTTCGATGGAGGCTCGAATGATTCGCAAGGTATTCTTAATTGCAGCAGCAACGCTCATGCTCGCATCTGTAAGTATGGTGGCGCGAGCTGACGCCTTTACGGTTGTCGGTAATAGTAACTCTAACGCTACGGCGACGATCAACATCACTTCGCTGACAAACTCGCAGCTAATCTTTACCATTACGAACACCTCGGCGGGTGTTGTGACCGGCGTAGGGTTCGACGTGCCGGGCAGCCCGAGCTACACAGGATCAGTTGGGTCTCAGCCAGCAGGACAAAACTTCTCTTTCTCTACAAGTTCTGGCAACGTGCCACAATTTAATAGCGCGACTCTCGACTTTGCGTTTCTTACTCACGCCGGTAACTTTGCCGGGGGTAATCCGCCGAGCGGGATTCAGTCTGGCGCGACCAGCACTACCTTTACCGTGAACGGCAATTTCAGCGGTTTCACACAGCAACAAATTGCCAACGCTATTTATGTACGCTTTCAGGCGCTGACCACGAATCCCGACAGCGATGTCGCTCATGGCGGCACTCCGAATAATCCGGTTCCCGAACCGGCCACGATGTTGTTGCTCGGCACTGGTCTGGCGGGCATTGCAGCGAAGGTACGCAAACGCCGCAAAGCCATAAAAGAAAGCGATTCTGACGCCAGTTTATAAGTTGGCCTGCTGGCGCGCATAAAATTAGGCTCAATTTAATAGAGCCGGAGCGAGGGTTTTGAAACTCTTGCTCCGGCTCTCGGTTTTACCCGGCAAATCACCATTTCGGGTCGCCGAAAAAACTCAAAATCTCCCGGCACTTTTTGGAGAATCGCCCGAATTAGCTATTTACTTTGGCTACCGAACAATAAAACGGGTTAGCTGGAGGAGCGGCAGGCGGGCGGCGGCGGATGCAGTCCGTCCAAACGTGTGTCCGGCGGAAACAATTTTTTGTCAATTCCCTTGAACAAAACTCTAGCATTGTTCCGGGCTTTGTGTTATTTTCAGCCGCCCTAAAAATTTTTGGATACAGTCTGAACCTGTTCCATTTTCTGGAACTGCCGTTTTATTAAGATTTTAGTACCCCTACAGGCAGCTGTATTTTTTGCAATTATCTCTGAATCGGCAGGCGGTGCAAGACCCGTTCAGACAGGCTTAGAAGTTCTTTCCTTAATGAGGCGTCAGTGAAAGTGCGGTTTTCTCGGTCGCCCCGACAAGCATCAAGCAGTCAACCATTGCCCCGGTTGTGCGAGGTGTCTTACGAAAACGCGATCTGGAGTGCGCTGACAATTTACTTCAAGGTTTCCCGACAGGCATGGAGGCACATAAACTTATGAGAACCCACTTTACGGCGCTGCTGAAATCACTTTCGCTCGGCATTGCTTTGATCGCGCTGATGACGCTTAGCCAGGGAGTGGCACGGGCGGATGAAGTACTTATCACCGGTTTCACTAACGGTTGTTTCGGCGCTGGCTGCACGCCCGGCGCATCTGCCACTTACCTCGGATTGACCTATAGTAACGCGACATTTGCAGGCACTACTTCGGGCGGGTTTCGCGGTCTGGGCGGGAATGCAAATCCCGGGTCGAACTTCAACAACCTGGGATCTCTCAGCCTGAGCACAGCGCCGAATACCTATAGCGGGCAGAGCTTTACGCTGCTGGTAACGTTTACGGCCCCGCAAGGAATCAATGGCTCGAACCAGGCTACTTTCACGGCCACCCTGACCGGCTCAGTCAGAAGTGACAATTCGGGCGGCCTGTTCCTTGATTTCAATAACACTCCGACTCTTTTCACCTTCAATGATTTGAACTGTGAGCCTGACCCGACCGGAGGAGTTCCCGGGCAGCAGACAACTTGCGGCAGTGGCTCGTTCTTATTCAGCGTCAACGATTTGGCGATTGATCCCGGCCAGACAGTCAGCCTGACAGGCCAGATCACAAGCGCACAACAAACAGCAGTTCCTGAACCCGCCACGATGTTGTTGCTCGGCACAGGACTAGCGGGTATCGCAGCGAAGGTGCGTAAACGGCGCAAAGCCAAAAGCGATCTCAGCGCGTAACTCAGATTCTCTTTTCCTGTCGAACCACCCGTGAGCTTTGATGAGCTTGCGGGTGGTTTTATTTTCAAAGAAGAAAGATAACCAGAGACAAACGCGTAGGTCTAAAATGAGAGGCAAAAGCGGAAGGCGACGAGCCTTCTTTTCTTTTGCCTTTCGCGTGCTCCCTCTTTATCATCAGGACTATGCAAAGAGTCATCACGGCAGCCGCGATGCGCGAGATTGACCATTTGACGGCGGAGCGGTTCAAGACCCCTTCGCTGCTCCTGATGGAATCTGCCGCGGCGGCTTCGGCCAAAGCCATCGCCGAAAGATTTCCTGACGGCCTCACGAGTAAGCGCGTACGCATACTCTGCGGTCGCGGCAACAATGGCGGTGACGGCGCAGCACTTGCCCGCGCACTCTGGCTGGCTGGCGCGCGGGTTGACGTGGTGCTCTTCGGTCGAGTCGAAGAGACGAAAGGTGATGCCCGCACCAATTTCGAGATCGCCCAGCGCCTCTCAAGCTTTGACGCTGGCTCGCACTCTCATCCTCCGCCTTTGACTTTCACCGAATGCGAAGGCATCGCCGTCTGGGAAGAGATTGCCGCACATAGCTACGACCTTATCGTTGACGCGCTCTTCGGCACAGGTCTCACGCGACCGCTTGAAGGTGTTCATCGTCAGGTCGTCGAGCATGTCGCCCTGCTTCGCCAGGCACGCGAGCGCTCCGCGGCCAATCATCCTTTAATCGTCTCGCTGGACATTCCTTCCGGCCTCAATGCAGACTCCGCCACGCTCATCGGCGAAGCCGTGCAAGCTGATTTGACCATCACCTTCACGGCACCCAAGCAGGGTAACGTCCTGCCGCCCGCGTCTCAATACAACGGCGAACTCATCATCGCCAACATCGGCTCGCCGCCCTCCCTGCTGGAAGCAGCGGAGTCGCGGCTGCGTTTGGTTGAAGAAGGAGACGCGCGTGAGTGGCTCGTCAAAACGCGATACGCGCCGGATTCATACAAGAACACGCACGGGCACGCGATCCTTATCGCAGGCTCGCGCGAGATGACCGGCGCAGCCCTGCTCTGCGGCGTTGCGGCGATGCGCGCGGGCGCGGGGCTGGTGACGATTGCGACCCCTGCGACAGCACAGCCAGCCGTCGCCGCGCGTGCGTTGCCTGAGATTATGACGACAGCGCTCTTTGAGACACCAAAGGGAGCAATTAGCTTTGAAGCAGTCGAGCAAATATCGAAACTCGCGTTGCGGGCGAGCGCAGTGGCCATTGGCCCCGGCCTCTCGAACGAAGATGAAAGCACGCGTCGCTTCGTGCGCGCTGTGGTCGAGAGACGCACCACGCCCCTTGTGATTGACGCCGATGCCTTGAACGCGCTCGCGCCCTGGCCGGAAGATTTGCGCGGGTCGGAGGAACTTCCGCTTATCCTGACGCCGCACGCGGGCGAAATGCTCCGGCTCATGGGCACAGACGACAAAGAAGCCCTCGCGGATCGTGTCAAAGCGGCGCGTGACCTCTCAACGGCGCACCGTCTCATTCTCGTTCTGAAGGGAACGCGCACACTCATCGCTGCTCCTGACGGTCGCGTCTTCATCAATCCGACTGGCAACGCCGGACTCGGCACGGCTGGCGCGGGCGATACCCTAACGGGCATTATCACAGGCTTCATCGCGCAGGCGTTTGCGATGGCAGAAGACTACGGGGACGCTCTCTTTGCGACCATCGCCGCTGTTTACATTGGCGGGCTGGCCGGAGACATCGCGGCGAAGAAGAGCGGCATGCGCTCCGTTGTTGCTTCAGATATCGCGCTGAGCTTGAGCGCAGCTGTTTGCGCGCTCGACCCACAGGGAGAGCAGCCATGAGCACGCATGCGCCCGCGACTCTCCCGACAGGCCGCTGGACGACGCTGTCCGCCGAAGAGACGTTCGCTCTCGGCGCGCGCATCGGCTCTCAGCTTGTGGGCGGCGAAATCATCCTGCTCGACGGGATGCTCGGCGCAGGCAAAACAATTTTCGCTAAAGGCATCGCCAGTTCTCTTGAGATAGACACAGACGAAGTGACCAGCCCTTCTTTCACGCTCGTCAATATCCATGAAGGCCGCCTGAAACTTTTCCATCTGGACCTCTACCGCTTGAGCGAAGGCGCGAGCGCCGCGCACGCAGTTGATCTGGACGAACTGCTGATGGACGAAAGCGCCGTCTTCATTATCGAGTGGGCAGAGCGTATGGGGCGTTACCCGTTGCCCCCGCCCGTCTATAGAGTTTCGATTACAGGCGACGGCGACGAGCCGCGCGTCATCCTTATCAGTCAGTAATGACGTATCAAGCCATCGTGCGAAGATCACTTCACATCCTTCTGCTTTTCGTCCTCTGGACGAACAATCCCCTTTTTGCCCAGAACGCAGGCGACGGCGCTCCGCAGTACAAAGCGCTGCGGCAAGAGTTGATTAAGATGGGGAACGAAGATCAAAAGTATCGTGAAGAGTTGGCAGCGCAGATGAAAAAGTTGGCCGGGGCTGAGGGCGACCGGGCAATGGAAAGGTTCGTGGTTCTGATTAAGAAGCAGGACAAGATAGATAAAAGGAACATGAAAAGGCTGGAAGAGATTATTGCTCGCCACGGCTGGCCGACTAAAAGCATGGTCGGCAAGGAAGCGAGCGAGTGGGCATTCTTCATAGTCCAGCACGCTGATCTAGCCCAGCAGAAGAAGTATTTCCCTCTGCTCAAATCAGCAGCCATGAAGAACGAGGCGCGCCCTGACCACGTGGCGATGATGGAGGACAGGATGTTGATGGGCGAGGGTCAGAAGCAGATTTACGGGACAGGGCTACGGACAGACGACGTGACGAAGGAACTGAAACTGTGGCCGATTGAGAACGAGGAAGAAGTGGACGCACGGCGCGCGGCGGTGGGCTTGCCGCCGATGGCTGAGTATCTAAAGATGATGGGATTGATATATACTCCTCCGAAGAAGAATAATTAACTCAAGATGAGAACAGGTTACGAAAACATTTAAGGAGAAAACTACAGACATGCCATATCCAGAAATCATGATACGCCCGATGAGGGAAGAACTAACGCGGCTCGGAGCCGAGGAGTTGAAGACCGTCGAGGAGGTTGACCGCACGATCGGCGAATCCAAGGGGACGCTGATGGTGGTCGTCAATTCCATCTGCGGCTGTGCGGCTGGCAAAGCGCGTCCCGGCATCGCCCGCGCGCTTCAACACGACGTGCGCCCCGACCGCATCGCCACAGTCTTTGCCGGGGCTGACATCGAAGCGACCGAGAAAGCGCGCAGCTATTTCACAGGCTACCGCCCGTCCTCGCCCTCCATCGCCCTGCTGAAAGACGGCCAACTCGTCTACATGATGGAGCGCCACCAGATCGAAGGTCGTGGGCCGGACCAGATCGCCCAGGAGTTGACGCAAGCCTTTGACGAACACTGCGCGACCTCTGCGGCAGCGACGAATTAACAAGTGCTGGCGTGCAGAATGGTTAGACCGACGATCTCGTCACCTTCATAACGAATAATGACGTCATCGTCGGTCAACTCGCTATCGGTAGCCTCTGACGGCTTCTTGAACTTGATATAGAGAACGTCTGCTTCGGCGTCGTAGCTTGACCAGAGATAACGGTGAGGCGAGCGCATTACTGTCGGAACGATGTCCAGATACTCAGCTAAATTTTGGACGGCCATATCCACTATCTCTTGCATGTCAAAAGGCTAAGACTTGTCAGCCAGTTCCTGTAAGAGGCGGGCCTTGAGACCAATTAAAGTCACGCCGACAACTTCTTTTTGGGTTTCATCGTAGCGAAGTATCGTTCCCTCACCGATGTCTATGCCAATAGCAGGCCGCGCTTCTCCGACAGAGAGATAAAGGACATCTGCTTCTTCGTCATAGTCCCAGTTGATGGCCCGCAGGCTTTTCCAGAATTTTCACCGTTTCCATAGCGTTATTCTTCTCACTGATGGCCGACTGGTCAGATAAGCTGTGAGCACGAAACCATCATCAAGGTTGATTTCCCGATATGCCACAACTGCAAACTTACTTGTCAATGGTGTCTTTTGATAATGCCGAATAGCGAGCAATTCACCAAAGTCTCCTTGCTGAATCATATCCGGTTCTTGCAACGTTTCCAAAACCCGCTCACGCTGATCATTCATCTCAGGATGGTGGCGCACAATATGAGTCCATCGCTCATCCGTTAAACGGATAGGGATGCCATTGTGCGATGCTGCTATGTCTATCATTATTTTACTCAGACCGTCCAGCTACCATGCTTATCAATAACATTGGCGATGGGCTTATACCGAATCAATTCAATGTGAGATAAATCGTAGGAGCAGGGCTGTCCCTGTCCGCGTCTTCAGCAAGCGGCGGGCAGGGACAAGCCCTGCCCCGACAATCTCATTCTGATTTACAAGCCGGTTTCAGGTCGTCGGAATCGTTGAACTCTTTTTCGAGCTTCGCGTCGGCGCTTTACGCTCTGACTCTTTCTTCCGGCCAACGACCTGCACCTGATCGGAATCCCTGCCAAACTGCGCGACTACCTGATCTTTCATCGCAATGACTGCTTCGTGAAAAGCCCACTCTTTAGCATTGGCTGTGTCGCGTGCCGTCTCTGCTGCCGCTACCGCCTGCGTTTCGGCAGCCTGCGCCGCAAGCATTTCGGACTGCAAGGTGTTGAGCGCGGCCGCTGTGTAGGCCGGATTAGCCGGAGCATAATTTGAGATGTTCGTCAGCGCCGTAAAACTTTCACGGTCAGCGATGAGGATGGAAGGCTTCAAGCGTTTATTTCTGTCTTTAGGCATCGTGAGAATCTCCTTTGTGGGGTCTGACGTGAGTATCAGAACGAGACGCATCATATTTGAGGACAAAACTGAATTCAAGAACTATTTTTCTGCTAACTATTGGCAGCAGAATGCTTGAAAACACTACACTCTGGCGTCGGATTGGCAATCTCCCGCGAGAGAGTCTTAATCTCCCGCGAGAGTGAAGGAATCTCTCGCATGGGATTCGAGTTCTCTGGAGTGAGATTGCGATTCTCTTGGCAGAGTGAAGGAGTCTCTCGCATGAGATTGATTCACTCTCACCTGAGGCTGGAATGCGCTGAGGTGGGATTGAGATTCTTTGATGAGAGTGCTCTCAAAGCTCGTTAGTTGCTAAGCTTCGTCCAATCATTATTCAAATGTATCTTCTACAAGACTCATGAACTGGAAAGCCTGGGATTTATTCGACAACCTTTCTTTTTGCTCTGCGGTATAAGTTAGTGCTGTAATTCCTAAAGCCTTGAGTAGTTCGCCATAAAATTTTGGCGTCCAAGGTGCAGCATCAATCGCAAATACTTTACCAGCTACATCTAAAACCTTTTTCCAGAAACCTGCCTTCTCGGCTTCTATCTGTCGTTTGAATTCCCTGTAATCAGGTATTAATTCAGTATCAATTGCTCTCTTAGCCCACGCTTCAATTTCTGAGGCTGACTCTCCACCTTTCAATTTATCATCCACGCCTTTTGAGAGCTTTTGAAGATGAAGGGAGAATCCCTCACGAGTATCTTTAACTTTATTGCGAACTTCGAGTATTTCATCAGGCCCAAGATACCCTAAAGAAGGTAATAAATATGAAAAGGCAACTTTGGCCTCAACACCTATTAAGAAGTCATGGGATGGACGGTCACTATCATTTATAAACAGTTGGGGAATCTCTAAATCTTGTCGGAGAAGATGAAGTGCCAAATCCTGCTTAATTAATTCTTCCTTGAAAATTCCTTTCTTCAAATCTTCTTCAGGGTTTTCATCTCCAAACGGTTCATTGCCTATCATTATTTGAACACGAGAAGGAGCTTTAGTAATTAAATCAAGCCTCTTAGTCGGTTTCAATTTAAGTAGCAGACTGGAAGGAGAAACATCACCCCATGATGGAGGAGGTAATCTCTCAACGACATTTTCTTCCATCAACGCCCCGTAAATCCCTTGCCAATAGGGCACATCAAATATGAATTGCCGCTCACCCTCTTCGTGATAGCCGGTCGGCAGTTTCACGTCACACGTTCTTGCCCCTGCGAATAAATGACTCGTTTCAGGGGACGTATAAGGTAGAAAAACTTTATCGTAGAAGATGCAAAGCGTAGCGAGTTCCGCTGCGCTCCGAATTATGAGATCAGAGTTATAGATTATCTGTCCAGGATGATTAACCATATTTTTAACCCCACTCAATAGAAGCCTAACACATATTGTGCCGAAGATTTGGTCTAAGTTCGTACATGTTTCTTCGCTTTTGCCAGTCCTTTTCAGCCTTATGTTATCATCGGGCGCGATAGCAACGGATTCCCCCATGACTCAATATGCGGCAAGGCAGCGTTCGTCGCCGCCTGCCGGTTTTCGTTTCCCCTCCCGCTTTTCATGTTAAGATTCGCTTTTCTATCCGACAACCCGTTACATGATTAAGGAGAACAGTCTATGCCCGATGACCAGCAGCCCAGCGTGCCCGCCAGCGACGCCCCTAACACCGTCAAGGTTTGGCCCGGCGGACTAACCTTTCCGACAATCAATGCCGCCCTCGCCAGCATCACAGACAACAAGCTACAGAAGCAGTACACTCTCTATCTCAGCCCCGGAACCTTTAACGAGAAGGTGCAGATGAAGCCCTACGTCAGCATACAGGGCGCAGGCCGGGACGAGACGATTATCACGCAGCCCGCCGCATCGGACGCCTTCAGCGGCGGGACCGTCATGGCCGCCAGCAATTGCACCCTCGCCAACGTCACCGTCAGCAGCCTCGGCGGCCACTGGGGTTCCTACAGCACGGCTGTCTCTTGCAGCGGCGCTATCAACTTCGACATAGACAACGCGACCCTCATCGTGGACGACCAGAATCAGGCTGGCGTCAATCAATGCACCCTCAACGCCGCTCTGAACACCTTTGACCCGCCCTCGCAGATTAGAGCCTCCTACTGCATGATTCAATGCACGGCGCAGAACAGCGACTCAGGCGCGGCGGCTGTCGGCATCGCCGCGCAATCCACCGCAGTCATCTCCTACAGCAAGCTCATCGCCAAGGGCGGTCGTCAGCCCTTCGGGGTCATCACCGCCCGCAACAGCAGCGTCACCATTGACGACGGCTACGTCGAAGGCAGCTACTTTGCCCTCTATGACTCGGACGGAGTCTCCATCATCACCGCCAACCAGTGCCAGATTAACGGCCCCGTCTCCGGCGGCGTGGTGGTCAACAACTAAACGCAACAGATGAAGCCGGGAAGGCCGCCAGCCCTGAACGCACAGGCAGCCTGCTCTGTCCACCAACGCTCGCGGCTCTCCCGCTTCATCCCTCATCCATCATCCCTTCGCCCTCATCCCTATGCTATCATCGCACGCGATGGCTGATAGTTCCCCGCTCATGCTCGATACGCCGATTGTTGAACTCTATCGGTTCGGTATTCCTCGCTTCGGTCAACCAACGGCGCGCAAGCTAGGGCTGGCGCTCGCTTCACTTGCGGCGAAAACGGATGCAACGGAAGCGACCGTCGAAGACCTCTTGAATTACCTGCCGATGCGCTACGAGGATCGCTCGAATCTGGCGCGCATCTCTAGTCTGAGCGACGGCACGGAGGCTTCGCTTGAGCTTTACGTTCGTGTCGCGGGCGGGTTTCAGGTCGGCAAGAACCGCTCGCCCAAACAGCCCAAGCTTTTCATCTTCGAGGTTACGGCGTCAGACCCTGAGCGCACGGGGAAGCCTGTCGTCGTCTGGTGGTTCGTCTCCGGCAAGCAAGCGCCGCGCATCATCGCGTATCATCGCCAGAAGTTCACGCGGGGCGCGCGTTTTATAGCCTTCGGCCAGTGGGAATGGGACACGCGCCGCAACACCTTCTCTTTGCGTCTCAACAAACCCGACGAACTGGAAATGCTGCCCGGCACGTGGACGCCGCCTGAGCGTGAGTTGATTAGACTGGCTGAAGAGAACGGCGGGGCGGAGGGACGAGGGAACACGGAGACGAGTGGTCGCGGCGAGACGGCGGAGGAAGAAGTCGCCGGAGACGAAGAGGGTTTTGAAGATGACGATGAAGGCAATGCTGACCCGGCGCTCCTGGCGATTCACGTTGGCCGCCGCGTGCCCGTGTATCGCAAGCTCGGAGAGTTTCGCTCAAAGCGTTTGCGCGAGATCATGCATGAAGTGCTCGGCAGGATTAAAGATGAAGCTATCAAGGAGACTCTCCCTGCCGATTTGCTCTCGCGTCAGCGTCTAATCAATCGTGCGGATGCTCTGCGTCGCATACACTTTCCGACCGAAGACGTGCCGCTCGCGGATTACGAACGAGCGCGCAGCCCTGCTCACCTGCGTCTCATCTTCGAGGAGTTTTTCTGGGTCGCGCTCGCACTCCTGATTCAACGCGGCGAGCGTGTCAAAGAAACCAAAGGCGCGGTGATAGAGATTACGGATCGCGTGCGCGCGTCGCTCGAAGAGATTCTTCCCTTTCAGCTCACGAGCGCGCAGGAGCGCGTCACAAATCGCATCTTCGACGACATGCAATCCGATGCGCCGATGAATCGGCTGCTTCAGGGCGATGTGGGCAGCGGCAAAACCATCGTTGCCCTCCTGGCGATGCTCGCGGCAATGGAGAATAACTATCAGACCGCGCTGATGGTTCCGACAGAGATTCTCGCGGAACAGCACGCGCGCAATATCAAACGCCTGCTCGCGCGCACGCCCTATCGCGTGGAGCTTTTAATCGGCAGCTTGCGGGCAACTGAAAAACGCCGCCTGCACAAAGACCTCGCCGCTGGCGAGATACACGCCTGCATCGGCACGCACGCGGTCATTCAGGAATCAGTCGCCTTTCAAAAGCTCGGCCTCGTCGTCATTGATGAGCAGCACCGCTTCGGCGTGCTGCAACGTGCGGAGCTGCGCGCGCGTGGCTTCAACCCGGACGTGCTGGTGATGACCGCCACCCCCATCCCGCGGTCCCTTGCGATGACGGCTTATGGTGATCTGGATGTTTCCGTTATTGACGAACTGCCGCCCGGCAGGACTCCTATCAAGACGGTCGTTCTCGGCGAAGACCAGCGCGCGGGGGTTTATAAGGGTGTGGAGCGCGAGGTGCGCGCAGGCAGACAAGTTTACGTCGTCTATCCGCTCGTCGAAGAATCGGAGAAGATGGATTTGAAGGACGCCACGCGGATGTTCGAGCAACTGCGCGACCGCGTCTTTCCACACTTCTCAATCGGCCTGCTGCACGGGAAGATGAAAGCGGCGGAGAAGGACGAAGTGATGCGCCGCTTCGTCAGCGGAGAGATTCAGGTTCTCGTTGCCACAACGGTCGTTGAAGTCGGCGTTGACGTGCCGAACGCATCCTTGATGGTAATTGAACACGCCGAGCGCTTCGGCCTCTCGCAGCTTCATCAATTGCGCGGGCGCGTCGGGCGCGGCGCGGAACAGAGCTACTGCGTCCTGCTCGCCTCGGATAAGAAGACGAGTGTTGCGCGCGAGCGTTTAGGGATTATGGAAGAGACCAACGACGGCTTCCGCATCGCCGAAAAAGATTTGGAGATACGCGGCCCCGGCGAGGTGATGGGCACGCGCCAGTCGGGGCTGCCCACCTTCCGCATCGGCAATCTCGTGCGCGACGTAGAGATTCTCGAAGAAGCGCGGCGTGAAGCCGACTACTATTTGACGACGCGCCGCATGACGCGCGAAACATCCAAACTCATCGAGCGCGTGCGCGCCGATGCGAGATTTGGATTGGCGACAGTGGGGTAATAACCAGGTAGGGGCAGTGACAAGTCATCTGCCCGCGTGCTTACATTACAAAGCGGGCAGAGGGCTTGTCACTGCCCCTACAAATTAAAGTGAGAATCCTCGAAGGGAAATATCGTCACAGACCTTTACAGAGATTGCCTTCGACCAGAGTGCGGCCAACAGCGCGGCGCATGCGCGAAACCCTCTTCGGCTTTCTGGGCGCAAGGATTATCGAAGCGCGATTCGCAGACCTCTGCGCTGGCTCCGGCGCGGTCGGCATCGAAGCTCTCTCTCGCGGCGCGGCGCACGTCACCTTCGTCGAGTGTTCGGCGAGGATATGCAATTTCATCGAGTTGAATCTGGAGCGCTGCGAAGTCTCGCCAGCTCAGGCCGAAGTCGTCAGGGGCGATGCGATAGAATTCTTGCGCCACACAATGACGCGCGAGAATCTGATGTGGGACATAGCTTTTTTCGACCCGCCCTATGCGGCAGATTATGCTCCCGTCCTGGCCTTCTTCGGAGCGGGCGCGACGCTCAAACGCAAAAGCGGCGTGCTGGTCGTCGAGCATCATTGTGAAAATCGCTTGCAGGATACTGTCGGCGTTCTGCGCCGCTGGCGACTTATCAGGCAGGGCGAATCCTGTTTGAGTTTTTATGAACAAAGGTAAACAGTTTTCAGTTTCCAGTTTTCAGTTTTCAGCAACAGGCCGGGAACTGAAAACTGAAAACTGAAAACTGAAAACTGCTTTATGCGTGTCATCGCGGGGTATTATCGAGGACGGAATTTGCGTAGCCCGCCTTCGATGCAGGTGCGGCCAACCTCGGATCGTTTGCGTGAGACTCTTTTCAATGTTCTCGCGCCGCGCATTGAAGGCTCACGCTTTCTAGACCTCTGCGCCGGTTCAGGCGCGGTCGGCATCGAGGCGCTCTCACGCGGCGCAGCGCACGTGACTTTCGTTGACCGCTCGCGGAAGATGTGCGGGTTGATTGAATCGAATCTTGATCTCTGCGGCGTGCCGGAGGATGAGACGGAAGTGGTCTTGGCGGAAGCCACGGAATTCTTGCGTCGTGCCGCTGCGAGAGGCGAGCACAAGTGGGACATAGCATTCTTCGATCCGCCCTACGCGATTGATTACATGCCTGTCCTCGCCGTCTTTGGAACAGGCGCGATTCTACACGACGAAGGGCTGCTCATCGTCGAGCATCATCACAAGAATGAACTGAAAGACGCCATCGGCGACATTCGACGCTGGCGCATCCTGAAGCAAGGCGATTCGGCGCTGAGTTTTTACGAAAGAGAGTAAACAGTTTTCAGTTTTCAGAAGAAGCAACTTGTCTTTGCTTAAAACTGAAAACCGAAAGCTGAAAACTGAAAACTGCTTTATGCTTGTACTTGGAATTGAAAGCTCCTGCGATGAGACGGCGGCGGCCATCGTGCGCGACGGGCGCGAGATGGTGTCATCCGTGATCGCGTCGCAGATTGAGATTCATAAACGCTTCGGCGGCGTTGTGCCGGAGCTTGCTTCACGCGAGCATCTCGACAAGATCGTGCCGGTTGTCGAAGAAGCCTTCGCCCGCGCTCAGGTTGAGAAAGAACAGATTGATGGCATAGCCGTCACGGCTGGCCCCGGACTCGTCGGCTCCCTGCTCGTCGGCGTCTCTTACGCGAAGGCGATGGCTTTCGCGCTTGATAAACCGCTCGTCGGCGTCAATCACATAGAGGGACACGTCTACTCTGTCGCCTTTGAGAACCCGCCGGTCCAATATCCTGCGCTGGCGTTGATCGTCTCCGGGGGGCACTCGAATCTTTTCCTTGTTCCTGAGCCGGGCAAGTACAAGGTCGTGGCCCGCACCCGCGACGATGCGGCTGGCGAGGCTTTCGATAAGGTGGCAAAGATGCTGGGGCTTGGCTATCCCGGCGGGCCGATCATCGAGCGCTTGGCGCGCGAGGGCGACCCAAAGAGCGTGCGTTTCAGCGTGCCGCGCATGCACGATGGCCGTCCTGATTTTAGTTTCAGCGGGTTGAAGACGGCTGTCTCGAAGCATGTGCGCGAAACGGGGCTGCAACCAGTAGCGGAGGGCGAAGAGCCGTCGCAGGCTATTAAGAATCTGGCGGCAAGTTTTCAGAGCGTCGTGGTGCGCTCACTGACAGGAACGATGGAGCGGCTTTCGCAAGAGTACAGGCCGAAGACTCTGATTGTCGCCGGAGGCGTGGCATGCAATGGGGCGCTGCGTGAAGCGTCGCGCGAGGTGGCCGCACGTCTGGGCGTTCCGGTCTATTTCCCTTCATTGCATCTTTCGACAGACAACGCGGCCATGATCGCCGCCGCCGGAACAGTCAAGCTTCAGGCGGGCGAGCGCGCGGGTTGGGATTTGAATGCGGACGTTTCGCTGCGCTTGCAGAACATAGAGGTCGAGGATGAAGCGTTGCGCCGAAGCCGCGTGCGCTACAAATTATAAGTTCACCCAAATCGCCGCCGCACCATAGGTGCTGCCGCGTAAGCGGCGCTTGAGTTTGAGATTACAGAGGACTTGAATGAGCCGAGAAAAAGAAGACGGGGTTGACTCACAAAATAGCCGCAGAGATTTTCTGCGCTACGGCGCAATTGGCGGCGCTCTGGCTCTGAGTACTCCCGGCGCACTTCTGGCAAGAGAAAACTCCGTCACACACAAACCTGAGACGACCATTAAACCTTTTGAGTTGGAAGAAGTGACCATCGCGGAATTGCAGGCAGGGATGAAGTCTGGCAAGTGGACGGCGCGTACAATTACCCAAAAATATCTGTCGCGGATTGAAAGTATTAATAAGCAAGGGCCAGCAGTAAATGCCATCATCGAGCTTAACCCGGACGCGCTCATGATAGCCGACGCGCTCGACAAAGAGCGCAAAGCGAAGGGCGCACGTGGGCCGATGCACGGCATCCCTGTGCTGCTCAAAGATAATATTGATACCGCCGACCGGATGACGACGATCGCCGGGTCGCTGGCGCTCGCCGGTTCAATTCCGCTCAAGGACTCTTTCGTCGCGCAGAGATTACGCGCTGCCGGAGCAGTGATCCTCGGCAAGACAAACTTGAGCGAGTGGGCGAATATTCGTTCGTCGCATTCCTCCAGCGGGTGGAGCGGGCGCGGCGGCCAGACGAAGAATCCTTATGTGCTTGACCGAAACCCTTGCGGTTCGAGTTCCGGCTCAGGAGTCGCAATCGCGGCGAACCTCGCGGCGGTGGCAATTGGCACGGAGACGGACGGGTCAGTTGTTTGTCCATCGTCGGCCAACTCGCTTGTCGGGATTAAGCCGACGCTTGGCCTCGTCAGTCGCTCAGGAATCATCCCCATCGCGCATAGTCAGGACACCGCAGGCCCGATGGCGCGCACCGTGACGGATGCCGCCATCCTGCTCGGAGCGCTCACAGGCATTGATGCTGACGACGCCATCACGGGTGAAAGCAGTGGCAAGTCGTTCAGTGATTACACGCAGTTTCTCGATGCGAATGGCTTGAAGGGCGCGCGCATCGGTGTTCCCAGAAAATATTTTGGCTTTAACGATCAGGTGGACAGGTTAATCAACTCGTCTATTGAGGAGATGAAAAAGCTCGGCGCGGTGATTGTTGATCCGGCGGAGATAGAGACGGCGGGCAAGTTTGACGATACGGAACTGGAAGTGCTGCTGTACGAACTCAAAGCCGATCTCAACAAGTATCTGGAAAGCCTCGGGCCGCGCGCGCCCGTCCGGTCGCTCAAAGAGATTATCGAATTTAACGAAAGGAATAGTGAGAAGGAGATGCCCTACTTTGGCCAGGACCTCTTCATCAAGGCTGAAGCCAAAGGCCCACTCACCAGCAAGGAGTACGTTGAAGCATTGGCCAAGAATCAGCGGTTATCAAGAACCGAAGGCATTGACGCGGCGATGATGAAGAATAAGCTCGACGCGATGGTTGCGCCCACCGGAGGCCCTGCATGGCCAACCGATTTGCTCAACGGCGACCATTTCACGGGCGGGTATTCCAGCCCATCGGCTGTGGCAGGATACCCGCACATCACAGTACCTGCCGGATACGTTCGCGGATTGCCTGTCGGAATCTCTTTCTTTGGTCAAGCTTTCAGTGAGCCGGTGTTGATTAAGCTGGCTTTCGCCTTTGAGCAGGCAACGAAGTTTCGCCGACCGCCACAGTTTCTGCCCACTGCTGATTTAGGTAAGTGATCTTCTTTTATTCGAGCCTTAAAAATTTTTGAGCCGCTTTACTGCGAGGAGTAAAGCGGCTCAATTGCCGGTGGGGTGCGAGGCGACGCTCAAACGAGCACCAATGCTCCTACCGGCGAACTCGCGCGACCTGTAATTGCTCGGAGCGCATCGAAATGTTTCTTGCGAACTTCACTGGTTTGTGCGCGTCCAACTCAATCGTCGCAATATCTCCTTCTCGAACATCTTTCAACGAAACGACCCTGCCATCAATCGTGACCTTCGTTCCTTCACTATCCACCGCAATGACGTGCTCAACGCCCGTGCGCGCCATCACCGAAATATGCGATTCCGCCACTTCAACTATTTTGGCTTGAACGAGACGGTTGTCTGTGTCTTCCTCCGTCAAGCCGGTCGACGAGCAGAATCCCATTTGAAAAGAACGTGAGCAGCATTGCTGCCAAAAAACTTGCGAGGGGTCTTCGTTTCATTCCATTCCTCCATCTGAGTTTATTCGAGGAGATTTCAACGAGATGACTGAGCAACAGATATGCCGCACGGGAGTTGGCTAGCGAGGAACGGCTTTAATGCTTGAAGGCAAAAGGAAAAGTCAGTTTATTGCGGAACGATTGCCAGAGTCCCTGTGACCTTTAATAGGTCAGAGGATTCCACGACGGCGCGGTTGTTTTGTACGATTGCGAAACGCCGGAAATCCAATTACCCACAAAGCCACAAAGACCCTAAGGAAGTTAAGACTTCTCTCCTTAGGGTCTTTGTGCCTAGTAGATTGACATTGAGCACAAGAGGGCGCTCTCTTGTGTCTCAGCGAAGCGGCAGACTGTTCGTGCCTTGGTTGGCGGAAACCGTCGCAGGGTCCGCACAAACCGTCACAGAGTATAGTCCCGCTTCAACCTGGGAGCACATCCCGAACAGTCACTTAGGCCACTGAGCCTGTCTTTGGCTAGGCTGGGAGTGCTCCCGTCAACCTTGACAATTAACACAGTCACTTTGTGGTTAGTTCCGATTTGTCAGCCGAAAATGTTTCTGACCTTGTCTATCAGCCCCTTATCCTCAAGGTCTTTGGTTTCGACTTCGGCGAGTTGTTCAAGGATGCGGCGCTGCTCTCGTGTCAAGGTTGTCGGCGTCACGACCGTGACCGAGACGAAGAGATCACCGCGCCCGCGCCCGCCCAGCACGGGCACGCCGTGCCCTTTCAGACGAAAGACCGTTCCGGTCTGCGTCCCCTGGGGAATCTTCACCTGCTGCTGCTCACCCAGCGTCTGCACGGTAATCTCCGACCCGAGCGCGGCCTGTGCAAAAGTGATGGGCATGGATGAATAGAGATTGCTTCCCTGTCGCTCGAAATGCTCATGCTCGTTGACGTGAATGACCACGTAGAGATCGCCCGATGCGCCTCCCTTCGTGCCCGCTTCACCCTCACCCGCGATGCGTAGGCGCGAGCCTGTCTCGACGCCAGCCGGAATCTTGACCTCCATCGTCCGTTCACGTTCCACTCGTCCCGCGCCTTTGCAGGCATCGCATGGTGATTTGACGACGTTGCCCGTTCCGCGACAAGTGCTGCAAGTTCGCGCCACCGAGAAGAAGCCCTGTTGATAGCGTACCTGTCCAGCCCCGCTACAGGTCTGGCAGGTTTCCGGCTGCGTTCCTTCGGCTGCGCCTGAACCTTTGCACTTCTCGCAGTTCTCAAGTCGCGGGATGCGTAGTTGCGCCGTCATTCCGGCGGCTGCGTCTTCGAGCGAGATTTCCAAATCGTAGCGCAGGTCTGAGCCTCGTTGTGCCGCGCTGCGACGGCCACCGCGTGCGCCAAAGACATCGCCGAAACCGAAGAGGTCTCCGAGAATATCCTCTATGCCGCCAAAACCCGGCGCGCCCCAGCCTCCGGCCCCGGCGCTGCTGGAAACACCTGCATGGCCGAAGCGGTCATAGCGGCGACGCTGTTCCGCGTCGGAAAGAACGGAATAGGCTTCGGCAGCTTCCTTGAATTTATCCTCAGCAGAAGCGTCGCCGGGATTCTTGTCCGGGTGAAATTTCACAGCCAGGCGACGATATGCGCTTTTAATCTCCTGATCGCTGGCCGTCTGGGTGATGCCCAGCACTTCGTAATAATCACGTTTACTCATCTAACTTTATATAATTCCCTTTCCAAATTGGTGAAGCATTAAAAGACTAAAAGTCTGGAGGCTGAAGTCTCTAGGTCTGGAGTCAACTGGTCAAAACAATTCTTTGGCCTTTTGACTCCAGACTCACCAGACTCCAGACTCCAGACTGTACTTTCCCCTATTGCGATTTCTCGACCTTCGTCGAGCTATCGCCGTCGGGAAGATTCATCATCACTTGCCGTCAGTTCATTGGCAAAATGCTGGACAATCTCGATGGCCTGGCGAATCTCCTCGGCGCTCTCGGAGTTAGTGGCTTCCTCGCCCTTGCTGAGCGCCTGCTGGCCGTCCTTGCGCTCTTCCGCCGCGAACGAGCCGCCAAATTCCACAAAGGCGCGTCGCGTGTTGCGAACGAGCGTGTCGAGTTTATTGCGCAGGCCGATAATCTCTTTGGCGCGCCGGTCGGCCTCGACAGAAGTTTCCGCTTCCGTAATCAGGCGATTAATCTCGTCGGTCGAAAGGCCGGAAGTCGGGGTGACGCGCATCTGTTGCTCGCGTCCGGTCGTTTTTATCTTTGGCCGAAACTGAGACGATGCCGTTAGCATCCACCTCAAACGAGACTTCAATCTGCGGCACGCCGCGCGGGTTGGGTGGAATCCCGACCAACTCAAATTTCCCCAGACTGCGATTGCCCTCGGCAACCTCGCGCTCGCCCTGCAAGATATGAATCTCGACTGATGATTGGTTATCAACGACGGTCGTAAACGTCAGGCTGTTGCGAAGCGGGATCGTCGAGTTGCGCTCGATGATCTTGGTAAATAATCCGCCGCGCGTTTCTAACCCAAGACTGAGCGGCAAGACATCCAGCAGCACGATGTCTTTCACATCGCCGGACATGACCGCGCCCTGAATGGCCGCGCCCATCGCGACAACTTCATCAGGGTTAATTTCAGCCGAAGCGTCTTTGCCGAAAATCTCCTTGACGGTGCGCCCGACAATGGGCGAGCGCGTTTGGCCGCCGACGAGAATCACTTTATCTATATCCGAGGGCTGCAATTTGGCGTCCCAGAGAGCTTTCTGGCAAGGCTCGATGGTTTGTTCGACCAGATCGGCGACGAGCGATTCAAATTGTTCGCGCGTCAAAGTCTTGTTGAAATGTTTCGGCCCTGAGGTATCGGCGGCGATGAAAGGCAGATTGATGCTCGTCTCATTAACGGAAGAGAGTTCACACTTGGCGCGTTCCGCCGCCTCTTTCAGGCGTTGCAGCGCGAGGCGGTCTTCCCGGAGATCAATTCCCATCTCTTCCTGAAACTGCTCGGCCATCCAGTTAATGATACGGTCATCGAAATCCTCGCCGCCGAGAAAAGTGTTGCCGGAAGTCGAAAGCACCTCGAACACGCCGTCGTTGATTTCAAGGATTGAAACGTCGAACGTGCCGCCGCCCAGATCGTAAACCGCGATGCGCTCAGATCCAGTTTTGCCCAACCCGTAGGCCAGCGCCGCAGCCGTCGGCTCATTAATGATTCGCTCGACCTTGAGACCGGCAATCTTACCGGCATCTTTCGTGGCCTGTCGCTGGATGTCGTCAAAGTAAGCGGGCACGGTCACGATGGCTTCGGTCACGGCTTCGCCGAGGAAATCTTCGGCAGCTGTTTTGAGTCGTTGAAGAACGATGCCGGAGATTTCCGGCGGGCTGTAGGTGCGCCCTTGGACGCGGATGCGCGCGTCGCCGTTCTGCGAATCGACAATCTCGAAAGCGGAAGTCTCGCGCATGCGATTCGATTCCGGCGAACTGAATTTGCGCCCGATCAGACGCTTGACGGCGTAAACCGTATTGGCCGCATTCGTCACCGCCTGCCGCTTGGCAATCTGCCCGACCAGCCGCTCGCCCTTGTCCGTGAAGCCGACGACAGTAGGCGTGGTGCGTCCGCCTTCTTTGTTCGGCACAATCTGCACCGCGCCGCCTTCTAAAACGGCGACGCAGCAGTTCGTCGTGCCTAAATCAATTCCGATGACTTTGCCCATATCAGTTTTCAGTTCTCAGTTTTCAGTTTTCAGTTGGAAGTAGTCAGCGAAAGCTCTGGGCTGAAAACTGAGAACTGAAAACTGATTACTACCTGGTTGCTACTTTGACTATCGCGGGACGCAGCAGCTTTTCTCCCAGACGATAGCCGGGCACGATCTCTTGAATCACGGTGTCAGGCTCGTATTCTTCGGTTTGCTCCGTGACGACCGCTTCGTGAATGTGTGGATCGAAACGGTGTCCGAGCGCGGCCACCGGCTGCAAGCCGAGTCCTTCAAGAACACCGCCGAGTTGTTTGTAGATGAGCGCAACCCCGTTCAGGAAATGGCGAAACTCTTCGGATTCGGTCGCCTTCAAGGATTCTTCGGCTTCGAGCGCGCGGCGCAGGTTATCAAGGACAGGCAGCAGTTTGCTCACCACCTCACCAACCATTCGATGATAATTATCGCTGCGGTCGCGCTCCACGCGCTTACGATAATTCTCAAAATCAGCCTGGCGACGCGACAAAGCTTCGCGCAACTCGTCGCGCTGGGCTTCGACCCTCCGCAGTTCGGCGCGCGTGGCGATTAATTCAGCGAGCATCGGGCCGGGCGCTTCCGTGCTGGCCGCCGAGGCTTGCCCGCTCTCTTCATTTCCAGACGGTGCTGCATTGCGCGCGGAGGCATGGGAGTTCACTCCAGCCCTGATCTTGATCTTCACGACGCTCCGGCAATTTATCAAGAGACGGCCCACCGGCTGTGTCCGAATCGTCGGCGCGCTCTCGCCCACCTTCGCTGTCACTTTCCTGCCCGCGATCTATTCGTCGCTTCACTTCCGTTTCATCCTCATAGCTTGATTCGCGTCCTATCTCCTCCGGCGAGAGTTCGTCACTGTCTGAACGAGTTTGAGCCTGACGCTCATCCTCGCTGCCGGCAGTGTCTGCCGAAATTTTTTCATCGTCCACAAAGTGGACCGGGATGCGGTTCGCTTTCTGTGCCCTTTTATTCACCATCACTGGTTTGTTTCCCCCTGAAAGACGCGTGCCGTCACGAAAGGAGCGCGTGTGTCGTCTGATTTTTGAATCAAGCCGCACTGATCTCTTCGCGTAGTAGTTGCTCGATGTGGCGAGCCATGTAGTTGACGACGGCCATCATGCGCGCATACTCGATACGCATTGGCCCGACGACGCCCAGCGTGCCTGTGATTTCATTACCAAGCCAGTAAGGCGCGGTAATCAACGCGCATTTCTGCATTGAAGGCGCGGCATGCTCACGCCCGATGATAACGCGCACTTCGCCCGGAAGCGATTGGTCGCGCGAGACACACTCGCTCAGGATTTTAACAAGGCGCGATTTCTCCTCGAACGTGCGAAACAATTCGCGCATTCTTTCAGCATCGGCGAAGTCCGGTCTGGCCAGAATGTTCGAGGCGCCATCAACGTAAACTTCGGCGGTCGTCGCTTCCTCACCTTCCAGACTGCTGTTGCACAGTAGTATCGCGTTGCGCAGCAACTTATCGTACAGAGCTTTCTCCGCGCGCATCAGCTCCACTATCTCCGCGCGAATCGCCATCAGACTCTTGCCGCCAAACTCGACGTTTAAGTAACGCGCCGTCTGCTCAAGCTCCTCCTGCGTCAGATTCTCGTCAACGCGAATGATCTTATTGTGAACGAGGTTCTGCGCAGAGACCATGATAACCAGGATACGATTATCCGCCAGTTGCAGAAATTCTATGTGTTGTAAACGATTGTCGGCCAGAGATGGAGAGATGACGATGCCGACGTTCTCCGAAAGAGCCGAAAGCACGTGCGAAACCTTCTCCAGCAGTCGGTCGGGTGCGCCGCCTGACTGGTTCTGCAAATTCTTCAGAAAGGAATTGATTGTCGCCAGATCGGCTTTTGAGAGTTGCGCCTCGCCCAGCATGTTATCCACGTAGAAGCGATAGCCTCTATCGGTCGGGATGCGACCGGCGGAGGTGTGCGGCTGCTCGACCAGACCTGCTTCCTCCAGCTGCCCCATGACGTTGCGAATGGTCGCCGCGCTCCATCCGGCGGCGTGAGCAAACCTGTCTGAGATAGTGCGCGACCCGACGGGTTCGCCCGTCACCAGATGTTCCTTAATTATTGCAGACAATACAGCCTGCCCGCGCGAGTCGGTTCTGTTCGGATTTCCGGCATGGGAGGTTGAGATGCGGCTGACCATCTGGCTTAGGGTGCGGCGCGCTTTTTTAAGGCTCGACAATTACTGGGGGAAAGCGCACCGGCTATTAAAAATCCAATAACATTGCGACTTCCGGCCTGTCAAGAATTCTGCCGGGCACGCCCGTCTCAGACGATACGCATGGCAGGCTGGGCTTTTAGAGTATAGCGGATTGTGTAACGGGGCGGCAAACATTCTCTCGTTCGCGCCGAAATTACTTATGACCGGCCGCCTCGCCGGTTTAAGCCAGCCTCTTTCCTTGCATTTAGCCCCCCTGAGTGGAAGGATTGCCCACGACTTCTAACTTAAACTGCTGTCATTCAAGCAATTAACTACCGCAGTTATTTTCTCTTGCGGCGGCGCATGACCTCCCACTCAGGCCAATTCCATGATTTTTCAACGGCTTAGCCGCCCGCCTTCAAGGTTTGATTGACGCCCTGACCGCTCGACTCGTAATATCTGGCGGAGGACGAGCTTTCCGAAATCAGGATTTTCTCACAAGCCAGGGGCAGTTTTGGCTGCCCACGATTACAATGACCAGCCCTTTGCGGTAGTGAGTTTCGCTTATGTCGCAATCTCAGAACTATCTCAGCGCCCTGTTCAGCGAAGCCTTTCGCCAGCTCGGACGTAATCGCCCCACGCCGGAAATAGAGGTCAGGTTTTATCCTTACGCCGGTATCAGCCACAAGATTCGGCTGCGCTCAGGTCGCGTTTACGTGCGTATTTCGGACATCTTCAAAAACGCGCCACCGGAAGTGCATCGCGCCCTCGCCTTCATCCTCGTCGCCCGTCTGCTTCAAAAACGCACACCGGAGATTCATGAGCGGGTCTACAGAGCGTACGCCTATTCGCCGCAGGTCTTGCGCGCCTCAGACCTGGCGCGCCGCCAGCGTGGTCGTAAACTTGTTTCTTCCTCGCGTGGCCGTGTTTACGATCTGGACAAGATGTTTCAGCGGCTCAACCGTCGTCACTTTGACGATGAGCTAGAGAAGCCCGTGCTGACCTGGTCGCAGCGTCGCACACGCCGGATTCTGGGACATCACGACGCTGCCCATGACACTATCGTTATCAGCAAGACGCTTGACGACCGCGAAGTGCCGGAATGGTTTGTCGAATACGTTCTCTACCACGAAATGCTCCACATCAAGCATCCGGCACGACTCATCAAGGGCAGGCGCTATTATCACACCAACGCCTTTCGCGCCGAGGAGCAGCGTTTTCCATATTACGAAGAAGCGCAACGCTGGCTGGAAACAATTGCGCGGCAGAACCATGTCCAGCGCGCCCGCGCGGCCTGAGATTTTCAGGAACTTTACGACCGCCTGAGCGTATTACCAGACAGGTAGGTGGGCTCCTAGAGAGAGCGGGCGAGCATGAAGGAAAACGTCAGACCCTCCGACGTTGACCGGCATGCTCGCCCGCTCTTTGGCTTTCAGGCTTCCGAGTTTTTGAACATTCATTGACACCCTCGAACAACGCGTGTTAGCGTCCCGTTTCATTCATCACAAAGTAGACCGAGATTAACAGGATTATCAAGATTAAGAAAATCTTGTAGATCAAGGGAGCGAGAGACGTCTTCCCTTAATCCTGTAAATCCTGTCAAACTGTTTTCCTGTGAAAAGTCTTTATTACTTAAAGGAGCATCTACATGACAGACACGGTTTTCAAAGGAATTGAGATCGTCGGAACTTCCGAACAGAGTTTTTCACACGCCATCGAAGTGGCCGTTGACCGCGCCCGCCAGACTTTGCACAATCTCTCATGGTTCGTCGTGAAGGAACAGCGCGGCGGGTTGCAGCAAGGCCGTCTTGAATATCAAGTCACGCTCCGCGTCTATTTCAAGCTCGATTCGTCTGCGGACACCAGTGACGCTGGCGATAGCGGCACAGCCTGAGTTTTGGCAAAATCGTTAGACAGTGGCGCTGGACAAATCTATGGAGCGCCCGCTAGACTACGCAGTTTGCTGACTGATGGCGCTCTCTTCCTAGACGCTGCCGGGTCTCGCAAATGATATTCTTTGAGACGGAGATTAATCTTCTTTTATGGCAATTCCTGCAACACAGATACGGCGCGGCATGGTCATCGTCTTCGAGGGGCAGCCCTGCAAGATACTCGAATTTCGTCATCACACCCCGGGAAACCTGCGCGCGATGGTGCAAGCCAAGCTGCGCAACATCCGCACAGGCTCCAGCTTCGAGCATCGCTTTCGCTCCGCCGACACGGTCGAGCGCGCCTCGCTTGAACAGCACGACATGGAGTATCTCTACTCCGACGGCTCGCAGCACCATTTCATGAACACGGAGAACTACGAGCAGATCGCTTTGGGCGAGGAAGACCTCGGCGATGCGGCGCAGTGGCTGATGGCGGGGCTGAAAATTCAGGTGGAATTTTACGAAGGAGCGCCCATCGGCGTTGAACTCCCGGACTCGGTTGAGCTGACGGTGACCCGCACCGACCCGACGATGAAAGGCGCGACCGTCTCGAACGTCAACAAACCGGCGACGCTGGAAAACGGCGTCACCATTTCAGTCCCGCCCTTCGTCAACGAAGGCGACCGCATCCGCGTGTCCCCTTCCGAAGGACGCTATATCGAAAGAGCGAAGTAAAACTCAAGTGATGAGTGATGAGTGATGAGTGATGAGTAAAAGCATTTGTCTTTTCACTCATCACTCATCACTCATCACTCATCACTTATGTATTTCCTTTACAGCTTCCTTCTCACCCTCGGCGTCGTCGCGCTCTTGCCGCGATTCATAGTGGACGCCTTTCGTCATGGAAAATACGTGCAGGGCTGGCGCGAGCGGCTGGGGCGGCTTCCCGCAGTTGAAACAAACGGGCGGCCTGTTATCTGGTTGCACTGCGTTTCAGTCGGCGAGGCTCAGGCGGCGCGTCCACTCGCACGTGCCATTCTAGAAAAGTACCCAACGCATGCTCTCGTCGTCTCGACCACGACGCTGACAGGCCAGCGCATCGCGCGCGATGTTTTTCGCGATGATGCGGCGGCTGTTTTTTACTTTCCCTTCGATTGGGCATGGACTGCCCGCCGCTCGCTCCGCGCTGTCAATCCGGCCATCGTGCTCATCATGGAAACGGAACTCTGGCCGAACTTCCTGCATGAATGCAGGAAGCGAAGCGTGCCCGTGGCAATCGTCAACGGGAGACTCTCCGAACGCTCCTACAACCGCTACCGCATCGTCCGACGCTTCGTCAAACGCATCGTCAGCGATCTGGCTCTGGCGCTCATGCAAACCGAAACGGACGCCGAACGCATGCGCGGTCTTGGCCTCGCACACGAGCGCGTGTTCGTCTCAGGCAACGTGAAATTCGACGCTCCTGACGACGCAGGCGAACAGAGATTGACCGAAGAGCTGCGCGAGCGTTTTCATTTCAACGACGCGCGTCCCCTTTTCGTCGCCGCCAGCACCCATTCGCCTGAAGAACGCATCATCATCGAAGCCTTCAAACAACTCCGCGCAACACCCGGCCACGAGCAGGTCAGATTGCTGATCGCGCCAAGACACCCGGAGCGCTTCCCGGAAGTAGCACAGCTTCTGGAATCATCCGGCTTCGTTTGGGCGCGGCGCTCGGAGGCCCGAAGCGCGCGCGATTCTGCCTGTGACGCTATCCTGCTGGATTCGATAGGTGAACTGCGCGCCGTCTATCCTCTTGCCAGCATTGTGTTCGTCGGCGGAAGTCTGGCACAGACGGGCGGGCATAATATTCTTGAGCCTGCAATGGTCGGAGCATGCACCGTGACGGGCGCGCACACGTTTAACTTCAAGGCTATCGTGCGCGCCTTTCTTGAAGCAGACGCGCTCGTGCAGCTGCCGCCGCTTTCGGAAAGTGACGCGCCTTCGGCTTTAGCGAAGACGCTCAAGGAGCTGCTGGCTAACGATGAGCGCAGGCACGCTCTTGGCGGACGCGCGCGAATGGCGCTTGAACAAAATCGCGGCGCAACCGAGCGCACGATCAAACTGCTCGAAACGCTTTTCCACACTTCTTCCGATTCGTCCGAACAACCTCAGGCTGAAACTGCCACGCGCGGCGCACTCTCCGCATGATGAAGGCTTCCGCACTTATTCTTGCCCCGCTCGGCGCTCTTTACAGCGCAATGATGCGGGCGCGTCTCGCACTCTATCGCCGGGGTGCGTTGCCAATTCATAAAATCAATTCTCCGGTCATCAGCGTTGGCAACATCACGACGGGAGGCACGGGCAAGACTCCGATTGTCGAGTGGATTGCCCGCGCAGTGGCGAGAGAAAATGCCCGCGCCTGTATCCTGACGCGCGGTTATGGTCGCGCTGATGCTGGATGTCGTGTGCTGGTTTCGGACGGCGAGCGCATCTCAGCCGACGCGAAAGAGGGCGGTGACGAGCCGCGCCTGCTGGCTGAGACGTTGCAGGGCGTGGCCGCAGTCATCAGCGACGCGATCGCGTCGCGGCTGCCCGCTGGGCTGAAGAGAATCTGAAAAGCGATCTTTTCATTCTCGACGATGGTTTCCAGCACCTACGCATCGCACGCGACCTCGATCTCGTCGCAGTGGATGCGACTAACCCCTGGGGCGGCGGAAGATTGCTGCCGGGCGGTCGGCTGCGCGAGCCGCTCAAAGGTCTCGCGCGCGCAGATTGCATCATCCTCACACGCACCGAACAATGTCCAGACATTGACTCGCTACACAAACAGGCAGAGCGATTCAGCAATGGTCGCCCCGTCCTGCTCTCTCGCACACGCACAAAAGCAATCCGCCCTCTCGATGAAACGATGATAAAAAGAGCAGCGCCCGACTCTTCTACTCATCATTCATCACTCATCACTCATCACTCTTTACCGCAGCCCGTTGCGGCCTTCTGCGCCATCGGTAATCCGGCATCGTTCTTCGCACACCTTCGGGGCGATGGGCACACCTTGAGCTACACGCGCGCCTTCGCCGACCATCACGTCTATAAGCAAGGCGACATTGACGCCATTGTCAACGAAGCAAAGCGAGCAGGCGCGCGCTCTCTGCTGACGACGGCGAAGGATGCCGTCAAGCTGCGCTCACTCCGCTTTGACCTTCCCTGCTACGTGCTGGAAATCGAGCTTGAGTTTGATGATGAAGAGAAGCTGAGGGCCATGATTCGTGAGGCCATCGAAAAGCGGAGTGTCTAAAACAAGTTGAGTTACCTGATAAGGAGAAGTTCGCGTGACTTATGGCGCTTCCGGAGCGCTGTAGCGCCGGCGCTTGCTCGCTCGGCTTTGCCTGTGCAGGAGTCGGCTTGGGCGTCGGCTCTTTTTTGGGCGTCTGCATCGGCGGCGGCTCGCTCGAATCATTGTCCGGTGTCGGCTTCGCACGCGGCGTCGGCAGTTGATTGGGAGTCTTTGCAGGAGATGGGCTGGACTGCGGCTCGGCAGTGTTCTCGTTCGGCTGCGTGTCGCCGCGATTCTCGTTTGTGTTCCCGGCGGGCGCTCCCGTATCCGCATTCGCGTTGGGATTCGTCTCCGGCGCGCTCGTATTTCCGCCCGGGGTGGTCGAAGAGAGGAGCTGGGCGTGACGCCCCGTTCGCCTGCGCCGGTCGGCGTCTCGGCGGGCTGCACGGGCTGGCTGCCGGGGTCCACTGTCAGAGGCTGCGAGTTGTCATTCGCCGCAGGCTCTGAAGAAGAGTTACGCGTCAGCGCAAAAACGACGACGAAGAGCACGAGCAGCCCGGCGATAGCCGGAATGACTATGCGCCAGGGATTAAAGCTTTCCTGCGGCTCACCCACTCCGTCACTGAATATCTTCGGCTCTCCATAGCAGCACCAACGGCTCAGCTCTGGGCCTCACGACAGTCGCTTCATCGTGATCTTCGCTGGCTCGTTTCGCGCGGCGCTTCGTTAGACCCTGTGGGGACAACGATACGATTGGTCTTTCTATCAGCAGAATCCGGGATTGGTGTCCTCAATTGCGGGGGCAGGACTTGCGATTTCCGCCGCCGCAGTTAGCGCTTCCGCCAGGTCGCCGACGGTTTGATAGCGGTCTTCGGGACGCTTCGCCATCGCGCGCGTGACGACACGGCCAACCGCCGCAGGCAAGTCCTTTCGCTCTTCAAGGACGGACGGCGGCGGCTCCTGCAAATGCTTCATCATGATCGCCGTCGGCGATTCGCCCGTAAACGGCACATGCCCGACGAGCATCTCGTAGAGGATGACGCCGAGGCGAATAGATGTCCGAGCGTGAATCAATCTCTGCCGCCTGCGAGCATTGTTCCGGCGACATGTATTGCGGCGTGCCGATAATCAGATTCGGCGCGGTCAGCGCAGGGTCTTGCCCGACCTTTTCCGTAATCTTGGCGATTCCGAAATCCAGCACTTTCGCCCAGTCGCCAGCGCCAATATCAACGAGCATGATGTTATCGCTCTTCAGGTCACGATGGACAACGCCCTCGGCGTGTGCGGCTTCGAGCGCGCCGCAAATCTGCCGGATAATTTCGACGACCCGCGTCACAGGCATCTGCCCTTCGCTGTGAATCACTTCTTTCAGCGTTTGTCCCTTGAGATATTCCATCACAAGGAAAACGATGCCGTTTTCGGATTCGCCAAAATCCGTGACGTTCAGAGCGTGCGGATGTGAAATGCGTGAAGCGGCTCTGGCTTCGCGGGAAAAGCGTGCGACGATCTTGTCGTCGGCAGCGAGCGCAGGATGCAGAACTTTGACGGCGACCGTTTTGTCCATCAGGACGTGTGTCCCGCGATAGACTGCGCCCATGCCTCCTTCGTTGATGAGTTCTTCGATGCGGTATTTATCGGCGAGCGTTTGGCCGACGAGCGGGTCTTCCGTCTTCTCTAAAACCGCGCCGTCAGCCGGACACAAAGTATTTGCGTTCTCGTACTCCTTGCCACACCTCGGACATTTCTTCATCAACTCGTTTAGCCTCGACACCGCCTTGCTGGATAAGAATTAATTGGAGCGTATCATACAGATTCAACGCTACACGCAATAAGAAGGGATTGACGATAAATGTAAACGACAGAGGAGACGGATTTGTTCCTGTCTCCTCTCGTTCAGGTCAGCTAAAACCAGGCCCGCTTAGTAAACAATCCTGACATCGAAGCTGCCGCTGTTGTCACTGTAGTCATCATCGTTAATCAGCAGGAACAGCCTGCCGTCAGATTGCGCGGTAATTGACTGCTGGCTGCCGATAACGAACGGCCGCGTAACCTGCCCGTTCGGCAAGCGGATGTAGCCGATGAGCGCGCCAACGCCTGCCCGGCAAGGGTGAGTTCCGGCAATCGAACCGAATCCGGTGGCGCGACCGCCATCAGGCGAGACGACTCCGGCACGGCGTCCGGCAGTCACATTGCCCGTTGCTGTGATGGTTAATTATCGCCTGAGCGCAGGTCTATACCTGTGTCCGTTCCGCGTGAGGTACCCGGAACAGAGATAGTTAGCTCGCGCAAAGTGTTCCCGAATCATTCGGGCATTCATTATCTATGATGCGCGCCGGCGAACAGGAGCCGGATTATTGTTTGCGTTGCCCGTCCCGAACAGATCATCAAACTCGTCCGTATCGTCATCAGGATTGTTATTGTTATTCCGGCGAGCGCCGGCTGCGCTGGCCAAAATTGATCTCCCTTCGGATTTGCGCGCTGAATGCGCCGCGTGCGTCCGTATAGCTGCTGCGGTTGGCGGTCAGGTAAAGTCGCCCTTCGCGGTCTGCGATAAACTCGCGGTTGAGGCCGATCTCTATAATGGGTGAGTTCGGGTCATTGCCGACTGCGCCGATCAAGACGCCTTCGGCTGCGCGCGGCAGCGGCGCATTCGGGTCCGTGGAACGCAGCCCGCCCGGCGTAATGCGCGTTCGTCCAGCCACGATTGTGCCGGTGGCGTTGACTGAAACTCGTTCGCCGCGCCGCAAATCTATCCCGGTATCAACCCAGTTAGGCCCAAGCTCGACCGGTACGGTGCGCGTCAAATAGCGCGCGTCATCCAGGCTGCGCCCGTCAATCTCTACGCGCTCAATATCGCGCGTGCGGACGAAAACAACGTCGCCAATCTCACCATCAATGCGCAGAGTGTTGGCGCTTTGCGCGGGAGTCTGCATCACGGTCGGCGGAGTAACCGCCGCAGTTAAACGAACGGCGAAGCGTCCGTTGTGAAACCGAGCACAGTTCCGCGAACCATGCGTCCATCGTGCAGGTAAACCGTATCAGCCGCCGCGAAAGTGGCAGCCAGCATCGTAATCAATAAAGCGAGAACGATTTTTCTCATGAATTTATTCCTCCTCCGCCATCAATCAGGCCAAGAGAATTTTTAAATGTGGGATAAGAAGAGATTTCACCGTGAGGATATTTGGCAAGGGCTATGCCAGATAAGGCCCTTGCGAAGAGGTGCAATGTTTTCGCATTAAAAAATCAGGATATGCGATTAAACTTCATAACCGTATTGGCGCGATACGCCTGAGCCGTTAAAAACATACATAAAATGCGGGTGAAGCCATCAGAGCCTCGCCCGCATCTTTCATTTTCAATTTGCCGCGAACTATTAGAGTTTGGCAAACACGATCACGAGCGCAAACAGCACCAGCGATTCAATCAGCGCCAGACCGATAATCATCATGATCTGGATACGACCCGCTGCTCCCGGATTACGCGCCGCGCCTTCAACAGCCGACGCCGCAATGCGCGACTGGCCGAGCGCGCCGAGACCTGCCGCGATGCGCGAAACCGAAACCCGCCGCAATAGCTTTGTACTTATTCACGCTATTGTCATTGTCGGTCCTGCGCAAACAGTGGTCACGGCCGACATCAAAAAAGCACGTGACAGCAAATACAGCATTCTTAATTTTCTCATCTCGATTCCTCCTCAAGGGAATATCCGAATGTTCAAAGGACTCAGGAAAATTAAAGCGAGTGAAGTCGCAGACAACAGAAGAACGCTTTCGTTTATTATTTCGCCTGCCTCCGGTATGCAGCCGCCCCTCGTACAACGGCGCTCCAGCGATGCAAAGCCTTGCGTGCTTTCAACTCTCGAAAGCTATGACTCGCGTTCTTCCACTCCTGCTCTTGCCTACCCCTCTTTCCCTTGCCGCCTGAAAGTTAAACCGCCAAACGCTTCAACGTATGCGGACGCTCATGCCCGCACCGCTCAAAACGCGTTAATTACAGTGATGGGTGATAAGTAATGAGTAAAAGCAAGAGTTCTTAGCTCATCACTCATTACTCATCACTTCTTTTACGTCAAAACAGGCGCGATCATCTCTTCAGGCGCGTGCTCGTGCCCGTGCTCAGCGTGCTCGTCATGTGGTGGATGCGAGACCTCGCTGATGTAAACCATCGAAAGAAACATAAAGATGAAAGTCTGGATGAATGCGACGAAGAGGCCGAGCGGCATGATAAGTACCGGCACGAGCCAGTAAGTCTTTCCCGGCGCGAGGTTCGCAATGTTCTCCGCCACCTTTTCGTCCGCGAACATGTTGCCGAAGAGGCGTATGCCGAGCGACAGAGGGCGGATGAAGTTACTAATCAGTTCAATGAGGAAGAGCAGGGGCGCAATCGCCAGCACAGGCCCGGCGAAATGCCTGAGGTGGCCGAAAAATCCGTTCTCTTTAATGCCGATGTAGTTGTAATAGAAGAACGACGAGATGCCGAGGGCAAACGTCACGCTGGTCGAAGACGTCGGCGGCAACATGCCGGGGATGAAGCCCATCAGGTTCGAGACCAGAATCAGCACGCCGAAGGTCGCGACGACCGGGAAATATTTGAGACCGTGCGGGCCGACGACATCAGCCAACAGATTCCGCACCGCCAGCACGCCGATTTCCAGTGTCTGCTGTCCACCCGAAGGCTCATCTTCCGAGAGTTTTCTCTTGAGCAGCCAGATGATAAGGATGCTCAGCAGGCACGCGATGATGAACATCACCGTGTACCAGGGCACAGCATTTTGCGGCGTGTACTCACCTAAAACCGTGCTGGCATCCGTGCCCAGAAGTTTATCCCAGTAGGGCTTGGTATATTTTAGTTGTAATTGGTGAATGGGAGCGCCGATGAGGTCGTTGACCTTCTCGACTATCCAGGGGACGTGGTGCGTGGCCTTTTCGGCGTGCTCCACCATCTGTTCCCCATGTTCCGCCACCTTCTCGCCATGCTCTGCGACGGCAGCGGCAGTTGTGGGTTCATCCAGTAACCAGAACAACATTTAAGTTTCCTCTCGATTGACGATTGCGAAATAAATTTGTATGAAAGCTTCGGCCATCGCCGCGACCACAAACGAGCAGAGGCCGACCAGCGTGGCGACGATTGAAACCAGATTGAGCGTATACGCGAGAGCGACCACCGCCGCGATCACGAAGTAGCGCAGGACATAGCGCGCGGCATTGATTTTCACACGCCTGCCGCTCTCAGCCTGACTGAAGACGGCGGCAAGCGAAGTTCGCAGCCAGTGATGATTGAACAGCGACAGGAGGCCGCCAAGCAATAGCCCGGTCGTGACGCGCCAAGGCGCGAGCGGCAAACTCACCATGACACTAGATCGCCACCGCCGCGCACATCGTGCGAAACAGTCGCTGCTCCATCGCCACCGGATCGGAGGCGCTAAGCGCACTGCGGCCTACAGGATTGACGATTTCGCTCATGCTCGAAGCAGACGATTTTACACACCCGCGCGCGCGGTGTCGAGGCGTGCGCGCGAGGCCATATTGCTCAGGAAAGTCTCGAAAGCAGCCGGATGAACTGGTAGAAGCCAACGCCCGCGCCGACCACGATACCAGATACCACCAGCCAGGGAGAGGTGTCGAGCCAGCGATCAAGCGCCCACCCGAAGCCCATCAACACGACTGTTGAAAGAACAAACGACAGCACAGCGGCGTAAACCAGCCCGCTCTTGCGCGTCACATTCTCTTCTTCACGGTCAGGCATCAATGGAGTCTGGGGTCTGGAGTCTCAGAGTCTGAAGTCCGAGGTCAAAAGCATTTTTCTTTCTTTTGACTTCAGACTTCAGACTCCAGACTCCAGACATTTTTACCAGCGTTTCCGCGTCAGGTAATTCTTCGGCGCTTCGTAAAGCAGGGCGCGGCGCGAGTGGCGCATGGAGTCGTGGATAAAGCAGACGTGAGTACACCAGCAAGCCTGCCCGCCGTTAATCGCAGCGAGCTCTGTTTGTCTACCTTGTGCTGCCCAGAGTGCGCCGAAATCGTAATCGTAATCAGTGAGCGTGGCAAACTTTTCGCGCAACTCGCAGGCGCGCACGTCGCCATTGTAGTCAATCACGGCGGTTGTCTCGCCAGCCGTGCAGGGGAAAGGCCAGGCCGTCGGTTTCTCAAAATTGGCGTGCTGCGTGCGGTAATGCGTCGTGATTGTGCCGACGTAGGCTGCCGATTTGATAAACCGCTTGCTCGCATCGTCGTCCGCAAACATTCGGTCACTATATCGCTTGGTCAGATTTGATGCGCGCTGATACATCGCGGGCAAGACTTCGAGCGGGACATGCTTGATTTCGTCGCCGACGAGCGTTTCGCCGCGAATGATGTTGAAGTAGTGGCCGTCGAGCTTGAAATTCTCCCAGAGATATTCAGAGAGCTTTTCAATCTCGGTGTAATTTTCAGCGCAGACGACCGTGTTGACGTTCAGCCGAAAACGATCCGTGTACTTCTCTTTCAGCGGATAGAGCGAACGGATGCAGTCCTGTGTCTTTTCCCAGTTGCCGGGCACACCCCTGATCCGGTCATGTGTTTTACCGTAACCGTCGAGCGCGATGTTCAGGTAGAGATGGAGCGCAGGATGATGCATGAGCGCGTGATCCACGACCTCAAAGGTGCGCGCCCTTACGAGCGCGTTGGTCGGAATGATAACGCGGTTCACATTATTGTTTTCGATGAACGTGTCAATGATTTGCGTCAGGTCGCGGCGCAGCATCGGTTCGCCACCCGACAGCCAGAGGTCTGTGATAGGCGGCATCGTCTGCGAGACACGCTTAATCTGGTCGAAGGTCATGTCGCCGGGGCGATTGAGTTCTTCGTGATAAAAGCAGGTCTTGCAGAAAGCATTGCAGCGCGAGGTGACGAAGAGAATCAGCGTGCCGAGGCGCTTTTCGCGCTTTGTCGAACGCAGGAGTTGAACGAACTGTGCGGCTTTTGAAGGCATAAAGTAATCAGTAATCAGTTTTTAGTTTTCAGTTTTCAGCATAAAGGTGCTGTCCATTTCGCGTGCGAGTTCAGGCGGAAGGTTTCTGACTTCTGACTTCTGACTTCTGACTTCTGATAATGACAGTTTCCTTTGGTGATTTCAATTCGTAGGTGATGCCTCGCCAGCGTATGCGTCTGGAAAGGAGCGCGGCCAGTGCGTTGTAGAGATAGAGCATGGAAGCGAGCGGCCACAGGAAGAGGTGCGCGAAGGCATCGCGCCGCAACTGCTGTTTGTATTGGGCGAGCGCAAGTGTGACGGCACGCCAGCGTAAGTGTGCTTTCAGAGTGCCGAGCGCGTAGATAACGAGGATGAAGGTGAGCGGCCATATAAAGGGGAAACCGAGCAAGGCGCGAGTGATAACGAGACCCAAGCCGCCGAAAAAGATAAGGACGAAGAGAAGATTGCTGAAGAGGACTATCTGCCAGAAGTGTGGAGCGTAAACACGCGTGATCTTCAACTGGCGGGTGGTGAATTCCAGCAGTTCACGAAAGCTGCAATCTTCGTGCGTGACGGTCAGGCAATTGGGGACAAAATGAATCGGAAGCCCGGCGCGACGAAGCGCGCGCATCATCGCAAAGTCGTCTGAGACCGCACCGCGCCACTCGTCCAACACCCCGGCTCGCTCGAACGCCTCGCGGCTGATGGCGGTCGAGCCTCCCCAGCAAAAGTTTTTGTCGCTTCGCTCGCCCAGAGCCGAGGCGATGGAAGCGTTCCAGACGGCGCGCAGGCGTGAAGCGAAGTTGCCGCTCACGGGCATGAACCAACGATAACCCGTCGCCGCGCCCATCCTTTCATCTGCGAGCGGCGCGACGAGCGAGCGCAGCCAACCAGCGCGTGGGCGAGCATCAGAATCAACGAAGACGAAAAGCTCGCTTTTCGCATCTGCTTCACTCACAGCGGCGCGCAGGTTGTGAACCTTCTGCCCGCTTTCGGTTGCCTCGCCTGCGATGACCACGCGACTCGCGACCTGATTTGCCGAACCAAACTCACGGCGAACTTCTTCAATAACAAAGAGCGCGGGATCATCCGTGCGGTCTGTGACGAAGATGATTTCGTAAGCGGGATAGTCCTGCTGGAAAAGCGCAGAGAGATTCTCACGCAATCCCTCGTCGAGACCGCGACAGGGCGCGATGATGGAAGCATAAGGCGCAAAGTCCGGATTGTCTTGCGCCGTCTCGCGCCGGAAATAGGAAAGGTAACGCGCGCCGCCTTGAAGAGAGAGGACGGACTGAATAACGAGCAGCGCGGCGAAAAAGTAAAAGACCCACATAAAATGTTTGAGGCGATGATTCTACGAGAGAATCACCGCCTCAAACAAACCCGTTCCCGACCTTACGCCAGCCCTGCGGCAGCGCGCAGGCTCAGTGGGGCATAAGTTTCTGCGCGAGGTCAATAAACGGCTGCGGGTAGATGCCTATAAAAATTATCCCGACGAGCGAAACGACGAGCGCAGTCTTCAGCGCAGGAGAGAGCGAGAGCGGACGCTCATCGGCCACGCGGTCGCTTAAGTACATGGCGCGAATGAAGCGCACATAATAGTAAAAGGAAACGACCGTATTGAGAATAGCCCAGATGGCCAGCCAGTAGTACCACGATTTACCTTCATCCGTGCCGCGTTGAATCAGCCCGCCGAAGAGAAACCACTTGCCGATGAAACCACCCGTCACCGGCAACCCGCCGAGCGAGAGCATGAAGACCGTCATCATAATCGCCATGCCCGGCGCTTTCTGCCCTAGTCCGGTCAAATCGTCAACGTTGTCGCCGATAATCCCGCGCCGACGGAGGCTGATGATGATGCCGAACGCGCCCAGATTCATCAGCGTGTAAACGAACAGGTAGATGACCAACCCGGTGTAGCCATACTGATTCATGGCTATCAGGCCGAGCAGCAGATAACCCGCATTCGAGATTGACGAATAGGCGAGCAGGCGTTTCGAGTTCTCCTGCGTGACGGCCCCCCAGTTGCCGACCAGAATGGTGATGGCGGCGACGAGGCCAAGCAGCGGCGCCCAGTCTGCGCGCATCGCCGGAAGAGCTTCCATGAAGATGCGTGCGAAGAGCGCGAAGCTCGCGGCTTTCGAGCCTGTGGAGAGAAAGGCCGTGACGGAGGTCGGAGCGCCTTCGTAAGCATCGGGCGCCCACATATGAAACGGCACGGCGGAGATTTTGAAGAACAACCCGGCAGCCATTCCGATCATGCCGAGCAGGAGCAGCGGGCGCAAGGGGAGACCCATCACAGACCCCGTCGGGTCGGATGTCGTCAGGGCTGAGCTAACGGCGCTTGAGATGTCGCCGAGATTCGTTGAGCCTGCGACGCCGTAAATCAATGACATCCCGTAGAGCAGAATCCCGGACGAGAACGCTCCCAACAGAAAGTATTTCATCGCAGCTTCGTTCGAACGCTTCTGCCGCTTGGTGAAAGCGACCAAAACGTAGAACGTCAGCGCCATCAGTTCCAGGCTGATGTAGAGCGAAATGAGGTCGTAGCCGCAGCCGAGAAACATCATCCCGACGGTGGCAAACAGAACGAGCGCATAATACTCGCCGTGCTGCTCGCCTTCGACATCCAGAAACTTCGTTGAAATCGCAATCGAGAGGGCAGCCGCCAAAAGAAAGATCACTTTGAAGACGATGGCGAATCCATCTATCCGCACCATGCCGTAGAAACCGTCAATGGCTGGCAGAGCGCCTGAGTCTTTGAGGCTCTGGAAACCTCCCATGCTGAAAAAGAGTGCGACGAGAGAGACGAAGGCCAGAGCGATGCCGACGAGCGCGAAGTAGGCCGTCCACTTGCTCTTCTTGTACGGCAGGACGACTTCCATCACGAGCACGACGCACGCGCAGACGGTCAGGATTATCTCCGGCGCGATCAATTGCAGATCGCTCAGCTTGTAAAGCTCTGTGGCGTTGGCTTGAAGGAATGAGAGCATACTGTTTTTAAACGATGCGCGCGGAACGATGAACGATGAACTGTTTTAACTTCAGCGTTCAGTGTTCAGCGTTGTTCTGACCTCTCCTGCCGGGGGCATGCCCGGTATCGGATAATCCGGTCTCACCTGTCGCACGACCGCCGCGACGGGCTTTTGAATATAGTCAATAAACGTCTTCGGGTAGATGCCAATCCAGAGCGAGAGGATAACGAGCGGCGTCATGTAGGCCCACTCTCGCCCCGTCATGTCCGGCAGATTCTTGTTCTTCGGATTATCAATGTTGCCGAAGAACATGCGTTGGTAAAGCCAGAGCATGTAGCCCGCGTTGAGGATGATGCCAAGCGCAGCCCAGCCAGCCCACCAGGGATTGGCTTCAAACGCGCCGCGCATCGCTAGAAACTCGGAGATGAACACGCACAGGAGCGGCAAGCCGATGGCCGTCATCGCCATCGCCAGAAAGACTGCGGCGTAGCCCGGCATGACATGAGACAGCCCGCCGAATTCAGAGACTTTGCGCGTGTGACGCCGCTCATAGATAATGCCGACGAGCAGAAAGAGCGCGGCGGAATAGATGCCATGATTAATCATGTGCAGCACGCCGCCGTTGACGCCGTTCGGATTCAAGGCGAATAGCCCTAAGATAACAATGCCCATCGAAGAGACGGAAGAATAGGCGACCAGCTTCTTCACGTCACCATCCTTCTTGACGACGAAATACATTGCGGCGAGTGCGCCGTAGATGATGCCGATGATGGCGAGCAGGATCATGATGCTGCGGACGCCG
Source organism: uncultured Acidobacteriota bacterium (assembly GCA_963811065.1). GTDB lineage: Bacteria > Acidobacteriota > Blastocatellia > Pyrinomonadales > Pyrinomonadaceae > QHXM01. The sequence goes on from CAWEPR010000006.1 coordinate 176,870, forward strand.
AAACCGCCGAAGTAGCTTTCGTCCATCGAAGCTTTCGGAAACATCGGCAGATTGAAGCGGAAGAATCCGTAAGTGCCGAGTTTCAGCAGAATGCCTGCGAGGATGACGGAGCCTGCCGTCGGAGCTTCGACGTGCGCGTCCGGCAGCCACGTATGAAACGGCCACATCGGGACCTTAATCGCAAAGCCGAGGGCGAAGGCGAAGAAGAGCAAGACCTGCATCGTGCCCATCTCCATCACCGACCCCATCGCCTGCATGTAGATGATATTGAAAGTTCCCGTGCCGTTGGCAAACGCTGCCTGCACCGAGGTTGAAACCAGATTAGCCGCCTCTGGATTACCGGCAAGATTGTCGACCGTCGTTTGGGTGATCTGCGCGGCCAGAGCGGTGTCCTGCGTCAGGAAATACATCTTCAACACGCCGAGCAGCATCACGACCGAGCCGACCAGCGTGTACAGGAAAAACTTGATGGCCGCGTAGAGCCTGCGCTCGCCGCCCCAGATGCCGATGAGGAAGTACATCGGCACGAGCGAAACCTCGAAGAAGAGGTAGAACAGAAACATGTCCATCGAAGAGAAGACGCCGACGACCATTGTTTGCAGCACCAGCAGCAGAACATAGTATTCCTTCTCGCGCTTCTCGATATACTTCCAGGACGACAGGCAAGCGATTACGCCCAAGAGCGTCGTCAGCACAATCAGCAGCACCGCCACGCCGTCCGCGCCCATCTGGTAGCGCGCCCCGATGACCGGAATCCAGGGCAGGTCTTCCAGAAACTGCATCCCGCCCTTCGCCTTGTCATAGGTGAACAACAGCAGTGAGGCGATGAAGGCTAAGCCGAACCACGCGGTCGCAAACTTCTTAATCGCGTTGCCCTGCTCCTTCTTAAACAGAGCGAGAATGATGATCGCGCCGAGCGTGGGCAACCACGTGACGATGGAGAGAATGTATCTCATAATCAGTTTTCAGTTCTGAGTTTTCAGTTTTCAGTTAATCAGTTCGGTCATCAAGCATCAGTTATCAGAGGAAGCCGAAAACTGAGAACTGAAAACCGAAAACTGCATTCCAAAGGTCTTTACCGAAAAAGAGCGCGACGGCGACCACCAGACCGAGCACCATCACGAGCGCGTAGTTTGCCGTCAGGCCAGTCTGCGCGCTGCGAATGAGGCGCGACATCAGCTTGCCGATGAAATTGGCAACGCCGTTGACGAGGCCGTCAACGATGTATTTGTCAAAGCCGCCCACAATCCGACTTGTCGCGCGCGCGAGCCACGCCGTTCCGTTGACCGCGCCGTCAATGACGCGTGAGTCAACGGCGTAAACACCGCGCGCTGCGTCCATTGTGCGCCGGGTGAAGAGCTTGCCGTAGAGTTCGTCCACCCAGTATTTGTTGAAGCTCGCGCGATAAGCGGGGCGCAGACGATTAGCCCAGACATCGGGCAAGCCGGGTTTCTTGATGTAAAAGAGCCAGCCTAAACCAATGCCGATTCCGGCGGCGATGAGCGAGATGACAATGAAGAGCCATTCCGCACCCGTATGACCGAGACTCTTTTCTGCCGCGTGCGCCAGATTGAATCCCGTATCGCCGTAAGGAGACTGAGCCTCAACGCCTTTCGTCTCGCCGTGCGCTTCTTCGCTCGGCGCAGACGGAGAGGTCGAAGCAAGCAACGCGCCCTGGCCTTCCGCAGCCTTCGCGTGCTCGCCCCCGGCGGCTTCCTTTCCTCTATCAAACGCGCGCGTTTGCGGATTCCAGATGACAGGCTCAAGCCACGTGACGATGTTGAGGCGTCCGCCCGGATGCTCGCTGCCCGTGACAAACTTGAAGGCCGGGCCGATGCCGATAAGGCCGCCAATCGTCGCCAGCACGGCGAGCGCAGCGAGCGGAACCCACATAGAGCGCGGCGATTCGTGCGGCACGTGCGAGCCATGTTCGTGCTCGTCGTGGATGTGTTTACCGGCGCGCGCCGCCAAAACATCGTGAGCTATGCCGACATGCTCCTCTGCGTCGTGCTGCGGGCGATAGCCGACCGAATCCGTTTGCGCGTCGTGCGTATCGCGCCCCTCATCGTAGCCATGAGCATGCGCTTCATCCGCTTGCCCGCCCGCAGATTTCTCCAGAAATCTTGGCTTGCCCCAGAAGGTCAGAGCCATTAGCCGCGTCATGTAGAAAGCCGTGCAGGTCGCAGCCAAAGTGCCGATGAGCCAGAGAATCCAGCCACCCGGAATGTAGCTGGTCGAAGCCGTCTGCCACAGGATTTCATCTTTCGACCAGAAGCCGCTAAACGGCAGGATGCCGCAGATGGCGAGCCAGCCCGCGAAGAAAGTCCAGTACGTTTTCGGCATGTACTTCCTGAGGCCCCCCATCCGTCGCATGTCCTGCTCGTGATGCATCCCGTGAATCACGCTCCCTGCGCCGAGGAACATCAGGGCTTTGAAGAAGGCGTGCGTCATGACGTGGAAGATGCCGATGGCGAACGCGCCGACGCCGCAGGCAAGGAACATAAAGCCGAGCTGCGAGATGGTCGAATAAGCCAGCACCTTCTTGATGTCGTTCTGCGTGATGCCGATGGTCGCGGCAAAGAGTGCGGTCAACGCTCCGACGATTGCCACCACCAGCATCACCGTCTGCGAGTGCTGAAAGATGACGTTGGTGCGCGTCAGCATGTAGAGACCGGCGGTGACCATCGTCGCCGCGTGAATCAATGCGGAGACGGGCGTCGGCCCGGCCATCGCGTCCGGCAGCCAGACGAATAAAGGAATCTGAGCGGACTTGCCGATTGCGCCGATGAAGAGTCCGAGCGCAATCCACGACATGAGTCCCCACTGGCCAAGTACCTCAATCGGATAACTCGCGGCCTGACTGACCACATCCGTGTACTGGACTGAGCCGAAAGTGGCGATGATGGCAAAGATGGCGAGCGTAAAGCCGAAGTCTCCGATGCGGTTTGTGATGAAAGCCTTGCGCGCGGCGTCGCCAGCTTCTTTACGGTCGAAGTAATAACCGATGAGCAGGTATGAGCATAAGCCCACTCCCTCCCAGCCGACGAACATCATCAGGAAGTTCGACCCCATGACCAGCACGAGCATCGAGAACATGAAGAGGCCCAGATAGGCGAAGAAGCGATAGAAGCCCGCATCGCCGTGCATGTAGCCCGTCGCAAAGACGAAGATGCACAAGCCCACGCCTGTGATGATGAGCATGAAGACGGAGGAGAGCGGATCGAGTTGATAACTCCATTCGATATCCAGCGCCACGCCGCGCCCGGTGTGATATGGTTCCTGGCTCGTGCCGAAGAGCTTGGCTTCACCGGGCTTAACTTCACCGCTCCTGATGGCTTCTCTCATCTGCTCATCGAGGTTCGCGTTCCTGCGTTCAATCTGTCCCTGCGTAATCTCGACCGCGCCGCTCGGAATCCAGGTGTACTTGAATCCGCCGTCTTCGCTCGTCAGGTACGGGGCAGGCCAGCGCGCATCATGGCTGAAGCCATACGACCAGACAGCCATCACGCTCAACAGAAACGCGAGCGCAACGGAACCGACGGCGATACCGCCGACGAGCTTTTCCGAGAAACGGAACCTGCGTCCCAGCAGGCCGTTGATGGCTGCGCCTGCGAGCGGGAGCAATGGAACGAGCCAGATTAGTTTATACATAGACTCGAATTTACTTCTTCATGAAAGGAGTCAGCAAAGTCGTCCAACTTCGCGAGATCTGCTCATATTCGGATGCACAATTATCTCCCCTGCCCTTCGGCAAGACCGCGTCGTCTCCCTCAACTAACTCCGCGTACTTTTCCTCGTTCTGGCCATAAATCCAGCAAATGATGTTATAGAACCTCTGCTTGCTGAGCGAGTGCGTGTCGGCCATGTCCAGATCGCCCGTCTCGTCTTCCTCACGCAGAAAATCCTCAGCCCCGCTCAGAGCCGCGCTCTCACCAGCGTCGCCTCCCTGTAAGAGGATGAAAGTCGAGAGTTGATCAACCGCATCCTCTTCCTTTCCGGTAATCGGAAGTTTGTGAATACTGACGAGGGCGTGTCCCAGTTCGTGAAAGAATGTCCACGCGGTCGAGCCGAGGACAGCGTCATTTAATTCCGCCGCTGTCTTCTCGTCGTCTTCGAAAAGGGATTCCGTCTTCGCTATCAACTCGTAGCAAATCACTATCTCGTTCGCTTCGGGGTTAAACCAGGCATTCTCAACCCCGGTCTCTTCCACGTCGGGCAGCCCCGTGCATTCCGAAAACATCACCCGAACGTCAACCGGCAGGGCTAACTCTTTGTTGAGGTCGCCGATAATACCGTCGAACAGCTTCGAGCCTTTGATCAGCGATTCGAGGTCTCCGTGATTTTTCTTATCTTTGATGGGCACATAAACCAGCTTAAAGTCTCCTTTGTCTTCTATCTTTGCCGCTCCGGCAAGCGAAGACGCGGGGGCGGCTGTATTCGAGGACGCGGAAGCATTCACATTTTCATTCCGCTGATTCGAAGTCGCCGCCTTGGTGTAGCCCAAGACGATGACCATACTGAGAAGAAACGAGACCGTGAACGCGAGGGGGATTCTGTTTTGACCTGGCATTTCAAGTTGTCCCTTTCTCGTAGAAGCCGGGTTAAGCTTCCAGAGCCTGTGCCGGATGAAATGCTTGTCACCTCCGGCGGGGGGGTTCCGTTGAGAAGGCTTCCTACCATTTCAGCAGGTCAATCTCGTCAACCCAGATCGTTTCCTTGTTGCGATAAAGCGCGATGACAATGCCAAGCCCGATGGCGGCTTCAGCCGCCGCGACGACGATGATAAAGACGGTGAAAACCTGCCCGGTGATGGCGTTGACGCTGCCGATGTCTTGCAGGTAGCGCGAAAAGGCGATGAAGTTCAGATTGGCAGCATTCAGGATTAACTCGATGGACATGAAAATGACGATGATGTTGCGGCGGGTGAGCACGCCCGCCACGCCAATGATAAACAGCAACGCGCCGATGACCAGAAACTTCGACAGGTCGGGATTCTTCACTCCCTGCATGATGGCATCGGCGCGGCCTCCAGAGGCTTCCTGCAAAAAGAAGACGAAGGTGGAAGTTAAGATGCTGGTCATAATCATCGGACGATGGACGATGGACGATGAAGAGCGTTTGAGGCATCAATCGTCTATCTATAGTCTATGGTCTATCGTCCTTCCTTTCATTCTGCTTTTCCATCGGGTCAACGTCGTCTACGGCGGCTTCCTGCTTGACCGTGCGCGCGAGCATGACCGAGCCGATGATGGCGACGAGCAAGAGCACGCTCGCAATCTCGAACGGCAGCGAGGCATAGCGATAGAGACTGCTGCCGACACGCTCCGTGTCCTTCGTAATCTTGAACGTGCCGGTGGCCGCGTTCGGTAAATCCTGCTGTTCGATGGAGCGTCTTATTTCAGCCGTGGCGGTCTTATCCTTGTTGTTCTCCTGAAGTCCCTTGTAACCCTGATTGAGCGCGTAAACCAACCCGACGGCGAGCAAGAGCGCGAAGACGGTGGTGGCAACGACCTGCGCCGGGCGATTGAAGATGCGCTCGCTCCCACGCTCTTCCGCACCGACGTTGACCAGCATGATGACGAACAGGAAAAGCACCATCACGCCGCCGACGTAAACCAGAATCTGCACGCCCGCGATAAATTCCGCGCCCAACAGAATAAAGAGCGCCGCAATCGAAACCAGCGCCGAAATCAGAAAGAGCGCACTATGCACCGCATTGCGCGCCATGATCGTCAGAAGGCCAGCGATCAGCGCCGCAATCGAGAACACCCAGAAGAAGACTGCTTCCCAGCCGGAGAGAGTCATAGTTTTCAGTTTTCAGTTTTCAGTTTTCAGTTTTCAGAAGAAGCAACTTGTCTTTGCTCAAAACTGAAAACCGAAAACTGAAAACTGTTATTTCAGATATTTAACCGTCTCGCGTCCCTGTTCCAACATCTCGCGATTCCAGACGAATCCGGCGCGTGAATAGGTGGCGAGTTCAAATTCCTGCGTCAGTTCCAGACAGGCGGTCGGGCAAGCCTCCTGGCAAAGCGCGCAGAACATGCAGCGCGAGGTATCGAAGATGAATTCGTCGAGCACCTTCTTCTTGCGCTGTTTGCCCGCGACTGTGATTTCGATGTCCATCGCAATCACGTCAATGCAATCCTCCGGACAGGCGAGCGCGCAGAGGTTGCAGGCGATGCAGAGCGTGTCGTGCGTTTCCGGGTCCATGTTGAGACGCGGCGCACCGTGAAAGCGCGGCGCAACGTCTGGCCTCACCTTCGGATATTGCTCGGTATAGATGCCTTTGCCCCCAACAGCATCCTTGTCCGTAATCGCCCCGAGGTTGTACTTGAGCGTCAGCCCCAGCCCCTTCAAAAAATCAACCATGAAGAAGCGTTTCAGCTTCTCCATGAACTTCGTCTGCGGAACATTTACTGCCGGCATAAAAAAACTCCTTGAAGTTACGAGTTTCGGGTTGCGAGTTTCGACCCTTTGACTCGAAACCCGAAACTCGTAACTCGAAACTTTTCATCCCTGTTCTACTGCTGGCGGAGCGACCGCCGGTTTGCCTTGCGGCAAGTTGATGAGCCGTATGTTGCGGCGCTGCTTCCTCAGGTTGAAATCCCGCGAGCGCCAGTTAATGATGGACAGCAGGCCCGCCGAGATGAACACTCCAATGATGCCATAGCCAACCATGATGGCTTTACCGGTCGCTGAGAGGTTAAGTCCCAGCGTGGTTGACTCAATCGTCTCGATTCCCCTCCAGCCGTCAAGCGCCTGCACGGTAAAGACGGCGATGGCCGTCAGCACGATGTTGATGAGAGCCGTCGGAATCAGCCATTTCCAGCCGATGTCCATCAGTTGATCGTAGCGGAAGCGCGGGAGCGTCCAGCGCAACCAGAAATAGAGATAAAGCAAGAGCGTCAGCTTGGCGATGAAGACGAAGAGGCTGACGATCACGTAAAGCGTGTGATACCCGTTGGCCTCAGTCAGACGATAAACGAATGGAAAGTACCAGCCCCCTAAGTAAAGCGTGGTGGCGACTGCCGAGACGACGACCATCGCGGCGTATTCGGCCATGAAGAAGAGCGACCAGCGCATGCCCGAATATTCCGTGTGAAAGCCCGCGACGAGTTCGGACTCCGCTTCGGGCAAATCAAACGGCGCGCGGTTGTTTTCCGCAATCCCGCTGACGAGAAAGATCAGGAAGCCGAGCGGCTGGTACATCACGTACCAGATGGCATCCGTTTGTTGCGCGCCGACAAACCCGGAGAGCGAGAGCGTGCGCGAGAACATCAACGCGCCGATAATCGAAAGCCCCATCGCGACTTCATACGAAATCATCTGCGCGCTGGAGCGAAGCCCACCGATCAGAGCGTATTTCGAGTTTGACGCCCAGCCCGCCAGAATCAACGCCAGCACGCCGACGCTTGAGATCGAGAGGACGAACAGCAACCCGATGTTGACATCCGTGATGACACCCCAATCGGGCGCAAACGGAATCACGGCGAAGACGATGAAAGCGGCAGCAACGGAAATAAACGGCGCGAACTTGAAGGTGTAGAGGTCGGCCTTGTCAGGCGCGAGGTCTTCTTTCGTCAGCAGCTTGATGGCATCAGCCAGCGGCTGCAAGAGTCCCCACTTGCCCACGCGCATCGGCCCAAGGCGAGCCTGCATGAAAGCGGAGATCTTTCGCTCGGCGTAGGTCGCATACAGCGCATAGACGGCAATCGCGGTGACGACCGCGCCGATTTGAATAAACGGCCACACGACATAGTTGACCGTCTCCGGCTCGAAGAACTTCAAGAGCAGGTTGTCTATAAAATTTGGCGGCGCGAAATATGCGAGCATGTTCTCTAATCTTCTATAGCTCAATCTCGAAGATCGTCTGATGCGTCACTTTCAAATCAACCAACTCCCAATCGTCGTCCAGCGTCCCTGCGCGATCAACTACCAAATAGGAAGCCCATTCGCCAGTGGGAAACGGCGGCGTATGCCATGTCCCTTTGTGATAAGCGTAAGGCAATCGCCCGTCAACTAAAAAAGCACTGATTCTTTCAACGTCGGGCGCGTTGCGTTCATTCGGCGGCGCGACCGCAATCACGAAGCGCGACGAAACAAGCGGCGAGAAGACCTGCATCGAAAGCCTGTGCCGCGCCATGAAATCAAACCGAAAGGGTCGCCGCTCGGCGGTCGCCCCTGTCAAACTCGGCACGCCCTTCCCCAAATCAATCTCCACCGACCCGCGACTATCAATCAACACCCCGAACGGCGCGAACGCCTCGCGTGTCATCGGCTGAACTTTGAGATGAACTGTGTTCATAGTTTTCAGTTTTCAGTTTTTAGTTTTCAGTAAAAAGCTCGCGGCTGAAAACTGAAAACCGAAAACTGAAAACCATTACCTGTCTATTTCTCCCAGCACAATATCCAACGTGCCGATGATGGCGACGACATCCGCGACCAAATGGCCGATGCACATCTGGCGAAGCGCCTGCAAGTTGATGAATGAGGGCGGACGCACGCGCACGCGCCACGGGCTTGACGTTCCATCGGCGACGAGATAGCAGCCGATCTCTCCCTTTGGCCCTTCAATCGAATGATAATAGTCGCCCACCGGCGGCTTGATGATTTTCGGCACTTTCGCGTTGACAGGGCCGTCCGGCAGTTTGTCTATCGCCTGCTGGATGATGCGGCGCGATTGTCGCAACTCTTCGAGCCGGACGAGGTAGCGATCATAGGTGTCGCCGTTTTCGCCGACGGGCACGTCAAAGTCCATGTCAGCGTAGGCCGCGTAGGGACGACTCTTGCGAATGTCCCACGCCACGCCTGAGCCGCGCAGAGCCGGCCCCGATAGTCCTATGCCAACCGCATCCTCGGCAGAGATGACGCCGATGCCGACCGTGCGGCTGAGCCAGATGCGATTCTCCGAAAGCAGCGTTTCATATTCGTCTATGCGCTTCGGGAAATTGTTGACGAACTGGCGCACGTCCTTTTCAAAATCGTCGTAAGCATCGTTTGGCATCCCGCCGATGCGCCACGCGTGGCAGGTCAGGCGAGCGCCGAACTGCCGCTCGAAAATCTTCAGAATCTCTTCGCGCTCGCGCAGGCACCAGAGCAGAACCGTGACCGCGCCGATATCCAGCGCGTGCGTGGCGAGCCAGAGCAGGTGCGACGCGATGCGATTGAACTCCGTCAGGATGGTGCGAATGTAATGAGCACGCGGCGGAACAACGAGTCCCATCATCTGCTCGACCGTTTCGACCCAGACCAGCCCGTTAGAGACGGCGGCGAGATAATCTAGCCGGTCCCAGTAGGGCGCAATCATCGGATACTGGCGGTTCTCCGCAATCTTCTCCATCCCGCGATGAAGGAAACCGATGTCGCAATCGAGATCAATCACGGTCTCGCCATCGAGCCGCAGGATGACGCGCAGCACGCCATGCGTAGAGGGGTGCTGCGGCCCCATGTTGAGAATCATCTCAGGGCTGTCGAGCAGCGTCTCTCTGGTTGTCGCAATTTCTACCTGGTGCATATCACTTCACAATTACTGAACATCGGAAACTCATTGCGCTTGTGCTTTGAAGCGTCGCTTGTAAATTTTTGAGAGCCGTCGCTCCCAACGTCTCTTTCTGGCTTGTTGCCTGCGCGTTGAGCGTCGCCAACGTCTCCAAAGATCGACGAGAGCCAATGTCAACATCCCGAATAAAACGCAAGCCTCGCCTGCAAAATTTTCGAGGGGCATAAGCTAACTCTTAAACCTTATGCTTGAGTGGATCAAGCCTACGCGTTTGCGTTCGCCTCTGCCGGAAGATAGCAACCCGTCAGGCTGTAATTCTCAAGCACAAGACCAATCTCTTTGGCTTCTCCGCTTGCCCGACGCGCCAGCAGCTTGTGCATGACGGCCTGCGCCGCGCTCGCTTTATTCCAGATGTTGCGCGGGGCGTGCGTTTCCGTCAGCACGAAGCCAGCCGCCTCCGCAGCTTCCTTCGTATCGAAAACCTTAGCCTCGTAATGCGCGGCCAGTTCTTTTGGAGACATAATCAGTTTTCAGTTTTCAGTTTTCAGTTTTCAGAAGAAGCAACTTGTCTTTGCTGAAAACTGAAAACCGAAAACTGTTTACTTATCTTTCGGCATTACTTCCTTGCCGCTTCGGAAAATCTCGCGGACGCGGCGCTCGGCGGGCATGGAGAGCATTTCCAGGCCGTAGTTGCGTCGCTGCACAAGTTGCTCCTGCTGCACTGCTGTGAACTCAGGCAGATGCCTTGTCGTCCAGTTGTTCTCTATAAATTCCAGCGGATATTCTTTCCTGAGCGGGTGGCCTTCCCAGTCGGGCGGAAGCAATATGCGGCGCAAGTCCGGGTGGTTGCCAAACGGCACGCCGAAGAGATCGAAGACCTCGCGCTCCATCCAGTTTGCCGTCGGCCAAATGCTCGCCACGCTCTCCACGCCCGTCGTTTCATCCGTCGCAACTTTCAAACGCACACGCTCATTCGCACTGATTGAATAAAGATGATAGACCATCTCAAAGGGCGCATCGCTGCGGTCAGGGAAATGCACGCACGTCACGTCCGAGAGAAAGTTGAACGACGTTTCCGTATCGCGCTTTAGATACTCGCAAACTTCCAGAATGCGCGCTCCGTCAAGGCGAATCGAAAGCTGCCCGATAAACTCGGAGGCTTCCAGAAGAGCGTCGCCAAATTGGTCACGAATCTTTTTAACAAGGGGATGCGTTGAAGCGTCCGTAGGTTTCGGCCCTTCGTCTTTTTTCTTCACCGGGGCTTTGGGAGCGCCGGGAGCAGATGTCCCCGGCTGTGCCGGAGGCGCGGGCTTGTCTCCGGCGGCCTGCTTGGCGGCTGCCGCGCGCGCCTTCGCTTCGGCAATCTTCGCAGCCTTCTCCAGATCGGATTGCGAAGGGCTTGAGCCGGGGTCGCCAACGGCGGGCGATGCGCCGCCCGGAGGCTGAGAGCCGGGCGCAATGGCTTCACTTGCTGGCGCTCCTGCCGGACTGGTTGACGAAGCAGGAACGGTCGTGCCGCTGGTTGAGCTACCGGAAGGAGCTTTACCTGTGAGCGCAGCCTGGTTTTCAGGAGTTACGTCAGTGGTAGACGAGGCGCTCTCAGGCGGTGGGGGCAAGTGCCCCGCGTTTTCGATCTCGGAGCCGGGGCTGGGGCTTTTGTCATCTGTGCGCGGAGGCGACGGGATACGAGGCGCATCGGGCTGTTCCGGCGCGTTGGCATCGGCAGCGGCTCTGGGGGCATCCGGCTTTTTGGTCTCGTCTGCCATCACGTCTCGAACTTACACCCTGACTTAAGTTGCGCTCTCGGGCTTTCGGCTAAGACTGAAGCGCAGAACTTCGGCTTTAACGCTCTTACGGTGTTAATGCTATGAGTACAGCAAATGGGACGGTCAGGTGCGTTGTAACATGCGATTTGCGCCATTGTCAATAAACTCTTCAGATAAAGTCGGAAAGCTGTGTGCGGAGGCGTCAAAGGCCCGTCAAACTTGACGTTGGACGCTCAGAGACCGTATCATAGCTTGTTTGGAGAGAGGCACGGATTGCCGTCTATAGAGAAGGAACAAGAGGAACATGAAGCAAGGAATTCACCCCGAATATCACGAAATCAAGGTGCAGTGCGCCTGTGGCAACCAGTTTACCACGCGCTCGACGCGCAAGGACGAACTTCACGTCGAAATCTGCTCCGAGTGTCACCCGTTCTTCACGGGCAAACAGAAGCTGATTGACACCGCCGGACGCGTTGATCGCTTCAACAAGCGTTACGGCAAAAAGCAGGAGGAAGCGGCAGAAACCGTAACCGCCGCAACCGAAACCGCCGCCGCGCAGTAATTTTAGTCAGTTCAAACGCCAATGCGAGTTTTACAGGTCACGACCCGACAGCATTAGCCACACAAAACCAGAAACGCCGATTCTTTCAACTTCGGTCGGTCGCTTTTCGTGTATCATAATTCACACGACATGCGTCCGGCCCTAGACCGGAAAGGTCGGCGTTGTTGCTTCCCACTAGCTTCTCCCGGAAGGAAATCAAAAGTGAGCGCAAACGAAAGAGATTTAATCGTCGGCGGGCAGGCCGTCATCGAAGGCGTGATGATGCGGACCCCCAATGCTTACGCCATCGCCGTGCGGAAAGCCGATGGCAGCATTGTCAATACCGCCGCCGTGTTGCCCAAGTGGAGCGACAAGTATCCTCTCCTGAAGCTTCCAGTTCTGCGCGGAGGCGCGGTGCTGGTTCAATCAATGGGGCTGGGCATCAAGGCTTTGAACTACTCCGCGAACCAGGCTTTCGCCGATGCTGAAGTGGCTGAAGAGACGGAAGTCAAAGTGCCTGACACCCGCCGTCATTGAAGGCGAGGGCGATTTCGCAGGCATCACAGGCGGCTTGCCCGGACTCATCTCCAGTGCCGACGCAGAAGCGCGCTAAAGACGAGATGAAAAAGGGCACGACTGCCGCCGCCGCAGGCTCTATCATCTTCGCCATCTTTTTCAATGTCCTGCTCTTCATCGTCGCCCCGCTGCTTTTGACAAACGCTCTCTTCATCGCCGCCGGCTGGGCAGCGCCCGCGCCCACGACGGCTGAACCCTGCACCGGTCGTGCAAACGCAAAGCGCGCTGCCGCCGCATCAGGCGACGACCGCGGCGACTGCCGCAGCTCCGCTACGGCGGCAAACAATGCCTGGTACAAACGCGCGCTGGGGCAGCGTGAAAACTTACCTTCATCCGGTGAGGCCGACCGTCGGCTTTAACCTGATTGACGGTCTGATTCGGATGTCGTTCTTCATCATCATGATTTTCAGCTTTCTCGCTGGTGAAGGACATCCGGCGCGTCTTCGAGTATCACGGCGCGGAACATAAGACGGTGTTCACATGGGAGAACGGACTGGCGTTGACGGTCGAGAATGCGCGCACACAGCCGCGCCAGCACCCGCGCTGCGGAACGAGTTTCCTGATGGTCGTGATGCTCGTCTCCATCGTCCTCTTCTCGGTCATCAAGTTCGATTCGCTTCTTTACAACATGCTGGTGCGCATCGCCCTGATGCCGCTCGTCGCCGGACTCTCCTACGAAGTCATCCGATTCTCGGCGAAGAAAGAGGGCGGGATTATTTTCAAACTGATTACGCTGCCCGGCGTCTGGCTCCAGAACATCACGACCAAAGAGCCTGACGATAAGCAACTGGAAGTTGCGCTCATCGCTCTCAAAGAATCCTTAAAGCTTGAGCCGCAACCACAAACTGCGGAGGCCACACCTCTCGCCTGAATTTTATGTTAGAGAAACTGGAACAGATCGAAGCGCGTTACGAAGCATTGACCGAGGAGCTGTCACAGCCTGACATCATGTCGGATCAGTCTGCTTATGTGAAAGCTGCCAAGCAGCATCGCAGTCTAGGGGAAATCGTCACCAGGTATCGCGAGTTGAAATCGCTGCAGGACGAACTCGCGGGCGCGCGAGGAGTTATTGACACAGCGGACGACGAGGAGATGCGCGAGATGGCGCGTCTGGAAGTCGACTCGCTTCAATCCGCGCATCGAGCAAAATGAGGAAGCCTTAAAGTTTCTGTTGATTCCGTCTGACCCGAACGATGAAAAGAACGTGATCGTGGAAATTCGTGCCGGGACGGGCGGCGACGAAGCGACGCTCTTTGCCGCCGAGATGCTCAGAATGTATCAGCGATATGCGGAGCGTCAGGGCTGGCGCTTTGAAATCCTCGAAGCATCGGAATCCGGCATCGGCGGCGTCAAGGAAGCAATCGCGCTCATCGAAGGCGATAAGGTTTATTCCAAACTCAAACACGAATCCGGCGTTCATCGCGTGCAGCGCGTTCCGCAAACAGAAACCTCCGGGCGCATACACACTTCCGCCATCACCGTCGCCATTCTTCCCGAAGCCGAAGAGGTGGACGTGAAGATTGATCAGAAAGACCTCCGGATTGATACCTTCTGCTCCTCCGGCCCCGGCGGGCAAAGCGTCAACACGACCTATTCTGCGGTCCGCATCACGCATCTTCCGACGAACACAGTAGTCTCGATGCAGGATGAGAAATCGCAGATTAAGAACCGCGAGAAGGCCATGAGGGTTTTGCGCGCCCGCCTGCAAGAGTTTGAAGAGCAGAAGCAGCACGAGGCCGAAGCATCTGAGCGGCGCGCGATGGTCGGCTCAGGCGACCGCTCCGAAAAGATTCGCACCTACAACTTCAAAGAGAACCGCGTCTCAGACCATCGCATCGGCTTGACCATTCATCAACTCGATCTGGTCATGGAAGGCGCGCTCGATGAAATCATCAATGCTCTCGTCACACACTATCAAGCCGAGAAATTAAAAACCGAAGCCGTAGCAGCTTAAAAGTGCATCGAGCGATGAGTAATGAGCAAAAAGCAAGAAATTGTCTTTCACTCGAATCACTCATCACTCATCACTTTTTGTATGAAAACGACGCGCGTCCTTCTCATCCGGCACGGCCAATCCGAGGGTAATGCCGCAGGACGCTTCGGCGGGCATACGGCGACTCCGCTCTCAGCGCGCGGGCGCAAGCAGGCGGAAGCGACCGCGCAGGCGCTCCGTTGCGGAAAAAATCACTGCAATTTATTCGTCGGATTTGTCTCGCGCAGTCGAGACGGCGATGCCGCTGGCGCGCTTGACCGGTCTGGACGTTGAGCAAATCGAGCGCTTTTCGCGAGCGCGGCGTCGGCGTGATGGAAGGCTTGACGTTTGAAGAGGCAGCCGCGCAGCATCCTGAACAATATGCCGCGTTGATTCGCAGAGACTTCGAGCACGTCCTGCTCGGCGGCGAAAGCTATCGGCAAACGCTCGACCGCGCTTCAAGCCAGCTGGACCGCGCGATTGAGCAGCACAAAGGCGGGCAGCATCTGTGTCTTCTCTCACACCGGCACAATCTGCATTCTCGCCCTGCACCTGATGGGTGTGCTCGATGCGCCGGAGTTGCGCCCAGTCTGGATTGCGACCACCAATTGTGGCATCACACGCTTTGAGCTGCGCTCAGATGGCTTCGTCCGCGTGCTGGCGATCAACGACACACGCCATCTCGCAGGCTTATAAAACAGAACTTACTTGACGGCTTGAGAAAGGCGCTGGCTTTCGGCGTTCGCCCAGTCGCAGAGCGTTTCTTACGTCTTCGCTTGAGAGCTTCGCTTCTTGATGCAGGCGCAGGTAGGACGGAGAGCGGCATCGCGCCGCTTTTCATTTCCGGCAAATCTTTTTCAGCAAACCTTGCCTGATCGTCCCGGCTCATACTGCGCCCAGTCCGAAAAGTTCATTTCCCTGCGCCCGACGTTGACGTGGTTGACGACGAACCATGAAACGGGAGCGACGTTGCTGTACCAGGGCCAGCGCGTTTGATTGGAGTGGCAATCGTTGCAGGAGCGATCAAGGATGGTCGCGACCTCCGGCGTGATGCGCGTGTGCGCTTGAATCATGCGCGATTCATCAACCGGAGGATTAGTTCGCGCCGGGCGGATGAATTGCAGCGCGGCGAAGATGACGGCCAGCCCAATCGCCGTCCATTTCAATATCTTTCTGCATCAGACCCTCATAAACGCCGCCCTGCGAATCCGATGTCAATCACCTGCCGAACCGTTATAACTTGATAACGGCCAGTCAGCACGGATGTCTTACAGAACAAAGAGCTCAAAATGTAGGGAGGAAAGTCGTTCCCGCGTCGATGGTGATTAATGGGCAGTCACTGTCTCTGTTCCAGCTTGAAATCGCGGACGCGCTCAAGCTGAGTACGTGTCCGTCGCCGCCTTTTCGCAGCGGTTAAAGCGATGATTGACTGAAGGCTGCCGCGTCCCATGCAAGGTCTTGAGCGATTTCGGCGGTAATAAGGGATCATCTTCAAACAAGTAATTTTCAATCCAGCACTCCGTGTAGCCCGGCGCGGAGAGCGTACCGTGGATGTGCGCCGGGTTGCTCCCGCCCGGGTACGGCGCGGCCTTGATGGTATGAAATTCATACTTGCCATCGGCACCGTACTGCATCCATCCTTTCAGGCGCGGCTTGGGCGCGTCCCCCTTGCCGTTCTTGATCGGAATAGTAGCCTCTGGCATCCGTGTGATAGACGTAGAGTCTGGCTCCGTCCACAGGCTTCACCCCGTCAGGCCTGTAAATCGTCCCGGAGATAATCAGCGGCTCGCCCGGCTCCTGTCTCTGAAATTATTCTTGATTCGCCAGGCGGGATTATTCGGGTCGTTGCCGGCCTCGCCATCCGGCGCGAGCCAGGGATTGGCCGCCCGTGCTGCATCCTGACAACACCAAAGCCCCCACATTCAAAGCGGGAAGCGGAGACGACGAATGCTGCGCGCTTGATAAACTGTCTGCGATTCAGCTCTGGTGATTTCTGGTTTCTCATGTTCCACCTCCCTATCAATGCGGATTTCGGATTGCGGAATGTGGATTTAAGAAGAAGAAAGTATAACCGCTCTTTCAATCCGAAATCCGCATTCCACAATCCGTACGTTTCGCAATTGGTTTTAGTTCTTCGCTATGTTGGCCTCCGCGTCGGAGGATTCGATGAGACTCTTGATGAGAGAGCGAACCGTGGTATCGCTCTCCTGTTCCAGCAGCCGCTTGAGAATCGGCTCGGAAAATCGTCCGTATTTCCGAATCTCCCGCATCGCCGTCTCACGAACCTTCGGCGAAGAATCACGCAGCAGGCTAATCTGCTGCTGAACGGTCTTTTCCATCTGCGGCGTGATGACTTCGGCGCGTCCGACGAGCACGCGGACAAGTTCCGCCGGGCGAGGCTCAATCGTGACGGGAAGAATCTCGTCGGTCGAATTTGTCGCGGCAGGATGTAGAAGACACGCATGCCTTCCTCGAACCAACTGTCGCGCCAGGTCTTAATCATCGCCGCGCCTCTTTTTCGTAAAGCCCGGAGGCGACGAGAATCGCTTCAAATCTGCGAGCAACGCATCCATACTCTTATCCAGCGCGGGGCGCTCATGCGTCATCTCGCCCGTGAAGGCGTCGCACAAACGATAGCCTATCTTGCCGCCGCGATTCTCGAAGATGACAAGATGCGTAATCTCATCCTTGCGCCAGATTCTTTAAGACTATGATTCGCCTTCGAGCTTAACGGAAAGCGGCAAGTCGAAATTCCGACGCCCCTGTAGAAAAGAAACTTTTCCTGCTGCCCGGGCTTGCCGTCCGTGCTGCAAACCTGAACGGGCGCGGCGTCCATTTCACGCGCCGGGTAATAGTGGCTGTGCGAACTCTCGACCGGGAAATTCAGGGCACGCGCCTGGCATAACTTTCAATTTTCCCCAATCAATGCCTGCGCTGGCCTCGCGCGCCTGCGGATACCATTCGGTAATCTTGCCCTTCGGGAAATCAACTTTGACGGAAACTTCCATCTCGCTTGTGGCATAAAAATAAAGGACAGGCGTCTCCATCCGAACCCGCGCGACATGGTCGCCTTTGCCCGGACCCTGGAATCGCGCAGGCCCCCGCTGCCTTCCTGCATGGTATGGACAAACTTCGGCAGATCGCTTGGGCCATTGAGCGGTCGCCAGTCGAGCGCCACGCCGTCACGCCCCGCAATAGAGGTGAACGTGCCCCATTCGTGGACGACCAATTGGCCTTTAGCCGCAGCCGTGCTCTTCAGTGCTTTATTCGCCGGAGCGTGTTGAGCGGAAAGTCTGACTCCGACAAACGCTGCGAGGGCGAAGACGAGGAGGCAACCCGCGATGAGTCTCGATGTGATACGTGTAGTCATGTTCGTTACTCCTAAAGATAAAATTCACTGCACAACGAGGATGCGGGAGAGTCAAAAACTTCTGTTATTCAAACCACGCCCATTCAAGCTCTTTCTTCCACAGATCGAGCATGCCTTTATCAAGGCGCAGCACGCCTTCGCGCGTCACGCCCTGTGGCGGGGTAATCAGAGAGGCCATGCGTTCATAGACACGATTACGCTCTGCGCCGGAGACACGCGAGAGCAGATGCCAGAGCGTCAGCGTGTCATACTCGCGTGATTCTGCCAGCACGATGCTTAATGCCTTCGCGCCGCCGTTTTGAAAATCGAGTTGTGTGAGCGCGTTCCGAAAGCGAGGCGAAGCATCATCAAAGTAAGGGGTGCCCGGTCCCTTGCCCGGCTGTGTGACGCAGACCGCTCCGGCAGGCACGATTGATTCGCGACCCTTTCGCTCAAGCGCGACCCAACCCGAAGTGACGTGCAGGATGCTTCGCCCAGCGTCGTCAACTTCCAGCGTGTAGGAGCAACCAAGATCAATCGCTGTCGCCGACGGTGTTTCGACGATGAAGAGTCGCGGGGGCGCGTTGATGAAAGCATGGAGGCGTCCACGCTCTAAGGCCAGCCGGTGCTCGGTCGAGCGCGTTCCCACCAGACGCACGCGCGAATTCGGCCCGATGTCCACCTGCCCGATGTCTGCGACGTTAATCTTGGCGCGCGATGAACTGTCTGTCTCCAGCCACTCGCCAACGGCAAGGTGTCCGTTTCCTTCAAGCTGATTCGCTCCGATGGTCGGCGTGCCCGCCAGCCGCGCAACCTCCCACGTCTGCCCGTCCACGCGGCTGGCAATCACGGTCTCCGTACTCTTGCCGCTGCCGTCAGGCGGACCAGCCTGCGCGTTATTGTTTACCGTAGACGGATTTTGAGCGGTGGCCGGGTTAATCTCTGTGGGATTGCCCGGGGCAACTGTCTGTTGCGGTTTATTCTTATCAGCAACTTGAGAATCGTTGTTCGACTGGCGCGACGAGTACCAGATGAGGCCAACCGTCAAGGCTAAAAGCAGAAGAGCGCAGGCGGCTGCGACGCGCTGCCAACCGAAGAGGGGTGCGAGGCGTGAAGTTTCCGGGCGAAGATTCGCCGGGCGAGCACGCTCGACGAGCGCCGTCTCTATCTCGTTCCACAGCGAAGCCGGAGCAGAAGCGTGCGGCAACTGTTCTGCGAATTTCACGCCGAGCTTGATTTCTTCAAATTCACGGCGGCAACGCTGACAGCCGATCAAATGTTCCGCTACACGCCGCGACTCTTCTTCCGGAAGCTCGCCGTGGCAATAAGCGGAAAGGTTTTTACCTACATGCTGACTGAACATCTGTTTATTCACCTTCGAGCGCGCCGCGCAAGTAAGACAAGCGTTGCGCTAAAAGCTTGTGGCCGCGATTGAGGCGGGAGGCAATTGTGCCTTTCGAGCACCCCAGCACCTCGGCCATCTCGTCATACGACAACCCTTCGACATACTTGAGCAGGATAGGCAAGCGCAATTTCGGCCTCAATTCTCCGATGGCAGCCTTTACGGAGTCGGCCAGCTCGATGCGCTCGTAACGCTCTTCCTGCGATTTTTTCCCGGCATCATGCCCGCTCATAAAGCCGTCTCCGAAGGGAAGAAAGCGACGGCGCTTGCGCTGCTCGTCCATGCACGCATTAACCACCAGCCGGTAGAGCCAGGTCGTAAACTCCGCATCGCGGCGAAACTGCTCAATCTTCGTCATCAGTTTTAGAAAGACCTGTTGAGTCACATCCCTGGCAAACGTTTCATCCCCTTTGAAGTAGTAAAGGGAGATTGAATAGACCTTGTGCTGATAGGTCTCAAAGAGCAGTCGAAAAGCCTCCCTGTCTCCCCGCTGACAGGCTTCGATGACGTGCTCGTCAATCTTTTGCTCGCTCGCCACAGCGCGCTGCTCCATCCGCTGCCTCCGCCGTCTTCATTTCTCAAAACGTTAGACGAAGGAACTTAGACTTTTCTTCCATCAATTTACGAAAAAATTGTAGGCGCAGGGACACGCCCGCTGCCCCTACAAAATAATAAAGGCCGCCTTCTAATAAAGGCGGCCTCTCATCGTTGAACTGAATCTGATGCTTGCTATCAACGAGTCGCGGCATCAACCACTTCCAGAGCTTCCCTGTCGGTGGGCGAAATCTCCTGCAACTCGTTGTCGCCTTCGAGATGCCGCTTGCGGCGGACAATCCCGTCCGACTCGAAGATGTACGTTGAAGGAGCTTCGCGCATGATGATGTCCTGAAGCCGCATCAGGCCATAGAGCAAGGCTTCCGGGCGCGGCGGGCAGCCCGGAATGTAAACGTCTACCGGAATGACCCGGTCAACGCCCTGCATCGTCGAATAAGAATCAAACGGCCCGCCGGTCGAAGCACACGCGCCCATCGCGATCACCCACTTCGGCTCAGGCATCTGGTCATAAACGCGGCGCACCACCGGCCCCATCTTCAGCGTCACCGTGCCCGCGATAATCACCAGATCGCTCTGTCTAGGGCTTGGGCGAAACACCCCCGCCCCGAAACGGTCAATATCAAATCGCCCCGCGCCCGTCGCAATCATCTCGATAGCGCAGCACGCCAACCCGAACGTCATCGGCCACAGCGCTGACTTGCGCGCCCAGTTGACGACCGGCGCAGTCAAGTCCATCGCCTTCGCGCCCACCGTTCGACGCACGGCATTAATCATCGAATCAACCGTTGTTAGAACAAATCCTTCTTCGTGTTCAGCCATAATCAGTTTTCAGTTTTGAGTTTTCAGTTTTCAGATACGAGCGATCAGTTTTTACTGAAAACTGAAAACTCAAAACTGAAAACTATCTCATGCCCATTCCAGTGCGCCTTTGCGCCAGGCGTAGTAGTAGCCGACGACGAGAATGCCGATGAAGATGAACATCTCGATGAGGGCGAATTTGGTGAACGAGAAATCGTCGCCCATGAAGATGATTGCCCAGGGAAGCAGAAAAATCGTTTCGACATCGAAGATCAGGAAGAGCATGGCAACGATGTAGTAACGCACCGTGAAGCGGTCGTGCGCCTCCGTCTGCGGGTCTATGCCGCATTCATAAGGGCGCATCTTGGCCTTGAGATAGTTCATTGGCCTTAAAAATCGCCCCAGGACAATCGGCAGAACCGGGAAGATGATCGCAAAGACGAAGAAGATCATCACAGGCCAGTAGGCCGTCACGGGCGAACCGACGGTTTGCGCCTGAGTTGTGGCGGTTGTCTCTGTTGCTTGAAGAAGAATCGCGCCGAACACCATCTGCCTCCGATGCTGCACGTCGCTTTCAAAGGAAGCGCTTCCGTGCAAGTCTTTCTGGCGGATCGTCGAGCTTGAGAAAATATTATGTCGCGTGCGGGCGAATTGTCAAAAAATTTCAGCAGCGGCCCGTCTCATGCTTTCGCATGAGGTTGACCCGCGAGCTGCGCTACAGCGTGAGAGAGAACCGGCTTGATGACGCTGAAACTCTCGCGCACGCCTTTGGGCGAACCGGGCAAATTGATAATCAACGCACCTGAACGTATCCCGCACACTCCGCGCGACACAATCGCCAGAGGCGTCTGTTTGCGCGTCTCCATTCGCATCGCTTCAGAGAGTCCCGGCGCTTCCCTGTCAATCGCGGCGCGTGTCGCTTCCGGCGCGTTGTCGCGCGGGCTAAACCCGGTTCCGCCCGTCGTCACAATCAGATTAACGTCCGTGCGGTCGGCAAAGGTGCGAAGCCTCTCGGAGAGCGGCTCAAGATCATCTGACAGAATTTCTGTCGTCACGATTTCCGCGCCCATCTCTTTCAACAACTCGACCAGCACAGCGCCGGACTCATCCTCTTGCTCGCCCCGCGAGCAACGGTCGCTGACGGTGATAACGACGGCACGTATCATCTCAGTTTTCAGTTTTCAGTTTTCAGTTTTCAGTTAAAAGCAAAAAGCTGGAAACTGGAAACTGAAAACTGATTACCTGTTCCTCGCATGTTCCTTCAGCCAGCAGCGATCCATCACGACGAGAAGGCCAGCGTCCTGTGCGCGCTGCGCGGCTTCGTGGTCAATCACGCCTTCCTGTAGCCAGACGGCTTTCGCGCCAACCTTGATGGCCTCGTCAACCACTGCGCCTGCATCTTCCGACCGGCGGAACACGTCCACGAGGTCTATTTTGACGGGCACATCCGCCAGCGACGAGTAAGAGGTTTCGCCTAAGACATTCGTCTCATTCGGATTGACCGGGATGATTTTGTAACCCTGTTGCTTCATGTACCCGGCGACGCCGTTTGAGGCACGCCCCCGGTTTGAAGAGAGGCCGACGACGGCAATCGTGCGGCAATCTTCCAGAATTTTGTTGATGGCTTCGCGGCTATTAATCTCCACCTTGATTCTCCTCATTTTTGTTCTAACGAAATTACTGATGAACCGCGCGGCTGGCGGCGTGTAGCTCCTGCAACGAGTAAACACTCATCTCTTCGCCCGATTGCCGCGCATGGATGGCTTCGACAATCGCCTGCGCGCCCGTCATCGTCGTCACACACGGCACGTTGTACTGAAGAGCGGCGCGGCGAATCGCCTGCTCGTCAAAGTGTGATACGCGCCCCAGAGGGGTGTTGATGATGATGGCAATCTCGCCGCGCTTGATGTGGTCAACGATGTTCGGGCGGCCTTCGTTGACCTTGAAGACGCCTTCCACCTTAAGACCGACCTCGCGCAAGCGCTCAGCTGTCCCCTCTGTCGCGACGAGGCTGAAGCCCAAACGGGCAAGCCTTCGTGCCAGCACAACCGATTGTCCCTTGTCGCCGTCATTGACGCTGATGAAGGCCGTGCCGCTCAATGGAAGTTCCAGCCCTGTGCCCATCATGGCTTTGGCGTAAGCCTCGCCGAAAGTTTCGCCAACGCCCATCACCTCGCCCGTCGAGTGCATTTCAGGACTTAAGATCGGGTCAACTCCGGGGAACTTGACGAACGGGAAGACAGGCGACTTGATGAAATATCTCTTGTTGATTTTCAGGTTCTCCGTCAAATCTTCCGGCAAATCGAAACTGTCGAGGGAGCGTCCCGCCATCACGAGCGCGGCGATGCGAGCCAGCGGCACTCCCGTCGCCTTTGAGACGAACGGCACGGTGCGCGAAGCGCGCGGGTTCACTTCCAACACGTAGACGCGATCATCCTTGATGGCAAACTGGATGTTCATCAAGCCGCACACTGTGAGCGCACGCGCCAGTTCCCGCGTGTAGTGGCGCATCGTCTCCAGATGCTCCGGGTCAATGCGAACCGGCGGCAACACGCAGCTTGAATCCCCCGAATGAATCCCGGCTTCTTCGATGTGCTCCTGAATGCCCGCCACCACGCACGTCGTCTCATCAGCCAGCGCGTCAACATCAAACTCCGCCGCGCGCTCAAGAAACTTATCAATCAGAATGGGTCGTTCCGGCGAGGCATCAACGGCGGAACGCATGTACTCATCAAGGCTCGCTTCATCATAAACAATCGCCATCGCCCGCCCGCCCAGGACATATGAGGGTCGCACCAGCACCGGATAACCGATGCGCGCGGCACATTCTTTCGCTTCCTCTGGTGAAGTCGCCGTGCCATTCTCAGGCTGCGGGATACCCAACTCTTGCAGCAATGCGCCGAAACGTTTGCGGTCTTCCGCCAGATCAATCGAATCGGGCGATGTGCCGATGATGGGCACTCCGGCTTCCGAGAGCCGCATCGCCAGATTCAGCGGCGTTTGTCCTCCAAACTGCACGATGACGCCTTCAGGCTTCTCCACGTCCACGATGTTCATCACGTCCTCAAACGTCAAAGGCTCGAAGTAGAGACGGTCGGAAGTGTCGTAATCGGTCGAGACCGTTTCGGGATTGCAGTTGACCATGATGGTCTCAAAGCCTGCGTCGCGCAGCGCAAACGAGGCATGACAACAGCAGTAATCAAACTCGATTCCCTGCCCGATGCGGTTTGGCCCGGAGCCAAGAATCATAATCTTGCGATTGTCGGTCGGCTCGGCTTCGTCCTCTTCCTCGTAGGTCGAGTAGAGATAAGGCGTGAAAGATTCAAACTCAGCGCCGCACGTATCCACGCGCTTGTAGACGGGTACGATGCCGAGACGTTTGCGATGGGCGCGCACTTCGTCTTCGGTTCTTTCCGTCAGGTACGCGATGCGACGATCCGATAGCCCAACCTCTTTGGCCGCACGGATGACTTCCGATGGTACGTCTTCCAGTTTCCTGTCTTCAATGCGGTCCTGAATCCGCATTACGTCCTGAAGTTGTTCGAGAAACCAGGGGTCTATGCGCGAGAGGCGATGAATCTCAGGGATAGTCCAGCCGTGCTGCAAGGCATAAGTGATGTAAGAAAACCGCTGCGAGTTAGGCCGCGCAAGTTTCCGCTGCAATTCGTCATCAGAGACGCCCTTCAGACGCAAAGGTTTTACCGCTTCGAGCGAGCGCAACCCCTTGAAGAGCGCTTCCTTGAACGTGCGGCCAATCGCCATCACTTCGCCGACACTCTTCATCTGCGTGCCCAGCACGTCTTCGGCATCGCGAAACTTTTCAAAAGCCCATTTCGGAATCTTGGCCACGACGTAATCAATCGTCGGCTCAAAGCTGGCGGGAGTTTTTTTAGTGATGTCGTTCGGAATCTCGTCGAGCGTGTAGCCGATGGCGAGCTTGGCCGCGATCTTGGCAATCGGAAAGCCCGTCGCTTTCGAGGCAAGAGCGGAGGAACGCGAAACGCGCGGGTTCATCTCGATAATGCGAACCTCGCCGTTCTCAGGATTGACCGCAAACTGTATGTTCGACCCGCCCGTCTCCACCCCGACCTTGCGAATGATGGTGATGGACATATCACGCAGGCGTTGATACTCGACATCGGAAAGCGTCTGTGCCGGAGCAACCGTGATCGAATCGCCCGTATGCACACCCATCGGGTCGAAATTTTCAATCGAGCAGATGATGACCACGTTGTCCTTGAGGTCGCGCATCACCTCCAACTCAAACTCTTTCCAACCGAGAATTGATTCCTCAATCAAGACCTCGTGTGTGGGCGAGGCCGCCAGCCCGCCGCGCACGATCTCTTCAAACTCTTCCGGGTTGAAAGCCACTCCACCGCCCGTGCCGCCGAGCGTAAAACTCGGTCGAATAATCGCGGGGTATCCCGTCTCTTTAACGATCTCTTCAGCATCGGCCCACGAGCGCGCGAAGTCTCCGCGCGGCATCTGTAGTCCGGCTTCGTCCATCGCCTGTTTGAAGAGGCTGCGGTCTTCCGCCACCTTGATGGCCTCGCGCTTCGCCCCGACCATCTCCACGCCATATTCTTCAAGGACGCCAGCATCCGAGAGCGCGATGGCCAGATTGAGCGCCGTCTGCCCGCCAACAGTCGGCAACAAGGCATCGGGCCTTTCGCGCTTGATGATGGCGGTGACGGCTTCGACCGTGAGCGGCTCAATATACGTCTTATCCGCAGTCTCAGGGTCGGTCATGATCGTCGCCGGGTTGGAATTAACCAGCACGATCTCGTAGCCCTCCTGCTTCAATGCGCGACACGCCTGCGTGCCCGAATAATCGAACTCGCAGGCCTGCCCGATGACGATGGGGCCTGAACCGATAATCAATATTTTACGTAGGTCTGTGCGTTTGGGCATCTCTCGGTCAATGCGCTTTCAGATAAAAACGGTTTACTAAATATGAGTCGAGCCATTATACATGAACTCAGACTTGAGTGAGCTATAGGGGCGTTCTTCTATTTTTTTTCGGCGTCGGGCTTTATCGCTGGAACTCCAATATACTACTGAGCGACATGGCGAACCGCTCTCAGGACGACTCGCGCGGCATTGCCGAAACAACCGGGGCGTCGTAAAGTAATCCCTCTCTGCCAGAACCTGAGTCTGAGTTGTCGGGGCACTAAAACCACAGCATACATAAATTGATTCAATCGAGGTATCTTATGAAACAGCGTCTCATCATCTCTTTCACTTTAATAGTCTCAATCGTCTTCGGTCTCGTCCCGCTTCACGCTACGGCTCAACAGCCGACGCGGGGGGCTACGAATAAAGGGGTGAAGCCCGCGCAATTCGACCGCAATCGCTACTCCATTCAACATAAGAAGTTCGTCCTCGATAATGGCCTGACGCTTCTGGTACACGAAGATCACAGCGTACCGATTGTCGGAGTCAACCTCTGGTATCACGTCGGGTCGCGCAACGAGAAGCGAGGCAAGACGGGTTTCGCACACCTCTTTGAGCACTTTTTCTTCAACGGCTCAGAGAACTACCCTCATGGCTTTCGTGAGGCGATGGACGACCTCGGCGCTAATAACCGCAACGGCACGACGAACACTGACCGGACAAACTTTTTTGAAGATGTGCCGGTCTCCGCACTTGAGCGCACCCTTTATCTTGAAGCCGACCGAATGGGTTTCCTGTCCGGGCGCATCTCGAAGGAGATGCTTGAGCGCGAGCGCGGAGTAGTGCAAAACGAGAAGCGGCAGGGCGAGAATCAACCTTACGGCCGCGTCTTCAACGAAATCTCCGGGAAGATCTACCCGTATTCCCACCCTTACTCATGGTCAGTAATCGGCAGCATGGAAGACCTGAATGCCGCTTCGCTAGACGATGTCAAGGAATGGTACAAGAGCTATTATGGACCGAACAACGCGGTCATTTCACTCGCTGGCGACATCACACCCGAACGTGCTCTGGAATTGGTGACGAAATACTTCGGAGGCATTCCGCCGGGGCCACCCTTGAGCCGCACCGAAAAATGGATTCCGCAGTTAGATCGCAACATCCGCGACGAGATGGAGGATCGCGTCCCGCAAACTCGCCTCTATCGCGTATATCACGCGCCGACATGGAAGGATGCCGAGCTCGAATACCTGGAATTATTCGCACAGGTGCTCTCCGGCTCGAAGAGCGCGCGGCTGGATCGCAGGCTCGTTTACGAAAAGGAACTCGCGACAGGCGTCACGGCGGGCGTCGCCGCGCGCGAGTTGGGGAGCCTTATGATCGTCACCGTCACGGTCAAGCCGGGCGCAGACCCCGTCCAGGCCGAACGAGAGATGGACGACGTGATTAACGAGCTGATCGAGAAAGGCCCGACCGCCGAAGAACTCCAGCGGGCACGAAGCCGGACGCTGGCAGATTTCCTGCGCGGCATCGAGCGGCTGGGCGGCTTCGGAGGCCGCTCCGACGTACTCGCGGAAAGCATGACCTACGGAGGGTCGCCGGACGCCTATCTTCAGGGGCTTGAGACAATGGCTAAAGCACAACCGGCTGATGTCAGGATGGCGGGACAACGTTGGCTGCGAGCCAATAACTACACGATGCTCGTCAAGCCATTTCCGAAGATTGACGCCGCCAAGAGTAGTCTTGACCGCTCCGTTCTTCCGGCGCTGACTGCCGCCCCGGAAATAAAGTTTCCCGAAGTCCAGCGGGCCACGTTAAAGAACGGACTTAAAGTGCTGTTGCTTGAGCGGCACTCGGCGCCGATAGTCAATGTGACGCTGGCGGTTGATGCCGGTTACGCATCCGACACGGCAGCGAAAGCCGGTGCGGCATCGCTGGCGATGGACCTGATGGATGAGGGAACAAAAACACGCGACGCGTTTCAAATCGTCAACGAGCTTGACTCGCTCGGCGCACGCTTGACCACCTTCAGCCAGCTTGATTTGTCCTTCGTCAAACTACAGGCGACTTCGGATAACCTGCGCCCCTCACTCGGCATCCTCTCCGATGTTGTGCTCAACCCGTCGTTTCCGCAAGACCTGTTTACGATCCAGAAGCAAAGGCGGCTGGCGCAGATCGGGCAGGAGAAGGTGCAGCCGAATGCGATGGCCCTTCGTGTTCTACCGGGCTTGCTCTACGGCGCGAGCCATGCTTACGGCAGACCCATGACAGGTTCAGGCTCGGAGAAATCTGTAGAGGGCATTGCGCGCGAAGACCTGATGGAGTGGCACGCCCGTTGGGTTACGCCCGGCAACTCGACCGTGATCGTCACGGGCGACATCACACTCGCCAAGCTGCTGCCGGCGCTTGAAGAATCTTTCAGCACCTGGAAGCCCGGCAAGGCACCCGCAAAGGAACTCGGCACAGTGGCTAACACCTCTGGCAAAAAGGTCTATCTGATTGACAAGCCAGACGCCACGCAATCAACCATCGTGGCGGCGCATGTGTCGGAGACGAGCGGGCAAACGGAAGAACACGCCATTGAGACCGTCCTGCGGAATTTCGGCGGGATAGCAACTTCGCGTCTCAACCGCAATCTCAGGCTCGATAAGCACTGGAGCTATGGCACTCAAGGGTTTTTGAATGGCGCACGCGGGCAGAGACCCTTCATCGTCATCGCGCCCGTCCAGACTGATAAGACGAAGGAAGCGATGATCGAAGTGGCCAAAGAGATTCGCGGCGTCGCCGGAGAACGCCCGCTCGCAGGCGAGGAGTACGCGAGCATCATGCGCAACATGACGCTTCGCCTGCCGGGACGCTTTGAGACCCTCAACGCCCTCGAAGGAGCGGCGATCGACATGGTTAATTACGGGCTGCCCGCCGACTATTGGTCGAAATACGCCGGTAACGTGCGCGTCCTGACGGAACCGCAGTTAAACACAGCCGCGAAGAAGTTTGTCCGCCCCGGCGAAGTAATATGGATCGTCGTCGGCGATCTCAGGAAGGTGGAGAAAGGCGTACGTGAACTGAATTTTGGCGAGGTCATCCGCCTTAATGCAGACGGCGAAGTCATCAATCAGTAGCCGCTTTGAGGTGAGTTCATGTTTCGTTCGAAAAAAGCCATCTTGATTGTGGCAGCGGTCGTCATCGGCTTTGCGGTGATTGTTTTCTTACGCTACCGCTCGCTGAACAAGCCGCGCAGCCACGAGCAGGAGACGTATCATCAGGGGCCAAACGGCGGGCAGCAGCAGACGCTGACGGTAGCTTTTGTCCCGGTGACCTGTCACCTGACCTGTCCCGTCACAGACTACGCCTCGAAAACCAGTAAGACGGGGACGCGTTTCGATGCGCTGCGCTTCTCAGAATTTCCAACGATGGTCGAGGCGTTGAAGGCCAAAAGGCTGACGGCTGCATTTTTGACCGTGCCGCTCGCCATGAAGATGCGCGAGCAGGGCGTGCCCGTGAAAATCGCCTGTCTCGGTCATCGCGACGGCTCACAACTCATGGTTCGCAAGGAAAGCACGGCCAAAGACCTGCGCGACCTTCGCGGCAAGACCATCGCCATCCCGAACCCTTTCAGCAACGAAAATTTCTTCGTTAACAAAATGATGCGGGATCAGGGTGTGAGACCCGACGAAATTAAATTCATTTCGATGGCTCCGCCGGACATGCCCGCGGCGCTGGCGACCAATTCGATAGACGGCTTCATCGTCGCCGAGCCTTACTGCGGAAAGGCAGAGATGGAAGGCTACGGACGCGTGCTCTACTACGCCAAAGACATCTGGCCAAACTACATCTCCTGCGCGCTGGTAGTACACGAGGATTTGATTCGTGACAACCCAGAAGTGGTCCGCGATCTGGTGCGCGGCATCAACGAATCCGGCGAATGGACAGAGCAACATCGTGAGGATGCGGCGAAACTCGTCTCGCCATATTTTCGTCAGGATGAAAAGCTGCTGCGCTACGTTTTGACACAGCCCGCCGACCGCGTCACCTATCGCAACCTGAATCCGACCGACGAAGAGATGGAGAAGATTCTGGACATGGGCATCAGCCTCGGATTTCTCAAGACGCGGACGCCGATGAACGAGTTGATGGATAAATCGTTTTTCCCTGAACAGATTAAACCCGCCGAGATTGATTTGAGCAGGATGCCCGAAATTATTAAATCAGAGTAAGTTAACCCGAATTAGATTTAAGAAGGTAACGGCATCGAATCATAGCCCCGGAGGGGCGATATACCAGTAGCCCAGGGCGTTAGCCCTGGGTTTAAGACGCAAGAATAAAGTTCAAGCCCCGGAGGGGCGGCATAATCTGTCGCCGCTGCCGGGGCTTAACAATTTATTTGATGCTTGTTCCCATGACTTACGTCATGGGCTACTGTTAGTCCGCCCCTTCCGGGGCTGGAAGCAGGAAAGCTTTAGATTTGCTGAGCGTCGAACTTCTTTCTGTAATCGTCGCCTTCAATCTGCACGGTCTTACACATCTCAAAGAGACGCGAGCGCAGGCGAACACCGATGCGGTCTTCCAGCGTCTCGTCTTTCTCGCTTCTCCGCCCGTCGAGATAGTTGGTCGTGAAAATCGTCAACTTCTTATCGTTGTAGCGCGTGTTGATGATCTGCATCATCGTGTCGCGCACCCAATCCGTCGGCTTCGACGCTCCCAGTTCGTCCAAAACCAGCACTTCGGCTTCAAAGACAGGCGCGAGCACTTTATATTCCGATGTCTGCGAGATAGGGTTGTAAGAGTTCTGAATCTCTTTTAAGAGTGAGCCAAACTCGCAGAAGAGCGAGGGCACACCCTTTTCAATCAGACCCCGCAGGATTGCGACCGTGAGATGCGTTTTGCCGACCCCCACTGTGCCCATGAAAACAAGGCCGCGATCTACAGCCGGGTACTCACGCACCAACCGAAAGGCATAGTTGAAGGCGCGCAACTGTGTGCCGTTGCCTTTCGCGGGATAGTAATTTTGCAGCGAGCATTCATTGTAACGACGTGGAATGCGCGCGGCGTCGAGCAACTTCTCCTGATTCTGTATGGTGCGGCAGCGACAACGCTTTGCGCCCTTGCCCGCGATGACTTCCATCCCTGAGCCGAAACAGATTTGGCAAACGTTGGGCTGCGCTGTCGCCAAAGGGCTACCTTGCGCCGGATTTTCTTCGGGCGCAGTGTCAGGCACGGCGAACAGTGGATGAATTTTAGCGTTATCGGAAGACATTCGGCGTGCGTGCGTTACCAGCTTAAGACTTCTAATGATACTTTACCGCGCAAGAGGTGGTTCGTGTGACGCGGTCTTTGACGGCCTTATCATTTGCCTCTCATCCCTGACAGGCGCGGCGGATTATAGCACTCCATGCAGAGATTGCAAGACTGCTTCAACGGCACGTCAAAAGAGGCGGGAATTCAGCTAAAACTTGTGGCCTCCGCTTTCATACGGGCATCGCAGGCCGCCGCCCCGGTAGACGCTGCGCCATCGTCCGCCCCGCTTTTTGTAGATGACATAGTTCCAATCATCGGGGCTACGATAATCGTTGACCGAAATGATGACTTCACCTAGACGGTCGCCGTCGAGGTCTATTCCATCAAGCAAATCCCACCTAATCTGTTGGTCGCCATACGCATCTTTCGCCGCTTGAAAAAGAAGCAGCGTCGGCGTGTATCCTTTCCCGTCAGGCTCGGCAATGATAAAGAGCGTGTGCTGCATCTTAGCTCCAGTGGCGAACGTCCCAACCAACTCCGACTTGCCATCGCCATCCAGATCAGCGGCCACAGCGCCGTTGGCGACGCCCTCAAACTCCGGCACATCAACCCCCGCTCGCCGGAAACTCGGCTGCACCAGTTTCATAATCGCTGTCTTCTCATCTTCTGTCAGGTCGCGATAATTGACCGGCCTTCTTCCGAGCGAATCGGAATTCGTCACGAGTCCTCTGCCCTCAAACTTCGCAGGTGATTGCACCAGCACGTTAGCGGCGGTGGTGTCGCACGTCTTCAGGTCTTTGACGCTCACCGTGCCGAGTTCATTGCCGCCGTAGAGCAAACGGTATTTCTGTCCGAGGCGATAATAAGCGTTTGCGAATCGTCGCCGCGCCGCTTTGTTACTGAAAGACGGCGGCGCAACGTATCGTCCGCCCCGCAACATAACAACCGGAAGAATAATCCGTTCGTTACCATAAGGAGCGGTGTCAAACAGCACCACATCTTTGCCGGGTGGCGGTTGTCTGCGCCGCCCATTGTTCTGAGCTAAACTTTCAGCAAACGAAGTGAAGACGAGCAGAAGCGCGAGCGCAAGCGAAGCGGCTTTCAAGCGACGTTTTCTCATCAGTCCTGATCCCTCGCTCATCAAGATGTGAAACGGTTGCCTCTTTTGCCTTCGGCGGTCAAACATTGACGACCTGCCCGGTGCGTAAGGATTCGCGTATGCGGAACGTGGCGCGCGTCGTGGCGGCCAAATCATCTAGCGCAATGGGCGCGGGCACAGCTTTCAACACAACTTCACAGACGGCGCGCGTTTCATCCGCCTGCCCCTTGTCCTGCTGTCGCGGCTTCGTGATTTCTTCGCGCCCGTTGCGATACATGATCGCGCTGCGAAAATCGTCCAGCACGAAACTCTTCCCTTCCGAGAAAATCTCGACGCGCTCTTTCGGCATCGCCTTATCGCCTTCCGACAGATAAGCGATAGAGCCGTTTGAGCCGTCAGCGAAGCGCAACGTGATAAACGAGTTGTCCTCGTCAACCATCTCCTGATTGCGGCTCGTGATTGATTCGGCGTAAACGCGCGTGACGAGCGAGCCGGTAAGGTATTGCATCAGGTCAATGAAGTGGCAGACCTCGCCGATGATGCGCCCGCCGCCTTCGCGCGGGTCTTGCAGCCAGTGAGACCTCGGAATCCGTCCGGCGTTGACGCGGTAACTAATCGAAAGCGGCGCTTGACGACCGCTGAAGAATTCGCGTGCAGCGCGCGCCAGCGGCGAGAACCGGCGATTGAACCCGACCATCACCTGCCCCGTAGAATTTGCCGCCGCATCGAGCACGCCTTCCAACTCCTCGTCGCTTAGCGCGAGCGGTTTTTCCACGAAGACATGCT
Source organism: uncultured Acidobacteriota bacterium (assembly GCA_963811065.1). Taxonomy (GTDB): domain Bacteria; phylum Acidobacteriota; class Blastocatellia; order Pyrinomonadales; family Pyrinomonadaceae; genus QHXM01. Next base: position 209,344 of record CAWEPR010000006.1, read on the forward strand.
TGCCTTTGAGCAGCGCACGCCGGACAAGTTCCGCATGAAGGTCGTGGCGTGTGGCGACAACGACCAGATTCACATCCGCGTCATCAAGCACGTCGTCGGCGCTCGTGGCGCAATAATTGAAGCCATATTTTTCCGCAATGTCGCGCGCCGAGACTCCGGACGCGGTGGTGATCGCACGAAAATCCACACCCTCAGCTTTGTAAAAGGGCAGGAGCATCGCCTGCGCGTAAACGCCTGCGCCGATCATGCCGACGCGAACGGCGTTTGCCGCCGAGACGGACGCGCTCTGTCTCTCGCTCCCTTTAACTTCAATCCGGCGCTCAAGCTCGCGCTCCGTGTCGTATTGAAGAACTATCCCTAAGTAAGGCTCTTTTGTCTCACCCGCGATTAGTTGATAGGCGCGCTCGCCTGCTTCAATCGAGAAGCGATGCGTGATGAGGCGCTCGACGTTGACGCGACCCTCAGCCAACAGATCAAGGAAGGCTTCAATATTGCGATTCTCCGTCCAGCGTACGTAAGCGAACGGGTAGTCGTGCCCGCGCTCTTCATATTCGGGGTCGTAGCGGCCCGGCCCATAGGACATGGAAACCATCAGGGAAAGCTCGCGCTTGAAATAGAGATTGCGCGGAACATCCATCCCAACCATCCCGACCGCAACCACGCGACCTTTCAGACGCGAAATCTCGCCCGCCAACTCAATCGGCTGGTTCGAGGGCGTGCCTGCCGTAATCAACACAGCGTCTGCGCCGCGCCCACGCGACCAATCCAACACCGCTCTCTTCGCGTTCTCATCGCTCACAGCCGCGCCGTCTGCTCCGAGTTCTCGCGCCAGTTCGACTTTCGCCTGATCAAGATCAATGCCGAAGACACGACACCCGTTCGCTTTCAAAAGCTGCACGGCGATTTGACCAAGCAGGCCAAGCCCGATGACGACGATTGATTCGCCCAGAGTCGGGTCAGCGAGGCGCACACCCTGCAAGGCAATCGCGCCGAGTGTGCCGAACGCCCCCGTCTCAAAGCTCACAAGGTCGGGCAAGCGCACGCAGAGATTTTTCGGCACGGACAGCACCTCTGCGTGTGAGGCGTAGCCTGCGCCCGCGCAGGCCACACGGTCACCAATGCTAAACTCCGTCACGTCGTCGCCAACATCTATGACGATTCCGGCTGCGCTGTAGCCAAGCGCCGTCGAAGCGCCGAGCTTTGAGCGAACGGCGTTAAAGGTCTTCAGGAAACCTTCATTCTTCGCCTTTTCGATGACCTGCTTGACGAGTTCCGGGCGCTCTCTGGCTCGCTCGATCAGGCTCTTCTTGCCTTCGTCAACCGCCATCTTTTCAGTGCCCGCGCTGATCAAAGAGGCGCTGGCGCGTACCAGCACGCGCCCCTTCTGCACGATGGGTGTTGGAACGTCGGTGACCGCCATCCGGCCAGTTTTATTGTTCTGTAAAATCTGCTTCATAAGCCATGCTGGCGTGCTGCTGTTTAATCAAGAGGGATGAAAGGTAAAGTGCATTAAGATATAATGAATCGTCGAAGTTTTTAGCATACTATTAATTAATCCACCAATCAGAGGAAGGAAAAAGTAAGGGTTCGGACGAAGACCATAGAGGATAAACGACAAGAGCGTGCCTGCCATCGTCTATCGTCTGCCTTTTACCTTTTTCTTTTTTACTTTTATAGTGAAGCATCCAGAAAGCTTTAAATGGTAATCATAGCTGGCCGAAGATGAAGTCTTTAGTTTCAGAAGGTTTGGGTCATAAACAGATGGGTATTTTGAGAGGAGTCTTGAGCAAGCTCGGACTCAGTAACGTTCAGGTGGGGCGCAGCCCGATTCGGGTTTTCCTGCTGGACGACGACACGCGCAGGCACGTCTGGTTCGGCAAACGCTTCGACGGTGACCAACTAGACATTGCAGACGATGTCGCAGGCGCTCGCGAATTCTTGAGCGAGAAGACCTACGATGCGATTTTCCTCGATCACGACCTGCTGCCTGAACACTATCACGCCAAAACAACCGATGACGAGAACACGGGCTACGCCATCGCCCTCTGGCTCGCTTCACGACCGGAACTCCAACGCGCCTCGACCATCCTCGTGCATACACGTAATGCAGATGGAGCGATGAGGATGATCGAGGAACTGCGCCGCGCCGGTCGTCAGGCCGAGTACGTTCCCTTTCCCCTGCTCGCACAAAAGATCAAGAACTACTGGCACAGATGAAAGCCGAAGAGAATCGGCCCTACGAGAAAAGCTCGCGGTCACGAATCTTCCGAACGTTCGAGTAGTGGTCGGCCCACCACGTCTTTTCTCCGGGCTTTCGCGGCGGCCTGGCGAGCTGGAGCTTCTTCCTGGCCTTCTTCGCCTCCAGTTGAACCACACGGAAATGGTAGTGGTCGAAGAGTCGCAAGGCCTCCACGACATAGGAAACGGCGATCCTGCGGTCTTGAATGAGAAGCAGGTTTTCCCCATTGGAGGTGTCTGCCGCCAGGGAAAAATTGTAGGAACCCATATAGACCCGCGCGGTCGGTTTGTCGAAATCAATCACGATGAATTTGTGATGCATGCGGGTGCCGCCGCCGCCGGTGGGTTCTGACTTGAACGGCTCGGGGGCATTTTTTGAAAGCGCCGCCGGATTAACAAGTGAAACTTTACCGTCGGGCTTCTGGATATCCACACCGGCGGCTTCGTCGTCCAGCCCTGCCACCTTATGGTCAGAGATGCCGTAGGAGAAAATCTTATTTTCCTGCTTGATTTTCTTCACCACGTTTTGGATGGCGCCCTTGGTCTGGTAAAGGAATGCGAGTGAAAAGAACAAGCTCGACGTAGCGTTGCCGATGTCGTCGGCGATTGCCTGCAACACCGCGTTCTTCTTCGAGCGGGGAGAGAACCCGACCTGGGCCTTGATGCCTTTCAATCCAAGGTCGTTCCATTGCGCGGAAGCGGTGTTGCCGAAGCCAGCGACATTGTCGTTCGCCCAGTAATCGTCGAATCCCGCGAGGAACACTTTAACCGCGCTCTTGCCCCGCAGGATGATGGCGTTGTTATTCTGCACAAAGAAGCCGCGCCATGAGTGATTGGTCGAGCCGCACACGGCAGCCTGCACCTTCGGGCCGTCAACCACGATGGTCTTGTTGTGCTGAAGTTTGCCCATATGCTGCCTTTTCACGTTGGCCGCGCCTGCCGAGGCAGACAGACGCTTCGCGGCCTTCGTCTCGCCTGAGTGGGGCTTGCCGTGCGCGCCGTCATCATCAATGATAACCTTCAGCCGCTTGCCGAGCTTTTCGAGGCGCGTGACGATGCCGGGTTCGTTCAAATCATAAAGCACGGCGCGAACCTGCGCCTTCTTGTCGGCGATGGCCTCGTCCAGCACTTCGAGGATCGCACTTCGTGCCTCGAAGCCCATCCAGTTAAGGGCCTCCTCGGACTTGGGATGAGTTGAAACGAAGTCCAATCCCAAATCGGCTTTTGCAGGCAACAGTGTAGGAATTGAGTCGGCTCCGTATTTATCCACAAACGCCTGCGACGACACAAAGCCACGCGTGAAGGTGACATTGAGCTGTTTGGGATAGGTCTCGCGCCGGAGTTCGATTGCCGCCTCCTGCGACTCACCATAGCTCAGTTCGTCCAGGGCGTTCATGAAGACAGGAGTGACCCTGTAGACAAATTCGCCGGGGAGTTCAGCATTGCGCGGGAAATGTACCCAACGGAATTTCTGGATGGGCGAGAGCCTGCTCGACAGTTTGTTCGGGTTGACATCGCCCTCGCCGCCGGGGAAACTCAGGCGGTTCTTCAAAGCAAAGAATTTTTCTCCATCGGGCTCCTTGTACTCAATGGCGAAGCCGACGAAGTCCTTCGGTGGCTTGCCGTCCTTCCAGTTCATCGCAACGAGGGCCATGCCATCGCCGCGATGAATTTTTAGCGTAAATAGCGCAGCCGCGTTTGTGCCGCTGACTTGAAATTCACCAGCCATAAGAGTTCCTCCAGAAGTGAGCGGCGCTTTGTCAGAAATGTGAGCCGCATCTTTAGTTTGTACATGTCTCAATTAGTTCGGACTCTCAATCGAGGCGACGAACTAGACGTTCAAGGGCTGACCTATATCACAACTTCCTCTCCTTCTGCGATGCGATTGAGGTACTCGCGACTGCGCCACCCGCTGCCGCACAAGCCCTCACCTCGGCGGCCTGGACTTGCGCGTCACGACGACCTTTGCCCTCTGTCCCGTGAGCTCATCTTCCAGAGTCACAACGGAGGCGGCCTTTGGGTCGGGGATCGTGAGAATCGCTTCGGTCGCCGACTTGCGGGCATCTTGAAGGAGAAGATGATTTTATTGGTGTCTATGCGCTCGATACGGTCATTTATCTCCACGTCCTTCAGATCATCGGCGGTGCGGCGTCCCGTCTCACTATCGTCGCGGATGAGGGGTTGTGCTAGCCCGATAGAGTGGACGAGCGGGACGCCGTTGATGAGGACGCCGATCTGGGGTGAGAAGTTTTTGCCGGACGCCTGTTCCAGCGTCCAAAGGTTGGGCTGGTCTGCGTTGACGACGATTACCCTTTGCTGCGCCTGCACCTGCGTCGGGGCGGGAGTGATACCGAGGAACCCGTTGAAAACCAAAGCAAGCATCAGAACCCTGCCAAGTAACGCTTGACCTCTTGACTTCACTGATTTTCTCCTCTAACTCATGGTGCAAATGAGCGCAGTAAGGACAATTTGTGCCTCTCACCCTTAATGCCTCAAAAGGAGAAAAGCTAACGGAATATTTTCCAATGATCGGTGCGGCGTAAACAGCGCAAGGCAGACAAACTCGAAGGAGAGGGAGGCGAAAAAGTACGGTCAAAGCAGATTATTTAAAAAGTGGCAGGATGTTGCGACTGTTGTTCTTGTGAGTAAAAGTTCGAACCTATTGCTATTCGATTAACCTGACTCAAACCGGGGCAGACCCGACAAGAGCAAACGCTTGATTGCCTCAGCTAATGCTGTACAATGCAGGCTGCTCATGCCTTAATCAACTTTGAGTTGGCTTTAACCATCCCGCAGGTTAAATGACTGGACACCCGACAAAACCCGACCGAAATCATGTCAGACGCCACGAAAGATGTGGTGAAGCTTCATTAACCCGGAAATGATTGATTCCCCTCAAGAAAATCCAAAGAGCGGGCAAGCTGTGGGGCGCGAGGCTCTTGCGCGTTTTTTGGAATCTCTCTCTCCTGATACTGAAGAAGCAGGTCGCCGTTACGCACGCCTTCATGAGAAACTTGCCGGCTTTTTCAGACTGAAAGGCATTTCCGACCCAGCAAACGCCGCTGACGAGACTATTGACCGGGCGGCCATCAAGATCATCGGTGGCGCGCCCGTACCCGATGTGGACAAATACTGCCTGGGCATTGCCCGCAACATCACCAAAGAAAGATATCGCCGTGTGCAACGAGAAAATTCGGCCTTTCTCAAGTTTATCGACAACCTTGCCGATGCCACCAATGAGCAGGTGGAAAGAATCTACCGCATTTTGAAACCTTGTTTTGAGCAATTAGCTTCGGAAGAACAGGAACTGCTTCAGGCATACTGTCAGGTTTTACGGGGACGCGCCCGGGCCGGACATCGCCGCCAGTTGGCCGAAACCATGAACACTACTGTGCTGGCTTTGCGGATGCGCGTGACGCGCCTGCGCAATAGTTTGACGGATTGCGTCAGGAAACGCTCAATTAATGGTTAAAGCCATTTTAGTTCGCAACAAATCCGAGATTTGGAGCATACTCATATAGAAACGTGGGAAAGTAATTTTGACGCAGCCCCCATATTAGCCACACCCTCGCTAAAGAATGACTGACGAACGTATCATTGCTTATCTGCTTGAAGAGCTGCCTGAAGAAGAGTTAGAGCAGTTCGAAGATGAATGTTTTGCCCAGGAGAGTTGGCCAGCCCAACTCAGCTCAATTGAAGAAGACCTGATAGACGCTTACCTGCGCGGCGAACTTACACAGGAGCAGCGTCAACGCTTTGAACAGAACTACCTGACCACCGAAGCACGCAGGGAGCGCGTCCTGATGGCCGCCGCCCTCTTACGCCACGTTGACGAACGCCAGGCTGCGGCTAAAGCAACTGTTGGCGTTCAACCGGCTGAGCAAACATGGACAGAGCGGTTGCGTGCTTTTTGGAACAGCCAGACATGGGCGCTCCGCTCCGCCGCGGCGCTGACAGTGTTGGTCATCATAGTCGGTGTGTTGTGGCTCGCTCGACCTCGCACGCCTTCCACACAGACCTTTGCCACGCTGACCCTGAACATTAGCAGCAGCAACCGCGCTGACGGCGCTCAAGCTGGCATAGTAAAACTCCCGCTCCCAGCCTCCGCGTTGAGAATCTCTTTGATGCTTCCCGAGCGATTGCCTCCGGCGGTACGCTATCGCGTTGAGTTGGAGAATAGTAAGGGAGAGACTAAGCCTCTGGAGATAGCCGGACAAGACCCACAATTCGTCTCGGTAGTGATCCCGGCTGAGGAACTCGCGCGCGAGCAATATGTTTTGAAGCTCTTCGCCACCAAAGCCGACGGCACTGAGCAACGCATCCTCGGCAGCTATTTCTTCAACGCCGAATAGCTATCCGTTCGCTTGCACCGTTTGTAGTCTCCGACGGCGATACCACCATGCCCCGCCTGCCAGCAATGCCAACAACGCGCTGCCTAGAATAAGCTGCGAGCTCATCAGCGTAGCCCCTGCGGCGGGCCTGGGCTTAATGATCTGACGATACTCGCCCTGCAACGTAAACGCAGCCCAATAATAGGGCGAACGCCATTCCGGTCTTTGACGGATGCTGCTCTGCGCCGCGCGCAAAGCCTCCGCCGGAGGCATCTCATGTTGCAGCATATTGGTGTAGAACAGCTTCATCAACTCCGCTGTCGCCTCGTCGTCAACTTTCCACAAACTCGCCACCACGCTCGACGCACCCGCGTACATAAACCCACGAGTGAGGCCCAACAGACCTTCGCCGCGCACGTCTTTGCCGAGGCCGGTCTGACATGCGCTGAGGACGACCAGATTAACCGGCGCGCGCATGGAATAAATATCTTGAAGTCCGACAAAGCCGTCCTGCGATTGCCCGTCACGATTAACGGTGGAAAGCACCAGACCGGAATTTTCGGGACGTTTGGGGTCGAGTAAGCCGTGCGTAGCGAAATGAAGAATCGCGAATCTGGTCAAATCCATACTGAGAAGCTGTTCGCGGCTGGCGTCGTAATCCGTAGCCACGAAAGTCTCTCCCCCGGCGGCCACCGTCAGCAGATAGGCTAACTCGCGCCTGGCATAAAAGAGGGGCTGAATAACCGAAGGATCGAAAGTGTCTCCGTTAAGCTCAATATCGCGCAAAGCGTGATGCAGCCGCCCGGTCTCCGGCGCTTGCACGGCGGCCAGTTGCTCGCTGCCATTTGTGTCTTTACGTTGGGCATAGTTCGAGGCAAACCTCGGAGCGCCAAAAGCCACTAACACCTTCGACGCCGGTTGACGCCGCACCGCTTCTTGCCGCAACTCTCCCAGAATAGAGGCCGAGGGGGCGTTGATGACATCGCAGTTATCGGCGAGCAGTTCATGATTGGCTGACGGCATCGGCAAAACCTGAAAAGGAATGTAATTGAGTGCGCCATCGGCCACGATGATGACCCGGCGCTTGTTCAACTTTGCGGCGACGGGAGACAAAACCATCCGGCTCAATTCTTGAGTTGCCGAGTTCAATTCGTTTTCAGTTTCCGCGCCGGGCGGAGTTGCCATCAATTTATAAACTTTTTGCGCCGCTTCGTTAATCAACGCCCGCGAGGGCAACTCGTAGCTCGTAAGGCTATTGCGGGTGACGGCCCAGACATAACTCTTGTCCATGCCGAGGCTATATTCCAACAGCACGGTCTGGTCGTCGGCGATAACTTGCTCCTGGATTTGCCGCAAGTCCCAGGCAACAGGCCGGGTAATTTGCTCGTAAGACGGATAGCGCGCCCCGATAGTTTCGGTAACCTGTTTGTATGCTGCTTCTAATCGCGTCATCTCCGCATCCAACGCGGCCAGTTCTTCTTTCCTGTAGGCCTTGCTTAGGAGCCCAACCTTATAGTCCGCTTTCACCCGGAGCGATTGCCGGAGCGACTTTTCTTGTTCCGCCAACTGCGTCTCAAGGCCGGGCACAAGATTTGTTTCAGTTGAGCGCAGCAACTCTGACAGGGAACGCGCCCGCGCTAAGTCGCCGAGCTCAAAGGCGCGCACGGCGAGGCCCTGCTCCGGTTGTGCCTCATGTTTGCGCATCAGGCACTCGATGTACTTCTCGTAACGCTCGTAAACGGTTGCGGAAAAGGCTGCGGTCAGGTCGCGGCTGGTAGAAACGCGGCGCATGCTTTCAGTGACTTCGATTGCCTGGCGCAAATGATCTTCCGCCGCATTGAGATTATTCTGTTCCAACTCCAAACGCCCCAGCGCGTAAAGCGTGGCCGATTGGTTGACATGATCCGAGAGGGCGAGAAAAGTTTCCAGCGCCTTTTGATAATATTCCCTCGCCTTTTCAGTTTTTCCTTGCAGTTGATAGACCTGCCCGATGAGGGCGTGAACGCGAGCGGCCTCCATTGGATTGGAGACTTGTGTGTATAGATCGCGCGCAACTTCGAAATGGCGTAGAGCCGCGTTGCGGTCGTCCATTGCCAGAAAGGTTCTTCCCAGAAAATCATGGCACAGGGCTTCGATTTTGACTTCTTTGATAGCCTCGGCATCTGTCAGGGCGCGCTGTAAATTTGTCAGGGCTTCCGGGTTGTTGCCTAACAGAGAGTAAGTTCTCCCGATTCCCAAAATCATCGCGATCACAGCCCGCGGGTTTTGTGCCCGGCGATAGTACTCTAACGCTTGGCGGTATTTGTCGAGGCCGATTTCCGGCGACCCGCTTTCGATAAAGGCATCCGCGAGGCCGGCGGTAATCTGTCCCATCTTGTAAGGCGCGGCGTTTTCGTCAATCAAGTCTTGCGCTTGCGTGAGAAACTCGAAGCTGCGTTGCCACGCTCCTTTACGATGCTCAATGAATCCCAGTTGAATCAGGGCCGCGGCCTGACCCTCAGCAGCATTTAGTTCGCGCCACAAATTCAAAGCGGCATCCTGACTCTGCGTAGCCTCTATTAAATAATTTTGTGCTAATTGATAATTACCAATAACAGCATATGATCGTGCGATACCTCGCTTTTGGTTGACAGACTGCCAGAGCGCGAGAGACTCCTGCGCAGTTCTGAGGGCTAAAGCCGGATCGCCGTAATTCTGGCAATAGCTTAGTCTTAATAACGCCTCAGCTTTGCCAGCGATGTAACCGCTCTGCTCGCTCAGGGCGATGGCTTGTTGCAGAAGGTTTTGTGCCTTATCACGCTCACTCAAATGGATGTAAGCCGTGCCCAATCCATTCAGGCTGTCAATGTTTATTGTTGGGTCAGGCGTTTGTGTGAGGATTGCCAGCGCCTCCTGGTACGTGGCTACGGCATCGTCTGGCAAGTTTAGATTTAATTGAAGGCGGCCTGCGCGATTCAAGAAGCGGGCCGCCTTCAACGCATCCCCGGAGTCGCGAAACTGACGGCTGGCTGTCAAGAGAGTTTCCAGCGCACGCTGTCTCTCCTCTGTAGTTGTTGCGCTTTCATCGTCTTCGCGGGCCAGCACATCCTCATTCTGCGCTTGTGGCGAAGAGGCCGCCAACAAAAGGCAGCTCAGCAGCAGCAGGATAAGACGTGGCTTAATCATCAGGGGGCATCACGGACGAGCGCGACCGTTTCCTCGCGCTCGTCCGTGCTTACATGGCACCAAGCGGGTGAGCACTACCGTGGCAACTATTCAAATGCTTCCAAAGTGCTTTCAGTTATCGAAAACTCCTTGGCGGTTAGTTTCTTTTTGCTCTTCTTTTTGGGTTTTTCCTCTACTTGCGGGTAGTTTTTAATAGACGGACAGGCACAACCCGGTCCCGTTATCGGGTTTGTTTTGTCAGGGTCTTCCGGCGCTAAACTTGTGGCTAACGGGCCGAACTGATCGAAGGTGTTAAAAGCGATAGAAAACTCCGTGCTTCTTGATTTGGCTATGCGGTTCTCTTTTTCGCCAGCTTCGATGTCTTCTGCTCTGCGCGTTTTTTCGCGTTTCGTTTCCTCAAAGTACGATTCGAGGAAGCTGAGCCACGAATCGCCGCCCAGATCAGTCTCGAATTCATAATCCTTATATCTGTCCAAAATCCCGTCATTAGTATTCGCATTCCCGTTACCTGCATTTTCGAGCGGCCTCGACCAGGGGAAATAAACTGAGAGGCCGTGGGAATATTGATACTTCGACCCGAAGTTATCTGAATGAATGACAAGCGCATTGAACCGCTCTAAAATCTTCTTTGAGTCGATCGGTTTCAGCCTTTCCATCACATTGAAGCAGGCGGTGCTGAGTTCTTGTAGCTCATTATTTGTATTGCACCTTTCGCGCAGGCACCGGCAAAAGTCGAACAGATCGGTAAAAATCTCCCCCCAGTAGCTTTGTGCTTCCCAGTGAGCCAACAGAATCAGTTCTTTTCCACGGGCAGTCTGCAAAGCTTTCTTGAGTTCAACCACTAGCTGCTGAATATCTCCCTTGAGGGTTACAAATTTTCCCTTTGCCAGACTACACAATGATACGTCCAAAGAATAACCGGAGAGCATGTAATCAGTAGCATTAAACAGCGACAGAAAATAGAGCTTTTCCATCAGCGTCTCAACATCAACCTGTGGATTTTTTGCTGCCTCGTCCTGATTTTCACCTTTTGCCTTCGCCTTCATTTGTGCCTCTTCCCTGGCATCTTTGACAGTTTTGAAGACCTTTTTCAACAACTGGCGGTAGGGCCAGCTCCCCACAAAGGAGATGCCTTCTGACGCCATCATGAAATTAGCCGTGTCTTTCAGTTGATAGGCAACCTCAATGGCGCTCATAGAGCAACTATGCAGGGCAAGCAATTCGAAAGCATCACCGTCCTTTTTTACATCATCAGCGAAGGGCCGCAGAATTTCCTTATCGAGGTCTTTTAGCGTGATAGCTGTCACGGGGTTTTCATCAGGCAAAAAAGCGTCGTTTGCCACAATTATGCCGTGTCCATTGAGAAACAGGATGTAATGTTTAGCTCGATGATTCTCTCGGCAGAAGCCGAGAAAGTTTATCAAGGCCTCTTTGGCGTTAACTCCATCCGGGTTTTGTAGTGCTTTGCTTAAGGCAAGTGATGCTGGGTGGTCTTCGTCTGCGGTTATCTCTTCCACCTTGACGTCGTCCTCTTCCAGGTTGCGGACAAAGGGGTCTTCGCCGTCGCCAATCAGGGTGTTGGGTAAATTCCGGTTTCTCTTCCGCTTTCGATTGACATCATAAATCCTCGTCGGCGCTCCTATCTCATTGGGATCGAAATGAACCACGACATCAGTATTTTCCTGAAAGCCGGCATCTTTGATGGCTTTGAGTTGAGAAACAATAACTGGTGCGAGCGCGTTATCGCCCGCGAAAAAGAACATCAGCGTCCATTCATTTGGTGTGTCCATGTGTAACTGTCCTCCTTCTTTTTCGTGGAAAGATTAGACCCGTAAGCTTGTCAACCTGCTCCGGTTCAACCCGTAAAGGAATCTCTATCTAGTATTAAGGAATCTCTATCTAGTATTAATGTGTCGAGGCACCGAAATGTAACGAGGACTGAATGGGCGCTTACGGGTTCGATTATGAGAATTGAATGTCGGAGCCAGGTCGCATCCGCCACCGGCCAGACAGTAGTGGGTCAGTTTCAAATTTGACACGGCTCTCTCTCCGGCTGATCTGGTTGCGGCTAATCATCCGGCCCGCTCCTTTCTAAACATATATGCAGTTTTGCAGCAAAACATTTCAATGGGTTGCGCGTGAGACGAGTGAGTGGTGCTTGCACGTTTTGAAACTGACCCACTACCGGCCAGACCGTCACTTTCAGTTAGAGCTGTTTAACTTCTGGATTAGCCGCCGCTGAAGGCAGCCCTGCAAAGATTGAGCTGAGGTGAGAAGAGGTATCGTGATGTCTACCGCTACTTGACGTTACCCCTAAGTTGGTGGCCGTAGCAATCAAAGGCCGGCGAGAAGTTGTTGGAAGCATGAGTTGGCGGATACCGCCAACTCATGCTTCCAGTGCAGGCCTTCGTCTTTACTACTTCGCCTTGATTCTGGTGGCCAGGGACGGAATCGAACCGCCGACGCCGGCCTTTTCAGGGCCGCGCTCTACCGACTGAGCTACCTGGCCTGGATTTAATCCAGTCGTTCACGGAAAGAGCGCAGTATAAGGAGGCAGCCTGCTGAGTGTCAACTCCGGCACAGCTTCATTGATTTTTGTCGAACTATTCATAATAAGGCGTGCCCTTCCGCGTGAGGCGGTGCTCGATAGACGCTCTTCAGCTTTGCGTGACTTTTAGCAAAAAACTTGCCATTGACAAACAAGTTGGCTGAGGTATATAAGTTCCGTCGCTAAAGATCCTCGGTTAGCAAGCGCGCATTTCGTCTCGACAAGAGTTGCTGAAAGCGCGCCCCATCGCTCACTCACTTGGTGCTCGAAGCATCCTGGATTTTCCGGTAAGCTCACATGTTATACCTAAAGGAATCTCACACGCCGCACACTAGACCAATTCACGTTACGCCTCGAAGCGTGCCCGAATCACCGAGTAACCACAAAAGGTCTTAAACCGGCAATACCTGCGCACGATGCAGGAACTACCCGCGTCTCTCTTGATCCCCCTTGCGGAAAGAGACGGGCCATTGTCTCTATCTATCTCCGGACTTTAGAGCGGCCTTGCTGACTCGCTGGAAATGCCTCAATGAAAGATGAAAGAGTATTGCTGCTTGGTGTCGGTGCTGTCTCGCAATTAGGCAGCACATTGCAGACTATTCTCGAAGCCTCTTTCATGGTCGAGCTTCATCTGCAAGTTAAGCCAGGCGCTCCTGAATTGGCCACGTTCCCCACAGGAGTTGAGCAAACAATCCAGCGCTTCAACCCCGCGCTCGTCTTCCTCCTGGTTTCCTCAGAGGCCATGCGCGAAGCGGGGAAACTCCTCAAATCAATCAAGAAAGCGGCGCTCGACCTCCCCATCACCATCGTCATTGAAGCGTGTGAGCCGGACGATGTGTTTGAGTTGCTCAAAGAAGGCGCGGCAGACTTCATGACAGCTCCCCTCAAGGCTTTCGAGGTGCTGCCACGCGCCTGGAGACTGCTTCGGCAATCCGATCATTCGCGCAAACTCACACAAACCTTGAGAACCGGGCTGGGACTAAAACAGCTCATCGGACAAAGCCCCGGCTTTCTCTTACAGGTTGAAAAGATTCCTCTCATTGCCAGGTGCGAGGCTAACGTCCTGATAGGGGGAGAAACAGGCTCCGGCAAAGAGGTGTACGCGCGCGCCATACATTATTGCAGCGCGCGGGCAAGCGGTCCTTTTGTCCCGGTCAATTGCGGCGCTATCCCTGTCGACCTCGTTGAAAACGAATTGTTCGGTCATCAGAGCGGCGCATACACCGGAGCTGTCAGCTTACAAACCGGGCTAATCGAAGCAGCATCCGGCGGCACACTTTTACTTGATGAGATTGATTGCCTCCCGATGCTTGCTCAGGTCAAGCTCCTGCGCTTCCTGCAGGAAAAAGAGTATCGCCCGCTGGGTTCGGCAAAGATGCGCCAGGCTGATGTGCGGATTATCGCGGCCAGCAATCTCAATCTGGAAGAGACGGTGGCCAGCGGTAAACTGCGGCAAGACCTTTACTACAGGCTGAACATCATCTCGCTCACGCTCCCACCGCTCAGGGAGCGACGAGAAGACATCCCGCTTCTCGCACAGCACTTTCTCGTCAAGTACGCCAATGAATTCGCCAATGAAGTGGTGGAGATTTCGCCGGAAGCCCTGCATTCGCTGATGATGTACGGCTGGCCCGGCAATGTGCGCGAACTGGAACACGTTATCGAGCGGGCTGTGCTGCTGTGCAAGGGTTCAATCCTTCGCGGCAGCGATGTGGCAATAGGGTCAACGCAACCCGGCGTGTGCCAGGAGTCGTTGCAGCAGGCGAAAGCAAGAGAAATCGCGCGCTTTGAAAAGGGTTATGTCGAGGCACTGCTCCGCGTTTCGGGAGGCAACATCACGAGGGCGGCTCTGGTGGCAAAGAAAAACCGCCGCGCCTTCTGGCAGCTCATCCAAAAGCACCAGATTGATGTGAAAAGATTCAGAGCTAAAGCCGTTTGAGAATCAGGCTATTCTTCGGTCTCACCATGACTAATCTGTCCTACCTCTAAACAACTAAATGAAAAGAGCTTCTGCCACGTTGTCCGGTTCACCAGGACAAAAGTGTCCCACTCGCTCAGCACTCTTAGGCCAGTAATCAAATGATTAGTTGAGTGGCTCAACTATTGCTTCTTCGCGGGCAATGTAGAGTCGAAAAAACCGTAATGGCTGAATCGAGACAATTGAACGTGACTCAAGCCGTACTGGCCTATCTGGCCGACCATCCCCATGCTCACGATACCCTGGTTGGCATCGCTGAATGGTGGCTGCTGGAGCAACAAATCAAGACTCAAACGGCGGCGATCAAGTCGGCGCTTGCCGACCTTGTATCGGAAGGACTGGTGCTTGAGCGCAGGGGGAAGGACTCACAGGTTCATTACCGAATCAATAAACGCAAGTCACAGGAAATCCGCAAGCGGCTCAAGCAGTATACCGAGTGAGGCTGAATGAGAGCTTAACGACGATTCACTAAATCAAGATGTTCCCCATATTGGCAAACGCACTTTTACCCTTTCGACGCAGCCGTGCTGACCCTGACCGCGAGCGTTCAGTTCCACCGACGATTGCGACACCGCCGCCGCCGCGTGCTTCTTTACTCGCTCCGGTAGCTCCAATTCCGAAAATGGCCAGCGACCCTTCACTGACTACCCAGGTTCTCGATGCGATGCTCACCGTGTTGCAGAATTTTCTGCCGCCAGCGCTGGTGCTGCCAACGCCCGTGCCCGCACCCAGCCTGTCACTCGTTGGATTTGAGGAACGGACGGTGGGCCTGGGCCAGCGCGTAGGCACTGACATTCGTGGCCCATTCAGCGTCGCAGCGCTGAAAGGCATCCGGCTCGAAGCCACAGTTCGTTATCAAGTCTGGGCGAACGCCTCCCCTGATGCCGAGACCGCTATTCAGGACTTAATCATGGACATCCTGGGCGACCGCGATGCCCTGCGAGCTGCCGGATTCCTGCGCCTCGCCCTCAAAAGCACCGCCGCAAGTGAAACGGTGGAGACCGACGTGTGGCGAGAAAGCGCAGATTTCACAGTGCTCTATGAATTCCCCTTCGTTGATAGCGATGGCGCAGATAGTTTGATTGCCCAAATCCCCATCGAAATCAACAGCGAGTTCGCGCAGTCCATGAAAATCACCGATGAGATGACGCGCTGGGATAGTATGCCGGTGCCGCCGAACGTGTCGGTGCCACCGCTGATCTTGCGCGGACGGTCAAGCATTGGTGGCTTGTCCGCCCTGAGTTTCACTCCCGGCAGCGTTCCCGTCGGGGCTGTGACGCTGACGCGCACCTTTGATGGAGCGAGTGGCCCGCCGCCCACGCATCCCGACTTGCCAACCTTTCTGGCAGCCATCACCGATCCCGACAATCCTGCACGCGAGGGGCAAATCAGCTTCGCTTCGTTAACCGATTTTCTTGCGGCTTTCAACGCATTTGGCAGCACCATCACGCTCGGTGATTGGGACGAGGACGCCCTGCCGGACAACTATCAATCGCTGGAGTTGCCCATTGAGCCACCCATCAAGTTGCCGAGCGTGGCCGACCGTTTCGAGATTAATTATGAGGCGAATATTCCGAGTCTTGACGCCGTCGTAGTGTATTTGCGCGCGACACGCGGACTACCGACATGAGCATGAAAGCGATGCGCTGCCTGACTCACGTTCGAGGCTGGCGGCGGATTCTTTGCAGGCACAACAAAGGAGAATGAGAGATGGCTGAAATGATTTTACCGGGAACATACATCGAGGTTCGCGCCGAAGGTCTGATCGTGCCCGGCCAGATCAGTGTGGGCAATCTGGGAGTCGTGGGCACGGCAAGCAAAGGTGAGGTCAGTAGAGCGATCCTCCTGAGCAACTACGGCGACGCATTGCAGAGATTCGGTCCCTATGATTCTTTCATTGACCCGACTACAGGCAAACGGCGGGAGAGCGGAGGGAATCCCGCAGAGTTGACGCTCGTGCGGGCTTTAGAGCAGGCCTTCGCGTTCGGCGCGACGACGGTCTTCGCCGTGCGGGTCGCCGCTGCAAGCGCAAAGGCGGCCAGTTTCAAGCTGATGAACGGCGCTGACGAGGTCATGTCCCTGACGGCGAAATCGCCAGGCACGTGGGGCAACGACTTGAAGGTCAACGTGACGAGCGCCGAAGAGAACGCCTTCATCGAAGATGAGACGGTCAATGCGGCAACGCCGAATCTTAAGTTCAAGCCGATAGCAAGCGCCCGAAACCGGATTACCCATACCAGTACCGCGACCGGTATCCAAACTGTCTTCAGCGGCGGGAACATTGTCACGGCAGCGCCCGGGGCGGGGCAGGTTCAAATTGATACCACCGGCGGCCCCCTCGTCTTTCATGGCAGTCTCGGAGTGGTAGGAACCGACAAAGTGAAGGCTTCTTACGCCGTAGACAAAGCGAACGCCGTCAAAGTCACCATCCGACAGGGCGCGGTAGATGAAACCTACACGGTGGTGAGCGGGGACGACCTGATCGCCGACATCAAGGAGCAATCCACCCTAGTGAATGGCACGGCGTTAGCCAATTCAGACGACTTGCCGGGCAAGAGCGTTCCAGACACTGCCTTCGCAGGTTTTGCAGGTGGCGACAATGGAGCGACGGCGTCGCAGGCCGAGTATGAAGCGGCTCTTAATGTGCTGCTTAACGAGGATACGCACATCATGCTCGGGGCCGGGCAGGACGATAGCTTCGGCAGCGAATTGGACAAACACTGTCAGAAGGCTTCCACCGACGTGATCAAACGCGACCGGATTGGCGTCGTCGGGAGCAAGCCTCAAGACCCGACTAAACCGGATCAATTTTTTGACGACCTGCGCGGCCACACCCTGGCGAGCGACCGTCTCATCTTCGTCGCACCCGGCATCAAGGCGACGGACAGCGGCGCGTCGCCGCCTGTAGAGGTCACGCTGCCGGGCGCGTATGCGGCGGCTGCCGTGGCGGGACTGCTGTCGAGCTTCTCGCCGCACATCAGTCCAACCAATAAAGTGCTCAGCGTTGACGGACTCGAACGACGCTTTACCGGACCGGAGTTGACCCAACTCGTGCTGAGTCGAATCCTTGTGCTGGAGCAGCGTCTGGGCTTCCGCATTGTCAAAGGCATCACCACCTCAACCAACAGCGCGTTCGCGCAGATTACGACTCGCCGCATCGTTGACTACGCCAAGGCCGGTGTTCGCTCGGCAGCCACTCCCTACATTGGCTTGCTCAACAACGAGCGGGTACGCGGCGCATTGCGAGCTACCATCAATAGCTTCCTGGCCGAGATGGTTCTGGATGAGATGCTCGTCAGCTATGAGTTGACCGTCACGGCGACGCGCGATGACGAGATCAAGGGTATCGCCAGGGTGACGATGGTGCTGCGGCCAACCTTCAGCATCGACTTCATCAAGGTAACGATGTTCCTCGAATAAGGAGAAAAGATCATGGCCATGCTTAACGTCTATACCGGTTCAAACGGCGTCCTGACTCTGGCGGACGAAGACACCCCTGAAGGCAAGGACGCAAAGGCCGTTGTGGATACATATCAAATTCAAACTGTCGGTCGCGTCACCGGCGTGGAGATTTTCGTCCAGACCGATCTTGAGGAATATCACGAGATCGGTCGGCGGCATGCGACGTCGCTCCATCCCGGCAACATTCACATCAGCGGCAAGATCACGCGGGCACACATTAATGGTGCGCTCCTGTTTCTGCTGCTTGGTCGCGGAGCGAGGCCGACCGCCGAGGCAGAGCCTTACGTTCAGCCGGTCTTCAACATGGTGGTCAACCTGACAGACCCTGCCGTACCGGGTACGGCTGCCGGTTTGGAACTGAAGGGTGTCAAGTTGCAGAACTGGGCCTATTCGCTGCCGGAAGAGGATTTTGTCATGGAGAACGTGACATTTAAGGCGCTGACCATTCGCGTGTCTGACAAAGATGCGCCTGCGGGCGGTGGCGAGCCGGTCGCGCAGAATCCGAACTTCCCGGATACCGCCACAGCCTAGCGCGGGAGGTCTCTGATGACGCTCACGGCAGAGCAACTATTAGCGGGAGGGTCGCTGTCGCACGACGTGGAGATTCCTCCCGAATTGTTGGGCACGAACGGCGACACACCGGTCGAGACGCGGGTAGTCCTGCGCCCGCTGACTGTGCGCGACCTTCAACGCATCGGCAAGGCTGCGGCTCATGACGACAGCCTCTCGGCGGCGCTGATGATTCAGCAGGCGCTGGTCGAACCACCGCTTAGAGCCGAACAGGTCTCACAACTACCCGCTGGCCTCGCACGTTTTCTGGTCGAACGCATCAACGCGTTCAGCGGTATCAGCACACCGCGAGACGCGTTGATGGAGATGGTGCAAGCACCGCTCGCCAAAGCCTGCTTTGTCCTGGCTCAACAATTTGGCTGGACGCCGGAAGAAGTCAGCGGGATGACCATCGGCCAAATCCTGCTCTACCTGGAAATGGCTCATGGGAATGGTGACGCCAGATGAATTGTGTGTTTGACCCCGCTCGATTTTCTTCCGACTGGACCGCAGTGCTGAGTGGCAGCCGGTCGCCAATCTATTGGGCGCGTGATTTATCGCGCCGGACAGAACGACTGGCGATGATGAGGCGGGCCTGCGACTGGATTGAAGAACTAATGGAAGTCAATCCGCAAATCTGCGATCAGCCGTTGATGGGACATTCTCTGGCGGCTCTCACAGAGGAAGAGCCGCGACCTCCAGGCGTATCGTCGGCACAGCCGCGCAAAGAGCAGCGACCATTCCATGAGCCGGAGTCCGCATCGAAGCGAAACTCGCGAAACGCGGCGGCGCGCACAACCCGCTCATCGCCACCTGAGATAGTCTACCCACCGGCAAGACCATTTCAGCCTCGCATCTCAAACATGCGGCGCATCGCAGAGAGGTCTCAAGCCAATGACCCGCCGGAGATAATCTACAACCTGCAACCGCAGGTCGAAGGCTCCCTGCTGCGCCGTGTCGCGGGATTGCCCGACGATGCTTTCGGCGTCAGTGCGATGTCACGGGAATTAATTCCCACTCCGCGACGAAGCTCACGCACTCCTCCCGTTTTGAATGAGAGGATGAAGAGACGAGACTGGCGCGACCTCATGGCGCAACGAACCGCCGGGTCGTTGCTGCGGAATTGGACTGGGGCGTCGCACACAGCTTCAACCGCGACGCAGGCCACCTCGCCTAATGGGCAGAAGCAAACTGTTTCGCCATCTCTGACGGAGCATGCCATTGAGCAAATTGTTTCGCTCTCCCTGACGGAGCAATGGCTGACGCCGCTCAGTGGAACACAGGCTCCGGCCAACACTCTGGCGCAACTCGCAAACGTGGCCGGGACACATGACGCCGGCACTAATAACGAGATGAAGCGCGCCAGAGAGCAAGCACATATCATCCCCCGCTCTTTGCCTCATCTCCCGGAGTTCTCAGGCTGGCCTGAGACGGCAGTTAATCGGAATCAAGATTTCGTGGACGCTGCGACACCGGGTTCTGCGTCGAGACGTTTAGAAACCACGCTGCCGCCGCAGCCGCCCGCGAGATTCATGCCGGAAGACGATCTCTGGCACGGGGTCACACGCGAGCAGACAGTTGCCATACCATCTTCCCCTGCAACTGACTCATGGCGTCCAGCCTACAGCCGCGAGAACGTTGGGTCAGCCCCGGCTGACATCGCCCCGCCGACTCTGACACCGTCGCTGCCACCCTTGCGCCCGCCTCAAGCACCCGGGGTAACAGCCCTGCCGGTGGTCGCAGCAACCGCATATCAGGGCGCAAGGCAAGAGCAGTCAATCGCACAGGAAAAAGACCTCGACCTGTTGGCAGCGCAGATTAAACGGATCATTGACGACGAGGCACGACGGCACGGCATTGATGTTTAAGTAGTCGCCGTCAGCCCAAATCGCAGAAGCCGGTGGTTAAGGAGGAGAGGCGCGCGATGCGTCCGATGCTAGACGATCTCGAATTGCCTCAGGTGCAGGAAATCGGCACTTACGAGCGGCGCATGTTAGCCGAGCATAAGCCGCCCGGCATGGCAGGCAATCTGTTGCAGAACCTGGGACGCCGCCCGACGCGTCTTGTGCTCTGGGGCGTGGCGACCGGCCCTGAAGCGCTCGGCTTCATGGAGAAGTTGGAGGATAAGTTTCGCGCAGCGAAGCCCGTGCCGTTTGTGGCCGACATCGTGACGGATGCGGCCATCGAGCTAATGCTGATTGACGATTTGAAAATGCAGGAGTTGGCCGGAAAGCCCGAACGTTTTGCTTACGTGCTGACCCTTCGAGAATTTATCAAGCCGGTCGAGCCAGCCGAAGCGCCTCCCGCACTCGACACAGATATTTTGGGTGACGCTACTAATCTGCTCGACGATCTGGTTAACGGCCTTGACCTTGCGCCCTTTTTTTCAACTGGCCTTGAGCAGTTCGTTGCCCCTTTGACCGACCTGCTCGCCCGGCTGCGAGAGTTCAATCGCGTCGGTGGCGGTTGATTGACCTAATAAGAAGGAGACAAACCATGCCAGCTACAAATCTTTTTGAGGAACTCAAAACTGCTTTGACCAGTTTCAAGACGTTCCTCGATGCCAACGTCGCGACCATCAAGCCCGCGATACAGGCTTTGAAATCAATCGTTCCGCAGATCACCGAGTTGATTACCAAGCTGATTGATCTGATGAACAAGCTAAAGACGGAGATCAACAATCTCAATCCCGGTCAGGTCGGCACAGGATTGACGAAAGTGACAGAGTTCACCGCCGCCGCCAAGACGCTGCTTGAGAAGGCGAAGGATTTATTGCCGAACGAAGCCGGGACGATCAATGACGTGCTGGCGGTTGTCAACGTCGTCGGCTCCCTGCCTTCGCTGGACGCGGTCAAGGCTGAAATCATCAGTCTCATTGATTCGATCATTGCGAACCTCAACCAGTTGAAGTAACGCCCCTTCTGCTGATGCAGGTGAGCGCGGATAACCCTGAGCCAAGAGAGAGCGCATGCCAGTCAAGCCGATGCTCGACGATGTCGAGCTACAACAGGTTCAGAAAGTGGAAGCCGAGGACGAGCAGGTCCTGGCGCAACACGGTGTGCCCGCCCTGGAAGGTGATTTCCTACAGGACCTCGGACGCCGCGCCACGCGTGTGGTTCTGACCGGCATCATCAGCGGTGCTGAGGCTGGCGAGAGCCTGAAAGCTCTGCGCGAAAAGTTTCATAAAGCTGAACCCGTATCTTTCGTCGCGGACATCGCCACCGCGACGAAAGTTGGCAAGGTGCTCATCGAAGAGTTCGGCGTGCGCGAGTTAGCGGGCAAGCCTGCGCGCTTCGAGTATGAGTTCACCCTGCGCGAATTCCTTCCTCCGCCGAAGCCAGAGATAGAGGAGCCACCACCGCCGCCACCGCCGCCACCGCCGCCACCGCCCGAACCTGAGGTGGAAACAGGCACGCTCGTCGTCGAGGTGATCGTTGAAGGCCAACCCAACTTTGACTTCAGCAAAGTAACGGTGACCGCGGAACGCACGACTGAGGACGGCACGAATCAGTCGCAGAACCTATCCACTCGCGCCAACAACGTCTGGACTGAAGTGAAAATGACGCTCGGCCAGTTCACAGTCAAGGCTGTGGTGACCGACCCGCCGCCGATGAGTGGAACGGCGCAAGCCAGCGTGCGCGCTGGCGAGACGACCCGTGTGATCATCACCTTGCGCCCCGGAGTCATCATCGCCAAGGCATTCATTATCCATTTCCGTTTCGATAGGGCTTTCGTCGAACCCTGCATGCGGGAAGTGCTGTCGCTGGTATCTGAATATTCACGGAGCCACCCGGACGAGAAAATCCTCGTTGTCGGCCACACGGACCTGACCGGCGACGATACCTATAACCAGATGCTTTCAGAGCGCCGCGCACGCAGTGTCTTTGCTTCGTTGACGTTCCGCACCTCCTCCGAATTGGAAAGCGCCGCCATCAAAGACTGGGACGAATTGAGAAAGGGGCCTGTCAGGCAAGGACTCCATGACCTCTGGGGAACCCGCGAGTATCAATACATACTGCAAGAGCTGGATTATTACTCGGGAAACATAGACGAAGAGCACGGGCCGAAGACCAGTGAAGCCATGCGAGCTTTTCAGCGAGACCACGGCCTGCCCGCAACCGGGTTGGCTCCCGATGATGACACCTGGCTTGCGCTGGTGACGAAATATCTTAAAGCCGGATCGCTGTCGCTTTCGGAGAGCTTGTTCCTGCCCAACGCTGACGCCGAGAAGGGGTGCAACAGCGGCATCCTCAAGTGGCTCGGCTGCGGGGAGAAAGACCCGGTGAAGAATACGCAGGAGGCATGGCGACCCAACCGGCGCGTCGAGATTCTCTTTGTGGTAGCCGACAAGTTGCCCTGCCCCGTGCCGAAGCCGGTCACTTTTAATCTGCCCACCCCCGGCGCAGTGAACAGTCAATGGTGCCTGGGCCCCGAGACAGGGACTGATCGCCATTGCTTTATCGCTCGTGAAAAAGCTCAACCGAAGAAGTGGCTCGTGCAGCCAGCCGAGCCGGACAAAGTCACCTTGAAAGGGACCATCACCTTTGACGATGGCACGCCGGTCGCCAATCAAAAATATATCCTGATCGCCCCGGACGGCGAGTTTCTCCACACTAATGCCGGCGGCACTCCCGATGCGGCAGAGGGGCCGGGCGGACGCCCTATCCTCAATCAAACTGACCAGAACGGGAAATTCAGCTACCCGCGCCAGACGCCGGTCGGCATTTACATT
Source organism: uncultured Acidobacteriota bacterium (assembly GCA_963811065.1). Taxonomy (GTDB): domain Bacteria; phylum Acidobacteriota; class Blastocatellia; order Pyrinomonadales; family Pyrinomonadaceae; genus QHXM01. The sequence continues at coordinate 232,347 of CAWEPR010000006.1, forward strand.
ATGGAAATGCCGAAACTGAAAACGCCATTGCTGGCGCGCGATAAAGAGGAGCCTCCTTCAGAGGCAATCGGAAACGTGATTTGTTTCCGCTTGAAGGTTTCAAATTCTTAACGCATATGAATTATCCAGTAACTCATCATGAGAACAACGTGATCAACCCGGCGTTGACTGGTATCCTTGCGAAAACAAGCACCGAAGAGGTTGATGCGGTACTGCAACAGAGTCGCGTGGCTCCTGAGCCTGTTAGTCCGAGCATCAGCCCGGCTACTACCTTTGTGGTCGTGCCGAAGCCCTACACGACTCCTGCGCGTGTCCCGATTCTGTTGCAGGTCAGCGGGGAATTCAAACGGGAAGGTCTTCTGTCGCCCTCCGGGAACAGAGACGTAATTAAAATATTCAAGACTCCAACCGGTGGAGTACCACTAAAATTCGACGGCAAAGACAACGAGTTTCACGGCCTGGAGTTGGAGGCTGGCGTGCGTGTTTTCGCCGAGGGCGTTAAGGCAAGCACTAAACTCGACGATTTTATTTTGACACTGGACTTGGCTCCCGGCCCCACTGATGTTGGCCCGCCAGCGACCGCCACCCTCACCGCTGTTGAACTTACCCTCGATATTTGCGGGCCTCGCACGGCCCCTAATGTTGAGCCACCAGTGATGCCGCAGCCGATCACGTCGCAGCCGCCGAGCGCTAGTGCCCCTGACAAATGGTTCGGTGGACGACTCGTGAACGAGCAGGACATCATAGTTTCCCAAGAGCGGGCGATGCTAATTGTGCGGCAGCCGAAGCCAGCCGCGTTTACGGGACAATTGGTGCTGCGCGGGGTTGAGGTAACCGGCTCAACCGTCGGCAAGGCGAGTAACAAGGCGCGCCTGTTTACCAATGAAACGCCCAACCTTATTCAGCTAGCTTTAAACAACCCGCATCAATTCAGCGGAGTGTCGCCCAACGGCCTCAGATTCTTCGTTCAAGGCTCTGAGCCGAGCTTCGCGGCGCGCGACATGGGCTTTCAACTCGGCATAGCGGGCGTCGAGGACGATGGTGATCGCGTGGCGGTCACCGTAGGAGTGGCACCTGTTATCGCAATGGCATCTTCAGCGATTGTGGTCAAGAAGCAGCCAATGAATCCCGCGCGGAAGGCCATTAGGCTGAGTACCAGTTCGGCGTTCAGCGGCACCGGTACACTTAGCCGCTCAGGAAATACCGCGGCCATCAAGCTGTTCAAGCCTGACGGTACTGAGCTTTCCTTCGCCACCGATCCCGTTTTTACTGATCTCGAACTAAGTGGCGGCGGCTTTCAGCTCTTAGCCGAAGGCGTCGCACCCAGTGGCCAGCTTAATGACTACCAGCTCACGCTCAGCCTGACTGGAAGTGGTTCTGTTCAAGCCGGAAATCCCGTCACTGTCAAGATGACGGCATTTGAATTCAGGCTGGACGTGGCGGTGAGCCGGACCGCACCCGGCGTTGACCCCGCAGTGCTACCGCAGCCTCCACCGACGCCGCCCGCGCCCGGCACGGTCACTGACAAGGTCAACCTCGGACGGTTCGTTCAGGTTCGCGATCCCGGATTCAGCCATGAACGCGCCATGCTCATCATCCGACGCTCGAACCCTGAGGGGTTTGTCGGCACGCTGGTGCTTACTCCGATCAATGCTCAAGTGCAGGCTTTCGTTGCCGAAGCGCCCGCTACCGGTCAGACGCAGGTGACCATGCCGTTCACCGTTGCGGCCAATAACATTCCGGCCAATGGGACCCGGCTGTTCGTCGAGGCCACCAGCGTGAGCGCCGCCGTGCGCGACACCGGCTTTCAACTCGGAATCCAGAATCTTGAGCCGCAAGGTGATCGAGTGCTGATGACCGCAGTACAGTTTGATTTAACCCTCACGGCTGGTGATGCAGTGGCGGCGACTTCTTTTGTGCGCTTTGGCTTGTGGGATAAGGCATTCGATCCGGCGAACGGCAATCTTCTCAATGGCGCAACGGACGCCACCCACTTCATCGGCGCAGACACGCGGCGCTTCCTCTTCCGCGTGCGCGATCCTAACGCGACGACTCCGCAGTTGGAATGGCGCACGGTGAAGGCTGATAATACCGACGATCACGCCCCGGCGGCTCAACCCTTGCAACTCCAGCAAACAGCTCCGAACTCGCGCCTGTTCTTTTCCAGCCCCGTCTTCCTGGTGACGGACGAGATTGATCGGCAGTTGCAGAATAGCGGACTCACAGTCCCTGCCGTTAATCTTCTGTTACCCCGTATCCGCAAAGTGACTGTTGATGCGACACACCAGCTCGACGGTAAAGTAGCGGCAACATACAGCCCCGCCGCCGGACAAACTCTGCGTAATGCTACTGTCCTATTTGCGAGGACGCCGGAAGAGCGCAAGCGCCTTCGGGTGCATTTGGTCAGCGTTCGGGCAAGCGTAGGCGCAGCAGGTGTGCTCAGCGCCGCGAGAAAAACCAGGGCGACCGACCTCTTCCGCTCCCTTTATGCTGTGTGCGGTATTTACGCAGACGTAATTCAGGCCGAGATAGTGATTGACCCGCCAGCTTCTTGCTTAGCCTGGCCGACAGTGTATCCCGGCAATGCGGCGTTCCTGGCCGGGCCAGTTGTCGAAGGTTTTGGCTTTGTAGGTAATAATCTCGTTCCTTCTGCTTCTCAGTTGGACATCATTACGGTGGTCAGAAATCTTGCGGGCTTTGCCGCTAATGATATTTATCTCGTCTTCGTCAACCGGATTCTCGCTGCGCCTCTTCCGGCGCCGCCGCCACCGCCGCCGGTTGGCACGCCCCCGGCAGCCGTAGCCTTCCAACAAAACGGCGGAGAGTCGTTTCCTGATTCGTTCACAGCTGTTGGTTCTCTCGCCAGAGGATTCACTTTCGTTTGGGCCATCGTGGGCAGCAATAACGTGGAGGTTCATGAGACGACCCACGTGACAACGGATCTGCGCAACAATGCGGGTGGCCATTACGATCTCGGTCTACCGAGAACGGCTGTCCCATCACCTACGACACCCGGCAACGTTGATGGAAAGAATCTGATGCACCGTTTCCCACCGGCGTTTGCGACAAGCGTCTTAGACCCGAAGAGGTTGTGGAATACGGAGGTTACTAATTCGAATTACAATCCTGCGCTGGTCATACCGGCGCAGATTGATGCGATTCGAAGCTCACGGTTCGTCCAGAATTTTTAGTTGCGAGGCCTTTGCAGGAGGAGAGAAAGAAGGATGGAGTTTAAAGCGCATCAACTGATAGACAATCAGGGGAGGAATTGAGATGCAAGACGTACCGGCACCTGTCATGCAATACCTTTCGACCAGGGACTCGCTTGTCAGAGCGCAGCTAGCCGAACAATACCCTGAGCTTCAGCAGCAGCTTAATGATCCTGCGACCAGAACAGCAATTCTCAAATGGCTGGGGAGCGAAGCTGCATGGGAACCGTCTGCGCTCCCCATTGTCCTTAACAGTTTAGAACGTCTGATTGGCGGGCCTGTCGAAGATGCTCAAGTCGTCAGGCCATTCGTGCTGCACCCCGACTCATTTGTCAGGATCGCAGCCTTCGAATTTCTGCTCTCACTGTACTATCCCGATAAGAATCCAGATGCCTTGCTGATGGTGTTCCAGAACATGCTCTCCGATAAGAGCGATAAGGTGCGCTCGCTGGCTGCTCATTACATTGAGAACATTAACATCGCAGGCGAGCTAAGAGAATTCCTTGAGCGTTGGTACAAGAATGCCCAAAACCTTGAATTGGGAGCCACGGAGAGTTTTGAACGAATTGGGCGCATTTTGGGGAAGTGAAATCTAAGTGATGTTGAAACCTGCTTACAAACTGACCATCGGCAGCAAGGTCATAGACACCACCGACGAGCCAAAGGCGAGTACGGTGGTTGACTTAAACGTCGCGCTTGACCTCGATACGCCCGCCGATAGTTTCACGCTCCTGTTCGGCAACGTCGGCAGCTTTAAGCCAAGGCGCGATGACGAGACGAAGATTGAATTGGGCTATGCCGATGATGGCGGCTTGACTCAGGTGATGACCGGAAAGGTTGTCACGGTCGAGCCGAACCTGACGACGACACGCGCCATTGGCTACAGCGGCGCAGACGCTCTGCTCCGCACTTTTGTCGAGCAAACTTTTGAGAGCAAAACGGCTGGCGCGATTGTGCGCGAGCTGGCGGACAAGGCCAAACTCGATGTAGCCACCGCTGACGATGGAATCACGTTTCCGGCCTACGTGGTCGATGGACGCCGCAGCGTCTACCTGCACATGCAGGATTTGGCAGATTTGTGCGGCTTCGATCTCTACATCAATGCGGACGGCAAGCTGGTTTTCCAGAAATTCATCAATGGCAAGAAGGTGCATATCTTCGAGTTTACGAAGCACATTGTGGCGCTCGACGTGCATCGCACGCCGCCTCTCTCAGGGTCGGTCGAAGCGTGGGGCGAAAGCCCTGCGGGCAGTCGCGGCGAGGATGCGTGGGCGTGGGTGACGACGGATTTCAGCGGGTCAAGAGGAAGAGCCGGGTCGGGCGCGGTCCTGTTGCGCGAGCGCCCGGCCCTGCGTACCACGGAGGCGGCGCTGACGGCAGCCAACGCAGCGCTGACCAACATTCAACGCCGCACACTGCGCGGCCACGTAGTGACCATCGGAAGGCCGGAGGTGAAGCTCGGCGATGCGATTCGGCTACGCGAGATGGCGGACGATTCGCTGAACACTTTTTTTCAGGTGCGGAGCGTCAGACACCGCATCACCAAAGTCGGCGGATTCACCACGACCGTTGGATTCCGCGCGATTCAAACTGAACAGGCGTGAGCGCTCTTTGCCTGCGGAGAACCGCCAGCGCGCTGTCCTTTTGCTAGCACCGAAGCGAGATAGAAACCGTGAGCACCATTATCAACACCATTCAGGAAATCATCCGGCAGGAGATGCGTCGCCTGCGTGTGGCCGATATGGGTCTGGTCGAGGAGGTCTATCCGCACAGCGCCGACGACAACAATGATAACTACGGTTGCGACGTGCGCTTGAAGAACAGCGGCCTGCTCTTAAAGCGTGTGCCGCTCACCATCGGCCACATTGGAACTGCGGCGATTCCCAACAAAGGCGATCTGGTGCTGCTCGCTTTCGACAAAGGCGATGTCAATCAACCCATCATCATCGGCAGGCTCTACAACGAAAAGCAACGCCCGCCCTTGAACAACCCTGACGAAGTCATCTTCCGCTTACCGCTCGCGGCAGCCGACGATAAAACTATCAAGGCCGCGATTCGCAACCACCAGTCGGATTCGCCGCCGCGCGAGATCATCTTTGAGATGCCGCCCAAAATCACTGTTCGCGTCACCGACGGAACGGTGCGCGCGACCGCCGGTAAGACTGAAATGAAACTCGACCAGCCCGGAGGAAGCGGCGGCACGGTCACCATCTTTGCGGGCAGTACCAAGATCACGATGAACCAGGATGGCGACGTGACGGTCGAAGCTGCCGCCGATATGTCGCTGGAAGCCAAGGGCGACCTCAGTATCAAAGCATTAAACGTCAAGATCGAGGGCCAGCAGAATACAGACATCAAGGCGGGCATGCAGGCCACGCTGAAAGCAAACATGGGCGCAACTGTTGACGGCGGCCTATCGGCAAAGCTCAAGGGAGCGACCGTTGCCATCAACGGAATCACTTCGTTTTCACCGGCTTGAAGGAGGAGAGATGCCTGGGCCACCGGTCAGCATTGGAGCAATGGTCATGGTTAGTCCCGGCGCGTCGGGTCCGCCCGACACGGGAACTATCATCGTCGTGTTGCCGCCGGTGATTATGGCCAACGGGATGCCGCTGGCGACGAGCGGCTCGATCTGCATGATGATTAATTCGGTGTGGGGCTTTCCCTACCCGCTGGTCATCGGGCCGCTGGCCAGCACAGGCGTCACGGTTGGCGGCCGCGCTCTGGTACGCATGGGCGACAACATTCCCAGCCCGCCGGGAATCCTGACGATCCTTGGGCCACCGGCAGCGCCGTTTATTAACGATCAGTCGCCACCATAAATGGAGGAGAAGATGGCTGACCCCAATGACCGCTTTGGCAGCGATTTGCGTCTGCTGCGCGATCTGGAAAATCAGAACAGCCGTAATCCCGGCAATGACCTGTTCGTCACCCAGCGGTCTGAAACCGGCATAGACCTGGCGACGCTCGCGCGTGCGGAAAATCTGCAACAGGCGCTTCTCCTGCGCTTCTTAACTCCGATGGGCGAGCTGGCACAGCTAGGACACGCCGATTACGGCTCGCGCCTGTTTGAATTGATTGGGGAGTTGAACAGCGAGACCAACCGCAACCGCGCAAAGCTGTTCACTCTGCAAGCCCTTCAATCGGAACCGCGCGTCAAGGAAATTCGCGCGGTGACGGTCACACAAAACCGGGCTGATCGAACCCGGATGGACATCAAGGTGTCGCTGATTGCGGTTGACAGCGACACCTTACTCAACCTGGTCTTCCCTTTTTTCCTTGAACGAGGTACCTGAGCGTGAACGCCGAGACTGCCAATCTAATCGAGCGCCCGTACCAGGAGATCGTGGATGATATTCTCACCGCCATCGTCGGCGGTGTGGTCAATGAGCCTATCATCTTCGACGTTAAAACACTTCTCTACCCGCTGGCCGAGCCTGCCCAGGCGGTTCGCAGCATCACCGGAACCCTGGAGGTTCCCGATAAACCTGAAGGCGTCCATCATACTTTTCAGAAAGAGATTGATTTTCGTTTCGACCCTGACAAGAACGCGGTGGTCTGGGAGGACGGCGGCCAGCGGCCACAGGACGAGACTGTCTTTTACGTTGATTATTTCCGCCCCAACAGCCGCTCGCCGCTCACCGACATCAACGTCGGCAGCGTCACGCGCACGCTCGGCGAAGCTATTGGCCGCGAGATAGGCACTGTCTACCAGCAAATCAACCGGGCCTACCAATCCGGTTTTATTGATACGGCAGAAGGCAAGGCGCTGGACTTCGTGGTCGCAATTCTTGGCGTGACGCGCAAGACCAAGCAGTTCGCCGTTGGTCTCGTGACCTTCTTTCGCGACCTCGCGATTGAAGGCAACATCACCATCCCACAGGGCACTGAGCTATCAACGACCAAAGGCGAGGCCGTCTTTGAAACGACCGAGCCGCGCACGCTCCAACGTGGACAGGTGCGCATTGACGTGCCGGTGCGCGCCGCAAACAAATTCAAAGGAGACGTGGGCAAGGTAGACGCCGGAAAGATCACCACGCTGTTGCAGATCATCGCGGGCATTGCGCGCGTGACCAACTTCGAGCCGACTTTCCTCGCGGCTGAAGACGAAACGGATGAAGAACTCAGGCTGCGCGCAAAGGCTCAGCTTCGTGGACTCGGCAAAGGGACGATTCTGGCGCTAATGCGGGCCGTCTTCGAGAGCCGCGCGAAGCTGTCAGAGATTTCCGACCCTAATACGCCGGGCATCGCGCCCCCGCCGGGTAAAGTTTCCATGCTCGTCGAGACGGAACCGCCGCGTTTCCCCAGCCTCGTCGCTGCCGTCAATGACGTGCGCGCCGCCGGAGTTCAGGTGACTATCGAAGCACGCTTTGTCTTCGTCACTCCCAGGCTTGTTGTCGGCATCACCCCCGGACTCACAGGCGAAGGCAAAACTAAAATCACAAACGACATCATCATTGCGCTACAGGAATACCTTGAGAGTCTACCGGCAGACGCCTCGGCCACAGGTCAGGACTTACTTACGGCCATCGGCAAAGTAAAGGACGTGGCGAGAAAGAAGACCGGAGCGCCCGACGTTGCAATCGTGGATGTCAGAACATCGAAGGCTGATGTCGGCAAAGGCGGAGCCGACCCGCTGGTTGAAGCACTGGTCGGGAGCGTGGCGAATGTTAATTCGTCCGATATAGATGCCCTGCGCAAAGCGATCAAGGATGTGGTTGACGTTGAGGGCGTAGCGCTCGTGCCGAGCGGTCGCCGCGAGCCTGACCGCAGTCTCGTGCAAGGGATGGATGCCGGTGGGAAAGCTCCCAGCGGCAGTCGCGCCACTGACGGAGAAATCGGGGCTGGCAAGTTTGTCATCGTGCCGCCCAGCCAATTCTCGCTGGTTCTGGACATGGAAGCAGCCGACATCGTCTTGCGGGAGAGTTGATATGCCGACGAAAACCGACCGCATTCTCAGCTATCTGCCGCAGACTTTTCTGACCTCGCCGCGCCCCGAGGTGCTCTACCCTGTCGCGGACGCCTTCGGCAATGAATTACTGCTTGGCGAAAACAGCCTCGCGGCCATCATGCTCTCACACTGGGTAGACTTCGCCGATAAGAATGCCTTGCAGATTGATGACCTCGCGCGCATCGCCGCGCTCTATGGCCTCGCCCCCTGGAGGGATGAATCAGGCGAGAGTGTGGAGAGCGTTGAAGAATTTCGCGAGCATCTCAAACGCTACGTCCGCACGTTTCTCGAAGGCACGGTTACCGTTCAGGGCATTTTGCGTGTGACCGCTGAGGCTCTGGCGCTCCGCATCGCCGACGAAACGGACCAACTGGATCGGTGGTGGACACGGCGACAGGACCGAGTGGTAACGATTGAACAGCGCGGTGACGATGCTGCGCCAAAACTTCGCTTTGAGGCCTCAAGCGTACATGGCCATCCGGCGCTGCCTGCTCGCGTCACGGGAAGCGTTGACTTAAGCGACGGCATCAACTTGCAGGGGGCAAATATCCTGCGCCTCAAGATAGATGGTGTCTCTTCAGGAGAGATTGACTTGACGGAAGGGACGACGCCAGGCGCGCTGCTGACGCCAGACCAGATAGTTGCCATCATCAATCAAGCTCCGCGACCAAAGATCGCTTATCACGATGGGCGACACCTCATCCTCGCTTCGCCTCAGAGCGGCCCAGGCAGCAGACTCGAAGTGTTGGGCGGCGCTCATGACGCAGCCCCGCGCCTGCTTGGACTTGCGCCACGATTGTATCGCGGCACTGCCGCGACATCAGCGCAACTCAAAGGCACAGTTGAGCTGAGCCAGCCGGTAGACCTCAGCCTTGAACGCTTTCTCCGCCTCGAAGTTGACGGCGAGCATCTGGCCGAAATTGATTGCGCTGATGTGGACGCGGCGCATACCAGCCTCAACCATATTCGAGACGCAATCAACGCGGCGCTCGGTAAAGCAATCGCGAGTCACGATGGGCATTTTCTGATTCTCACGTCTCCCACGCAGGGTTTTAGCAGCAGTATCTCAGTGCAACTGCCAGCCGCGCAGAATGCTGCGAAGAAGATACTGGGCGCACCCACCGCTTTGGAGCATGGACAGGAGGCTCAGCCCGCACGCGCCGACAGCACACGCGATTTGCGCGGCGGCGTTGACCTCGGCGAGCGCTCGAACATTCGATTGAAGATAGACGGCGCTGCCCCTGTCACGATTAACTGCGCGGGCGTCAATCCGTCCAAAACGGAACGAGTTGAAATCGTCGCGGCGATCAATGCGGCTGTTAAGGCGCAGCTAGCGACTATCACCGAGCGCAGTATCAGCGTGGTGTCGCCCACCGCCGGGCCAGCCGGAGAGCTTATTTTTGAGCCGACGACCAATGATGCCACCTCTGACATCTTCGGCATCGGCTCGCTCAGTTTTCAAGGCAGCGCTCCCACAAAAGCCCGTCTCGCCGGGACACCTTTGCTCACGGCCATTGGCGGCGTTGATGTCAGGGCACAGCACATCCTGTTACTGGCGGTGGACGGCGCAACACCCATTGAGATTGACTTGCGCAGGGCGGCAGAAACCATGGCCGAGCTGGAGTCTTTGCCGCTGGATAAACTGGCGCAGGCGATTAATCAAGCCCTGCACAAAGTGGCTGTCGCTTCAACCGACGGCCAGCGCATCCTGCTGGCTTCGCCGACGATTGGCGGCCTCAGCAAACTCGAAATCCTGCCACTGGAGAATAACCGCGAGCGCCGATTCGTAACGCGCGCAGTCGTCACGGACGAGGCGGCGCGCTCCATCTTTGGCTTCCTCGCCAAAGAAGCTCAGGGCACATCGCCCACGCCTGCCCGCGTGACAGGTGCGCCCGATTTAAGCCAGAGCGCCGATTTGCAAAAGGCGCGCTTCCTGCGACTGACAATTGACGGTCATCCCACGATTGAGATTGATTGCGCTGGCGGGCGACCGCGCGCCACCACACTTGAAGAGATAGTCGAGAAGATCAATAGCGAACTCAGGAAAATTGGTTTGACGAAAAACGTGGCGGCTCATGATGGGAAACATCTGATGCTGATTTCGCCGTCGTCAGGCAGTGGCAGCCGTGTGGTGATGGAGCCGCCGCTCGTCGCGCTTGAAGTCTTGATGGGCATCGAGCCTGCAACTTTTCAGGGCGCTGATGAGACGCAGGTGAAGTTCACCGGCACAGTTGATTTGAGTGCAGGTCTTGAGCTTGAGCCGCAGGCCGCGATCAAGCTTGGCATTGATGGCGCAGCCCCCGCAGAGATAGTGCTGGGCGGCGCAGCGCCGACTCACAAGTCTCCCGCTGAGATTGTCAATGCCATCAACACCGCGCTGCTGGCTTCGGTCGCCAGCACTGATGGCCGACGCATCGAGCTACGCTCCGCGAAGAAAGGAACCGACAGCAAAATCGTCTTCCAGACACCGGCGGCTCACGATGCCACCATGAGCATCTTCGGCATCACCGCGCCACGCACTTATCAGGGAGCAGCCGCGCGCCCCGCGCAGGTCGTGGGTGAAACTGATTTAAGCGGTGGCGTTAATCTGAGTGTCTTCCGTTTCCTTCGGCTCTCCATTGATGGCGCTCCGGCACAAGTCCTTGACTGCGCTGCCCAGGCAGCCAAACCGGAGGCAGCTACACTCGCCGAGATAATCAAATCTATCGGGGCTGGGTTTGCTTCTACTCAGGATGGAAAGCACCTGATTCTGACCTCGCCCTCTGCCGGATCGTCCGCACAGCTTACGCTTGAAGCCTATAGCGAGGGTGACGCTAAGCAACCACTGCTCGGCGACGTTCCCGCTGTCACTTCCGGGACACCGGCGGTGCCTGCCGTCATCGTTGGAGATGCCACCGTATTATCGCCCGTCAACCTGAGCAACCGCAGACTGCTCAGGATAGCTGTTGATGGTGGTCGCCCCGTAGAGATTGATGTCGCGGGCGCGTTTCCGGCGAAGACATTTTTGGATGAGATCGTGGCCAGGATTAATCACGTCCTGCCTAATGTTGCCTCCGCGACCGAGGATGACCACTTGCAGCTCACGTCACCGGGCACAGGGCCACAGAGCAGTCTCTCTTTACAACCGCTGCGCTATCTGGAAGTTCAGGAATATTTGCCCACTGCCGCCCCGCCGCTGACTCTCATGGCGCGGCATAGCGATTCGTGGTCAGTGGTGAACAAGGGAGCGGCAGACTCCTATGCTGAAATCAGCATCACTGCGCCTCAAGGCACGGTTGGGCCAACACTGGTCAACTCTAACTTAGGCTGCTCTGCTCGCCTCTTCATCGTCCTCGACCGTCACGAGACAGTCCGGCTCTGGCGCGACGAGCGGCGCGGCTTACAAGCCGAGATCATTTCGGTCGATGGGAAAACACGTCCCGTACCTACAGACGCGATCCTCGTTGGCCCGCTAGGCGCGCAAACCTTTGTGCCTTTTAAGGGAGACTGGTCTCTCACGAGCGAGGGGCGAGGGCCTGCCACACTCCAACTCAACAACCCGCACGCATCCAGCATCGTACTGCTGCGAGTCCGCGAGCCGGGAAACGAAGTGACGGTCAACGTGCTTGAGAGCAATCTCACTTCAGCATCTTCGTCGCCCATGGAAGCCGATGGCAGCACGGCGCGCCTGGTCGGTCGCCTGAAGGTGGATGAAGAAGAGTATCGCCTCGTAGATGCGAGCGAAACGACAATCGCCCAACTGCTGCCGGGACCCGACATCAACTTACGCGCCTATCATGACCACGTCGTTGCCGCCGCCGGGCCGCTTCATCCGGGCGCACCACCCCAGATGCTCGTCCGAAAAATCAATCAATTGTTTGACGTGACGCTGCACAGCGCGCTCGACCGCGACCCGCCGGAGAAATATTTGGGGGTGACCATCGGAGTGGGCGCGACCGGAGAAGATTCTCTGTTGAGCCAGCTTAACGTTGGGGCTCAAGGGGTCGCGGCTTCGAAGTTAGTACGGGCTGAGGAATTCGCTAAGGCCAGCGTGCTGAGCCTGCCTCGCGGGAAAACAATTTTCCGTTACCTTGATTGTCTGGGCAGCCGTTTTAATCAGGCGCGTTTCGATCACTCGCGCTTTCCTGATGGCGTGTGCGGTGAGCGCGGCATCTTCGATGTCAGCCGCTTCACGCACGTCCCGCCGGAGAGAATCCGGGCGGTCTTCGCTTCCAGTGATCCGTTGTCTGACCCGCCCGTGAAGATTGAATTTCGCTGGACGATATTTCAAGCCGGATCGTTCGTCGTCAATCTACCCGCAGATTTGCCAGCGCGCTTCGGCGGGCGCTTCAACGAGACACGCTTCGGGCAAAACAAGGATGCGCCGGAACTCTACGCTGGTGCGGTTGCCGAGCCGGTGACGGATGATAAGTTTCTGGTTGAGTTGATCAGCCCGGCGTCCGGCGACAAATCAAACTTCGTGAAGGCATCAGTCGTCTCCAGCGTGGACTTAGGCTGGGCGGCGTTCAGGATGCCTTTTCGCAAACCTCAGTTTCTGACTCTTGGCAGACCGGGCCAAGCCGCGCGTCTCTATTTGAAGGAAGACGGTCTCGCCGGATTTATCCTGCTGGAAGCCAAAGAGGAGGGCACGTGGGGCAATGAGATTGCCGTCACAGCCCGTCCGGCTGGCCCGGCTATCTACGATGTTTCAGTCATCTATCGCGGCGGGCGGTTCGAGTCTGCGCGAGCAATCGTCTTAGGGCCCCAGCCGGGGGAACTGACCAAAGAGTTGCTGAAGCCAAGCCCTGTCGGTGTGCTGCAAGCAAAAGCGGCTGGCGTGCGGGCGGATGTTACGCGCGACCGCGCCGAATACAAGCAATCAACCATCACTTCATCACCTACTTAAAAGGAGGAATCCGATGTCAACCATGCCAGACCCTTACCCTAATGCCAAGGTGGCTCCCGGCGATTTGATTACGGCGGAGCTTTTCAACGGCCTACAGGCTTCCATCAAAAAAGACATCGCCGCGCAGATTAAAGCGGCAGTCGAAGCCATCAAGAACGTTGATAAATCAGGCGATTCGGACAAACTTGGCGGCAAGACGCCCAAGGAATTGGAAGAGGAGATTATTCAGCGCGCGCTCGCCGAGATACCCAAGAGAACCGGCTATCAGATGATCTTCAAGCGCCTTGAAAAAGATAAGCCGGAGATCATCAATCACAATCTAAAGGTTTTTCCTTTAGTTGATGCCTACCAGTTGGACTACTTTGAAGTGGTTTGCGCCGATGGCGAGGAGAAGGAAAACAAGTTCGTCAACTTCTATCTCTACCATTCTGATGAAACTGAGCAGAAGTCGGCAACGCCAGGCGAGAAAAGAAAACTCATCATCGAGTCATCTGAAGATGACCAGTTCGTCTTCAAGATTGAATTTGCGAAAATGCTGGACGTAATTGGAGTCAAGTATACGCAGAGCCAGAGCCTTGGCGACGTGGTTACCGAATTCTGGCAAAAACTCTTCAGCAAGCCGAATGACAAATTTGACGTGGATCAATACTGCAACTCGTTCTGGTTCGAGAAGTGCTGCGGTGACAATCGTTCCATCAGCACGTTGATGCAACGAGGAGACTGGAACAACCTCAGGTTTCAGATGAGGGCACGGAAAACGATCAACCTCCCTTCGCCATTGACCGTTCCAGTAGAATCGCCAGTATTGTTTCCGAATAACCTGGAAGTGGTTCACCTCGACTTTGATAACATCGGAGTCAAGTTACTGCGTGACCCGCACTATTCCACAGAGTTAGTGCCTCCCAATGATGGCGAACCTAAAATTAAGAAGAACGAACTCAAAGTCATGTTCCTCCTGAAGGTGTAATTCTGTACGGCTGACGATCCGCGCCTTGAGCAAGGTGTCGGAGACAAAAAAGTGAAGCAACCCGAGAATTGGTATGAAGCTGCGTGATAGTTTTAATGATGACGCCCCGTTTGAAGGCGACCGCGCCTTGCGATGGCGGAGCATTCCAGCTAACGCGCGGATCGTCAGCGCAACAGCCATAGTCACGCCGGTTGACGCCGGGCTGGGCAGCCCGTTCACAGAGGTACTCAGATTCAAAGACGGAACGGGTGAGTTTGGCGCGACAAAGTCAGAAGGGCCAGCATCCGGCATTTCCTGGGTGGAGGTAGACTTCCACAGCCGCCGGACACTCGCCGGAGTGGTCGGCAGCTTCGGCACTGTCTCCGGCTCTACCGGCGGCAGCATTTTGCAAGTTGATGTCGGTGGCGGCACATATGTCGAGATCAACCAGAACGGAGCCTTCAGGACACCATCTGATCCCCCTGAGAGCTTCTTCACACTGGCAGGCAACACGACTGCGCTTCCCGGCCTGACAGTTGCCAAGCTAAAGGTCACGAACAGAAGCCCCAGCCCGAGGCCGTCTCTCACGGCGGTGGTCATACGCAGTGTGCCGACGCAGGTCAGCTTGCGCGTCGGAGAACTGTCGCCGTTCTGGACGCATGTCGGTGAAATGACAGAAGCCGAAACCACTCCCGATTTCGCAGCCGTGCTGCAAGCGGCGCTGGCGACTGCCGAGATAAAGAACGGCTTCTATGATCTGCCCCTGGTGATTCACACTGATAGCATCGCCCGCTTGAAGATAGAGTTGCGGATTGATCTCCTCACACAGCAGGACGCTTTGCCACCGGGACTTAAAGAAGTTGTCCTGCCATTTGATTTCAGCACGCTGCCCCAATCCAGCGCAGCGGTCTTGAACGTGGACGTTCCGCCAAATTCAAGGGTTGTTCCAGGCGAAACCACTGCGCGCGTCAAGGGAGCTTTCGCTGAAACTCGCATCGCCTACGGGCCAACCGGTACGGTGAATCCAGTGGCTGCGGTCGAAGTCTCGCCCGCTTGCTCTCAAGCGCAAATCTTCGCGCTGGAAAAACCCGGCGAAAAAGAGATTCTGGCCACAGCAGTTGATCTTTTCATCGAGCCGGTGACCTCCGCGGTCCGGCTGCGGTTGGATATCCGCGGAGATTTGGACGGCAAGCCTGCCGATAGCTCGCTGCTGGCTGCCCCGGTCGAGCTTACACTGGATCAGCAAGCAGCCAAGGGCGCACGATGGACTAGCGTTCCATTGCCTGCTGAGTTTCTTTTCATGAAAGCTCAGGAAGGAAAGCTGCGCTACTGGGTGGTGCTGCAAAGCCTGCTGGGCACGGCGGCCTGGAGCGTGGAAAAGACCGTGAGCGTGGACAATGCAGCGGCGGACGTGCTGAACATGCAATGCACTCGCGACGGCGGCCTTTCCTGGCGCGACACAATGGCAATTGCTGGCACGTTGAAAGACCCGGGCTACCCGGCAGCCGGGCCATACACAGCACTCTTGCGCCTGCGCCGCCTGCCAGCCCAGTTTAAGGTGCCGATTGAGTTGCAGGTGGGCAGCGGCCCGAAAGAAGTGCGGGTGAAGCTCGACCGTTTTCAACCTCTGGGACGGGTGGATTTCGCCATTAACACCGAGTTGGCGCAAGGCATCAATACCTATCTCGCCAATACCGCTTCAGCCGTTTCTCCTGAGACCGAACACTTAATCAACCCTAAATTCGAGCAATGGCAAAAGGTCGGAGATGCCTTAACAAGCCGCCCGACAATCCCGTTCACGGTGCCCATCAACGCGGTGGCCTTTGCGCCGGATGGAGTTCTGGCCTATGTCCTCGATCAAACAGAGCTTAAGGAGGGCACTCTACTGGTCATAGATGTCGCCTGCAATAAGGAAATCAAAGAGAAGAAGATCAATCTGAAGATACAAGAACCAAAAGCATTTGTTATCAGCCCGGACGGGACACGTGCTTATGTCACCGACGGCGGCAGGCTGCGAATCGTCAATCTTGCGAGTGGTGAGGCGGTGGGCGAACTTTTTAATCTAAGTATCGGCTTCCCCCAAATCAACGATTTGGCCCTCAGCCCTGACGGGCAGCGTTTGTATGCGGTAAATCTCAGCATTACCCAGACGAGAATAAACAATATTCGAATCTTTGACACTGCGAAGTTGGAGAAGCAACTAACGAGTGGTCTGCCCCAAGATGGCGTGCAAATTGTGAAACCCGTTACGGCAGCTCCAGAGCAGCAGCAATCGCCAGCCGCCCTGGCCGTGTCGCCGGACGGAAGCCTTTTGTATATGTTAACTGACCGGGGCGCTGCTTCTAACGCGGTTGTAGAGATTCTCGACACCACAAATTTCGCGGCTGTGCCATCTTCCCCCGTCACGGTGGGCCGCAACGCAACGGCGCTTGTTCTGTCTCCTGATGGCACACACGCCGTCGTCACGAATAAGACGGCCAGCAACATTAGCGTGATTGACACAAGAACGAAGACGGCGAGATCGATTGGCGTTGGGCAGGCTCCTGTTGACGTGGCCATCTCGCCTGATGGCACGCGCGCCTTTGTGCTTAACCAGATAGGCAGGTCAATTAGCATTGTTGACCTCAACCAACAGACAGTAATCAGAAACTTCGCTCTCGAACCAGCTACAGCTACAACCCTCGCGCAGGCACTGGCTCTTGCGCCGCAGGGCGAACAAATCTACGTGGTTAACTCGGGGAACAATACGCTTTCTTCGATTCAGTTTGGAACGCGGCTTCCGGCGGGTTGGCAGCCCACCTCTGGCGCGGTAATCCCATACTGCCTGCCGCCGCCTTTCCATCTGGCAGCGGTTCTGGGTTCTGACACTTTGCCGACAGGGCTTTCACAGGTAGTGCCTGTGGCCGAGTCTTCCACTTACGAATTTAGCTTCTGGGGATTGGCTGCCGAACCGGAGGACGATGAACCGCCAGCAGTCGGTGAAGTGTTGTGGCTTAATAACGCGTGCGGTCAGCTCCAGCCTAACCCGCCGGTGCCAATCAAGCTGGTCGAAGACCAAACGGACTTGCGAAAAATTATTACTCCGGTTGACGCCGCCGCGTCCGCTGTCGGCGCTACCGAGCCGAAAGTACCACTGGTACTTCATCGCGCGCGGATGAACTCACCGGCGGGTGCTACCCAAGCCGAAGTTCGTTTCAGCGTACCCAGGGGCGGCGTGGCGGCGATTGATCTGGTTTCTTTGGCCGCCACATCGGAGTTGGCGGCGAACGCGGATTTCAAGCTGCAAAAAGACGGCCTGCTCTCCGACTGGACGCTTTCGCCGAAGATCGCACCCGGCTTTGTCCTGATCGCAGCAGAAGATGGAATTCAATTGAATAATGCAGGGGCAGCCACAGCCGAACTCGTGCAAAGAATCGCAGCCAAAAGCGGTGAGCCTTTCACGCTTGAGTTTCAAGGCAAGGCCGCCGCTCCTTCGTCTCCATCGCAGACACATCAAAGTCTCGAACTGCGCTGGCTCAAGGCTGACGCGACAACTACCGGCACGCCAACGGTAGTTGAAATTCTCCCTGACGGTTCCGATGCCTCAGTAGCTGGCGGGACAGTTCCACCTGAGGCGACGCAGGCAGAGATTCATCTGGTCATCCCGGCCAGAACGAGTCTGAAAGTCAAACAGGTCTCTTTGCGCTACTCGAAATCTACGACTGTGCCAGTGACCTTCATCGCGGAAACGCCGGGCGAGATGACTGTGGCTGACGTGCGAATAGCCTTTGAACAAGTCGAGCCGACACCGCCTCCGGTTCCTGAGCAGGGACTATGTATCCCAACGCCGCCGGGTCGTCAGCCGGGTCAAACAGGCGGCGATTGCTGCTTCTGCCAGCAATGCGAAAGCGAGCAGACCATGATTGAGGCGAAGCCGACGATGACAATGGGCGATCGCCCGGCGGTTGTCGGGCGCTGCGCCACCTGTAAAGAAGAGATGATGCTGCTTGGCGGTCCGGCTAACGCTCAAGCGCAGCCGCTTTTCGACGCCCCACTCATCGCACGAAGCACCGCCGTCGTGGGCTTAGTCGCTGACGCAATGATGCACACGGCGGAGATGGCTACTATGGAGATGGCAACTCCTGCGCTGGCCACCGCAGCGATGAGTATTGGGGAGATGCCGACCACAGAGATAGCTGACGAGGCAAAACAGGACGTGAGCTTAAGTGAAATCACCAGGATTCCTCTTTCAGTGCTGGTCAAGGCACGTATCAAAGGTATCGGCGAGGCGCGCTCCCGGCAACTAGCCCGAATCGGTATCAACTCGCTGGAAGAACTGGCCGCAGCGACACCCGACCAGATTTCCCAGATAAAAGGTATCTCTATGGCAATAGCCACCGCGCTAATCAATCAGGCAAACGTGATCATGGCATCCGAAGGTGGAGACTAAGAACACGGCTTGAACGTGCAGGCTGACCTCGAACTTCTGGTCTCAATAGTGAAATTTAAGAGAACCCCTGTAAAAACGGTTATCGCGCATCTTTGTTGTATTTGTCACAAAAAAGCGTTGACAGTTTCGACAAGGAGTGTATAATGGCGCGCGTTAAGGATGGGGCTGATGCCCAAACGTCAGCCGGTCGAAAGACAAGCCATCTGAGGCCCGATACTTCGAAAGTGCCCGCCCGTGCCAGCTCGGAAGTCGCCTGCGCCCCCCGTAAGCGCTCCATTCGAGCTGGCACAGCTATTTCCAGCCAGCCTCTTTGTTACCATCAATTTTAATTGATCCCCGGCGCCACTCTTCTTCACTCAATCCCAGACAATCCGAAAATGTTGCTGGCTCAGGCCCATCTCTCAAAATACAAACCCTAAGAAAAGTTACCTGCTCAAGTAAACGCGGAATAAGGCCGACCGAATTGCCCAGTCACAACCGGCAATCATCAAACCGCTGCTTTCCCAAACTTGGTAGTTGATTATAATTAACATTATTATTTAGATGGTATGGTGCGGCCTGCCGTTCAATGTCTCTACTTGATTTGAATTAAACCATATTGCATATTCGCTCAGGCTATTTTGCACTAAACGCGTGAGGCTGTAATTGTGACCGACATACTCTTGACGGAAAGGCAAAGGAGAGAGCGAGAATTCTACGAGGAATTCTCTAAGCTCAACGAGCCATCGGAGGTCTCCTTTGCTCCGATTTCCGGCACAGAGACGAGACCCTGGAATTCTTACTGGCGCGTGATAGAGATTGTTAAGGAGAACTTCAGTTCGGACGGCCAGAGACTACTGGACTTCGGATGCGGCCCCGGAGAAAACTCTCTGATCTTTTCCAAAATCGGCTATGAGGTGTCCGGCTTCGATCTGTCTCCAAGTAATATCTCCATCGCACAGCGTTTGGCACAGAAGTACGGGATGACAGACAGGACGCATTTTTCCGTAGGCGCGGCAGAGCGTCTCAACTATGCAGATGAACATTTCGATGTCGTAGTCGGCTTTGATATTCTCCACCACATCAACATAAATCAGGGGCTGAAGGAATGCTCACGAGTGCTGAAGAAAGGAGGGTTGGCAATCTTCCACGAGCCGATGCGTGTGCCGATCTTCGACACACTCAGAGAAACAAGGTTTGGGAGATGGGTGGTCCCCAAAGAAGCATCCCTGGATCGCCACATCACTGAAGATGAAAGAAAGCTCACCACCAATGATCTCAAGATTATCAGGGAACTTGCGCCCGAGTTCTCAGCCGAACGATTTTTACTCTTCTCAAGGCTCGACCGATTTATCAGGAATCCGAACAATAAGAAACCGTCCTTACTGGAAAAGATGGATTCCAGATTATTCAGATTGCTCCCTTTTATAAAGGCGTATGGAGGGATTATCGTTCTGGTCTTGAGAAAGCAGTAAAGACTTGCTACCTGACTCCGGCGCGTTCCAGCAAAAGCCCTGACTCACGATTCGCTTCTTCAATTATTTCCCGCTCATTAAGTGTCAGAATCTCGCGGTCGCGCATGACCACCTGACCATCTATGATGACGGTCTGGACATCGCTCGGCTGTGCTGAATAAACAATTGCCGAGGTAATGTCCGTCGGGCGCGGCGTCGAATGAAGTTGGGCGAGATTAATCAGGATGAGGTCTGCGCGCTTGCCCACTTCGAGGCTGCCGATCTCCCGCTCAAGACCGAGCGCGCGTGCCCCGTCAATTGTCGCCAAGCGAAGCGCACGCCCTGCCGACAGGACTTCAGCCCCGTGAAAAACTTTCTGGAGCAGCGCGGCGGAGCGCATCTCCGTGAACATATCCAGACGATTGTTGCACGGCGCACCGTCTGCGCCGAGTGAAACGGAGATGCGGCGTTCCAGCATCTCTTTAATTCTGGCGATGCCGGAGCCGAGCTTGAGATTCGACGAGGGACAGTGAACGACGTGTGTGCCGGTATCTGCCAGGATTCCCAATTCCGTATCGTCCAGATGAACACAATGCGCGAGCGCAACGTGGTTTCCGGTGAGGCCGAGCGAATGCAGATAAGCGACGTTGCGCTCACCCGTCTCACGCTCGACCATTTCGATCTCCGTACGATTCTCTGAAGCGTGCGTGTGAATCATCACGCCGTGCTCGCGTGCAAGACGCGCGACTCTCTCCAGCAATTCGCGCGTGCAACTGACGGCAAAGCGCGGCGCGAAGCAATAGCGGATGCGCCCTTCGCCTCGATTGTGCCACTCTTCAAAGAGCGCGAGCGATTCTTTAATAGAAGTTTCGGTTTCTTCGTGCAGCGCAGCCGGGACATCGTCGCCTTTGTCCATCATGCACTTGCCGACGGTCGCGCGGAATCCTGACTCTTCGACCACGCGAAACGCCTCCACCGTATGATTGACCGTCTCCATCGTCAGCGCGCAGGTCGTGCCGCCTTTAATCATCTCACCGATGCCGAGACGCGCCGATGCCCTGGCAGACATGGCCGTGTGCGCGGCCTCCATCGGCCAGACGCGTTTCTTCAACCAATCAATCAGGGCCAGGTCGTCTGCCGCCCCGCGAAACAGCGTCTGGCAGAGATGAATGTGCGTCTGCACAAAACCGGGCAGGACGGCGCACCCGCTCGCATCTATCAAGACATCTGCACTACTAACCGCTTCACCAATGCTCGCAATACGATTTCCGCGAATGAGCAGATCGCCCGTCACGATTGCGTCAGATTCAGCAATCGTCAGGAGCGTGCCGTTTTTGATGAGAATCGTCTTTTCCATCAGCGCAGAAGACAATAAAGTAAAAAGACAAAAGGTAAAAGGCAAAAGTTGAGGCCGCAGAGCCACATTATATCAAAAGTGGTTCTGCGGCCTTCCAGCGTCTTTTACCTTTTTACTTTTGCCTTATTTCGCTGCCTTACGGCTGGCCTTGTCGGATGTCTCCGCAGTCTCGACTTCTGCTGCTTCCACTGGCGACTCCGCGCCACCGCGCACAGGAATGCCGAGCGCAACGCGCACTTCATTTTCTATACGGTGCAGCATCTCCGGGTTCTCCTTCAAAGTCTGCTTGGCGTTTTCACGTCCCTGTCCCAGACGCTCGCCCTTGTATGAGAACCACGCGCCGCTCTTTTCGACGACCTTGTGAAGGACGCCTAAATCAACGGCATCGCCCTCGCCCGAAATGCCTTCGCCGTACATGATGTCAAACTCGCACTCGCGGAATGGTGGCGCAACCTTGTTTTTGACGACCTTAACCCTTGTGCGGTTTCCCGTCACACGGTCGCCGTCCTTAATCGCGCCGATGCGCCGAATGTCCAAACGCACGGACGCATAAAACTTGAGCGCGCGCCCGCCAGTTGTGGTTTCGGGTGAGCCAAACATGACGCCGATCTTTTCACGGATCTGGTTGATAAAGATAAAGCACGTGTTCGACTGCGCGACGATGGCCGCGAGCTTTCTGAGAGCCTGCGACATCAAACGTGCCTGCAATCCCGGAAGGCTGTCGCCCATTTCGCCGTCGAGTTCTGCGCGCGGCACGAGCGCCGCCACAGAATCAATGATGATTACGTCAACGCCGTTCGAGCGCACGAGAGCTTCGGCAATTTCCAAAGCCTGCTCGCCCGAATCCGGCTGCGAAATCAGAAGCTCGTCAATATTCACGCCGAGCTTTCCGGCATAGTCCGCATCCATCGCGTGTTCTGCGTCAATGTAGGCCGCCACGCCTCCGACCTTTTGGGCTTCGGAAACGATGTGCAAGGCCAGCGTCGTTTTGCCGGAGCTTTCCGGGCCATAGATTTCTATGATTCGCCCGCGCGGCACACCACCGATGCCGATTGCCGAGTCAATGCTTAACGCACTGGTGGAGATCGCAGGGATATCAGAGACCTCACGCTCGCCGAGGCGCATGATTGATCCCTTGCCAAATTTCTTTTCAATATTGAGGAGCGCCGCTTCGACCGCTTTCCCGCGATCCGCGCCTGATCTGTCTTCAGCCATAACAAACATCACTTTCTACCATTCCTTTTCTCACGTTTCGTGGGTGTCGAACTGCTTAAGAGTCGCGGCCTGCCACCGCAAACGAGACGCAGTATAACACACACGGCGCGAGAATGGAACAGCGTTTCACGCGTGCAACGAAAATATTTCACCGAAGTTGAAACTCCGGCCAACAACCGATGGGTGGTAAAACGAGCGGCGCTTTCTGCGTCGAATCCGAGAATCCGACCGTGAGGCAATCTCGCCGTGCAGGGGGTATAACATGACGGGGTCGAATCCTGCAAGCGTCCCTTTAGACTTCTAAAAAAACTCCCCTAGCTTGCGCCTCGTGCGCTGCTCAAACTGTTCCGCGAGGGACGAGACGCCGCCCGCACTCTCATCTCTTGAAATTCGTTCTATCCGCCACATCGGAAAGAAGAGGTCGGACACGCCCATGAACGGCTCGTCGTGCATGACCGCCCGCACCCAATCGTCAAAAGCATTAAGGTCTAAACCGCGCAGGAAAACGCCAGCCGCACTAATCTCATCGAGCGCGCCCCAGCATTTTTCGCGCGGGCTGTGCAGGACGAGAATGATGATTGCGCCCGGCTCGATTCCCTTCCCGCGCGTTTCCCCGTCCAACGCTTTGTTTAAGTTTGCTTCAACCATCTTTTGTTATCCGCGCCTCACCGGGGAAGCAACCGGCGCGCAAACTCTCCGGTGCGCTGCACAAGGTCGCTTGCGCCTGTGTGTCTTTCTATCTCCGCTACGAGCGCTGACCCGACGACCGCCGCATCGGCGTAGCGCCACGTCGCCGCAACCTGCTCGGCGTTAGAGATACCAAAGCCAACGGCAACTGGCAAATCGGAAACTCTCCGCACGCGCTCAACCAGCAACTCGGCATCGCAGCTCACATCCTGTCGAGCGCCCGTGACGCCCGCGCGCGAGACGGCATAGATGAAGCCGCTGGCACTTTCAGCTACTAACTCAAGCCGCGCGTCCGTCGAGGTCGGCGCGACCAGAAAGATCATATCAAGATCGTGCGCTCTGAGCAGGCCGGAAAACGCCTCCGCTTCTTCCGGCACCAGGTCTGTCACCAGCACGCCGTCAACGCCAGCGAGCGCCGCTTCCCTGCTCAAGCGCTCAAGCCCGTATTGCATCAGCGGGTTGAAATAACTAAACAGTACGATGGGCACATCTGTCATCAACGGGCGCGCCTGCTCGACAACGTCCAACACTTCGCGCAAGCCGAAGTCATGCCGCAGCGCACGCTCTGAAGCTCTCTGAATCACAGGCCCGTCAGCCATCGGGTCGCTGAACGGCACACCAAGCTCAATGACACTCGCGCCCGCACTCGCCAACTCGACAAGCAGTTTGCCTGTGGTCTCAAGATCAGGGTCGCCCGCCGTGATGAAAGGAATCAGCCCGCGCCGCCCTTCCCGCTTTAAGCGAACGAATGTTGCTTCAATCCTGCCCATAAGAGAAGTCTGTCGAGTCCAGCGAGTCTATCGAGTCTATCGAGCTTGTTAATCAAACGGACTCGACCGACTCGATAGACTCTAAAACTGAATTGACATCCTTGTCGCCTCGCCCCGAAAGATTGACGATGAGTAATTGACCGGGATTCATCTCGCGGGCGACCTTGAGAGCGTGCGCGACGGCATGAGCGGATTCGAGCGCGGGCGTGAGGCCTTCAAGCTCGGAAAGTGTCTTGAAGGCGGCGAGCGCTTCCATGTCCGTCGCCGAAACATACCGAACGCGACCGGAATCATGAAGGAAAGCATGCTCCGGGCCGATTGAAGGATAATCGAGTCCAGCCGAAACGGAATGCGTGCGTGCGATCTGCCCGCGCTCGTCCTG
Source organism: uncultured Acidobacteriota bacterium (assembly GCA_963811065.1). Lineage (GTDB taxonomy): Bacteria > Acidobacteriota > Blastocatellia > Pyrinomonadales > Pyrinomonadaceae > QHXM01. Next base: position 256,611 of record CAWEPR010000006.1, read on the forward strand.
CAAAACATAGCTCATCGTCCCTTGAAGAACGCCGGGTCGCCCGCCTCCGCTCTGGTTAAAACGCGCCGCGTGCTTCCCCAATTCATTCCCGCTTCCACCGGCTTCGACGCCGATCATACGCACGTTCTCATCCGCCAGAAACGGATAGAACAACCCGATTGAGTTTGAGCCGCCGCCGACGCAGGCGACCAGAAGGTCCGGCAAGCGTCCCTCTTTTTCGAGAATCTGCGCGCGGGCTTCAGTTCCTATGACGCTCTGAAAATCACGCACCATCAAAGGGTATGGATGTGGCCCCAGGGCGCTGCCGAGAAGATAATAAGTATCTGCGACATTCGTTACCCAATCGCGCAACGCCTCGTTAATCGCGTCTTTCAGTGTGCGCGAGCCCGCGTCCACCTCGCGCACTTCCGCGCCGAGCAGTTGCATGCGAAAGACATTGAGCTTCTGGCGGCGCACGTCTTCCGCGCCCATATAGACAACGCAATCAAGCCCAAAGAGCGCGCAGACGGTCGCGGTGGCGACGCCGTGCTGGCCTGCTCCCGTCTCGGCGATGATGCGCCGCTTGCCCATACGCCTGGCCAGCAAGACTTGTCCGAGCGCATTGTTAATCTTATGCGAGCCAGTGTGCGAGAGGTCTTCGCGTTTGAGATAGATGGACGCTCCGCCTGCGCTTTTCGTCAGCCGAGCCGCACGAAAGAGCGGCGTCGGGCGTCCCGAATAATCGCGCAGGAGAGTTTCAAATTCAGTTTGAAACTCATGGTCAGCCAGTGCCGCCCTGTAGGCAGCAGTCAACTCTTCGAGCGGAGCCATCAAAGTCTCCGGCACGAAGCGCCCGCCATACGGCCCCCAATGCCCACGCTCATCCGGCTCAGTTTTCATATCGTAGGACAGGCATTCCTGCCTGTCGTAGCGTGCGAAAGCCACGCTCTTGAGATTAGCTAATAAGTATTCGCGCTCCCGCGCTCATAGACAGACAGGAATGTCTGTCCTACTACCAGCTTATCATAGCGGAGTGATTCCAGACGCGTTGATGAGTTCTGCGACAACCGTGCGGTTGCGGCCTTCGCGCTTGGCGCGGTAGAGCGCGGCGTCTGACGCGGCGTAAAGCGCGCGTTCTGAAGTGGCGTGTGAGGGACAGGAGGCAACGCCGAGACTGATAGTGACCGTTCCAACATCTTCGACCGGCGTCGCGCAGAAGACGTGGCGCAGGCGCTCGGCGGCGGCCACGGCCTTCTCATCGTTCGCACCAGCCAGCAGCAGCGCAAACTCTTCGCCGCCCAGACGCGCGGCGGTGTCGTTATCGCGTGAAAGCTCTACGAGGGAGCTTGCCGCATGGCGAATCACACGGTCGCCAGCCGAATGCCCGTGCTTGTCGTTGATCTTCTTGAGATGATCTATGTCAACCAGCACCAGCGCGCACGGGGCATGATAGCGCCGCCATCTTTCGACCTCTTGACCGAGCGCTGTGCGAAAGCGGCGGCGATTCGCCAACCCCGTCAGGTAATCACGGTCAGCTTCGGCGCGCAGCCGATCCATCATCTGCTTGAGCGCAATCAATTGCTCCGTGCGCGCGATGAGCAAAGAGAGGTCTGTGGGCATTTGAAAATAGTCGAAAGCGCCAACAGCTATGGCCGCGCCGCGTCGAGCGTTGGTGGCCGCTTCGTCTCCGGCCAGAATCACTGACACCCTATCCTCAGCCTGCGTCAAAGAGCGCGCCAGTTCTTCCGCACTGATGCCTTTCAAATTCACATCTATGACGACGAGGTGCGGGCGTGTGCGGCGCAGCGAGACGAGCGCGGCCACGCCTCCCGCGATGCCGACGACCTTCAAGCCCGCGCTCTCAAGTGCAGCGCCGTAAGCGGCGCGTGCAGGCTCGTCCGTGACCAGCAGCACGCGTCCCTGGTCGCGTGCATGCAGACGTTCATCCGGTGTGGCTCGCGCTGTTGCGCTCATAAGGTAACGTAAACCTTCGTGAAAAAATTTGCGATTCGAGTGGAGACAATGATGAGGAGTTCGGGGTTAGAATGTCGCAATCCTGGCTTGCAATGGCGCTCGTTGTGGCCCACGCTCGACAGCATAACCGATAAGGGAGGCTCTGCGTCAAGGTTTAACGCGCACGGCGGGAAGCTGCGATGAAGGCGCGCACGCGCTCATTGTCTTTCTTTCCCGGCGCGCTCTCCAGATGGCTGCAAGCATCCACCGCGTAAGGCTCAACCGCAGCCACGGCCTCCGCGATGTTTTCCACTGATAGACCGCCCGCTAGAAAAAGCTGCGGGACAAGCTCTCTGACCCTGCGCGCCACGTCCCAATCAACCACACGCCCCGTGCCGCCGCGCGCATCCTTCGCGTAAGCATCAAGCAAGATAGCATCCGTTTCGTAATCCTTCACCACCTGCGGCTCAAAACCAATGTGAGCGCGCAGCGCCTTGATGAGGTAGCGACCACGGAGCGCAGAGCAATACTCCGGCGATTCGTCCCCGTGCAATTGTATTGCCGTCAAATTCGCAGCATCCATGGTGCGCGCCACCTGCTCCGGCTCGCTCTCGTTGACAAAAACACCAACGCTCATCAAGGTCGCGGGCAATTCCGCGACAATCCGCCGCGCATCCTCCGGCGTGATGTATCGCGGGCTGCGACGATAAAAGTTAAAACCAAGCGCATCCGCACCCGCCTCAACAGCCACCAGCGCATCTTCCAGATTCGTTATGCCGCAGATTTTAACGAATGTCATAAGGGTAAATCAGTGGTCAGTGATCAGTGGTCAGTGGTCAGTAAAAACCAAGCAAGGGTTGGCGTTCGTGCTTTTGCATTTAACTGACCACTGACCACTGACTACTGACCACTGCTCTTGAGCAATGCGCGCAAGGTCGCGTCGGGTTGGGGCGAGCGCATCAGAGTCTCGCCAATGAGAAACCCGGCGTAGCCCAGCGCCCGCAGGCGGTGTAAGTCTGCGCCAGCGCTGAGACCGCTTTCGCTGACGCAGAGAGCATCGGGCGGCGCGGACTTAATTAGTCGAGTTGAAGCATCGAGTGAGACTTCAAAGGTTCGCAGGTTGCGATTGTTGATGCCGATGAGCCGTGCGCCCGCGCTTGCGGCACGACGCATCTCATCCTCTGAGTGAACTTCGACGAGCGCATCCATCCCCAGTTCATCTTCTGCAACGCGCCGCAGGTGAAGGAGCGTTTCCTCATCCAGCGCGGCGACGATCAGGAGCAGCGCGTCCGCGCCCGCCGCAGCCGACTCGTAAAGCTGATACTCGTCAAAGATAAAATCCTTTCGCAGCACCGGAACGTTCACCATTGCGCGCACGCCGCGCAGATCGTCGAGCGAGCCTTGAAAGCGATCTTCTTCTGTCAGAACCGAAATGGCCGCCGCCCCGCCCGCTTCATAAGCCAGCGCAATCTGCGCTGGTACAGCACGGGCGCGAATCATCCCCTTTGAAGGCGATGCGCGCTTGAACTCTGCGATCACGTTCAAGCGCTCAACGTTCTTGAGAGCAAGACGAAGAGCATGTGGCCGGGAATTGCGTCGGACATCAAAAGCCTGTCCGCGCAAATCTTCCATCGCCCGCTCTCTCTTCGATTGTTCGAGTCGCGCACATTTAAGCGCCATTATCTCCGTCAGAAAATCCATACTGAGAGCTTACCTGTTCGTCGCTTCGACAAGTCGTTCGAGTTTACTGAGGGCAGCGCCGCTATCTATGCTCTCTTCTGCGAGCCGCGCCGCCGAATGCAGGTCAGGTGCCGCGCCTCCGACAAAGAGCGCCGAAGCCGCGTTTGCCACAACCAGCGAGCGCGCCTCGTCGCGTCTGGTGCCATCAAGCACCGCGCGAATCGTCTGCGCGTTGCCCCACGCGTCGCCACCGCGTAAGTGGGATAACGGGGCGCGCTCAAGTCCGAAATCTTCCGGCGTGATCTCGAAAGTTTTGACCTCGCCCCGGCGCGCTTCGGCGACGAAGGTTTCGCCAGCGAGCGTCACTTCGTCCAATGCGTCCGAGCCGTGAACCACCCACGCATGCTCCGTCCCCAACGCGACGAGCGCACGCGCCAGCGGCTCAATCAAGGCTTGATGCCAGACGCCGATGAGTTGTCGTGGCGCACCGGCAGGATTTGTCAGAGGGCCAAGCAAGTTGAAGGTCGTGTGGACGCCGAGTTCGCGCCGCACGCTCGCCACGCGCGCCGTCGCCCCGTGATAAAGCGGAGCGAACATGAAACAGATGCCGATTTCGTTCAGACATTTCTCGGAGACTTCCGGGCTGGCGGTGACCTCAACGCCGAGCGCCGTCAAGACATCTGCGCTGCCCGAACGACTCGTCGCAGCGCGGCTGCCGTGCTTGGCGACCGCTAATCCAGCGCCCGCGATGACAAAGGCGGCGGCAGTCGAGACGTTGAAAGTTTTAGCGTAACTCGACCCTGTTCCAGCCGTGTCAATGAAGGAAGCGTGGCGGCAGTTGATTCGCAGGCTGCGCGAGCGCATCGCCTGAGCCATCCCTGCGAGTTCCTCAACCGTTTCGCCTTTGACGGCCAACGCGACGAGCGCCGCAGCAATCTGCGCGTCGGTCGCAGAGCCTTCGAGCAGAGCATCAAGCAGCGCGGTTGCCTCCTCACGCCGCAAATCCTCGCCGCGCATCAAACGCAGCAACAGAGAGCGCAGCCCCTGATTATTCAGAGCTTCATCTTCCCGGCGCGCCGGAGTCGGCAATAGCCATGCAGGACGCATAAGAACAGTGATGAGTAATGAGTAATGAGTGATGAGTGATGAGTAAAAGAAGGAGGGTTTAACTCATTACTCTTCACTCATCACTCATCACTCGCTTTTCAGAGTTTTAAGAAATTCGAGAGCAATCTTTTTCCGTCGGTTGTCAGGATTGATTCGGGATGAAATTGCACGCCTTCGATCTTCATCTCGCGGTGTCGCAGGCCCATGATGACGCCGTCGGGCGTGGTCGCTGAGACTTCCAGGCATTCCGGCAGACTCTCTCTTTCGACGACGAGGGAGTGATAGCGCCCGGCCTTGAAGCGATAATCCAGACCTTCAAAGATTGTTCGCCCGTCGTGACAAACTTCGGAGGCTTTGCCGTGAACTAACGTGGGCGCGCGGACAATGCGCCCGCCGAAAACCTGCCCGATAGCCTGATGCCCCAGACAGACGCCGAGGATGGGGACGCGACCGGCAAACTGTTCGATCATCTTCATCGAAACGCCCGCGCCGTCGGGCGTTCCCGGGCCCGGCGAGATTAAGATTTTGTCCGGGCAGCAATGCGCCTCGATCTCTTCAACCGTCACCTCGTCATTGCGGCGCACTTCTATCTCCTCACCAAGCTCGCCGAGATACTGCACGAGGTTATAGGTGAACGAATCGTAATTATCTATGACGAGAATGTGCATCGGGCTTCGTTCTAAATCGAAGGAGAGAAGAAATAGACAGGATTAACAAGATTATCATGATTAAGAAAAGCAGACAGGTCAGGATTGTTGAAGGCTTGTTCTTTCATCCTGTCCATCTTGTTAATCTCGGTCTATTTTCTCTTGTCCCAATCCTGTCAGTTTCGACTTAACGATTGTAGTAGCGATAGTGCGCTTCAAGCAAATAGAAGGTTTCACTCGTGCTATTATTGGACATCTCGACCTGAACACGTTTCCCAAGGAGCCGCCTGAATGTACAGAACTCTCATCTTAGCTGTCTTACTTCTCTTCGGTGCAGTCGTGCCCCAACTGTCAGCCACTGAGCCGCCACAGGGCGCGGGCCTCGCGCGGCTGCTGCGCTTCCCGGACATTAACGGCGACATGATTGCCTTTGTCTACGCAGGCGACATCTGGACCGTACCTGCTTCTGGCGGCACGGCGCGACGGCTCACTTCGCATCCGGGAATCGAACTCTTCCCGAAGTTCTCTCCAGACGGGCGCTGGATCGCTTTCTCCGGCGAGTATAACGGCACGCGTCAGGTCTTCGTGATTTCGGTGGACGGTGGCGAGCCTCGCCAGCTCACTTATCGCAACGATGTCGGTCAGCTTCCGCCACGCGGCGGTTGGGACAACATCGTCCACGGCTGGACTCCCGACGGCAAGAACGTGCTCTTTCGCGCCAACCGTGTTCCCCAAAGCAATCGCCTGGGTCGCCCGCACATCGTTCCTGTAGCAGGCGGGCAGGAGCAGCCGCTTCCCATCATGGAAGGCGGCGCGGCGAGCTATTCGCCGGACGGAATGCGGCTGGCCTATACGCCCATCTCAAACGAGTTTCGCGGCTGGAAGCGCTATCGCGGCGGCCAATCGCCGGACGTGTGGATTTACGATCTTGCGCGCAATACCGCCGAACAGATTACGACGACGCGCGCACAGGACATGGTTCCCGTCTGGCTCGGCGACACGATTTACTATCTCTCTGACCGCGATTATACGATGAACGTCTTCGCCTACGACACGCGTTCGAAGAAGACGCGCAAGGTGACGAACCACACGGACTACGACGTGCTCTGGCCTTCGGGGTCGGGCGACGAGCTGGTCTACGAAGTCGGCGGCTACATTCACCGTCTTGATACGAAATCAGGCAAAGAGGAGCGCGTTCCCATCAAAGTCTACGGCGACTTCGCTGACACCGTGCCTTACTTCAGGAACGTAAAATCGAACATCAATTCGTTCTCGCTCTCGCCGAGCGGGGCGCGTGCGCTCTTCGATGCGCGCGGAGATGTCTTCACAGCCCCGGCCAAAGAGGGTGAAGTACGCAACCTCACCACCTCGCAGGGCGTGCGTGAAATCTCGCCTGCATGGTCGCCCGATGGACGCCTTGTTGCTTACCTGAGCGACCGTTCGGGCGAGTATGAAATCTTCGTGCGTCCGAGCGACGGCGCGGGCGAGGAGCGGCGTGTCACGACCGACGGCGATATCTGGCGCTTCTCCCTCGTCTGGTCGCCAGATAGCCGCATGCTCGCTTACGGTGACAAGAAGCAGCGTCTCAGATACGTGGAGGTGGCTTCAGGAAAGACCGTTGATGTTGACCGCAGCACGACTAACGACATCACCAGCTACAGTTGGGCACCTGACAGCCGTTGGATTGCCTATACTAAGCTTGGAGACAATCAGTTTTCGGAAATCTGGGTCTACTCGCTATCGAGCGGAAAAGCGCAAAAGCTCACGGGCGGCATGACGAGCGACACACAGCCCGTCTTCGACCCGAAGGGGCGCTACCTCTACTTTCTTTCCAACCGCGACTTTAATTTGACGTTCAGCGGCTGGGAGTTTAACTACCTCTACACGAACCCGACGCGCGTCTACGTCGGGTTGCTGGCGGCGGATGGCCCTGCGCTCTTTCTGCCGGGCAGCGACGAAGAAAGAGTGAAGACGAGAGAGACGCCGCTGACGCTGCCTCCCAACCCCGCGCAAGCGCCACCGCCGCCGCAAGGCGAGAAGGCGCAGCCAACGACGACGCCTGCTGAGCAACCGACCCCGGCAGCGACTCCGGCGGCGACTCCGGCAACAACTCCGGCAGAGCCAAAGTCTGAAGAGAAGCCGACGCCGCGCCCCATCAACCCCAACGCCGTCAGGATTGATTTCGAGAATTTTGAAAACAGGGTGCGCGCCATCCCCGGCCAGCCGACCAACTATCGTCGTCTTGAGGCAACACCGGACGGCGTGCTCTATCTTTCCGGGCCGGGCAAGCTCTCGCTCTACAACCTCAGCACCAAAGCCGAACAGACCATCATCGAAGGCATTCAGAATTATGATATTTCGGGCGACGGCAAGCAGATCATCTTTCAGGTGGGCGAGAACTACGGCATCACAGCGGTCGCGCCCGGCCAAAAGCCCGAAGCCGGATTACTCAAGCTCGACGGCATGATGATGAAGATCGAGCCGAAGGCCGAGTGGGCGCAAGCTTACACGGACGCGTGGCGAATCCTGCGCGATTGGTTCTACGACCCGAACATGCACGGCATGGACTGGCAGCCATCCGCACCAAGTATGGACAGCTCGTGCCACACGTCGCCAACCGCGAAGACCTCAACTTCCTGCTCACGGAGATGGGCAGCGAGTTAAGCGCCGGTCACGTCTACACAGAGCGCGGCTCAGACCCGTCGCGCGCCACGCGCACCGACGGCGGGTTGCTCGGCGCGGAGCTTGTTCCCGATTCGTCCGGCTATTTCAAGATTACGAAAATCTATCCGGGCGAGAACTGGCATGAGAGTTTCCGCTCGCCGCTGACAGAGCCGGGGGTGAAGGCTAAGGTCGGGGATTTCGTTATCGCTGTTGACGGCACTTCAGCGCGCAATGTTAAGAACTTCTACGAACTACTCGAAGGCAAGGGCGACCGCACCGTGACCATTAAGCTCAACGACCGCCCGGATGCTACGGGGGCACACGACGAGCGCGTGCGCGCCGTGAAGAGCGAGTCGAATTTGCGCTACCTCGACTGGATTGAAACGCAGCAGGCTCTCGTTGACAAACTTTCGGGAGGCCGCATCGGTTACATTCACGTGCCGAACACGGCGGTCGAAGGCAATCGTGAGCTTTTCAAGAATTTTTATCCGCAGACGAAAAAGGAGGCGCTCATCATTGACGACCGCTACAACGGCGGAGGTTTCATCCCCGACAGGATGATCGAGTTGCTGGAACGCAAACCGCTCAGCTACTGGTCGCGGCGCGGCGTGGGCACAACTTCGACGCCCGCCTTTTCGCACGCCGGGCCAAAGGCGATGCTGATTAACGGCTACGCAGGTTCGGGCGGAGACGCGCTGCCTTACTACTTCCGCCAGCGCGCTCTTGGTCGTGTCTTTGGTACGACGACGTGGGGCGGACTGATCGGACTCTCCGGCAACCCGCAACTCGCTGACGGCGGAAGCCTCAGCACGCCCAGCTTCCGCTTCTTTGATCTGGAAGGACGCTGGGCTGTCGAAGCCGTCGGTGTTGACCCGGATGTGGAGGTAGTTGACCGCCCCGACGCGATGGCGCGTGGCGAAGACCCGACGCTCGAATCGGCGGTGAAATATCTCCTGGAAGAGTTGCGGCGCAATCCACCGAAGCGCCCGACGCCTCCGCCGCCACCTGTTCTGACGCGGTAGGCAAAAAGAACCGCGTCTTCAGCCCGTGAGGGGCGGAATAACAATAGCCCAGCACGTCAGTGCTGGGTTCACAGCCGTCACAAATTATTCAAGCCCCGGAGGGGCAACATATTATGCCGCCCCTCCGGGGCTTAAACGTTTACATGATGCTTGTTCCCATGACGTACGTCATGGGCTACTGTTATTCCGCCCCTGCCGGGGCTACTGCCCACTGCTTTTCACGCACGGCTCAACCGTTGCGCGCGTGAGGCGGACGGGCTTGGTAGGTTTGTCGCCTTCAACCTCGGCTTTATTCATCGAGTCCACGACCTCCATCCCGCGCGCGACGCGACCGAAGGCGGCGAACTTTCCGTCGAGTTGCGTGGCTTCATTGACGAGGATGAAAAAGTGCGTGGTCGCGCTGTTCGGCTCATCGGGTCGCGCCATCGAGACGACACCGCGCACGTGTTTGACGTAGCTCGGCTCGTCTGGAATCTTGCGCCCGGCTCTCTTCGCCAGTTCCCATCCCCACTTCTGCCCAGTCGAAAGATTGCCGCCCTGCACGACGAAATCTTTGACGACGCGGCTGAAAGTGGTCGTATCAAAAGCTCCTATCGAAGTCAGGTTGAGAAAATTGCGCACGGTTTCCGGCGCAGCTTCGGCCAGCATCTCAATCACAATCACGCCGGCCTCCGTCTCCAACTTGACGCACTGGCCCGCCATCTTCTCAACGCTCGCATTGTCGAAAGGCTCAGGCGCAGGAGCTGGCGAGTCGCTTGGACGGACATTCTTCTTCGGCGGCGGCTGCGCGGGATTCGTTTGCGTTGGCGTAGTCTCCTGCGCCAACGCCCCCGAAAAAAGGGCGAAGGTCAAAAAGGATGCTGCGAGAAAACGGCTACCCAAACTCACTTTCATAATCCTTTCTCAGCCATCTCTATCGCGCGAAGCAGTGCGCGCGCCTTGTTGATTGTTTCTTCGTATTCGCGCTCCGGCACGGAATCGGACACGATGCCTGCCCCTGCCTGAGCAAAAGCGCGTCCCTCGCGCATCAAGATGGTGCGAATCGCAATGCAGGAATCCAGATTCTGCGCGTAGTCCATGTAGAGGATGGCGCCCGCGTAGACGCCGCGCGCGTTTGGCTCAAGCTCGCGGATAATCTCCATCGCTCGCACCTTCGGCGCGCCCGTCACCGTTCCCGCCGGAAAGCAGGAAGCCAGAGCGTCGAAACGGTCAAGCTCGTCTCTGAGCCGCGCACGCAGGCTTGTCACCAGATGCTGCACATGAGAATAACGCTCAATAGACATCAGGTCTTCAATCTCGACTGAGCCGTAATCCGCCACGCGCCCTAAATCGTTGCGACCCAGATCAACCAGCATCGTGTGCTCGGCCACTTCCTTTTCATCCGCACGCATCTCTTCGCCGAGCAGCCAGTCTTCCGTCTCGGTTGCACCGCGGCGGCGTGTGCCCGCGATGGGACGATAATCGAGACGCTGCCCGCGACAACGCACCAGCATTTCAGGCGACGCGCCGATGACGGCTTCATCACCCAACCGAAAGAAGTACATATACGGCGACGGGTTCGTCGCGCGCAAGGCACGGTAGATAGCTACCGGATCGGCAGCGACTTTTTTGGTGAAACGCTGCGACAGCACGACCTGATAGCAATCGCCCGCCGCGATATGCTCCTGCGCGCGCAGCACAGCCGCTTCAAAATCTTTGCGCGTCCAGTTTGATTCGAGCGCGCCGTTGCCAGCACTCTTTTTATGACGCTGAGAGCGCGACGCGACGCCTCTCAGCAGCAGCTTTTCGATGCGCTCAGTCTCTTCAATTGCCTTCTCATAAAGTTGGCGCAACCGCTCATGGCTGCCGTCGGCCTCTTCGGTTAAGACGATTGCGGTAATCTCTATGCGCTGCCGCACGCGGTCGAAAGCCAGCACCGTGCGATAGAACATCCAGACGGCATCGTCCGCGTCCACTTTCCCATCATCACTTTTTTCCAGCGAAGGCTCGAACCATCTAGCCGCTTCGTAAGCGAGGTAGCCGACCGCCCCGCCTGAAAGCGGCGCGAGACCACTGCGGCGCGCGAGTTCCCGGTCGCGGAAATATTCGCGCGCAAAATCTGTGGCGCGCACGCCTGCGAGCGTCTCCCGCTCACCATTGCGCTCGATAATCGTATCCGGCCCGCGCCCTCTGACAATCATCTCAGGATTCGCGCCCAGGAAAGAGTAGCGGGCGACACGCTCTCCGCCTTCGATTGATTCGAGCAGGAAGGCGTAAGGCGCTCCCTCGGCCACCCGCAGAAAAGCGCCCACCGGAGTCTGCAAGTCCGCGAGCACACTCCGCACCACCGGCACAACGTTGCCGCGCTTTGCTTCCCTTAGAAAGTCATCGAACGATGCGGGCTGAAGGTCAAGCATAGAAAAGCAGTGATGAGTGATGAGTAAAAGAAAGAAGTTTTTAACTCATCACTCATCACTCGTCATTTATCCTACCATCTTGGTATTGAGCCATTGGCCGCCGTCTACGACGATGATCGCGCCGTTGATGAAGCTGGCGGCGTCGGAGCAGAGAAAGACAGCAGCCTGTTCTATGTCCTTGATGCGACCAAAGCGTCCGAGGGGGATGCCTCGGCGAAGCTTTTCTTTCACTTCGGCGGGGACGAGGCGCGACATGCCTTCTGTGTCTTCGATGGGGCCGGGCGCGATGGCGTTTGAGCGAATGCCGTAGCGTCCCCATTCGACGGCGAGTTGCCGGGTCAGAGCATCAACGCCCGCTTTGGCTGCGGAGACGTGAAGCTGCAAAGGTGTGCCGACGTAATGGAGCGTCGCGCTGATGTTCAAAATCTGCCCGCGCTCTTTTTTCAACTCCGCGAAAGCCGCGCGACAGACGTTGAATGTTCCCTTCAGATCAATGTCAATGACCGTGCCGAATCCGTTGGACGATAACTCTTCCGCCGGGCAGAGAAAGTTTCCTGCCGCACCATTGACGACGATATCCAGCTTGCCGAACTTCTCGACGGTCGCGGCCACAGCCTTTTCGACCTCTTCCATCTTCCGCACGTCGGCTGTGACGGCGAAAGCCTCTCCACCTGCGGCGCGAATCTTCTCAGCCGCCGGTTCGAGATGCTCCAGCTTACGGCTCACTAAAGCCACCCGCGCGCCGCTTTCGGCCAACGCACGCGCCACGCCGCCCGTAATCCCCGTTCCCCCGCCCGTCACAAACGCAACACGCCCGGACAGAACCCCTTTAACGAAAAGATTGTTATCCATATTATTTGTACGCTCAGATTAAAATTTAACCACGAAAACACACGAAGTCACACAAAAAGCCTTCAAGTGGTTTCGTGTTGCTTCGTGTGTCTTCGTGGCTATCGTTCTCCTCTTCAATTAACCGCCTGCAATGTATGGGCGCGACTGGATGATGTAAATCTGCCCTTTCATGTACGCCCATTCGATGTCCTGATCGCGGCTGCGAAAGGTGCGCTTGATCTGGTCGGCGGCGCGCACCAGCCGACGAATCACTTCATCCGTTAGCACGGCGCGCTCACCCGTGATGGGAATCTCACGGACTCCGCCCTTTTCGTCAAAGGTCAGGAGGCTGTCTTCCGCCGAGCGCGTCAGTATCTGCACGGAGCTTCCACGTGGACGATAAAGAATTTGCTCAGCAATCTTCTTACCCTCGACGACCTTGATGCCTAAGCCACGCTTGGCGCTGATGTAGATCGCGCCGCGATTGTCCTTGTCATAAGGGTCTGTGGTAATCATCACGCCGGAGCTTTCCGAATTGATGCCCTCCTGTATCAGCACGGCCATGAAGATTTTCGAGTGGTCAACGCCTGCACGCTCTCTGGCCTCGTAGGCTTCAAAGTTCCAGAGCGAAGCCCAGACGGTCTTAATCGCTTCGATGAGTTGTTCGTCGCCTTTGACGTTCGGCACGGTGTCGTAGAGTCCCGCGCCGCTGAAGTTTGGCAAATCCTCCGAATTTGAAGAACTGCGGACAAACAGTCCCTTGCCCGGAAACTCCGTGGCGACGCGGCGCAGGATTTCCGCGCGCAGCTTATTATTTAACTTACCCTGCTGAATGCGCTCGCGCATCGCTGTCAGCCGCCCGCGCCTGTAGGCCGGGTCGTGAACGAACTTCTGGTCGTTCATCATCTCGTAGATTGCTTCTTCCAGATTATTCTCTTTGAGAAACTGGTCGTAGTAAAAAAACGGGAGGGTGAAACCATTCGGCACAACTATTCCGGGCAGCCGCGCGTTCATCACCTCACCCAGGTTGGCGGACTTTCCTCCATAGGCTGTAATTTGGCGCGCTCGCTGCTCACGCAAGGCAGCCAGCCGCGTCGTTTGCAGATCAGAGCGCGGCTTCATCACGTCGAGCCGTTCTTTCAGGCGCTTCTGATATTCGTCTATCTGATTCAAATCGGCTCGCTTGATCGAATACTTATCACGCAACGTCTCGAAGCTGACCCACCAGCCGTCATACTGTTTCAAAAGCTCCTGCGCGTTTTTGATGTAAGCGTTTGGCACGCCCCAACCCTTCGCCAGCAAATTGATGTGCGACAAGGGCGTTGAGGGTTGCGTCGTGATGATTCCGGCGACGGGCGGCAACTGGATGGGCACTTCGTTGAGGACGAGAATTTCGTTGAAGCCGATTTCCGTGTGTTCGTCCAGCTTTTCGATAATGTGAATCCGTCCGAGGCCGCGCGCCACGTTGAGCGCCTGATAGTCCTGCTCCTTTGAAATCTCGCTTTGCAACACGCGTGGCAAATCTTTGAGCGAGGCGGTCGCTTCTTCCTGCCTGAGCGAGTTTGGTTTGTAAACGACAGGCTCGAAGAAACTCTTGCTGATAACATCGAAGGTGAGCTTGATCTGTTCAGCCGGAATCAAGTCGCCTTCCCAGAACTCGAACGTCCAGCGCTTGATCGGAGTTTGATAGGCGAGCGTGCCGAGGATGAAGCGTCGGTTAGGTTTCAGATAGTTGTTCTCGAAAAACTCCTGCCCGCGCTCCAATGATAGATAGTTGCCGTTGACGAAATCTTTATGAAAGGTGTAGCGCTTGGCGTTGGCGTAATAAATCTTATTGTTGTCCTTGCGGTCTATGACGAAGATAACGTGCGGCAGCGGGTAGGGCGTATCGGCATTGTAGCTGCGAGAGAGAGAATCAAACTCCGCGCGCGAACTGATCGCAGGCAGGTAACGTTTATCAGAAGATTGAGCTTTGGAGTCAATGCTGAAAAAAAACGAAAGACTAAAAGCTATAGCCAGGCATGCAGCCAGCTGAGAAATCTTTCTACAGTTCATAACTTCCCCATCCTTCTTCAGCCTTTAGAGTTTCCATTGTGCCCTTCGCTAATATGTCGCTCGACAACATTAATCAGGGTATTCAAGCGGTCATCGGTTCGCTCCTGAGCTTCAGCCATTACCGCGACGACTTCGTTCATGTGGGTCTGCATTCTTGCTAAGTTCGCCACTGTCTCTTCTGTGCGTTTCTGGCTTTCCGCAAGCAGGTTCACGTTTTCTCCAAGCAGACTCATGTTTTCTCCAAGCAGGCTCACATTTTCTCTCAGCACATCTATATTCACCGCAAACTGCGCCTGCTGCTCAAGGATAAACTCCATCTTCTGCTGCATTTCTTCTTCGGTCATCACAGTTTCCTTTCTTCTGCAAGCTTCCCGCTCTCACGCCGCAGCAATTCTACCAGATCATCCATGTGACGACGCTCTGTCAGAAAGCTGTTGACGTTGACGCGGATGGCTCGTCGTCCTTTCAGCACGGTGGTCGAAAGCCATGCCTCGCGGCTCTGCTCGACGCGCTGCTGCAACCTGCGCTGCAAGGAATCCTGCGCCGCGCCATCCTGTTCACGCACATTTTCAGGCAGGAAGCGGAAACAGCAGACGGCAGTCTCCACAAGCCCGACGCGCTCGAAGTCGTCAAGGTCGTCAATGCGGGCTGCCAGGTAATGTGTCAACTCAATCTGCCGCTCAATGATTCGAGCGTAGCCGCGCGTGCCCATAAATTTCAGCGCCATCCAGATTTTCAGCGCGTTGAAGCGGCGCGTGCCGAGTTGGCCGTAGCGAAAAAAGTCGTACTCAACGTCGCTGCCGCCTCGCTCCTCGCTCAAATACTCCGGCGTGATGTCGAACGCATCGCGCAAAACGCGCCCACCTCCGCGCACCAGCAACGCGCCGCAGGCAAAAGGCACAAACATCCATTTGTGCGGGTCAATTGTGATGGAATCGGCGCGCTCGATTCCTCTTAAAAGTGATTTGTGCTTTTCAGAGAACGCGAGCGCACCGCCATAGGCCGCGTCAACATGAAACCAGCAAGCATGCTCGCGCGCGATGTCCGCCAGTTCATCCAGCGGATCAACAACGCCGGTCGAGGTCGCGCCAGCCGCGCCAGCGATGCAACACGGAATGCGCCCAGCACGCCGGTCATGCTCAATTGCTTCGCGCAACAAGTCCGTGCGGATGTGAAAATAATCGTCCGTCTCGATCTTCCTCAGATTCTCACGCCCAAGTCCAAGAATATCCACGCTCTTGATCAGCGAATAGTGACACTGCTCGGAGGCATAAACGACCAGTTCATTGCTGGCAGCGCGAACACCCCTATCGCGCACCTCACGGTGAGCATGATCGCGCGCGCATTTCAATCCGATGAGATTTGCTTCCGAGCCGCCGCTCGTCAAGGTGCCGAAGCTCTCGCTCCTGTAGCCGATAAGTTCACAGAGCCAGCGCAGCACGCGCGCCTCTATGATGCTGGCCGAAGGAGAATTGCGCCACGCCGCACCGTTCTGGTTAATCGCAGACGCAAGGGCATCGGCCCAGACGGCAATCGGCAACGGCGTCGGATTGAACAGCCCGTAATAACGCGGGCTTGCGATCTGCATCACGTGCGGCGCAATGTCACACTCGAAGCTGGCGAGAATTTCGTCGGCGCTGATTCCGCTGACGGGCAGCGGTTCATCAAAAATCTTTCCGAGGTCGTCGGGTGTGGCATGAGAAGTCACAGGCAAGCCGTCTAGCTCGCGTGCATAGTCGCTGATTATTTTCGTGACCGCGCGCCCCAATCGCTCGTGCTCTGCGCTCAAATGGGGGCCGGGGGTTTGGAGTTGGAGGTTGGATGTTTTGCTTTCGGTCATTGTTCTTCGTTAAGCTGATATATTGAACTAGATGAACGAGTCTGCGTCACAAGTGGATGAATTTTCGAGCGCGCTTAAGGAACACGCGCCGCGCTACAATGTTCGATTAACTACGACCGCGATTTCGCGCCTACGAGAATACTACGAGCAGGTGATGGCCTGGAACACTCGGCTGCATCTGGTCGCGCCGTGCTCACCTGCGGAGTTTGCGACGCGTCACGTGCTCGAATCGTTATTCGCGGTGGCGTTCCTGCCCGCAGAGGCGCGCGTCGTGGACATTGGCTCAGGCGCGGGGCTGCCCTCTATTCCCTGGCTGATTGTGCGAACGGACTTGCGCGCGACGCTCATCGAATCATCCCCGAAGAAAGCAGTCTTTCTGCGCGAAGCGTTGCGCCGCTTAGGGGCGCACGACAAATCCATGGTCATTGCCGAGCGATTTGAAAAGACGCCCGCGCCCGAAACTGATGTCATCACCTGCCGTGCGCTCGACCGCTTCACGGAGATGTTTCCGAAAATCGTCGAGTGGTCTCCACACACCAGGACGTTGCTGCTTTTCGGAGGAGTGAGCTTGCGGGAACAGATCGAAACCATGACTCCTGATTTCAAGCATTTTCGTATTCCCGAATCCGAGCGCCGTTTCCTCTTTATCATAAAGCGCAGCGGGCTTTGATCCAAAAAATCCGGCGGACAACGCAAACACCAAATCTTAACCTTGAGCTGAAATCCACCCGGATATAATGGAAGGCAGCCTTTGACGTAGGCTCAGTTGTATCATGCCAAACTCTTCGGCTTTTGCCGCTCTATTGAAGAGTTATACTGAATCATTCAGCATAATAGTAGTTATGCGCTAGTCTCTTAATGGAAGATGAGATGTCTAAACCTGAACTAGAAGATTTCGATGACCCCGGAATGCATGTGACCTGGCTCGTGAAAGACACAGAGGCATTCCCACTCAATCCGTGGCCGACCTCCGAGCGTGACCGCACGCTTCAGTTTGGTCTCAATTATCAGGAGTGGTCCGCCCTCTTCTTCGATGTCTTGGGAGTTGATAGGAGGGGCTACGACAATTGGGCGAAGGAGAATCCAGAAGAGGCTAAGGGCAGTATCTTAATCGAGTTCGACGAAGAGCTTTTCGATTATCCGATGCTCTCGCGTATCGTAGGCATACGGTATGATGCTGTCTTTGGAGTTAATGAAGTTGAACAGTTGCGAGAGGAGTGCTTGCGTGTTAAGTCGCAAACATCAAACGCTGTGCCTTTGAAAGGTATAGACAAGCTGCTTTTGATGTGTGATTGGGCGCAGCAGCTTAAGCTGAGTATCTATTTGATGTGCGATTGATCTTCCCCATCACGACGCGCATAACAAATCATTGAACCCGACCGGAAATAGCGCGGCTCTCATCGAGAACTTGTCCGTTTTAATACCGGGGTAGAAAAATGACCCGAAAAAACATTTCGCTCATGGTCGCTTCCTTCTTCACCGCGCAGATGTCACCTGTGGGTATTGCTTGAACATCTTCGCAAGGGATTTGCGGACCTTCTTCTCGACCTTTCTGGCATCTTCCGACATGGCTTCCATAACGTTCTTCTTGCTGCTCCTCTTGTCGAGCGTGGTCTTGGCCGCTCCACGCCAGAGCAGGTTCTTGCCTGAAGCATCAAAGAAGCAAACGACAAGCCTCCCGAGTTCAACATCCCACATCTGGCTGCTGACAGTAATACCGCTTACGGTCTGGCTCATCCAGTTGCCGGTGGTCACCCAGCTAGCGGTGGAAACTCGTACATCCTTGTCCACGGCGGCGATGTAAATGAGGCTGAGGTCACCGCCCTCCTCAACGCGCCGCAAGCCTTTGGCCGTCAGCTGCTCTTCTGTGCTGGTTCTAATCTGGCGGTCGATGAGATAGTTCTTTGCCGGAACCCGCTCCCCCAGGAGTAAGTTTTGAACCTTGAGAAGTCGACACTTCGGTCAAAGTCCACCACCACATCCTGCGCGCCTACGGTTGCGACGCTCATTAGAGTTACGAAGAAAAATATGACTAAGCTATACCTCATCACAGCAACCCTCCACATTGAAACCAGACAGACACCGGCGCTGGCGTTCGGCGAAGCGGACAGGTGTCGTACTTCTAAATCAATTTTACAGATGGCTAATGGATAATATAACTGGCACTTTTGACAGGTAGAGGCATGAGCAGGCTCAGTCGCTCATACACCTCAGAAGTAGGGCCGAAGGCAGCGATATCTTCAGGAGAGGGACGACCGGCGAGCCTGTTCCCGCCCCCGCCAGAAGTTGCCAGCGTTTTCAGAGGCAAGGCGCGTGATGCCGAAGAGCGCCATCTAACCAGTCATTCAACCCGACCGCTCGATAGCATTCTTTTCATCATTGCCTTCTCCGGTTTGCTAGAATGCGGCTCGCGCGCGGCGGGTTGATTCTGGCGTTCAGCCGCTTCGCTTACCGACCGAAAAAGAAGTGTAAGAATTTGCTAAAGTTACTTTCAGATGAACACAGGCAAACGTATCGTCTTAACTACACACGGGACGCTTGGCGATCTTCATCCTTATCTCGCCATAGCTCTTGAGTTGCAACAGCGTGGTCATCAACCTGTGATGGCGACAAGCGAATATCACCGCCGGAAGATTGAATCGGCGGGAGTTGAGTTTCGCGCCATCCGACCGGATATTTCTTTCGATGACAAAGAGCTTCATCGCCGATTGACAGAACCGAAACGCGGGCTGGAACGCGTCATTCGTGAATTCATGCTGCCCGTCCTGCGCGAGTCCTATGATGATTTGCTGGCGGTGGTGCAAAAGGATGGCGGAGCAGATTTGATTATTTCACAAATCCTCATCTTTGCCGCGCCTCTAATCGCAGAGAAAACCGGCATCCGTTGGGTATCAACCGAACTGCAACCCGGCGCGTTTATGTCGGCTTACGACCCACCTGTGCTTGCACTCTTTCCCGCGTTGGCGAGATTACGCGGATTAGGCTCGACATTTCACAGGGCGCTTTTCCGCTTTGCCAGATTCACCGCGCGTTCGTGGAGTAAGCCGGTGCGCCAACTGCGGCGGGAACTTGGGCTCACCCCCGGCAAAGATCCGCTTTTTGAAGGAAGAAACTCACCTCAGCTTGTGCTGGCTCTGTTCTCTCGCGTGCTTGGAGAGCCGCAACCTGATTGGGCGGCGAAGACGCTTGTCACAGGGTTTCCGTTCTATGACGAAAATGGCTCAAGTCTTGCACCCGAACTCGCACAGTTTTTAGATGATGGAGAGCCGCCAATTATTTTCACGCTTGGCTCGTCAGCGATATGGGATGCAGGCAATTTCTATATTGAGAGCATCTCCGCCGCACAGAGACTTGGAAGGCGTGCGGTGCTGCTCGTCGGCAGTGACCCTCTCAACCAGCCATCTCAGCCGTTGCCAGAAAATGTAATTGCCGCTGCTTACGCGCCATATGCTCAAATCTTTCCGCATGCGTCGGTGATCGTTCATCAAGGCGGCATCGGGACGACCGGACAAGCGTTGCGTGCCGGAAAGCCGACGCTTGTGATGCCGTTCGGCGGCGACCAATATGATAACGGAGCGCGGATTGAGCGGCTGGGTGCCGGGCGTACAATTATGAGAAAGCACTATACGGCTGAACGTACTGCCGCCCGATTAAAGCAACTCTTTGATAATCCAGGTTATAGGGCAAGAGCAGCAGATTTAGGGCAGCGCGTGCAAGCTGAAGATGGTGTGCGGACTGCGTGCGATGCGATTGATGAGCAGTTGAGCCAGGCAGCCTAAAAATAGGTTGCGCGCGGACGCGCGAATCAGCGAGCCTTTTATCAATTATGGTTCGTGCGCGCCACTGATGCCGGGCGTTAGGCGCAGCAGGCATTGAATGCTTCCGAAATGGTTAAGCGTATCTACATTCTCGATGGCAGCAACTTTTCTACCCTTGAAGAATTCTGGGAGGAGATCGGCTATGTCTTGATGGAAATTCGTAACGCACCTTGGGGAAGGAACCTGGATGCTTTTCGTGACATCCTGTGTGGCGGGTGGGGGACGCCGGGCGAAGGCTTTATTCTCAGATGGAACAACTCTACCCTATCGAGAGAAAGGCTAGGTTATCCTGAAACCGTCAGGCAGCTTGAGAAGAGGCTTCAGATTTGTCACCCGACTGCGAGAGAAATTACAAGGTCTAAGATTGAATGGGCGAAACAGAATAAAGGCGCTACAGTTTTTGATTGGTTAGTAGAAATCATACTGGAGGAAGACAGCGTAGAGCTACGCCTTGAATAATTCAAAATGTCAAAGATGATGACTATCAAACGCGACAGTCGAATGAAGATTATTTTCGCAATTGCGATTGCTTTGCTCGCCGCAGGAGGATTCCTTTACGCGACTAAATCTTTCTCGAACGGGGCTCCATCCGATATCGCCTATTTCAAAGGAAACTGGACGGTCGCCTTGAGAAATAACTCAAAGGAAACATTTAGTTGGACGGTGAAAGAAGATTTACAGGGAGGCTGGATGGTTGGAGTTGTTGAAAAGAACGGGGAGAAAGTCTCAACCGATTTTTGGAGACAGGACGGCAAAAGGATTGAGCGTTTCGCATTCACGGCGAGCGGTGCGTTTGTGAAGATAGAGAGTCCGGGCTGGGAGTCGGACAGGCTGGTGATGATTGGTGTCATGAGTGATAAAACGGGAGAAACAAAAATCAGAGAGACAATTACCAGAATAAATGATCGCCGGTTTCAAGCTCTCTGGGAAAAGGAAAGCTCGGATGGCAAATGGATTGTGTTTGCAGACGAAATCTGTACCAGGTAGAGTCCAAAGACTAAAGTCCAATGTCCGAAGTCAAAGGTAAGCTTTTGACTTCGGACATTGGACTTTAGACTTTGGACTGAGCTTTAGCGAATCACATCAATCCCGATCATCTGTTGACCGTTGATGACAAACTCGGCGGGCGCGAGTTCCTTCTCGAAAATTGGCGAGAGAATGGTTGGCGTGTAGCCACCTGAGGTTCTGTCGCTGTTGAGCGTGGCGATGACCGAAGGCGGCAGGTTCGGCAATTCGCTTGTGCCAATCACCGCGCCCGGAGTGATGCGGAAGAGTTTGACGTAGAGGCGGTCGCTCTTCTTTATCTTGTTGATTGCGCCGACAAGCTGGCTCAAATCCTGCGGAACGAAAGCCTGCGCCGCTGAGCCTTGTTGAAGAGCGCTGCCGTCGCCGACGAAGACCAGAAGCTGGCCGAGCGGCACGTCACGCGGAATCTGCACGGGGATGCGCTGGACAAACTGCTTGCCCGATTCGGTTCTGACGTAGGCTTGAACCTCGACCATCTCGCCCCGGCCAGCTTCCGTCCGGTCGAGCGCAATGCGTTCGAGCGAAGCCGTGTACTTATTCTCCGAAGACGTGATGTCGAGCGTGATGCCTCCGATTTGAACATTTTCAAAGCCGCTTGAGAGCAAGGCGTTAACGGGCACGGCGACCGAACCTGCGGCCAGCATCGGAGCGTTCCCCGCCGAGAATCTACGGTCAACCTCAATCGCTTCCTGCCCGACGACGTTGATCTTGCCGCTGATACTGATCGTCGCATCGCCGAGGGTGCGCTCTGACGAAGTGATGGTGCTGTAGATCGTCAGGTTCAAAAGCAGCGGTGTCAGGAAGGAGTCGTTGGCGACCTCGTAAGAGTAGGTCTCCGTGCGGTCGCGGCTCGTGCGTAAATTGATTTTGACAGGAATCATCTTCGGCGCCTGGCCGAGTTGCCCGTAGATACCAGAGGCGCGATCCTGCGACATATTCCCGACCATGCGTCCCGGAACCGAAAGCTTGAACGAATTATTCGCGTTCGGGATGACGGTCACGACCGAACTCTCCGTCATCGGCATGTCGCTCGCGCCGAGACTCAGGAACGGGTGTCCGAAAGCATAAATCCGGTTGCCGTCGCGCAGCGTCACCGTCCCCGAAGCGGCAATCGAATAATCGCCGCGCACGAGTTGAACGCTAACAGAAGTTCCGGGCAGAAGTGTTTTCTCTGTGATTGGCCCAAGCGTGGTAATCGCCGCCGCGCCGCCGACGCCTGAAACAGGAAGCAGACCGTTGGCCTGTAGCTGCGGCGCGTAGATGGCAAGTGCTTCCTGGCTGACGCCGCCGAAGACGACGGGCGTGGCAATCGGCTGCAATTGCTGGCCGAGCAAAGCGATGAGCGGGCTATTGGCCGCGACGGGAGCGACAAACGCTGCGCCGGTGACGGCAGGCTTTGGAAGTCGCGGCTTCCAGTCGGCTGAAGCAAGCTCTGTGAAAGAGAAGGTGCGCGGCTCGCCAGCGCCCGCGTTGCGCTCCGAGCCGCGCTCGAAGAGGTCTATCATCTGCTTGATGGGAGTGATGCCCGCAATCGGTTCTTTCGAGAACGGAAAGCTGAAGGCGATAGCCCCGACCAGCCGCCCTTCGATGTAAACGGGCGAGCCTGACATGCCACCGAAGACGCCTGTGCGCTCGGCGTTCGCTCCCGACAATCGAGCGATAATCGCATTCTGGCGCGGCGCGGGAAAGCCGGGCAGCACCCCTAAGATTTCCACATTGAACTCTTCCGGCTCAGTTCCACTGAAGACGGTGCGCGCGACACCCTTCATTCCGGGCTTCAATTCTTCGAGGGGAAAGAGGCGCGCGTCCAATTGAGAGACGCCTGCACCGCCCGAAGCTTTCTGCTGGGCAGAGACGGGGGCGAGCAAAAAGCCAATTGAGAGAACAAGGCTGAAAGTCGCCGCGAAAATTCTTTTCATTAATCTACCTCTGGAAACGTTGAAGGGACAAACGAGCCCCTTCTCGTCAAAAAGGTGAGCGCCCTGAGCCGGTGGCAGGCGAAGGCGATCAGGGGGAAACGAGGCCACCGCCACCACCAGCGAATATAACTTTATCGAGCGACAGGTGACAAGCGGTAAAATCAGTGATGAGTAATAGGTGATGCGTGATGAGTTAAAACATCTTTCTTTTACTCATCACGCATCACCCATTACTCATCACTTCTTACTTCCTTGTGTTCCGCCAGCGCTGCGTGATAACGTGCGCGCGTTCAATATCAATGGCTGTGCGCGCTCACTCTGATGAGATACAGAGAACGACTGGTTGGATGTTGTTGCCGATTTGTTATTTCACGGGATGCATGGCTACCTCATTCTGTTAAGATGGTAAAGGCCAAAGCCGCTATTCATGCTCGAAGTTGAAGGTTTTATTCTCGTCGGCGGGGCGTCGAGCCGGATGGGAACCGATAAGGCACTGCTTGATCTCGACGGGCAAAACTTCGTCGAACGAATCCACGCGGCGCTCGCTTCAATCACGACCGGGACGACTCTGGTGGGTTTAAAAGGCGCAAGCGCGGCGTGGCCTCAGTTACGCACAGTGCCGGATATTCATATAAAATGGGGCGCGCTCGGCGGGCTGCACGCGGCGCTGTCAACCTGCCGCGCAGAGTGGGCGGCAGTCGTGGCATGTGATCTTCCCTTTGTCACCGGAGAACTTTTCGTGCGGCTGGCCTCACTTCGGGAAAACTTTGAGGCAATCGTTCCCGTACAAAGGGAGGGCCGCTGGCAGCCACTCTGCGCGCTCTATCGCGCCCGCGTATGCCGCGAGCGCACCGCAGAGTTGATCGCCTCCGGCGAGCGTCGCCCGCGTGCCCTGCTTAATCTGATAAGCACGCGCCGGGTCGCCTTTGAAGAACTCAGCGACCTGCGGAGCGCAGACCTTTTTTTCACCAACGTCAACACCCCCGAAGACTACGCGAACGCACGGAAGGAGACGAAGGGATGAGGGATGAGGGATGAGGGATGAACGAAGGCAAATGCTTTCTCTTCATCCCTCATCCCTCATCCCTCATCCCTCAACAAAATGCCTCGCCGAATGCCAGGCAAGAAGCTGCTGAAGATGCTGCTGCCAATCGCGGGGCTGTTGTTGCTGGCGATTGCGCTGACGATGGGGTGGCTTGTCTTCAAGGTGACGCGGCCACCGCGCCAGGACTATCTCGTGACGCCTGAGAAGTTCACGCTGCTGAGCGAGCGCGGGTTGAAAGCGACCAACGAGGAATGGATGAACCGCGACGGCACGAAAGCTCGCGGCTGGCTGTTGCGGGGAGCAGAAGGCTCTCCGGCTGTCATCCTCCTGCATCGCTACGGCGCGGATCGCTCATGGCTCTTGAATCTCGGCGTCAAGCTCAACGAAACGACCAACTTCACAGTGCTCTGGCCTGACCTGCGTGGTCACGGCGTTGATCCTCCCGTCTCTTGGACTTCTTTCGGCGGAAAAGAGGCGGAGGACGTGGGCGCGGCCTTGGATTACCTGCGGTCGTTAAAGATGCCACAGGAGCGTCCACTCGTCGGCCCACACATCGGACTTTACGGAGTCGAGCTTGGAGCTTATGCAGCCCTGCGAGCAGGCATGCGTGACGAGACGGTGCGGGCGCTCGTGCTTGATTCCGTGCCCGACACGCCGAACGAGGTCTTGAACGCGGCGGTCAGAGATCGCACGGGCTTGAGCAACAGCTTATTGAAGTGGCTGGCGCGCAATGGGACGCGCATCTATTTTTTTGGCGGCTACGATAACACGCGGGCATGTGAGGCGGCGGCGAAAGTGGGAGACCGCCGTGTATTGCTCTTGGCGGGCAGCGGCCCGGAAGAGTTGCGCGCTTCGACTCTGGCGCTCGCCCAATGCTTTCCCAATCCGGCTGGCCTCGAAGTCAGAGGCGACCTGCCTTTGACCGGCTACAATCTTCCTTCCGCCACAGGCGAGCAAGGCGAGGCTTACGACCGTCGCGTGATAGATTTTTTTGACAGGTCTTTGCGTACCACTCCCTGATGTCAATCCTGTGAAACAAACGAACGCAGAAACGCCTCAGACGGTTGAAGCCTTCGCGAACAAGTTTGACCTGAAGCGCCATCCCCTGCTGCTTGTCATGTTCGCTGGTGTTTTGCTCGCCTACCTGCTTCTGCTGACAAAGAACTATTACTGGGACGGAGTATTTTTTGCTCAAAAGATTGAAGACGTGCCCGGTCTGGATGCCTCGCTCTTGCACCCGAACCATCTTTTCTACAATGTGTTTGGTTATCTCTTTTACCGGGCGGCGCGGGCTTTAGGTCTTCAGGTCAGAGCCATCGAAGTGCTGCAAGTGCTGAACTGTTTTATCGGCGCGCTGAGCGCCTACTTGCTCTTTCGCATTCTGCTCGACTGTTTGAAATCCATTTACCTCAGCACGGTTCTCACACTGCTCTTCGCTTTCTCTGCGACGTGGTGGAAGTTCTCGACCGATGCCGATAGCTATATTCCAAGCGTCTTCTTTCTGCTCGTCAGCTTTTACCTGATTCTTCCCCATCGCAAGCCGAAGCCTTTTCTCTTAGCCATCGCCCACGCCCTGAGCATGTTCTTTCATCAACTGGCGATTCTTTTCTTTCCGGTGATCGTCGTGGGCATACTTTTGCAAACCTCTTCACAGCCCACGAAGCAACGCCTCGCGCCTGTGCTGAAATATAGCCTGACCGCCTTTCTGATTACCTTTCCGATCTTTTACTACTCCTTTTACCTCGTCACGGGAAGCTACGCATTCAAGCCGTTCATTCAATGGATAACTACCTTTTCCCCCGAACACGGCTTCACCTTCAATGCCTGGGACAATTTGACGTATACCTTGCGCGGACATTCGCGGCTCTTCGCCGGTGGGCGTCTCGGTTTTTTGCGCGACTTTAAAAGTCCCTTGCTGTTCGCGCTGGCAGGCGTCAGCGTAATTCTCGCAGCCCTTTTCTTTTACAAACTGATTCGATACTTCAGTGAGTTGAAAACAGCTGTCAGCACGGCTCTCAAAGATAAAGGCAACTTCAGACGCCTGAGGATTCTCTGCGTCGTCTGGATTAGTTGCTACGTGGTTTTTCTTTTCTTCTTCATTCCACAAAACACTTTCTATCGTCTCTTCTATCTTCCGGCGATTGTCGTGCTTGTCGGAACTTTTCTCGCTCCTTATGAAGCCGCACAAAATCATGTGCGCCGGTACCGCGCCGCACTCTTCGTAGCTCTCTTAGCGGTTGTGAATCTGACCTTCTCCGCTTACCCGTATGCTCAGATGCGAGCTAATCCTCCGCTCGCGCTGGCGTTAGAGATGAATAAGGCATGGCCGCAGGGGACGCTTGTTTATCTCACGACCTGGAACAGCGATAATCTTCTGGTCAGATATTTCAATCCCTCCACTATGTGGAGAGAGGTCAACCAGGAGACATTCGAAAGGGAGATACAAAACGCGCAGACGACTGGCGAGTCAGTCTGGATGGACACAACGCTGATTGATCTTTATCAATCCACGCCGGAAGGGAGACGCTGGCTTGAGACTCACGCCATCAGAGGACCTGAGTACGAATTGGTCAACAGCAAATTCAGGCTTCAGTTCTACGAGGTCAAGCTGGACTCTTTTTGAATGCGGAATGCGAATTCCGGTTAACGCACGCGGATTACCGCCAAGGTCAGCACTCCATTAGTGCCAATGACATCCGTTTCGATAGCCGGATAACCAGTCAATTGGTGTTCCCACTTGGTCGGAACGAAAACGAGCGCCGTGCCACCGCGCTCGCGAGCGGCGGCGGCGGCTTCGTCCGCTCCATCAAACCTGAAAGGCTCGCCATCCGCTTTATAGCCTAACCGCCCTCCGGCATAAAACTCCCCCGTGCGGTCATCCGTCAGCATGTAAAAAACGGGCGTCGAAGCGTAGCCCCGCACCTCAGCCTGTCGCATCAGTTCACGCACGGATTCGCGTTGGGAAATTCGCTCGACGCCGCAATTGAGAATGAGCGCAACTGAGATAAACATCGCGCTACAGATTAACTCAAGGCGAAGCGCGCGTCTCTGCTTCCAGAGAATTGCCAACAGCCCCGCGATGACGAGCGGCGCAGCGATAACGAGCGCACACGCCATCGTCATTTCGCCGGTTCGCGCCGCATAGATGATTCCCGCCGCGGCAAGCACCAGAAGAATCGCTCCTGTGAAGCGCACGCCCACCTTCTCTTCCTCGCCCCGCACAAATCTAGACAGGCGCTCGCCCACCAACAGCATCGCACCGGGCAGCGCTGGCAGAATGTATCCGGGTAGCTTCGAGCCTGAAAAAGAGAAGAAAGCAATGGGGGCAACGAGCCACGCCAGAGCGAAGACGCGTGCCTTGCTTTCAACGTCTGAAGCACGCCATTGCCAACGCCGCGCGCTCACCAGTCCTTTGATGAAAACCGCCACCCAGGGCAACGTCAGCATCAGGACGATGGGCAGGTAAAAATAGAATCTCTGCGGATGATGGTACTTGTCCGAGACAAAGCGCGCGAAATGATGCTGAATGAAAAATTCGTCCACAAAAGTCCAGCCATGCCGCGCAATCACCGGGCCATACCAAAGTCCCGCGACCGCACACGCCAGCGGGATTCCCCAGAGCGCACTAAGGAAAAGAGCCTTGCGCGGCCACTCCCGCCGCAACAGGTAATAAAGCCCGACGACGCCAAACGGAATGACAATTCCCACCAACCCCTTCGCCAGCAGAGAGGCTCCGACCGCCGCATAAAAACCCGCCGTCAGCCAGCGCCGCTGCTTCTCGCTTTCTTCTATCTCCGCGACGAAGAAACACGCGAGCGCCGCCGTCACCGTGCATGTCACCACCACATCGAAACTCGCCGCGCGCGAGAAGACAATCATCCCGGCGCTTGAAGCGAGCGCGACTCCGCTCCATAGCCCCGGCCCATCGCTCGTTCCCGGCTCTTTTCAGCGGCGCGCTCAATGCGTCTGCCCATCCAGTAGATCAAAAAAGCTGTCAGCAGTCCTGAGAGCGCAGGCCCAAGACGCGCCGCCCACTCTGACACGCCGAAGAGGCGATAGCTCGCTATCATCATCCAGTAGAGCAGCGCGGGTTTTTCAAACCACGTATGGCCGCCGAGCGTCGGCGTCACGAAATCCCGCGCAAGTACATCTCGCGCGCCACCTGCGCGTAGCGCGGCTCGTCCGGCCCAACGAGCGGCAGATGTCCGAGACCGTAAAGATAGAAGGCAGCAGCGGCGAGAAAGAAGAGCAGCCACGTGCGCTTGGCAAGCGTCGAACGTTGCAAGTATAGTCACCCGAAGACAGTAATCAGTAGTCAGCCGTCAGTGGTCAGCTAAAAACTTGTGGCGCAACGTTCTTGAGTATCATCGAAGTCGCGCTTAACTGCAATCTGCGAGACACTTGTCAAAATAGTGCGCCTAACACTGAAAACTGATTACTGAACTGCTGACTACTGATTACTCTTATGCCTCTACGCACAGCCGTCATCGGCGTCGGACATCTCGGTCGCCAGCACGCGCGGATTCACGCCGCGCTCTCTGCCGAAGGACAGACGCAATTCGTCTCCGTCTGCGACCTCGATGAAACGACGGCACGCCACATCGCCGCTGAAAGAGAGACCGAATGGACAACTGACTGGCGCACACTTCTCGGGCGCTGCGACGCTGTCAGCCTCGCCGTTCCGACCGAAGCGCACGCCGAGATTGCCTGTGAGTTGCTCGAAGCGGGCATCCATGTGCTCGTCGAAAAGCCCATCGCGCGCGACCTTGATGAAGCCGACCGGATGATCGCGGCTGCGAAAAAGGGCGGCGCGTTGTTGCAGATCGGCCATCTCGAACGCTTCAATCCGGCGCTCGTGGCGCTTCGCCCGCACGTCAAAGCTCCGCTCTACTTTGAGATTCATCGCGTCGGCGAATTCACCGCGCGCTCGCTCGACATTGATGTCGTGCTGGATTTGATGATTCATGATCTGGACATCGTGCAGTGGCTGGTCGGCGAAGAGGTGGAGGTGACGGACGTGCGCGCCGTCGGGATTCCGGTGCTGACGAATCGGGTTGATGCGGCGAACGCGCGGCTTGAGTTCGCCACGGGCGCGGTCGCCAACATCACGGCCTCGCGCATCGGCACGGAGAAGATCAGGAAGATGCGTTTTTTCCAGCCGCACGATTATGTCGCGGTTGATTACGCCACGCGCTACGCTTCCATCAGCAGCCTGATGCCGCCGCAAACGGGGAGCGCGCGTCCCGGCGTCAACACGCGCATCCTTGAGATTGAAGATGCCGAACCGCTGCGCACCGAGATCGAACTCTTCATCAAAGCGGCGCAGACGGGCGCGCCTTCTCCCGTTTCAGGCCACGATGGACGACGTGCGCTCGCGCTGGCGATTCGCGCGCTCGAACGCATTCAAGAGCACGCGGCTCATCCCAATCTCAGCGTTTTCAGTCAGAAGTTAGGTTAATAATTTTTCTATCTCTGCTTTCATTTGCTCCAGATGATGCGCGACGACCAAATCTCATCCATGCTCGCAGAGCGCATCAAGGCGGGCGACTTTCCATCAGCCGTCTACGTCGTCGCCGAGCGCGCAAACGTTGTGCTGGCCGATGCGTTGGGCGATGCCGTCAAGGATAAAGAGCAGCACGCGGCGACGCTCGACACGATTTACGATCTGGCTTCGCTGACGAAGCCGCTCATCACAGGCTTGCTCTGCGCTCTGACGCTAGAGCGCGGCGAGATAAAGCTCGACGAAGCGGTCGCACATTATCTTCCAGAGTTTGACGTAAACGACAAGCGCGCCATCACGATTCGTCAACTCCTGTCGCACACTTCCGGGCTTCCGGCGTGGCGTCCGCTCTATCTCACGAGCGGCGGCGATAAAGAGCGCGTCCTGCAAGCAATCGCAGGTGAACCGCTTGAACAAAAGCCCGACACACACGTCCGCTATAGCGATCTGGGCTTTATCACGCTCGGCTTCCTGCTCGAAAGATTGTCGAACGCACGGCTCAATGAAATCGCCCGGCGCGAAATCTTCGAACCGCTCAAACTTCGGCGCACGTTCTTCAACCCGGACAAGGCTCTGATTACCGAGATGGCCGCGTCTGAGATGGGCAACGTTTACGAATGCGAAACGTGTGGGGGGCAACAGGCAGACAGTTACAGTTGGCGGAAGAATCTGATCTGGGGCGAAGTCCACGACGGCAACGCGCATTTCTTAGGCGGCGCAGCCGGTCATGCTGGACTTTTCTCGTCGGCGCGCGAGACGCTGCGCATCGCGACACAATTCTTCGCTGAACTCACGGAACTGCTCATGCCGGAAACATGCGCGCTCTTTCGCACCAATCTGACGGAAGGTCTGGAAGAAGCGCGCTCAGTCGGCTGGCAACTGGCGGCAACGCCTGACTCGACCGCCGGGCAGAGCTTGCCGCCAGACAGTTTCGGGCATCTCGGCTTCACCGGCACAAGCTGCTGGAACGATCCCACACACACGCGTACCTTCATCCTTTTGACCAACCGCACACACGCGCGCCCGCTGCCCTTCGTCAACATCAACAACGTGCGTCGCCAGTTTCATCAGTTGGCCGTCACATCATTAAACCGAACCTGACAGGATTGAGGCCGGAAATGAAGAGACAGGGTTAACAGGATGGACAAGATAAGAGAAGAAGACTCAAGTTTCCTTAACCGACATCCTGATAATCCTGTCAATCCTGTCTCCTTCTCCGAGGCGCTTCGCTTCTGGGTCAAGCTCGGCTTTATTTCGTTCGGCGGCCCTGCCGGGCAGATCGCGATCATGCATCGTGAGCTGGTCGAGCGTCGCCGCTGGCTGAGCGAAGAGAGATTCCTGCACGCCTTGAACTACTGCATGTTGCTGCCCGGCCCGGAAGCAACGCAGCTTGCCATCTACATCGGCTGGCTCATGCATCGGGTGTGGGGCGGCATTGTCGCCGGAGCGCTCTTTGTTATCCCTTCAATTCTTGTCCTGCTCACGCTTTCTTACATCTATGCGGTTTACGGTAACGTCTCGTCAGTCGCAGGCGTACTCGCCGGATTCAAGCCCGTCGTCGTCGCCATCGTCGTCGAAGCGATTCTCAAAATCGGCAAGCGCGCCATCAAACGCAGAACGCATCTCTTGATTGCTATAGCCGCATTTGTTGCCATCTACTTCTTTCACGTTCCCTTCCCGATCATCATCGTGGCCGCGGCTCTCATAGGGCTGGGGATAGGGATGGGGGATAGGGGACAGGGGTCGGGGGCCAGAAACAAGAACAGATCAACAAAATCTGACGAACAATCCTCTGAACTTTCTTCACCGGCCCCTGTCCCCCGCCCCTGTCCCCCGCCCCGTCCCCCACCGTCATTGATGACGATGCTCCGCCGCCCGCGCACACGCTGCCTTCGCGCGCACGCGCCATCCGAACTCTGGCTCTCGGCCTTGCGCTCTGGACTTTGCCATTTGCAGCCATCATCCTCTGGCGCGGCTGGGACAGTCTGCACGCGCAGGAATATCGTTTCTTCACGCAGGCCGCGTTTCTCACTTTCGGCGGAGCTTACGCCGTGCTGGCCTACGTCACACAGGCGGCGGCTGGTTCTTTCGGCTGGATTACGCGCGTGCAGGCGGTTGATGGCCTTGCTCTGGCAGAGACCACGCCGGGGCCGCTCATCATGGTCTTGCAGTTCGTCGGCTTCATGGCCGCATGGCGAAACCCACAGGGCATGTCGCCGACGGCGAGCGCCGTCACAGGCGCGCTCATCACGACTTACACGACGTTTCTTCCCTGCTTCATCTTCATCTTTATCGGTGCGCCCTACATAGAAGTCCTCAGAGGCAACAGGAAACTGACCGCCGCACTCTCAGGCATCACGGCGGCTGTGGTCGGCGTCATCCTGAATCTCGCGCTCGTCTTCGGCGCGGCTGTCATCTGGCCCAACGGTTTGACGAGCGGGACTGACTGGTTCGCAGCAACGATAAGTGTGGCAGCCTTCATCATGCTCTATCTGCTCAAAGCTGATGTCCTGCTGATCGTCATCCTTGGCGGCCTTGCGGGCCTGGGTCGAACGCTTCTGTTCCATTAGGGTAAGACTTTCGATGAGCGATGAACCCGTGAGGAATCCTAATCAACCCGTGACGCGGCGCGACACGCCCGCAGCGGCCATCGGCGGCCTGCTCTAGCAGATTGCACCGCAAGTGCCCTTCATCACGGCAGGCATCATCGGCCTCATCGGCACAGTCGCCTTCGCCGCGACGGTCGAAGAGCGATATGCGAGTTAAGGCAAAAGTGGAATTGTCGTTTGTGAGAAGTAGTTGGATGGTCAGCGACTATGGATAAGGAAGTAGAGTTAAATTAGCTATGAACCTGTAGTCACGCTGATTTTTCGATATTAATGGAGCATTAAGAGCGAGAGACGTAGCTGCAATCAACGCATCTGGTATAAGCAAACCATGACTCAAACGATACTGTCTTATCAGATCAACCGCAGCGTCCGAAATCTGGCCTGTAATTTTGATAAGCTGGAAGTTTAATTGAAGGAATTTCTCGACATTAATCAATTCCGCTTTATTGCGACAACCGACCAAAAGCTCCATCTGTGTAACTACGCTTGCAGCTAACGAGGATTGTTGTTTTATCTGCCGCAAACAATCTATTGCGTGAACGGAACCACGACCCACATCAATCAAAATATCTGTATCAACAATGGTGAGATTGACCAATTTCACTCTCCCCACTCACGGTTACGGATACTACGAACCCACGCAGTACTATCTTGTAATTCGACATGGTCTTGCCACATCCCGATAAAAGTATCCGTAGGTGGGTAAAAAGATTCAGGGTTTTCAGGTAACCGAGCGCGTCCGTAGCGTGAAAGCAGGAAGGCAATGAAATCTGCAACCTGCCGCTGTGCTTCAGGCGGAAGAGAAGCAAAATCATGCAAAATATCTTCTTTACTCATATCCTCCTCCGCAACCATTGTCCTCTATCTTGACAAGATGTCAACTCTTATATCGTACAACATTAGTCAGAAGATGAGATGCCATCTACTCTGATAAATGTAGTATCATGCCATGCGTCCGTAACGCTCTCCACGAATGTTTGTCGCAGCCAGAATTTTGAAGTTGATGCGCCGTTCCCTCTGTTCAAAAACAATCGCCCTATCAATCGCGCACGCTCTCGTGGCTTCGTCTTTGGCCTTCGCGCAGGACGCTACACAGACTCGCCCGCGCCGCACACAAGCGCCGCCACAGCCCGCCACATCGTCTGCGCCAATCGTTAATGAAACCACGCGGCTGACGAGCGAACCTCTCATCCGCATCGGGCTGGCGACGGAGGCGCGCTCCGTGACCATCTCGTCGGGCGGCAGACTGCTGAATGCGACCGAGCCGAATCAGCCGCCGACGCCGCTCGCGGTAGCGCGCGTGCGTCTCGAAGCGCGCCTGCTCGCGCCGCAGCCTGAGACGTTCGACGCGAACAGCTTCAGAGTCGAGATTGCCGGGTCGGCAACACGCGCCGACGCCGAACGCACCGCACGCGAGATACGCGAACAGACGAATCAGGCGGCGGAAGCCAGCCTTGACATCGCGACCAACACCTGGCGCACATCCGTCGGCTCGAATCTCTCGGCAACGAGAGCCGGTGAAGTCCGTGAGCAACTCGAAGATGCGGGCTTTGTGAATATCAGAATCATTGACGCGCGCAATTCGCAGGCAACCGCACGCTCTGCAAACTCGAACGCCGTCCGACCAATCGCGCGCATGAGCGCGCCGACGCGCGAAGTCGTCGCTTACGCTTCCGGTTCATCCAAGTTATTCAGCACCTCTGCTCCCGTCACCTTCGCCTCCGAAGCTGAGAGCAGTGCTCCGGTTCGTTTCAACGACAAACCCTATCGCGGGCGGCTGGAAGTCTTCGCCAATCCGCGCGGCGCGCTCACGGTCGTCAATGTGCTCAGTCTGGAAGACTATGTGCGCGGCGTCGTTCCGAACGAATTATCGCCCGGCGGCTATCCCGCCATTGAGGCTCTGAAAGCTCAGGCGGTCGCGGCTCGCACTTACGCCGTCAGGAATCGAAATCAATTTGCCTCGCAGGGCTTCGACCTGCTGCCGACGACGCGCTCGCAGGTCTACGGCGGCCTCTCGACCGAGCACCCGCTCTCGACCCGTGCCGTCGAAGAGACGCGCGGAATTGTCGCCAGCTACAGGGGAGAGCCGATTAACGCGCTCTACACTTCCACCTGCGGCGGGCGAACCGAAGATGTCGAAAATATTTTCAACGAGGCGACGCCCTACCTGCGCGGGCGCGAATGCGCGCTCGAAGGCCACGCACACTTCTCCACCTTCACCGTTAAATCTTCGCGCGACTTGCCGGACATACGCGAAGAATCAAACGCCGCGCTCGCACGCGACGCAGCCCTGCTGGACATTCACGGTTTCGCTCTCGGCACGAAACGTCTCACGGACAACTGGCTCGCTTCGCCTGTCTCTCAGGCAGAAGCGCGTAACTGGCTGGGCGTGGTCGCGCGGCTCGCACGCCAATCCGTTCCCGCCACCGGCGACGAGGTGACGCGCCCGCCCGCCTTCAGCACGGCATTATCCTCCGCCCTCTTCGGTGAAGCGCGCGCAGACACCTTGCTCGACAACGCTGACGTAGAATACCTGCTCTCCTTTCGTGATGCCGTAGACATCCCCGAACGCCACCGCGCAGATGTCGCGTGGCTCGTCCGTGACGGCTTCCTCTCGCTTTTCCCCGATGCGACTTTACGCCCGCGCGAAGTCATGTCGCGCGCGCGCGTCATTCGCACCATCGCCCGCGCCCTGGAAGCGCGCGGCTCTTTCGGTCTGCAAAAAGGGACGACGCGACCCACGACCGGCGGCGCGATGATCCTGCGTTCAACTAAAAACCGCGATCAGCCCATCAGCGTTGACTCTGACGCTTATCTCTTTCGCGCCTTCGGCGACAACGCTTACCAGATGCGCGCCCTGTCTCTGGTCGGGGGCGAGCCTGTCGCCTTTCATTTGAACCCGCGCGGCGAAGTTGATTATCTGGAAGTTCGCCCCGCCCCGAACGGCGCGGCAGCCGACCGCTCATCGCCCTTCGCCAACTGGACGGCTTTGATGTCAGTGGCGGAAGTCCAATCGCGCCTCGCCCGCTGGTCTCGCGGCATCGGCACACTCACGGACTTACGCGTCAGTTCGCGCGGCTCGTCGCGCCGTGCGACCGACCTTGAAATCATCGGCACAAACAGCACGGTGCACCTGCGCGGCGGGCGCATCCGCTCGGCTCTCGGCCTGCGCGAGCAGCTTTTTGTCATTGACCGAAGGTACGACGAACAGGGGCGTCTCGTCGGTTTCACCTTCACGGGGCGCGGCTGGGGACACGGCGTCGGCATGTGTCAGGTCGGAGCTTTCGGCCTCGCCCGTCAGGGTCTGACTTACGACAAGATTTTGAAGGCGTATTACACAGGGATTGATTTGACCAGGATATATTGATATAGAGTCTCAGCGAGAACCTCATGCTTGCTC
Source organism: uncultured Acidobacteriota bacterium (assembly GCA_963811065.1). GTDB lineage: Bacteria > Acidobacteriota > Blastocatellia > Pyrinomonadales > Pyrinomonadaceae > QHXM01. The sequence goes on from CAWEPR010000006.1 coordinate 292,102, forward strand.
CTAACACTATTTTACAAAGCCGTTATCGTGTTATTCGACAACTCGGGCAGGGCGGGATGGGTACTGTCTATGAGGCTGTTGATCAACGACTCGATACGACCATCGCATTAAAAGAATCCCATTTCACGGACGAGCGGCTGCGAAAGCAGTTTGAGCGTGAAGCTCGATTGCTGGCTAGACTCCGCCATCCTGCGATGACGAGGGTGATTGATCACTTTGAAGAGAGTGACGGTCAGTTTCTCGTCATGGACTTCATTTCTGGCGAAGACTTGTGGGAGATGATCAAGCGCAGGGGCGCGCCTTTCCCGCCTGAAGAAGTATTCAGGTGGGGTGATCAGTTGCTCGATGCACTCGATTATTTGCACACGCAAGAATCGCCTATCATTCACCGCGACATTAAACCACAAAACTTAAAGCTGACCGGACGTGGGCAGATTATCCTGCTGGACTTCGGACTGGCTAAGGGCTTTGCCGGACAAATCTCGCACGTCATGGCATCAAGCAGCATCTTCGGCTACACGCCCAATTATGCCCCGCTGGAACAGATCCAGGGAACAGGCACAAACCCGCGCAGCGATCTTTACAGTCTGGCCGCAACGCTCTACCACCTGACAAGCGGCGCACCGCCACCAGACGCGCTGACGCGAGCCACAGCCAGTCTCAGCGACCTGCCTGATCCATTACGCCCAGCCGATGAGTTGAACCCTCAAGTGACTCCTGCCCTTGCCACAGTGTTGAAACGGGCGATGTCGCTCAACCCGAACCATCGTCCGTCGAGCGCCTCAGAAATGCGGCAGACATTACGTGAGGCGAGCGACCATATAATGGCCCCAAGAGAAGACGGAGCTGAAACTATTGTTCTGCCACCGACGATTGTTAGCTCCCCACAGACCCAACCCACACAGATACGAGAGACCGCGAACGTACCGCCGACTGAAGCCAACGCTGAGACGCAAAAAACTCCTGAGATACTGCCAACCCTCGCTTCGCCTGATCCTTCAATAGAAACTATACGAGCGAGCGCACCCTTGCATCTGCCCAAGACATTCGTGCAAACAACTCCGAAATTGAACCGACTACCCTGGCTCAGCATTAGCTTGGTTGGGTTGCTGCTCGTTGGCATTGCTATAGCCATTTTTGCTTTTCGTGGTTCGTCTGAAGGTAATTTAACCGGAGGTAATAGTGGCAGCACTGGCAATCCAGTAAAGGTTGGAGTTTTCGCTGATCTTACGGGACAGCTCTCCAGTTTTGGACAATCAACTAAAAACGGTATCCAGATGGCCACCGACGAGATCAACGCGGCGGGAGGCATCAACGGGCGCAAGATCGAGCTTGTTATCGAAGACAGCCAAGGGGAGCCCAGCAAATCCGCAGACGCGGCAACCAAATTAATTCAGAAAGACAACGTGGTTGCGCTGATCGGCAGCGAAGGGGCTTCCACCAACTCAATCGCCGCTGCGCCCAGCGCGCAGCAAGCGCAAGTGCCGATGATCTCGCCCTCTTCGACTAACCCGAAAGTAACGCAGATTGGCGACTACATCTTTCGCGTCTGCTTCATTGACCCATTTCAGGGCGAAGTGATGGCGAAATTCGCCGCTAATACCTTGAAGGCTAAAAGAGCTGCTATCCTCTCAGACTTCAACTCGGATTACAGCAAGGGTCTGACGCAGCTCTTCAAGAGTAATTTCACCAAGCTCGGCGGCGAGATCGTCATGGAGCAGGCCTACACACAGAGAGATCGTGATTTCGCCGGACAACTGAACGCGATCCGCACCGTTAAGCCCGACGTTATATACGTGCCCGGTTATTACCAGGAGGCCGGCATTATCGCCAAACGGGCCACACAGCTCGGCATCAACGCTCCGCTTCTCGGTGGTGACGGCTGGGACGCGCCGCAACTCTGGGATTTGGGTAGCGACTATTTGAACGGAAACTATATCTCCAACCATTATTCGGTTGACGGTCCTTCGCCGAAGACGCAGAAGTTCGTTACGGCCTACAAGGCGAAATACAACGGTGTTGCGCCGGATGCGCTGGCCGCGCTCGCCTACGATGCGATGCTGCTGCTGGCCGACGCGATTAAGCGTGCCGGAACAACTGATGGGCCACGGCTTCGTGACGCCATCGCGCAGACCACTAACTTTCCGGGCGTGACCGGCAATATTACTATTAACGCTGAACGTAATCCTGTTAAGCCAGCCGTCGTGCTCGAATTACGGGATTACAAGTTCGTTTATAAAGAGACTATCCAGCCGTGATATTAAAGCAAGACGCCCTGAAGAAACCGCCTGTCACGCTTTATGTTGTTCCCGGTTGCCCTTTATGCTCGAACGCGCGGGCGTGGCTAGAGCGGCACAGCATCGAGTACGCGGAGCGCGATGTGGCAAACGATTTCGGGGCGTTGCGCGCGATGCACAGATTGACCAGACAGCGGCTCGTTCCCGTGTTTGAAGCAAACGGGCGGGCGCTTGTTCGCCCGTCGAGTGATGAATTAGCGGAGTTTCTATTGTGAATGCTCGACTACGTTTCTCTCGCGCGCAAACTCTGGGCGCGCTCGCGCTGCTTGGCCTCATCTGGCTGGTGATTATCTTTCGTCTCTTCATATCCCGCTCGTGAGTCTTTCCAACGAACCATCAAAGCCTGTCATTGCCATCGTCGGGCCGACGGCTTCCGGCAAAAGCGAGCTTGGCATCGAAATGGCTCTGCACTTCAGCGGCGAGATAATCAACTGCGATTCCGTGCAGGTCTATCGTGAGATAGAGATTGCGACGGCCAAAGTTCCTGTGAGCGAGAGGCGCGGCATCCCGCATCACCTGATTGATTTCGTGCCGCCGGAGATTAATTACACGGCTGGCGAATGGGCGCGGCGTGCGGCTGAGAAGATTGAAGAGATTGAAGCGCGTGGGCGGATGGCCTGGCTTGTCGGCGGCACAGGATTTTACCTGCGGGCGCTGCGCCATCCTTTCTTTCCCAGCCCGAAGACGGATGAAGGGTGGCGTCGTCGCTTAACGGAAATCAGGGAGAGGCGCGGTGCGGAGTATCTACACAAAATGCTGCGGCGGCTTGACCCGCAAGCTGCCCTCAAACTCTTTGAGCGCGATTGGCCGCGCGTGCAGCGTGCGCTTGAAGTCAGGCTCCAAACGGGCGAACGGATGTCCGAGCAAATGCCCGCCCGCGCCGAGCCTCCCGCATGCGCCGCGCGTATTCACGTCTTCGCGCTTCATCCACCTCGCGCCGAGCTTTACCGGCGGATTAACGAGCGAACGGAAGCTCATTTTGCCGCCGGACTGGTTGATGAAGTGCGCCTGCTGCTCGACAAAAATGTTCCCGCTGACTCAAACGCGCTCGGCGCTCATGGCTATCGCCGCGTGGTCGAATTTCTCAATGGGAAACGCGATCTTGAGAGCGCTATCGAACAGACTAAGCTCGACGTGCGCCATTACAGCAAGCGGCAATTGACGTGGTTTCGCCGCGAGCCGGCGTTGAGTGGGTTGAAGGCTTCGGCCAGGAAAGGAGCGTTCAGGAGCACGTTTTGAGCCGCATCGAACTCTTAATCGGGGGGCAGCGCTAAGGAAAATCTTTCCCACTGAACTCTTCTCCCTTGTCACTCGTATGAGCGTGGTGTAATCTGGATTCACAACACCCCTTTTACTTTTTTTCACTTAACCGGAGATAGTGGTGGACTCAAAAGCTACTCCCCAGAATATTCAGGACGCTTTTCTCAATACAGCGCGCCGTGAGCGGAGCACGGTGACAATCTATTTGCTGCATGGCGCGAAGCTGACCGGGCGCATCAGGAGCTTTGACAAGTTTTCGGTGCTGCTGGAGACGGATTCGCAGGAGCAGTTGATCTTCAAACACGCCATCTCGACTATCTCGCACACGCGGCGCGCGACCGGCGATTTACAGCGCCCTCCACAACCCGCGAGCGGCACGCACAAGCGAAGCGACTTCCGACAATGCGGAAACTTCCGGTTCCTGACGCTCTTTTTGAATCCCACTTTTTGATTAGGAAATAAAGAATCCCTTGGGCGGCGCTTTTATCACATTTCGAAGGCATTGACGGGTGCGGAAAATCCACGCAGCTACGCCTTCTCGCCAGCGAATTGCGGATGCGCGGGCACGAGGTCGTTTCGACGCGTGAGCCTGGCGGCACGCCTCTCGGTCAGGGCATTCGCAACGTGCTGCTTGACCCGCAGATGGAAGTTGACCCGCTCGCGGAGCTGCTGCTTTTCGCCGCCGACCGCGCGCAACACGTCCGCACCCTTCTCCGTCCGGCAACTGAATCGGGCAGCATCGTTCTCTCTGACCGTTACGCCGACGCGACCGCAGCCTATCAGGGCGCTGGCCGCAACTTCACGACCGAAATGATTGCCGAAGTCATCTCGCTTGCGACCGAAGGTCTCAAGCCGGATTTGACGCTCATCTTCGATCTCGCGGTCGCGGAATGTCTCGCGCGCACGAGCCGGCGCACGGAGACCGACAATCAAACAGACCGGCTCGACGCCGAAGACGCCGCCTTTCACACACGCGTCCGCGACGCCTACCTTAAAGCTTGCGGCGGAAGAGCCTGAACGCGTCCGCGTCATCAGCGCCAGCGGCTCAATCAACGAAACCCACGACCGTGTGCTGGAAGTCGTGATCCCTTTCCTGAAGTCCAGAAGTCCAAAGCCCAAAGTCCAAAGTCGAATAGACAGAACGTCTGGACATTGGACATTGAACTTTGGACCGATTGAACTTTCATGTTCGACCATCTCACAGGCAATCAGCGTGTCAAAGATATTTTGCGGCGAATGCTCACGGCTGGACGTGTGCCGGGCGCTCTGTTGTTTGTGGGCGAAGACGGCGTCGGCAAGAAACTCTTCGCTCTTGAGTTGGCGAAGGCGCTGAACTGCCGCGAGCCTGTCGGCGTGGAAGCCTGCGATCATTGCTCGTCCTGTGTTCGCATCCGGCAATCAAAATTTCCTGACTACACGGATGCTGACGACAACAAAAAGAGGCTCGTCTGGAGCGACTACCCGGACGTGGCGCTGGCTCGCCCTTACAACCGGATTCTTAGAGTCGGCCCTGATGCGCGAGATTGAGCAGGAGGCGAATTATCGTCCCTTTGAAGGAAGGGCGCGCATCTTCATAATCGAAGAAGCGCAGAGGCTCAACGAGGCTTCTTCAAACGCTTTGCTGAAAACTCTCGAAGAGCCGCCCGCGACTTCGCATCTCATTCTGATAACTTCGCGCCCCGCGCAGCTTTTGCCGACGATTCGCTCGCGCTGCCAGGTAATTCGCTTCTCGCCGCTCGCGCCAAAGGATATCGAAGCGCATCTCCTCAAGGGCAAGCAGGTTTCTCCGGCAGACGCGCGATTGCTGGCCACAGTCGCGCGCGGCAGCATCGGGCGCGCTCTCGTAACTGACCTCGAAAGCTATCGCAGTCAACGCGAAGCGATGCTGGATGTGTTAGGCGCACTCGCGCTCAACCATGACCGGGCGCGGCTGCTGCGAGCATCCGAAGAGATGAATGATGCCAAGCGCAAGGATGAATACGAGCCGCGTCTTGATCTGCTGGCCATACTCATCCACGACGTGTGGGTTCTCTCGCTTGGCGCGCCTGATGAACAGATAGTCAATCAGGATTTGCGCGCCCAACTCGCAAAAATAGTTTCTTCAGGACTTGATAGCCGCCGTCCGGCGCGCTGGCTCTCCCAGCTTGAACAGCATCGTCGCGGGCTGGACGTAAATATCAATCGTAAGATCGCGACCGACGCTCTGTTTCTGACGATGGCCGAAGGTTAAAGCGTCTCTCTTCCAGCGAATATGAATCAAAGCTCTCAAGAGACTTCACGCCTGATTGATGTCAGTCACGCGGTTGAGCATGGGATGATTACCTATAGAGGTTTGCCCGCACCCCTTATCTGCGACTATCTGAGCCGCGAAGAATCGCGCCAGCACTATGCCGAAGGGACGGAATTTCAGATAGGGAAGATTGAGATGGTGGCGAACACCGGGACATATCTCGATTCACCGTTTCATAGATATGCCGATGGAGATGACCTATCGCAACTATTATTGACTGCAATCGCCAACCTCGATGGCGTCGTCATTCGAGCGGGTGAGTTAGTCAGACAAGCGATAGATGCTTCCCTGTTTCAGAACGTTGATGTCAGAGGAAAGGCTGTGCTGGTTCAGACCAATTGGGACAGCTACTGGGGAACCGAGCAGTATTTCGTTGGTCATCCCTTTTTGACGCAGGACGCGGCAGAGTTTCTCACAACCAATGGGGCGAAACTCGTCGGGATTGACTCACTCAATATTGACGACATCCGGGACACGGCCCGGCCCGTCCACTCAATTCTCTTAAAGGCGGGCGTGCCCATTGTCGAGCATCTCTGCAATCTCAGCGCGCTGCCGGAGACGGGCTTCAAGTTTTTCGCCGTACCCGTCAAAGTTAAAGGCATGGGCACGTTTCCCGTGAGGGCTTTCGGGATAACTTAGCGCGGATTGACGTTAATTATTGACAACTAAGTTCAACCGGAATAGTGTACTCACGCTTTACTCGTTTTGCTTCTTCGGCTGACGAATGTCTTACACATGGTCAGCCCCTCTCGACCCGCTAACGCATCGAAATCTAAGGAGACAAAAACCTATGGCAGCAACTAAGAAGAAGGCTTCAACTAAAAAAGCTTCGACCAAGAGAGCTTCAACGAAGAAGGCTTCCAAGAAAAGCGGTGCCAGCAAAAACTTTTCCCCCATTAAGAAATTCTGCTCAGGCTGGAAGGCGTGGCAGGATAGTATGCCGCCGGGGCCATCAACGATTCACGTCGTTGGCAAATGCGTCTTCCCGACGACCGGTTACAAGGTTAAACTGACGAAGGCAGTGCCGCAGGGAATCAATCCGGCCATCCTCCTGCTCAGGCTGACGATTACCAAGCCGAGCGGCATAGTTCTTCCGGTAATTCAAAAGGTAGAAGTCCGTTTCAGGGCGAAAACAAAGACAAAATACACGCACGTCACTATCCTGCCCGACAATGTGACGGTCAAGGTACAGCAAGTCATGTAGTCAGAAAGCTCACTCAATCGTGGGCTGCCCTCGTCCACGATTGAGTGCGCCGCATGGCGCGGGTCAATGGTCTCTTTCATTTGATTCTGACATGACCCGCAATTTTTTCCGAAGAGTCTAGGCGCACGCGTGGCGCGTGGTGCGTGCCAGCATCAAGGCGGAGAGAGATAATAGCGATCATGGGGAAAACGATTCTGGTAGTGGATGATGATCTGGATTTGCACGATCTGGTCAGCTTCGCGCTCAAACGCGAAGGTTACGAGGTGCGCAAGGCTCTGGATGCCTTCGAGGGTCTGGAGATAATCGAGAAAGAGAAGATTGACCTGGTGCTGCTCGACGTGATGCTGCCGAAGATGGACGGTCTGGAAATGCTCTCGCGCCTGCGAGAGTCAAATAAAGATTTACGCGTGATTGTGATGACGGCTCTCTCAGCGCCGGACACCGCCGTCAGCGCCCTGCGCGATCATGCGTCCGACTTTCTCATCAAGCCGTTTGATTTGCCGCAACTGCTCTCAGCCGTCAAGTCCGTCTTCGATCTCGCCCCGCGCGATATCCAGATAGAAGTTCTCTCCGCGCGTCCCGAATGGATAGAGTTGCGCGTGCCCTGTGACCTCGCGGCGATTGATCCGCTCGAACGATTGATGACGCAACTGAAAACCGATTTACCACAAGTCACGCGCGAGACCGTCACCTACGCTTTCCGCGAGATGCTTCGCAACGCCATTGAGCACGGCGGCAAATCAGACCCGACACAGTTTGTCGAAGTCGGCTATTTGCGCTCGCCCCGCATCATTCTCTATCGCATCAAAGACCCCGGCGAAGGCTTCACCATCGAATCTCTGTATCGCGACGAAGGAGCGATAGCGGCGTTTCTCAATCCTGAAGGCGACCCCTTGCAGCACGCGCGCGTGCGCGAGGAAGAGGGCCTGCGTCCCGGCGGCTTCGGCATTCTCATCGCCCGCGATCTGGTTGACGAGATGATCTACAACGAGAAACACAACGAGGTGATCCTGATTAAATACCTCAATGGCGCAAAGACTCCGCCTGCCGACTCAATCGCCTGAGCCTTTCACCGCGTGTTGCATGTATTGTCCGCAGTATTCTTGTCTGTGACCGTAAACTTCGCTTTCGGCGAGTCAAGCTCAATGGTCGCGTTGCCTTTGTTTTCGCATGTATCGAGCCTGCTCATCACCCTGCGGTCAACTCTGTTGTCCGTCAATGTAATGATGCAACCTTTCCTTGCCAGCACACCTTTGCCGTCTACGGTCGCGCCACCAGTTGGTGTGAAGATATAATCTCCGGCGGTAGAGTTGAAAAGAAAAACCCCTCCGCCCTTATCATCCTGCAAACAGGTCTCCAGCGGCTTGACGACGATTGTTGCCGTCACAGAAAAGCCTCCGGACTGTTGACCCGTCAGCGTCCGTGTCATCGTGAAAATCCCAGCCGGTGTCACGCTCGCCTGTGGGATGGGGATGAATTGACTGTTACCGCCATCCATCTGGACGACGCCCTGCGTGATGAGCAGTAGCGGAATGCTTTGCTTGATTCCTTCGAGTCCAACCACCATGACGGTCACGGTTGTGCGCTCGCCCTTGAGCAGATTCGTCTTCGGCGCGCTCAAGCGCACACCGACGCTGCGATACGTGCCTTTGATGTCGACGCTGCCTTCCCTGAGGTTTATCTCAACCGGGCCTGTGGCGTTGGTTGGACTTCTGAAAACGCCCTTGCGCGGAGACTCTGCAATCAATCCGAATCCGCCTTCGACGTTCTCCGCATTCCGGGTCGTGCTTTTCCAGTTCAGCGTAGTGTTGGCAAAATCTCCGTCGAAAGGCCCTGTAATCTCAACCGCGCGCCCCTGCTGCCCGATGGCCGGAAGCTGGAAAGTGCCCGTCTGGGCAGCTTGATGAGTAGGAGGTTTTATCATCGGCGTAATCAGCGGAAACGGCGTTTTCGCCACCTCTTTGCCGGACGCAACCTCTATGATTCGGATAAGTTTTGGAACGGCAGGAACCACCCACTTAAAAGCTCCCTTCGACGCGTCAACTTTCTGATCGCCTATCTCCACTACCAAGCCTTCCAGCGTGTCCTGATTCTTAGCCCGCTCTTCTTCGGTGTTGCCCCTCGGCTCGGCGACGACCGTCCCTGAAATCGTATCGCCCGCCGCCATGTCATCCGGCAGGTAAACCTTCACATCGCCGTAGAGGAGTGTTTCTGCGGTCAACTCAAAAGCGCCGCCGATATTCCTGGTGTTGACTTTCAGACTGACAGGCTGCGGCGTATTCTGCTGCTGCGCCTGGGCCTGTGGCTGGAAACAGATTTGAAGCGGGCTAATGAAAAGGAGAAGTAGAATTAAGCTTGCGCTGGTCATCACGTTTCGGGATTTCGTTCTCACGTCAATCACCTCTTTCTCATCTCTCTTCGGAAAACTATCAGCGAGCTTTGCGCGCAACCGGGAAGAGCATCGTCGCTGACTTTACGCGGCGAGGAGTTGACATCGAGCGAGGCTTTGACGCGAGGGAAAGAATCCGACGAGTGATCGCTGGCAGGAGGGATTGGAAACCTGAAGTCCCGTTTCCCTTCTGGCGGTGCGGAGTTAATATCACCGCGCAGTTGAAGAGTCAACCTGTGGCTGAAGAGAAAATATATCCCCGAAAGGGATAAACGAAATAGCCGGGGGTAAGCAAACGAAGTTTACTTACCCCCGGCTATTATATAGAACCCTTTCAGGGTTCAGATTTCGTGCCTATTTGATTGTGACCAGTTCCGGTTCAGCTTTCTCTTTATAATTACCTTCTTCGAGTAGCTTCTCCGTCTCGCGCACAAAGGCTTCGACGATGTCTTCGCCCGCGACTTTCCGCATCGGCACGCCGTTCTTGTAGATCATGCCGACGTTGCGCCCGAACGTGACGCCGAGGTCTGAGTCGTGCGCTTCGCCGGGGCCGTTGACGGCGCAGCCCATGATCGAAAGATGCAGCGGTTCTTTGACGTGCGCGAGCCTGCGTTCAATCTCGGTGACTATCTCAACGAAGTTATCCACATCGAGCCGCCCGCACGTCGGGCAGGCAACAACCGTCACCCCGCGCTTTCTGAGTTCGAGCGATTTGAGAATCTCCCAGGCGACGCGCACCTCTTCCTGCGGCTCTGCGGCCAGAGAAACGCGGATCGTGTCGCCGATGCCTTCGTAGAGGAGGATGCCAAGACCCATCGCCGATTTAATCGTGCCGCCAAACGCCGTGCCCGCTTCGGTCACGCCCAGATGCAAAGGATAATCAACCTGCTCAGCGAGCAGCCGGTAAGCGCCGACGGTGCGATGCACGTCCGAGGCTTTTAAGGAAACAATGATGTCGTTGAAGCTGAGGTCTTCGAGAATCTGTATGTGGCGCAGGGCGGATTCAACCATCGCTTCGGGGGTCGCCGTGCCATATTTTTTCAAGAGGTCTTTTTCGAGCGAGCCGCCGTTGACGCCAATGCGAATCGGAACATTTTGAGACTGCGCCGCGCGCACTACCTCACGCACGCGCTCGTGCGCACCGATGTTGCCCGGATTCAGGCGCAGCTTATCAATTCCGGCGTCGAGCGCCATCAATGCCAGCTTGTAATGAAAATGAATGTCCGCGACGAGCGGCACATCGGGCACGCGCTTCCTGATCTCTTTGAGCGCAAGGGCCGCATCCTTGTCCGGCACGGCCACGCGCACAATTTCGCAGCCCGCGCGCATCATGTCTTCGATCTGCGCGACCGTCGCGTCAACGTCAACCGTATCGGTCTTCGTCATCGATTGAACGACGACCGGCGCGCCCCCGCCAATCTGTATATCCTTAACTTTTACTGCTCTCGTTTTCCGCATTCAACTACCTTTAGTTTCGAGTTTCGAGTTTCGAGTTAAGCAAGATCGAAACCCGTAACCCGAAACTCGAAACTTATTTCTGTGGTTGCGTCGCCGCCGGAGGCTTCGTCTCTTCCGGGGCGCGCGAGACCTTTTTGAGCAAATCGTTCGTGATGACGAAGCCCATCAGGAGAAGCAGCATGACGAAGCCGACCTGCTGGATTCGCTCGCGCACGCGCATGGACAACTTCCACCCGCCCAGAGCCATGACAGCCTCGACGAGCAGCAGGAAGATCGCACCACCATCGAGCACCGGAATTGGCAGCAAATTGAAAACGCCCAAACTCAGGCTCAAGAAGCCCAACATGGCGAAGAGTCCGTCCCAGCCCGCTTCGTTGACGGCTTGCGAGGCGGCATCATAAATCCCAAGCGGCCCCGAAACGGTATTGCGCGCGGAGCGTTCCCCGCTAAAGAGCTGACCCAGAGCCTTGCCCGTGAGGCGTAGGATTTCAAGATTGAAATCCCATGCGTAACGAGCAGTCGCAAGTGCGCCGACGTGCTCGCGCGGCAACTCTTCATCCGGTGAGAGACCGAGTCTTCCCCCCGGCAGTCGCCCCGTCGCGGTCACTTCTTTGCGCTGCCCTCCGCGCTCAATCACAAACTGAATCGGCTCTGTCGGATGTCCCTTGATATAATCCACCACCTGCTGGCTGCTGCTCACAGCCTCGCCGCCGATACTGATGATGTGATCACCTCTCTGCAAGCCTGAACGGGCTGCGGGCGAATCCGCGGCCACGCCAGCGACGATGATTGGCAAATCACCATAATCGGGATTGAAGCCCATGTCGCCCATGATCTCTCCGCTTTCCACCCTTTTCGCGGGCGTCAGCGTGAGATTGACGCGTTGCCCTTCGCGCTCCACGACTACGGGCAGCGGTTTTTCCGGCGACAGCAGCACGTCGCCCCTGATGCGCTCCCATTTCGGATGCTCATAGCCGTTAAAGACGACGATGCGATCACCGACACGCATTCCCGACGCCTCAGCCGCGCCGCCCTGCCTGATTTCTTTGACAACCGGAGCGGGAGGAACAGGCACGCCATACATCAACCCACCGATGAAAGGAATGGCCAGTGCTGTCAGAATGTTCATCACCGGCCCGGCCACCGCGACCAGAAACTTCTGCCAGCGCGGGCGTAAATTAAACTGCTCTTTAAGTGGAATGTCGCTCGCGCCCTCGCCTTCAATGGGTGCGTTCGATTCATCGCCGCCGAGTTTGACGTAGCCGCCGAGCGGAACTGCCGACAGGCGATAATCGGTTGTGCCCCATTTTCGTCCCCAGATGCGCGGGCCGAAGCCGACGGAGAACGTCTCGACGCGAATCTTCAGCATCTTGGCGACGATGAAATGGCCAAACTCGTGCAGGACGACTGCCGCGCCCAGAATAAAAATGAAGCCGAGAATGCTTCTGACAGTGGTTATATCGGCGTACCCCTTAAGCCACAGGAAAACTGCCAGCGCAATCACCGCAGGAATGATTAAGCGAGTTAATGGATTCTTCGGTTTGGCCGTCTTGTTATCATCCGTCATAAATAAGAGCCTCTCAAATCAACTGCGATACATAACCCCGAGCTTAGAGCCTTGATTCTCGTGCGCGGTTGTCTTTAAGTTTACAAGGCAAGAGGCGAAAAGAGAAATGCAAAATTAAAAATGAAAAATGCAAAAGGTAAGGGGGGAACCACACTAAAATAAAAGTGTTTCTCCGCCTCACTTTTTCATCTTTCATTTTTAATTTTGCATTTTTATCTTGCTGCCACGTTTGTCGCTCGCGCGATGCGTTCGATTATTGCCGCCGCCGCCAGCCGCGCCGCGCTATCAGCCTCAAGCACGATTTCTAAATTTTCGACAGGCTTTGTCTTGTGCCCGTCCATCACTTCTTCGATGACGCGCGGAATATCCGTCAAAGGAATCCGCTCGTCTAAAAATGCGCGCACGGCCTCTTCGTTCGCGGCGTTCATCGCGGCGGCAATCGTTCCGCCCTCGCGCAAGGCGCGGTAAGCAAGCGCGATGCAGGGGAAACGCTTCGTGTCTGGCGCTTCAAAATGGAGTGTGGAAAGCTGTGTTAAATCGAGCGGCGGCAGTCCGCAAGGGTAGCGCGCCGGATAGGTCAGCGCGTACTGAATCGCGTGGCGCATGTCTGTGACGCCCATCTGCGCGATAACAGAGCCGTCAACCAGTTCGATCATCGAATGAACGACCGACTCAGGATGAACGAGGATGTCTATCTGGTCCGGCCCGAAACCGAAGAGCCAGTGCGCTTCGATAACTTCCAGTCCCTTGTTCATCAAGGTCGCCGAATCAATCGTGATCTTCGCGCCCATCTGCCACGTCGGATGGCGCATCGCCTCCGCGACAGTCGCCGTTTCCATCTCAATCGCGCTCTTTGTGCGAAACGGCCCGCCTGATGCCGTCAGCACCAGACGGCGTACATCCTCGCGCTTCTCTCCCTTCAAACACTGGTGCAGCGCGTTGTGTTCCGAATCAACCGGCAGCAGCTCTGCGCCGGACTTTGCAGCAACGCGCGTCATCAACTCGCCCGCCATCACGAGCGTCTCTTTGTTGGCCAGCGCCACGCGCTTGCCCGCTTCGAGCGCACGCAAGGTCGGGACGAAACCCACCGCGCCGACAGTTGCGCTGACGATCGTCTCCGCCTCGGCATGTGTGGCGATTTCAATGAGACCCTCTTCACCGACGACGATGCGCGGCAAACCCACAGCACGCTCAAACAATTTGGCACGCAGTTGCCGTGCGTACTCTTCCGTCTCAACAGAGACAAGCAACGGGAGATGACGCGCCACCTGTTCGGCTAACAGTTCTACGTTGCGCCCTGCGCCCAGCGCAACCACGCGAAACTCCCCTTCGCCAAAAGACTCAACCACGCGCAAAGTGTTGCGCCCGATTGAGCCGGTCGAACCTAAGATTGCGATACCTTTCATAACAGTTTTCAGTTTTCAGTAAGCGGTTTTCAGTTTCAGAGACAAGCAAGTGGCTTTGACTGAAAACTGAAAACCGCTTACTGAAAGCTGATTATCCAAAGTACAGTCGTCCAAAATAGTAGAGGACGGGCGCGTTGAAGAGCAAGCTATCGAGGCGGTCGAGCAGGCCGCCGTGTCCGGGGAGAATCTGCGCCGCATCTTTCGCGCCCGCGCCACGTTTTAGTGCGCTTTCCGTTAAATCTCCGAGCACACCCAAAATATTCATCAATGCTGCGAGTGGAAGCGCCAGCTTTAGCAGCAATTCAGGGAAGAACCAGTAATGCGCGACTGTAGCCATCAGCAGGCTCGCCAGCATGCCTCCGATTGCGCCTTCCCAGGTCTTCCCCGGACTTATCTTAGGCGCGAGCTTATGCCGACCAAAGGCGCGGCCAGTGTAATAAGCTCCCGTGTCTGACCCCATGATGACGAGGAAGAAAAAGCCCAGCAGATGCGCCGCTCGCTGTTGCTGAAAACCCATTCGCACGGCGACAAGATGACCGCCGAGGAAGGCGACGTACATCACGCCCAAAACAGTCGCCCCCACCGACGCAATCATGTTCTCGAAGGGAGCGCCGCGCAGCATCGCCGCCACCAGAGCAGCAATCGTCAATCCGGGCAGGATGAGTAACAACAAGAGAGGTGCTTCCGACGGCCTGTCAAAATAGAAGACTGTAAACATCGCCGCCGCGCCCGCAAACCCGATGACCACATCCGGTTTAATCCCACGCCGCTTCGCCAGCAGCCAGAACTCGTAAAGCCCCAGCACCATGGCAGAGAGCGCCAGCGCCACAAACAATGGCGCGAGCCATGAAATCAAGATTGAAGCGATGAGAACCGGAAGGACGATAAGCGCGGTGATGACACGGGACATATATAATTTTAGATTTTAGATTTTGGATTTGGATAAGAAAAAGGTTTTTATTCCTCTTCCAATCGCAAATCAAAAATCTAAAATTCACTTTGCGTTTGCTACCAGCTTGAGGCCGCCAAAGCGACGGTCGCGCCGCTGGAAATCAAGGATAGCTTCAAGGAGTTGCGTGCGGCGAAAATCCGGCCAGAGGGTTTCGGTCACATAGATCTCGCTGTAGGCTGTCTGCCAGAGCAGGAAGTTTGAGAGGCGCATCTCGCCGCTGGTGCGAACCAGGAGATCGAGCTCCGGCAAGCCGCGTGTATAAAGCTCGCGCTCGATGCTCTCTTCCGTCAACTCGCCTGCGCTTTTCCCTTCGGCCAGAAGAAGCTGCATGGCGGCGCGCACGGCGTCAACAATCTCCGCCCGCCCGCCGTAATTCAAAGCGACGCTCAAGACCATGCCCGTATTACCGGACGTGCGCTCGGTCGCCCTGTCAATTTCGCGTCGAACGTTTCCGGCAAGCGAGTCCGTCCGCCCGATAGCCTGAAAGCGTATGTTCTGCCGGTCAATCTCGTCTATTTCGAGACGAATGTAGCGCCTCAGCATACGCATCAGGGCATCAACTTCAAGGCGCGGGCGCTTCCAGTTTTCCGTTGAGAAAGCATAGAGCGTGAGCGCCTGAAGGCCCAGCCGCGCGCCTGTATCAACCGCAGCGCGAACGGCTTCAACGCCCGCGCGATGCCCCGCGATGCGAGGCTGCCCGCGAAGCGCCGCCCAGCGCCCGTTACCGTCCATGATGACGGCGACGTGCCGCGGCAGACGCTCCCAGACGATGCTCGCCAGCAGCGTCTCGTCGCGCGTTCCCTTCTTTACTACTGTCGCGAAATCCGCGAGCATCCCTTTTCTTTCACGTCCCTGATTTACTTTAACATCAGCCGCTGAATCTTAATCTCCGCATACGCCGCAACGCAAACGTAAAAAAACAGTGATGAGCAATGAGTGTTGAGTGATGAGTGAAAGAACGAACGCTTTTGCTCATTACTCATCACTCATTACTCATCACTTTATTTTAGTAATCCACGCTGACCAGTGTCAGGCCGTGTGCGGGGGCGATCGCGCCGACGAGCGAGCGGTCGCAGGAGTTTATCGCGCGGGTGATGATTTCCTCTTTCATTTCCCCGCGACCGATACTGAGCAGCGTCCCAGCGATGGAGCGCACCATGTAGCGCAGGAATCCGTCGGCGCTGGTCCTGATTTCGATGAGCCGCCCTCGCCCTCGCTCGTCCATTAGCTCCGTCACTTCCAGTGTGGTGATAGTTCTGACGCGCGTTTTTGTGTCCGACTGCGCCGCAGAAAAAGCCGTCCAATCATGCTTTCCCAAGAAAAGCCTTGCGGCCTTTCGCATTCGCTCGATGTCCAGTCGCCGCGCTTCGTGCAGCGCATAACGACTCCAGAAGGGCGACATAACCGGCTCATTGAAGATTCGGTAGACGTAAGATTTTCCAAGCGCCGAGTAACGAGCATGAAAATCATCCGGGACTGTCGCAGCCTCGATGACGCGCACGTCGCACGGCAGATTCCCGTTGATCGCGCTCAGCAGCTTATCAGGCGCGAACTCACGATTAAGCTGCACGCTCGCCACCTGTCCCTCTGCATGAACGCCCGCATCCGTCCGCCCCGAACCATGCACGACAACCGCGCTTCCCTCAAGCAGCGCCAGCACACGCATCAACTCGCCCTGCACCGTGCGCTCCGCACCCTGCACCTGCCAGCCGTGAAAATCCGTACCGTCGTACTGAAGCGTCAACTTGTAATTCATAAAAAAAGTGGTCAGTGGTCAGTGGTCAGTAAAAACCGTCGAGTAAAGCGACGTTCCTATTTTGTCTTTAACTGGCCACTGACCACTGACCACTGACTACTGCTTCCTGCTTCCCGGTTTGATTGCCTCTTCGCCACGCGCGCAGGCTTCGCAGGCGGCGGGCGCGATGGCAGGTACGTCGAGGGTGGCGAGAGCGACGCGCGGGACACCGACATCCGCGCGCCCCGAAGAACGGTCAATGATGGAAGCCGCGCCGACGACTCGTGCGCCGGCATTACGCAATGTCTCGACGGTCTCGCGCGTAGAGCCTCCGGTCGTGATGACATCTTCGACGACAAGCACGTTCTCGCCTGACCGGACGGTGAAGCCGCGACGCAGTGTCATCTGGCCCGCGGCGTCGCGCTCTGTCCAGATGAATCTAGCGCCGAGGGAACGCGCGACTTCGTAGCCAATTATCAATCCGCCAATCGCGGGCGCAGCAACTGTCTCAATTCGCTCGTCGCGAAATTGTTCGGCTAGGGCGCTGCCGAAACGCGTGGCTTCCGCCGGGTGTTGCAACAGCAGCGCGCACTGTAAATAGTTTGTGCTGTGCAATCCGCTCGACAAAACAAAGTGGCCTTCGAGCAGCGCGCCCGTTCGCCTGAATCTTTCGATGACTTCTTCGGCTCGCAAAATCGTTACCTCATTTCCAAAACTTGCACGGTGCGCGCTACAATGTCCCGCGATGCTTTTCGAGCGGCGCAATCTGGTTTCCAATTCCGTTCTCGTGCAGGAGACTATCGAGATGCTGCGCGTGTGCGGCGGGCGCGCTCCTGCCGCAGACATCGCCGACCTCGTGCTCAAACTCCCGGACCTCGAAGCAGAGCTTGCGGCCCTGCTCGTCGCCGATCTCATTAAGGACGATCACCGTCTTCAGCTTCGAGAAAATTCAATCATCGAACTCGATTGTGAAAACGTCGAAGCGCGCCAGCTCTTTGAGACGGACTTCGTAGTCGTTGACGTGGAAACGACGGGAGCGAAAACGCCGCCTGGTCGCGTCACGGAGATTGGAGCTTATCGCGTCAGCCGGGGACGTATCGTCGCCGAGTTCCAGACGCTGGTCAACCCGGAAACAATCATTCCGCCCTTCATCGTCCAGCTCACAGGAATCACGAACGAGATGGTCAAAGACGCGCCCATCTTTGCCGATGTCGCGCACGACTGGCTCGACTTCGCGGACGAAGCGGTGCTGGTCGCGCACAACTCGCCCTTTGACGTGCGTTTTTTGAACCACGAAATCTCGCGCGTCTTTCCCGGACAAAGGATGATCAACACGCACCTCTGCACGGTCAAGCTCTCGCGCCGCATCTTTCCGGGGTTACTCAATTACAGGCTGCACACCGTCGCGGAGCATTTTGAAATCCAGATTCTCAATCGTCATCGCGCGGCAGACGATGCGCTCGCCACAGCCGAAATCTTCCTCCGCATGCTCGACCGCCTCAACCAGCACGGCGTGCGCGACGTAGCCGGAGCGCGTCTCTTCAGCTTCAACCCGAACGGCGAGTGCTGAGAATAACAGTGGTCAGTTAAGAACAAGCACAAAGCGGCGCTGAGCTTTTGGTTTTAACTGACCACTGACTACTGACCACTGACTACTGTTTTTTTACGCCACAATTTTCGCCCGACAAAAATCAGAGTGATGAGCAAAGCCAGCCCTAGCCCGATCCAGGGGAAATATTGTTTGAATAAAACATCCGCCTGATCGCCGTAATGCACCGCCAGATAACCTTCTAACAGGAAACGAACGGCACGCCCCACGGCGATGGCTAGCGCAAAGCGCACGATGTTTAACCCGAAGACGCCGCTGCTAATGACAAACAATTTGAAGGGAAAGGGTGGAGGCAGAATTGAGGCGACGAGAACCGAGAGCACATCGTAGCGGTCAATCAAACCTTTGACGCGCGCCTGCTTACTTTCGGAAAAGCGTTCGAGGGCGCGGCGTCCGGCTTTGCGGGAGATGTAATAGAGAATCACGCACCCGGCGACCGAACCGAGCGTGGCCGCTGCCGCGTAGATCAGCATCCACGAAGGATGCTGAATCGTCAGCAGGATCATCACGACATCGGCCCCGCCGGGCAAAGGAATCAAGGCCGAATCCAGCAGCGCGATGGCGAATAACCCGAACGGGCCATAAGCGAGGAGAAAATCTTTGACGTGCGTCAGGCCGCTTGTGATCTTATGCCAGAGCCAATTCAAAACTATTTATCCGTTCCTTCCGCCGACGAAACATGCGTCTCCGACATCTCTTCCGAAACAGCATCGCTCGCCGCAGGTCTCTGCCGGCGCTGGAGAATTAAATAGGTGATGAGGCCGACGAGACAAACCCCGATGACGATGGCTGAAGATAATGAAGCCATAGTTCTTGATAAAATCCAGCACCGTTTTGCCATAAAAGACCGCGAGCGTTCCTTCGATGTAATACCTGAGCGAGCGCGCGATCATGATTGTCACGATGAATCGCCAGCGCGGGTATTCGAGCGCGCCTGCGGTCGCCACGAAAATCTTGAAAGGCATCGGCGGCGGCAAGAGCGCTGGCACAGCCAGCGCCAGAAAGCCGAATCGCGCGTAGGTTCGCTCGACCCGCTCAAGATGCTCGGCGCGAAAACGTTTACGCAGCACCGCCTGCCCGCCGCGCCTGATGAGCGTGTAGAGCAACAGACATCCCAGCACAGACCCGGCGGCGGCGAACAGCGGAAAGTAAAAGACTTCATAAGGCGCGTTGGCGCACCTCATCACCACCAGATAGTCGTTGATTTCGGGAAGCGAGAGCAGCGAAGAATCGAGCGCGCCGATAATCACCATCGAAGGCCCGGCAACGTAAATCGGCACGCCGATAACAAACTGTTCGAGCCACTGAACGACAGCGCCGAACGTTTGATTGAGCCAGTAAAGAGCAGAGTGCAGCCAGTCGAACATAAAAAGAAAGTGGTCAGTGGTCAGTGGTCAGTGGTCAGTTAAAGACAAGAGCTTCAACGCGGATTGTCGCGCTTGGTCTTAACTGACCACTGACCACTGACCACTGACTACTGCTTTTACCTCACTGGGGCGAAAACGACGGGCGTGTCGTAGGTGACGCCGAAGGTGATGCCGGAGCGGGGGCTGAAATCCGTCAACCCGGCGATGCCCGCGAAATCGAAGCGCAGCCCCGCAGCTTTTATCTGCATGCCCAGCCGCGCTTCTGAGAGGGACTCTGTGCCGAGCGGCGCTGTTCCGCTACGCGTGCTGGCGCGCCCGTTGATCTCGCCCGCGAAGCTGATGTTTTTACTAAGACGAATGATGCTGGCGATGCCGTAGAGCAGGACATCGTTTTGCGTGAAGCGTTCGAGCGGCGCGGTCAGGATTCCCAGACCCAGATTGCCGAACGTGTTGACGCGCCCGTCACGTCCAAACTTTTTACCGATGAGCACCGTGCCGTAAGCATTAATCTGATTGAGGCCGACGCCTCGCGCCTCGTTCGAGTTGGGAAGTTGCACGCCGAAGCGAAAGCCAAGCGATGGGCCATGACGCGTTTCGTTGCGAAGCTTGATTTTGGTCGAAAGCGTGAAATCGCCCGTGTCGTTGGTTGAACCCGAGCTTGCTCCGAGTTCAAGCGGAATCGGCGACGGCACTGTCACGGAATTGATGCTCAGGACATTCTGCACCACGCCGTCAATCTGAAACTCGACGTTAGGCGAGAGCCCGACGTTGATGCCGATGACGCCAACGCGCGTCAAATCACCCGTCAAGCCCGAAAGCGGAAACTTCGCGTTCTGCACGAAATCAATGCCCGCCTCGATTCTCAAGGTTCCGGGCGGAATGATGTCCACGTCTTCCGTCAGCAGCGGGCGCTGCTGTGCGCTCACGCTCAACGCGGAGAGCAACAAGAGGAGCAGCACACATCTGGCATGTGACATTCGCATGAGCTTGATAATGACTGAAGCGGTCTTTTCGGAAAATGAAACTACGGCGCGGATTGTAGCGGCACAGACGAGGCAACGTCAACGAGCGCCTGTAGGACAGGCATTCCTGCCTGTCATGAGCGCGTGAGCGCGAATATCCTATCAGCGAAAACCACCAGCGTGCTCGCGCACGCTTGACAGGCAGGAATGCCTGTCCTACATCATCAATTATGGAAACAAAACCTTTTCTCATCGGAGGCGAGTGGCGCAACGTCGGCAACCTGCAAGAAGTGCGCTCACCTTTCACTGGCGAAGTGGTGGCGCAGGTCTCTTACGCTTCGCGCGGTGAAGTTGAAGAAGCAATTGCCAAAGCTTCTTCAGCCGCCGCAGAGATGCGCGTCATCCCACGTTACGAGGTAGCCGAAGCACTGCGCCGCATTGCCGATCACATTAAATCCCACCGGGAAGATTTCGCGCGCACGATAGCGACGGAGGCGGGGAAGCCGATCACGGCGGCGCGCGGCGAGACAGATCGCGCCGTCTCGACCTTCACTTTCGCTTCGGAAGAAGCGCGCCGCTTCACTGGCGAGACTGTGCCGATTGACACGCAAACAATCGGGCGCGGGCGCATCGGCTGGATGGAAAGAATCCCGCGCGGCGTGATTTTTGGCATCACGCCTTTCAACTTTCCGCTCAATCTGGTCGCGCACAAGGTCGCGCCCGCGCTCGCTTCGCGAAACTCCATTATCGTCAAGCCCAGCCCGCGCACGCCGCTGACAGCGCTCATGCTGGGCGAAGCGTTTCTCGAAAGTGGCTTGCCCAAAGCCGCGCTGCAAGTCGTCCCGATGGAGATTCCCGAAATTGATCTGCTGCTCATGGACGAGCGCGTCCGCATGATCTCTTTCACGGGAAGCGCAGAGGTCGGGTGGAAATTACGCGAGCGCGCCGCGCGTAAAATGGTCACACTCGAACTCGGCGGCAACGCGCCCGTCATCGTTGACGAAACGGCTGATGTCGCTTACTCAATCGAGCGCACGGCAATGGCTGCCTTCAATTTCGCCGGGCAGGTCTGCATCTCCGCTCAACGCATCTTCCTGCACAAACGAGTTGCTGATGAATGGACTCGACGCTTCGTCGAGCGAGCGCAGGCGTTGCGAACGGGCGATCCAATGGATGAAGCGACGGAGCTTTCCGTGATGATTAACGAAGAGGCTGCGCGCCGCGCTGAAAGCTGGGTTAATGAGGCCGTCGGCGCAGGCGCGCGTCTGCTCTGCGGCGGCCAGAGGCGCGGCGCTCTGCTCAGGGCTACCGTACTGACAGACGTGCATAGCGAGATGCGCGTTTGCTCGGAAGAAGTTTTCGCCCCTATCGCCACGGTTCAGACTTTCGATGATTTCAACGAAGCATTAACGGAAGCCAACAACACACGCTACGGACTTCAGGCGGGCGTCTTCACGCGCGACATGAGCCATGCGTTTCTGGCTACTGAGGCGCTCGACTTCGGCGGCGTGATGATTAACGACGCTCCGGCCTTTCGCGTTGACAACATGCCTTACGGCGGCGTAAAGCTATCGGGCGCGGGACGCGAAGGCGTGCGCTACGCGATGGAAGAGATGACCGAGCCGCGCATGATCGTGATAGACCCGTCGCATTAAAGCAAAAGTTGCGAACCACAGATGGACGCAGATACCCGCCGATTAGAGAAAGACTCTATTATGAAAAAACCACTCGTCGTTCTCTGCCAGCTCCTGTCGCTTTCCCTGTCTCTAACAGTTCTGCCGCTCGCACGCGCTTCCGCGCAACAGACTACCGCAGCGCAAACAACCACACAGACGTTAAAACTCGCCGGGCTTAAATCAAGCGTCACCGTCCGGCGCGACGAGCGCGGCATTCCTTACATAGAAGCCGCCAACGAAGCGGACCTCTATTTCGCGCAGGGCTATGTCACGGCGAGTGATCGTTTGTGGCAGATGGAACTGGGGCGACGCTTTGCGCGCGGTGAGTTGGCGGAGATTCTGGGGCGCGACGCGCTTGAAGAAGACAAGCGCCATCGCACTTATGGCTTTGCTCAGGTGGTCGAAGCCGAAATAGCGCAAGCCCCGCCACAGGCTCGCGCACAACTAGAACTTTACGCGCAAGGCGTCAACGCCTTCGTCTCATCGCTCGATGAAAAATCATGGCCGCCGGAGTTTCGTATTCTTCAATTCAAGCCGCGCCCCTGGACTCCGGCAGATTCATTACTCGTCATCAAAAATTTCGGCGAAGCTCTCAACACGAGTTGGCCGACAGACATTGTTATGGAAACAGGTCTGCCCCTGCTTCCCGCCGATAAACGCGATGCGCTGCTCATCGAAACTTCCCCGCTCGACGTGCTGGTCGTCGGCACAGACAATGTCCGCAAGAAGGCTGCGGCAATAGCGCCCCAAACTGACTCTTCGAGCCGCCTCGAAACTCTGCAAACGCTCGCGCAGATCGAAAACAACATGGCGCGTTCATTCGAGCGGCTCGGACTCTTCGCCGAAGATCGCGCAGCGAGCAACAACTGGGTCGTCTCAGGCAAGCGCACAGCTTCCGGCAAACCCTTGCTCGCCAATGACCCGCACCTCGGCGCTTCAGCGCCTTCCATCTGGTACATGATGCACTTGAGCGCGCCGGGAATGCGTGTCGCGGGCGTCACTTCGCCCGGATTGCCGGGCATCGTCATCGGCCACAACGAGCGCATCGCGTGGGGCTTCACCAATGTCGGCCCTGACGTGCAAGACCTCTACGTCGAGACATTCGACAAAGAGAATCCACGCAAGTACATGACGCCTGCGGGGTGGCGCGAAGCGGTGGTGCGCCGTGAAGAGATTAAAGTCCGTAAGGGCTTTCTTGATTCGTCAACGGAGATTGTGCCGCTCGATGTCACGATTACGCGTCATGGGCCTATCGTGCTTGAGAAGAACGGTAAACGCTATGCACTACGCTGGACGGCGCTCGATCCGAAGTTGAATGACGCCGCGGGGTTTCAGGCGCTCAACAGTGCGCGCAACTGGAAGGAGTATGTCGCGGCTCTTAGCAGCTACACGGGGCCGATGCAGAATATGGTCTATGCAGACGTGGACGGTCACATAGGTTACTACGCGGCGGGGCGCGTGCCCATCAGAAAGAGCGGCGACGGCAACGTCCCTTATGACGGCTCAACTGATGCAGGCGAATGGACGGGCTTTATCCCCTACGACAAGCTGCCACATCTTTTCGATCCGCCTTCGGGCATCATCGTCACAGCCAACCAGCGCATCGTCGGGCGCGACTATCCATACTTTCTCACACACCTCTGGCCAGCGCCCTATCGCGCGCGGCGCATCCTTGATCTCCTGCAAGCCAAGCCCAAATTGACGATTGAAGATTTCCGCGCCATTCAGGGCGACACTCATTCGATTGCTACGGCAACCTTCGCCCGCGAGTTCGTCAAGCTCGCGCGTGGACAGGCGGCCAGCGCGAGCGACGGCAAGTGGGGCGAGACAATTCAGCTTCTTGAAACTTGGGATGGCCGCATGAACGCGGATTCGCGTCCGGCCTTGCTGGCAGCCGTGATGCGCGCCGAATTCAGCAACCGTATCTTCACGGCGGCGCTCGGCGCTGAACTGGCGAAGAGCTACACCTGGCCTAATCGCGACACGCTCATTGATCGCATCATCACAGAGAAGCTGACTGAATGGCTGCCCAAAGAGTTCAAAGACTACGCGGAGATGTTGCGTACCTGCGAGAGAGCGGCGCGCGAGACGCTCACCAAGCGGTTCGGTGCAGATGAATCGAAATGGACGTGGGGACAGAACGCGCAGGTGCGTTTCCCGCATCCATTGGCCGCCGTGCCGCTCATCGGCCAACAGTTTTCTATCCCTGCGTTTCCACAAAACGGCAGTGGCGGCACCGTCAATGTTGGCAGAAACGTTTCCATGCGCTTCATCGCCGACCCCGGCGACTGGGACAAAACGCAGCACGGCATCACGCTCGGCGAGTCGGGGCTTCCCAACAGCCCTCACTGGAAAGATCAACTCGAAGACTGGCGCAACACCACGCCCCGCGCCTTTCCCTTCAGCAAAGCGGCGGTCATGAGCGCGACCAGAGAAACGCTCGTGCTTGAGCCGATGAAATAAGGGAGGAGAACGAAGGGATGAGGGCGGAGGGATAAGGGATGAAAAAGAAACGCGAGAGGATGAACGCTGAGCGCGAAAGTGGAAACAGTTCATCGTTCAGCGTTCCTGCTTCATCGTCATCCCTCAGCCCTCATCCCTCACTCCGCGTGTTCTGCGCTATCGAATTGCCTGCCGGAGTGCGCGCCCGCGCCGCCGAGCACATCGCGCGTTTGCGCTTGGCCGTGCCGGAGGTTCGCGCAAGCTGGGAGCGGACGGAGAAACTTCACATCACTTTGAAATTCTTAGGCGAGATTGCAATGGAGCGCGTCGAGGCGTTATCCGGCGCGTCATCGAGTGCGACTCGGAACACGCCTCCTTTCACCCTTGCGCTCGCGAGCGCGGGAGCGTTTCCGCCACGCGGGCTGCCGCGCATCCTCTGGCTCGGCATAGACGACTCGTCAGGCGCACTTACGGGGCTTCAAAGCCGTCTCGAAGAAGAGTGTGCGAGCGCAGGCTTTGCGCGTGATGAGCGCCCTTTCCACCCACATCTCACAATCGCGCGTATCCGCGCCCCGCAAGGCGCACGCAGGTTGGCGAGCAGACATCAGGAGATTGACTTTGAAGCGATGGAGTTCGCCGTCGCAGACCTCGTCATCATGCAGAGCGAACTTGGGGCGGGAGGCTCACGCTATACGGAGATTTCGCGTCACAGTTTCAAGACAGAAGTTAATGAGTGAGGTAGGGTCGAGTCGCTACAACTCAACCCCGGTTCTTCAATATCACTTTCCCGCCATGAAGGTTTCTAACTGATAGCATCTTTCAATGTGCGTTTGCCGACGAACACCTTGACCCTTTTGACCGTGGGAAATTGCTTTGCTGTCGCCTTGATCTGCTCTGTAATGCGCGGCATATCGCAAACACCTGCCACAGATATTTCTCCCGAAAAACGAATGGTCGCCGTCCCCTTTCTAATCGAAACACTGCTCAGCTTTAGCTCAGGCCCGAACACGTAATTGCCCAAATCCCCCTTGGTCGGATCCCTCTCAAACTTTTGGGGCATAGCCAGCAGTTCTTCAAGGGCAGCTTTTAAAGGCGTGGCGCTTTTGTTGATTGTGCGTCTGACAACAACGAGGCTATCGCCACAACCGATTCTGTCTCCCTGATAGCCATCGTCATTGACAGCTATCAGATAGACTTTAATTTCCTGGGTTTTCTGAAGTGGCGTCGCTTCTTTGACAGCCGCTACTTCGACGCTGGGGGTCTCGGGCTGAATATTGTTGAATCTCCTGCCCGTCGCTTGTGTCAGAGTGGAAGATGAGATTGCAATGAGCAGTAGAGTTACGGCTAGAGTTTTTCGCATTAGGTAGCAGTTCTCCTTCAGTTGTTGGCAGTAAATTGCCCAAGTGGAGTGACGAACAGTTCTACTAAGATTTGCAAAGCCGCGCGGTTTATATCATGCGTCGCTTATCATTCTACTGAATCTTCACCGGAGAGAATGTGCTGTTATGTCTGGCTTCAGGTCGGCAACTGTCGCGGGCGCGGCGGAGGCTGCTTATCTTCAACCTGAGAGCGCTTCTCTCCGGTTTCAGCCAGCATCTCTTTGATTGCGCCGATGCTGGCGAGCATGCTCGATGTCTCGACCGGCATAAAAATCACTTTCGAGTTATTGCCGCGCGTCATGTCGCGCAAAGATTCGATGTAGCGTTGCGTGATGAGATACTGCGCCGGATTGCCGTGACCTTCCATCGCCTGCGTGATCCGCGAAATGGCTTCGGATTCGGCTGCCGCCGCGCGCAGACGTGCCTGTGCCGCGCCGTCAGCTTGCAGGATAGCTGACTCCTTCTCGCCTTCGGCGCGCGTGATGGCCGCCTGCTTCTCGCCTTCCGCACGCGTAATCGCAGCTTGCCTGTCGCCTTCAGCCTGCAACACGAGCGCGCGGCGCGTGCGCTCTGCCGTCATCTGCTTCTCCATCGTAATTCGCACGTCTTCGGGCGGGTTGATGTTCTTCACGTCCACGCGCGTCACCTTCACGCCCCACTTGTCCGTCGCCTCGTCCAGAATCAAGCGCAGCTTGGCGTTGATTTGATCGCGCTGCGAGAGCGTGTGATCCAAATCCATGTCGCCCATCACGGCGCGCATGCCCGTGATGGTCAACTGCACGATGCCGCCGAGGAGGTCTGCGACTTCATAGACGGCTTTGATGGGGTCTGTAATCTGCCAGTAAACGACGGAGTCAACATGAATCGTCACGTTGTCGCGCGTGATGACGGGCTGCGGCGGAAGGTCTATAAACTGCTCGCGTAAATCTATTGAAGACAGGCCGGGGCGCACACCCGACCAGTAAATGCTGCGCGGTTTATCCAGAAAAGGCACAATGACGTTCAAGCCGCTGACGGCCACACGACTGAAGCGACCCAAACGCTCGATCAGCATCACGGTCGCCTGCGGCACAATCTTGATGGTCTTGGCCGCGACGGTTAGGAGAAAGATGCCGATGACGACGAAAAGAAGGGGGACGAAGTATTCCATATGACCTCCGCTGAAATAGCTGAACCTAACTGACCCGCGAATGAATCTCACGGCTGTAGTTGTGCGCTAACTATAACGGATTAACAGGGGCAGAATAAAGGGCAAGAGTTGCGAAGACGTAAAGCTGTCAGGCAATCATGCTCAAAGGCTGCACCCATCCGCCGAGCGCTGCTTCGATGACGGATGCTGCGGCGAGGACAGAACTTTCCGCAAACGGCCTGCCGATAATCTGAACGCCGATGGGCATTCCCTCAAGAGAGCGCCCCGCCGGAACAGTGACGGAAGGTAAACCGAGGACGTTGAAGGCGCGCGAATAATCGAAGGCGCGAAAGACGCTCAACATCTCCTCGCCAACCTGAACTCGACGTGCGCCATGCTCGAACGCCGCAACCGCCCCGACAGGCGCAACGATGAGAGGCGTCCTTTCCATCCATTCGATGAGATTGAGGCGTAAACGGTCGCGCTCAGTCCAGGCGCTGGCGGACTCATCCAGCGAGGGCGAAGGCGATTTGTCTATGGAAGCGAGCACGGCACGGACAACTGCTCCGGCTTTCGCTTCCTCTTCGCTGTAAACGCCGCGCAGTTGAATCATTGAGGCGCGCGAAAACAACTGAGGCCATAAAGCACTCGCCTGTTCCAGACCGGGCGGCTCTTCTTCGCAACGGACGAACCCGGCATCTTCCAGCGCACGCATCGCCGCGTGAATCGCCTGACGCGTCTCAACTGTCACCGCGCCGCTAATCTCGTTCACATATGATGCGACGCGCCAGCCGCGCATGTTCATCAGCGCCTCTTCCGGCGATTTCTCCACCCACGCAGAAACAGGCTCGGCCGCGTTCACTTCCGTCAGAACATTCAAGAGCAAAGAGAGGTCTTCGACGTAGCGCGCCATCGGCCCCAACACTGCGCCGAGCGAGAGCGCGCCCGTGGCTGGCGGAAAATGTCCGGCTGAAGGCACGCGCCCAATCGTCGGCTTCAACCCCGTGATGCCGCAAAAGTGCGCGGGCACACGAATCGAACCCGAAAGGTCGCTGCCCAGCCCGGCAGGTGTGAGGCACGCGCTGATGGCCGCCGCTTCTCCTCCGCTCGACCCGCCCGGAGTTCTCTTCGCATCGTGAGGATTATTCGTCCGGCCAAAGACGAGGTTATCGCACTCGTAAGGGATCGCCATCTCCGGCACGTTGGTTTTACCGAGAATGATCGCGCCCGCAGCCTTCAAGCGCGCAACCGCCGTTGCATCCGTCTCGGGAACATGCTCTGCACGAAGCAGCGAACCGCTCGTCGTCCTCAATCCCTTTGTTTCAATCGTATCCTTGATGGTGAGGGGAACACCGTGCAGCAGTCCGACCTCACGACCACGCATGATCGCGTCTTCGGCCTCCCGCGCCCGGTCAATCGCATCCGGCGCGAGCGTCACAATAGCATTCAACTGCGGATTCAATTGCTCAATGCGACGCAGGTAAGCCTCAACGATTTCGACCGGAGAAACCTCTCGCCCACGCACGAGCGCAGCGAGTTTCCTGGCCGATAATTTTGTTAACTCCATAAAAACAGCGATGAGTGATGAGTGATGAGTGAAGAGTGAAAAGCAGTTTCTGACTACCCATCACTCATGACTCATCACTCATCACTTCTTTTTAGTAATTCGATAAACTTCCGCGCGGCGACGCCGAGCGTGCGGTCGCTTCTGTGAATGATACCGACGGTGCGCGTCCATTCGGGTTCGGCCAGTGCGACGACCGCCAGTTGACCGCTCCTTTGCTCATCCAGCACGCTGGGGCGCGGAACAACGCCTAGCCCGAAGCCGACCTCGACGGCGCGCTTGATAGTCTCGATGTTATCAAACTCTGCGACGCGATGAACCGTGACACCGTGCGCCCTGAAAATGCGATCCGTCGCGCGGCGCGTCGGGATGTCGCGCTCAAAATGCACGAAATCCTGCCCGCCGAGTTCTGCGGCTTTAACTTTCTTTCGCTGAGAGAGAGGGTGCGCCGGAGGACAGATGAGAACAAGACGGTCGCCGGGCAGGGGCGTGATTATCAGGCCACGACGTTTTTCCGGGTAAGCGACAATGCCAAGCTCAATCGCGCCGCTCAACACATCGCGCACGATGCGCGTCGTGCGGCTGTATTCGAGATCAATCTTCGCCGCCGGATAAAGCGCCATGAAGCGACGCACGACGGGCGGCAACTCGTGCAGGCCGATGCTGTAAACAACTCCCACACGCACCGTCCCGCTCACCCTATCACTAAGGCTACGCATGCGCTCCTGCAAGCCTCCATAGGCGGCAAGCACGCTCCGGCTCTCTTCGTAAAAACTCCTTCCGGCATCCGTCACGCGCACCTCGCGCCGCCCGCGCACGCGTTCCAACAGGCGGCGCTTGAACTTCTCTTCCAGCCCACGCACCTGTTGGCTGACCGCCGACTGCGTCACGAAATTCCGCTCCGCCGCCTGCGAGAAGCTCTGCGTCTCGACCAGATCACAAAAGATTTTGAGCGTCTCAATCTGCATGGGACAGTTTTCAGTTTCCGGTTTTAAGTTTTCAGTTAAGATATGGTTGCTAATCTGAAAACTGGAAACTCAAAACTGAAAACTGTCCACGAATTATAAGTATTTCTGAACAAGAAGCGCAAGATTTTTCATTTTACCTTATATGAAGGGAGGGCTATCATTGATGGTGCCAAGGAGAGGCGGGAGGATACATGTCGAAAGAGGAGGCGGTATGTGGTTGCACGGGTCGTCCGCCAAGTCATATAATTTCCGGCGTTCGGCGCAATCTTAAATCATCCCGCCTCGTTGAAGCTCTAGTCAGTGCTCTTTTCGAGAGCCCTCGGGCGAAGGAGTGTTTTCTGTGGCTATCCGTTTGAGCAGGACGTTTATCTTGCGCAAGCTGCACCAGCTCTCAGGCATTGTGCCGCTCGGCGCATTTCTGCTGGAGCATTTCTATACCAACTCGAAGGCGGTCAACCCGGCGACGGGCGTCCGCGACTTCAACGAAGCGGTCGCGTGGCTGCAAGGTATTCCCTATATTCTGCTCGTCGAAATCCTGTTCATCTTCATTCCGCTGATCTATCACGCCGTTTACGGTCTGGTTATCACGTGGGAAGCGCGTCCCAACAATCTGGCTTACCCGTACCCGCGCAACTGGTTCTACACGATTCAGCGCCTCACGGGCGTGATTCTCTTCTTCTTCATCGCCTTTCACGTGCTGAATATGCGCTTCGGCATCATTCCGGGATTGGAGACTTACGGCAGATCGGTCGCGCATCATCCTGACGAAGCATTCTCTATCGTCAAGGGCGAGTTTAGTAAGACCTGGATATTCACCATCTATGTCATCGGAATCACGTCTACCGTCTGGCACTTCGCCAACGGCATCTGGCTGTTTCTGGTTGACTGGGGCATCGCGATTGGCGCGCGCGCGCAACGTCTGACCGGCTATGCCTGCATAGCGTTCGGCGTGGCGCTCCTGGCCGTAGGCATCAACGCCTTGACGGCTTTTGTGCATCCGGGCGGATTGTGGGGAGGTCTCTTTTACTGATATGGCAGCAGCTACCAACGGAATCAAGATAGCAGTCGTCGGCGGCGGCCTCGCCGGACTGGCGGCGGCCATGAAGATCGCCGAAAGCGGACACTCGGTTGACCTCTTCTCGGTCGTCCCCGTCAAACGCTCACACTCTGTCTGCGCGCAGGGCGGCATCAACGGCGCGGTCAACACCAAGGGCGAGGGCGACTCGACCTGGGAGCATTTTGACGACACGGTTTATGGCGGCGACTTTTTGGCGAACCAGCCGCCCGCCAAGGCCATGTGCGAGATGGCGCCTTCCATCATCTACCTCTTCGACCGCATGGGCGTTCCCTTCTCGCGCACCAAAGAAGGTTTACTGGATTTTCGTCGCTTCGGCGGAACGAAGCATCACCGCACAGCGTTTGCGGGAGCTTCCACCGGACAACAGCTTCTCTACGCGCTCGATGAACAAGTGAGACGCCGCGAAGCGGAGGGCAAGGTTCAGAAGTACGAAGGCTGGGAGATGATGTCGCTCATCATGGACGACCACGGGGTCTGTCGCGGCCTCGTAGCGATGAACTTGCAGACGCTTGAACTGAAAGCCTTCAAGGCGGACGCGGTGATTATGGCAACGGGCGGGCCGGGATTAATTTTCGGCAAGTCTACCAACTCGATGGTCTGTACGGGCAGCGCCGTTTCGGCCTGCTACCAGCAGGGCGCGAAATATGCCAACGGCGAGTTCATACAGGTTCACCCGACTTCTATCCCCGGCGAAGACAAGCTGCGCTTGATGTCGGAATCGGCGCGCGGCGAAGGCGGGCGCGTCTGGGTTCCGCGAAAGCAGAATGATACGCGTAACCCTTCTTCGATTCCCGAACAGGAGCGCTGGTACTTCCTCGAAGAGAAATATCCTGCTTACGGCAACCTCGTTCCGCGCGACATCGCCACGCGAGAAATCTTTCAGGTCTGTCTGGATGGGATGGGCATTGGTGGCGAGAATCAAGTCTACCTTGACCTCTCGCACATCCCGGCTGAGACGCTCGACCGCAAACTCGGCGCTATCCTTGAGATTTACGAAATGTTCGTCGGCGACGACCCGCGCCATGTGCCGATGCGAATCTTTCCGGGCGTGCATTATTCGATGGGCGGCCTGTGGGTTGATTTCGACCAGCGAACGAACATTCCGGGCCTGCTGGCGGCAGGCGAATGCGACTATTCGATTCACGGCGCAAATCGTCTCGGCGCAAATTCTTTAGTCAGTTGCGTCTTCGGCGGTTTCGTCGCCGCGCCAGCGGCCATCGAGTACGCGAAGGGGGTTGAGCGCAACGGCGCAGACGGGTCGAACATTTACGAACTGGAATTGAAGCGGCAGGAAGAGATTAACGACGCGCTCATCAAGCAGCCGGGCACGGAGAACCAGTACATCCTTCACGAAGAGATGGGCAAGTGGATGACGGACAACGTGACGGTCGTGCGCTACAACGACAAACTCAAGGCGACGGACGCGAAACTCCTCGAATTGATGGATCGCTACCAGCACATCTCTATCAACGACTCGAACCTGTGGGCGACGATGGCTCTGCCGCACGCGCGCCACCTGAAGAACATGCTGGAGTTGGCGCGCGTCATCACCCTGGGCGCGCTCAATCGCAACGAATCGCGTGGCGCGCACTACAAGCCGGACTTTCCGAACCGTGATGACGAGAACTTCCTGAAGACGACGATTGCGGAATATTCCGGCGAGGGTCCCGTAATTTCTTACGAAGCTGTTGAGACTTCGCTCATCAAACCGCGCAAGCGCGATTACAGCAAAGGCAAGCAGGAGACGGGCAAGGCCGCTATCACTGCGGCTTCGACCGCTTCTGGACTCCCGCCGAAAGATGGGGCAAAGCAAGTACCCATTGGCGGAGAGGAACAAAAACCCGAGAACCTGAGCAGTGCGGTCGTCTGGGCTCAGGACAAAGAGAAGGTCAACGATCCTGTGCATGACGATGCTTCGAGGAAAGAGCAGGGGAAATCAATCGAAGACGCGGGTGGTAAATCCGACGAGGTGTGAGCGCGCCCTTGAGGTGACGCCGAATTATTCCGTCAGGCTGGTTTACGCTTTATGTCAACGCAAGCGAACATCTATCTATTACCGGAAGAGTATCTGGCTCTTGAGCGACATGCCGATTACAAGAGCGAATACTTCAACGGCATGGTGTACGCGATGTCAGGCGCAAGCCTGAATCACAATAAGCTTGTCGCAAATATAATTATCGAACTAGGGCAGCAACTCAGGGGACGCCCTTGCAGCATACTGCCCAGCGACATGAAAGTGCGTATGCCGGATTCGCGCAAGTTCTTCTACCCTGATGTGTCCGTTGTCTGCGGCGAGCCGCAGTTTCATGATGAGCGAACGGATGTCCTTCTCAATCCCATCTTGATAATTGAAGTTCTCTCCGAAAGCACAGAAGCTTTTGACAGAGGCAAAAAGTTTCAGGCTTATCAGCAGTTGGTATCTTTGCAGGAATACATCTTGATTTCCCAACACAAGCCGGTAGTCGAGCAATTCGTCAGGCAATCCGATGCGACATGGAAGTACACGGCTGCTATCGGCAGGGAAAGTTCGCTCTCTTTGCCATCTATTGAATGCACGCTCAACCTGAGCGCTGTTTATGACAAGGTAACGGAAACGGAAACCGATGAGCGCACAAACTAACAACGGAACACAACGGGTCGTCATACGCATTCGCAGACGCCAGAACCCGGACGCCGAGCAATACTGGGAAGAGTTTGAGCTTCCCTATCGCCCGAACCTCAACATCATTTCCTGCCTGATGGAGATTCAAAAGAATCCCGTCACGCGCGAGGGCAAGCGCACCACACCGCCCGTCTGGAACATGAACTGTCTCGAACAGGTCTGCGGCATCTGCACGATGGTCATTAACGGGAAAGTCCGTCAAAGCTGCTCCGCGCTCGTTGACCAACTGGATCAACCCATCACGCTTGAGCCGATGTCCAAGTTTCCGAACGTGCGCGACCTCATCGTTGACCGCTCGCAGATGTTCGATCACCTCAAGCGCGTTCACGCCTGGATAGAAATTGACGGTTCTTACGATCTAGGCCCCGGCGCGAAGATGTCTCAGGAAGACGTGGCCGAGCGCTACGCCTATTCGCGCTGCATGACGTGCGGCTGCTGCCTCGAAGCCTGCCCGCAATACGATGGAGACAACTACATCGGCCCGCAGGCCATCGCGCAAGTCCGCCTCTTCAACATGCACCCGACGGGCAAGATAACGCGCGACGAGCGACTGGAAGGCATCATGGGCGACGACGGCATCACCAACTGCGGCAACGCACAGAACTGTGTGCGCGTCTGCCCGATGTCCATCCCACTGACGAAAGCCATTTACGAAGAGAACCGCGAGACGGTCGTTCACGGCCTCTTCGGCTGGCTGAGGGGATAGCGTCCCGGTCAAAGCGAGAGAGCAACAAACACACCTATCAGAATCAAGTGCAAGGGGCTACGCTTTACTTATCATCGCCGCGATTTAGTTAAGGACAAAACATACCCCGGCGAAAGTGCGAGTCGTCTTCGTGCCGAAATTACCGCGCTCCCTCCTATTGCCACTGCTTCTCATGGCCTTCAGCGTCTGCGTCTGCGCGCAAACGGCGGAAGAGGCCAAAGCGGAATTAAAGAGCCTCAAAGAATCTTTCGACCTCAGCACAGACGAGACGCGCCGCGAAACAATCGCGAATTTCATAGACGCAGCCGGCGATGGCCGCCAAAAGATTGTCGAGCTTTATCTGGCGGCAGGCGCGGATATCAATGCCCGCGATGAATTCGACCAGACCGCTCTTTTCGTAGCAGTGGCGGAGGAAAAGTATGCGCTGGCGACAATGCTGCTTGATAAAGGCGCAGACCCTAATCTCGCTAACGACGACGGCAGGACGCCGCTTTTAGTCGTCATCAGAAAAGGATTCAATACCGTAGCTTATGAGCGCCAGGCAAAATCGGCGCGCGTCCTCAACGGACTTCTGGAGAGGGGCGCGGACGTTAACGCCCGCGACATTGACGGCACCACGCCGCTGGAAGAAGCAGCCAGAATCGGCGATGCGGAGACCATCAGGGCGCTCGCCTCAAGAGGCGCAGATCTCGCGACTAAAAACAACGATGGGGAGACTCCGCTCGACATCGCCGCAAGGGAGCTCCGCGGGCTTGCCGTCAGAGCTTTGATTGAAACGGGTGCGCCTCTGTCGTCCAGACAGAAGCTGCAATATTTCGGCTACAAGGTTGCGCGATTGGAAGGATGGATTCTTCCCTTCCTGATTGTCTTTAGCTTTCTGGTCGGATACCTGGGCAAAAAGCTGACGCGGCCACACGCGACCCGCAACGCCGTCAAGAGCGGAGACGAGTTTCCACACCTCGCCCCGCTCAAGTGCGAACAATGCGGAGCGGGCGTGCCGCTCAGACCCGATGAGATGCGATGCCCGCGCTGCGATACGTCCATTCCCGTCCCCGAAGACTACGCTGCAACCGTCCGCCTGCGCGCCAAAGTCGCAGAGCGCATGGAGAGAGCCGTCATTGCGTGGCGGCGCGCGAATCTCTTTACGACCTGGCCTATCCGCTGGACGCTGTGGCTGCTGCCTTTCTTCCTGCTGGCGGCGACCGCCCTCGGCACGTTCAGTAAGCTCGGCGATAGCCTTTTCGCCATCAAAACTTCCACGGCCTTTCTAGGCTTGTTCGCCGTACTCGGCGGCCTCAGCCTCGCTGTGGCGCTCTGGGCTTACGCCTCTTACCTCGCGGGAACGCGCAAACGACTGCCGTTGATTCCAGTTGTCGGAGAAAAGGTCGGCGAGGCCGAGGTGACAAATTGCCATCTTTGCGGCGGCGGCATCTCTTACGCGGCGGGCGATCTAGTCGCCATCTGCGGCTACTGCGGAGGCGAGACTTACAGGGTCAGGCTGGCGCGGCGCGCCCACGCCGTCGCCGCCGAAGAGAAAGAGAAAGCCGCGCTTTCCCTCTACGACGCGATGGCGGAAATCGTCGCGCGAAGACAAAAAGCCTTCATCTATTTGTACAAGACGGCTCTGGTTGTTTTCGGCCTCGCGCTGGCGATATTGATTTACGTCGTCTGAACTCGCTCGCAAGTTCTCTCTCCCCCTCAGCACCTGAACATCGCCGCCCAATTGTTTTCCTGAGATTTTCTCTTGCCATCAAAGGCCAACTTGTATAAACTCCGTTGAAGGCAGCCCAGAAACTGCCGCCAACGCTTTAAATCTCTTCCCGAAAAATCTCTCCACGAGGAGTCCAAGACAACTAAATATGCCCACAGACGAGTCAAGTGTGCGGATTGACGTGTCTCGCGCGCGTGTCACTTCAAGCATCAATCGTGCCCGCCATCCACAGCTTCTTGTTCAGGCGCTGACCGGAGAAGCCGTTTCCCAACTGCTCGCGTTTGATTATTGCAGCCTTGTGCTGCCGGAATCTGACGGGCAAGGGATTCGCGTCTGGCGTGCGTCACGGGGTGAACAGAAGGCGCTGGCGGACGACCGCTTTAATCGAGCCGAGACGATGCTCGCGCAGGTGCTTGGCGAAGGCGCATGCCGGGTGATTGAGGAAAGCGAGTTGCGACAAAGCGATGTCGGCGAGCTGGGGCAGGAAGCGAAGTCTGCGCTCGCTTTGCCGCTTGCTATGGGTGGAACCTGCTTCGGGCTGCTCTGCTTTGCGAGCGTCGAGGCAAACGCTTATACGAAAGATGATACTGAAAGGTTGATGTGGCTCGCGGACGTTGTCGCCGCCGCGGCACAGGTGATTCTCCTGCGCGCTCGCCTTGATGTATCGAACGATAGCTTGCGTGAGATGGATCGTCTCAAGAGCGGGTTTGTTAATACCTTAGTGCGCGACATACGCCTGCCGCTGACGAGCGTGCTGGGTCTGCTGGAGCTTCTTGAAAGCAAGTTACAGGCGCGCGAGCCTTTTGATTTGGAAGACCGCCAACTCTTAAGCAATGCCATCGAGAATGGCGATCGGATGCGTCATCTCCTTGACGATCATCTGGAGATTGCGCGCCAGCACGAGCAGCCGCTCAAAATCACGCTGGAAGAGGTGAGCGCGGAAGGCTTGCTGGAAGAAGTGACTGAGCCTTTAAGGGGCGAAGCGGCTCTGCGCGGCGTTGAGTTGAATATCAACGTGATGGCGCGTGATCTTTCGCTCTGCGTGGACGGGCGGCAAACGCGACGCGCTCTTTGTCATTTGCTGACGACGGCGCTGGCTGCCACACCCGATGGTGGCGCTATCCAGATCGAAGCGCAATCAATCATGGGCACCCGGATAGGGGATGAAGGAAAGCGTTTCATCATCATCAGCATTAGTGATTCGAGTCAGGGGATTCCGCCCGAAGAAGTTCCGTTCGTCTTCGACGCCTTCTGGCAGGCGTCCGACAATCGCAGCTCAGGGTTTAAGGGAATAGGCTTGGCAATCGCCAAGCGCATTGCTGCCGCACATGGCGGCAATGTTGCGGTCCGCAGCCAGCGCGGGCGCGGCACCGTCTATTCTCTCGTGCTGCCTGCGAGCCAGCAGGCGTCACCGTCAGAGATGCAGTGCATCCTGATTGTTGACGACGCGCCGGAACTCCTGCTGCTCCTGAAAAAACTGGTCGCGCGCATGGGCTACCGGGTCGAGACTGCCGCTAATGCATTTGAAGCTCTTGAGATTCTCAAAGCAAGGTCAATTGATTTGCTGCTCACCGATTGGTCAATGCCGGAGATGAACGGCGGCGAGTTGATCGCGGCGATAAAAGAAAAAGAGCACCTGCGCGACATCCCGGTCATCGTCTTAACCGGCCACGACACCGATAATGAACGTCAAGCCGCAGAAGCCGTTGGCTGCGACCGCTTCCTCGTCAAGCCCATCATGCGCGACGAATTGCAACGCGTTATTAGCAAAATGCTTCCAGCCCTGACAGTAAATTAAAAATTAAAAATGTAAAATGCAAAAGGAAGGCGGAGAACCACATTAAAGTCAAAGTGGTTTCAGCCTCTACTTTTGCATTTTACATTTTTAATTTTTAATTCTTTATATTCCCAGCACGTCAATGAGTTCCTGAACAGACGCCGCGCTCTTTTGCAGGGCGATGCGCTCTTCGGCCAGCAGGTTAATCTCGATGATCTGTTCGAGGCCGCGCGCGCCGAGTTTGCAGGGCACGCCGACGTAGAGACCGTTGATGCCATACTCGCCTTCGAGATAGGCGGCGCAGGGCAGAATCTTTTTCTTGTCCTTGAGAATGCTTTCAGTCATCTCGACGGCTGCCGCCGACGGAGCATAGTAGGCCGAGCCTGTCTTGAGGAGCGCGACGATTTCGGCTCCGCCACCGGCTGTGCGCTTCACAATTGCATCCAGTTGATCTTTCGGCAGCAGTTCTGTGACGGGGATTCCGGCGCAGGTGGAATATCGCGTCAAAGGAACCATCGTGTCGCCGTGACCGCCCAGCACAAACGCCGTCACGTTTTCGACGGAGACATCCAGAGCTTCGGCCAGAAAGCAGCGCATGCGCGCCGAATCCAGAACACCGGCCATGCCAAGCACCCGGTGCTTGGGAAAGCCTGAGCGTTTGAACGCCACCTGGCACATGGCGTCGAGCGGGTTCGAGACGATAATCAGAATCGAGTCGGGTGAGTATTTCACCACTTCGTCAACGACGCTGGAAACAATCCCGGCGTTAGTCTTCAGCAGGTCGTCGCGGCTCATGCCGGGCTTTCGCGCCAACCCCGAAGTGATGATGACGACATCGGAGTTCGCCGTCTGCGTATAGTCGCTGGTCGAGCCCGTCAGTCGCGCGTCAAAGCCTTCGATGGGGGCTGCCTGCGCCAAATCGAGAGCCTTGCCCTGCGGCATGCCTTCGACAATGTCAACCAGGACGACATCGCCGAGTTCCTTGCTCGCCAGCCAGTGCGCGGCGGTCGCGCCGACGTTGCCCGCGCCGACCACAGTAATCTTGTTTCGCTTGCCCATGTTGATGATTCCTTTCTGAGTTAGGAAATAGCCCGGTCTTTAATTGCAAACTGAAAACTTGCCGCGTTTTGGGATGCAACGCGAAGAGCGCAAGCCTGCTCGCTGTCCGACGCGCGCTTAAACATTTCAGTGTAAAATTGTCTTGCTGCTTGAAAGAGCGCGAGTGTACAAGCGCGCAAGCGCAGGTGTCAAGATAAGCAGCTATCAACCGAGATGCGATTCCTTGAATGGTTAAAAAGCTGGAGAGATAACGAATCGCGCGATGAGCGCGGCACGGGGCAGGAAGATGTCGGCGAGACGGAGGATGAAGGCGAGATTGATCCTTTCAATCCTTTTCCCGAACCCATCCGGCTGGAGATTCTCGATGTCTTTGATCTTCACACCATCGCGCCGCGCGACGTGAAGCGCACGGTCGTCGAGATATCTAATGGAAGCTCACGCGGCGGGTTACAGAAGCGTGCGGATTATTCACGGCAAAGGTATCGGCGTGCAGCGCGAGATAGTTCGCAGTGTGCTGGCGCAGACATCTTTCGTTGAAGATTGGACGGATGCTCCACCCGGAGCCGGAAGCTGGGGCGCAACGATTGTCCGCTTCTCGCCGCGCGTCAAAAAAGGCGCGGGGCTATAACAACAGCGAGTGCTTTTTTTACTGACTCGCTCTCGCAATCAATCCGATTATCATCAGCAACAGCGGAATAGATCCGAGGCAGATTCCAACGATGCCTTTGGCTTTACTGACTGCGGGATTCCGGTTCGACATCGAGACGGCGACTATGCCCAGGATGAGCGCCGTCAATCCCGAAATCAGCGAGAGGAAAACTAGAATTCCCCCGAACTGCATCATGCCGAAATCAAAAGACCTCGTCGCCGTCAGTGCTATCACAAAGCCCAGACACAAGGCCACAATCGTGCCGATTCCGGTAAACAGTGCCGCCGTTGCGAGTCCCGCGCCGCCGGTCCCCTGCGGATAGGGCATCTGGTAGCCGTAAGGAGCGTATTGTCCGGGAGGAGCATACTGCCCCGGCTGTTGATAACCCCAGTTCGGCGGTGGAGGCTGCCAGGTCGAAGGCGGCGTCTGTGGGGCCTGGTCGCTGGGCGTCTGCCACGCGTAGCCCGACGAACCGGAGCCGTATTCAGAAGCAGAACTCACCAGCGGCGTTCCGTCGTTCGTGCAGAAGCCCGGGCCGTCATTCGGGTAAACCTGCTGGCATGAAGGACAGGTTTTCATAGTTATCTTCCTTTGGTTGCAGCCTCACATTCGTTTTGCGGATTCTCAGAAGCGTCTTCCCCTGGCGAGTCCGAGAAACCAGAGGATGATGGGAATCGCGCCAAATATTATGCCGAGGATGCCGTGAACTCTGTTCATCATGGGATTTCTGTTCGCCATTGAGAGGGTGACGATGCCGAGAACGACGGCAGTCAATCCCGCCAGGAGCGACAGCAGACCGAAGATGCCGACGACCGGCAAGAGGTCACGATTGCGGCTGTTGATTGCTATCACTGCAAAGATAACCGCAATGATGAAACCGCCGAGAGCGCCAATGCCTGTAAATAAGGCACCTTTTGAGAGGCCACTCGCCCCGCCACCGCTCGGCGCATACGGGCCACCGTAGGGCGGCGGATAAGGCGGGTATTGACCGGGCTGTTGATAGTAGCCTCCTCCCGGCGGCGGCGGCCCCCATTGCGGCGGTGCGCCGCCCGGTGTCCCGTAAGGTGGTGGCGGACCGCCCGCGTAATATTGCTGCTGTGACTCATCAACGGTCATCGGCGTACCGTCATAGGGGCACAAGTCGGGGGCGTTATCCGGGAAAGTTTGCTGACAACTGGGACAACGTTTCATTGATTTCTCCTATAAAAGTTTGCGGCACATCTCGCTTTTCACGCTGCTGGTCGCGGTGCTAGAGGGTGAAGTAGTAAACGAGCGCAGCAGTGCCCAGCGCTAACCCGGCAATCGCCAGCGGAATGCCCGCGAATCGCGAAGGCTTTTGCAACGAGAGAATCAGAGAAACAACGCCAAGCCCGATGCCCAGAATGCCGAGAACCAACAGCGAAGTGAAAACGAAATCACGACTGCGTGCGACCAGCATGGCCATGATCGTAGCGCCGCACGCTCCCGTCGCCAGCGCAGCGATGGCTAGAGCCCTGCTGCTGCCTCCCAACGGCGGTGTCGGCGCATAGTGCGCAGCATAGGGCGCGTTGTTTGCGGCAGGCTGTTGATACGGAGCGCCTCCCCAGTTTGGAGTTGGCGACTGCGGTGGCCATCCCGCTTGAGCAGGTTGATTGCCGGGCGCTTGCCATTGTTGCGGGGGCAGATCGCCCGACGGCGACGGCGGCCACTGTGCCGGAGGGTTCATCTCCGGCGGCGCATTCGGGGCTTGATACTGCTGCGGTGGCGCTGGCAGTGACGGTGGTGCTGGCGGCGGCGGTGGCGGTGGCGTTAGCGCTGGTGGCGGCTGTGGTGGCGACGCAGTGAGAGGCTCGCCGCCGCGCAGCCCTGAAGCCATCACAGTCTTCTCCGGGTCATAGGAAGCAGACTCTTCATCCACCAGGCGCATGCCGTCGTTCGAGCAATAATCCGGCGCGTCGTTCGCGTAAGTTTGCTGGCAAGAGGGGCAGCGTTTCATTTGTCTCTCACTTTCTTTACTCAGCCATGCTGTACTCTGGTTGATGACCGAAATGTCTGCGGCTTCCGAAGAATCTTCAACTAAAAGAGGATGCCATATTGAGTTTCCAGATAGATGTAGAACGCTATGCTGGCAGCGCTCAAGACCATCCCGACGACGGCCAGCACTTTACTGCGTTGGCGAGCAGAGATGAGCGCCATGGCTCCCAGCACCAGAGCAACAGCACCTGTGATGACGGCAGTGATAATCGCAACATAGGCCGTGTCTCTGTCAAAGACTCTCATCCAGCCTTGGAAGGCGGCAAACAGAAGAAACCCGAGGAGGCCGCTGATGCAACCGAAAATCAGAGCTGCCAGACTCAGCTTGTTGCCCTGCCCAACGGGCGGCGCATATGGCGCACCGTAGGGCTGCCCCGGCTGCTGGTAATATCCGCCACCCCAGTTTTGGGCCTGCTGCTGCTGTTGATGCGGCGGCGGAGGCGGCCACGCGGGTTGCGGCGGCGGTGGCTGCGGTGGTGGCTGGTTGGCGAAGGGCGGCGCAGGATTGGAATATTGGGGCGGTGGTTGGGGCGGCGGCGGCGCGGACGCGAGGATGGTTTTCTGCGGGTCGAAGGCCGGAGCTTCTTCGTTGACGAGTTGTGTTCCGTCGTTGACGCAGAAGCCCGGTGAGTCATCCGGGTAAGTTCGCTGGCAATTAGGGCAACGTTTCATCTGTCTCTCCTTTGAACGAACTGTGGCGCGGTTCAAATCAACTGCGTTTCTCCTGTTTGGAAACCGCATCCTCTTCTATGCCAAATCGGGCGGCGAGTCAATATACATTCTGCAACGAGCAAAAGATTCCCCACCCTTGCAGCGAAAGAAACTCACGCTCCGACGGCGGCGCAAACTATAGGAGAGACCTCCGTCTGCAAAGAGTGTCTTCCATCGCCAGCCTGATTCTGCGATACTCGCTGGCTGAAAAACCGAGGGCGCATTAAACAAGGGCGCGAGTGGCCTGGAAAGGTGGGCGCATGATCGAGAATCGAAGAGCCTGAGATTTTTCGTCTCCTGATTCTCTGGGGCGCGCGGCAACCCTTCATCCATATCATTACTTCAAATCAGCATGTTTGAATCAAGATTCAGAGTTGGAGTTTAAGATGTATTTCAACCCCATACACAATCCTGCGCAGAGCGCAAAACCTGCGTTGCGCTTAATCGTGCTGCTCGTCATCGCTTCGCTTAATGGCGGGACACTATCATTGGCGCAGGATATCTCCGGCGGAGCTAATCTGGCGACAGACATTTCGGGCGGCGCGGTCGGCGTGCTGACGATTCCCCGCGTCAATCGCCAACACAACAAACGCCCGCCTAAGCCCACGCCAACTCCACAGCCTCCGCGCACGCCGGGGCAAGCTCAATATCTGGCAAGCAATCGCCCGGTCAAAGGCTCTACGCGCGGCGGCGGCGGACTGAAGAAGACGACTCCTCGTCCGAGGCCGCCGCAACCCACAGCCACCGCTGAGACCTTCAACGATCAGGGCGACGATTTTTTTGACAAAGGCCAGTTTGAGAAAGCCGCAGAGTCTTATCAGAAGGCGATTCGCCTGAAGCCAGCCTTTGCAGAGGCGCACTACAATCTAGGCGACGCCTACTTTAATCTGAACAAATTCACGGAAGCCGCAGATGCCTACAGGCAGGCGGTTCGCTACAAGCCCAA
This sequence comes from uncultured Acidobacteriota bacterium, assembly GCA_963811065.1. Taxonomy (GTDB): domain Bacteria; phylum Acidobacteriota; class Blastocatellia; order Pyrinomonadales; family Pyrinomonadaceae; genus QHXM01. Next base: position 335,068 of record CAWEPR010000006.1, read on the forward strand.
CTGGGGTGAAGCCTATAACGGCCTCGGCGACTCCCTCTTCAATCTGAAGCGCGACGAGGAAGCGCTGGCCGCTTATCGAGAAACAATTCGGCTCAAGCCGGATGTGGCTTCCGCGCATTACAACATGGGCGACATCTATTACAGGGCGGGCAAGTACAGGGAAGCGGTCGCTTCGCTCACGCAGGCCACTCGCTACGATACGAGAGATTGGGAAGCCTTCAACTATCTGGGTCAGGCTCAGGATCGCCTCGAACAATACGACGCCGCCGTTGCCGCTTACAGGCAGGTCGCAGCCTTGAATCCGAACTACGCCGAGGCGCACTACAGCGCGGGCGCGGCGCTCTATAACGCCGGTCGTTACGAAGAATCAATCGCCGCTTACAGGCAGGCCGTCAAGATGAAGCCCGGCTATCAGGACGTTTACAGCAACATCGGCGACGCCTATCGCCGCCTGAACAAATTCTCCGACGCCGCAGACGCCTACAAGCAGGCCATTCTACTCAAGCAGGCAGACGCCGACACCTACAGCAATCTGGGCTTCGTCAGCAACAAGCTGACGCGCTACAGCGACGCCATTGATGCTTACAAAAAGGCGCTCGCGCTGAAACCGGACATGGACGACGCTTATGACAATCTGGGTTTCGCGCTCGGCAAGTCGCGCCGCTGGACGGAAGCGATAGATGCTTTCAAGCAGGCGATTCGCTACCAGCCTAACGATGCCGGGGCTTACACCAATCTCGGCTGGGCTTACAACAATACGGGTAATTTCAACGAGGCCACCAACGTGCTCAAACGAGCAGTGAGCATCCAGGCGGATTACCCGGCGGCGCAATTCAATCTGGGCATCGCCTACAGCAAGCTCGGCAAATTCCCGGAAAGTGTCGCGGCCTTCAAACAGGCGACCATTATCAGGTCGGATTGGGCTGAAGCGCACAACAATCTAGGCTATGCCTACGGTAGCCTCCAACGCTGGAACGAGGCCATCGCGGCTCACAAACAGGCGATCAACCTGAAAAGCGATTACGCCGGAGCTTACTTCAATCTCGGCTTCGCCTATTTCCAGAGCGGGAACAAAAAGGCTGCCATGGATCAATACAAGGTTCTTCAGACGATGAACCCCGAACTGGCGAAAAGGCTCTATATCCTAATCAACAAGAAAAATCCTCCGATGGTCGCCCGGATGGATTAAGCAGCTAAACAGAGAGTTTATGAGTTGGGATTAAAACCGAAGTTCTACGCGCAAGTAGCGTGGCAGGGTTTTTACAGATGTAGACAGAAGGCGAACGGTTAATATCGTTCGCCTTTTTTTCGTCAGTGACCCTCGTAGGTAGGTATTGCAGGGTATGGTACAATACTCCCGCGAAGAGCGGGTTTTACCATACCCTGCTTGTAAAAAATGGGGAAAAATGGCAGAAAAAGAAACAAAAGAGTCTGTAACTGCTCCATCTCACGATCAGCAGGAACTTAACTTTACATATTATAAGAGTAGCTACTTTCGTGTGATTCATGCAGACGGAGCGTGGGGCGGGGTGACGCCACGCGGGAATATCCACATATCATTTTTTAACGAACGTGTAGCCCTTCCAGACAAAAGCGTAGTTTTTGTTTCTGGCAAGACCCGTATGGCCGTAAAGCCGGAAGAGCCTCATGCTGAAAGTACGTTTGTACGCGAGCTTGAAGTTGATGTCATTATGGATTTACCGACAGCAATCTCAGTGAGAGATTGGTTGACGAATCAGATAGATAATCTTACAAACCTCATCCGTACAGCACAGGAGACGATCAGTAATGCTGACGAAAAGACAGCCAACGATACTATCTGACGAAACAGTTAGGGCGATCTTAGCGAAGGAAGCTCTATTGAAGTCGGGTATATCGCCATCACAAGGTGGTACAGGTTCTAACGCATCGTATTCACATCTTGTATATGCGTGGGTGTGTGTTGACTCTGCATCGCTACAATTCTGCTCTCCGTCCGTAGGTGACGAAGAAGATAGTTCACGCTTGACGATGTTTGCCTCAGAAGCCGTACTCCGCCGAGATTGGAACTCACCAGAAGAAGACGAAGCATGGGCGCATTTATAAAGGGTCAGGTTGTCGTTGTACCATTCCCTTTTACGGATTTATCCGGCTCAAAAAAAAGACCCGCAGTCGTTGTCGCAAACCTCAGCGGCGACGACGTAATTTTGTGCCAGATTACTTCTAAGCACAATTCCGATGGCTATTCTGTTTCATTAGAAGATGCGGACTTCTCCACCGGAAGCCTCAAACAACAATCAAATATTAGACCAAATAGGTTATTCACAGCTGATTCAAAGCTGATAGCTTATTCAACAGGCCACCTAAAGCCAGCCAAGATTACTGAGGTAATAAACTTATTGGTGCGAGTCCTTACTATCTAAGAACCTTACTCTCAGATCTCTCGTTAGGCAGCCACTTGTTCCGTTAGGCAAAAGGGTTCTGTTAGGCAAAGCCAACTGTCGCGCAAAATGAATGGTCGTCAATCAAATTGAGCGACCGTGATTGCTCAAGCTGACCGATTTCCCCTCTCCTGACTAATGCTCAAAACTCACTTCAAAACCTAAACTTAGAAATAGTTTGACTTAATAAACTTGCATCCTTTCAGGCATAGGGCTTGCAATCTGTCTGCGGCGCAGGTCGCACTTCTGACCGGCGCGCCCACTCACAAACCACTCCGAACAAGCGATACTGGGGTATCAATATGCAATCCTCGCAGGGATTGGAAACAACCTTGAGCAGACAGCAGTACGCCAAACAATTTATGTGGGCGATTATCGTCCTTGGCTCGGCGGCCTTTTTCTTCTCCGGGTTTAATGTCTCCATTGCTTCGGTGGACATTCGCTTTCTCTTCCTCACAGCCATCACGCTCGGCATCGGCTCGCGCATCACCATTCGGATTCCGAGCGTTAAAGAACACATCTCCGTCTCCGACACCTTCATCTTCCTCACGCTCCTCCTCATCAGTGGCGAACTGGCCATTCTACTCTCGGCAGTAGAGGCTCTTTGTTCATCGCTCCGTCTTAATAAGAAGCCGCTCACGACCATCTTCAACATGGCGGCTACAGCCTTTTCGACGTTCCTTTCCGTCTGGGCTTTGCGCCTCTGCTTCGGGTCTATCGAAAGTTTGCGCGGTGACTACTCCGCCCCTTACGTCATCGCCATCTGTCTGCTGGCGCTCGTCCAGTACATCAGCAACTCAGGGACGGTTGCGATAGTCGTCGCGCTGAAGAACAATTTGCCGATCTGGATGACGTGGCGCAGAAGTTTCCTCTGGACTTCGCTCACCTATTTCGCAGGAGCTTCGGCCGCAGGCATTATCACCAAGCTGATTGATGCGGTTGGCTTTTACGCTTTCCTTGCGACGACGCCGATTATCGCCATCGTCTATTTAACTTACTGCACGTATCTCAAAAACGTTGAAGCCTCTGCCACGCAAGCTGAACAAGCCGAACGCCACGTCGCGGCGCTGCGTGAAAGCGAAGAGCGTTTCCGCAGCGCGTTCGACCACGCAGCGGGTATGGCGCTCGTGGCGACGGACGGGCGCTGGGTCAAGGTCAACAACTCTCTTTGCGAGATGGTCGGCTATTCCGAACAGGAGTTGCTGGCGACCGATTTCCAATCCATCACGCATGAGGACGATCTCGGCGACATGATGTCGCAGGTCGGCAAGCTGCTGGAAGGAAAGGCTTCGACCTACCAGATGGAGCTGCGCTACAAGCACCAGCGCGGGCACACTGTCTGGGCTTTGCTGAGTGTCACGGTGATTCGTGATTCGCAAACCAAATCCATCAATCTTATTTTCCAGATTCAGGACATCACCGACCGTAAGCGCGCTGAAGAACGCCTCCTTCACGAAGCCTTTCATGACGGGCTGACGGGTCTGCCCAACCGCGCGCTCTTCATGGATCACCTGAAACTTTCCGTTGAGCGCGGCAAGCGGCGCGAGGATCGCCTCTTTGCGGTTCTCTTTCTGGACTTAGACCGCTTCAAGGTTATCAACGACAGCCTGGGTCACATGGTTGGAGATCAATTGCTGGTCGGAATCGCACGTCGTCTGGAAATCTGCCTGCGCCCCGGCGACACGGTTGCGCGTCTCGGCGGAGACGAGTTCACAGTCCTGCTCGAAGACCTGATGAGTGTGACGGAAGCGATAGACGTGGCCGACCGGCTGCAAAAAGCTCTGGCCCTGCCTTTCAATCTTAACGGCCATGAAGTCTTCGCTACCGTCAGCATCGGCATCGCCTTGAGCAGCACCGGCTATGATCGTCCCGAAGAGGTCTTGCGCGACGCCGACACGGCGATGTATCGCGCCAAGATGCTCGGCAAAGCCCGACATGAAGTCTTCGACAAGACGATGCACGCCCGCGCGATGAATCTCCTGCAAATGGAGGCAGATCTGCGACGCGCCATCGAACGCAAAGAGTTCATTCTCCACTATCAGCCGATTGTCGCGCTTGAGTCAGGCACGATCAGCGGCTTCGAGGCTCTCATTCGCTGGCAGCACCCGGAGCGCGGTTTCGTTCCCCCGGACGAGTTCATCCCGATTGCCGAAGAGACAGGGTTGATTATCCCCATCGGCCACTGGGTTCTGGAAGAAGCCTGTCGCCAGATTCATCTGTGGCAGGAAGAGTATCCGCAGTATCCGCCGCTTCAGATCAGCGTCAACCTGTCCACCAAACAGTTCATCAACGTGAAACTGATAGAACAAATTCGACAGGTGCTGAGAGAGACATGCGTCGAGCCTCACAGCCTGAAGCTTGAGATTACGGAGAGCATGGTGATGGAGAACATTGATTCGGCCATCGAGATGCTCAAGCAGCTCCGCACGCTCGGCATCGAGTTGAGCATTGATGATTTCGGCACGGGCTATTCATCCTTGAGCTACCTGCACCGCTTCCCGATCTCCACGTTGAAGATTGACCGCTCGTTTGTCAGCCGCATGAGCGACAACAACGAGAACGCAGAAATCGTCCGCACTATCCTGATGCTGGCTCGCAGCCTGAAGATGGATGTCGTGGCGGAAGGTGTCGAGACAACGGATCAACTATCGCAGCTCGCCATGCTGGAATGTGAATACGGGCAGGGCTACTACTTCTCCAGACCGCTCAATGTCGAAGGCGCTTCAAAGCTACTGGCAGATGGTCACATCTATCAAATCGCGCTGCCCACTCTGGACAGCTTCATCGAGGAAGGAAGCATTCTGGCTGCTTAATGCGATGAGTTGAGAGCAACTTTACTTGCCTCGTCTTGTCTAAAGTAAAGGAATCACTAAGCGTTCAAACGGCTCCGAGTTAATTAACTCGGAGCCGTTTTCCTTGCCCAATCATCTTCGTTGACAACTCCGCGCGTTTGCAATAGCATTCCCGTGCCTCCCGAAACTTCACAACTCGTTGACATGACACTGAAAGCCACCCGAGGCTTCGTGCGGTGCTTGCTCCGTAGGCCAAGCCCACATCTCTAAAAGACGCCTACGGCCTTACAGCCTTGACAGGACAAGTGCTGCGAATTAGCTCCGGCGGGATGGTCTAACCCTCGCGGGACGCGCCGCCGAGTCACCGGGACAAAAATGGGAGAGACAGTTCGCAAGTGGCGCGCAAAGAGCAGCGCCATAGCCCTCGCCTGCACTCCTCTCCTTACTCTCAACGTCAGGTCGAACTAAGGAGACAAGAACCATGAAACGAACACTCACCCTCCTCTTCACACTCGCGTTGTTCTTATTCCTCGTTCCGCAGAAAGCCTCTGCGACGGGGGTGCCGTTATACGAGTACTGGAACCCGTACACCGGCGATCACTTCTACACCAAAAACATCAACGAGCTGGGCTACTACCCGGGCAATGGCTGGACGTTCGAAGGTGTGGCCTGCAACGTCTTCGCCACGCAGGAGACGGGAACCACCCCGCTCTATCGCTACTACAACTATCAGGTCGGCGACCACTTCTACACGACCGACTGGAACGAACTAGGCTACGGGGCTTACGGCTGGGAGTTCGATTTTATCGAATGCTATGTCTACCCGCCGGATTCGGAGAGCGGCGTCCCGTTCTTCGAATACTGGAACCAGAACGCGAACGTCCTTGACCATTACTACACCACCGATTGGAACGAACTGGGCTGGGGGGCTTACGGGTGGGAATTTTCAGAGGTCATGTGCCGCGTCGAGCCAGCCGACTAAGGCTTAACCGGACGAAGGTCAGACGGAAAAAGGCCGCTCCCGACCAAAGGGGGCGGCCTCTTTTCCACTTAGATCAATTTGTATCTCGGTTTAGCGCGCAAGCCGCCGTCGGTAGCTCAGGATGTTGCGCCGTGGTAAAAAGCGAACAGGCGCAGCAGCTTTTGGGGCCGCGCGCCTGTTCTAATGCTGGTCACTGTCCTCACCCCAGCAACCAGTCGCGACGAAAAGATTCACCTTTCGTCAATTGCTGATAGCATAACCTCCAAGCGCCATCTATGCAACTCGCCGGGTGGACGTGACTCTCGAATTTGATGGTGCCCCCGGCAAGACTTGAACTTGCGACCCCCTGCTTAGGAGGCAGGTGCTCTATCCACTGAGCTACGGGAGCATACAAAACAACAGGAAATAAAAGCTGCGGAAAGTTTAGCACAGCTCAAGACTGATATTTAATCAGCGAGCGCACGTCGTAGCCTTCCAGCTTTTTGCGGCCGGGCAGGAATTCCAGTTCGACGACGAAGACCAGCCCGGCTACCACCCCGCCCAATCCTTCGACCAGATCAACGACCGCTCTGGCTGTCCCGCCCGTCGCCAGCAAATCGTCGGCGATGATGACGCGATGCCCCTGGCCGACGGCGTCGCGGTGAATCTCCAAAGTATCCTGCCCGTACTCAAGATCATAAGAGACGGAGACACATTCGGCAGGCAGCTTGCGCGGCTTACGCACGGGCACGAACCCAGCGTTCAGGTGGTAAGCGAGCGCCGGAGCGAAGATGAAGCCGCGCGCTTCGACACCGATGACGGTGTCAACCTTCTCGCCTTCAAACTGCGCGGCGAGCGCGTCCACCGTGCCCCGCAAGCCTTCCGGGTGCTTGAGCAGCGTGGTGATGTCATAGAAATTAATGCCGGGCTTCGGGAAATCCGGCACTTCACGGATTAGCGCTTTGAGATTGTCCATTTTTCAGCTTTGAGTTTTCAGTTTTCGGTGTTCAGTAAAAGCAACTTGTCTGTGCTCAAAACTGAAAACTCGAAACTGAAAACTGTTCTACCTTTCTATCCTAAAAAGAGAGTAGTGGCCGGTCGGCTCAACGTGGATCTCTTCGATGTTTTCGACCTCAGCGAAGGGCGGGCCGGCCGCCAGATCGTGCTTGAAGGCTTCAACGCTCTCAGGTAGACCTTCGACCCACGCTTCGACTCGCCCATCCGGTAGATTTCGCACATATCCCAGAACTTGATGACGGGCGGCGGCGCGTTGCGCGAAGAAGCGGTAGCCGACGCCCTGCACTCGTCCGCCTATCAAAAATTTTCGCGCAACTTTCATCAGCACCCCTTGTTCCAAACAAGTCAGACTCACTCGAAAAACGCGACGGAGAATAGCATAGAACAGTGGTCAGTGGTCAGTGGTCAGTGGCCAGTGGCCAGTAAGAACAAGCGATGAGCAGTATTGAATTTTTGCCTTTAACTGACCACCGACCACTGGCCACTGACCACTATTTTTGCTCGACCAATTCAACGATGCTGACGCCGCCGGGCGCGATGTTGAGTTTGACGCTCGTCTGCCCGCTATCGCGTGCGATGTCGAGGCGTTTGTCCTCAGTCCATTCGCGCGCCTCCGCAATTCCCTTGCCTTTGAGGCTCAAGCTCACTTCGGCGCTCCGGCTACGGTCAACTTGCGGCAGTCCCTGCTGAGGCTTCAAAACACCCTGGTTGTTGATGAGCGTCACGACCCAGCCGCGCTCCGTGCGGTTGACGAGATATTGCACCTCGCCACGCACCTGGACGGGTGTGGCATCAGCGCAGAGATGCGCGAGCAGGTGCGCGACGAAAGGCGTCATGCGCTCGTCTTCGCCGAGCAGATCGGGCAGCGCCACGAACACGACTTTTCCGCGCCCGACCTTGTTGATGGCCACGAGCGGATCACCGGTCTGCGACTTGGTTAAAACCTGCGTGTCCTTGCGTGCCTCCACGCGCTCGTAGCGAAACACTTGCCCGCGCAAATCCGTCCCCGCTTCACCGGGCGAAAGACAACTCGCCTCGTCCGCTTCCGCTTTCTCTCCGGTGAGGCGAACGCCGAGCAGTTCGGCTGAGAGTCCTTTTGCCTGCGCGGAGTTAACGACCAGCACGCCGCCCCTTCGAACGTAATCCTCAAGCCGCTTAGCCCAGGCGGGACTCCACTCGACGCGCCCGCCAACAACTACCGCGCGATAAGCGTCAATCGTATCTTTGCGCGTCTCTGAAGCGACTAACACATCGAAGATGTCGCCAAAGACGGAAGCAACATATGCCTGCCTGTCTGCGGTCGCCGGTTCGCCCTCTGTGACGGTCGCAGGATAATAGGCCGCACCGAACAGCTCTCTGAGCGCGTGGTCAGACTTATCAATTTGCGAGACGCCGAAGGGCCAGTGTGGGTAGTCCGTCATGTCCCAGCCGTGCGCCGGGTCGAGCAGCATGGCGATAGGCGTGTAGGGTGTGCCGCGCTCAGGATGCTTTTCCACAAAGCGCATGAACTCGTCTGTGATGCGGCCCAGTGGGTTTAGTTGAAAGGGATGCTCGCCGGGGCCGGGCTTGAAAAACTGGTCGTATCCCTGTTCGAGATAGATGGCTGAGGCTCCCGCCATGTAATAAAAATAGTAGCTCTTGCGATACCACGAAAGCGACGGCCCCATCGTCGCGCCATATCGCGAGTGAAAGAAATTGTTTGGCCCGGCGAAGTTCTGCGCCTGTGTGAAGGTCGTCGCGGTGTCGCCAAAGTTCGGGGCGTGGTAGTAGAGAAAGTTGCCGCCGTATTGACGGGCTGCGCCGCGCGCAAACGCCAGCCGCATCGCAAAGTTGGGCTGAACGGAGGCAGTCTCCACACCGATTAAGCGGGTTCCCCATTCGCCGAGCGCATGCGCGTAAGCCGTGCTTGAGGTTGCTTGAGCCGGGATGAGTTTGTCCCACATCGCGCCCGTCCCCGGCGTGTGAAACGTCCCGCCCCATTTACGTTCGAGCGCACGCGTGTAGAAGATGCGATGCGCTTCGAGCAACTCGCGCCGCGACATCTGCGGCGTTATTTTCAACTCGGTCGCGGACTCTCCCCAGACATAGCCGACGCTTTCGCCGGAAACCCAGCCGAGAAACTGTTCGCGCAAATCAGTCGTCAACAATTTCCACGCAGCCTGCGCCTGAGCCGCCGGGTCGGCCTCCGTCCACTGAAGCGCGCCGTAGTTAATCAGCACGGCGAAGGGCTGCTTTGTCTCGCGCAGGTAGCGAACAAACGGGCTGCCCTCTTTCAACAGTTCCGGCAGATCGTTGATGTAGATGACGGGCACAACGAGCTTGGAACCGAAGATCGGGACTTCTTTCGCGCCCTTGTAGGCTTTGATGAACTCTTCGATGGGTTCGGCATGGAAAGGATAGAGCGGGCGCTCTTCCGGCGGCGTCTTGTCGTAAAGCTCCCAGAACCTTTTGGAGATGTTCCACGGCATCAGGAAATCGCGTCCGGCGAGGGGAGAGCGCCGCCACACGGCGGGGATAGCTGTTGTGGAATCCGGTTCGATGAGCGGCGCAAAGTGCGTGCGCTCCCTTGACCATTCGCGCAGGTAACGCATCGCCGCAAAGTCCGGCTTGCTTCTGCCTTGCGGCACGTAACCGGGATCATTGGTCAGGACAAAGCAGTCAACGTGCCGTCGCGCTTCTGCCACCTTCTCAATCTCAATTGAGACACGCGCCGCACCTTTCGAGAGCGTAGCCGTTGCAACATCCCAACTGAAAGCCCACTTCCAGTACATGCTAACTTCGTCGTGGGGATCGAGGATGTCCCGCGCGCCGAACTCATGCCGGAAGACTTCGCGCCCGTCCTGTGTGACGCGGACTGTGAAATTTTCCGTGCGGCTCGCCCAATCTGCATAGCGCACCCAGACTTTATACTGTCCGGCGCGCGGGACTTCGACATCCTGATAGAGCGTGGCGCGCGTTTCATCTGCGCTCGCCGCAGCAGAGTTCCACTCGCTCTCGCCGCCCTGCGACCACTCGGCGGAAACGCCCGGCCCGTTGATTCCCCACCCCGGCGATTGCGCGCGCGCTGGATTCATCCACGAGGCATTGATGACAGGCTCGTGCCGCCCGGTCGTAGAAAACCCGCGCATGTTTTCCGCTTCATACCAGAGATATTCAAAGCGAGCTTGCGGAGCGGGTTTATCGGATGGAGCAGGCGAAGAAACCTGCGCTACCAGCGGCAGACAAAGAAGCAGTAACGCCAGAGAGGAGCGAAGATAGAACGACGCGGAGAAACAACGACAAAGATTCCGGCTCTTCATAGATGCTTCTCCGCGCCTCGCGTTTCTAAACTTTGCTATATCCTTGATTCTAACCAATCGCTTCCAAGCATTCCGAAAGCGTGCGCTGCCGACACGTGAACATCGGCGTGTCGCGCAGGGTGAAGGAGCTGGCCTTTGTCTCGCGCAGTTCCTGCACGAGGTCAAGAAAGTCTGCCGGTTCGTCTGTCTCAAAGGCGACGACGAACTCCTGATCGTCCAGCCCGAAGGAGTAAGTGGTGTGCAGCCGGACCGAGCGATACTTCGAGCCGATGCGGATGTGTTCGTCCATCATCTCCTGTCGCGCGTCCGAAGGCTTCGCGTACCATTCGCGCGTTTTCACGAACGGGTAGACGAAGAGATACCTGGATTTCCCCGGAACGATGTGCAGGCGGTCTTCGACGTGTTCGGGATTGTCCTTGTCTATGTACATCGAGCGCTTGGTCATGGAAAGAAAGGATTGCGTCGTCTCCATGTACTTCCCCAGTTGCGTGCGATTGAGACGCGCCGTCATCTCCTGAATCGGCTCAAGCTGGTAGCCGATGCGCCAGATCATCAGCTCGGCATTCGTTCTGAGTCCCACCAGCGAATACGTATGAACCAGCAATTCGCGGCGAAACTCTGCGAGCGCATTAACAAATTCCTGTCTGGCTTGCTCCTTAACGCCGTCGTCGAGCAAGCGCCATTCGGGGCGCACGCGGTGGAAAGTGAAGCTGACGAATTGACGTGGAAGCCTTGATTTCGGCTCGATGGTATCGTCTGCGGTCGGAGCAAGACGCAACGAACCATAGGTTGCATTTTTGCTCTCGTCTTCAGTAGTGCTCATGCTGCTTCTCAACCTCTTAATCAGATTTCGCCGGAATGGGGTCGCATAATCTCGCCCCGATAGGATAAAATGCGCGCTCGTTAGTCGTAACCATTCTGAGGCGAAGAGGAAGAAAAGTCTAGCGAGTCCAGCGAGTCCGTCGAGTCTATCGAGCCAGATGGAGTCTTCAGACTCAATAGTCTCAACAGACTCGCGAGACTCGCTGGACTCGACAGACTTGCCAGACTAAAAAAACCATGCCGGATTCCGATTCTAAGCGCACCAAGCGAACAAAAGAGATTAATAAAGGGCGTAGAGATTTTCTCGTCTGGATTCCCGTGGGCATCTTCGCGGGTCTGGCGGCAACGGTCGTGACCGCAGCTTTTCGTTTCCTGCGCCCGGCCAAAGCGCTGCAAGAGGGAGACTGGAACGATGTCGCGCCGCTGGCAGAACTGACGGGCGAAAAGCCTATCATGCGGAGCATCGTCGCGGAGCATCACGCGGGCTGGGCCAGCACGCTCGAAGAACATTTCGTCTACGTCCTGCCGCACAAAAATAATCAGGTCTTGTCGAGCATGTGCCCGCATGAAGGCTGCAACGTCGCGTGGCGCGCCGAAGAGAGCCAGTTTTTCTGCCCTTGCCATGACAGCTATTTCGCATCGGACGGTGAGGTGTTGAGCGGCCCGTCGCGTCGCGGTCTCGATCCGCTGCCGACGCGCGAAAAGGACGGCGTGCTTCAGGTCAAGTACCAAAGCTATCTGAACAACACAGAGGAGCGAATTGTGCGCGGATGAGCGAGAGTACGGATTCCCCCACCAAGCCCGAGCAGCCGAAAGAGGGCTGGGTCGCGCGCTGGACAACGCTCGAAGACATCGAGCGCACGTTGATAGACAAGCCGTCCAGCGGCTTTGAAGCGTGGGCGCGAACGACCGCAGGCGTCGTCGTCATGCTCCTCACCTTACAGGTCACGACCGGCCTCTTGCTTGGTTTCTACTACGTTCCTTCAACGGAAAACGCGCACACGACCGTCGCCTACATCGAAAAGGTCGTGCCCGCAGGCTCCTGGATTCGTTCCCTTCATCACTACGGCTCACAATGGTTGACGCTGGCGCTCGTGCTGCACCTGGCGCAGATGTTCTGGCGCGCGACCTACCGGCGTCGTCCCGTCGCCTGGATGGCGAGCGTACTCTTGCTGGGCCTGATTCTCGCCGCAGGCGCGACCGGATACTCTCTGCCGTGGGACGCGCGAGCATTCTTCGGCACACGCGTCACAGAAGGAATCGCGGGAGGGCTGCCGCTCGTCGGCGACTCTGCGCGAGCATGGTTGCTGGGTGGCTCTGAAATCACGCCGATTACTCTGGCGCGCTTCTTCGCGCTGCACGCGTTGATTATCCCCGCGCTCATCCTGGTGGTGCTGGCGGCGCGACTGTTCGTCTTTCGTGAAAGAGGTTTGGTGAGCGCAGCCGAGGAGCGCCGACTGGAAACGTGGATGCATCGTCAGGTCCTGCGCAACGCGATTGCGGCGGGCGTCGTCTTTCTAGCGCTCGCGCTCTACAGTTGGAAATTCTTTGCCCCCCTGGGGCCTCCGGCTGATACGGCAGCGCCCGGCTATCTGCCCCGCCCCGGCGCGCAATTCCTGTGGCTCTTTCAGATGCTCAAGTATTTGCCGGGACGCGCCGCATCCGTCATCGCGCTCGCGCTTCCGGGTTTGATTCTCTTCGGGCTGGCGATGCTGCCTTTTCTCAACAGGCCGCTTCGCAAAGTGATGGCTCGCCCACGACGCAACATCGGCGTCGCGCTCTTCTCGCTCGGCTTTCTGCTGGTTATCGGCTTAACGATTATCGCTTACGTGGACGACTCGCGTAATCCGCTCACCCGCGCGCAACTCCGCCGGCAGGATGCAGAAGAGATGGCTTTTCGTGAGTCGGCCTTTACCCCTTTGCGCGCCCGCACCAGTGAATCCGTCAGCATCGAGCCGCAGACGAACAATACTAATTCAAACAATGGCGGACAAACTCCAGACGGAACGCCATCGCCCAGCCCGCAGGTTAAGGCTTCCCCGGTGACTTCGGCGAACAACTCAGGCGCGCCGCCTGAGTCTTACGTCACACACTGCTCGGCCTGTCACGGCACGCGCGGTCAGGGCGCTTCAATCTTTCCCAAACTCCTCGGCGTCGCCTCAAAACCGCGCCGCTCCGTCGAAGACATCATCGGCCTGCTCGACGATCCATTGGCTTACGGAATCGAGCCTCCGATGAAGTCATACCGCGACAAATTGACGGAAGCCGAAAAGCGCGAGATCGCAGAATGGGTAGCGGGGTTGAAAAAGTAGGGGTGAATCCTTGCTTTTCATCTTTCATCCGTCTGGTCTATACTCCCTTCGCTTTGCGCTAACACTTTAGTTCTGAAATCCTGATTCCACTTTGGGACAAACGCGAATGAAACTTGCCAAACTTGCCATCATCGTCGTTGCCATCGCTCTTTTTGCCATAGCTTGCGGTGATTCAACGAGCACGAATCAAACGGCCAATACCGGGGGCACGCAACCCACGCCCGCCGCCTCGCCTAAAGCGACCGCCACCGCCACGCCGGATGAACTGGCAGAGGCGAAGACAACCTACATGAATGCCTGCACGGCCTGCCATCAGGACAAGGGTGAGGGCGGCGTGGTGAAGATTGAAAACAAACGGCTGAAAGTTCCGAGCCTGCTCGAAGGGCATGGACTAACACACACCGACGCAGAGTTTGCCAAGCAGATCGCCAACGGCGGCGACGGCATGCCAGCCTTCAAAGACAGGCTCAACGAGAAGCAGATCAACGATCTCGTGCGCTATATCCGCCGAGACATACAGGCTGGCCTCAAGACCGGGGGGCACTAAAAGCTAAAGGTGAGGCGGCGCGCCGAACTTCCAGCGCGCTGAAGCTGAGGATAGAAATCCGGCTCGATTGCTGCGAGTTAGAGAGGGGCCGAACGCTCATCAGGTAACCAGCCCCTTCTTGAGGTTGCGCTGCCACGCCTCATAATTTCGTATCCGCCGCTTGGCCTGCTTGTGCGTCAGGTCCATCATTTTTGCAACGTAGTTTATTCGCTCTGTCCGATCATTCTTCTTGTCACGGGGGTCGCCCGGCGCTTGTTTGTAAAAGCCGTAGGCTCTCTCCCATTCTGCTTTGATTTCTGGTGTCGCTTGCTCCCCGCGTAATTCAGGCATTTTCACTTTCCCCTTCGATTACAAACTTGACTGTTGAGCAACTTGTCTTGCTCTTTCCAGCCATGATACCGTTTCAACAGAGGAGAAAGAAATGCAGCGTCTCACCTTTCGTCTCGCAATCACGTTTCTTTCAGGTCTGATCTATCTTGCTGCGTCAACTTTCACGGCGACGGCACAGGAGAAACCGTCGAGCAGCCCGCCCCCAATCAAGGCGGACGGCAAATGGGAAAGCTACACAGGTAAAGGTGAGGCGTTTACTGTTTTACTTCCGGAACGACCGACCGCAGTCATTACCTACAGGCCAGCGCGATTTATCTTCGGCAGCGAAGCGGAGCGTTTTCGGGGAACTCTTTACAGCGCGTATAGCGATGGAGTGGTTTACTTAATATATTCCTTTCCCCGCCGCTCGGAACCCTTAAAGCAATTCGTCAATGAGTTCATAAATCGCTACCCGCGCTGGCAGAAAGTAGTCTCATCCCACGAGCTAAACATCAACGGAGTCTCAGGCCAGCGCTATCTCATCACATTCACAGAGGTGGACGGAGTGCTGGACTTCTACATGACCAGCAACCGCGCCTACATCCTCCACGTTGTCGGAGGAGAAGAAAGCAATCTTTCGGTCAAACGCTTTCTCGAATCATTCACGATTGGGAAGACGGATGGAAATACCAGATCAACTGATTCCGCAGCCATCGAAATTAAACCCGACTCGAAAAAGCCTCCCCCAATAGACGACCCGCAAGATTCCGGCCCGGTCTATACGACCAGAGAAGTCACACGCAAAGCAGTTATCGTTTTCAAGCCGGAGCCGCAGTATTCGGAAGATGCCAGAGAGGGGCGCGTGTCGGGCACTGTCATCCTCAAAGCGGTGCTTTCTTCCTCAGGAAAAGTTACCGGGATAGAAACCAGAAAGCCTCTGCCACGCGGCTTGACTGAAAAGTCAATGGAAGCGGCTCGCCAGATAAAATTTATCCCTGCGATGAAGGATGGAAAGTTCGTTTCCCAAAGCATCCAGGTGGAATATAACTTTAGCGTGTGCTAGAGGTTTATATGCGAAGGATTTTTTCTGCCTTAATCTTCACATTTCTGGCTCTCTCGATTGCCGCCGCTCAGGGCAGGGATGACAAAAAGCAGCATGATGTCGTCGGCCCGGTTAAGGCCCTTGGGGTCGGCAGAATCGAGTACACGCTGAAAAACGGCAAAAGCGTTGCAGGCAAACGCATCCTCCGCTACACGATCACCTTTAACGAAGACGGAAAGAAGACGGAAGAGGTTTCTTACGACCAGAGCGGTGCATCTATTATAGACAAAGTCGTCTATGCCTATGACAAGGAAGGAAGGCTCAAAAGTTACGTATCATACAGCAGCAGCGTAGACGAAACGCTTTCCACTCCACAAAAGAATGATTACAAGCTGGACGACAAAGGAAATGTGATTGAATACGTCAACTATCAACCTGACGGCACGTTGGGAAGCAGGACTCTTTACAAGTATGACGCCAAAGGAAATAAGACTGAGGAAATATTTTATTCCTGGAACGGCACGCCCACAGGCAAATTGCTCAACACGTATGATGAAGCCGGGCATCTACTCACGGCGACCTCTTACATCGAAGACGACTCTATTAACTGGAAGATCGCCTGCACCTACAACACCAAGGGCAATCAGATAGAGTGGCTTCAATTTATAGCTGGCGTTTTAAGATACAGGGTAACTTATAACTACGACGACAAAAACAGGGTCATCGAGCAGGAGACGTTTGAATATAACAAGCCACCCAACATGCGGACGACGCACGCTCCTGAGCCGGGGAAAATTGTTTACACCTACAATGATACGAAGAGAGCTAAAGAGGTAGAGACTTACAAAGAGGACGGCTCTCTCAAGCACAAAATGATTTATCTCATGGACGAGCGGGGCAACGAAATCGAGTGGAGAACATTCAACGCCGACGGCTCGCCTAAGAATTCAGAAATTCACTGGTATGATAAGGCAAGACTGTCGTGCACCCTCACCGGCATCGAGATCGCCAATATCGAGTATGATTCAAAAGGAAACTGGATCAAGAAAGCGCGGCTAATCAAGTCTGCCGATGCCGCTGAGCCTGAAGCGTATAGCGCAGAGTATAGAGTCATCACCTATTATTGAGATACTTTTTGAAGTGGAAAGAGTGTCTTAAATGGTTTGATGCCGGCTTATTTGACACCTCAAGGAAGCGCGACTTATAGTCTGTCTCCGTGATTTCTCCATGCACCCGTAGCTCAGTTGAATAGAGCGTCTGACTTCGGATCAGAAGGTCGAAGGTTTGAGTCCTTCCGGGTGTACCACCAAAGTAATGGGTAGCTATGTGGCTACCCATTCTTATTTTGTGTGCCCGCCTGCGGGGTATTATCCGCTTTCAGCTTAGTCAATGCTTTCATCAGAGAACCTTCTGTGGGAGTAAAATCGTATCAATAGAGGAAATGTGTGTTGGGGAGCAGGGGAAAGTTAGCGTAAGCTGCCGGTGTATGCAGAAAATCAAGCTCATCCTGAAATATCTATTTGCCGTCTTCTTCGTGCTGGCTGGCGTCAACCACTTTATCAATACAGCTTTCTACCTGAAGATTATGCCGCCTTTTTTACCCTTGCATCTGCTGCTGGTTTATTTGAGCGGGATTATTGAAATAGTTCTGGGAGTCCTGCTGCTTATCCCTAAGCTCACGCGCATGGCGGCATGGGGGCTGATCGCGCTGTTGATCGCGATCTTTCCGGTTAACATTAACATGGCTGTAAATCATGAACTTTATCCTGACTATAGCGCCACGGCGTTGTGGATCAGATTGCCGCTTCAATTTATATTACTGGCGTGGGCTTACTGGTATACACTGCCCGTTGAGCGAAGATTGAAAGACAGTCAGGCGGCCACTGCTTAGCGATTCATGCGAGCGGTCTGATTATGGTGGTGATGAGACCTGAGAATAAGGAAATGGAATTAAACGAGAAACGCGAACTGATAGAGGTCTGGCGTCCGCACGATCTCACAGAACTTGAATTGCGAAGAGGTTTCGGCGTCGCTCGCCCTGTGCCACGCCACTGGCACGAAGAATATCAATTCTGTCTCATTCAGGCAGGCGAAAGCGAACTCAATTATCGAGGCCGCAACTTGCCGACCCCGCCCGCCAGCCTCTTCATGGTTCATCCCGGAGAGGTTCATTCGAATCGTGTCCATGATGATAACGCGGGCTGTAGCTACCGGACGCTCTTTGTGGATGCTGAACTGATGCGCCGCGCCGCAACCGACGTTCAGGGGAAAGAGGCGGGGCTACCGTTCTTTCCAACTGCTGTGGTCTTCGACGAAGACCTGCTCAGGCAGTATCTAGGCTTACACTTTGCTCTTGAGCAATCATCGTCGAGCCTTGAAAGACAGGTGTTGCTTCTGGAGTTGCTCGCCGGGCTGATCTCCCGCTTTGCAGAAACCTTCGCGAGCCAGCGCTCTATCGGGTTGGAGCGACAGGCGGTCATGCGCGCCCGCGATTATCTGGCCGAGCATTATGCGGAGAACGTTTCGTTAGAAAAACTTGCGGGCATCGCGAATTTGAGTCCCTTCCATTTCAACCGGGTCTTCTCCGAACAGTTGGGGATGCCGCCTCATGCATTTCAAACACAGCTCCGTGTCTCACGCGCCAAAGCCCTCTTACGACAGGGCTGGGCGATTTCGCAGGTGGCAAGCGAGACAGGGTTTGCCGATCAGAGCCATCTGACGCGCCACTTCAAGCGACTGGTCGGAGTTCCTCCCGGTCAATACATCTAAAAGAGCAAGAACGTTCAAGACAGATTAAGTCCATACCGGTTAGGCTTCCTTTAGCTGGAAAGTTCACAGTAGAGGAGTCGTCAATGAAAACCCGTTTCCTATTAATCGTCTTAGCAGCCGCCGTCACCATCACAGGGCCTGGTAACTACGCGCAAGCGCAGGGCAGTGTAGCGGCGGTGCAATCGTCGCAAGAGGCAACCAGTGCCGACTTCGACACTGACCGCTGGCAGATCACGGACACGAAAGCGAGAAAGGAAGAGCATCTTGGTCGAAAGAGCCTGTTCTTAAAATCGGGGTACGCTTCCTTGAAAGATGTCGTCTTCGAGAACGGTATCATCGAAGTGGACATCGCTGCCCCGAACCTCGCGTCGTTTGTCGGGATTGTCTTCCGGTTCGAGAATGCGGGCGATCACGAGATAGTTTACTTCCGCCCGCACAAAAGCGGGCTTGAAGACGCCGTGCAGTACACCCCTTCTTTTAATGGCGCGGCTTCATGGCAATTGTACAGCGGCCCCGGCTTCACTGCCGCCGTCGAGATTCCCAAAGAGCAATGGGTACACGCGCGCATAGAGATTTCAGGACTCGGCGGGAAAGTCTACTTCAACAACGCTGACAAACCCGCGCTCGTCATAGAGGATTTGAAGCGTGGTCACAGTCGCGGCTCTGTCGGGCTGTGGGGAGGCGCAAACGGCGGGCACTTCTCAAACTTCACTTACAAGGTTGCTCCCGTGGGCGAGCGCGTTGAAAGAGAAAGATCGCCTGTGGCATCCGGGATATTAGCGAAGTGGGAATTATCCGAAGTATTCGATGCCGCGCAGAAAGACCCTGAAGCGATGCCCTCCGCAGCGGAGATGAAAGCGATGAAGTGGGAGACGGTCGGAGTCGAGCCGCCCGGCATGCTGGTCATCAGCCGCTATCGCAGAAGCGCAGCCACCGTCCCGTCATTCGCTAATCTGTCTGAAAGAACCGGGAAACGCGAAGGCAGAAAAGTCGTCTTCGCGCGAACCATCATTTATTCCGACCGCGATCAAATCAGGAAGATGTCTCTTGGATACAGCGACGAGGTGACGGTCTTTTTGAATTCGAGGCCGGTGTTTACCGGCAAGAGCGCGTTTCATTTCCGCGACCCCGGTTTCCTGGGAATCATGGATGTCGAAAACGACGCTCTTTATCTCGACCTGAAAAAAGGGCGCAATGAAATCGTCCTCGGTCTGGCTGATTACTTCGGCGGTTGGGGATTTATCTGCCGCATTGACGATATGCGCGGAATCAAGATCGAGTGATAGATGGTCAAGCGAAGAAGGAATAGACAGGATTAACAAGATGGACAGGATAAGCAGGATTAAGCAGCGGTTTGACAAAGCCCCAAAGGGGCGAAGTGTAATAGCCTGTGGCAACGCCACAGGAGGATAGATTCCAGTGTATTCATGAAGCCCTGAAAGGGCGGAATACTCTATTTCGCCCCTTCAGGGCTTGGGATGGTGATAACAATTCATTTCCTGGGGCGCTGCCCCAAGCTATTACACTTCGCCCCTTTGGGGCTTTCAGAGACTTTTCAATCAGCTCCTTAGCTCGCAGGCGCAGGCGTAATCGGATTCAAAAGATCGAGCACGACTTTCCACTTGCCGTCCGGTTGCTTCTTCCAGATTCTGAGATAACTTCCACTCTCTGGTGCAAAGCCCTCGCTGGCTTTGAGTTCGTAGCGGCCGTAGCTGTAGCCTAAATCTCCCGAACGCGAAACCTCCGCCTTCGTCAATTGCCACGTCAACAGTTCGGGCTCCGCCGTCAGCATCGCGCGAGCCGCTTCCCTGCCGACAGCCGGGAAAGCGCTCATCCGAAAGAGTCGCACATCGTCTGCGAGGTACGAGAGAAAAGCATCAACCGTCTTTTTCGCCGCGACGTACTTCGAGAAATCATCTTCCATCCTGACGAGCGCATTTCGCCCGGCTTCCGCATCCGTCTCCAAATCTTTCTGTTTCTTATTACCTTGATTGCCCGCCGGGAATGTCACTTCCGGCGCAGGCTTTTCCGGCTCCGAATTCGCTGTGCCGAGATCGACAGCCACTTTCCACGTCCCGTTCGCCTGTCTCTTCCAGACCGAGACAAACTGACCGTGCGCGATTGGCTGATCTGCCAGACTCTTCTCTCTGTATTCCCACGGGCCTGTGGTGTACCCCATCTCGCCCGCGCTGGAGACATCCGCGAAGATGGGCTGCCACGTCAACACTCCCGGCGTGGCTTTATGCTCCTCCATCCATTTCTTACCATTGACGGGGTGAGGGCGAAACAGAATGGAATCGTCGGCCAGGTTTTCAATGAACGCCGCCCGCATTCCCTTATCAATAGACGCTCTGGCAAACCCGCGCTCGGCCTCGACGAGTGAGCGCAAATTGGCGTTCCTGTCATCATTCTTCTGCGCCAGACCGCTGGCGACGAGCGCGCAGAGAATCGGCAAAATCGAAAGAAGTTTTTTCATTTAAGACTTCTGCTCCGAAAGTAATGACTGACCCTGAACGAGCAATCTCTGATGAGCCAGCATAAGGTTTCAATCGTTTATGCTTTGGAATGTTTATCTGCGTCATCCCATGACGGCGGAACTTCTGTCCCCTTGAGCTTCCACCTGACGAATTTCGTCTGCCCCATGTGCGGCGCGAGGTTCTGCATGATCTCGCCATGCGGAAGCCGGTAGACGAAATCCATCAAAGCGGCCTCGTCTTCCCAAACTGATAAAGTCCAGAAGTTGAGCTTGAGCAGTTTCGCTCGCACAGAGTAACCGACGAGCCCCTGAGACTCGCTCAACTGACGCTCGACCTGCGAGTTGTACTTGAGAAACATCGGCAGCGCGCGGAATTTATTGAGCGGCAGAAATGTCAGCAGCGCAAGATACTCGCGGTCGCTCTCGGCAGAGGCTATTGACTTCCATTTACCTGGCTTCATAACAAACCGCTTTCTCTTCTCGTTGGAAGTAGCGTGGACTTATCCATCAACTCTCTTCGCTCACCTGTGGCCTTCGGTAATCCTGAACGTATTGAGGCAACTCTACCCCCGCTCGCAGGCGTGGGTCCGGGACGGCTTCGCCCGTCGCCAATCGCAGCGGCAGTTCGCCCGCCCAGACGGGAAGCTCGTAATCCTCTTCGTCGTCAATCGGCGGGCCGGTGCGTATCTTGGCGGAGGCCTCATTGAGCGGAAGTGCCAGTACCAGCGTCGCACGCAATTCGTTGCTGGTAGGCAGGCGCGATTCTTCCCAACGCCGACGCATGATGTGATCCGTGAACACGCGCAACGCTTCCATCTTCTCGTCTTCATCTTCCACAACGCGCGCTTTACCGAAGATGACGACAGACCTGTAGTTCATCGAATGATGAAAGGCAGAGCGCGCGAGCACAAGGGCGTCAACCAGCGTGACGGTCACGCAAACGTCCAGACTCGCGCTCAAGGTCTTCAGCATCCGGCTCGCCGCCGAGCCGTGAATATAGAGTTGGTCGCCCAGCCGCCCGTAGCCTGTCGGGATGACCACCGGGCGATTATCAATGACAAAGCCCACGTGACACACAAAACCTTCGTCCAGGATTCGGTTGACAGTCTCGCGCTCGTAATTCCCTCGCTTGGGGAGACGCCTGACAGTTGTTCGCTCGGTCGGCTTGAAATCTTCCATCTTTCTGTTTTACCTCTCCACCGCCCGCTTCCATAATTTTTGCGACGGCACGCGCAACGCACGATTGAACTTGCTCGAAGCGTTCTCCCAGGCGATGATGGCCGTCAACTCCACAATCGCATCGTCGTCGTAAACGGAGCGCAGCCGCGCGAACAATTCATCGGTAACTTCGCGTCCCGTCATTGTCATGCAATCGGCGTATTCAAGGGCGATTCGCTCCGTCTCACTGTAGAGCGGGCTAACGGCGTAATCGTGTAGAGCGAGTATCTTTTCATCTGAGACTCCGAGTTCGCTGCTCACGGCAGCGTTGATGTCCTGTCAAAACTCGCAATTGTTAATGGAGGCGACGCGCCGGTTGATTAATGCTTGCAGGCGGCCTTCAATCAAACCCGACCCGTCAATGCCCGTCCACATGCCGCGTGCGCCGCGAAAGATCGTCGGGCGGCGCGCGTAAACGAGGTGATTCAGAAGCGGCGCTCCCCACTTCTTCGTCTGGGCCTCGAAGACCTGTTTGACATAGCCGTTCGTCTCGTCGGGGTTGACTCCGTCAATGCGTGCCATTTCAGTCTCCTGAGTTTCCTGCCCTTGAAATCACAGGGCGCGGGCGACGCACCAACTCGCCGCCGCAGTTCGGACATTTCGCCTGCATTTCATCAGTGCATGGCTGGCAGAAGGTGCATTCGTAAACGCAAATGTAACTTTCCGTCTCCGGCGTAAGTTGCCGCCTGCATTTCTCGCAGGCGTTTTTCATTTCCAATGCCATAAATGTCTACTTGCTCCCCGCGCCGTTCAGCACGCGCACCGTTTGCCCGACCGCAAGTTGTCCCGTCTTAATCACCCGCGCGTAGAGGCGCGATTCGCCGGGATGCTTTTTCTGCGAGATGCGTTTGAATTTGCCGCTCGTGAATGATGCTGCGATGGTCGGACACGGCCCGGCGTATGAACTGATTTCAATTATCGCCTCGTCGCCCAGCGCGAGGCGGCTGCCCGGCTCAAGCGTTTTCCAATCGAGGCCAGCGATTGTCACGTTCTCGCCGATTGAGCCGGGAAAAATCGGATGCCCTTCCGTTTGTAGCCCGGTGATGTGTTCGAGGGCGTAGAGACAGAGCGCACGCTCCGGCCCGCCATGAATCTTGAGCTTGGCCTGCCGGTCGCAGGTCAATCCCGTCGGCGTCAACTGCGCTTCATGCACAGGACGCTTTGGAACTCCCCCATCCGAGCAGTTGAGTTGAAAGATGTAGCCTTCCATCCGCGCGCTCCCCGTCCGTCAACGTCAGCGTTCTCAGCCCCACGTTCGACTTCAAACCAAGACCGCCCTTTTTCGATTTAATTCATAATACTGAAACGAAGTCTCCGGCACAAAGTTCACTTGGAAACACTGCGGCCTCCCGGCTATGATGCTTTCCCGTCGCTTTCCGTAAATCCTCTGCGAAGGAGTTCAAGGTCAAATGACAGTCTCGCGGCCACCAACCATCCTCTGCCTGGCGAGCTATGAAAAAGGCGCGGAGTTTATGCGCGAATGCAAACGTCAGGGATGCCGTGTGTTGCTCCTGACTTCCGAGAGCATTGCTAAAACTGATTGGCCGCGCAACAGTATTGACGAGATTTTTTTGATTCCCGATGACAACAAGAAATGGAAGCTCGATGATGTCGTCAAAGGCGTCAGCTTCCTGGCGCGCACCGAAACAATTGACCGCATCGTCCCGCTGGACGATTTCGATCTTGAGACCGCTGCGGCGCTGCGCGAACACCTGCGCGTGCCCGGCATGGGCGAGACGACGACGCGCTACTTCCGCGACAAGCTGGCGATGCGCCTGCGTGCGAGCGAAGCGGGCATCCCCGTCCCTGAGTTCATACACGTTCTCAACTACGAACGCCTGCACGAGTTTCTGGCGCGCATCCCTCCGCCCTGGTTAATCAAACCGCGCTTCGAGGCTTCGGCCACCGGCATCAAGAAGCTCAACTCGGCTGATGAATTCTGGACAGCCATCGAAGAGATTAGCGACCGCCAGTCGTATTACGTGCTGGAACGCTTCATTCCCGGCGACATCTTTCATGTGGATTCCATCGTCTCTGAAAAAGAGATTATCTTTGCTGCCGCTCACAAATACGGCACGCCGCCCCTGAGCGTCTCGCACGATGGCGGCGTCTTCACCACCTCAACCGTGCCGCGTGGCTCGGATGAAGAGCGTGCCCTGCTGACGATCAACGCTGAAGTGCTGAAAGCGAAAGGTCTGCTGCGCGGCGTCTCGCACACGGAGTTTATCAGGGGACAGGAGGATGGGCGCTTCTATTTTCTGGAAACGTCGGCGCGCGTCGGCGGCGCGAACATCGTCGAATTGGTTGAAGCGGCAAACGGCATCAATCTCTGGGCTGAGTGGGCGAAGATAGAGATTATGGGCGGCGAGCAGGCTTACCAGCTTCCTCCGCTACGCGAGGACTACGCCGGGTTGATAGTTTCGCTCGCCCGCCAGAAGCACCCGGACACGTCCGACTATCAAGATGAAGAGATTGTCTGGCGGATGAATAAACGCTATCACGCCGGGCTGATCGTCATGTCGCCCGAGTCGTCGCGCATCGCTCACCTGCTGGAAGACTACACGAAGCGATTCTACCGCGACTTCTTCGCCACACAGCCGCTGCCGGAAAGAGCGGTCAGCTAATTCAAAATGCAAAATTAAAAATGCAAAAGTGCGGCTGAAACCACATTAAATTAAAAGTGGTTCTCCACCTTCTTTTTGCATTTTTAATTTTGCATTTTTCATTGTCTTTATGAACGCGTCATTGCTTCACGGACTCATCATGTTTGCCGCCGCTTTCGTGGCGGGGGCGATGAATTCAATCGCCGGGGGCGGAACGCTCATCACCTTTCCGATCCTGCTCTGGCTCGGTCTTGATCCGAAAGTGGCAAACGCGACGAGTACCGTAGCACTCTGGCCGGGTCTGTTTGGCGGGCTGTTTGGTTTCCGGCGCGAGATGGCCAACAGCCGTCGCATTCTCGTCCGGCTGGGAATAACGAGCGTGATTGGCGGCGGTGTCGGAGCAGCCTTACTCATCGCCACACCATCGGAGACATTTGCGCGGCTCGTTCCCTTCCTCATCTTTTTCGCCACCGTTCTCTTCATGCTTCAAGAACCGATCAGCAGGCGATTGGGGACGGAAGAAACTACCGAAGCTAAGCGTGTGCGCTGGTGGCTCGGCGCGATTATCTTTCAATTTTTCTCTTCGATTTACGGCGGCTATTTTGGCGCGGGGAACGGCATCCTGATGCTGGCCGCGCTCGGGCTGCTCGGACTCTCAGATATCCATAGAGCCAACGGAATCAAAAATTTTCTGGGCATCTGCATCAACAGCGTGGCGGTCTTGAGTTTCGCCCTCTCAAAACTCGTCTACTGGCCTGATGCGCTGCTGATGGCTGTCGCCGCGATTGCCGGAGGCTACTTCGGGGCAAGCGTCGCCCGGCGTATGGGACGCGTCTTCGTGCGTCGCACGGTCATCACCATTGGCCTGGTCATCGGCTTTGTGATGTTATGGCGGCTCTGGCGATGAAGCGACATTGCTAACCCTGCTAGTGCTTTGTAACGTTAGTTTTTATAGAAACAGTTTCACAGATAGTATCTGAGCAGAATCTTGCCGCAAACTAACTGAACAGAGCCAAGATAATTTTCACCGTGGGAATTGGAGCGACTTGCTATTTGTGCGGGAGGCTTCTCAGATAATTGATAATAGTTATTGCGGGCGGAGGATTGCCGGTGGCCTCGCCTCTACCACTCTTAGATCGGGGTGGGTCTTCTCCTTCAAATCTCCTCTCTTCAATCAACATCCGTGCTTTCTTATCAATGATTTTCATTTCATATGAAACTCTGTAAGCCGGCTTGCCATCACTGTACTCGCCTACCTGATCGCTGCTTTTATTAATCAGCACAACTGTCCCTGCATCTTCTATATTGTTGGTAAAGGGGTCAGAGCCGGTTAAATGCTGGCCTTCTCCCCAGATGCCCTCAGTTAGACCATCAAGAACCAGTATCTTTTCGACTACATAAGGGGAAGTGGCGCGGGGCATCCGAGAGAAGTCCAGTCCATTTACGTATCCCTTGATGGCGTCGAGCCTGGCTTGAGCCGCTCGTCCTATTTCGGCACGCCTGGCCTCGTTTGCCTGGCTTTCAGCCTCATTTTGTTGCCGCCTACAGGAAAGAGTCAGGAAGGCACAGAGCAAAAGGAGGAGAAATCCTTTGCTTGACCAGATAACGACTGGCTGTTCGGGAGTAAGCTTGCGCCTGGCAATTTGAGGCTGAAGTAAATCCTGGGCACAGGGGATTGCCCTACCCTTTGATTGATGAGAAGCTGCTTTGTCGGTCATAGCCTTCTGCTTTTTCCCGTGAGGCGGTGACAATATGCGAGAAGAGTTGTGAGCGTCAAGGTTTCCCGGCATGAGTGGTGCCCGTTGCGTACAGCTATTGCCATCACTAAATGTTGACGGAAAGGATTGTACCAAAACGCAAACTTTAAGAACTTCCATTACAGAGCACCAGTAGTTCGGATTACTCAAAAGCCCTTCGGTCAGGCTCTACCCATCCAACGCGTGCCTCCCAGGACATCAGGCGCTCCCGGCTGTAGTATTCAAGCGGGAGGGTTTTATCTCCGCAGACGCGGATGAGCGAATTGGCGAGCGCGGCCAGCGTGCAATCCGCGTTGGCGGCTGAGAGAAATTTCCCTATCGCACGAATGTAGAAGAGCGTGATCGTCTCGTGATATCCGCCCGTCTTCGTCGTCTCAATGCCGCACGCTTTGTTATAACGCCGGATGCCTTCACGAATCAGCATGGTGGCCTCTGCTTTCTCATGCCGCACGAGATAGCACAGCGCGACTACCAGATGAGCGTGATGCGTCCACTCGGTGCGAGGCAGACTGCAAGCCTCAAACTCGCGCACGAGCCTTAAAACCTCCGCAGAGGTGCGATACGGGGCAACCGTTTTGTCATCAATGACGGCTTCCATGTTCTTTTCCTCTCAACTAAAAGAGCAGAGGACAGGAGTCAGAAGTCAGAATGGAAAGGGCCGAGAACCGCATTCACAGTTTTTCTTCTGTCTCCTGATTCCTGTCTTCTGACTCCTGCTTTTCACGCGACCTCTGCCTTTTCCGCGAGGAAGAGGTAGGGACGCCATTCAGGATGCGACTCGGCGTAGTGCCGGAGCATCGCCTTGTCCAGTCCGTAGCGGAGCGCGCTCGGAGTTGCCAGCAGCGGCATCCGCGCTTCGTCCGGTGTGCGGTCACCCTTGCGCTGGTTGCAGGGCTTGCACGCCGTGCAGAGATTCTCCACGTCGGATCGGCCACCGCGCGAGCGCGGCATGATGTGATCGAGCGTGAGATCGAACTGCGTGCCGCGCACGCCGCAATACTGGCATCTCATCTTGTCTCGCATCATGATTCGCAGACGCTGCTTGCCGGAAGAGGCGTTGCGCCGCCTGCGAACATCAACGTACTCGACAAGACGAATCACGCTCGGAACTTCAAACGTGAAATGCTGCGAACGCAAGACGCGTGAGCCGTCTTTCTCAACCATCTGAGCCGTGCGCTTCCAGACAAGGCAGACGGCACGAGGGACATCCACCGTGCCGAGCGCCTCATACGAAGCGTTCAAAAGTAAAACTCTTCTTGAGAGAATCATCTTCCCCTAGTGCCTCCTTCCTTTAAGGTTTAGCAAACGCGCATGGCGTTTCATGTTAATGAAAATGGTGGAGCACGCAGTCAGATTTGAACTGACGATGTCGGCTTTGCAGGCCGATGCCTTGAACCATCTTGGCGATGCGTGCCTTGAAAATTCGAGAATGAAAATTGGCGGGCCTGGTAGGACTTAAACCCACGCCCTGCCGGGTAGAAACCGGCTGCTCTCTTCATCTGAGCTACAGGCCCGTAGGAAGGGATGAAGAGTGAAGGCAGTAGGCAGAAAGCAGTAGGCAGAGAACCGAATGTTTTCTATTTCCTGCCTTCCGCCATCTGCTTTGTGCCTTCTTCCTTACTTCATCCCTGCTTTTCGTGGTGGCGGCAAGATTCGAACTTGCGACCTGACGACTATCGATCGTCTGCTCTGCCAACTGAGCTACACCACCGTAAAAATTGGCTGCGGAGTTTGGATTTGAACCAAAATTGCCGGGGTCAAAGCCCAGCGTCCTGCCAGTTGAACGACTCCGCAAAAGTTTGGCGGCTGGTAGTGGACTCGCACCACTCTCTTCGGCTTTTCAGGCCGACGCTTGAACTGTCTCAGCTACCCAGCCGCGTCCCGGAAATGTTTGGTGGCTGGAGCCGGATTTGCACCGGCGACCGGACGGTTATGAGTCGTCTGCTCTGCTACCTGAGCTATCCAGCCCTGCGATGTTTGGTCGGGGCGTGAGGACACGTACACCCTCTTTTGCTCCACGCGCCCTTGGGCAGTCGCGTTCTGCCGGGTTGAGCCTTAACGCCCCGAGATGATTGTGTGTCTGTGGTGATAGGAGTTGAACCTACATCTTCCCGTTTACGAGACGGACGCTCTTGGCCGTTGAGCTACACCACAAAAGAATTTGGCTGGGGCGGAGGGAATCGAACCCACGCGTGGCTTGATTAACAATCAAGTGCCTTACCGTCTTGGCTACGCCCCAAAAAATTGATGTCGGTTCCACGCCCTTGAATCACATGAGATTTCCCTGAGTGATTCTTCGTCCGGCTGTTCGTCCAGAGGTGAGGTTTCGCGTTCGGTGTGCTGTTTGGATGGACTCTGGAAGGCGTGCTTTTTTCATGGCCGCCGACATCCTGTAGTTAATGGTCGAGAAAGGATTCGAACCTTTGCCCCTCTGCTTGTGAGACAGACGCTCTGGCCAGGCTGAGCTACTCGACCTCGAAGCCCGCGACGAGATTTGAACTCGTAGTCTCTTCCGTACCGGGGAAGCGCTCTGCCGAATTGAGCTACGCGGGCAGATCAAACAGCCGATGAAGAGGGGCTGCTTGATGGTTTGGAACGGGCGACCGGAATCGAACCGGCGCGTCAGGGTTGGAAGCCCCGCACTCTGCCAATTGAGTTACGCCCGCGCGGAATGGAAGAATATTTGGCGAGCCAGGGAGGACTTAAACCTCCACCAACCTGTTTCGAAGACAGGCGCTCTGTTCATTTGAGCTACTGGCCCCTTGCGATTGCGGAATGCGGAGTTTAGAACGCATTGCTTTCCAATCTGAAATCCGCATTCCGCAATTGATTTGGTGGACCGCCTGAGACTCGCACTCAGCCCTCTTGCTTGCAAGGCAAGTGTGCAGCTATCAACACCTGCAGCCCATTTCTGTTGAAGAGATTGGTCTGGATAGAAGGATTCCAACCTTCGCCACGAGTGCCCAAAACTCGGATGCTTAGTCACTACACCATACCCAGATTGAAAACCTTTTGATGAGCCAGGAAGGATTCGAACCTTCGATCCCCTGCTTAAAAAGCAGGTGCCTTAATCCATCTTAGCTACTGGCCCTTTTGCTGAAATTTGGAGCGGGAGACGAGGTTTGAACTCGCAGCCTCAAGTCTGGCGGACTTGCGCTCTGGCCTATTTGAGCTACTCCCGCATATTGAATTGCAGATTGGTGCGCCGTGAGAGGCTCGAACTCTCTGTCCGTCGCTTAAGAGGCGACTGCTTCACCCGTTTAGCTTACGGCGCGAGAAATGCGCTTCGTCGTGATTACTGATTGATGAAATTTGGCGGAGTTGACGAGATTTGAACTCGCGGCCTCCCGATAGACAGCCGGGCGCTCTTCCCCTGAGCTACAACTCCGTTTCTTCGGAAATTGGGTTGGCTGGTGGGACTTGAACCCGACACCCTCTGCGTTCACAGCGCAGCGCTCCGGCCATTGAGCTACAGCCAACATGAAAATTTGGCAGGGACGACGAGACTCGAACTCGCAACCGACTGATTGAAAATCAGCCCGCTCTCCATTTCGCGTTCATCCCCGTAAATCTTTTCTGGTGCGCGCGGAGAGATTTGAACTCTCAACTTTCAGATTTTAAGTCTGACTCCTCTGCCAGTTGGGATACGCGCGCCCTCCCTTGTTCATATAATAAAACTGGTGCTCGCGGCGGGATTTGAACCCTGCACTGTGCAGTTTTTGAAACTGCCGTCTCCTGCCGGTTGGACTACGCGAGCAATTGGTGCTGCCGGAGAGATTTGAACTCTCATCAACATGGCTCTCAACCATGCGCGTCTGCCAGTTGCGCCACGACAGCTTGAAAAGTTTGGTGCCGAAGGGGGGACTCGAACCCCCACTGCTTAGTTTCTAAAACTAATGCCTCCTGCCATTGGGCTACTTCGGCGTGAATGTTTAATGAACCCGGCTGGAATTGAACCAGCGGCCTCGACCTCCGCAAAGTCGCGCTCTCATCCCCTGAGCTACGGGTTCAAAAAGTGGAGGAAGGTGCGGGAGTTGAACCCACAAGAGTTTTCTAAGCTCCGACGGTTTTCAGGACCGCTTGGCGTGCCTATGCCCAACCTTCCTTTGTTCTGGCGGAAGCCGTGGGAATCGAACCCACACAGGTTGATTTTACCCGCGACGTTAGCAGCGTCGTGCCATACCGTTAGGCGAGACTTCCATCATTAAAATTTGGCAAGGGCGACACGAGTCGAACGTGCATAGTTCAAAGTGAATTGAACACGGGGTTGGAACCCGCTGCATTGCCAGTTATGCTACGCCCCAGTGGATGATTTGCTGGTACATGCGGTAGGAGTCGCTCCCTACGATGTCACTTGTCTTGTAATCCTGATCTACAGTCAGGTGTCTCGCGCCGCTTCGGCCACGCATGCGTAAATCTGTTATAGTAAAAAACGATGAGGGCAGAGTTGTAGCACCGCTAGACACACTTCGGCGCACACTTCTGCTAAGGATGGCGTGGCCTTCGGGACTCTCGCAAAGCAACGAGGCCACCCATCCGAGAAGGCAACACTTGCCCTCATCTCTTCATAGATATTTCAATTTTCAAACAACAAAAAGAGCAAGGCTCTCCGAGCTTCAAAACGAGGAAGCTACTAGCCCGCTCCGGCAATTCTCTTAATTTTTCTTAGGAGATTTGGGAGCGGGAGCCGCTCCCGCTGGGTTACATCTGCAATTGACGGCTATCGGAATTCGCCTGAATCGTATTCAGGTTTTCCATCTGTCCCTGTTTGAGGAAGCCGCCAACGGATGAAATGATGGGGAGCGAACCTAAACAATAGACAGACGACGACCCGCCGGCCAGTCGGACGAACGACCACGGGGTCGTCGGCCTGGCGGCGTGTATCTCAAATCTGTTTGTCCGGTTCGTCAACATTGAAGTCTCTCTTCTTTCACTTCACGTTCTCATTTTTGAAAACGCGAACGCGAATGTATAAACCCTAATCAAATTCCTGTCAAGATAATTTTTCTTCATCACAGAAAAACATCCGGTCCAAAGGTGACCAATGACTCTGACGACGATAGTTAAAGCTCAGGTTGCCTCGACCCTTAGCGAGCGTTTCAGAAATTTACGGAATGCCGAGCAGCTTGTGGGTTTGCAGGCTCAGTCGCCACTGTGGATGCTCCAGACAATAGCGCAGGGCAAGCCGCGTGTTCTCTTCGCGCAGGGGGCCGTCCATCGGTTGAAGAAAAAAGTATTGGAAGTCCAGATTCTCGTAAAGCTCCGGCTCGGCGTGCATCTGAGGGAAGATGAGTTTCAACTCCTGGCCTGCGCGCAGGATCAAAGCTGCTCCCGCCTTTGGACTGACACAGACCCAATCAACTCCCGGCGGCGCTGCTCTTGTGCCGTTTGTCTCGATGGCGACTTCAAAACCTGCCTGATGAAACGAAGTCGTCAGAGCCTCATCTAACTGTAAGAGTGGTTCGCCACCTGTGCAGACGACGAGCGGGCGAATTCGCGGCGACTCCTGCGATGTAGGCCACTTGGCTGCAACCGCATGAGCTACGTCCGCCGCTGAAGCGAATTGGCCGCCGCCCTCCCCGTCTGTTCCCACAAAATCCGTGTCGCAGAACTGGCAGACGGCGCTGTCCCGATCTTTTTCATGTCCCGTCCAGAGATTACAACCGGTGAAGCGACAGAAGACCGCCGGGCGGCCCGTGTTTGCCCCTTCCCCTTGTAAAGTAAAGAAGATTTCTTTAATGCTGTAACTCATGCCCCGATTTGCGACGACGCCTCATATCTGGCAGGATCGCTCATCCCGTTTTCCGCGAATCCCTTCAATCTCAACTTACAAGCATCGCACTGGCCACAGGCCGCGCCATCTCTCGACGGGTCGTAGCACGTCACGGTCAGAGAATAATCAACGCCAAGCTCCATTCCCTTCCTCACAATCTGCGCTTTCGTCAAACTAATCAACGGAGTGTGGATGACGAGCTTTTGTTTGCCTTCGACTCCCGCCTTCGTCGCCAGATCGGCCATGCGTTGAAAGGCTTCGATGTATTCGGGACGGCAATCTGGATAACCGCTATAGTCGAGCGCATTGACGCCGATGAAGATGTCGCTCGCGCCGAGCACCTCGGCCCATGCGAGCGCAAATGAAAGGAAGATGGTATTGCGTGCCGGAACATAAGTCACCGGAATACCATCTGAAATCTCTTCAGGCGCGCGTCCTTTCGGCACTTCGATGTCATCGGTTAAGGCCGAGCCGCCGAAGGCACGCAAGTCAATTTCGGCCACAACGTGCTCACTCACGCCGCCCAGCGCAGCGATGCGACGCGCGGCCTCTATCTCGGCTTCGTGCCGCTGCCCGTAGCGGAACGTCAGGGCGTAAACGTCATAGCCCTCGCTGCGCGCGATTGAAAGCACGGTAGTCGAATCGAGTCCTCCGCTCAAAAGAACGACGGCCTTGCGCTTGTTTGAGGGTGCTTCGGTCATTGCTTCCGTAATCATACGTCCTGTGGATTCGCGCGAGCAAACAAGGCCAATCAAAAAAAGCGCAGGCACAAAAGCCATCTGACCTTGTGTGCCTGCGCTTCTTTGGTGGACGGTCCCGATTGTTTGCTCTTACCTGAGCTTCCTGCTATTACGACGAGAAATCAAGTCGTACAGCATACGCTTTCGGCTCATCTTGTCTGACGAACGCTCGTTCAGATTTTCATAGTATTCTTCAAACGACGACAGCTCCGCCTGCACATCCCCGGAGTCTGCCATCGGCGCAAAGGCCACGTGAGACGCCGCGACAGCTTGACGAAGCACTCGCTGCGACCCGACGTAATCGCCGCTGTCCATACGCCTGACAGCTTCAGCCCGCGCACGCGCGTTCATCAACATCTGCACCGCCTTGGCAACTTCGTGATTGACGGGCAAAAGCTCAACCGCCTCATGGGAAGCAAACTCAACTTCAAACACCTGCCTGGCGACCTCAGCCGCTTTCATCTCCTGCGGCGTATAGCCCAAACGCAGGTCGAGCAAGCGCAGCTTCGTTCCTTCCGTCTGCTCAGGAACGCGTAACTGCACGACCACGTCAACGGGCGAACCCGCCTGCAAGTTCGGCAGTTTGTAGCGCCCGGTCTCGCCCATCTCGAAATCGTTGAGCGCGTCCGCGAGGCGCACGCCGTCCGCCGGAACAAGTCCGAGCGTCACCGTGTGAGCCACCTGCGCGATCAAGCCTTCAAGCTCGACGGCGAAGATACGCTGCATATCGTCTGCGGTCTTCACGTGCCAGCTATTGCCGCCTCCCGCGCTGGCCATTGGAATCAAGAGGTCTTCGTTGAAGTCGTCTCCAATACCGATGGTCGAAGTGCTGACACTCCTGTCCGCGAGTCCTCTGACCTGCGAGACGATACTGTCTACATTCGTCAAGCCTTCGTTGGCGAGGCCGTCCGTAATCAGCACGACGCGATTGACCGCGCCGCCCGTCAGATGCTCGCTGACCTGCATCCCGCCGCGCACCCAGGCTTCGTGCAGCGCCGTAGAGTTACGCGCGTAGACCTCTTGCAGCAAACCCTTCAACTGCGCTTTGTTCTCTGCGAGCTGGCTGGGAATCAACACCTCTATGAGGTTATCGAAGATGACGACGCTCAGACGGTCTGCGGGCAGCAACTGGTCTATGCAGTAAGCGGTCGCCTCGCGTGCGCGCAACATCTTCTCGCCCTGCATCGAACCGGAGCGATCCAGCACGAGGCTCAAATTTAATTTAGGGCGAAGGTTGATACCCGTATCAACTTCGGGCGGCGTGATGCGAATCAGCACATCAACTGTCTGCTCGCGCCCGGACGTGAGCTTCGCGCGCTCGGTCAGGAACTCTACTTTTGGAACTTGTTGGGACATACTTCTAACTTCCTCACTTTCCTGGCTTCTGGCCATGTGACTCGATGACGCGCAGCACATATTGCGTCAACCTGCGTAAACCTCTAGCCTCGCGCGGCGGCTGGTATTGATTGTGTACATGCAACTCAAGACCAGGCTCAAGCTCAATTCTTGCCCATGTCCCGCCGCCGACACTCGTTTGGGGACTTTGCGGCGCAGGCTGTACGGGACTAGACTGCGCGTCCATTGACAATGCCTGTCTTATTGCTTGCGGCGGTTGAGGACTCGGCACAGCGTGCGGCCTCGTCAGCAACTTTTCCAGATAGCTCATGGCTTCGTTCTTGACCGCCGTGCTGCCATCTGTGCCGAGCAATCGCTCCAACTCGCGTTCGGTGCGCCCATCCACCAGTTCACGAATCTGCCGGATCGGCAGGTGCTGAGACTGAAGTTTCTTCACCACCATCAACTGGAGCAGATGCCTGTAGCCGAAGACCGACGCCGTTCCCTGTTTATCCTCTGCCGGAGGAATGAGACCTTCCGTCAGGTAATACCTGATTGTCCGTTCGTCCGGGACCTCAGAGACCGTGCCGCGCCCCTGCGCCAGCCCGCTCTCCGTTAAAATTCTCGCCGCTTCACCGGCCAACTCCGCCACTCCGACGTATTTCGTGTGGCGCATCTTCTCAAGGCTGCTTTTCATCACGCGAGAATATACACTGACACGTGATTCGTGTCAACAGTATTTACTGTCAAGAGCTGAACAGGCCATGTTTGTAAGGGCAGGGCTTGTCCCTGCCCTTCTTCCTTGCTGACAAAGTGGGCAGGGATAAGCCTCGTCCCTACATTTTTTTTTGACGTTAGTTTGCTCGTGGCGGAGGCGCGTCGCGTGGAAGAGCTTGCGGCAGGTTCGCCAGCGCGTAGGCCAGCACGGCCATGGCGGCGGCGTTCTCCGCAAGCTCGCGCGGCACGATTTTGTCGAGCGTGTCGGCGGCGGTGTGGTGATAATCGAAATAGGTGCGCGTGTCCTGCCAGAGGCCGAAGGCGGGCACGCCCTGCGCGGCGATGGGCGAAATGTCGGCTTCAGTTCCTTCCGTTCGCCTGATTAAACCTGCCCCCTGACTTTGCAGAATCTCAGAGACGGGAGCAATCATCGCCAGAACACCTTCATTAACTTTCGCTTCAAAGCCAAGTGGATGTCCCGCGCCTCGGTCAGCCTCAATGGCGGCGTAATGATTAAGGAGTTCCGAGGCATGCTCCTGAGCGTAGGTACGCCCCCCGACAAGCCCGTTCTCTTCGTTCATCCACGCGATGACACGAATGGTGCGCTTCGGGCGAAGATTCAATCGCTTGAGAAGTTGCGCGGTCTGCATGGCGACAGCCACGCCAGCCGCATCGTCAATCGCGCCTGTGCCCAAATCCCACGAATCGAGATGGCCTGAGACGATGACGACCTGTTCAGGCTGTTCGCTTCCTTTAAGGTCTGCGACGACGTTGTAGCTGACGGCGTCAGGCAATTGCTGCGGCGTCAGGGTCAAATGCAATCGCACTCTACCTTCTTTTGCGAGATGCGCGATGAGGTCTGCGTCTTCGGAAGAGATGGCGGCGGATGGAATGCGCGGAGCATCCTGTGCATATCGCATCGCGCCCGTGTGCGCCAGACGATTCTGTGAACCGCCGACGGAACGAACAAGCGAGGCGACAGCGCCCTGACGCGCGGCGGCGCTTGCGCCGAAGACGCGGTAGCCTGCGACCTCTCCGTAAGCGTCTCCGCCGTATCCTTGCGCCGCCATCTGCCGGTCGAACTTAACGTTGAAGAGGACGATCTTTCCCGCCACCTTACTGCGCCCAAGAGCCTCCAGCTCTTTGTAGCCGTTGACGACGACTACTTCGGCGGTCAGCCCTGTGGCGGGCGTCGCTATGCTTCCGCCGAGCGCAGTCAGCACGATCTTCTGCGTCGTTTGCGGAGCTTGTCCCGGAAACTCCACCAGCTCGCCCGTCTCCACACCGCGCACCCAGTGCGGCACCATCAATTTTTCGAGCTTTACTTCCAGCCCCAGCCGTCTCATTTCGGCTGCAACATACTCGACCGCTCGCTGCGCCTGCAATGATCCGCTCAGGCGTGGCCCGATGTTGTTTGAGAGATACGCGACCTGCCGGTAGGCATAATCGCTGCCGAGCGCCGCTTCCTGAATCTGTTTGAGTTCCTTCAACAGTTTCGGCGAATAGAGACTTTGCTGCTGATTTTGTCCCTGCTGAGCGTTAAGCGGCAGGTTGACTGAGAAAAGCAGAGAAACGGTGAGCAAGCAAATTACCGAAGAGAATCTTTTGTTCATACTCAATTTGTAGCACAGACATTCTCGGTCTGTCGTGGGACAGGCATTCCTGCATGTCGTAGCGTGCGAGCAGCACGCTCTTGAGATTCGTTAATAAGTATTCGCGCTGACTGCGCTCAATGACAGACAGGAATGTCTGTCCTACGTCATTGCCCGCTGGCTGGTGGTTTCACTATCACCGCGGGGATGTTCTGCTCGCGCACGAGTTGGTTGAAGGCTGTGAGGTCTGTGCGCATGACCTGTTCGAGCCTTTGCAACTGCGCGTTGATTTTGGCCGTCTGCTCTTCATAGACGGTGTACGATTGCTCGGTCGGCGTGGTGTCGGCGCTGGCGACCACACCCGCAACCGCTGCCAGCTTATTGTTCAGCCGAATCGGATAATTCAAAGGGTCCTGGCTGCTCTGATTTTTCGTCTGGTAAAGCTCTTCCTCGATTCCCGCCAGCTTCGCGTTAAGCGTTTTTGCCGCATCCATGATTGGCTTCGAGTTGGGCTGCTCCTTGATGCGTTTTGTCAGATCGTCAATCTGCCTGCGAACTTCACGAATCTGCGTGATAGCGTTGTGCGTCTCCGTCAGCTTGTCTCGAATCTTGATGAGAAGCTCAAACTGCTTGACGAAATCCCCGTGAGCGATTGTCAGGCGCGGGTCTTTCTTCACTTCAAAACTTTCAGTCCACGTCTTGCCATCCACCGTCAGCTTCACCTGATAGCTGCCGGGCACGGCGCGCGGGCCGCGTAGCTCTCCGGCCCAGAGAATGATGCCGGGGAAACGTGCGGCATCCGCGTAGCGCATGTCCCAGACAAAGCGATTGAGGCCGTCTTCGGCTGGAATGCGCCGCGATGCGCCGCTACTGCCACTTGATTCCACCTCTTCGCCCGAAGGAGCTTGCGGCTGGGCCGGGGGCGTCTGCGGCGGCGCACCCGCACCGGGCGCAGGCGGCTGGGCTTCGGGCGCTTTGCTCATAAACTTTCTGATTGATTGCCCCCTGGAATCAAGAAACTCAAGCGTGACCTGGCTCGCCGGTTTATCTTTCAGGTAGTAGTAAACAACCGCGCCGTTCGCAGGGTTCTGCCCGATTGTCGCGGTCGGTGACAAGGGAGCATTGCTACCCTGAAAGCGATAACTGTCTTCGGGTTTGAAGAGAAACACTCCCCCGGCGGCACGTCCCGCATCCGTCATCTGGTGCAATACCGGAAGATCATCCAGGACCCAGAAGGAACGCCCCTGAGTCGCCGCGATTAAATCTTTCTCACCTTTGTGAACGATTAAATCTGTGATGGGGACGATGGGCATATTAAGTTGGAGCGACTGCCAGCTTTCACCGTCGTTGAAGGAGACATATAGCCCCGTCTCTGTTCCACTGTAGAGCAGACCACGACGGTTCGGGTCTTCGCGCACCACGCGCGTGAAGGCGTTGTCGGGGATACCGTTCGTAATCTTCTTCCAGGTCTTGCCGTAGTCGCTCGTCTTGTAGAGATAGGGCTTGAAGTCGTCGGACTTGTAAGCGGTCGCGGCAACGTAAGCCGTAGCCGGGTCGTGCGGCGATGCGTCAAGAGAGTTGATCTGAATCCACTCCGGCATTCCTCGCGGCGTGACGTTCTCCCAGTTCTTCCCGTTATCGCGCGTCACATAGACCAGCCCGTCGTCCGAGCCTGTCCAGATGACGCCCGCTTTCAAGGGCGATTCCATCGCTGTAAAGATCGTGCAGTAGTATTCGACGCTCGTGTTGTCTTTCGTAATCGCGCCGCCCGACGACCCCTGTTTGGATTTATCGTTGCGTGTCAGGTCGGGGCTAATCACTTCCCAACTCTGTCCCTGATTCTTCGAGCGAAAGAGAACATTGCCCCCGGCGTAGAGCGTCTCCGCATCGTGCGGCGAAAAGAGAATCGGAAAGTTCCACTGGAAGCGATACTTCAATTCCCCCGCGCCCTGTCCCATAGGATTTTCAGGCCAGGGCGAAACGTCGCGCAGTTGTCCAGTGTGATGATCGTAGCGCGTAATCAAGCCGCCGTAAGAACCCGCGAAGACGATGTCGGAATCTTTCGGGTAAGGCGCAATCCAACCCGATTCGCCGCCGCCGACATCGTACCAATCGCTCTGGCGAATGCCTGCGTCGTTGGTGCGGCTCGCAATCTTGATGGTCGAGTTGTCCTGCTGCGCGCCGTAGATGTGATAGGGGAAATCGTTATCGAGAGTGACGCGATAAAACTGAGCGGTCGCCTGATCCTGCTCAGTCCACGTCTTGCCTCCGTTGACAGAAACGTTCGCGCCGCCGTCGTTGCTGTTAATCATCCGCTCGGCGCTGTTCGGCGCAATCCAGAGGTCGTGATTATCGCCGTGCGGGACGGAGATGGCGTTGAACGTCTTGCCGCCGTCGTTCGATTTGTAGAAGCCAGTGTTGAGGACGTAGACGCTTTCGGCGTTCTGTGGGTCGGCGTAGATGCGCGTGTAGTACCACGCGCGCTGGCGCAGTTTCCTTTCCTCATTCACACGCGTCCACTTCTTGCCACCGTCGTCTGAACGAAACACACCACCGTCTTCAGCTTCGATAATCGCCCACAGACGCTCCGGATTCGCGGGAGAAACTGCGATGCCTATTTTGCCGATCAAACCTTTCGGCAATCCTTCGTTGCGCGTGATTTCCGTCCAGGTGTCGCCGCCGTCCGTTGATTTGAACATCCCGCCGCCTGCGCCGCCGCTTTCAAGGCTGTAAGGCGTGCGCCGGACATCCCAGAATCCGGCGTAGAGGATGTTCGCGTTCGTCGGGTCAAGGATGAGGTCAATCGCGCCCGTTCGATCATTGCGATAGAGAATCTTCTCCCACGTCTTGCCGCCGTCTTTTGAACGAAAGACGCCGCGCTGCTCGTTCGCTCCGAAGATGTGCCCGATGGCCGCGACGTAAACGATGTCCGGGTTGCGCGGGTGAACGCGCACGCGCCCGATCTGCCGCGTATCTTCCAGCCCGACCTTCTTCCAGGTCTTGCCCGCATCCGTTGATTTATAAACGCCGTCGCCATGCGAGACGTTGCCGCGCACGGGCGATTCGCCCATGCCGACGTAGATGACATTCGGGTCTGCTTCGCAGAGGCCGATCCCGCCGACCGAGCCTGTGCCGAAGAAGCCATCCGAGATGGGCAGCCAGTTTGCGCCGCCGTCAACTGTCTTCCACACGCCGCCGCCCGTCGCGCCGAAGTAATAGACGAAAGGCTGCGAAGGGACGCCCACAACAGCCGTCACACGCCCGCCCCTGTGCGGCCCGATGCTTCGCCATTGCAGCGCCTTGAACAAGCTCTTGTCATAACCTTGCGGCGACGACTGCTGAGCCTGTAGAGAAGCCTGAAGGATGAAGGTGCTGAGAATTAATGAGACGAGGATGAATTGACGGCGAAGGCTCTTTCTCTCTGTCATCTAAGAACCCTTTCAAGTGTTTAATAGGAACACAAAATCAGAAGCGAAAGTAAATCGACGTTTCCAAAATCACACGGAGATTCATCCTTAAAATCAATTTGGTACGCGACCCTTGACTGCGTTAGCCCGGGCACTATAGGTGATGCGGCCAGTGGCATCTGCCGGCAAGTGCGCGCGCATCCGCGCACAGAGTCGCGCAAGATCCTCAGACGCCATCGCTGCGAGCTGTGGACCGACACTCGGCCCACCCAAGATGGTCGTCCAGTAGTCGTCGAAATCAATGAACGTCCGTTGCACGGTTATCTCCCGCGTTTCGACCATCTTCAAACCCGCACCAGTCCACAAGTCCCGCATGGCGTCTATTCGAGACGCGTCAGGACTCGGCGGTACCGGAACGGCAACGCCCATCCCACGCATTTCAACGTGCAACGCCTCGTAAGGAAATCCACCACCTTCCATGTCCCACGCGTAGGCTGTGACGGTGCCACCCGGACAGACCACTCGCGCCATTTCGGTAACGCCTTTGGCCGGGTCGGGAACGAAGAAGATCACCAGCGGCATGACAGCCACGTCGAACGTGTCGTCGGGGAAAGGCTGTGCCATTGCATCGCCCTGACTAAACTGTGCGACACGCGCCGCGGGTCGTGTGCGAGCATAGGCGAGCTGCCCCTCAGACGGGTCTATCCCCTGCACTGAGACTGGCGCACACCGCTCGACGAGCATTTCGGTAAAAGCGCCGTTGCCGCAGCCAACGTCGAGCCATCGCAAACCTGATTGTGGAGCAAGCCAGTCGAGGAAAGTTTCACCTGCAAGCTGGCTCCACTTGCCCATGTATCGTTCGTAGGCAGCCCCGTCAGCGAAGCGGATTTGGTCGGTCAAGATTTGTGTTTTCCTCCGGTTGGGCTACCTACGAAAAGTGGTGCTATATCGGGGCGTGGCTTGAACACGCGACCTTGGGGTTATGAATCCCACGCTCTTTTCATCACCGGATATTCGTTGCGTATATCAACCGTCACGAAGCCCAATCTTTCATATAAGCGTATCGCCGGATTGTTTGGCGAAACGCTGAGCGAGATGGCCGGATAGAGATTCTTTGCCGCTTCCAGCAGATGTTCGAGCAAAGCAGTCCCGATGCCCTGCCCCCTGTATTCCGGCAGGAGAGCGATACCTAATTCCGGCGTCTCCTCGTCAATGTAAGCGAAGCCCTGATCGTCTGCGCTCAAAAGACGACTCCAGACTGCTCCAATCGGCTCGTTGCTTCGTGCATCTTCCGCGATGAAGCCAAGGTCGCTCGCGCGTCCCCAATCTTTCACGTATCTTGCAATCTCCGGGCGATTGACGACATCGCGTGGATACGGTTCCTGCCCTTCTTCAAGAAAAAGAGCCTGATACATCATCTCCCACAAAAAAGCTTGGTCCGAAGAAACGGCAGGTCGAATTTTGTAGCTGAAGAGAGTTGTCATCTTCACGCTCGCCCCGAAGCCATCGCGCCGCACTGACACCCGCACTAAAGATTCTCAATCGGCACAGGCTCAACCTCGTCAGCCAACTCAAACCCAAAGACGCGCGAGTAAAAATAAATCTCGCCATCGAGCGCGCGCTTGATGTTCTCGGCGCGACGAAAGCCGTGCTGCTCGCCCTCGAAAGGAACATACGCGACGGGCAAGCCCTTCGCGCGCAGCGCTTCGACCATCATCTCAGCCTGATTCGGCAACACAACTTTATCCTCTAACCCTTGAAAGAAGATGACAGGACACGAGAGACGATCTACGTGGTGAATCGCCGAGCGCTCGCGGTAGAGGTCTGCGCGCTCAGGATACGGCCCGATCAGGCCGTCCAGATAGCGCGACTCAAACTTGTGCGTCTCCTTCGCCAGCGCCTCGCAATCGCTCACCCCGTAGTGGCTCGCGCCTGCCTTGAAGCGGTCGCGGAAGGTCAGCGCGCAGAGCGTCGTGTAGCCGCCCGCGCTGCCACCCGTAATCATCAAGCGATTTCCGTCAACCTCACCGCGTTCGACTAAATAACCTGCCCCGTTCGCGCAATCATCCACGTCAACGATTCCCCAGGTGTCTTTGAGTCGCTCGCGGTACTCGCGCCCGTAGCCGGTGCTGCCGCCATAGTTCACGTCCAGCACGCCGATACCGCGACTCGTCCAGTATTGAATGCCGAGAGCAAGAGTCGTCGTCGCGGCAGAGGTCGGCCCGCCGTGACTCTTGACGAGCAGCGGCGGCAATTCTCCTTCCGGCGCAACGAAATCGCGGTTGCGCGGCGGGTAGAAGAAAGCGTGCGCCGCCTTCCCGCTCTCGGTCGGAAACTCAACGGGCTGCGCGATTGAAAAATAGCCGGGATCAATCTGAAGCTCGTTTGAGCGCCGCAGCACTTCCGCCTTGCCGGTGCTCAAATCAAGCTCAACGATTGCAGCAGAGTTCGTCGGCGAACCGCCACGAAAGACCGCACGACCCTTTGAAGCGCGCAGGTAGGTGATGTCCGTGTAAGCCGTCTCAATCGTCTCGAACTTGCCCGTGCGTGTGTCCAGACTTGCCAGCCGCCAGCTTCCCTTCTCAATGTACGCGCAGATGATGCGCTCCCGCGATTCGAACGCATACATTGACATGCCGAAGACCCACTGCGGCATCCCTAACTCAGCCTGCATCTCGTGCAGCGATTGGGTGCTTCCATCTTCATTCCGACGATGAAGATTCCACCAGCCGCTCTGGTCGGAGACGAAATAAAGCACTCCATCCGGCGACCATTCGGGCTGAAAGATTGATTCTTCAACTCCGCCAGCCACGCGCACAGTTTGCGCGAGCGACCCGTCTTCCGCCAACTCTCCAATCCACAATTCCGTTCCGTCCCAGGGCATGTTCGGATGATTCCATGTCAGCCATGCCAACCGCTTCCCGTCAGGACTCAGACGCGGGCTTGAATAGAAATCATTTCCCGAAACGAGAATGAGAGCATCGCTACCGTCTTCCACGTTGATGCTGACCAGAGTGTTGACGGCCTCATTTCCACCCGTGTGATCTTCGCGTACACAGATAACGCGCCCGCGTTTGTGGTCAACGATCGGGTCTGCGTAGCGCATCTCGACGGCGGGCGTGAGCGCAAGGGGCTGCGCACCCAAAGCCTGTTTGTAGAGACGCTGATCGTCAAAGTTTGAGAAGTAGACTGTCCCATCTGAAACGATGTAATCGCCGCCGCCGTATTCGTGGACACGCGTTCGCGCGTTGAAAGATTTGGGCGTCACGTCTGTGGTCTCGCCGTCCGGGGTGTGGCGGACGATGACGTAGCGTCCCGCTTCGGATGGGCGCATCTCTATCCAGTAAATATCAGGCCCATCGAGCGCGGTCATGCCGACTCCGATTGAGCCTTTGACGATCAAATCCGATGTGATGGGCGATTTCCAGGAACCATACGGCGCGACCTGTGTCTCAGGCATCGGGTGTCTCCTTCGAGTGGTCAGGGTTTCAGGCGATGATACAGGGAGTTGCGTAACTGTCAACGCTCGCGCGTGAGGGCAAGCGCAACTTTCGCGGCCACGCGTGCGTTGTTTTCAAGGAGAGCGATGTTGGCGCGTAGCGTTGCACCACCGCTTCTCTCGGCCATACGCGAGAGCAGAAACGGCGTCAACTCGCGCCCCG
This sequence comes from uncultured Acidobacteriota bacterium, assembly GCA_963811065.1. Lineage (GTDB taxonomy): Bacteria > Acidobacteriota > Blastocatellia > Pyrinomonadales > Pyrinomonadaceae > QHXM01. Next base: position 378,638 of record CAWEPR010000006.1, read on the forward strand.
TGATGCGTTTCTTCTCGGCTTCACTGAGCGCTTCGTCTAAAACTTCCCGCAAACTGTCCGCCGGTATTTCCGCATCTTCCGGCACGGGTACACAGACGAGCGTCGCACCTTCGAGTTTGAGCGCGCGGCGTGCAGCGGCAATCTGTGCGACTTCCTCAGGTGAATCCGCGCGCACATCCACCGGCAATTCGCTTCGCCTTGAATAGAAAGCGGGCAGCTCGTCTGTGCCGTAGCCGACGACCGTGATGCCGTGTGTCTCCAGCCATTCACGCGTCGCGGGAAGATCAAGAACGATTTTCGCGCCTGAGCAAACGACTACCAGATGGCTGCGCGCCAGCTCCGGCAAATCTGCGGACACATCCGGCAAAGTCCCTCGATGCACGCCGCCAATCCCGCCCGTAGCGAAGACCTTTAAGCCCGCGCGCTCCGCCATCCACGCGGTCGTGGCAACGGTCGTCGCGCCGTCCCAACCCTTTGCAACGACAACGGGCAAATCGCGCCGACTGAGTTTATGGATGTAGCTCTGCGGGCAATGTATTCGAGTTGGTCAGCGCCGAGGCCGACATGCACCACACCTTTGAGCACGGCGATGGTCGCAGGCACAGCATTGCCTTCGCGCACTATCTGCTCCAGCCGTTGCGCCGTTTCAAGATTCTGCGGGCGCGGCAATCCGTGCGCGATGACAGTTGATTCGAGCGCGACTACCGCAAGATTTTCGGCGAGGGCCGTTTCGACTTCCCGGCTTAGTTTGAAAATGTCAGGCACTCTCTTTCTTTCCCTTCCCCTTTTTCGCCGCTTTGCGCTCGTTCTCGTCAGGGGCTTTCTCCCCCTTCTCTTTCGCGTCGGGCGCGCCCGCTTTCGCCGCCGCGTTTTCGATTTCGGAATTGACCTCGCCGCCGATCATAATCGCCATCCCGGTGAAGTAGAACCACAGCATCATGATGATGAGCGCGCCTAAGGAACCGTAGGTAGCGCTGTAGGAATTGAAATACTGGAGATAGGTCTTGAAGCCGAAAGAGATCAGTAGCCAGAGCGCGACGCCGATGATGGCACCCGGCGTGACCCATTTCCATTCCTGCTTTTTAAGGTCCGGCGCAAAGTAGTAGATGAGATTGAATCCCAGCAGGATGAAGAAGAGGATGATCGGCCATTGGACGATCTTCCACGTGATGGTGAACGCGCCGCTCAAACCCGCCCAGGCAGCAATCGCGTCGGCAATCTGGAAACCGTAGAGCAAGAGCGCGAGCGCCGACAAAATCAGCAGGGCGAGCGCAGCGGTCAGGCCGATGGCGACCACGCGAGTTTTCCAATACGAGCGCGTCTCCTTGACGTTATAAGCCGTGTTGAGAGTCTCGCTGATTGCGCCCATGCCGTTTGACGCAGCCCAGACTGTCGCCAGCAAACCGAAAGAGATTTTGCCCGCGCCCGCCGAATTGCTTAACTCCTCGACGGTTGAGCGGACGAGTTCACCGGCTGACGAGGGCATCACCTCGCTCAGATAACTGATCAGATTGTTGCGTAGCTCCGTGCCTTTATCGGCGAATATTCCGAGCAGCGCCATCATCACGAGCAGCAAAGGGAAAAGCGCCAGCAGAAAATAGTAGGACAACTGCGCCGCGCGTCCCCACACGTCGTCCGCATTCATCTCATGCCAGATGCGCTTGCCCAGTTCTTTCCAGGACATGCCGCCCAATCCCCACATCGAAACCTTCACGGAAGCCATCGTCTTTTCCTTCCTCGAATCTTGAGACAGCACCGGGCCACGCCCCGAACCCGAAGAACCGGCCCGGAATGTCGCCTCGTCTAAATTTCGGTAGAAAATCCTGCGCTAACACTTTACAATAAAAGTGTGCGGCGGAGATTCGATTTTTCGCCCGCTGTTCACAAGTTTTGACCCGCAGGGCATACTTCCCCTTGTCAAATCTATTACACGAAAGTCTCAAGGCTGATCAGCAGTGAAAGTAGAATACCATTCGTCCATCAATGAGCATGATCTCGGCGCAGCCTTAACGGAGGCGGACGCGGAAGCAGCCGTGCGCGTGCATGAAATGTTTGAAGCGCAGGCCGCGCGCACGCCCGATGCAATCGCCGTTATTTTTGAAGGCGCAAGCATCACTTACCATGAATTGAACCAGCGCGCAAACCAGCTTGCGTGCCATTTGCAGGCGCTCGGCGTCCGGCCCGAATCGCTCTGCGGGATTTGCGTCGAACGCTCAATCGAGATGCTCGTCGGCGTGCTGGGCATCCTCAAAACCGGCGCGGCCTATGTGCCGCTCGACGCCGCCTACCCGCAGGAACGCCTTGCCTTTATGCTTGAAGATACGCGGATGCAGGTGCTGTTGACGCAGCAACACCTCGCAGAGGAGTTAAAGTCGCTGAACGCGCCGAACACAAAGCTGCTGCTGCTCGACGCCGAGTGGCACAGCATCACGCGCCAACCGAGCGACAACTTAAACGTCAAAACCGATGCTCATCCTCCGGCTTACGTCATCTTCACGTCGGGTTCGACCGGCAGGCCCAAAGGCGTCGTGATGGGACATGAGGCGCTGGTCAATCTGCTCCGGTGGCAGATTGAGAGTTCGCGAAGGTTTGGCGGCGGAAAAAAGACCGTGCAATTCGCGTCGCTCAGTTTCGATGTCTCTTTTCAGGAGATGTTCTCAACGTGGTGCGACGGCGGCACACTCGTTCTCATCAGGGATGAGATGCGGCGCGACGTGCGGCAATTGTGGGAGCTATTGCTGGCGGAGCAAATCGAACGCCTGTTTCTCCCGCCCGTGGTACTGCAACGCCTCGCGGAAGTTGCAGACAAACAGCCAATAGCGCCCGGCTCGCTGCGCGAAGTCATCACCGCAGGCGAGCAATTGAAGATCACGCCGCAGGTCAGGCGTATGTTCGCGCGCCTGCCCGATTGCACGCTGCACAATCAGTACGGCCCTTCGGAAAGTCACGTCGTGGCGGCCTACAGGCTCGTGGGCGACCCGGCAGCGTGGATGGAATTGCCGCCTATCGGTCGTCCAATCACGAACGCGCGCCTGTACATCCTTGACGAGCACTTGCAGCCGGTCGAGACGGGCGTCGCAGGCGAACTCTACATCGGAGGCGTGTGTCTGGCAGACGGCTATCTCAATCGTCCGCAGTTGACGGCTGAACGATTCATCACAAACCCGTCTCACGCAGTTGAAAGCAGCACAGAGGATGAGAGTGAATATCTGGCGCGTCTCTACCGGACAGGCGACCTCGCGCGCCGCTTGTCTGACGGCAACGTCGAATTCTTAGGGCGGATTGACCATCAAGTTAAGATTCGCGGCTACCGGATTGAAACGGGCGAAGTCGAAGCGGCGCTGCTGTCGCACACGTTGATACGTGAAGCGGTGGTGACGGCGCGCGAAGACGCGACCGCGACGCGCCGCCTGGTCGGGTACATCGTCGGCAAAGACGCGCAGGCCATTCCCACCTCCAGCGAGTTGCGCTCATTCTTACGCCAGACGTTGCCCGAATTTATGATTCCGTCCGCCTTCCTGCATCTGGATGCGCTGCCGCTCACGCCAAACGGCAAGGTTGATCGCGCGGCGCTGCCCGCGCCCAATGTCGAACGCGCTGAAACCGAGCAATCAATCGCACCGCCGACCAACGACATGGAAGCGCGCCTGCAAGAGATTTGGGAGCGAGTGCTGAATGTTCGCCCCGTCGGAGTTAAAGACAACTTCTTCGAGTTGGGAGGCGATTCGCTGCAAGCGGTGGCGATGCTGATAGAGATCAAGGAAGCCTTCGGGAAAAATCTTCCGGCTTCGTCGCTGCTCGGCGAAGGCACTATCGAGAGCCTCGCGCAAACAATTACTGCAACTACAGCAGAAGAAGAATGGTCTTCGCTTGTCCCGATTCAAACGGGAGGAACAAGGCCGCCGATCTTCTTCGCGCATGCGATTGGCGGAGAAGTCTACAGCTACAAGGCTCTCGCCCGGCACTTGGGTGCAGACCAACCTTTCTACGGCTTACAGGCGCGCGGACTCGACGGCAAGCAAGCGCCGTTTCGTGACATGGTGACAATGGCCACCGAGTACACGAAAGAAGTCCTGCGCGTCCAACCGCACGAGCCGTTTCTGCTCGGCGGCTACTCGCTTGGCGGCACTATCGCATTTGAGATGGCGCAGCAGCTTTACAGCAAAGGCCACCGCGAGATTCACGTCCTGATTCTGGACGAAGAAGCTCCCGGCCACGCAGCTTCCGGCGTTCGTTCAGTCCTCAACGTCGCGCGCAACTTTCCGCACTGGTTTCTGCACCACGTCGTGCGCCGCCCCGAAAACGAGTTGCGCGAAAGCGTCAGGCGCAATCTTAAAAGATTCGCCAGGCGCATCCGGCAATCGCTCGGAGGACGTGTTGATACTTCACCCGAAGCGTATGAGGCCGGACTCGCCGGGATAGTTGACATCACGCAGTTGCCGGAGATTCATCGGAAAGTTAACGCGGCGCTGTACGAGACGTGGGTCAACTATAAACCGCACCTCTATCCGGGACGCCTGATGCTTTTCCGCACGCAGGCGCAACCGCTCTTCAGCGGGTTTGGAAAGGACAAGGGCTGGAATCGTCTCGCGGCTGAAGGCGTCGAGGTCAAAATCGTGCCGGGCAATCATAACAGCATGTACGAAGAACCCAACGCGCTAACGCTCGCTCGTGAAATCAAGGCGCACCTTGAGCAACGCGTCGGCAGTCTCCTGATGTGCTTTGCTCCTTCGTCACTTTTCTTAATGTAGTGGCTTCTATCGCAGGAGAACAACGGCGCGTTTGATAAGCTGTAAGACCTTAAGAGTCGCTCCGCTTGACAGCCATGCTTCCATCTTTTAGGATTCATTTCGCCGAAGGCCGAATCTTTTGAAAGCCCGAAGGCACGTATGTCAATGGTAGACGGCCTCCCTTACAAGGAGGAGGTTGGGGGTTCGAATCCCTCCGTGCCTACCACAGAGATTTGAAAATTCGAGTTTTCCCTGCGGAGTCGTAGTTCAGTTGGTTAGAACGCCGGCCTGTCACGTCGGAGGTCGCGGGTTCGAGTCCCGTCGGCTCCGCCACTACCTTGTGGCAAACGCAACACTTTTGGCCTTCCTTTGGGGAGGCCATTGGAGTATTTAGAGGTTGTTTCAGGGGTCGTAGTGGAAGATGAAAGCTTTAGTTGTATAAAACTCGAATCACCGATGTTTAGCGATGACATGGTTTTGATATTGTCGCACCGCTTGTACTTCCATTGATTCCGCGCCTTTTGGATTAAGACTGATATATATTATTCCGCAATCCTCACAGTCCAAGCCAAACCTTAGCTCTTCTCCCTCATCGCCCGAAGGCCACTGCCCGAATTTCTTTAAAGGTAGCTCAGCGTTTTTTATAAGCCTGGTTATTATTTGTCGTTGTTGTTGACTCATGTTTTCTTCTTTGGATTAAATTTCAAATTTTCCGAGCTTCTGGCCGGTTCTGTTGAGGGCGTACATTAGAATTTCCTTCATAAAATTTCTGGGAATAACTTTCCGTTACCCTGCTTATCTAAGACAATTATACCTTATTGATGGCTTCTGCTGAGTTGCTATAGTTTATTTGAGCGCGAGTTTGCAGCCGTTCAAAGAAAAAGCCCTCCGAGTTGGAGGGCTTTTCAGATAATTGCTGTTGAGTCTTAACGGACGGGAAGATTACTCAAACTCCAGCACGAGGTCTTCTTCGCAAAAGTCGAACTTCGCAGCCGGGGAGACTCCGCCGTCAGCAAACTTCGCTTTAATCCACTGTTCACAGTTGCCTTCATCCGTTGATTTATCCCAGACAAGCGTGACAGTCTGACCGGCAGGTATTCCCTTGCCAATCTCAAACTCGCCGTAGGTTTTTCCATCTTCGGAGGCTAAGAGTGCCGTGATGGTGCTCTTGCTTTTGTTGTGTACCTTGTAGGTGTACTCGGGCGTGGACGCCTTGTCAGCGTGAGCATAGCTAACAGCAAAGCTCATGAAAACAAGCGCAACCGCGAGCAGACTGACCTTCTTGTAATTACTTTGAAACCCCATTGATTCTCCCTGTAGTTGATTTTTAGGTGTTGGTTGGTTTTTGTGGAGAGCGTTATATCACTTTTGGATAATACAATCTAAAGACTTAATTAGCAATCGAAGGGACTTTCAGGGAAGGAAGTTTTTGATAACAGAGTCGGTGCGGAGACCGGATAGACGACAAATCCTGTTGCTGTTTCGTATAGGAGTTCTTCCTGATCGCGAGGATCAATCCACCTGCTTTAATTGAATGCAAGGGCTGCAAGAGCTTAGTATGACTTCGATGATCTCCGTCACAAAAGCCATTCGCATTATAGAGAGCAGACCAGCGTCTTCCCTTTGAAACAGTCGCGCTCGCGGACGCTCGGGCGCGTGCTGGCCGAAGACGTTGTGGCGGATTCCGATTTGCCGCCGTTCGACCGCGCGCAGATGGACGGCTACGCGGTGCGCTCGGCGGACACGGCGAAAGGGATGCGCGGCTGCGCGTCGTCGGCGAATCGGCTGCCGGGCGCGGGTGGACGGGCGAGATGCAGGCGGGCGAGGCCGTGCGGATTATGACGGGCGCGCCCGTGCCCGCAGGCGCAGACAGCGTCCAGAAAGTTGAAGTGACCAGCGAATGGAATGGCCGGTCGAGATTACAGAGGCGACACGTCCCGGACAGTTCATCGTCAAGCGAGCCACGGAGATTAAAGCGGGCGAAACCGTCTTACAGGCCGGTGAGGAGATCAATGCGGCGCGGATGGCGGCGCTCGCTTCGTTCGGCTACGCTTTGGTGAAGGTCGGACGCCGCCCGCGCGTCGCGGTGCTGGCGACCGGGACGGAGCTGGTGCCGTCGACGAGAAACCGGGCGCGAGATCAGATTCGTGATTCCAATACCTATTCGCTCGGCGCTTACGCCGAACTGGCAGGCGCGAGGGTTGAACGCCTGCCGCTCGCTGGGGATGACCCGGAACTACTGAAGCACGAGATTGGCGAGGCGTCGGCGCGCTCTGACGTGCTCATTCTGTCGGGCGGCGTCTCGATGGGCGTTTACGATTTCACGAAAGCTGCGTTCCATGCGCTCGATGCGGAAATTTTTTTCGAGCGCGTCAGCTTGCGTCCGGGCAAGCCGACGGTCTTTGCACGGCTTGGGCGAACACTCGTCTTCGGTCTTCCCGGCAATCCCGTTTCAGTCTCCGTGACCTTCAATCTATTTGCGCGAACCGCGCTGCGCGCTATGCAGGGATGCAGGGATGCGGCGATGATGGAAGAAACGGCAGTCCTGGCACGTGGAGTGAAAGGAGCGCTGGAGCGCGAGAGCTATCTTCCGGCGCAACTGGGCTCAGACGAAGAGGGAAGGCTGCTCGCAGAGCCTTTGAAGTGGGGCGGGTCGTCCGACTTCGTCGCCTTTGCTCGCGCCACTGCGCTCATCATCGTGCCCGAAGGCACACTTCGCCTTGACGCCGGTGCGAAGGTGCGCGTCGTTCGTCTTCCGGGCTAATTCTTTCTGTCCCGTAGGGACGACCGAAATTAGCGCCGCTATCAGATTCAGCCGTCCCTACGGGACTCATGTTTTATTCCCATGTTCTACTCCCGGCGATAAATCGCTGGACTATTGTCACGTCGTCCCTGACGGGACTTTTCCTGATGAATCAAGAGAAACAACCAACAGAAGAGGGGAAAATCTTCGACGCCCAGGAAGAGAACGAGCAGACGCCTTCGGCTGCGGCGCGTGGCAATTACTTTTCAAGAAATCGGCGCGTACTCATTAGCTGTGGGGTCATCTTTCTTGTCGCAATGGGCTGCCGATTGTTTTCATGGCAGGACAACCGCTTTGAAGCGCGAAAAGTTCAAACCGCCGTCACGGAAGGCTACAAACATACAGGACGACTCTTGCAGCAGGGCGGCGTTTCTGCTTTCTTCAGCCGAAACTCGCCGCTCAGCGACCCGAATCATCTGGGGCATCCGCCCGGCTATTCAATCCTGATAGCGGCGGTCTTCGGTGTCTTCGGCGAATCGGACGCAAGTCTTCAAATCATCCAAATCCTCACAGACGCAGCGTCAGCAGTTGTCATCTTTCTGATCGCTTTTCTTCTACTCAATTCGACAATAGGAACAATCGCAGGCTTGCTCGTCGCGCTCGCTCCACAATTTACCTATAACTCCGTAATGCTCTTACCGGATTCGCTCTCCGTGCTGCCCCTCCTGCTCGCCGTTTACTTTCTCGCGAGAGCGTACAGACGCCCAGACATTTTGACGTTCGTGATAACCGGCGCGCTCGTCGGCCTGTCGTGCTGGTTGAGAGCCAACGCCTTGCTGCTTGCTCCTTTCATGGCCGCCGCGATTCCGCTTTTTTTGAGCGAGGCTGCCGAATGCGCTATGCGCTCGCGCTTCTTGGAGGTGCGGTGCTTATCATTGCGCCGCTGACGATTAGAAACTCCATCGTCTACGATCACTTCATTCCCGTTTCACTGGGCGCAGGGCAGACCTTGCTGGAAGGCATCTCGGACTATGATGAGGAGAAAAGCCTCGGCATCCCGAACACTGATATGGGGCTGATGAAATGGGAGGCGGAATTCTACAACCGGCCTGATTATTACGGCACGCTGTTCAATCCCGACGGCGTCAAGCGCGAGCGACTGCGGCTGCGTCAGGGGTTTGGCGTGATTCGCTCACATCCGTTCTGGTTTTTCGGCGTGATGGCGCGCCGCGCAGGCTCAATGCTCAGGCTTGAGCGAGTCCGTCTTATTTCGGCTGACCCTCCTGTGACGCATTCGCTCGCAACGTAACAAACGAAACACCGCCCGCGTGGGTAAAATCGCCACAGGAGTTGCTTGGCAGCGTTCAAAAGTGGAATGAAGGCTCGCTCTCGCCCGACGGCCAGATGCTGCATATTAAGTGGGTGCCATCGCCGTATTTGTTAATCTCAGAGCCCATTCCAATCGGTGAGAAGGCGGATTATGTGCTGAAACTACCGGCCAGGATTGAGCAGGGACGGGTGATGATCAATGTGGTTAGCGCAGGCAACGATCATCAATATGCTAACCATTATCAATATGCTTCGGCGATTGTCGAGATACAGGATTGGAAAACACCGGCAGAACAGCCTTTGCATATAATCGAGATTCCTTTCGTCAGCAGCAACAACGATCAGGCAAAGATAGTAATTACCAATGCCGGGGCAAAAGGCGTGACTCCGACTTTACAAATCGGGCAGGCGCAGCTTTACGCTCTCGGCCCGGCCTCTTTCACGTGGACGCGAATCCCGCGCGCGATGATTCGTCTCATCCAGAAAATTTTCGTCACTGCGGTGATGTTTCCGCTCGCCGTCTTTGGACTCATCCTCTTGATTCGCGCTCGCAGGCGCAGCACGCTTGTCCTCTTGCTCGTCGTTCCCGCTTATTATCTTTGCGTTCAGTCGGCACTCCACACGGAGTATCGCTACGTGCTGGCCATTCATTACTTTCTGTTCGTCCTCGTGGCCGTCGCGCTCTACCGCGCAGGCAGCTATTTGTGGAGAGGCTAATCGAAGATTCCATTCTTTCAAAGACTACAAATCCATCACAAAACCGAATCAGCCGCATACGCAAAGTAAATTTAGACAGGATTAACAGGATGGACAGGATAAAGGGAAGAAACATCAAGCCCCCTCGTCCTGCCTTATCTTCTTAATCTTGCTAATCCTGTTAATCTCGGTCTAATTATTTTCCTGTCTTAACCCTTTTACTTTTCGCTTCATTTCAGGTTTACTCTCCCGCTATGAAACGTCTTTCGCACATGGACGAAGAGGGACGCGTGAAGATGGTTGACACCAGCGCGAAAGCCGTCACGGCGCGGCGTGCCGTAGCCAGCGCGCGTGTCCTGATGTCGCCGGAAACAATCACTGCTATTCGTGAGCATCGCACGCCGAAAGGCGACCCGCTGGAGACGGCCCGGCTGGCCGGAATCATGGCGGCCAAGCGCACAGCCGAGCTAATTCCGCTTTGTCATCCTCTGCCCCTCACGCACGTTGATGTCCGGGTTGAACTTCAGGACACTGGCGTTCTCATCGAAGCCGAGGCCGCCACGCAAGCGCAAACCGGAGTTGAAATGGAAGCTCTCACCGCCGCAACAGTCGCCGCGCTCACCGTCTACGATATGTGCAAGGCTGTGGACAAGGCCATGACGATTACGGATGTTCGGCTGGAAGAGAAGACCGGAGGCAAATCAGGCGACTACAGGCGGACGGAACAAACAGGCGCAGAACCGCGTTGATAGCAATTGAAGACGAGAGGGCGTTGTTTCCTCGGTCCTCTTCGTCGTACAATGCAAGGGCAGATTGACCCGATTAATCGGAAGTTTTTCTCTGAGCGGAGTTTTCAAGATGAGACTGACAAACATTTCCGCAGATGCGCGCCCGCAGGTTCGCACGCTGCTTATCGCCGCCGCGATCACCATCGCGCTCTGGTACATTCCCTTTCTCTCTGTCCTGAGCTATCCCTTCAACCTCTTCGTCACGTTCATACACGAAGGCGGGCACGCACTGGCGGCGCTGCTGACGGGTAACTCCGTCGCACGCCTCAGCGTGGCGGTTGATACGAGCGGCCTGACCTATACGACGACGGGCGGCATCTTCTCGCAGATTTTCGTCTCCAGCGCCGGGTATCTGGGCGCAATGGCCTACGGCGCGCTGCTGCTCTTCCTGATTCGCCGCGCCATCGCAGCCCGTTATGTTCTGATTGGCACAGGCGCATTCATTCTCGCGCTGACGATCATTTTCGGCCTCGGCAGCCTATTCACGATCATTGCGGGCGTCGGCATCGCGGCTGGACTCATCGCCATAGCCACCTACGCACCGCCGCGCGTGGCAACTTTCTTCGTCAGTTTCCTCGCCGTGCAATCGGTCTTGAACGCCCTGCTTGATCTCAAGACGCTCTTCTTTTACTCCTTCGTGCCCGGCTCGCATTCGGATGCGGGAAACATGGCCAGCGCCACGGGTATCCCGGCGATCTTCTGGTCGGTGATGTGGATTGGACTGGCGTTTGTGATTCTGTCCTTGGCGATGCGCTCCTACGCCAACTGCCGCGAGCGCAAAGCCAACCAGCAGGATTTGCCTTTTGAAGAGCCGATGGGAGTTTAAGACTACCTTTGAGCGCAAAACTTGAGAGGCCGCCCGGTGCTGTCGCTGCTCTTGCAGCTATGACGCCTGGCGGCCTTGATGTTTCCGAGAACACGGAAAATGTTTTGACGCTCGGCTCTTTGCCCGTCGGAGCGCGCCTCATCCTGCGCTGCCGCAAAGACTGGCGCGATGCTGTGGTGGCCGCCGTCTCTCTCGAAGGAATTACCCTGTCGGTCGGCTCTGCGTCAGGCCACACCTACCGCGTGCGCCGCCTGCCCGACGCTCTTCTCTTTCTGGACGGCTCAATCCCCGTGCTGGGCGTAGGTTGCTGGCGCGCTGGTCGGATTAGATATGACCTGCGATGGTGAAAAAGTCTCTTTAGTTAAATAAACCTGTCAGGCAAGTTTTCAGCCCCGTCAGGGGCGACGTGACAATAGCCCCTGGCGGGACTCTTCAGATTAAAACTTAAGCACGCAGTTAGAGTTTACTTAAAACTCACCGCCGTTACTTCCATCTTAATCTTGGCCTGACCCGACTCAATCCGATCCTTATCTTCCTGTTTAGTAAAGCCGGGAATCGTGATCTTCACTCTCGCGGTTTTGTTGTTTTCCAATTCCGTCAAGCCCGCCGACGGAATCACGATCATCGTGCGCTCCTTTATCGGCTTGTCATCGAGGTCTGTCACGGTTCCCTTCATCTCCACCCCGCTGAGGGTGCGTCCCGTGAAGTTTCTGACGGTCGTCGCCAGCACCATCTCCAGCCCGCCAGCGACATTGCCCTGACTCACTGCTTCGGGTTCATCCCGCTTAATTAGCTCACGATACTTTTCAAATTCCCCAGACCCGGCGCGCAGAGCGTTTTCGAGCGTCTGATTCGCGGGGCCGCTCGCGGGCTTTGGCTCCGGGCGCGTCTTCAAAAAGACTATCAGCCCGGCGACTAAAAGCAGCGCGACGAGACCCGCAACCATAAAGACAGCACGCCGCGAGCTATCAGAGCCATCCCGTTGATTCAGCTTCTCATCTGTAATTGACATAATGCATCCTCTTCCGTGAGCCTCATTTTATTGAACACTTACGCACAAGATACACCGGCATATGGCTCTTTGAAAACGTTAGACACACGGCTGGCCGAGAATGTTCCAGATGGATCATCGGATGTGCTTTACTTTATGTTTGCCCGATTGCGCGCTCGCTCGAATTCGTTGGCCTCGTTCGGCGCAGGCACGTTCTTGCCGACGAGTGAGCCTGTTCCGGTGCGCTGCCGGATGCTGCGCGGCCAGATGATGCGAAAACGGCTGCCCGCTTGAGGCTCGCTCTCAACGCTGATCTCGCCTTCGAGGAGTTCGACAATCTTGCGCGTGATGGCCAGCCCCAGCCCCGTTCCACCATAAGTCCGAGCCAGCCGGTCGTCAACCTGCCTGAATTCGTCGAAGATATAGCTCAACGCCTCGCTCGAAATCCCAATGCCTGTGTCGCTCACTTCCAGACACCACCCATCTTTATCAATCAATGAAGCGCTAACGGTGACACTTCCGGCGGTGGTGAACTTGACGGCGTTGCCAATCAGGTTGGAAAGCACCTGCTGAAGTTTATGCTTGTCCGTCCACACCTGACCGAGTTCCGGCGAAATCTCTGCGCGCAGCTCTACGCGCTTATCCTTCGCCTCACCAACATAGTCGGCGACAACCCCAGCGACAATCTCGCCCACGTCAACGCTGTCCAGATGAAGCGCCGCGCGCCCGGCTTCGAGCCTTGAGTAATCGAGCAGGTCGTTGACCAGTTCAAGCAGCGAGCGCGCGTTGCGCTGCATACGCGTGACGGCTTCGTTTTGAAGCGGCGCGAGCGGCGACTGGCGGTCGCGTTCGAGCAACTGGCACAAGCCGATGATGACGTTCAAGGGCGTTCTCAGTTCGTGCGAGATGTTGGAGACGAAAGCCGACTTCAAACGGTCATGCTCGCGCAGGCGATCATAAGCCGCGACGAGTTCACCGTGCTGTTTGACCTCTTCCGTAATATCACGAAAGACCGCGACCGCGCCTTCGGGTCTGCCGTCTTCGCCCATGAGCGGTGTGGCTGACATGGCGACCACGCGCTTTTCCCCGTCGGCCTGAACGATTTCAAGCTGCTCGCTTGAGAGATGCTCGCGCCGTTCGAGCGCACGCCAGAGCGGGTGTTCCTCGGCAGATAGATTCCGACCATTGAGGTCACGGAATGCCATATCCGCAATCAGGGCTTCCGTGCCGTCGCGGAATTCAGAAGGAGCGCGCCCGATGATCTTCACGCCCGCAGGATTGACGCGATAACGTCCCTGCCGGTTGATGATGATGACGCCTTCGTTCATCTGGTTGATGATGCCCTCAAGCTCTGCGGCGCGCGTGCGCTCGGAAGCGAAAGCGGAGGTAGCGAGTTTTTCGGCTCGCACGCGCTTGGAGACTTCCGAGAGAATCAAGATGAGGTCGCCGCGCCCGGCGCTGCGTGCGCTCGTCGGCCAGATCATCACATCCCAGAAGCTGCCTACCGCACTCTCGCTCTGTTCTTCCCTGTTTCGCGCGATGAGGTTCAAAGGCAGGCCGTAGGTGACGAAAGGCTTACGCGAGCGGCGCACGTCTTCAACGATGTCGCTCAGGACGGCCATTCCTGCCGCCGCTTCGTAAATCCCGCGCCCCGCGAGAGCGCCGCTGTCACGATTGACGAAACTTGCGAAAGTCGAATTAGCGCGGCGAACAATCAAGCGTTCGTCCAGAACTGCCAACCCTAACGGAAGACCGTCGAGCACCTCTTCGATGAACGCTCCCTGCGTCTGCAACTCTGTGAACTTCGCTTCCAGTTGCGACGCCATGACGTTGAAATTCTGCGCCAGCGCACCGACCTCATCGTCCGTCTCGACCGCCACGCGCTCCTGCAATTGCCCTTCGCCGAGCGTCGAAGCGGTCGCCGCGAGTTTCCGCAAAGGCTTGGTGAACCGACCGGCAGCCCACACGCCGAGCAGAATCGAGGCCAGCAGCACAAGCGCCCATGTCGCCGTCAACATGAAAGTTGAGCGGCCAGCCGTCGTGTTTTCCGCTACGGGGACACCGACGGCAACGCTCCAGCCAAACTGCTCGACGCGCTTCATGGCTGTCATGCGCGTCACGGTGTCGTTCCACTGCTCCCGTCCGGCATGAGCCGGGAAGGTCAAAGACGCCGGGACAGGTGTCTGCGCGGCAGGGTTCTTAACGGGCTGCCCCTGAGCGTCGAAGATTGCGATTGTCGTCTCCGCGTCGGACGCCGCCGTATCACGATGGAGTCGCGCATAGAGAGCCTGTGCTTCGGCTGTCGGAATAGTGTCGGAGCGCGCGGCGTAGGACGGATGATCTTCGAGCCAGGAGAAGAGCGAGCCGGCGGCGGCGGTCGTTTCGATGCGTGCGATGGTTGACGCCTGCTCGTCCAGGTCTCTGCGATAATTGTTGAATTGAATCAGGCTGACGACGAGCAGAGGAAGAGACAGCACGGCGAGCACCAAGAGAAGTTTGGCTCGCACGCTCCGCAAGATGGGTAATGTGCTTTCTGACCTCGTCATCGCTGCCTGTTCTCCGGGAAGTCGGTCCGGCGACGGCGCGGCGGCGGCCAGACGGAAGTGCGCGTTTCGACGGGCGGGCGAAGGCTCGCAGCGTAGACGACGATGGCCTGAACTATCAGTTCGTCCACAAAGCGGTCAGCGCGCCTGAGCGCATCGCGCAATTCCCAGAAATCTCCTTCGGTGGCGCTGAGTCCCTCGCGCCACAGAAAATCACTAAAGACCTTCCGAAAAATCATCAACTCGCGTGCCACTTCATCAATCAACGCCCCTTGATGAAAGCGAACCTGCGCGTGAGCACGCAAACGCCGTGTAGTTTCTATGATCTCCGCATCGGTCGCTAACTGGTCGAGCAGCAGTGCGAGTTCTTGCAGCATCTCCGGGAAATGGTCCACCAGATGCCCGTAAGAGAGTGTCGCCGGAAGCTCCGTCCGCCGCTCCGCATACATTTCATCCACCCACGCGCGGATGATGGCTTCTTCCTGCTTCCTGATGAGTATGGAAAATTGTTGCGGCATGAGGACAGTCAACAGCAAACAGTTTTCAGTTTTTAGTTTTCAGTTTAGACCAGGGGGCTTTGCTTTTAACTGAAAACTGAAAACTGGTTACTGACTACTGTTTTTCGGCAATAAGCGGTTTAAGAGCGCCTCCAACTGGTCAAAGTCAATGGGTTTGGTGACGTAATCGTTGCAACCTGCGGCCAGCGCATCGGCGTGAAAGTCTGCTGTGTCATGGGCGGAGACGGCCACAATCGGGACATCGCGCAGGTCTGCGTGCTGGCGTATGCGGCGCGTGGCGGCCAGCCCGTCGAGTTGCGGCAGGCTCAAATCCATTAAAATCAGTTGAGGCCGCTCGCGGTGCGCCAACTCGACAGCCTCTTCGCCGTTGATGGCTTCCAGCACGCGATAACCGCTCATTTCCAGCAATCGCCTCATCATGAAACGGTTGTCCTCGAAATCCTCGACCACCAGCACCATCGGCGGCAGCGGGCTGCCGTTTTCACTATCCATTAACATTCACTCCATTGTAGAGCCAAAATGACGAGTTTTCACAACCGATTTGCCATCCCGCCCGATGCATGACTAGCATACGCTGGCTTTTTTTGTTAAGATGCCGCATCGAAACGCAACACAACGAACCCCGCTATTTGGGTTTTATTCGTACACGCGGTCTGCCCCTTAGAGGCACTCAGTGCGCTTGCGGAGCACTCGGTCGGCGAAGCTCTTGAGCAATATGAAGCCGTTAAAATCGGAGACACAGGACAAAGAGACGCTCCAGGAGATTGGGCGGGCGTCCGTCCAGATAGTCCACGACCTGAAAAACCAGCTAAACGGTCTCAAACTCTATGCCACGTTTCTGCGTAAGCGCATGGAAAAGGCCGAGCGACCGGCGGACGAGCATGAAACAATAGCCAAACTGATAGCAGGATTAGAGCGCGCAGCCGCCGATATGACCACGCTTGTCCGCGTGGGCCGCCCGCTTGAGCTTCGTCTCCAGCCGCAAACAGACCTCGTCAAAATCCTGTCAAATCTGGAAAACGATGGAGAAATCAAAATCGAAGCCGAGGCAGGTGAACTCGCGGGCGACTTTGACGTGGCAGCCATCACGGAAGCTTTCAAGACCATTACGTCAAACGCGCTCAGTCTACGCCCCATTGGTGACAACGCAGGCTTGAGCATTTGTTTACGGCCTGACGAAGACGGGCGGGGAGCGATTATCGAGTGGCGCGGCGTGAAAACAAACAACGGCGATGACCCCTTTCATTCCTTCGCCGGAAGCGAGGGCTTGCGGATGTCGCTCGCCGCTAAAATCATCGAAGCGCACGGCGGAGAAGCCAACTATGACGCAGACACACTGCGCGCCCGTTTACCGCTAGAACAGCAGGGGTGAAGGCTAAGGGATGAGAGATGAAATAAGAGCTTTTAGTTTTTACTTCATCCCTCATCCCCCGCCCTCATCCCTGCCTTTAACGAGGAGTAAGAAAAAGGTGGAACGTAAAGAGTCACGCATTCTGGTAATTGACGACGAGCCGATGATGGCCGATTCGCTGCGGCAGAATCTGGTCGAAGAGGGATATACGGTTGACACAGCCGCGACCGGGCTGAAGCCATCGAGTTGTTTGATCGCGGCGCGCATCACCTGGCCATCTGCGATCTACAACTTCCTGACATGGATGGTCTGGCCGTCTTACGCCACATGAAAGATGTGCGCCCCGAAACTGAGGTGATCGTCGTCACGGGCTACGGCACGGTGGCTCGCGCCGTCGAAGCGACGAAAGCCGGAGCATTTTACTTTGTCGAAAAACCTTTCGACTTCGAGCAGATGCAGCCATTGGTCGAACGCGCGCTGGAAAGCCGCGAGTTGCGCGAAGAAGCCAAGGGATTGCGCGACCGTTTCGCCACGCGCGCCGAATATTTCAACATCATCGGCGCATCCAAGCAGATGCAGACCATCTACGAGACCATCGAATCCGTCGCCAAGTCCGACGCCAACGTCCTGATTGTCGGCGAATCCGGCACTGGCAAAGAATTAATCGCCAACGCCATTCATTACAACTCACTGCGTTCCAAAAAACCTTTCATCAAGGTCAACTGCGCCGCGCTTCCCAAAGAACTGATCGAATCCGAACTCTTCGGCCACACGAAAGGCGCTTTCACGGGCGCGCACGCCGACAAGGAAGGCTTAGTTCAACATGCTGCGGGCGGCTCCCTGATGCTCGACGAGATTGCGGAGATGCCGGTCGAATTGCAGCCCAAACTCCTGCGCGTGCTGCAAGAGCGCAGCTATCGCAAGATCGGCTCGGAGAAAACTTACGCCGTAGATTTCCGTCTCATCTGCTCGACAAATCGCCTTCCGGCGGACGCCATCCGCGACGGCCTCTTGCGCGACGACCTCTTCTATCGCATCTCGACCATTACGATTCACGTCCCGCCCCTGCGCGAAAGAGCCGAAGACACACAACTCCTGACCGAGCACTTTTTGAAGATTTATTCTCAAAAGTACGACCGGCCAATCACGGGCGTCTCGCAGGCTGCCTATCAACGCCTCTTCTCGCATAGCTGGCCCGGTAACGTCCGCGAATTGCAGAACGTCATCGAGCGCGCCGTGCTGCTCGCCAAAAGCAGCAAGATCGAGCCGGTTGATTTGCCATTTGATAACGGGTCGCTGCCGGAAGGCGCAACGCTCGGCGCAGAGTGGGACGTGCCACCCAACATGACACTCGAAGACATCGAAAAGCTCGTCATCGAAAAGACGCTGCAACGCACCGGAGGCAACAAACAGGCGGCGGCCAATCTTCTCGGCATCTACCGCCCGCGTCTCTACAGCAAGATCAGGAAGTATCGGATAGACGTGGCGAACCTCGTAGCAAGTTAAAAATGCAAAATTAAAAATGCAAAAGGAAGGCGGAAACCTGTTTAATCAAATTGGCTTCCGCCTTCCTTTTGCATTTTTAACTTTTAATTTTGCATTCTTTAGTCTGTTTGATACGTGGCAACGCTCGTCGGCGTCTCGAAGCAGCGCACCTTATAAATCTTCACACGCTCATCGCCGACGCGAGAGGCGACGCGCTCGAGGATGTAGCGCGCGAGGTTTTCGGCGGAAGGATTTAATTCGACATCAAACGGCGGAAGCTCATTGATGTTGCGATGGTCTAGATACTGCACGACCTCGTCCGCCGCGTCTTTGAGTTCGCCGAAATCCACAAGCAGGCCGATATTATCAAGCTCACGCCCGCGAGCGTAAATCTCGACTTTATAATTGTGCCCGTGCAGGTTTTCGCACTTTCCCTTGTAGCCGCGCAGTTGATGCGCGCTTGAGAAGTTGCGCTCAATCATCACTTCAAACAATCCCGCCATGCTATAACTTTCCCCTCCCGCCGCCCCGGTTTTTCTACTTCAACCGGTAATCAGCCTTTCGAGCCTCCCCTGTCCATCTCTTTCCTGATACTGAGCGGCCTGAAATCCGTCCAGACCTCTTTGATGTAAGCCGTACATTCTTTCAGCGATCCGCCCTTACCTGCGTCTTTGAAACGTGTAGGATTTTCCCTGTCGGCGGGCCAGATTCCATACTGCTCTTCGTCGTTGACGATGACTTTGTAGATGGCTCTGGCTACTATTTCACTATCCATGTCGTCTCCTTCTGGAAGGTTAACCTTCGCTTTGTGGTGTGAGTGATAAAGCGTAAACGGTTTTATCTCGCCAGCGACGCACCCACGTCGAACACGCCCGCTACTTCTTCGATGTGCGAGGTGATACGGCACGGCGGCAGGCTTTGTAAGAACATTCTGCCATACGCCTTCGTCCGCAGGCGAGGGTCTAAGACGGCGAGCACGCCCCTGTCCGTCGTGCTACGGATAAGGCGTCCAAGCCCTTGCTTCAAACTGATAATCGCCTGCGGCACGCTGTACTCGTAAAACGAAGAGCCGCCCTGATCGTCTATGAAACGCTGGCGCGCGGCGACCACCGGGTCTGAGGGCACGGCGAACGGCAGCTTATCAATGATGACACACGAAAGCTGCGCGCCGCGCACGTCAATGCCCTGCCAGAAACTCGACGTGGCAAACAACACCGCATTCGGTG